>JAPPAP010000033.1 GCA_026705465.1 bacterium | reverse complement strand
CCATGTCATCCATGTCGTCGTCGGCCATGTCGTCGCCCATGTCATCCATGTCGTCATCCGCCATGTCGTCATCCGCCATGTCGTCATCCGCCATGTCGTCATCGGCCATGTCGTCATCCGCCATGTCGTCATCCGCCATGTCGTCGTCGGCCATGTCGGGGGCGCCGATTGTCACAATTGCTCGGGCGCTTTCGCCACCTGCGGCGAGTTGGAACATCACCAAGGTGATCCCCTCTTCGCCAACTTCAGCTGTCAACTCAGCCGTAAAGGAGCCGTCGTCATTCTTGGTGACGGTATTTCCAAAACCTAGGCCGCAGAGAGATTGGAAATTGTCTGGCGTGATCTCATCTTGGTTTGCAGTCGGGCATACGGTGGCGTTCACAGACGGCACGGTGAAACCGGTACCGGTCACAGTGAATGTGTACTCTCCTGCGGCTTCCACGTAAGCCGGATCGGCCGTCAAGCTTGGCCCATCCTGGGCTGTCGCGGCGCTTGCCCCTACCCAGGCCACAAGCGCCAAAGCCATCGCAATGAATACCAACTTGGTCTTAGTCATGACATAGCTCCTTGGGCCGTGTCGACGACTGTCTGGCCCCTACTCCAATAGATGGCGAAACTCTAGCGCAACCCCTCGTCTGTGTCACCCATCTGGCGATGGCATTTCATTCCAATGTCCTTAAACGACCGGTGCCCCGGACCCGAAGGCCCGGGGCACCGAGTGTTCAGTTCAGGAAATGGTGTTACAGGCTGCGAAGCCGACGGCTAAGGCCAAACACCATCACACCGGCGAGGGCAATGCCCGTACCGATTATCACCAGCAGTGACGTGTTCACGCCGGTTGCGGGCATCATGTCGTCCATCATGCCGACGGTAACTCCGGCACCTGCGGACTCAGTCCGGGCAAAGTCGCCAGCGCCGACCCAGATGCCGGGCTCCGGTACGTCAAGCGTGACCTCAACGGTAAAGCCACCATCGCCGTCAAGGGCACCGACCACAGACATCGAGCCCTGGTCGCAAGTGTCTCCGTCGACCGCGTTGGGATCGCCACCTTCCGGATAGTCACACGGCAAAACTGCGATCGGCGAGCCTGTCCAGCCAGTGCCAGTCACGGTGAATGTGTGCTCTCCGGCTGCCTCCACGTACGACGGGTCGACAGAAATGGATGGGCCGTCCTGAGCCGAGGCAGACCCGGCAAACAGGAAGCCGACCAGCGCCAACGCCAGCCCAATGAAAATCAACTTGGTCTTGGTCATAGTTGTGTCTCCTTGGACCTCGCCAATGGTCGGCCGGCCCTTACTCCAATATTGGAACGAGACTTTAGCGCCTTGGATCGTTCGTGTCATTTATTCGTGACTCCGCCTTCAGTGCAGGGGTTTCGACGCGGTGTGGATAGGGTGCCCAGCGTGGAATCCATCCGTAATTTCCGCTCTCTGGGAGGCCAGACCACCGTCGATGGCCAACGAGTGCGGTCTGACCTGGTGTATCGGTCGGCCCACTTGGCGGAAGCATCTGATTCCGATTTGGAATCGCTAGCCGGGCTGGGCATTCGCACGGTGTTCGATTTCCGCAACCAGGGTGATCTCGCCGCAGAAGGCCCCAACCGGCTGCCTGATGGTGTGGAGCTGGTCTCACTGCCGATGGCCGATTCCGCGAATCCGTCCGGGCTTAGGGAGAACTTCTCTTCATTCAGCGCGGAGGAGTTGGAAGAGCGATTCGGCAACGGCAAGGCCTTCCAGTGGATGAAGGAGGCTTCGGCGAGATCAGTAAGCGACCCGGTGCGCTCGTCCCAATTCGGTGAGTTTGTGAGAGGGGTCTTGGCGCGGGGAGCGGCTCCGTTGTTGTTCAATTGCAGCGCGGGCAAAGACCGCACCGGCTGGGCGGCCAGCCTTCTGCTGTTGGCTGTGGGGGTCCCGGAGCAGCAGGTGGTGGATCACTATTTGGAGACCAACCAGCATGTGGTTCCCGGCCGCTATGGAGAGTTGATGATGCCGCTGGCCATCGTCCACGAGGACTACTTTGCCGAGCAGATGCGGGTGCTGGTCGACACCTGGGGCAGCTTCGACCAGTACTGGACCGATGCCTTGGGTTTGGATGACGGGCATCGGCAAGCCTTGCGAGACTTACTGCTGGATTAACGGCACTTTCCCCCGGCGGGACTGCGGGTCCTGTCCCGGCCCAGCCCGCCGTCCTCCATGGAGTCCGGGCGGCGGGCGCCCTGAGCCGGGCCACCCCCAGCCCCGCCTATGTTGCGCCCCCAGGTGCTCCCTTACTTGAGAGTCTTGAGTTCGCCGATGTTGTGGACGGGGGCGAGGGTGTCTTGGAGGTAGTCGGGGCCCTCCAGCGTGTCGACAAACCATCCGGTAGGGCACATGGTGAGGATCTCCACCAGGCCGAACCCGGCCCCGGCCATTTGGGATTCGTAGGCCCGGGTGATGTAGCGCTTGGTGCGGGCCACGTTTCCGGCGTTATTGACCGCACAGCGGGCGACATAGGCCGCGCCGTCCATAGTGGCGGCCAGATCGGAGAGCAAGATCGGGTGGCCGTGCTGGTGGGGATCTCTTCCTTCAATCGAGGTTTTGGTGCGCTGGCCCAGGGTGGTGGTGGTGGTCATCTGGCCACCGGTCTCGCCGAAGACGCCATTGTTCAGCAGCAGGCAGGTGATGTTCTCGCCCCGGGCCGCGGCGTGGAGCACCTCTTGGAGACCCTCGTTGACCATGTCGCCATCGCCCTGGACGGTTATTACGAATCCATCGGGCAGCATCCGCTTGATTCCGGTGGCCACTGACGGGGCCCGTCCGTGCAGGGCTTGTACCACCTCCACGTCCAGGTTGTGGGCAAAGGCCGTATAGCAGCCGATGCCAAAGACCGTGATCGTGGACTGGGCCAGTTCCAGTTCTTCGATGGCTTCCATGGCAGCCCGGATGGCGATGGGCTCCCCGCACCCCGGGCAGAGGTGGTGGTTGGCCTGGGTGATGAGCGAGGGGGTGAAGTCGTCGACGAGCGCGGCAGGTTCTTGGGGTGGTGAATCAGTGGAGAGAAATATCCGGTCTTCGCTCATGCCCCTCCTCCCTTCATGACCCTCTTCCCCTCATGACAGAACGTCCAGGATGCGCTGGGAGATATCGGGCACGTTGATGTCGGGACCGATCCCAAAACCGGAGTGGTCCCAGCTCGGGCCCCCGATGAACTCCACTGGCAATGCCCCCAGCGTAGCCAGCCGCACGTCGTCCACCATCTGGCCCATGTTCTGTTCGTACACCGCCACCTTGGCCGAACCGGCGACCGCGTCTTGCACCGCTTCCGACGGAAACGGCCACAACGTGATAGGCCGGACGTAACCCACCGGGTGGCCGGCATCGCGCAATCGCAGGCACGCATAGCGCACGAACTTGCCCACTGAGCCGTAGGCGGCCACCACCAACTCGGCGTCGTCACAATGCCCGACATCCACCAGCGGCTCGACTCCTGAAGCCAAGGCCTGAATGTGGGCGGCGCACTCGGCGTAGTGGGCTCCAAGGTCGAAGCCTTCTTCTCCCTCAACGCCCCCACCCAGCGGGGAGATGATCTTGGCCGTTCCCGTGCCTCCAGAAGATCCATTCAGTGCCCACTCGGGAGCCTCGGGGGAGGCTTCATCAATTGCGGGGACCGAGACCGCTTGGTAGGTGTGGGCCAGGTAGTAGTCGCCCAGGACCATCACTGGAGTGCGCCATTGCCCGGCCAACTCGAACGCCAGCCGGGTCAGCTCCACCGCTTCGGGCACATCCATGGGGGCCAACACGATGTGGCGATAGTCGCCGTGGCCCCCGCCTCGGGTGGCTTGGAAGTAGTCGCCTTGGCCCCGAGCCATGTTGAACACCACTAGGGGAAGGCGGGCGTTGGTGATCTCCGATAGCGACTCCTGCATTAGCGATAACCCCTGGCCGGTGGACCCGGTGGCGGCCAGATATCCCGTGGTAGCCGCCCCCCACGCCATGCCCACCGCCTCCAGCTCGCTCTCGGCGTTCATGCACACGCCGTCCACCTCGGGCAGTAGCCCGGCCATGTTCTCCAACAGCTCGGTGAACGGGGTCATGGGGTATCCGGCGAAGAACCGACAGCCGGCAGCCACCGCGGCTTTGGCGATGGCCTCGGAGCCCTCCATGAGCGCCCGGTCGCTCATTGCTGGGCTGCCTCGCCAATCGGCAGCTCGAGGGGGGTGTCGTACTTGTACACCTGGAATACGAAGTCAGGGCAGATTTGGGCACACGCTTGGCAGCCTGTGCAGCCCGCCAACAGTCGGGGATAGCGATAGCCCCGACTGTTGACCTCGTGGTCGGTCATCTCCAGAACTCGGGGCGGACAGGCGTCGATGCACAGGTCGCAGCCCTTGCAAGCCTCGACGTCGATGACCACGGTGCCCCGAACGGTGACGGTGCTCATGCTGCCATCTCCCACCCGGTGGTCAGCGCTCCCTCGTTCGCTTCGATGAGCTGACTGCGGTAAGGCGGCACCGAGCGGCGCATGCCTTCTACGAGACCGTCCAGGCTTACTAGCCCCGACTGTCTTCCGTACACCCCGGACATGACCATGGCGGCCAACAACGGGTTGCCCAGGTCAGTGGCCACATCGGTGGCCGGAACTTCTACTACTTGATAGCGATCCCGATCCAGCTCGTCCTCGAACACCGATGTATTCACCAGCACCAGGCCGTGGTCGCGGATTCGCTCTCGCAGGGGGGACCAGTATTGGTGGTGCATCAAGATGGCCGACCAGGTGGTTGACAGCACCGGCGGTGCTTCGATGGGCCGGTCGCTGATCACCACCGTGCTGTCGGTGTTGCCCCCCCGCATCATGCCTCCGTAGCTGCCGAACACCAGCACCTCTTTGCCGTCGGCGGTCGCCCCCTGGGCGATGACCTGGGCGGCCAGTTGCACCCCTTGGCCGCCAATCCCGGTGAGCATCAGCTCCCGCTCTCCTGAGCTCATCGGCTGTGCCTGATTGGCCGATTCGACACGGCTCACCGGCCCTTCCACACCGGGGGTCTTTTTTCCACAAATGCTCGAGGACCCTCCAAGAAGTCCTCGGTCTGGGAGATCTCCCGTCCGTAGCTGGCTGCAATGGCGAAACCCTCGGCCTCGGTGGTCTCCAGTCCGTCGAGCACGGAATGGCGAATTGCCCGCACGGCCAGCGGGGCGTTGGCCACGATGCGCTCGGCCAGCTTCTTGGCCTCGGCCAGTGCCTGGCCTGGTTCGCAGATCACGTTCACCAGCCCTAGGTCGTGGGCCCGGTGGACGTCGATGGTGTCGCCGGTAAGAGCCAGCTCCATGGCGATGTTGGTGGGGATGCGGCGGGGGAGCCGAGTGACCCCTCCCTCCGAGGCCACCAGTGACCGCTTCACCTCGGGCAGGCCGAAGGCGGCTTCGGTAGAGGCCACCACCAGATCACAGCCCAAAACCAGCTCGAAGCCGCCGGCTACTGCGGGGCGATCGACTGCGGCGATGACCGGCTTGTCTCGCTGTCGGCGGGCAAATCGGCCGAAGCCTTCCTCGGCGGTGATGATGCCTGCCGCTCGACCCTCGGAAAGCGCCTTGAGGTCGGCGCCCGCACAGAACACCCTGCCGTTACCGGCCAGGATTGCCACCCACACCTCATCGTCAGCGTCGAATCGGTCGAACGCCTCGCCCAAGGCGGCGGACAGCTCGGGGCTCATGGCGTTGCGGGCTTCCGGGCGGTTCAAGGTGATGACCGCTACCCGGCCTTCTGTTTCGTAGAGAACCAGTCCCATCTCGCTCCGCCTCGGTTCCTACTCCGGATCCCGCACCTTCAGGAGCTGCTTGCCGTGATTGGCGCCGGAGAACAGCCGCAAGAAGGTAGTAGGGATGTTGTCGAACCCTTCCTGGATGTCGGTCTGGAAGGCGATCTCCCCGTCGGCCACCCACTGCCCGAGATCCTCAATGGCTGCGGGCACCCGGTCCAAGTGGTCGAACATCACGAAGCCCTGGAGCGTGAGACGCTTCTCGATGATCTCGAACATGTTGGACGGGCCTGGGCGGCGCAGGCCCTGGTTGTAGGTGGAGATGGCCCCGCACACTGCAACGCGCCCGCCCTGGTTCATATGGCCCATGACAGTTTCCAGCATGTCGCCGCCCACGTTGTCGAAGTACACGTCCACACCGTCGGGGCATACTTCGGAGAGCCGGGCACCCACGTCCTCGTTCTTGTAGTCGATGGCGGCGTCCAGGCGGGCCTCATCCAGGAGCCAGCGGCACTTGTCAGCTCCTCCTGCGATTCCCACCGACCGGCAGCCCTTGATCCGGGCGATCTGGGCGGCCACTGAACCGGTGGCCCCGGCGGCGCCCGAAGTCAATACTGTCTCTCCCGGTTGGGGACGGCCGATGTCGAGCAAACCGATGTAAGCAGTGAGGCCGGTGCCCCCCATCGGGCCCAGCATCACCGGGATGGGCGTGCCTGGGGGAACCACCCTGGCTTGGCCGTCAACCACCTCGTAGTCCTGCCAACTCATCATGCCGCTGACCAGGTCGCCTTCATTGAGGTCCGGGGCCTTTGATGCCACCACTTGGGAGACGCCCGGTCCGATCATGGGCTGTCCCAGCGGTGCCGGGGGCATGTAGGTGATGAAGTCCTCCAACCAGGTGCGCATGGCCGGCTCGAAGCTGAGATAACAGAGCCGGACCAGGGCCTGGCCGTCGCCTGGTTCGGGAATGTCGGTTTCCCGGTACTCGAAGTTGTCCACGCCCACCGGCCCGTCGGGTCGCACCGCGTAGATCCACTGGCGGTTCATCCCGCCAAACTACCCCGGTAGGCTCTCCAGCCCCTTAGCGAGCCGGTCGAACCCGCATCATCATCGTGGCCATCAGACGGTCGCCTTTGCCCAGATCTCTGATCTCGGCCACCACCCAGCCTGAGGATGGGTCGCCCATCCAGCGGCAGTTGCTGTACACCGGCCCGATCTTTCCGCCCAGTAGGTAGCGGATGTCCATGTCGGCCACTGCGTGGGGCGTGCCTAGATCGTGGGTGGCCAGGGTTTCGGCGCCCACCTCGCCCACCAGGGTGACCATGGCCCCCTGCATGATGCCCGCAGGATTGAGCAGCTGCGGGGTGAGTTCCACCTCCACATGGCCGGCGGCGGCATCCACCACCTCGATGCCCGCCACTTCGGCCAGCGGCCGGTCGATGTCGGGAAGCCCCAAGAGGTCGGGCCGGGGAGGGTCGTGGATGGGTTTGGCCGGATCTCCGGGACGTTGGTGGTGGCGCCCGAAGCCGATCTGGGCGTAGCCGATCTCGGTGCCGTCGGCAGTAGTGAATCGGCACTCACAGGTCAGCGTGGAAGCCCCGGCCCGCAGCACATCGGCAAACACGTCGATTTGGTCGGGCAGGGGGACGGCCGCGGTGCGGAGTTGGAAGTCGGTGGTGAAATGCCAGCAGTCGGGATCTTCCTTCTCGCCGATCATTCCGCCGGTGATGTCGGCGATCAGCATCAGCACCGAGGCCCTCACTTGGTCGCCATGGCACTGCTCGTCGAACACCCGGAGCTTTCCGTAGCCGGGCTGGGAGTTGGGGTCGCAGTAAATGCCCAGCTGGGCGAGAAGCATGAATCTCGAAGTTGATGGATCAGGGGCGGTCATCGCCCCCTAGTTCTAGACGGTGACGTCTTCCAGGACCGTGTTCTTGAAGAAATCGGGGCGGGCTTCGGAGAAGAAGCGGTGGGCGTTGCCGAAGGTGAAGGCCCGGAACTGGTCTTCGTTCAGCCATCCGTGTTCCACCTGCTCCCACACCTCAGGCATCACTTCGGACATGTCGGGGACGTCCCAGTGGCCCACGTCGGAGGAGAAGATGGCGTTGAGTGTGGCCCCTTCGGGAAGGGCACCGTCGAAGGCCAGCCGCACGAGGGGATCGTCGGCCTCGCAGCCGAACCAGTAGGAGCGGTCGATCTGCTCGAGTATGTCCTCAGGGCATGTGATACCGGCGGCCTCGAAGTCGTTGACAACCTCATCATGGCTGATGCCCTTCTGCATCGTTCTCCCGAATCCGTCGGGCAGGTCGATGGGGTCGTTGGCCTCGGCCAGCAACGACTCGAAGTACTCAGGCTCGAATAGGTCCGGGTCGTAGGCCTTGAGGCCTTCGGGGCCGCGCTTTTCCCAGTGGCTGAAGAGGTCGCACACCATCTGCGCTCCCCAGGTGACGCCCCCTTCGAGGAAGCCGAGGCGCAGTTCGGGGAAGCGGTGGGTAACCCCGCCGAAGAAAATCGACTTTGCCGTGGCCTCGCTGGCGGAGCCGAAGTTGCCCATGTGGTTGTAGGTGAAGTTGGAGATGGAACGGCGCCCGTCCCAGCCCATCGATCCAGAGTGGAGGCTGGCCGGGGTTTGCAGGTCAACTAGGCGCTGCCAGAGGGGGTCGTAGTCGTAGGCCGAGTCGAGGCCCAGCGAATCGATCCAAGTGGCCATCTCGCCGCCGGCCGGCAGTTGTCGGGGAACAAATCCGCCGATCATCACTGCTTTGAAGCCCAGTTCGGTGACCGCGAAGTCAAGTTGCTCGACGGCCTCGTCAGGGGTGTGAGTGGGAATGGCTGCCACCGGGGTAAGCCGGTCTTGCAGTCCTTGGTAGCTGTCGGCCAAATAGCGGTTGAGGGCTCGGCAGAGCTTGTTGCGCACCTCGTCGTCTTTGTATGCGGGAAAATTGAGTCCGATGCTGGGATAGCACACCGCAAAGTCCATTCCCAGCTCCTCGATCCGGTCGTGGAACAGCGCCGGTGACACCGCGGTGGCGAAGTCGCGAGTGTTGCCCAGCGGCAGGGCCCACCACGGACCCCGGAAGGAGCGCCGGGCCAGCCGTTCATCGGGCGACAGGCCGCTCCAATTGGGCTCTCCGTTGAACGAGCAACTGGACATTTGGGCGTAGAGCCCCCCCTCCAGCCCCTCTTCGAGGCAGTACTGGTGCAGGGCTGGATAGTGCTCGAACACGTGCCCGTCGGCGTCGATGACTGGATGGCCGAGGTCGGCTCGGATGTCGGCGGCGGATCGTTGGCTGCTCATGGAGGAAACGCTACCTACTACCTTTGGTAGTTGTCTCAGTGAGACGAGATTGAAGAGGTTCAGAAGATGAGCACCGTTACTCCCGTTCGCCCTTGTATTTCGGCCGATTCGCACGTGACCGAGCCCGATAACACCTACATCGACTACATCGACCCCAAGTTCCGGGACCGAGCGCCGCGGGTGGACTGGGCCGATGACATGGGCGTATTCATGTCCATCGACAACGGGCGCAACCGCATGCCCTTTGGCATGATCGCCGCGGCGGGAAAGAGCTGGCACGAGATCAGCATCTCCAGCGGCACTCGCTGGGAGGAACTGCACCCGGGGGGCTACGACCCAGTGGCCCGACTGGAGGAGCAGGACCGGGACGGGGTTGTGGCCGAGGTGATCTACCCGTCGGTGGGAATGACCATTTGCAACCATCCCGATGGCGACTACAAGAAGGCCTGTTTCGACGCCTACAACCGCTGGATTGCCGAGTTCAACTCCCACTCCCCGGAGCGGCTCATCGGTCTGGGCCAGACCGCGATTCGCTCAGTGGACGAGGCTATTTCCGACCTTGAGGCCATGCGGGACTTAGGGCTCAAGGGCGTCATGCTTCCTGGTTACGCGGCCTCCGGCCTCGACTACGACCACCCCGACTACGACGCATTCTGGGAGGCGTCGGTTTCGATGGGCATACCGCTGTCGTTCCACATCCTCACCTCGGGCAACGACCATCCCATGGCCGCTCACTTCCGGGGGCCGAAGATCAATTCGTTTTTGGGGATAATCCGGGGCAACCAGGACATCATCGGCACGCTCATCTTCGGCGGCGTGTTCGAGCGCCATCCCGAATTGCAGGTGGTGTGCGTGGAGGCCGACGCCGGCTGGGCGCCCCATTGGATGTATCGGGCCGACCACGCTTACAACCGGCATCGCAACTGGCTTGAGAGCGCCGAGCTGTCCAAGAAGCCCAGCGACTACTTTCGGGAGAACGTCTACCTCACCTTCCAAGACGACTGGGTGGCGTTCAAGCTGCTCGATCTGATGAACGTGGACCGGGTGATGTGGGCCAACGACCATCCCCACTCTGACGCCACCTGGCCCTGGTCGCAAGAAATGCTCACCGAGCAGACCACCCACCTGACCGACCACCAGATCGACCGCGTCCTCCGCGACAACTGCGCCGAGCTCTACGGACTGACGGTCTAAGGGCCTTCGACGCCTATTGGCAGCCCTGAATGGCGTGCCAGACGCGTTCTGGCGTGCAGGGCATGTCGATGTGGGTGACGCCGAGATGGGACAGGGCGTCGATGATGGCGTTCTGCACCGCGGGGGGTGCGGCGATGGCGCCGCTCTCGGCTACTCCCTTGGCTCCGAGTGGGTTGCGGTCGGTGGGGGTTTCGATGAAGTGGGTTTCCACCTGGGGCACGTCGCTGGCCGCGGGCACGAGGTAGTCGGCCAGGCTGACGGTGAGCGGATTGGCGTCGGCGTCGTAGCGCATCTCTTCGAATAGAGCGACGCCGATGCCCTGCACCGCTCCGCCCTGTACCTGGCCTGATGCCATCACCTCGTTGAGCACCCGGCCGCAGTCGGTGACCGCCATGTGGCGGATCAGGTCCACGTTGCCGGTCTCGGTGTCCACCTCCACGACGGCCACGTGGGTGCCGCCGGAGAAGGTGGGTTGGCCCTGGTCGAAGGCCGCAGTGGCCTCGGGTCCGGACAGGTCAGCCAGCGGGATTGCGGGCGAGGGGGTACCTAGCACGCCCAAGGTGGCGTCGGGACGCAGCTCGATGTCGTCTACTGCGGCCTCCAACAGTTCTGCGGCTTGAATCTTGAGCTGATCTAGGAGTCGTTCCGCCACCTGGACAGCTGAGCTGCCGGCCAGAGAAGCCGAACGGGAGCCGAAGCTGCCCAAGGCATGACGGAACCGGCCGGTGTCGGGGGTAACTGCTGTGACATGGACCGGATCGAGGCCCATCGTTTCAGCCGCCAGCTTCGTGATCACAGTCTGCATCCCCTGGCCGATGGGGGCGGTGCCGGCGTCGATCTCGATTCGCCCGTCATCGGTCACTCGGGCGGCAGCCGGTTGGCAGGGCTCGTGGCGACCGGTGAAGTCGGCCCAGCAGCTCAAGCCGATGCCCAGGAGACGGTGATCCTTCGAAGCTCGGCGGGCTGCCTGCTCTTCTCTGAGCTTCTCGTAGCCGACCTCTTCAAGAGCCCGGTCTAGAGCGCCCAGGTGGTCGGCCTCATCCATGACCAGTTCGCCGGGGGTCGGTCGGGGGAAGTCTTCGGGCCGTAGCAGGTTGCGGCGGCGGACATCCGCGGGGTCGAGTCCCAGTTTCCGGGCCAGGTTGTCCATGGCCCGCTCCAAGAGTCCGATGGCCTCGGCACGGCCTGGACCTCGATAAGGGCCGGTGGGAGCAGTGTTGGTCATCACTGCGGAGGCCTGCACCGATACTTTGTCGATCCGGTACGGGCCGGGAATGAGCCGCTGGGTTTGCAGGGGTTCGAACGCGCCCATCCCGGCGTAGCCGCCCACATCGGCGCTTACCTCGGCAATTAAGGCGGTCACGACGCCCTCATAGCTGGCGGCCAGCGTGATGCTCTGTTGCTGGTCACGGGCCTGCATCGACAGCAGGTTCTCGCTGCGGGATTGGACGAGGCGCAGAGGGCGGTTCAGTTGCAGGGCCAAGCGGGCGGCTACTGCGAACAGACCGTTCTCGCCGTCGCATTTGCCCCCGAAGCCACCGCCGATGGGGGGAACCACCAGGCTGATCTGATCATCGGGTTTGGCCAGGGTGGCGGCCAGTTCCCCATGAACCAAGGACGGCATCTGAGAGTTGACGTGGATTACCACCCGGTCGCCGTCGGGGATCGCCAGGCCGGCGACCCCTTCGATAGGGGAGCAAGCCACTCGGGGATAGTGCTGGGCAGCAGAAGCCACCTCGTCCGTAATGGCCATCTCTCTTGCTGCGGCGATCAAGTAGTCCGAATTGAAGGAGGACAGCACGGTGTTGGTCTCCTGAGACTCATGGATAAGAGGGGCGCGTCTCGCTGTGGCCGCATCTAGGCCGACTACCGGGGGCAGGGGCTGGTAGTCCACGTCGATCAGGTCGCAGGCATCGGCTAACGCGGCCTCACTGATGGCGACTACCGCGGCGACTGCTTCCCCGACAAAGGCCACCTCGCCTTCGGCCAGAGGAGGCCGACTGATCTCCGTAGGGGTGATTCCCTCCACTCTCGGTTGAGTGATTAAGTCCAGGTCGTCGGCGGTGAACACCCCGACAACACCTTCGAGAGCCTCGGCGGCCGTCCGGTCTATTGCTGTGATGGTCGCCCGGGCCACCGGGGACCGCACAAAACCCAGCCATAGCGCGCCCGCTGCGGAGAGGTCGCCGCCGAAGCGGGCTCGGCCGGTCAGCAGGTCGAGGTCCTCGACCCGGCCTTCCCAGGTGCTCACGCCTACAGGGCTTCTTCGATGACGGTGCCTTTGAAGAAGTCGGAGTTGGTTCCGGCCCACAGCGACATCGGGTGCTCGAAGGTGAAGGCCCGGAAGTCGGCTTCGTCGAGGATGCCGTCGTCCACCAGCTCGTAGGCCTCGGGCAGCACCTCGCGCACATCGGGGACATCCCAATGGCCCACATCGGAGGCGAAGATGCCCTTCACCACTTGGCCTCTCGGCGTCACCGTTCGGTTGAACCCGATGGCGGTCATCGGGTCGTCGGCTTCGCAGCCGAAGTGGAACCGTTCCCAGATGGCCAGGATGTCCTCCACGGTGTCCACCCCGCTGAGGGCGAATTCGTCGATGGTGGCCGGGTCTTCGTCGGGTTCGCTCAGCATGTGCAGTGCTTCTTGGAGGCGGTCCCGATGGCTGTTGGCCACCGCCGTCCCAAATTCGTCGAACAGCTGGCCCAGCTCATCCATGTCCACCGCGGCGGGGTCGTAGTGACCGATGGCGTCGCGGTTGCGCTTCTCCCAGTGGCCGATCACATCCGACAGCAGGTTCACCCCCCAGGCCACGCCTCCCTCGAGGAAGGCCCACCGCAGTTCGGGGAAGCGGTGGGCCACCCCGCCCATGAACACGGCCCGGCACAGGGCCTCGCCCGCGGCGGCGAAATTGCCCAGATGGTTGTACACGTAGTTGGTCTCCGACGTGCGGCTGCCCCAGCCCATCCCCGCGGAGTGGAAGGTGGGCGACACGCCCAGCTCGGTACACCGCTGCCACACCGGGTCGTAGTCGTAGGGGGAGTCCATACCCAAGGTGTCCATGCGGCGGGCATGGCGATGGCTGGTGTTCTCCCGGTCCACCGGTCGGGGCACCAGGCCGGTCATCATCACCGGGCGCATGCCCAACTCGCCCACCGTGAAATCCAGTTCGGCGATGGCCTCCTCCGGAGTGAACATGGGGATGATGGCCACCGGCATTAGCCGGTCGCTGTAGGGCTCATAGGCCTGGTGGAAGTAGAGGTTGAATGCCCGGGCGGCACCGAGGCGCAGGTCCTCGTCTTCCAGGCCCATGCAGGTCAGTCCATAAGTGGGGTAGAGCACGGCCAGGTCGATGCCGATCTCGTCCAGCCGCTCGTACAGCAGCTTGGGCAGCAAGGCAGTGGCCCGGTCGAGGGTGTTGCGGGCCGGCAGCCCCCACCACGCTGAGCGCATCATCCCGGCGGCTCGGCGCTGCTCCAGGGTCAGATCGATGGACTTGCGGGCTCCGTATTCCACGACCTTGAACTTGTCCACCAGTTCGGGGCCGCCGACGGTGGCCATGATGTCGTGAACTTCGGGGAGAAACTCGATGATGTGGCCATCGGAGTCGATGATCGGGTGGTCGATGGCATCGCGGATGCGCCGCACCTCGGCGCTGGGCTCAAAGGTCATGGGGGACAGACTAGGACTCCGGCTGATGGCAGTGTCAGGCGTACACTTCGGCGGTATGCGAGGCATCATCAGCTTCGGGGGCTACGTGCCGTACCGGCGCTTGGACCGCTCGGCCATCGCCGCGGTCATGGGCCGCGGCGGCGGGCGGGGCACCCGATCGGTGGCGTCGTACGACGAGGACACCACCACCATGGGGGTGGAAGCGGCCCGACTGGCGCTACGCCCGGTTGATGCTGAGCCCCGGGCACTGTGGTTTGCCACCGCCGACCCCGCCTATTTGGAGAAGACCAACGCCACCGCCATCCACGCTGCGCTGCGGTTGGATTCCTCCGCGGGCGCGCTGGATTTCGGGGGCGCGGTGCGCTCGGGCATCGGGGCGCTGCGAACCGCCTTGAATGCGATTGGACCGACAGTGGTGGTGACCGCCGACATGAGAGGCGGACTTCCCACCGGCGCCGATGAGGCCACTGGTGGCGACGGCGCCGCGGCTTTTTTGATCGGCACAGAGGACGACGGACCGGTGGTGGCCGAGTTGCTGGGTTCGGCGTCGGCCACCGAGGAGTTCGTGGACCGCTGGCGTCAGCCGGGCTCGCCCAGCACCGGCCAATGGGAGGAGCGGTTTGGCGAGACCCGCTACGGCCCGCTGGCTGCTCAGGCATGGAAGGAGGCGCTGGGCGGTGCGGACATCGAAGCCGACGATGTGGATGTGGCGGTGGTGACCGGTACCCATGGCCGTGCGGTCAAGCGGGTGGCGGGCCAACTCGGTGTGGCCCGTGTAGCCGATGATCTGACTTCCGCGGTGGGCAACACAGGAACCGCTCATCCTGGGCTGTTGCTGGCCAACGAGCTGGAGCAGGCCGAGCCTGATCAAACGATCGCGGTGGTCATGCTGGCCGACGGGGTAGAGGTGCTGATCCTGCGCACCACTGAAGCGTTGGCCTCCTATGCGCCATCCCTCCCGGTGGCCGACCAGATCGCTGCTGGCGCCGAGGTGAGCTACGCCACGTTCTTGCAGTGGCGAGACATGATCCAGGTACAGCCCCCAAATCGGCCCGAGCCGACCCGACCGTCGTCGTCGGCCGCGGCTCGGGCTCAGGATTGGAAATACGGATTCGTGGGTAGCCGAGGGACCGAGAGCGGGACGCTGCACCTGCCGCCGGCCCGGGTGTCCATTCGCCCCGAGGACGAGCTCGATGCCATGGATCCTGCACCCATGGCCGACGTCGGAGCCACCGTGATGACTTTCACCATCGACCGGTTGGTGTATTCGGTGAGTCCGCCCGTGGTGTTCGCGGTGGTGGACTTCGACGGGGGTGGACGTCTGCCGGTTGAGTTGACCGACGTGGACCCAGACGCGGTCCGCATCGGGCAGCGGGTGGAGATGACTTTCCGGCGGCTGTACGAGGCCGAGGGCATCTACAACTATTTCTGGAAGGCCCGCCCGGCGCGGTCTTCATCGGGGGACTAGGAGGCGATTCATGGCCAGCCATGGCATCAAAGACCAGGTAGCGATCATCGGAATGGGGTGTACTCAGTTCCGGGAGCACTGGGACAAGGGGACCGACGACCTGCTGATCGACGCCGCCACTGCGGCACTTGCCTCCGCAGGAGTATCCAAGGACGATGTGGATGCCTTCTGGCTGGGCACGGCTTCCAGTGGCATGAGCGGATTGACGCTGAGCCAGCCGCTCAAGCTGGAGGGCAAGCCGGTGACCCGGGTGGAGAACTTCTGCGCCACTGGCTCGGAGGCCCTGCGTCAGGCCTCCTATGCGGTGGCCAGCGGCGCCTACGACATGGCCATGGCCATAGGGGTGGAGAAGATCAAGGACTCCGGCTACCAGGGACTGAACGCGGCGCCCGCTCCCCACGATGGAACCAAGCGGAACTTGACCGCCGCGGCCATGTACAGCCTGGTGCTACCGGCCTACGCCGCCCGCTACGGAGTGGACGAAGACGAGCTGCGCATGGTGGTGGCCAAGATCGCCGAGAAGAACCACCGCAATGGGGCCCTCAACCCGCTGGCCCAGTTCCGCCGGGAGATGCCAGCCGAGAAGATCTGCGAGATGGCCTCGGTGGCCGGGCGGCTCTCGGTGTTCGACTGCTCCGGGGTGGCCGACGGCTCAGCCGCGGCCATTGTGGTGCGGGCAGAGGATGCCCACCAGTACTGCGAGGATCCGCTGTACATCAAGGCGCTGTCGTTTGTGTCGGGCACCGGTGGCGGGCTTATCGACCCCGAATACGACTACACCACCTTCCCAGAGTGCGAGATGGCCGGAGCCGACGCCTACCGCCAGGCGGGGATCGACGACCCCCGCTCGGCGCTGGCCATGGCCGAAGTCCACGACTGCTTCACCCCCACCGAGATGGTGCTCATGGAAGACCTGGGCTTCTGCGAGCGGGGCACGGCGTGGAAAGAGGTGCTGGCCGGGACCTTCGAGCGCAATGGGGATATGCCCATCAACACCGACGGCGGCCTCAAGGCGTTTGGCCACCCCGTGGGGGCCTCCGGCCTGCGCATGCACTACGAGTGCTGGCTCCAACTTCGAGGCCAGGCCGGCGACGACCGCCAAATCGACCTGTCCAGCCGCAACCTCGGCCTGGTCCACAACCTCGGCGGCTACCCCGGCGAGATGGTTTCCTTCGTCTCCATCCTCGGCCCTGAGTTGGGCTAGCGGGGCCAGACTTGGGGGCAGCGGGGGTGGTCGACCGGATCGCCCTCGGCGACTTCGGAGTGATGGGGCTTTAGGGGGGTGCCCCGCTTGAAGCGGTAGACGGTGTCGTCGCCGCAGTAGCGAACCGAGATGGCCCGGCGCCACTGGTCGGTGACGTTGGCGTGGGCGCCATGAAGGGTCATGGCGTGGTGGACGGCCACGTCTCCAGGCTCCATGTCGAAACAGAGCAGATGCTCGGCGTCGTCCCGGTCGTAATGGGGGACTTCCTCGCCTTCGGTGTCGGGCATGGAGAGCTGGCTCACGAACCAATTGGGCCGGAAGTTCCGCTCCCAGCGGTGTGAGCCCTTCACATAGACGGTGGCTCCGGTCTCCTTGCTGATGGGATCGAGCGGGCACCAAGTGGTACACACCTTGTCGCCCTCCAACTGGAAGTAGGCCATGTCTTGGTGGATTGAGGTGGGTTCCTCGGTGTGGGGCTCCTTCACCAGCACGCTGTCCTCGTAGAACCACAGCTCCTGGCTCCGCATTAGCTCGGCGGCCAGTTGGGGCAGGGGGGACCGGGTGGCGAATGCCTCGAAGTCGGCATCGTCCCACCAGTGGTCGGTGCCGCCGTGGAACTGGCCCCGGGGGGCGCCCCTCTTGGCTGCGGCGGGGTCGTTGAGCACGGTTCCCCCGCTGGGCGGAACCACCATGGCACCCATCTCGGTCATGTTGTTCATCGCCTCGGATCCCAGAGCTCGCTCCACCGGCTTGGCCATGGAGGCCAAGGTGTCATCAGAGAGCACTCCTCTGATAACCACCACACCGTCGCGCCAGAAGCCCTCAATCTCTTTTTCCGTCACCAGTGCCATAGCGATAATCCTTACATCTGCTCCAGTTCCGGGGGCATTCCCAGGTGGACCAGGCTCTCCGCGGTGGAGCCCTGAGGCGTCCAGTCTGAGCTGTCCATGGCGTTGGCCATCCCCTGGGCCACCGACTCCATCGTCAGATCGATCTCCTGGGCGGGGGAGGCGGCGTACACGATGCGGGCGAACTGGCCGCCGCCCACGGTGAACGCCTCGCCGGTCACGTCGCATTGGTCGCTCACCAGGTGGGCCACCACCGGAGCCACCCTCTCGGCGCCGAAATGGGTGCGCAGGTGCGACTTGAACGGTGACTCGGGCAGGCCCTCGGTCAACCGGGAGATGGCCGCCGGCAGCAGCAGGTTGGCGGTGATGTTGTGGGCTTGGCCGAAGATGGCCTCGGTGCGGGTGAAGCCGAACAGCCCCGACTTGGTGGCGGCGTAGGAGGCGGTGGGGTTGCCGAAGCAGGCCGGAGAGCCGGTGTTGATAATGCGTCCGTAGCCCCGCTCCACCATGTGGGGCCACACCGCCTTGGCGGTGTTGAGGCATCCCAGCAAAGTCACCCCAACGTGGCGGTGCATGTCGTCGGCGTCGATGTCGGGAAAGAAGGATGCGCTGGCGAACCCGGCGTTGTTGATGAGGATGTCGATCCGACCCCACGCTTCTAGGGCATTGGACACCATGGCCTCGGCGGTGGACGGGTTGGCGACGTCGCCGTTGTTGGCCATGGCCTCGCCGCCGGCGTCACGGATGCGCTGGGCGGCCTCCTCGGCGATGTCGGGGTTGATGCCCTGCTCGAGCAGACCCAGCGTGCCGTTGCCAAAGTCGTTGAGCACGATCTTGGCCCCGCGCTCGGCCAGGTAGCTGGCGTGGGCAAAACCCAGGCCGATCTTGTCTCCGGCCCCGGTGACCAGGGCGACCCGGTCTTGGAACTCATTGGCCATAACTGATCATGCTCCATTCAAGAGGGGGGCGAGGACCTCGAGCGTTTCGAGACTGGGGCGGGTCTTGTCCACTGGGTCGAGCGGTTGGATGCACACGTGGGTGGCACCGGCCTCGTGGTGCTGGCGCACCCGCTCCGCCAGGACGTTCTCGTCTCCCCACGCCACCACGGCGTCGACTACCTCGTCGCTGCCCCCGTCGTCGAGGGCGCTCTCTTCGAAGCCGCAGCGCATGAGGTTGTTCCGGTAGTTGGGCATTTGCAGCGGCCCGACCATGGAGGCTCGGGCCCGCTCCCGGGCCCGCTGCGGGTCGGTCTCCAGCATCACCTTCTGCTCCGGGCAGATCCAGGCGTCGGGGCCCATGATCTCCCGGGACCGACGGGAGTTCTCCGGCGGGGCGAAGTAGGGATGAGCGCCAAGGGTGCGCTCGGCGGCCAGCTTCAGCATGAGCGGTCCGAGGGCGGCCAACACAATGGGTGGCTCATCGTCCAGCTCCGGACCCCACCACATAGCGTTCTCCATCTTGTCGAGGTATTCCCGCATCGACGGGATGGGCGCGGGGTAGGGCTTGCCCTGCATCCGTTCTACCGGAGCTTGGTGGGACACCCCGAGACCGAGCAGAAATCGGCCACCCGACTGGTCGTGCAGTTCCTTCTGAGCGCAGGAGGTGGCCTGGGCTTCCCGCAGGTGGATGTTGATCACCCCGGTGGCCAGCACCAGCGTGGAGGTGTGATTGAGCAGCAGGGAGGCATGGGCAAACGGATCGCGGCCGAAGGCATCGGGGATCCATAGGGCGCCATAGCCCAGATCCTCGATGCGTTGGGCGAATTCGATGGCCTCGCTGGTGGAGAAGCTGTCGGTGCGGGTCCAAACCCCGACACGGCCGATATCCATGGTCATGGCGTCAAGGTAGCGGGCCGCCGATGACGGTGAGATGGTCAGGCAACCACTTGGCGATCGTGGAGCGTGGCGATCTCCGCCGCCGACAGGCCCAGCACATCGGCCAGCACCTCGTCGGTGTGCTGGCCCAGACGGGGGGCGGGGCCGGGATCGGCCAGGTTGTCGTCGGAGAAGCGGAGCGGCGGGCCGGGGGTGAGATATTGGCCGGTTTCCGGGTGGTCCACCTCGGTGAAAAGCGGATTGGCCGTGGAACAGCGGGGGTCGCTGGCCACCAGTTCCAACATCGACTGGTAGCGGCCCCAGCACACGCCTTCGGCGTCGAGGGCGGCCGACGCCTCGGCCAGGCTGTGCTTCGCACACCACTGGGCCACCAGCGGATTGAGGCGGTCGAGGGCCAGGTAGCGATCACCGTCCACTCGGGTGAAGTCCAAGCCGGTCTCGGCCTCTAGCGCGGCCACCTCTTCGCCGATCCCGCAGGCAGCGACAATGCTCTGCCATTGGCGGGCACTCACCGCCACGAGTTGGATGCGGTCGCCATCGGCCAGTTCAAAATCCCGTCCGAAGGCGCCGTAGATGTCGTTGCCAATGCGGGGCCGCTGGGTGCCCAGGAGTTGGGCCTCGGCCACATGGCCCAGCATGGACACCGCTGCCAGCGCCACATCCGACAGGGCCAGATTCACCAGGCTCCCCTCACCGGTACGGGACCGCTGGCGCTCGGCGGCCAGCACTCCGAGGGCGGCGGTCTGGCCACAGATAATGTCCCAGGCCGGCAGCACATGGTTGATGGTGCCGTCGGTGCCGGTGAGCCAGGGGTAACCCACCGCGCAGTTCACCGTGTAGTCCACCGCGGTGGAGCCGTCGTGGTTGCCGGTGATGGCCACCATGATGAGATCGTCGCGGTGTTGGCGGAGGCTGTCGTACGACAACCACCCGACGGCAGGGAAGTTGGTGGTGAAGATGCCGGCGTCGGGGCCAGGAGCGGTGGCCAGCGCGGTGATCAGCTCCCGCCCCTCGGGGGAGCGGAGGTCGATCTGGATCGATCGCTTGCCTTTATTGAGCCCCTGCCAGTACAGCGACTGGCCGTCGGGGGTGAGCGGCCAGCGGTGGTAGTCGATGCCGCCGCCGATGGCGTCGAAGCGGATCACATCGGCGCCGTGCTGGGCCAGGGTCATGCCCCCCGAAGGGCAGGCCACGAAGGCCGAGCCCTCCACCACCCGCATCCCGGAGAGCACGCCGCTCATGGTCAGGCTTCCAGCAGGGGCAGGACCTCGGCGCCGAAGCGGGCGATCTGGTCGATGTACTCGGAGACGTCGCGAGATCGGAAGAACAGAAACAGCACCGAAGTACCCAGTTCGTGGGCGTAGCGAAGCGACTCCGCAACCTGGTCGGGTGAGCCGCCGATATACGGCCATCCCGGCAGAAAAAGCCCCTCCGGGGGTTCGCCGATGTAGACGGCCCCGGCCAGCCAGCCGAAGTCCACTTCATCCAGGTCGCGGCCCACGACGTCGGCATGGGCCCGCATATAGTCCATTTGCTCAGCCATGGCCTCCCGGGGCGTGCCCTGGGGAATCCAGCCGTCGCCCCGCTCCACCACTCGGCGCAGGGCCGGGCGGGTGCTGCCTCCGATCCAAATGGGAATCGCGTCCTGCGCCGCGGCGGGGCCCACTCCCATATCCTTGAAGTCGTAGAACTCTCCGCTGAACTCGCAGAATCCACCGGCGGCTCCCACGGCGACCCTCACGGCGTCGATGGCCTCGTCGGTCATACGGCCCCGGTCGGCGAAGCTCAGTCCCAGGGCCTCGAACTCAGCCTCGACGTGGCCGGCACCCACCCCCATCACAACCCTTCCACCGGTGAGATGGTCGAGGGTGCAGAACGAATTCGCGGTGGTCAGAGGATGGCGATAGGGAAGGACGTATACCTCTGACAGCAGCCGGATAGTGCTGGTGGCTGCTCCCAGGAAGCCGAGCGTGGCGATCGGGTCGTACCAGGTGGTGGACATGTGGGCGGCGTATTCGTTGTCGGGGATGGCGATGTGGTCGCATACGCCCACAAACCCGAGTCCGGCGGCCTCCGCGGCTTGGGTGATGGCTACCAAGTCGTCCACGGTGGCGCCGGGCTCCCACGGCTGCCGGATTCGCTCGTTGAGGGTTTGGATCGGCAGTTGGATCCCGCAGGTGATCTCTCCGTCGGCAGTTATGCGAGCCATGGGGTCATTGTGGCGGGTGGAGGCCGAGACTGTCGAAGAGGAATGCCCGTTGGAGCAGGAGCAGGTTCTCGGCTACCTGCTCCTGGGGGGTCATGTGGGTGACGCCGGGCAGGGGGAGCACCTGGTGGGGACGGCCGGCTTCGAAAAGGGCTTGGGAAAGCTGAAGGGTGTGGGCCGCGAACACGTTGTCGTCGGCCAGACCGCAGATTAACAGCAGGGGCCTGGTGAGGTCTCCGGCCAGTTCGAGCAGGCTGGTGCGGGTGTAGGCCTCGAGGTTTTGGTCGGGATGGCCCAGATAGCGCTCGGTGTAGTGGGTGTCGTAGAGCCGCCAGTCGGTGACCGGGGCCCCGGCGATGGCAGCGTGGAACCGGTCGGGCCGAGCAAGAACGGCCAACGCGGCCAGATAGCCACCGAATGACCAGCCCCGTACGGCCACTTGGCCCAAGTCGAGACGAGGGTGCTGCTCGGCCAGCGCATCGAGGGCGTCGATCTGGTCTTCGAGCACCGGATGGGCCAGGTTGCCGGCCACGGCGCGCTCCCAGGCCGGGCCGCGAGCGGGGGTGCCTCGGCCGTCGGTGATCACCACCGCGAACCCCTGGTTGGCGAACCACTGCGATACGAGGAAAGGCGAGCGGGCCTGGAGCACCCGCTGGGCATGGGGGCCGCCGTAGGGGTCGAGCAGCACCGGCAGCGAATCGCCATCGGCTCCTTCGTCGTCCGACGGATACAGCACCGCAGTGCATAATTCTCGGCTGGCGACCACTGAGAACCGGGGCGACGGGGACAACAACGGTGTGGCGGCACTCGAAGTGATGGGGATGCGCTCAGTGGGGGTCACCACCTCCACCGCCGCCTCTCGGTCGGTTCCCGCGGCCCGAACCACCACCACAGTTCCGCCTGCCGCGACCGCGCTGTGGACACCCGCCCGGTCGCTGAGCCGGCCCAGCTTGCCCTCGACGTCGAGCTGCCAAATGTGGGTCTCGGTGGGATCGTCTGACGCAGTGAACACCACCCGGTTTTCATCGGCCGACACCACGCTGCGGACTTGGATGGTGTCCGGGGTGGCGTCGGCACCATCGATCAACAGGCGCCGGGCCGAGCCTCGGTCCTCTGCGGTCACCAGACGCTGACCCATCCACGTCGGTGTCCCGGGCACCAGTTCCACCCAGTGCTCGTCAGTCTGGCGGGCAATTTCGGTGGTAGCTCCGGTATCGGGGTTGACCTCCAAGATCACCACGGTGCGCTGGTCGCGGCTCTGCACCGCGATAACGGGGTTCGACCGGGGTGCCCACGCCGCCCGGGCCAGGTACTCGCAGGCGTCCCGGTCCCAGGCCACGTCGATGCAGCTGCCGTCGATCCCGACAACGGCCAGGGAAACGTCGGCGTTGACCGTGCCGGCGGCGGGGTAGGCCATCGGCACCGGGGCCGTCGCCGGGTCAGCCGGGGAGGCGATATGCCAAATGGGCACCTCGGCGGTGTCTACTCGGGCCACCAGCAGGCGCTGGCTGTCGGGCGACCACCAGAATCCCCGGCTGCGGCCCATCTCCTCGGCGGCGATGAACTCGGCCGACCCCCAGCTCACGGTGTCGCCCGGTTCGTCGATGACTAGGAGGTCAAGACCATCAGCCGCGGCGTCCACCACCCGCAAACTGGAGCCGGATACGTAGGCCACCCGCTGCCCATCGGGTGAAGGGCGGGGATCGAACGCGCCAGGCATAGTAGGCAGCGATTCGACAGAGCCCCCGGCCACATCGGCTAGGAACGCCCGCCCGTCCAGCGCAAAGGCGATTCTGGTCAACCCAGGGTCGCCGGCGTAGGCCACGATCCCCCCGCCGCTCTCCCGGGCCCGCTCCCGACGGGCCCGTTCCGCCGGCGGCAGGTTCTCCTCGCCGGGGTCGGCCAAAAGTTCGACCGGATCGGCGGCCACAAGTTGCTCACCGGTGGAGGTGTCGAGCAGCCACAGCCGGTTCACCGGGTCGTCGCCGGCCATGCTGCGCAGGAAGGCCACCCGGCAACCGTCGTCGGAAACGGCGAAGCTGCGAGGCGCTCCCAGGGTGAAGCCCCGGGTGCGGGCGTGCTGGCGGGGAAAGGACTCGGTCATAACGCGTTGAATGAATCTAGGTCGAGAGCCGCTGTCGCAGTGCGGTCCACCAGGACGAGGGAAGTGGCCTTGGGCATCATCACGCCCACCGCCGCGGTCACCAGCATGGCCTCGACGGCGTAGACAACGTGACGGCGATAGGCCAGCCAGGCCTGGTCGAAATTCGGAGCGACCGGCCCGAGCTGGCTGAGGTAGTCGGCCAGCAGATCCCATTCGGCGCTTCTGCGTGTCTCGGGGTCCAGGGACGTGGCCAGCAGGTATGCCACGTCTCGAGCCCACGGTCCCTCCCGGCAGAGCTGCCAATCGATGAGTCCGGGACGGCCGTCGGCGGCGATGAACTGGTTGCCCGGGTGACAATCGTTGTGGATCAGCGTCGTTGGTCCAGCCGACATTGCGTCGTGGGCCGCTCTTCGGTTGCGGGCGTAGCGGGAGATGGGCTCGTGCAGCTCTTTGGGGACAGCAGTTCCAACTCGGAGCAGTCCCAGTCGACACAGCGAGGGGCTGAGCAGTGCCCCCAGCCTCAATTCTCGCCGGGGGTTGAGAGCCAGCCACGGATGGGATTCGGTGCCTCCCCACCACTGGCGGTGCATAGCGGCCAGCGATACCAGCAGCGAGGCGGCCTCATCGGCGGTGATGGCATCGGTTGACGATCGCAACGTTGCGCCGGAGTCGGCCAGGTCCTCCAGCACCACGATGAAGCCCCACCGGCGGTGGTGGGCGGCATGGCACTGGGGGGTAGCCACCGGTACCCGGTCGCGCAGCTCGGAGTAAAACCCCACTTCAGCGCGGCTCAGGCGGGGAACGGCCACAAACGCCCGGGCGACCGGTGATCGAGACGGTCGCTTCACAAACACCGGGAGGACATCGCCATCGGCCATCAATAACCGAGCCCTCGTGCGCCGGGTGGTGCCGGATTGGTCGTCGAGGACCTCGATCCCGGCGACCGGCCGACCGAGCAGCCTGCTGATGCGCTGCCTCAGGTCTTCCTCCAGATGGTGCCGCGCGGAGTGTCCTCCAAGACGATTCCCTGGGCGATTAGCTCATCGCGGATGCGGTCGGCGGTGGCGAAATCTTTGGCATTGCGGGCCTCGTCTCGCTCGGCCAACAGCTTCTCGACCTCTGCGGCCAACTCAACGTCATCGCTTGCTTGGTCGTCGCTGGCCAAGGTGAGGCCCAGCGCGCCGGCCAAATCGCACACGGTGGCATGGGCGGATGCCGCCCGGTCGGCGTCTCCGGCATCTAGCGCGGCGTTGGCCTCCCGAACCAGGTCGAACACCACTGCCAGCCCGGCGGGAGTGCCGAAGTCGTCGTCCATGGCCGCGGTGAACCGGGCAACCGCATCGGGGTCTGGGGTTGTCGATTGATCCAGGCCAGAGGCGGCGGCCCGTCGGTACCAGGCCCGAAGCCGGTCCAATGCTCCGGCCGCTCCGGCCAGGGCGTCGTCGCTCAGCTCCATGACCGTGCGGTAGTGGGTTTGCAGCATCAGCAGCCGCAGCACCTGGGGCTCATAGGCGTCGAGTAGATCGGACAGGGTGGTGAAGTTGCCTAGCGACTTGGCCATCTTCTCGCCGTTCACGTTGAGCATGGCCCCATGAATCCAGTGGCGGGCGAAGCCCAAGTCGTTGCCTTCGGCCTCGGCCACTTCGTTCTGATGATGGGGAAAGGCCAGGTCGTCGCCCCCGCCATGGATGTCGAAGGTTTCGCCCAACAGATCAGTGGCCATGGCCACACACTCGATGTGCCAGCCGGGGCGGCCCGGTCCCCACGGAGAGTCCCACACCGGCTCTCCCGGTTTGGCTGCTTTCCAGAGGGCGAAATCCAGCGGGTCGACCTTTTCGACGTCAACTTCCACTCGTGCGCCGGCCCCTTCCCGCAGCTCGTCCGGAGTGCGCCCGATGAGGTCGCCGTAGCGGTCATGGGCAGCAACTGAGAAGTACACACCTTTGCCCTCGATGGGGTAGGCCGCGCCCCGATCCACCAGCTCGCCGATGAAACTCAGCATCTCCTCGACATATTCGGTGGCGTGGGGCCGGTGGTCGGGCCGAGCAATGCCGAATCGGTCCATCTGCTCGATATAGACCTGCTCATAGCGGGCGGCGAGCTCGGGTTCAGTAGTTCCGGTCTCCGATGCCCGGTTGATGATGTTGTCGTCGATATCGGTGATGTTGGACACAAAGGTGACCTGGTAGCCCCGCCACTGGAGATAGCGGCGCATCATGTCGAAGGTGAGCGCCGTGCGGGCGTGGCCCACATGGGGGTCGTCGTAGACGGTGGGGCCGCACACGTACATCGACACCCGACCTTCGGCCATCGGCTCGAAGGGCACGATTCGCCGGAGCCGAGTGTCGTAGAACGAAACCACGCCAAAAGGCTAGCGATGGTCTTGACCGGCGCTGTTATCAGATATGCGGGGGCGGCGGGGTTACAGTCATCCGGTGATGCAGCAACCAGCCATTGACCCGGCGGTGATGCGCCGGGCCTGGCTGGTGATGGTGGTGGTGAGCCTGGCCAGCTTCCAGACCGCCATGTCGCTGTCGATCATCTTCGTGGTCTATGCCGACCTGAAGGAGTCCTTTCCCGACGCCAGCGAGGCCGAACTGTCGTGGGTCATCAACTCCTTCACCATCGTCGGGGCCGCCACCTTGGTGGTCGGTGGGGTGCTCGGCGAGCGGTGGGGGCGGCGGCGGACTCTAATGGCTGGCATCGCGGTGTTCACCCTGGCATCGGCGGGGGCGGCGCTGGCCCCCACCACCGGAGTGCTTATCGTCGCCCGGGCCTTCCAAGGAATCGGAACATCGCTGAGCCTGCCTATGGGAGCGGCCATCGTGATCGACGCCTTCCCGGTGGCCCGCCGGGGAACCGGCGTCGGTGCGTGGTCGGCCAACGGCGCAGTGGCGGCGGCCATGGGGCCCTCGGTAGGCGCCCTGCTGGTGCATGTGGGCGACTGGCGGTGGGCCTTCTGGCTGAACGTGCCCTTCGGTGTCATTGCCCTGGTGTTCATCCGCAAAGTCATCGAGGAGCACCGCAATCCGCAGACGCCAGAGCTGCCCGATCGGCTAGGAGCGCTCATGGTGTTGGCCGGCGTAGGCGGGGTGGTGTTCGCCTTGGTCCAGAGCCGGGAGTGGTCGTGGACCGATCCGGTGGTGCTGGCTGCTCTGATCGGAGGGCCGGTTGTGCTTGTGCTGCTGGCCTGGCGGTCTATGCGCCACCGTTTGCCGGTGATCGAACCCAGGCTGTTCCGGTTCAAGAGCTTTCGGCTGGGCAACTACGGGATGCTGGTGTTCTCCATCTCCTTCTTCGGACACCAGTTGGTGGGCGTGAACTACCTGACCATTGTCTGGGAACTGACCATCTTTGAGGCCGGAATGCTGCTGACTCCGGTGTTCGTGTTCACCGGCCTGTTGTCGGCCTTGTCGGGTCGGTGGGCCGACCGGTGGGGACCAGCCCGATTCGTGGTGGCTGGGAGCCTGATGTGGACAGGGGGCATGGTGTGGCAGTGGGCCACGTTGGCCGGCCAGGAAGACCTCGTGGCCTGGGTGCTCAGCGTCACGCTGGCTGGCATCGGATCAGGCCTGGTCTGGGGGTCGCTGTTCGCCGTCATGGTGGCCGACCTGCCCAGCGAATTTCTGGCGTCAGGATCCAGTGTGGCGCAGACCATGATGCGGGTGGGCAACGCCTTCGGAGTGGCCATTGCGGTGACCATCATCGGTGTCACCTTGGCGGTCGGCCAGATCGGCAATCTCGGCACTAGCTATGTCATGTTGGCCGCCGGGGGCGCAGTGACTGCGATGCTGGGACTGCGCTGCGCCCAGCCCAGAGATATGTCAGCCCACGCGTTCCAATAAAGTCACGGGCATGAGCACTGCTGTCAAAGGGCCAGTGGCCTACTCACACGTGAATATCCCGGTGACCGATGTTGAGGCCGCCGATGCGTTCTATATCGAAAAGCTGGGCCTGGAGAAGTTGCCCCGCCCCGACTTCGGCGGTTTCCAGGGATCATGGCTGCGATTGGGCCCCTCGCAGCTCCACCTGAGCAAGGTGGACGAGATGCCCGACTCCGCTGGAGTGATGTCCCATTTCGCCCTCCATATCCCCCCCGATGAGTTCGACGCGACGATGGCCGAGCTGGCCGAGCGGGGACTGGAGTTCGTCATCGAGCCGAACGAGCGGGACGACTTCGGCGTGGCGGTGCGGTCGGCCTTCGCCCGAGATCCCGACGGGAACCTCATCGAGTTCACCGACGTCGCACTGTTCGACTGATTGGGGTTGGCACCCGAACCAGTTAGAACTGATGCCCTCGATCCTCGGCCACCCGGTGCTGCGGCGGGAAGATCCCCGCTTCCTCACCGGTCAGGGCGCGTACGTCGCCAACCTGATCCCATCCGATGCTGCTCATGTCGCTTATATGACCTCTACGGAGCCCCACGCCCGGATCTTGTCGGTAGACGTGGGGGCTGCCGCGGCCGCTCCCGGCGTGCTCGGAGTGTTCACCGCCGCCGATATCGACCCCGAAGTGGTGATCTATCCCACTCCGTTCCCGGGCATGAACGACCAGATGGCCCGCACCATGCTGGCTCGCGATGTAGTCCGATACGTGGGCGAGCCGGTCGTCGTCGTAGTAGCCGACGATCCCGTTCGAGCAGCCGACGCCGCTGACTTGGTGGTCGTGGACTATGAGCGGCTCTCCCCGCTGGTCGACTTGGAAGCTTCGCTGCGGGGTGAGGTGGTGCTGTTTCAGGACATCGACGACCAGACGGTGTACCGGTGCGGGGTGGGAGAGGCCCCCGACATTGACGAGTGCGAGGTGGTGGTGCGGGCCCGGTTCCACAACCAACGCATGTCGGCGGCGCCAATCGAGGCCCGGACCGGCTTCTCCTACTGGGAGGGCGACCGGCTGATCCATCACACCGCTACCCAGGGCAGCCACAACGTGAAGACAGCGCTGATGGGTATCTATGGGCTGGGCCCCGAGCAGGTACTGGTGATCACCCCCGATGTGGGCGGGAGCTTCGGGGCCAAGTTTCGCTGCTATCCCGAGGAGGCTCTTCTGGGGTGGCTGGCCCGCCGATTGGGCCGCCCGTGCGCCTGGGCCGAGACCCGCACCCAGTCGATGACCGGGCTGGGCAGTGGCCGGGGCCAGATCCAAGATGTGGTCGTAGGCGGCAGCCGGGACGGGCGAATTACCGCCTACCAACTTGACGTAATCCAAGACAGCGGGGCCTATCCGCTCATAGCCGGGTTCTTGCCCCGCATGACCATGGCCATGTTCACCGGTGTTTACGACATCGCATGCGCCGGATTTCAAGCGGTTTCCGTGCCAACTTCTACTACCCCCAACGGGGCATTCCGAGGGGCCGGTCGGCCCGAAGCGGCCTCGGCCATTGAACGGGCGGTGGACTTATTCGCGGCGGAGATCGAGATGGACCCCGCCGAGGTGCGCCGCCGCAACTTCCTCGACCCGGAGGCATTTCCCCACACCACGGTGTCGGGATTGAGCTACGACTCAGGCGACTACGGAAAGGCGCTGGATCTTGCACTGGAGGCGGCCGGATACGAAGAATTGCGGGCCGAGCAGGCCGCTCGCCGGGCCAACGGGTCGGACACTTTGCTGGGCATTGGCCTGTCCACCTATGTGGAGGTTACCGCCACTACTGGGGCGGGTGACTTCGCCTCAGTGGAGTTGGGCACCGACGGGAAGGTCAAGGCGGTGACCAGCTCCACCCCTCACGGGCAAGGCCACGAGACAGTGTGGCCCATGATCGTGGCCGACGTGCTCGGCATCGAATTGGATCAGGTGGTTGCGGTCGGCGGCGACACCGACTGCACCCCCCGGGGACAGGTCACCGGCGGATCACGGTCGGCCCAGATCGTGGGATCGATGCTGGTCGATGCGTCTCAGCGGCTGATCGAGCAAGTGCTGCCGATGGCGGCTGATCACTTGGAGGCTGCGGTCACCGATGTGGTCCACGATCCCCAGCAGGGGTGCTTTCATGTGGCCGGAACCCCGGCGGTATCGGTGGGCTGGGCCGAGGTGGCCGCTGCTCTGGGCGAACCCCTGGCAGTGGAATCGGATTTCGAGTCTGGGGGCCAGACGTTCCCGTTTGGTGCTCATGTGGCGGTGGTGGAGGTGGACGCCGAGACCGGCGGCACGGAGTTGGTGCGGTTGGTGGCGGTGGACGATGCCGGCACCGTGTTGAACCCCCTGATCTTCGACGGCCAGATCCACGGGGGAATCGCCGGCGGCATCGCGCAGGCCCTTATGGAGGAACTGGCTTACGACGCCGACGCCAACCCGCTGACTACCAACTTTGCCGACTACCTGGTGATCTCGGCGGCTGAGCTGCCCAGTTTTGAGCTGGTCCGATCTGAAACCCCCACCGACCGAAACCTGCTCGGGGCCAAGGGCGTCGGCGAGTCGGGCACGGTAGGAGCCACCGTCGCAGCGCAGAATGCGGTGATTGATGCCCTGAGTCACTTTGGAGTCCGTCATCTGGACATGCCGTTGACCCCTGAGCGAGTGTGGAAGGCCATACGGAACCATGTCTGAAAAGCAGTTGGAAGAGCGGGTGCTAGCCATTTGGGCGACCCGTCGGGCCCAAGTTCTCTATTGGGTGTTGCGGGCGTTTATCCGAGTGGTGGGCCGCCTTTATCTGCGCACCAGAATGGTCGGCGCCGATCGACTGAAAATCGAAGGGGCGTTCATCATCGCCCCCGTTCACCGATCCAACCTCGATGGTCCCTTGGTGAACTCCCGATGCCCCCGAATGGTGCGGTCGCTGGCCAAGATCGAGATGTTCAAAGGGAGGGTCGGCACCTGGATCAGCGCCATGATTGGATCGTTCCCCGTCCATCGGGGGGCGGGAGACCGCCGGACGCTGCAAGCGGCTATTGGGCTGCTGCACCAGGGCGAGCCGTTGCTGGTGTTCCCCGAGGGCACTCGCCATTCGGGTCGTCAGGTGGGAGAGATCTTTGGAGGAGCGGCTTTTCTGGCCGCTCGAACGGGGGTGCCGATCCTCCCAGTGGGTATTGCTGGCACGGAGGAAGCCATGCCGCCCAAGGCCAAATTCCTCCGGCGAGTGCCGGTGTCCATCGTGGTCGGCGAGCCGATCCTGCCTCCCGACATCGACAACGGGCGGTTGTCGTCCCGCCAGCGCCATGAGTTCACCGTCCGCTTGCGCGAGGCCATGCAGTCGGCCATGGATGAAGCAGTCGCATTGGCATCGACCCGCCGTGCTCGATGGCGCCGACGGCGCGAAGATGGGGTGCAGTGAACGCGGTCGATGTCATCCATGCCAATGAGGTCGAGGCGATGGCGAGCTATCCGACGCCAACGGTCGAGGTCATCGGCGAAGTCGCTACTCGGCAGGTGAGTCCTGACGGAGCCTCATTGTGGCTGGTAGCCGCCGATCTGACTGCGGGCACCGAGCTGCGGTGGGGGACCGAGCACGGCGACGAGGCGGTGTACGTGCGTTCTGGCAGCCTGGCCGTCGACGGGCGGGTCTGTCCCGCCGATGGGGCTGTGGTGGTGGAGGCTGGGGTGGTTGCCAGCGCGATCGCGGAGGGCGAAACCAGCATCGTCCACGTCGGACCGGCCGATTCTTCTCCGCCGACAGCCGGGTTGAGAGGTCCAGCGGAGTCCGAGGGCCGCGGTGTGAGGGTGATCGGCTCTGACGGGATCTGGGCCACGGTGGACGATACCCAGCGCACTCGATTTTTCTCCGACGCCTCGGCCCCTACCAACCGGCTATGGCTGCTGGCCACCGACCGTGCCCAGTACTTCGAATCCTCCGCCCATAGCCACTCCCAAGACGAGCTGATCCATGTGCTGCGGGGTGAGATCCGCGTCGGGCGCCGAATTGTCGGTGTGGGAGACACTCTGTGGGTGGCCGCCGACCGCCGTTACAAGCTCTTCAGCGGCGACGACGGCGTCCACTTCATCAACTACCGCCGGGATGCCTCGGTGATGATCTCTCCCAACTACGACGGCCCTCTGCTGGAAGCTGGCGAAGCCACCAACATGACTTGGGTCAACGACACCCGCTGAGCAGGATCGGGCGAGAAATTCCTGAACGTGATGGGTGATGCGGAACTGTCGTCGGGCCCGGATATCTTGAGGCGACCAAGCCACTTCCAAGGAGTGTTGATGAGAAGGCAGCCGAAGGCGATTGTTGTTGGAGCGGGTGTGCTGTTGGCATTGGCCCTGGTTGCCGGAGGCTGTTCCGACGGCGACGGGTCTTCAACGTCGAGTGTTGAGCCCACGGAAATCTCCGCAACCGCGACGGAAACACCGCCTGAGACCACAGCACCTGTCCCCACCGAAGAGCCTGCGCCCACCGCGATCGCACCTGAACCTGCTCAAGAGCCTGAGCCCACCCCTGCGCCTACCGAAGCGCCTGCGCCCACCGACGCTCAACCGGAACCCGAAACCTCCATCTTCCAAGACTGCGGGCAGGCGTATCTCTGCGCTGAGCTAGAAGTTCCTGCCGACCATAACAACCCCGACGCTGGAACCATCACTCTGGAACTCGGAATGCTTCCCGCTGGCGACCCGGATCTTCGTATTGGTGTACTGCTGGTGAATCCCGGCGGCCCCGGCGGAGAGATGGAAGGCTTTCTGGAATATGGCGCAGGACTGTCCGACCAAGTGTTGGCCCGGTTCGACGTGGTGGGCTGGAATCCCCGGGGAGTGACCACCAGCCTGAACCCCAATTGCCGCGACGAGGCCAACAACCTCCAGTTGGTGGGTGCGCTGTCCGACACCCCGGAGAACGAGGCCGCGATCGCCGAAGCGGCCCAGCAGGCCGCCGAAGCCTGTTTGGCTGGCTTGGACGGCCGAGCCCAGCTCATCAGCACGGTGCAAACCGTGCATGACATGGATTTGATCCGCCAGGCTTTGGGGGAGGATCAGATCAGCTTCCTCGGCTACAGCTACGGCACGGTGCTGGGCCAGTTCTACGCCGATCAATACGGTGTCAACGCCCGGGCGGTGGTGATTGACGGGGTGCTGGACACGTCGTTGACCCATGAGGACGTCTTGGTGGAGCAGATCAGGGGCTTCGCCCGAGTGATCGACGCGGTGTTCGACGGATGTCTAGCAGATGCGGCGTGCCCAATTGTCGGAAGTCCCAGGTCGGCCTACCTCCAGTTGATGCGCAGCCTAGAAACCAATCCGCTGCTCGATGCCGAGGGCAACGTTCTGGCGGGTCCGGGGGAGGCGCAGCTGGCTTTGGTGATCATCTCTTACAGCTCTGCCGAGGTGTGGCCGTTGTTTTATCAGGCATTCGCCCAGGCTTGGGGGGAGGGCGACGGCCAGAGGTTGCATGACTTGGCCCAGTTCTATCTGGGGGCCGCTGATCTCGGTTCGTTCTTCAGCATCAGCTGCACCGACGGCGGCCGAATGAGCGACAGCGACCTGGACCGGCTTGTCGAGCGGATGATTGATGAGGCCGGCGATTTCGGACGAGCCGCAGCAGCCGAAGCCCGTATGTGCGTGTATTGGGAGGACACGGAGACGCGCCCTCACGAGCCGATCCGGGCACCGGATGCGCCCCCCGTGTTGGTGGTCGGGAACCGGGGCGACAACGCCACGCCCTATGAGTGGGCGGTGGCGGTGGCCGAGACCCTGGAGACCGGTGTCTTGCTCACCTACAACGGCACAGGTCACACCAGTTATGGCCACCATCCGTGCGTGGACGAGGTGGTGGACAACTATCTCATCGACTTGGTGCTACCCCCAGAAGATACCGAGTGCGGCTGAGTTTGCGTGGCGGCCTCGCGCCGCTCGGCGCGGCCTTGCTGGTCCTGGGGCTGCTTCCCGGGATTTCCGGTTGCGGCGGAAGTGCCCAGGTGACGCTACAAGTAAGCCCTGAGGAGGGTGAGACCACTCCGACGCCGGAGCCGACAGCGGCAATGGCCACACAGCCACCCTCGGCTCCGTCAGCGAGCCCAACGATTGCGCCAGAGCCCGCGGCAACGTCGGAGGAAACGGCTACGGCTACCCCAGAGCCGACTCCCACACCTGATCGCTCCGCTCAAGAATTCTTGGACTCCTTGGCCGGTGAGTTTCACTTTGTGCTGGCCGAAGAATTCGAGGCCTTGGTCGAGCTCGCAGAGGAATGGAATCCCGATGGGCAGATTTCGATAGCAGTAGTACTTCCCGACGAAACACTCCATGGATACGAGGCTACGGAGTCTCGGATCTCGGCCAGCGCAGTCAAGCCGCTGTGGGCCGCAGCCGCCCTTGAAGCGGCTGGGTTGGAGGCGGTGAGATCGCAGGCTTATTCCGCCTTGATCCTGTCTGACAACTTGGCCGGCGGGAGGTTGATCGATCTGGCTGGGGGAGTGGATGCGGTGAACACGTGGACCTGGAATGTGGCCCAATTGTCCGATACCCGGTTGGAGGCTTGGCGCTTCCAAGATCCCAATCGGGTGGCCGAGGACTTTCGGCCCGAAAACCCCTTGGGCAACCGCACCACCATGGCCGATCTGGCCCATTTCTTTGCCCGTCTGTACAAGGGCGAGCTTCTGGGTCCCGACGAGAATGCAGCCCTCCAGCAGTGGCTGCTGGATACCTCCCATTCGCTGAATTCTCCGAGAGACCTTGACGGGATATTGCTGGATCGGCTGCCTCTGGAAGTGGCTGAATCGTCGCTGCACAAAGCGGGTTGGCTTCGGCCGAATTGCTGTCCCGCGGAATACCGCCAGATGATCGACGCTGGAGTCATCGTGCTTCCTGACGACAGCTGGTATGCGTTGGCAATCTTGAGCGCCCGGGGGGAGTTCTACGACGTCACGAATCAATGGGTGGCGCTGGCTTCTTGTCGGATCTATGCCTTTATTGCCGAAGACCCCGACCTCGAATGTGTGCGGGAAGGAGACGGCGTCCACGACCCTGAGATCTGGCCCGAGGCGGGAACTGGGATCCAGTAGTCCCGGTATTCTCCGCTCCGACATCTGAGGCTGGCCCGTGCCAGCATGGTGCTATGCAGGACTTCGACGGCAAAGTGGCAGTGATAACCGGGGCGGCCAGTGGGATTGGGGCGGCTCTTGCGGCCGGGTTCGGCGCCGATGGAGCGAAGGTAGTCGCGGCCGATATCGACATTGCCGGGGCATCTGCTACTGCCGAGGCCATTGGTGGAGAGGCCATAGCAGTCGAAGTAGACGTCGCCGACCGGGCATCGGTCGAAGCGCTGGCCGACGCCGCGTGGGACGCCTTCGGCCAAGTGGATCTGCTGTTCAACAACGCCGGGGTGTTCCAGGCCGGGCTCATGTGGGAGCGCAGCCAAGCCGACTGGGACTGGGTGCTCGGGGTGAACGTGTACGGCATCATCAACGGGGTGGCTGCATTCGTGCCTCGCATGATGGCCCAGGACACCGAGGGGCACATTGTGAACACCGCGTCGGCGGCGGCCTTCGTGGCCGGCGGCTTCTCCAGCCCATACGTGGTGTCGAAGTGTGCCGCCTTCTCGCTTACGGAGTGTCTGGCCCTCGACCTAGCTGCCGTGGGGTCCAAGGTCAAGGCCTCGGTGCTCACCCCCAGTGCTATCGACACTGCCATTGCTCACACCGCCCGGGTGCGCGGCGAGCGCTACGGCACCGATGAGAATGAGGACAACGCCTTCGTGGTGGAGTCGCTGTCCAAGATGACCGCCACCGGCATCTCGCCGGCCGATGTGGTCGGCCCGGTCATGGCCGGTATCAGGGCGGGTGACTTTCTCATCCCCACCAAACCCAGCTACGCCAACCAGATCCAGGTCCGCTACGACGCCCTTTTGGAGCGCAAGATCCCCCCACTTGCGGTCGTCGACTGACCAGGAATTCAGCAGTTGCGACCGTAGTATTCGCCCATGGCCCGAATTTGGGCACCCGTTCTTGTCTTGGCGGTGATCTGCGCCTCATGCAGCCAAGACAGCTCGTCTCCGCATAACGCCTCTTTGCCGGCAGTTGCCCCCTCAGTCTCTCCGCCGGAGTCGGCGGTGCCAGCTCCCACCGGTTCTGAGCCATTGCCGACCGCATCACCTGTTCCAGAACCCACGGGAACGGCACCAGAGGTCATCGAGCGGAGGAGCATCGAATGGGAAGACCTTGAGAATCTCGCCTTCGAATTGGACGGTCAGCTCATTCAGCTTGATGGCGGCAGAGCCGAAATCTCCTACGGCGGTGCTTCCACCGACCTCTTTGTGCTCCAAAACCGGGTGGCACAGGGAGATCTGGATGGTGATGGGTTCGAGGACGTGGTAGCCCACGTCATACTGAGGTCGGCGGGAACGGGCGTGTTCCACCTGCTTGTACCAGTGATGGACAACGGGAGAGGCGGGGAGGCCAAAGAGCCGGTGTCGGTGGGCGATCGCATTGTGATGGAGGGCATCGAAGTGCGAGACGGCCTCATAAAAGTGACGCTTCTGGATCGAGAGCCGGACGAGTCCTTCATCGTCATCTCTCGGCGCCAGACGCTGGAGATCGACATCTCCGGTCTAGAACCCGTGGTGTCGGTGGTCGAGTCCATGGCGTTGGAAGACCTTCCGCTACCTAAGCCCGAGGCACCCGAGATCGACATACGGTTCGAAACGGGTGCCGTAGGCGACACAGTGACCGGGTCGATCGACTACCAGCAGAGACAGCCGTACAAGGCCAACTTATCGGAGGGCCAGGCGTTCACTGCGATACTGGAAGCCCCCATCGGGGTGTGGCTAGATGTGAGACTCGGCGATCGCGTGCTGGCCTCGGGCTCCAAGCGGCTCCAGTCGCTGTCTGCCAACCTGCCTGCCACCGGTCCTTGGAGGGTGACGGTGGTTTCCACTCACGCCGGGCAGGTCGACTACCGGCTCTATGTGGAAGCCCTACCGCTGGGAGCCAGTCCCGCCCCAGTCCCCACTCCCATAAGGCCCGCCGAGCCCACCTCGGTACCGTCCGAACCCGACAGCGGTGCCGGCCCGGTCTTGTATTTGACCTTCGACGACGGCCCCCACCCCGTTTACACGCCGCGAGTGCTGGAGATCTTGTCCCGCCACGGAGCTCGAAGCACGTTTTTCGTCATCGGCTCATTGGTTGAGCAATACCCCGGCATCATCCAGCGCATCAATGCTCAGGGCCACACCGTCGCCAACCACACGTGGAATCACGAGAACTTGGCCGGTTTGCCTCAAGAGGAGTTCGACGACACTGTAAGTCGAACCCAGGAATTGCTCGGCTCTCAGGCCACGCCGTGCCTGCGGCCGCCCTACGGGTCAATCGATGCCTTCACCCGTGACTGGGCGGCGAAACACGGCCTGGATGTCACCCTGTGGGATGTCGACCCCGCCGACTGGCGCCGTCCTCCGGCGGCGGAGATTGCCCAACACATTGTGGACCATGCCCGCGACGGCGCCGTGGTGCTGTTGCACGACGGTGGCGGCGATCGCGCCCAAACCGTGCTCGGCCTCGATGCCGCCCTCAGCGAGTTGTCCGAGCGGGGTTTCCGCTTCGAACCGCTCTGTACTTGACCGCACCGGGCCAACGGTGCTGCCTGGCGCCCGCCCGCATAGTGTGAGCCGCATGGGAAAGAGAGCGGCGGCGATTGTGGGGCTCACGGAGTGGGCTCCGAAGCGGGTATGGGACGAGCCCATGTTCACCATGGAGGCGTGTGCGCGGCTGGCCGCCGAAGTGCTGGCCGACGCCGAGGTGGACAAGGGCGAGGTAGACGGGCTGGTGATCAACGGCTTGCGGGAGTCGCCGCTGTTCGCCCCTTCGGCTCTGGCAGAGTTCTTGGGCATTCGCAGCAACTTCAACGAGGTGGTCGACCTCGGCGGAGCCACTCCGGCAGGCATGGTGTGGCGGGCGGCCGCGGCCATCGAAGTGGGAATTTGCGAGACGGTGCTGGTGTTCACCCCATCGGTCCCGGCGCCGCCTCAGCCGGGCGCAAACGGCGGCCCGATGAAGATGAAGATGGGGGCCTACATGGGCGGCGAGGTGTGGGGCTCCCCCCAGGGGCAGTTCGAGATCCCCGCGGGGCTGGTGGCTGCCACCCCCAGCTTCGCCATGGCTGCTCAGCGCTACATGGCCGCCTACGGAGTAAGCGAAGAGACCCTGGCCAAGGTGGCGGTGGATTCCCGCTACAACGCCCAGGCCAACCCCTTGGCGGTGTTCTACGGCAAGCCCATCACCATCGACGACGTGATGAGCTCGCGCTACGTGGCCGACCCGCTGAAGCTGCTGGAGATCGTCATGCCGTGCTATGGCGGCTCGGCGGTGCTGGTGACCTCGGCTGAGCGGGCCGCCCGGTGCCCTCATCGCCCGGTGTATGTGAGCGGCTACGGCGAGCACCTCACCCACAAGAGCATCACCTATGCCCCCGACATTGTGGATACCCCCATCCGGCTGGCCGCCGATCGGGCGTTCGCCATGGCCGGGGTATCGCGCGATGCAGTGGATATGGCCTCAATGTACGACTGCTACACCATCACCGTGCTGTTGACCATCGAGGACGCCGGGTTCTGCCCCAAGGGGCAGGGCGGGCAGTTCATCGACGAGCACAGCCTGCGCTACGACGGTGACTGGCCCCTCAACACCCATGGCGGCCAGTTGGGCATGGGCCAAGCCGGGCTCGGCGGAGGTATGAGCCACATCACCGAGGCGGTGCGCCAGGTGCAGGGCCGAGCTGGCGAGCGTCAGGTGCCCGACTGCAACATCGCCTACGCCAACGGCACCGGCGGAATGCTGGCCGAGCAAGTGGCCCTCATCTTGGAAGGGGCCTGATGGTCCACTTCTCCGCCGACGGACGGCCCCTGCCCACACCCACCCCGATCACTGCGCCATATTTTGACGGCTTGCGGGAGCATCGACTGGTTCTCCAGCGCTGTCCCCGCCACGGGTACTTCTTCTACCCCCGGGGCCGCTGTCCCCACTGCCTGGGCGCCGACTGGGAATGGGGAGAGCTGAGCGGCCGGGGAACGGTGTACTCCTTCACCGTGGACCGTGCCGGCCACGATCCGGCCCTGGCCAGCCGCATCCCGTTTGCTATTGCCCTGGTGGACCTGGATGAGGGGCCCCGGCTGGTGGGCAACATGGTGGACTGCGACGTCGACGACGTCACCGTCGGCATGGCCGTGGAGGCTGCCTACGAAGACGTTGACGACATCACCCTTCTGGGCTTCCGTCCTGCTGGCTAACTCTCGTTGAAGGCCTGCCAGGTGGGTTCTTCGTAGGGGAGAGTGCCGAGGCCATCGTGGTTCTCGGGCCAGTTGGCCGGGGGCAGGCCCAGCGGGTTCACGCCCACCTCGGCGCCGTAGAACAGCTTGTGGAGGCGGCGCACGAAGTACCAGCGACCGTCGCGGCGCTCGTAGGTGTCGTCGTAGCGGATGGCCTGGTGGATCCACCGGTCGCCGTCGGCGATCTCCCCCTTGCAGTACACGTGGCCGGTGGCGTGGTCATCGTCGATCAAGTCGATCTGGTGGGTGCCGATGTTCAGAATTGACGGCCCGATAGCCCCCAGCGACTCCTTGAAGTTGGCCCGCAGGGCATCGCGACCGTAGGTATCCCGGCCCACTCGCACGTCGTCGATGAACAGCTCGACTAGGGCGTCGAGGTCTCGCCGGTCCACTGCCACCGCATATCGGGCCGCCAATTGCCGGATCTCCTCGTAGGCCAACAAGCGGGCGACGTCGTCCATCGACCGTTACACGCCTTCGGCCAGGCGGTTCTCGGTCCAGTCGATTTGCAGCTCCCGGACTGCAATGCGCCAGCCCTCGTCGAGGCGGACGAACTGGTCGTGATAGCGGATGAACATGATGAAGTCGGAGGCCGGGGTCCCGTCGTCGGGAACCGTCAGGTGGTGGGCGATGCAGTAGGTCTCACCCGTAGCCGTGTCGCCGGTGATCTCGGTCTGCTGCTGGCCCAGGAAGTGGAAGGTGGCGTTGTAGTTCATTCGGGAGATGGCCCGGGTGATCTCCTCGCGGCCGGTCCGTTCGCTGAGTATTGTCCCCCCGCTGGGCAGGTCGACGCGGCGCAGCACCCCGTCGGGGGCGAAACAGGCCGCCACTCCCTCGGGATCTCCCCGATCCACACAGCGGGCATAGTCAGCGGCAAGGTCGGCCAGCGCATCTCGATCAGACATAGCCCCACCTTGCCACGCGCCAATTCTGAGGGAAACTCGTAAGCGCAGCCGTTCTCTCCGTTAATGAATCGGTGACCCAGAGAGTAGGCTGCGGCCATGGCTGTCATCGATGCTGTTGATCTAGACGTTCGCCGGGTAGCGGGGGCGCTGGGCGCCGAGGTTCGGGGGCTGTCGCTGGCTTCAGTTTCCGACCAGGAGTTCGCCCTCATCCAAGAGATGCTGGACGAGCACTTGGTGCTGTTCTTCCCCGACCAGCACCTGACCCCGGATGAGCATCGAGCCTTTGCGATTCGCTTCGGCGAGCCGGAGATCCACCCTTACATCCCCAAGCTCGACGAAGACCATCCTGAGATCGTGGTGCTCAAGGGGGAGTCGGGCTATGTGGCCGACGTGTGGCACACCGATTGCACGTTTGAAGACTCTCCGCCCATCTGCTCGGTGCTCAACGCCATGGTCATGCCCCCGGCGGGCGGCGACACCATGTGGTCCAACATGTACAAGGCCTACGAGACCCTGGCCGAGCCCATGAAGCAGATGATCAACGGGCTCACTGCCATCCATACGGCCGCCAACTACGGCCAGCCCGACCACAAGGCTGAGCACCCGGTGGTGCGACGCCACCCCCGCACCGGCCGCCCATCGCTGTATGTGAACAAGCAGTTCACCCGACGCATCCCCCAGCTCAGCCGGGACGAGTCGGAGTCGCTGTTGGACTTGCTCACCGCCCACGCCTGCAAGACCGATTTCACCTGCCGCTACAGCTGGACCGAGGGAACAATCGGCATTTGGGACAATCGGGCCACCCAGCACTTCGCGGTGAACGACTTCGACGGCAATCGGGCCATCAGTCGGGTCACCATCCTGGGCGACAACCCCGAGCCGGCGTTCGACACCACCCAGTGGGCCCCCTATCAGTACGAGCGAGTCTCCGCCGCCGCCTACGGCCTCGACCGCGACTAGAAGACGACGTCCATGCGGGTTGGGCCCCGCATCATGAAGAACAGCACCCGCTGGTAGTCGGTTCCTGGGGCTAATTCCATGTGGGCGATCCGATCGAGCACGGCGTTGAGGCCGGCCGTTGCCTCCAGGCGGGCCAAGGGCGCGCCCACGCACAGATGGATACCCCAACCGAAGCCGAGGTGGCGCCGGGGGTCGGGGCGGTCCAGTCGGAACGCCTCGGGATCATCGAATGCCCGTGGGTCGCGGTTCGCCGCCGAGTAGCCCAGGCACACCACTTCTCCTGCGGCTACTGGAGTGCCGAACAAATCAACGTCGGTGCGGGCTCGGCGAAACAACACCTGCACCGGGTTGTGATGCCGCAAGGTCTCCTCAACCGCCAGGGGAACCAGACTGCGGTCGGCCCGCACCCGCTCGTACAGGCCCGGTTCTGACAACAGCAGATAGAACAGGTTGCCAATCAGGTGGGTGGTGGTCTCGATGCCGCCGACGACTATGTCTTTGGACAGCGTGGCCAGGATCTTCTCGTCGTGCAGGGGTTGGCCGTTATCGTCCCGGTATTCGATGAGCTGGGTCATCAGGTCGTCGGGCCGTTCGCCTGACTGTTGGCGGTCTGCGATCACCGCTCGCAGCTCTTGGTCGAAGTTGTTCACTCGCTGCTGGCAGCGACGGGCCTCATCGGGGTCGGGCAGAGCCCGAGCGCCGATCAAGTCGTCGGAGTAGGGCCGCAGTCGCCCTCGCATCCCGACGGGAATTCCGGCCAAGCGGCCGATGACCTGGGCGGGCAGCGGCGCTCCCAGGTCCTCAATCAAGTCGGCCTGGCCCTGGTCGGCGAAACGATCCACGATCTCTCCGCAGATCTCGTTCACGATCGGCTCGTAGGCCCGCATGCGGGGCGGCGACAGCGCAGCGGCCAAGATTCGCCGCACTTTGGTGTGCTCGGGCGGGTCGGATTCGCCCAGTTGAATCAGCTCGGGAGGGCGGGAGTCGGCCTCCAACGGCTCAAATCCCCCCTGGCCAAATTCCTCGAAACGGCGGCACACCTCCACGATGTCGTCGTACCGGGGCACGTAATGCACGCCGGGCATCGGCTGGTGTACCCGAACCGACTCCCGTAGGGCAGCCAGCGTGGCGAAGTGGTCGTCTACATGGGCAGGGTCGAACGGGTTGTAGTCCTCGGGATGGGGCGCTTCGGCAGCCGACATGGCGGCAGCCTACGCTGCATGGCCGACAAGGGGGTGAGCCTCGATGAGCGAGAAGGTCAACCACGTCGGGCTGGCAGTGGCCGACTTAGACGCCGAAGTTGATTTCTGGACCGGGGCGCTGGATTTCGAGCGAGTCGGGGCGCTGGATGCCGAAGACGCGTCGACCGGCCAGCTCTTGCGCTTGGAGCGGCCCGGTTTGCGGGCGGTGTATCTGCGCAAAGGGGAGTTTGTGCTCGAACTGTTGCAGTTCCGCGGCGCCGGGCTGGTAGATCGACCGGCCCGAGTGGTGAACGAGCCCGGCCTCACCCACCTCTCGCTGAATGTCCCCAACATGGATGCGGCTCTCGAGCGGGTGAGAGCCCATGGCGGCGAGGTGCTGGACGACACCCGCCTGTGGGATGTAGCGGTGATGATCCGCACCCCGGCCGGCCAGCTGGTGGAACTGCTGGTGGGCTTTCAGACACCGACGACCGACCTGGAAGACTGACCCGGTGATAGGAAACCCGAGAACTTATTGGGAGGCTATAGAAGCGCGGGCCGACGCCACTCCCGACGCGCCGCTCACCATTGAGCCCGACGGCACGGTGATGACCTTCGCCGGATTCCGAGACGCCGCCGAGCGGGCTGCTGCCGGCTTGGCCGCCATGGGAGTAGCCGCCGACGCTCGGGTGTCGTGGCAGCTGCCAAACGGCCGGGCCTCGCTCATCTTGTCGGCCGCGTTGGCCCGCTTAGGGGCAGTCCAGAACCCGATCATCCCCATCTACCGGGAGCGGGAGGTGGGCTTCGTGGTTCGCCAAACCGGGGCCCGGCTCCTGGTGGTTCCGTCAGTCTGGCGGGGATTCGACTACCCGGCCATGGCCGAAGCCGTGGTGGCCGCCACCGATGACTGCGACGTGCTGGTATGCGACGGCGACCTCCCCGAAGGAGACCCCAGCACCTTGGCCCCGTTTGAGGCGCCCCTGGGGGACGATGGCCGGCTCCCGGTGCGGTGGATCTACTACACCTCGGGCACCACCGCCGACCCCAAAGGAGCCATGCACGGCGACGACTCGGTGATTGCCGCAGCCCGCCATGTCTGGGAGAACCTCAAACTGCAAGCCGACGACGTATGGCCCCTGGCCTTTCCGTTCACCCACATCGGGGGCATCAGCCTGCTCATCGCCACTTTGGTGTGCGGCACCCCCATGCTGATGGTGGAGAGCTTCAACCCCGAAGCCGACACCCGGTTCTTCCGAGAGCACGGGCTGACTCTGGCCGGCTCGGGCACGCCGTTCTTCATCGCTTTCCTGGCCGAGCAGCGCAAGACCCCCAACCAACCGATCTTTCCCAAGATGCGTGCCGCCATCGGCGGAGGCGCCCCCAAACCGGCAGGGTTGCACATGGAGGTCAAGAACGAGATGGGCGGCGTGGGCATCATCTCCAGTTACGGGCTTACCGAATGCCCCATCGTCACCTATTGCTTCCTCGACGATCCCGACGACAAGCTGGCCACCACCGAGGGCCGGATTCTGGACGACACCGACTGGAAGCTGATCGACGGGGAACTGCTGCTGAAGGGCCCGACACTGTGCCGGGGCTATCTGGACGATGCGCTGAACGAGACCGGCTTCGACGACGAGGGATTCTTCTTCACCGGCGATCTAGCTGAGATCGACGGCGAAGGCTTCGTGACCATCGTCGGGCGGAAGAAAGACGTGATCATCCGCAAGGGGGAGAACATCTCGGCCAAAGAAGTGGAGGACGTGCTGTTCTCTCATCCCGATGTGGCCGATGTAGCGGTCATCGGCTTGCCCGATGCGGTGTCGGGGGAGCGGTGCTGCGCGGTGGTGGCGCCCATGGCCGGGCAGTCGTTCGGTTTCGTGGAGATGGTCGAGCACTGCAAGGAAGTCGGACTGATGAACCAGAAGATCCCCGAGCAACTGGAGATCGTCGACGAGCTGCCCCGCAACCCGGTGGGCAAGGTGCTCAAACAGCAGCTCCGGGAAACCTACGGAGGGTAAATGCCATGGCCTCAGAGCAACCCAACATCTTGCTGATCGTTTCCGATGAGGAGCGGCGCAACCCTTGGCTGGACGGGGTGGTGGACATGCCGGCCCACGACCGGCTGAGGCGCGACGGCTTGGACTTCAACCGCTACTACACCCACTCCTCGCCGTGCTCGCCGTCGCGGGCCAGCCTGTACACCGGCAGCTATCTGGCCGAGCACGGTGTGGTGGACAACGTGAGCTTCCCGGCCCACACCGCGCTCGACCCGGCCATCCCCACCGTGGGGCGGCTGATGCGAGACGTGGGCTACGAATCGGCCTACCTGGGCAAATACCACCTCACCCACGAGCCGCAGCCCGATATGGAGGCCTTCGGCTACAGCGGCTGGCTGGGTGACGACCGCCACTACATCGGCGGCCCGTGGACTGGGCGGCACTTCGACCCGGTGATCGCCGACCAGGCGGTGGACTGGCTGCGAACCCACGGTGCTGATCCCTCCGTCGGCCCGTGGTTCTTGACCGTGGCGCTGGTGAACCCCCACGACGTGATGTGGTTCCCGCTCGATCAGCCGTCATTTCAGGAGGCCAACCCCGACCTGATGGGCGTGTTCAACTTCCTTCACGAGCACATGCTGGGCGGCAAGGTCGATCTCGCACCGTTGGAGGAGATCTACCCCCGCCGCTTCACCCGGCTGCCCGACAATTTCGACGACGACCTCCACACCAAGCCCGAGGTCCAGCGGGCCTGGCGGCACGTCCGAAACCGGGAGCACATGGTGGGCCACATGGCCCTCGACGACGTCGACTCCTGGCTGCGCCAACTCGACTACTACGCCTGGCTCCACGAGCTGCTCGACTACAGCATCGCCTCGATCCTCGGGGCTCTCGACGACATCGGGGCTTACGACGACACCGTGGTCATCTACACCTCCGACCATGGCGACGCCTGTGGTTCGCACGGGCTGCGGGCCAAGCTGCCCTGCGTTTACGAAGAGGTCATGGGAGTGCCGCTCATCGTCAAGGCCCCTGGGCTCACCCCGCAGGGAGCGTCCACCGATGCGCTGGCCACCCACGTGGACTTGGCCGCTACCGTCGCCGCGCTCGGCGGGGTGGATATCGACAGCTCACCCACCCTGTCGGGGAAGGATCTCACCCCGTCGCTGGCCGATCCGTCGACGTCGGTGCGGGACTACGTGCTGTTCAGCCAAGACAGCGCCCAGTCGGAGCTGCTCCGCCACAGCCGCTACGCGGTGCGGGGATTTTTCGACGGCGAGACCAAGTACGCCCGCTACTACGGCGTGGGCGGCGGCATCGACCGCACCGGCAACCCGGCCCCCGAGCCGAAGCTGTTCGACACCGACGCTGAATTCGACGACCACGACCACGAGTGGTACTCCCTCAATGACGACCCCCACGAGTTGGTGAACCTGGCCAACGACCGCTCCCGGCGCTCGGAGCTGCGGGACCTGTTTGGCCGTCTGTTGGAATACGAAGCAGCCGAGCTGGGCTGATAGGGGCTATCGCCCATTTCTACTTCACACGGATAGGGTTGGCAGTCTGACGGTCGCCGGCCCCCTTCTTCTTCCCAAACCGGTATTCCGGGGCTGGTCCCACGTCCTGGCGACTCTTGCAGCCATTGCCCTCGCGCCCATTGTCATCACCCTGGGGCCCGGCGGTGCCGACCGGGCGGTGGTTTCGGTCTATGCAATCGCGGTCATAGGTGTCTTTGGGGTTAGCGCGGCCTACCACCGCTTCGACTGGACGCCTCGGGTCAAGGCGGTGATTCGCCGCCTCGACCACTCCATGATCTTCCTGTTCATTGCCGCTACGTATACCCCGATTGGCTTTTTCGCACTGGACCCCAGCTCGGCCCGGCTCGTGCTGAGCGTGGTGTGGTCCGGAGCCCTGCTCGGGGTCGTCGGGCGGGTGGCGTGGCTCGACGCACCCCGATGGGTACTCATCGCCCCCTATCCAGTTGTCGGCTGGGCCGCGCTACTGGTCATCGGAGATGTCTGGCGCGGCATGGGGGTCGCCGGTTCGACGCTTCTGTTCATCGGTGGTGGTTTGTACACGCTGGGTGCCCTCATCTATGCCGTCCGGCGTCCCAACCCGTGGCCGCGCTGGTTTGGCTACCACGAGGTCTTCCATCTACTGGTAGTGGCCGCCGTAGCGGTCCACTACGTGGCCATCGCCTTTTTCGCCCTTCCTCTGGCTTGAGCACCCAAGGGAGTACAGCCATCGGCCGACTTTTCTTCAATCCTCTCGGGAAGAGGCGACCTTGGGCTGATCTGCTATCGCCAGAGCTCAATTTGCAGGCCTTTCCCCAAAGCTTGGCTCCCGAGGCGCTCGACGACATTGCCAACACTTACGAAGGATTGTGGGAGGCCATTCAGGCCGCCCACGATGCTGGCGAGTGCTCGAAAGAGGCCATCCGAACCCAAGTTGACCGGCTGCGCAAGCTGGCCGACCGGATCGACACCACGCCCACCGATGACGCTATCCGTGCTGAGGCCGACGTATTCGATCGAAAGGCCCGACAAGCTGCCCGCTCATCAAGATCCGCGCCCGCCCAGTACATCCGCTTGCAGTGCCATCTGCGGTTTGCCGCGGCGGCGACCATCGCCAACTACCGCCGCGGCTAGCGGCGCGATTACTCGCGCTTCCAGCCGCCAGTCTGGATTCGGTGCCAGAACTCGGCGTCGCGCTCATCAGCGGGACGGCCGACATGGGTCACCACGTCGACGTCGGGAGACTCGGCCCGCAACGCGGCGGCGGTGCACTTTTCCGGCGGCCGGTGGGCGAATGGGTCGAATTGGTAGTGGCGCATGGCGTTTTGGTGGGTGATCTTGGCCACGATGTCCTCGGGCAGGTGGCCGAGCAGTTTGGCCACGTACTCGGGGGACTGGGGCCAAGTGCCGTCGGAGTGGGGGTAGTCCGACTCCCAGCACAGATTGTCCACGTTGAACTCGTCCAACAGCTTCACCCCGATGCGGTCGTTGATGAAGCAGCACAGGATGTGCTTCTTGAATACGCCGGTAGGGCTGCCGTCGATGCCGAATTCGTGCCTGGTCCAGCCTGAGTGGCGGTCTTGCACGTGCTCGGACCGCCACATGAAGTAGGGGATCCAGCCGATGTCGCCCTCGGTGAGCGAGAACTTGAGGTCGGGGAAGCGGTCCCAGAACTCGGCCCACACCAACTCCACCAGCGTGGAAATGGTGAGGGCCGACGAGAGGGTCATCGGCACGCTGGGAGGCGCGTCTTGCGAAGCCCCCACAGCCCGAGATGACGATCCCAAGTGGCAGCACAGCACGGTGTTCAGGTCGCTGCACGCCGCAAACAGCGGATCCCACTCCCCAGAGTGGATCGAGGGCATGCCCAGCATCGCGGGATTCTCCGAGAAGGTCACCGCATGGCAGCCCTTGTCGGCGAGGCGCTTCACCTCGGCCACGGCGCGGTCGATGTCGAACAGCGGCAGGATGCCACAGGGGATGAACCGATCGGGGTAGGCGCCGACCCACTCGTCTATGTGCCAGTCGTTGTAGGCCTTGATCATTATGTCGTTGAGGTCGGGATCGGGCCCCTCGTTGAGCACTTGGCCGGAGAATCCGGTCCAGTTGGGGAAGTTCAGCCCGGCCAACTGCCCGCCGGCGTTCATGTCCCGCACCCGCTCGTGCACGTCGTAGCAGCCGGGTCGCATTTCGTCGTAGCGGCTGGCATCGATGTTGTAGTGCTCCCGGGGCTTGCCGGCCACCGCATTCAATCCCAGGTTCCGTCCCGGCAGCTTGCCGTAGTACCACTGCTCTCGCCCGTTCTCGTCGGTGACCACCTTGGGGGCGTGCTCCTTGTATTTCTCAGGCACGTGGGCTTCGAACATGTTGGCCGGTTCGGCGATGTGGTCGTCAACGCTGATCAAAATGAGTTCGTCGGGGTTCACAGCAATACTCCGGGTTTGGAAGAGTCTCTAGGGCTCAACGGTAATGGAGACGGCTTTGTGAATGCCTGCTTGGACCAGGGTCTGCACGGCATCGGCGGCCTGTTCCAATGGGAAATGGTGGGTGTGGAGGCGCTCCACCGGCAATGATCCCGACTCGATGAGCCGCACCGCCTGGCGATAGCTGTGGAAGTCCACCGTGCGCACCCCGACGACGGTTTGGTACCGCATGGCCACGGCGTCGGACGGAAAGCCGTCCACACCCTGGCCTTTCAGGCCGGCCAAGACAATGGTGCCTCCGAGGCAGGCCATAGACACCGCATCCACCACCGGCTGGGTAGCGTGCGGGGTGGTGTCCACCACAATGTCGGTTCCCCGGCCGTTGGTTTCGGCCAGCACTCGCTCCACCGCGTCTTCCGACTCCACATCGATGATCACATCGGCTCCGAAGTCGGCGGCCAAGGCCAGCTTGTGGGCATCCTGCGACCCCAAGCCGGTCACGAAAATCGCCGACGCTCCCGCGGCCGCAGCTGCGATCACGCAGGCCAGGCCCCGCTGGCCGGGACCGAGCACGGCGACGGTGTCGCCGTAGCGCAGGCCGGGGGCCGACACCGCCCAGGCGAACCCCGCCCCCAGCGGGTTGTACAGCGCAGCAATACGAGGCGGGATCGAATTGTCGATCTTGTGGGGGACCGATCCCGGGGCCAGATACATCATCTCGGCGTACCCGCCCCACAGCGCTGGCGCTCGCCCCGCGGGGGTGAAACCGTGGTTGCCCGGTGCCACCCGGCACATTTGCTGGTCGAGGCAGGCCAGACAGCGTCCGCACCCGTAGGCGGCTTCGGCCACCACCCGGTCGCCGGGCTTCAAGCCCCACCGGGCTGCGTAACGTTCGCCCATCTCTTCGATGATTCCCACCGGCTCGTGGCCGGGAATCACCGGATAGTTCATGAGCGAACTGCCGGAATAGGTCTCAACGTCGGTGCCGCAAATCCCGCATGCCTCGATCCGTAGCAGGGCATCGTCCTCGCCCACCTGTGGCCGCGCGAATTCCTGCAACTCCAACTGCTCCGGCCCTACCTGAACCATCGCCCGGATCCCTTTGCTCATGTCATCGATCCTACGATGCACCCATGACCGTTCTTGATCTGACCATTGACGAGGTGCTGACCACCACCCGGGCGGTGCGCAAGCGGCTGGATTTGGAGCGGCCTGTAGAGCGGGCCGTGATCGAGGAGTGCCTGGACTTGGCCTTGCAGGCGCCGACCGGATCGAACCAGCAGCGGTGGCACTGGATCGTGCTCGACGATCCCAAAGTGATCGGCCAGGCGTCGGAGATCTACCGAGCGGCCATGGCCCAGTACTCAGCCGATATCGCCGCCGGTCGGGAGCAATACGAGCGCCAGACCGTGCGGGCCGAGCAGATGTCGGAGTCGGTGGCCTACCTGCGCGACAACATGCATCGCCTCCCCGCAATGCTCATTCCGGTGCTGGTCGACCGGTTTGGAGTACTGCGCAGCGATCGGGCCCAAGCATTCCACCACGCCAGCCAATGGGGATCGATCATCCCCTCAGTGTGGAGCTTCATGCTGGCCCTGCGCAGCCGGGGCATGGGCAGCGCCTGGACCACCATCCACCTGCACCGCGAGCAAGAGATGGCCGACCTGCTGGGCATCCCCTATGACACCCACATCCAAGCCGGCCTCTTCCCAATTGCCTACACCCTCGGCACCGACTTCCGTCCCGCCCTTCGCCACCCCGCCGCCGAGGTAACCGCCTACAACCGCTGGAACCCGGACTGGGACTGAGGCCTAGCGCCAGGTGACGTGGGCGGGGAGGTCGCTGTAGGCGAGGTTGGCAGGCAAGGGTGGGTACTCGAAGCCCGCCACCGGGGTTAGGGCGGCCACCCGGTCGAGCAGGGTCTCGATGGCGGTGACTCCTTCGAGGCGGGCCAGACTGGCACCGGGGCAGACGTGGGCGCCGGCGCCGAAGGCCACGTGGTTGAGGGGGTCGGGACGATCGAGCCGGAAGTCTTCGGGGTCGTCGTACTGCTCCTCATCCCGATTGGCAGAGGCCAAACCCACCTCCACCCAGTCGCCTTGATTCATGTCCACCCCGCCCAAGTGGGTGTCCTTGAGGCAGCGCCGGGCCACCCGGGGGGCGGGGGAGTCGTGGCGCAGGGACTCCTCGACGAATACCGGGATCAGCTCCCGGTCGGCCTCTAGGGCGGCAAACGCGTCGGGTTCGACAATGAGCCGGTGCATGGAGTGGGCCAGCAGCCCACGGGTGGTGTGCACTCCGCCCAGCACCATGGTTTGAAGCTGATGGGCTATCACCGTGTCGCTGAGGGGCTCGCCTTCGATTTCGGCGTCCAAGAACACCTTGTAGGTGTGGGAGCTGGGCTCGTCGGCCAACCGTTCCTCGGCCACCAAGTCCCTCAGGTAGCCGGTGATGGGCGGGCCGTCGGGGGCGTACTGCGGACACACGGCCCGGAACATCACCGAGCCGTCCGACGACCACACTTTCAGCTTGTCGGCTCCACCCTCGGGCAAGCCGATGATGTGGGCGATCACCTCGCAGGGGATGGGTACGGCGTAGTCGGCGTGCAGGTCGGCGGGATCCTCACGGGCCAAGGCGTCGAGCAGCCTCTCGCAGGTCTCTCGCACAAACGGCTGGATCCTCATGGTGCGGTGGGGACCGAGGGCTGAGTTGTAGAGCCGGCGGATCTGCCCGTGGACTGGCTCGTCGATCTCGGGAAGGAACAGCTGCTCTTCGGGTACTTCTTCCACACCACCAAGCCCGGTGCCCGGGGTCATGTCGGAGCCGTAGGTGTCCACCGCGTACAGCAGTTCGTCGGCCTCTTGGCGGCGGGTCAGGTAGTAGCCCAGCGGGGTCTTGGCTACCGGTCCTTGTTGGCGCAGATCGGCCAACAGGTCGAAGGGCAGGCCGGTTTCGAAGTATTCAGGATTGTGGGGGTCGAACGCGGGCAAGGTGCCGGTCATGGCTCTGTCCTTCCCTACTCCTCGAACGATTCCCGCCACGGCCCGGCCAGATGACCGCCGTCGATCACGAACTGGGCACCGGTGATGTAGCTGGCCTCGTCGCTGGCCAAGAACAGGGCCAGCGAGGCGATCTCGTGGGGCTCGCCCATGCGTTTGATGGGTTGCATATCCATGAGCCGGTTGAGACGGCCCAGCGTCTCAGGCGGTGCCTCTTGCACCATGGGGCTGTTGATCACCCCGGGGTGGATGGAGTTGACCCGCACCCCCAGCGGACCCAGCTCGATGGCCGCCGAGCGGGTCATGCCCGTGACCGCGAACTTGCTGCCTGAGTAGCTGGTCATGCCCAGCACGCCCACGATGCCATCGATGGAGGAGATGTTCACGATGGCGCCGTTGCCGGTGGCTACCAGAGCGGCCTTGGCCGCCCGCATCCCCAAGTACACGCCGTGGAGGTTGATGTCGATCATCTCGTGGTGGGTCTTCAGGTCGAGTCCCTCCAAGGTTCCAAAAGCGCCAATGCCGGCGTTGTTCACCAGGATGTCGAGCTTGCCGAACCGCTCCACGGTGGCGGCCACCGCGGCATCCCAATCGTCTTCCCGGGTCACGTCCAGCTGCTGGTAGAAGGTGTCGGGCCCCAGCTCGGCGGCCAGCTGCTCGCCCAGCACATCCCGCAGGTCGGTGATGGCCACTTTGGCTCCCTCGGCCACGAACCGGCGGGCCTCTGCCTCACCTTGGCCCCGGGCGCTGCCGGTAATGAGCGCCACCTTGCCTTCCAGCCTTCCGGTCATTGCTATCGCCTCCTGTTGGTTCGGGTACCTCTCGTTTTCAGATCGAATTCAGTCTGTCGACCGCGAGGCCACCTCGTAAGCGTCTTCGTCGATGGCGGCGGTCTGGTCCTTGAACGTGGTCATGTTGTGAGGCCACTGGGTGACGATTCGACCGCTGGGGCTGCGGTAGTAGCCGTTGCAGCTGGCGTTCCAGGGCCTGATCTCGGAAATGCCCTCTTGGACCCACTCGTTGTAGTCGGCCATGGTGTCGGCCCTGACATCTACCCAGGCCAGGCGCTGTTCAGCCAGGCGCTGGATGTGGGCCAGGGCGTAGTCAACCTGGTACTCAATCATGGTGATGATCGAGCCGTTGTTGGTGTTGGGGCCATACAACATGAACAAGTTGGGGAACCCAGAGGTGGTGATGCCCATGTAGGCGGTGGCCCCGTCGTTCCAGGCGTCCTCGATGTGCAGTCCGCCCCGGCCGATCACTTCGATAGCCGACAGGTACTTGGTGGTGGAGAATCCGGTGGCCAGCACCATGGTGTCCATCACCCGCTCGGTGCCGTCGACGGTGAGGACCCCCTTGGGGGTGATCCGCTCGATGGCGTCGGTCACCAGCTCTACGTTTGAGCGGTTGTAGGTGGTGAAGTACTCGTTGTGGAACAGCGGCCGCTTGCATCCCCACATGTGGGTGGGGGTGAGCTTGGCCCGCAATTCGGGATCGACCACCGCCTCAAGGGCTTGCCGGCCGATGGCTTCCATCTCGGCCTGCCGCTTGGGGTCTTTGAATGCCATGCCGGTGTCCACCTGCTCGAACAACTCGTCGCGGCGGGCCGCCACAATGCTGGGGTCGGTCTGGCGGGCGGCCATCTCCTCGGGAGTGTAGGGATCGTCTTCTTTGGGCAGCACCCAGTTGGCAGTGCGCTGGAACACGTAGAGCTGGCCCACTTCCAGGGCGACTTCGGGGACGAGCTGCACTGCGCTGGCCGCGGAGCCGATCACTCCGACGGTCTCACCGGTGAGGTCGTGGTCCCAGTCCCACCGGGCCGAGTGGATGGTCTTACCCTCGAACGAGCCCAAGCCCTCGATGTCGGGTAGGGGAACGTCGTTGAACATGCCCAGTGCGCTGATCACCACGTCGGCAGTGACCTCGGCGCCCGACTCGGTGGTGAGCGTCCAGGTGGCATCGTCGTCGTCCCATCGGGCCGAAGTCACGGCATCGTTGAAGCGGCAGTGGGGGAGTACCCCGTACTTGTCGGCGCAGTGCTCCATGTAGCGCAAAATCTCAGGCTGGCGGGCATAGGGGCGGGTCCACTCGGTGTTGACCTCGAATGAAAACGAGTAGAGCTCCGACTGGATATCGCAGGCGCAGCCCGGGTAGCGGTTGTGATACCACGTGCCGCCCACGCCGCTGCCCTTCTCCAACACGGTGAAGTTCTCGAAGCCCGACTGGCGGAGCCGGATGGCGGCGCACAAACCGCCTGGTCCGGCTCCGATGATGGCGATTCGCAGGTCTCGCTCCCCGTTGCCACCAATTGCTTCAGCTTGCTGTGTGCTCATGTCCACCCCTTGTGTGCGTCCGGAAAACGCTACCCTCGTGCCCGCTGGGGTTGGAATACGGAGAAGACATCGGGCGTGGCAAGTGCCTTGGGAAAAGGGTTGAGTTGTTGTTGTGGAAAGTGCCAATGGTTAGAGTCCGTAGCGTGGGAGAGGCAGAAAAACGCTTATGACGGTTACCGAAAATGACGCGACCGCCACCCAGCTGACGCTGCTGGACGAGCTTGTCCTGACGCTCCTAAACGAGGAGAGCGGCTACTTTCGCCAGGTTCCCGGCTGGAACCTGAACTGCGCCGTCGTGGGGGCGGCACTCGCGGAGTTGTCGCTCATCTATCGCATCGACACTGATATGGAGTCCTTGATCCTTCTGGATCAGACCAGAACGGGCGATCCTTGTCTCGACCCGATTCTCTCCGAGATCGCCAAGGAGCCGGTTCAGCGCAACGCCCAGTATTGGATTGAGCGGCTCGCTCCGAAAGCGGATTCGGTTATCGATGAGACACTGGCGCGCTTGGTCGATCTGAAGATCCTGCAACACCACGAAGGGGATTTCTGGTCGCTGGCTCAAGGGGCCTGGAAATCGGGATTTCACACGAGCTCCGAAGTGGGCACTGCTGTCGAGTTCGTGAAGACCCGCATCAGCCGGGCGATATTCAACAACGAGATTCCAGGCCCGAGAGACGTCATCATCATCTGTCTCATCGACACCTGTGATGTTTTGCGCTACATCTTCGAACTCGACGAGGAGTCGGAAGCGCGCGTCGAGCAGATCTGCAAGATGGACCTGATCGGTCGCTCCATCGCCGATGCGGTCAGCGAGAACATTGCCGTGTCGTTGTTCCAGAGAACCGCCCTGACCAGGGCGGTTCCCCGACTCAAACTGCGCAAGGCGCTGAGGAGCAAGCACCTCCGCAAGGGCAACGTGCCCGCATTCATGGCCGAGCTCTACGAGGAGTACGGCCCGGTGTTCGACATCAAGGTGCCCTTCCAGGGTCGCATGATCTTTCTGGCTGGGCCCGAGACGAATCACTGGGTACACCGCCATGGCCGCATGCACCTGCGAGCCAGAGACTACCTGGAGGACTTTGAGAAGGTCTACGGCGGGGTGGGGCTGTTGCCGGCCCTCGACGGTGCCGATCACTTCCGATATCGGAAGTCCATTCAGCCGGGTTATGCCCGCGGGAGACTGGAAGAACAGCTCGACATGGTGTTTTCCAAGGCGCGGGAGAACTTGGCCACTTGGAAAGTTGGAGAATCGGGCATTGCGGTGACCATGTGCCGGAATTTGATCAACTCGGAGTTGTCGCCGCTGACTATCGGCATTGACTCGAACGACGTTTCCGACGACATGCACAAGTTCAAGGAACGGGCGCTCAAGACGCACCTGGCCAAGACCCTGCCCAAGTTCATGCTGCACACCCCCTCGATGAGGCGTCGGGCGAAGCTGATCGACGACGTGGTGGATCGGGTTTTGCGGGTCCACACGCCTGCCCAGCGTGCGGGATGTCCTCGGGATCTGGCCGACGAGCTGCTGAATATGCACGCCAGCGATCGGCAGTTCCTCCCCGAGTCGAACCTGCGATTCGTGCTCTCGGCACCGTTGATTGCCAGCATGTACGTGGGCGATCAGCTTTCCTTCATTGCCTACGCCATGCTGGCGCAGCCGGAATACCTCGAGAAGATCCGCGAGGAGGCCGATGCCTTGTTCGGCGACGGCGATCCGGACCGAGAAACGCTCACCGGGCCAGCGATCGATGTCACTCGCCGCTTCATCATGGAGTGCCTGCGCATGTATCCGATCGTCCCGATGTCGGTGCGAAACGTGATGAATCAGTGCGTGGTCGAGGGTTACGAACTGCCGGAAGGGGCGCGAGTCTTCATCGCCCAGACGGCAACGCACTACATGAGCGATCACTTCCCCGATCCCTTCACGTTTGACATCAGCCGCTATGAGGCGCCGCGCAAAGAGCACATTGGCTCCACCTACGCCCCCTACGGGCTGGGCACGCACACCTGTTTGGGCATCCGCTGGACGGAACTTCAGCTGGCCATCAACCTGCTGATGATGGTGCATTACTACGAGCTTGAGATTGCCCCCAAGAGGTACAAGCTCAAGATCAGCCCGTTCCCGTCGATGTCTCCGAACAAGAAGCTGAAGTTCCTCGTAGCCAAAAAGCGCCGCGAACTGCCCGTCTGACGCAACGCCTCTGGGCAGAAGAGATTTCGGCGGTCAGCGCCTCGCCTTCTTGAACCGCCAGCCGTACATGATGCTCCCGTAGTAGTTGAAAGTCCGTCTTGCCGCGGGGTCGTTGAAGGGGTAGGCCGCCCCCATTTGCCGGGCCGCGGCCATGCCGGTGATGAAGCAGGTCTCCTGGCTGTTGATCAGCGTGTGGGCTCCGCAGTGCCATGTCCGCCGCTTGCCCTGGATGAAGCGGAACAAGTTGACGAGCAGGGCCACGTGACGCACGTCGTGCACGACGTGCTGGAACCACCACTTCTTGACGATCTTCTCTTCTTCGATCGGGCTGATCGCGTTATAGGTCACCAGGCAGGGCTTGTCGGACCGGCTCACCCACGGTTGCTGGTTGTGCATGATGTAGGTGATCTCGTAGTTGTCGGGTCGGGCGCCGTACTGTGCGATGTGGTTGCTGCGGGTGGTCAGGGGCTTCGCCTCGTTGTCGGGAAGCACCGAGGAGTCGTAGTGGACCACGGTGTGGTTGTGGAGTTCGCTCTCGTAGCGGATCGATGAGAGCAGGTAGCGCTCGAGGTTGGTCGGCTCGTCGATCATCATCAAGGTTTGGTTCGCGTTGCAGGCGAAGATCACGTCGTCGAACCATTCCCGCACGCCGTCGGCGTCTTCGACCTCGACCCCGGACTTCGACCGGTACACCCGCTGCACCGGGCGGTTCAGGTAGATCTTGTCTTGGAAGTCGGCTGCCAGATGCTCGTAGATGCGCTGCGAGCCCTGGTCCCAGGTCTGCATGGGCGTGGCCGACTCGATGTCGAAGAACTCGAGATACCGCGCGAATAGGGCGGTGGGCATATCGAACACATTGGTGGCCATGAGGAAGTTCACGAACATGGGCTTGAGGATCTTGTACCTGAAGTCGCCGGAGAATCCGCCCAGGTTCAGGATCGTTCCCATGGTGATGTAGTTGAACGGGTTCAAGAAGTTCAGGGCCTTCGACTGGGTACGGCTCAGCCAGCCCACCCGCTGTATTCGTCGCAAGATTCGTTGGAACTTGGCAATCTCCGATTGCAGTTGCTCCCTGATGTCGGAATCGAAATCGTGGGCGTAGATCTGTCCGGCGTACTTCACGCTGTAGCTGAACTTCGTGTCGATTCTCTCGATGCCAAACTGCTTCATCAACAGCAAGATGTGCTCATAGACCGATGGGATCAAAGCGGTAACTGAGATGTCGAAGGGAATCGAACCGCCATCGTCCTGGGGCATGTCGACGGTGATCGCATTGCCGCCGAGCAGCTCCTCTGCTTCGTACAACCGGAAATCGAAGCGGTCCGGTTGGTGGTGCAGGGTCCACGCGGCACCCAGCCCCGAGACGCCGCCGCCAACGATGGCGATTCTGCGCGGCGGATCCTGAGCCTTGTCCTTTGCCATTGCCTGCTATTCCTACCTGTCGTTTGTCGCCGGGTCGGGATAGAACTGGGCGCAGTAGGAGCGGAACTGCATGATCTCACCGTCGGCGCGAGACAGGCGGGGGCGAGACCGGTACTGCTTCGTGCTCCAGATCGGTATGTCTTGGAGCACGTCCTGTTTTTCGAATGCGGCCATGATCTTGTTGATGATGGGGGCCCGCAGTCTCACAGGGAGGAATCCCAGTCCGGCAATCTTGCGACTCGGGTTGCGGAGTTCTCCCGTCTGCGACACCACGGACAGATCGATCAGCTCGCCGTCGACGGGCGTCGCCAGGATCCACAGACGCGTGTCCAGGCCGATTGTGCGCTCGCGCACTTCCACGTAGGAGTAGCCCAGCCCATAAATGAGGGTGTTGGCGGCAACGTCAAGCTTCAACCTGGCGACTTTGGCGATCTGCCGGGTCCGGGCAAAGTCGAAGCGGCTTCTGAAATGGGCCCCGTCCACTGAAACCGGCTCGACGCGAGTCACGCTGTCGTAGCCGTGGACGTGCTGAAGGTGGGTCAGGTCTACTGAGTTCTCGGTGGTCTCCTGGGGATGGCCGGGAAAGCGGGAGGTCCAGACATGAAGGCTGCTCCAGCCGGTTTGGTCTGGCTCCTCGGCGGGCAGGTGCCATTGCGGTGGTCGCCCTCCAATACCCCACCAGGCGAAGATCAGTCCGACGATTTCCCGGGTCTCGAAGGTCCGCAGCCGCGCCGCCTTCGGTGGGGGACCGAAGGGGGTGGCAACGCACTGGCCATCGGCCTCGTATTCGAAACCATGGAACGGACAGACGAGCCGGCCGTCGCGAACACACCCTCCTACCTCGGGCCCCAGATCGGCCCCCAGATGCGGGCAATAGGCCTCAGCGACGCAGACGCTGCCGTTCTCGTCGCACCAAACGATTATGTCCTCGCCCATCCAAGTCCTCTTGATGGGCTTGTCATTCGTGAGGGACTGGCGGCTTGCGACGAAATACCAGCCCTCGGGAAACGGGGAGGGCAGCGGGTCGTTCGCTGTTGCCGTCATATAGCTCAGAAAAGCTACCCTCGGAGCCGCTGTCGTTAGAAAACGGAGAAATACATGGGACGCCTGAACAACAAGGTTGCGCTCGTTTCTGGCGGTGCTCGAGGGATGGGACAGTCCCATTGCCGGCTGTTTGCCGCCGAAGGGGCCAAGGTGATGGTGGCCGACATACTCGACGACGAGGGCGCCGCGGTGGCCGCCGAAATCGGGCCGAATGCGGTGTACCAGCACTTGGATGTGACCAGCGAGGACCAGTGGGATGCGGCCGTGAACATGGTGATGGACACCTTCGGGCGGTTGGACGTGTTGGTGAACAACGCCGGGATCGCCGAGGTGGCCCCACTGGCAGATATGACGCTGGAGAGCTATCGCCGGGTTACCGAGGTCAACCAGACCGGCGTGTTCTTGGGGATGCGAGCCGCAGTACGGCCGATGACCGAGTCGGGGGGCGGGTCGATAATCAACATCTCCTCCATCGACGGGCTCATCGGCATGAACAACCTCACCTCGTACATTGCCAGCAAGTGGGCGGTGCGAGGGATGACCAAGACCGCGGCCATGGAGTTGGCCCCGCTGGGCATCCGGGTGAACTCCATCCATCCCGGCTTCATTCTCACCCACATGGGATCCACTGAAGAGAGGACCCCCGAGGAGGTGCACAAGAATCTGGAGGCCTACTCAGCCCGTATGGCCCCCATGGGCCGGGCTGGAGTTCCCGAGGACATCTCTCGCCTGGCTCTGTTCCTGGCCTCCGACGAAAGCTCCTATTCCACCGGGTCGGAATTCGTATCCGACGGCGGCTTCACTGCCGGATACCCCTCTCCGGGGATCATGCCCACGTAGGAGCCGCTAGGGGATTTCGAATTGGATGGCGGCTCGGTCGGCGATGGCCGGGCGGATGACGTCGAAGACGATTCGCTCGTGCTCAGGGTGGTCGCGGTAGGTCAAGTAAGCGTCCTGATCGGCGAAGTCCCCGACGACGGCGAAGTCGAAATTGCCCTCGGCCAGACCGAGATCAGGCCCGATGGCGTAGGACTCGGTCACGCCGGTTGCCTCAGGCATGGTGGCTATGGCGTCGTGCACAGCCTGGCGCTGAGCCTCGTCGGCGTCGTCCCGGAAGCGGAACATCACGACATGTCGGATCATGACTCCTCCTATTGCCTATTGCAGTCCGGCGTAGAGACCGCCATCCACCGGAAGGGCGGTGCCGGTAATGAATCGAGCGTGTTCAGAGCACAGGAAGGCGGCCACCCGGCCGAAGTCAGCGGGATCGCCCACCGAGCGGGAGGCGGCGCTCGATTCCAGGTCGGCAATCCGATCCCCGAACAGCTGTCGAAGTCGGTCGGTGGTGTGGTATCCGGGTTGAAGGGAGTTGACAGTTACCCCATCGGCCGCCACCTGGTTGGCCATGGTCTTGAGGTAGCCGGTGACACCGGCGCGAGCGGTATTGGACAGGATGAGCATGTTCAGCGGCTGGCGAACCGACACCGAGGTGATGGCGAGGACCCGGCCCCAGCCTTGGGCCTGCATGGCGGGCACCGCCGCCTTGGTCATGGCCACTACAGAAATGAGGTTCAGCTCGAGCGCCGCCGCATAAAGGCTGGTGTCGGTGTCAGCCCAGTTGCCTCCCGGCGGCCCGCCGGCATTCGTCACCAATATGTCGATGCCGCCCAGTTCCTCGGTAGCGGCCCCTACGAGGGCGGTGGCACCGGCGGCGTCGGACACATCACCAACGATGGGGATGGCGCCAGGTACGCTGTTCGCCGCTTCGTTAAGGCGGTCGGGGTCGCGCCCGTTCATCACCACTCGGCATCCCTCTTCGGCCAGTGCCACCGCGGTGGCCAGTCCCAGACCGGCCGATGAGGCGGCCACCAGCGCCCGTCGTCCGCTGATTCCTAAATCCACGGGGCGAGGTTAGTGGCCATTCGCTCCAATCAATGCGCCGTGCCATGAAGGGCAGACGCAGCCCCGTGAGTAGTCTGCGGCCATGAATTGGGAACTTCCAGCAGATTTTTCCGATCGCTATGGCCCGTGGGCTTTGATCGCTGGAGGATCAGAGGGAACTGGGGAAGCCTTCGCCCGGCGCCTTGCCGCCGAAGGGATCAACTTGGTGCTGCTTGCTCGTCGCCAAGCTCCGCTCGACAGCCTGGCTGCCGATGTCCGAGCCGAGCATAACGTCGAAGTTCGAACTGCCTCGGTGGATCTTGGCGATGCGGATGCCGCGTCCATTGCGGCCGAACTGACCGAAGACCTCGATATTGGCCTGGTTATCTTCAACGCGGGAGCCACGATTCGGTTCAACTACTTCACCGATTGGCCCGAAGAGGACCTTCTGGCGTTGGTGAACATGAACTGTCGCACCACAACGCTGTTTGCCCACCGGTTTGCTCCTCGGTTGATCGAGCGGGGAGGGGGAGGGTTCGTGTTGGTCGGTTCGGTCGCCGGATTCGCCGGCTCCACCCACCAATCGGTCTACAACGCCTCGAAGGCCTACGACTGGGTCTTTGCCGAAGGGCTGTGGCGGGAGCTCGGCATCTACGGGGTAGACGCCATCGCCATGGTCATTGGGGCCACCGATACCCCTTCCCATCGTCGGATGGGGGCCGACTTGAGCGCCCACAGCCCGATGGACGCCTCGGATGTTGCCGACGAAGCCCTTGCCAACCTCCGCAATGGGCCAACCTATGTCGTCGGTGAGCACAACCGGGTTGCCAGTGAATTCATCCTCACTCCCCACAACCGGGGGGCGATTGTGTCGTCGATGAGCGAATCGTCCGCAAGTATTGCCGGAGACGAGATGCTTCCGATGGTCTTGAAGTAGGCGATTAGCTGGGGAGGCCGTGGCCGATGGGCCTGGTCACGCCGGTGTCATGCAGACGGGCAATCTCTCGGTCATCCATACCAAGCTCGCTCAGAATGCTCGCTGTAGCCCAGCCGAGCGAGAGCGCAGGAGCCAACGGAGTAGGCCCCGAGGAAAACTGCATCGTCGGCCCGGCCCGCCAATACCTGCCCAGACCGTCTTGGGAGGCTTCCACTGCTACACCGCAAAGTCTCATGTGGTCCTCGTGCAGCATGTTATTCAGGAAGTCGCCCCGGTCGGCTTGGGTTGCGGGCACTCCGGCGGCCAGTAGCCGGGTTTCCCAGGCCTCAGCCGAGTCCCCCGCCAAGATTTCGGCCAGTTTGGTTGCAACCTCTGGGGTTGGCTTCTGGGGAAGCTCGGCATCCAGCACCGCGCCTAGGGCTTGGCGTTCCTGGTCACGATGCACATCCAATACCAGCCACCCGTCATTGGTCTCATACAGGCGCTGATAGGCGTGGTAGCCAAATTGCCCGGCATCCACCACCGGCGCCTCGGCGCCCTTGTGCTGGATCCCCCACTCGGCCACCGCGTAGGCGGTGGCGGTGAGCATGGTGGTCTCCAGCTTCTGGCCCCGGCCAGTGCGTCGACAGGCCAAGACGCCAGCCATGATGGCCGCCGCGGTGGCCAGGGCGGCGGTGGGGTCGCCGTAGGTGCGGTTGCGGGGTGGGTTCTGATCGCCCGACTCAACCACTCCAGCCCCGGCGATGGCGTTGGGCGACGAGTGGAATCCGGCCTTGTGGGCCCATGGTCCTCGGCTGCCGAAACATGATGCATACACATAAAGCAGTGCGGGGTTGCGGGCCAGCACGGTGTCGGCGTCGATGCCCAGTCGCTCGGGGGTTCCCGGCCGGAAGTTGTGCAGGAACACATCAGCCTGGTCCACCAGCCGGTAGAGGATGTCGAGGCCCTCAGGAGTCTTGAGGTCCAAGACGATGGACTCCTTGCCCACCTGGGATTTCACGTAGTCGGTGATCCAGTTTCGCCGTCCAGGATCACCAGTTGGGGGCTCCACTTTGATCACCCGAGCGCCGGCCTCGGCCAGCAGCGTGGCCGCGAACGGACACGCGTAGAAGTAGCCGACGTCCAAGATGGTGACATCGGCCAGAGGCAGTTCAGCGGTGGGAACGGTTCGTTCAGCAGGGCCAATCAGGCACGGCGTCGACAGCCAGCTGGTCAGTACCTCGTCCGTGTGCTCGCCGAGGCGGGGGGCGGGGGGACCGACCACCGATGGCGCGTTGGAGTACAACCCGAGCGGGCCGATCTGCACCGTCTCACCGAATTCGAGGTCGAGAATTTCTTGGCGGCGGTCATTGTCGGTGCACTGGGGATGGTCCAAGAACTCCTGAGGGGTCAAGAACGGATCGCCTCCGATGTCTTTGGCCGAGAAGACGTCCATCCACTCCTCAGCAGTGCGCTCCTCCATTCCGGCCTGGATGGCCTCGATGGTCTCGGCCAGTCGCTCCTCGCTGGGCCACAGATCGGGGGCATTGGCCAGCTCGGGGTCATCCAATAGCGCCTCAAGCCTCAGCTCTGCCAGCCACCGGTGGTAGTGGTGGGCTTGGCGGCTGCACATCTGGATAAAGCGGCCGTCTTTGGTGGGCGCGGTCATAAACGGCACCCGCATGACGCCGTACACCCGGCCCGGTTCCGGCGGCAGGTGGGTGCGGTTCCCGTGTCCGCTGGTCATGTCGTACACGCTCAAGGCGTGAAGCAGGCTGGTATGAACTCGCTGGCCCTTGCCGGTGCGTTGGCGGCCCCAAATCCCGGCCATGAGCCCTACTGCGGCCAACATGCCCGCCCCGTAGGAGGCGATCGGCACCGGGGTGAACACAGGTCCGGGGCGCACCCCCTCGTAGGTGGTCATCCGCCCGCTCTTGGCCGCCACGATCTGCTCGTAGCCGGGAAGATCCTGCCACGGACCAGTCTCTCCGAAGCCGGTGACCGAGGCGTACACCAGTTGGTCGTTCAACCGGTTCAGGGTGTCGTAGTCCACCCCGAACCTCGTGGCCACCGAAGGCCGGAAAGCTTCGATTACTCCATCGGCTCGGCGGGCCAACTCGAGGAACCGGTCACGATCGTTGGCATCCGCCAGATTCAGCACTGCGCTCTTCTTGGCCCGGTGCCAGACGGCAAATCTGGGCCGCCCCCGATCTCGGTCGCCTTGGGGAGCCTCGACTTTGACCACCTCGGCCCCGTTTTCGGCCAGCACCATCCCAGCAATGCCCGCAGCCGCTCCTGATCCCAGTTCAAGAACCCGCAACCCCTCCAAAGCGGTGGCCATGCTGTGATTTTGGTGCCTGCTGCCATCGGAGGGGTAACCGAGCCCTCACCGGTGTGCAGCTTGTGCCGCCCGCCGAGATAGCGTCGCGCCATGCCACCGAGAGCCATCGACTGCTGGGTGAACGTGAACATGGGCGACTACGAGCCCCCCGAGTACCTGGTCAGGGTGAAAGAGGATTACTTCCACGGAGGGGCCGATTTCTTCCGCAGCTTCACCCCTGAGGAGCTGCTGCCGCTCATGGACGAGCTCGGCGTGGAGAAGGCCATTATCCAGGTGTCGGTGGGGGAGGAGAACCCCAGAGCCTTCGACTTCGTGGAGCGCTACCCGGAGCGTTTTGCCCTGGCTGCCCACTTGGACCCCCGGGGAATGATGCCGGTGCTGTGGAAGCTGGAGGAAATGATCAAGCAGTACCCGGTGGCGCTGGCCCGGGTGGTGCCGTTCGGGGTGGATGTGGCGCCCAGCGATCCGGTGTATTACCCGCTCTACGCCAAGTGCACCGAGCTGGATCTGCCGCTGTCGATCAACACCGGCATTCCCGGCCCGCCCATGCCGGGTGAGGGTCAAGACCCGATGCTGTTGGACCGGATTTGCCTGCGCTTTCCCGACCTGAAGCTGTGCATGGCCCATGGCGCCGACCCGTGGTGGGGGGTGGCCATGCGCTTGATGATCAAGTACAAGAACCTCCACTTGATGACCTCGGCCTATAGCCCCAAACGACTCCCCGCCGACTTCATCCACTTCATGAACACCCGCGGTCAAGACAAGGTGATCTTCGCCTCCGACCACCCCGCCTTGGATATGCGCCGCTGCATTACCGAGGCCTGGGATCTGGACCTGCGCGACGGCGTGCTCGACAAGTACCTCTACGCTAACGCTGATCGCCTGTTCTTCAGCCCCCGCAACCCCCGATATTGAGAGGCCCCGGGGTTCTTGCCCGAAGATGGTTAGCCGGGGTATGAGGCAGGCAAGTCTTCGGGGTTCAGCTTGGTAATGCGCTCGGGGGTGAACATCAGCCCGTCGGAATAGCTGTCCTCACCGGTGAGCTTGCCGTCGTCGTCGTACGGCCAGAACAGCACCAGCCGCATGGAGAGGGCGTAAGGGCTGTCGGGATCGTCCACATCCATGCCCCGGGCTACCAGAACCCGTCCGGGATACACCTGATGGAAGACGCCCTCGGTCACGATGCAGTAGTCGTCTACCACGATCCGCTCGATGTCGTACTGGCAGACGTTTCGCCCTTCTTCATAGAGCTGGGTGTAGTGGGCGGTCACTGAGTCGAAGCCCTTGGGGCCGGCATCGAATCCAGAGTCCGCGATCCAGAAGTGGTACTGGGGATCGTCGGACAGAGTCGACACCAATCGTTCGAAGTCTCCGGTGGCCTCGGCTTGGAGGTGGTCTAACAGCACCTGGAGAAGCTGGCGCTGCCGGGGGTCGTCGGTGGCCGCCAAGCGCTCCTCAACTGCCGCCCAGCTCCGAGTGGGGTCGATCTTCAAATGCCCTCCCTTATTGGTCAGACGGGGTCAGCCGTCGCTAATGGCGATGGCCCGTTCGTCGGTGCCGAGATAGCTGGCGATCACCAAGGGGTCGTTTCGGACCTCCGAAGGGGTTCCCTCGGCGATGACCTTTCCGGCCTCGAGGCAGTACACCCGGTCGCTAATGCTCATGATCAGGGGCATGTCGTGCTCGATGATCAACATGGCCGCCCCCAGCTCCCGGCGAATGTTGACGATGAGCGGACCGAATGCCTCGGTCTCGCGCTGGGCCACCCCGGCGGTGGGCTCATCGAGGCACAACACCCGGGTGTCCAAGGCCAGCAAACCAGTGATCTCCACGATGCGCCGGGTCCCAGTGGACAGGTCGCTGATATAGGAATCCGCGTAGCGCCCCAGTCCTAGGTAGTCGATCAGTTCATCGGCCTCGGTCCGACGCCGTCGTTCTAGGGCGAATGTATGGGGGAGGTGCAGGGCGGTGCTCAGGAGTGGTGTTCGGCCCCGGGCCTCCAAGGCCACTTGCACCGTCTCTCGAACCGTCAACTCCGGGAACAGGGCCGCGGCCTGGAACGTGCGGCCCAGACCGGCTCGGGCTCTTCGAGGTGCTGTGAGCCTGGTGATATCGGTGCCGAGCAGCTCTACCCGGCCGGTGGACGGGACATAGCCGCCAACCGCGTTCATGAATGTGGACTTGCCGGCGCCGTTGGTCCCGATGAGACCCACAATCTCATCGGGATGGACCAGCACAGTGGCCTCCGAAACCGCGTGCACACCGCCGAACCGCACGCTGATGTCGTGTCCAGCCAGCATGGGATCGGTGGCCGGCCGAGCATCGTCAAGCCGGGTCAGGCTGGTGGGAGTGGTTTGGATGGCTTTGCCGCCGGGATCGGGTCCGAGACGCCGTTCGGCTAAGCCGATGAGGGCGTTTCGTGCGCTGTAGCCGATCTGAATGAGCCCACCCGGAAAATACATGAGTACCAGCAACAGCCCGACGCTGGAGGAGAACAAGGCCACGGTTTCATCGTTGTTGAACAGATTGGGAAGCCCGTAGATCCAAATCGCTCCCAACACCGCGCCAACCGACGAGCCCAGACCCCCGATGACCACCATGCCCACAAGCTGTAGCGAGTGCTCCACTTGGAAGAACCGTTCGCTGATCGGGACGTTCTGTACCAGTCCGGCCAGCATCGCTCCGCCTAATCCAGCGATTCCTCCGGCCAACGCGAACGACGACAGCTTGGAGCGCACCGGACCGACCGTGTAGCCCGAGGCAGCATCGCTGTTGTCGCGCACCGCGATGATGGAGCGGCCCACCCCTGATCGACGCAGTCGATTTACGATGATCATTGCGATCAGCAAGAAAGCCAGGCAAACGTAGTAGTAGTCCTTTTGCTCAAGTTCGAGTCCAAACAGCTCGCCCCGACGGAACGAGACCGAAGATGTGCTGCCCCCGGTGAAGAACGGCCTGCGATAGAGGTACTGCTGAGCGGCTAGTGCAAACACAAAGGTGGTAACCGCCAGATAGAGGCCGCGCACTCGCAGTGACCCGACCCCGATCACTGCGGCAACCAGTGCGGAGAACAAGGCGGCCAGTGGAATGGCCACCATGAACGGGATGCCGCTGCTTTCGAATTGGACGTCGAAAAAGTCGTACGACAATGCGTCCCCAGGCAAAAACCCAGTCCCCACCGTGAAATCCATGGACAGCCCCCTGCGGAGGCTGGCGGCGAACAGGGCTCCCATGCCGGCGAAGGTCATCTGAGCCAGGGAGAGCTGACCGGCCCAGCCGGTGATGATGGTGACCGACAGTCCGCAGACCGCAAAGCACAGCACCGTTGCGTACAGGAGTTGGCGAGAGGGCAGGTCGGCGATGCCGGGGAGCTGCACCAGCACGATGCCGAGCACTGCCAGCGCGCCTAACGCGATCTTGGACAAGTGCCGAAGCCACCACACCTGGCGCAGCCGCTGAGGGATGGCGCGCACTTTAGGCGCGAAAGAGAAGACTCCGGTTTCGCCCTGGCTGCGGCTCTGGAAGTACACGGCCACCAGCACGGCTATGAAGATGACGAAGTCAATGAGGCCGGTCTCGGCGTGGAAGTTGAACCGGAATAGGTCGCCGAAAAATCCGATTAACATCCCGCCCACCATGGCCCGGGGAAATGAGACCATAGAGGCCAGCACCGCGGCCACCATGGCCTTGCCCAGCGTCTCCGGTCCCAGATTGGACAGGCCGGTTACCTGCCCGGTTGAGCCCGACAGCAAAATCATCGACAACGAGGCCAACAACCCGGCTATCACCCATACGAAGGTGGATACCGTCTTGGGGTTGATCCCTGACAGGCGGGAGAGGTCGGGGTTGTTAGCCGATGCAGCCACCGACTTGCCGAATGAGGTTCGGTTCATGAACCAGCCCAACAGCAGGGCCAGTACCGGCACCGCGATGAGAATGACAAGTTGCGGACCGCGCACTCGGATCTCGGTGAACCAGACGTCCTCCCACACTGACCCGACGATCACCGGATATCTCTGGCCGGCGGCGTCGATGTCGGGAAGCTGGGAGATCACCAGCTGGGCTAGTTGGGCGATGCCAACCGTCGCCACCAGCACGATCACTCGGGGAGAGTTGAACAAGCGGCGAATCACGGTCAGCTCCACCGCGGCGGCAAACAAAACACCCAGCAGCAGTGAGAGGGGCAGAGCCAGCCAAAATCCCCAGCCGTAGTTCAGCACCAGCAGCGCCATCATCGAGGCCGAGATGATCCCCATGTTGCCTACCGCGAAGTTGATGACCCGGGTGGACCGGTAGATCAGCACGATTCCCATGGCCACCAGTCCGGTCACCAAGCCGTTGACCACCCCATTGAAGGCCAGTTGCTGGGTTATCCAGGTACCGAAGACCGAGGCTGAAGCGATCTCCATCAGCCGCCCTCGGTGCCCAGGAACACCGCCCGGGCCAAGTCGTCGCGTTCAGCAAGCTCTTGGGCCGGTCCTTCGAAGCGCACTTGCCCCTTCTCCAAGAAAACAGCCCGGTCAGCGATGGCCAGCGCCACGTTCAGAGACTGCTCCACGATGATCATGGTCTGGCCCTGTTCCTTGAGTTCCTCAATCGTTTCCAAAAGCGATTGCACCACCACCGGGGCCAGTCCCAGCGACAGCTCGTCGATCATCAGCACCTCGGGCTCGTGCAGCATCACCCGGGCCAAAGCCAGCATCTGCTGCTGGCCGCCTGAAAGGTTTCCGGCCCGCTCACTGGGTCGTCTGCCGAGGTCGGGAAACATGTCGAGCACTTGTTCGATGCGCCGGTCCCGGTCACTGGGATCTCTCCGGTAGGCGTAGGCCCCCATGAGCAGGTTGTCGCGTATCGACAGGTCGCTCCACACCCCGGCCCCACCCGGCAGCATGTGCAGACCCATAGCCGCCCGCTGCTCAGGCGTGGCGTAGGTGATGGTTTGGCCGTGCAGGCGCACCACCCCCCGCTCGGGGATGGCCAGGCCGGTGATCACCTTGAGCGCGGTGGACTTGCCCGCACCGTTGGTGCCCAGCAGGGCCAGTGTCTCGTGCTTGCGCACTTCGAAGCCGAGATCGAAAAGCACCTGCACCTGCCCGTAGCTGAAATCGACATGGGCTACCTGGATGGCGGGCATGTTGTCGGGATCGGTCTCGGCCTGACGGCGTTCTTCCTCTTGTTCTTCTTGAAGCTCGCCGACGACCAGCGAGAGGTCGCGACGCAGCCGGCTGGCCCCTCGGAGCACGAAGTAGGCGCCGATGGGCATGGCGACCGCGGTGATGACGGTGATGGCGGTCTGTTCGCCGAGCTCGTTTTGGAGGAAGCCGGCGATGATGCTGCCCCCCACACCGCCCACCATGACCATGAAGAAGGTCAAGAATGCAGTCCCCATGCCCCGCAGTCGATAGGGGAACACCGCTTGAATGGCGGGCTGCACCATGGCAAATGCCCCGCCCAGGAAGGTGGAGTTGATGGCGGAGAGAGTCATGAATAAGCCGAGATTGGGCATGGCGTACTGGATCGGTACCAGCACGCCGATCGGCAGCAGGAGGATGCCGATGAGCCGCATCGCCCGATCGGGGTCCCTTCGGAAGGTGGCATCGAACCGGCGCCCAACAAAAGGAAGGAACACCAGCAGGCCGACCCCCGCGGGGGCCACCGCCAACCCGCGCTCCAAGGCGTCGAGGCCGAACTCTTCCTTCAAGAAGAACGACTGGATCGAGCTGGCCGGGAAGAGGGCGAAACCCATGGCCGCGAACGCGATGGTCATGTTGCGGATGGTGTCGATGTTCCAGATGCGGGTGAAGGCAGCCTCCACCGAAATCGGCATCTTGTTGTCCTGTTTGAGGCCGGAGCCCAGCACATGCTCCTGCTCCCATTGGCCCCGGGGTGGCTCCCGCAAGAAGAAGGCCAAGAATGCCAAGGCGGCGGTGGGTAGTCCCAGAAGGTAGAACGCCCAGCGCCAGCCGTCGTCGCCTCCGATCCACACTGCGATGCCCCCAGCCAGAATCGGGCTGACAGCAGAGAAGATGCGCCCTACCCCGGCGTTGGTGGCAAACATGCGGCCTCGGGTCTGAAGCGGATAGGTGTCGGCCAGCATGCTGGGATGCACAGTGATGGTGTTGGCCTTGGACATGCCGGCGAAGAACCGCATGAAGAAGAACATCAAGGCGTTCACTGCCGCTCCGGAAAGAGCGCTGAAGGCGGCGAAGGCCCCACTGGCAACGCCGACGATGGGGCCGCGCCGGAAACGGTCGGCCAGCCACCCCATGGGCCCGGCCCCGAGCACGAAGAACATGAGCGATGCCGTGCTGATGGCGGTTATGGCCCCATCGCTCACCCCGAAGCTCTCGCCGATGTCGGGGCCCAAGATGGCCACCGCGCTGTTCTCCAGTTCGTCGAGGCTGTTCAGCGCGAGCAGGATGAAAAAGGTCCGGTAACCCCCCTTGAGTAAGCCCTCCTTGAGGGTTGTTTCCTCGCCGCCCACACCGGGCAGCAGGTCGTCGGGAAACAACACCTCGGCCTTTTGGGCGTCGCGCCGAGCCGCCTCCCCCTCCAACACCGTGGTGGCCAGCGCGTCGATGGACTCGCTTTGGGTCTGCTCGTTGTCCAACGTCTCCCCCAAGCTCGGGCGGCCATATTCGGCCTGTGCTGGCCCATGAGAGTAGCGTCAGAAGATCAAGGAGATGCCAAAGACAGGGCAGGGGGGTTCATGAGCGCACCGTCGAATGTTGCGGTCATCTTGTTGGATTCGCTGAATCGGCACATGCTGGGGAGCTACGGCGGCACCGAGTTCGAGACGCCGAACTTGGACCGGTTCGCCGCTGAGCGAGCCACTCGGTTCACCCGCCATGTGACGGGGTCGCTGCCGTGCATGCCGGCCCGCCACGACATCCTGTGCGGGGCGCTGGATTTTCTGTGGAAGCCGTGGGGGTCGGTGGAGCTGTGGGAGGAAACCATTACCCGAGTACTGCGCCGCAGCGGGGTGACCACCGCACTGTTTACCGACCATCCCCATCTATTTGAGACCGGCGGCGAGAACTACCACACCGATTTCCACTGCTGGGACTATTTGCGGGGCCACGAGGGCGATCCGTGGCGCACCTTCTACGACCCCAGCTGGGCCGGGACTCCGACAATGCCGGCCCGAAAGGGCGGCTGGTGGTGGTCGAAGATGTGGGGGCTTGAGGAAATGGACCGGGGCTATGACCGGTCTCGGACGTTCTTCCGCTCGGAAGAGGATTACCCCGGGCCGAAGACGATGAGCGCGGCGGCGCAATTCTTGGCCGAGGCCACGCCTCACCACGACCGGTGGTTCATGTTCGTGGATGAGTTCGATCCTCACGAGCCGTTCGACACGCCGGCACCGTGGGCAGGCCGATATTTCGACGAGGCGTGGGATGAGGAGTGGATCATCTGGCCGCCCTATGTCGACGGGGGTATCGCCTCCGGCAACCTCTCGGAGAAAGAAGGCCGCCACGTGCGGGCCAACTACGGGGCCAAGCTGTCGATGATCGACCACTGGTTTGGGAAGATTCTGGATCGATTCGACGAGCAGAACCTGTGGGACGACACCGCGCTGATCGTGTGTACCGACCACGGCCATTATCTGGGGGACGAGCGGGAGGGGCGTGATATCTGGGGTAAGCCCGGAGTGCCCCAGTACGAGCCTCTGGGCCACACGCCGCTTTTGGTGTCCTGGCCGGGGAAGCCCGGTGGGGGAGAGTGCGATGCGCTGACCACCAATGTGGACATCTTCGCCACCGTGGCCGACGTCTTCGATGCCGAGGTGGTGCAGACCACCCATGGCCGCTCCATGGCTCCGCTGCTAACTGGCGAAGTCGACGTCATCCGGGACTGGGCGCTGGGCGGAGTGTTCGGGGGCTGGGTACAAGTCACCGACGGCCAGCACAAGTACGCCCGAGGCGCGACCGGGGACAACTTCCCGCTGTCGATGTGGTCCAACCGGTGGTCCACCATGCCGTTCGGCGATATCGGTATGCCCGGATTGCCCCCGCCCGACCACCGAGCCTGGCTGGACAACATGCCAGGGTCGGAGGTGCCGGTGATCCGCCAGCCCTACCAGCAGGGCGACACGCTCCCGCTGTGGGTGGCGGTGAACGCCTGCAACGACCGCCACTTCCTGTTCGACCTCGACGTCGACCCGAACGAGCAGGAGAACCGCAGCAGTGAGTCGTTGGCCGATGAGATGCTCGACCTGCTCCACACCGCGCTCAACGAAGTACAAGCGCCCGACGACCAATACGCTCGGCTAGGCCTGAAATGAGGGGCTCCGATCACAGTTCCAGGGGAGGGACACGGTGACCGAAATCAGAGGTTCAAGAGGCATACGGAGATGGTGGTGGTTGCTCATCGCCGTGGCGCTCGTGGCCGCAGCGTGCGGCGGCAATGACGATGACGGCAGTGCTGACACCTCGGAGCCATCCGCAGCCCAAGAGCAAACCTCTGCTCCGGCTGATGAACCATCCGATGAGCCATCCGATCAGCCAGTTGAGGAACCGGCCGACGAGCCGGCCGAGACAGCTCCCGAAGAGTCCGCGGAAACTCCTGCCGACGAGCCGGCCAAGACCCCCGATGAGCCAACGCCGGAGCCAACCCCGATTGTGCTCACCGCCAGCTACCAGGGTGTAACCGAAACGGAGATCGCTATCGGTATTGCTGCCATCGACATCGAAATGCTGGCGTCGATTGGCGTCGACCTCAGCCCCTTCCCGGTGGAGAACTTCTACGCAGCGCTGGTTGATGACCTGAACCAGCGGGGCGGGATCAATGGTAGAGATGTGGTGGTCCACGTCAGCTTGTTCTTCCCTCTCGGTGCCGCCGCCAACGAGGCGGTTTGTGTCGAGTTGATGGAGGACAGGAAAGTGTTTGTGGTCATCGGCCAGTTCCTTGAGGACTATGCCTTGTGCATTACCGAGACTCACGGACATCCCTATGTCGGTCACTTTGGCGAGAACACTGAGCGCCAGGCCCGTTCCAACGGCCTGTTCTTCGCCGCCGAGATGAACCAGACCCACATGCGGGTGGGAGGGGTCATCGAGATGATCCGGGCCGGCGACCTCGACGGCCACAACGTGGGCATCTACTACGAGGCTCCTCCTGACAAAGAGTACGCCGATGCGATACGGCCGTTACTGGAGGACGCAGGCATAAATGTCGTCGGGGTCTACCCGAGGGGCGCTCCTACCGGAGACGCGGTGGCCGACCAACCGACGACCGACAATATTTCCTATCGAATGGAAGCCGACGGGGTTGATCTGATCCTCAACCTGTCCAATGTGCACGGCATCATCCAGTCGACGCAACGGCTCGGCTGGGATGTCCCCATCGCCCTGACCAACGGGCAGGCCGCCGACCGCACAACGATCAGCGATGACTTGTCGCTCACCAACGAGTCGCTGGCTCGGACTTTCGCGGTGACCACCCACAAACCCTCACCTGAGCAGGCCATCGCCGATCCCGGCGTGCAGCAGTGCATTGGCGCCTATGAGGAGCGGTTCGGCGATGAGCCGCTGGATTTGGACGACAGCGAGGTGGTCCTCGGCATAACCACCCATTGTCGGGCTTTTGTGCTGACCGTCAGGATTCTGGAGGAGGCCGGAGGCAACATCACCCCGGAGACTTTCATAGCGGCGGGCGAGCGCATGGGAACGTTTGACCTTCCCGCCATGGCCGGCGCCAGCCTGTCGCCCGACAAGCACTCAGCTGGCTCACATGTGCAGCGTTACGAGTTCGACTCCGAAGAGAGGACTTGGCTGCCGGTCGGCGATTCAATTCCATTCGAACCCGTCGAGTAAAGGAGTATCCAACATGACGAGCATCACCGTCCTCGGCGACGAGGTAGCCACTGCTTCAGGAGAATGGGTCGATGGGCGCCCGCTGATCGAGCCGGAGGGACTACCAGCCGCGATCGGGTGGACGCTCAAGCCTGAGGGCCTTTGCCGCGATGATCAGTGTGTCCCGGTGAGAGACCGCTCGGTCATCGAGGTGGGCGACAAGGTCGATGTAGCGGCTGCCGCCAGTGGCTTGGACCGACCCACCCTGGTGGATCCCGACACGAACACTGTTGTGGTGGGCCAGCCCAACGCCACTCGCCGGGCCGCCCTGCTCGACCGCCAAGCGCCGGACTTCACACTTGCCGATCTCGATGGCGTGGACCGGAGCCTGTCCGACTATGCCGGCAAAAGGCGGCTCTTGGTTGCCTTTTCTAGTTGGTGAGGATGCGCCTTCGACCTGCCCGGGTGGCAGGAATTGCAAGATGAGCTGGCCGATGACGACTTCCAGGTGATTGCGGTGGCCATTGACGAAGCCACTGATGAGGTGCGGGTGCTGGCTGATGGCATCACTTATCCGGTGCTCATGGATCCCGACCACCTTCTCACCGAGTTGTACGCCATCAGCAATGTGCCTGCGGTGGTGTGGATCGACGAAAACGGTCGCATCGCCCGTCCCAACGCCAATGAGTTCGGGACCGACATGTTCAGCGAATTCACCGGCCGCACTCGCGAGGGGCACTTCGACCAGATCCGCGCCTGGGTTCACCAGGGTGTTGTTCCCGATGACGCCAGCAGCGAGATCGCCGACCTGGACGAAGACGAGTTGGCTGCCCGATTGCACTTCCGCCTCGCCGCCCATCTGCGGCGCGCTGGTGACGAGGCAGGGGCGGCTCACCACTTCGACGCCGCCGCGCGGTTGGCGCCGTTGGACTTCACCGTTGTCCGGGCGGCAATGCCCCTTCGGGGCGAAAGCCCGTTTGGCGAGGAGTTCTTCAAGTTGCTCGAGGAGTATCAGGAAGCCGGCAGTCCGTTCCACGGAATCACGCCGGTCCCAAGCGCCCAGTGATCGTCCACGCCAGCCTGCTGCCAGACGAGCTCCTCAGCTCGCAGCCAGTCACCGGGTTCGTGCTTCAGCGAGCCGGAGAACTGGCCGATCAACCGGCGGTGATCGACGGGCCGGGGGAGTGGGCGCTCACCTTTGGGCAGCTCGAGCAGGAGGTGCGCTCCCTAGCTGGCGGATTGGTCGCCGCAGGGTTTCAGCGGGGCGATGTGGCTGCGCTGGTCGCCCCCAATTCCCCGTGGTACCCGGTGGTGTTTCACGCGGTGGCGGTGGCGGGGGGCGCGGTCACCACGGTCAACCCCACTTACGGTGCAGATGAGATCGCCTACCAGCTCACCGACTCGCAGGCCACGATGGTGTTCGCCGCCGAGGGGTTTGCAGCTCAAGCCCAGGAGGCCATGGGCCAATCCGGAGTGGCGGGCGATGTAGTGGTGATCGACTCCGACAGCCCGTCGGCGGGCATTGCCATGCGGTCGCTGATGGGCGACCCGATCGCCCAGGTGGAGGTCGACCCCCACGACGACGTAGTGGTCCTGCCTTACTCGTCGGGTACTACCGGATTGCCCAAGGGGGTCATGCTCACCCACGCCAACCTGGTCAACAACATCGAGCAGGGTGCCTCGTCGGTCGCATCCCAGCCCAGCGATGTGGTGCTGGCCGTGCTGCCCTTCTTCCACATCTACGGAATGCAGGTGCTCATGAACGACCAGCTTCATCACGGGGCAACGCTGGTGACGATGCCCCGCTTCGACTTGGCCCAGGCGCTGTCGCTCATCGAACGCCATCAGGTGACTCGTTTCTTCGCGGTGCCTCCCATCGTGCTGGCGCTGGCCAAGCACCCCGCGGTGGTCGACTACGACCTCTCGTCGCTGCGCCAGGTGCTCTCGGGGGCAGCCCCGCTGGGGGCTGAAGTGGCAGCTGAGGCATCGACGCGGATCGGCTGCGAAGTGGTGCAGGGTTACGGGATGACCGAGCTCAGCCCGATTTCCCACGCCACTCCACCGGGCAACTCTAAGGCCGGGTCGGTGGGACTGACGGTGGCCAACACCGAGATCAGGATCGTGGACTCCGACTCGGGGGAGGACCTGCCCATCGACGTGGAGGGCGAACTGTGGATTCGCGGCCCCCAGGTGATGAAGGGATACCTCAACAACCCGGAGGCCACCGCCGAGACCGTCGACGAGGACGGCTGGCTCCACACCGGCGACATCGCCCGGATCGACGGCGACGGTCACGTCTACATCGTCGACCGGCTGAAGGAGCTCATCAAGGTCAAGGGCTTCCAAGTGGCCCCGGCCGAGCTGGAGGCATTGCTGGTGGAGCATCCTCAGATCACCGATGCCGCGGTGATCGGCCGCCCCGATGAGGAGAGCGGGGAGGTGCCGCTGGCCTTTGTGGTTCCCTCTCCCGACTCAGGGCTTGATGAGCAGGCGGTGAAGGCCTATGTAGCCGAACACATGGCCACTTACAAACACCTCGGGGGCGTGCGGTTCACCGATGCCATCCCCAAGTCGGCTTCGGGAAAAATCCTTCGCCGCGAGCTCAGGGAGCTGATCGATGGCTGAGAAGAAGAACAAGCCCACGGTGCGGATGTCGCCCGAGGAGTGCTGGGAGATGCTGGAGACGTCGGTGAACGGCGTGTTCACCACGCTGCGGGCCAATGGCCAGCCCATCGCTTTGCCAGTGTGGTACGTGGTGCTGGATCAGAAGATCTACATGGTCACCCGGGGCAAGAAGGTGATGCGGCTCCGCAACGACCAGCGCTGCTCTTTCTTGGTGGAAGCAGGGGATCGGTGGGCCGAGCTACGGGCAGTCCACGTGGAGTGCGTGGGCCGGATCATCGAGCCCACAGAGGAGTTGGCCCAACAGATCGCCCAGGCCCTCGATGAGAAATACGCCCCGTACCGCACTGCCCGGGATGTGATGCCCGAGCAGACGCGGGACTACTACCAGAAGAACCTCAACGCCACCATCGAGCTAACTCCCGTAGGCAAGATGCTCAACTGGGACAACAGCAAGCTGCTCTGAGGCTGTTGGTTCCTACTGCCACTTGTAGTCGGGTTCGCGTTTTTCGCGAAAGGCGCGGCGGGCCTCGCGGGAGTCGTCGAAGCGCATCAGGCGGGTGGTGTAGTCCTGTTCGGTTCGGTAGGCCTCCCGCAGCGACAGGTTCTCGATCCTGTTCATCGACTCCTTGGCCATCCGCATGGCGATCGGGCTCTTGGTGGCCAGCTCTTGGGCCAGCTCCAACGCAGTCTCCATGAGCTTGTCGGGAGGGGTCACCGTGCGAACCGCGCCGATGCGGTACATCTCTTGGGCGGAGACCTGCTCGCCGGTGAGGAACATCTCCCGGGCCTTGTGACGGCCCATCATCAACGAGAGGTGGGCGCTGGCCCCGAGGAGCCCGACGTTGATTTCTGGTGTACTGAAGGTGGCGTTCTCCGAGGCCACCAGCATGTCGCAGCAAGCGGCGTAGGCCAGGCCCGCGCCCAGCGCGTAGCCGTTGATGGCCCCGATCACCGGTACGGCGCAGTCGATGATGGCCCACATGGCCTCCCGGGCTACCAAGCCGGGGTCGGTCAGCTCCGTAGGCGGACGCTGGTCGCGGGGCTCGTTCCCGGAGGTTTTCAGATCGACGCCGGCGACGAACGCCTTGTCGCCGGCCCCGGTGAAGATGGCAACCCGTACGTCCCGGTCGTCGCCCAGAGTGGAGAACACGTCGCGGATCTCAGCCATCGTGGCGGTGGTGACGGCATTGACCGGAGGGCGGTCGATGGTGACGGTGACGATGTGGTCGCGCTTTTCTACGTGGAGGTCGGACACTGCTCGCCTGCTTTCGCTGCTGAGTTCGGCCCCCACAGTATCGGGGGCGGATGTGCCGAAGGCTAGGCCGCTCTATGCCGCGGCGGCGTCGGCCACTGGGCCGTAGCGCACCGGCAGGTGTTTGATGCCGTGTACCTGGAGGTCTCGTAGTCGCACGGGCGGGCCGACCACCTCGAATTCCGGCAGGCGCTTCGTCAACGCTTCGAAAAAGACCTCCAACTCCAGCTTGGCCAGGTTGGCACCGAGGCAATAGTGGGCCCCGCCGCCACCAAATGCGATGTGGGGGTTGGGCGTGCGAGTGATGTCGAGGCGGTGGGGGTCGTCGAATACCTTGGGGTCGCGGTTGCCTGCGGTGTACCACAAGGCGACCTTCTCGCCGGCGGCAATGTGCGCCCCGCCGAGTTCGAGGTCTTCGGTTGCGGTACGACGGAAGTACCGCACCGGCGAGCTATATCGCAGAATCTCGTCTACTGCGCTGGGCATCAGCTCGGGATGGCGGCGCAGCAAGTCCCACTGGTCGGGGAACTCGTGGAAGGCGAGTAGGCCGTGGGTGATGGCATTGCGGGTGGTTTCGTTGCCAGCAACTACGAGGAGGGTGAAGAACAGCGAGAGCTCCAAGTCGTTGAGCTCGGTTACCGTCCCATCGGCCATGGTCACCTTGGCATGCGCCAGCTTGGTCATCAGGTCGTCGCGGGGACAGCGGCGCTTCTCCTCGACGAGTTCATGGGCGTACATGGTCATGTTGAAGGCGTCCATCGGCGCGTTTATCGGCGCGTAGGGATCGTCGTGGTCCTGAAACTCGGGGTCGTGGCGCCCAATGGCCGAGTTGGTCCACTCGAATAGTTGGTGGCGGTCCTCTTGGGGGACGCCCACGATTTCGGCGATGACCATCAGCGGAAGCTCGGAGGCGAGATCGACCACGAAGTCGCCCTCGGTGCGACCGTCCACCGAGTCGATGATGAGATTGCTGAGGGTGCGGAGCCAATCCTCCAGCTTGCGCACCATCCGGGGTGTGAACCCCCTGCTGACCAGCTTCCGGTACCGGGTGTGGTCGGGTGGATCGGTCATGATCATCATGATTCCGGGGCCCGTCTCCACGTCAGCAATGGTGATCCCACCGGTGCCGTTGCGGCCCGGACCAGTCTGATGGGAGAGCACCGGGCCCAACCGGTGGGCCTTGGTAATGAGTTCGTGGGAGGTGACCAGCCAGAAGGGCTCGTCATGGCCGGGGGTCTCGGGATGGCGCCAGATGGGGGAGTGGACTCGCAGTTCGTCGTACACCTCGTAGGGTTCGCGTTCTGCGAACATGTCCATGTCGGTCAGGTCGATCGCTGTGGCTAGTGTTGAGGGAGACATAACCCGCTTCTCCTTGCTGAGAATGCCATTCTTACACGCGAGAACTAAAATATCAACAATGAGAACAAGAGAGCCATGCCTGAGAACTTAAATATCGACACTGAGAACATAGGAACCGATGGTGAGAACACCGAAACCATCGGTGAGAACGCCAGTAGCGACTTGTCGGACCTCAGCTCTTGGGAGCAGCGCATGCTCGAGCGGTCATTGGACAGTGCTCGAGTTCAAGCCCTGGCTCGCAGCGGCGAGTTTGTCCACGCCGCGTTGGCCCTGCTCGAAGAGGAGGGGTCGGTCGAGTTCACCGTGCAAGACGTGGTGCAGCGCTCAGGAGGCTCTCTCCGGCGCTTCTATCAGCTCTTTTCCTCCAAGGATGATCTCGTCTTGGCCCTATTCGAGGAGTTGATCACCCAGCTTGTTGAGCACATCCCTGACACCGTTCAAGCCGGCGCCCCTCCGCTGGACCGACTTGAGATTTGTGTCCGCACATTCTGGGACTTCGTGAGAGGTGAGGATGCACCGCCGGCCAAGATCGTCCGCACCATGGCCGCACTCCACAACCAATTGGCAGCCGCACGGCCCGAAGGTCTTCGGCTGGCCTGGGATCCCTTACGACAGCTCATTTCCGGCATCATTGCTGAGGGGGCAGCCGACGGGTCGATCCGATCGGACATCGAGGTGGAGGAGCTGTCGGATCTCTTCTTCGACGTCTCGCTGGCCGCTCATCTCTTCGCGCTTGGTCGAGTGGGCTCAACTCACGCCCGGTTCGACCCGCTCTGGGCCTTCTGTCTCGGGGCGCTTCGCCCTCCCCTAAAGGGATAGCTGGGGTCGATTCTTCAGCGCAGCCGGGCCTTGGCCGCTTTCTTGAACGCTGCGAGTTGAATGCGCTCTTCTCGCTGGTTGTAGAAGTCGTCCAGCGGATAGCACCCCGAGATCAAGCCACTGCGAGGAGCGGTGGTGCAGTCGGAGAACGTGCGGCAGATGAATCGCCGGTCGAGCTCTCGTCCGGCCAACACGTCGGCGGGCATCTGCGGATACGACAAGATCATGCGCCCCAGTCCCACGGCATCGGCCATGCCCCTGGCCACGAGGGCTTGACCAACGTTGGGTAGCCACTCCTGGAGGTAGGACAGGCCGGCGGCCACCACCGTGATATTGGGATGCTGGCGGGCTATCTCCCCGGTGGCGGCGATCAGCCGGGCCACGCCGACCAAGGGGTCCTCGGGCGGCTGGTAGCCGTCGGAGGGGGGGAAATAGGCGGGCCGCTGGATGTGGGGCACGTAGTACGGACTGCCCGCCGAGGCGCACACCAGACCGACTCCTAGATCTTCCAGCATGTCCACTATTTGATGGGTCTCGGTGAGATCTATACCCACCCCGGACCCGTCGCCCCCGAAAGCCAGTCGGTAGGGGCCGGGAGTCTCGGGGATCCCCACGCCATTTTGCCCAACGGTGTGGGGGACGAAGTCGAACAGCGACAGGCGTACAGCCACTCTCAGGCTGGGGGCTTGCTGGCGAATCCCCTTGATGACCGTCCGCAGGAAGCGGGTGCGGCCGTTCAGGTCGCCGCCGTAGGGCCCAGGTCGGTCGATGGCTGACAGGAATTCGTGGCCCAAGTAGCCGTGGCACGCCTTGATGTCCACAAAGTCGAATCCGGCTTGGTGGGTCAGCATCGCCCGGTCGACGAAGTGTTCGACCAGCTCGTCGAGCTCGTCGTCGGTGAGCACCTCGGCGGCACCCGACCCCACTCGGGCGTCCAAGAGCGGATGTTCATACACCGTCTTGGGGGTCGGTCCGGCGGTGGTGGGCCGGGCATAGCGACCCGAGTGGGTGAGCTGGAGTCCGGTGACCTGTGATGGGTCGAGACGGGCTCGCAGCGCGGCGAAGTCGTCCACGGTGGTTTCGTCCAGTACCAGCTGGCGGGGGTTGGCCCGGCCATCAGGCCGCACCGCGGTGGCCTCGCCCCACACCAACCCGGCCCCGCTGGCCGCAAACCGATCCCACCGGCGACGGACCAAGTCGGACGGCCGCCCTTCTTCCTCCCCGTCCCAGCCTTCCATGGGCAGCACGGCCCAGCGGTTGGGGGCAGCCATGGTGCCAGCCGACCCGTCGGTGATGGTGAGGGATTGGGCCAGTGCGCCCGCGGGGTCCACCTTGTCGTCGAGGGGGATGTCCACGCCGAGGCCCTCCAGATGGCTGCGCAGCGCGGCGATGCTGGTCAAATTCTTGACTTGCTTGATGCGAGCCATGGACTAGAGCACTTCCAGCTGCTCGCCGATGTCGCGCAGTATCTCCCGGTCGCTGTCGGGGCGAGTTGGTGCCCCAACGGGGGTGGCGTCGCTTTCGGCCCAGCCCCGCATCTGCAAGAACATGGCCGCGCTGTGGCGATAGGCCGGTACCGGCGGGCGGAACGTGAAGTGCCCTAGGTACTGGAGAACGTCGTTGAGTTGGTAGAAGCCGGGGTCATCTCTAGCCCATAGGCGATCGCGCTCGGCGAATTTGTCGGGCGCGAACGTGGAGAGTCCCAGCAGGTAGTCGGAGCCGTACATCACCATGTCGATGGCCAGGTCGTTGCCAGTCAGCACCATGAAGTCCGGGCGGACCTCGTTGCGCAGCGCCAGCCGATCCCACTCCAGTTGCCGATTCAGCGACGAGTGCTTGGCCCCGATGCACTGGGGAATTTCCAGCAGGCCCCGGTAGGTGTCCAGCGACACAATTCGGCCGTAGGGCACGAACATAGGGCCCAGTTCGAACCCGATGAATCGTTCGATGTGGCCAGCTAGCTGGCCATGGGCGTCAAGCCAGGCGGCATCGCCGTGGTCGTTCAGCCCGTGCGACGGGAAGATCACGGGCAGGCCACCTCTGGCGATGATCTCTTCTGCTGCCCGCAGGTAGGCGTCGAGGTCGAATTCCGCCCCCAGGTCGTCGGCCACGAACGCTCCGGCTGCGAAGTCGCCGCCGGTGATGGCCTTGGCCCGGTCGAGTACCTGCGTGCGAGTGTCGGCATCGAGCAGCTGGACAAAGCCAGTGTCCATGTTCACCGCCGGGGTGAGTCCGGCCTCGTGGGTGCGGGCGATGTGAGCGTCCAGCGAAGCCCAGTCCACCGTGGTCGAATCGAGATGGGGCAACAGGATCGCCGACATCCCGGTGATGATCCGACCGGGCAGAACCTGCATCAAACGTCGATTCCGAGGCTCTCGAGCACGTCTTTGGGGATCCCCGACAAGCCGGTGGATGCGTCGTCGATGGGATGGCGTTGGCGAAGAACCGCCGCGGCTTCGGTTCGGCCGGTCGCTTCGAGGCGCTCCAGGTACTCGGGCAGGTGCCCCTTGCAATGGAAGGGGCCGCCCTCGGCTAGCACGATCTTGAGAGGGTCGACGGGGGAGTAGCTGCGGGTCATCTGTTCGTCGGTCCAAGACTGGAGCATGTCCCGGCCTTCGGCCAGCCCCGATGGGGCTTGATCGGCCAGGTCGGTGGTTTCGTGGGGGTCGGAGGCGATGTCGAACAGCATCTCCTCGTTCCAGGCCGCGTGATAGCCGTCATGCCAGGTCCGCAGGTAGAGGTGGTCTCCCCAGCGCACGCCCCGCTGTACTGACCACGCCCCCTGAGACAGCACCAAGGACTCCCGCCCTCGGTGGTCGCCGGTGCGAATGTCGTCGGCCACCGACATGCCGTCCCAGTGGAAGGGGATGTCGATGTCGGCCAGATCGACGATGGTGGCGCCCACGTCCAGGTGATAGAGCAGCCCCTCGTGGACCTGGGGTTCGATCCCCGGCCAGCGCAGCACCGAGGGGATATGGCAGGTGGCCTCGTCGGCGGCCTGGTGGTCGGCGTACACCCCCAGTTCGCCGAACGCCTCGCCGTGGTCGGAGGAGACCAGGATGGCGGTCTCGTCCAGCACGCCGTGACCGGCCAGTTTGTCGGCCAGCGTCCCCACCGCGTCGTCGGCGTAGCGGATGCCGGTGTCGTAGCCGTCAAAGGTCTGCTTGACCTCGTCCATGTTCGACAGGTTCCACGGATGGCGAGGCGGAGGAGGGCCCCACTCGTCGGGTTTGAACCCCCAGGGCTCTTGGGCCGAATGCGGTCCGGCCAACGGCCAGTTGCGGGCCCGCACTTCCTCGGTGTGCCAGGCCGGCGGGGGATCGCTTTCGAACGGGTTTCCGTAGTCGGCCGGGGCGTTATAGGGGGTGTGGGGATCCCATAAGTGGACGTGGAGGAACCAGTCTTCGGCCTCGGCGTTGTCGCTGAGCCAGCGCAAAGCGCCGGGCAGCACCTGGTCGGCCCGCTCGCCGCCAAAGCCGCGCATCAGGTTCATCGACTCCATGAAACCGCTGTTCCACCACGTGGCCGAGTGGCGGAATGGAAAGCTGGAAATCGAGGCGGTGTGGTAGCCCGACCAGTAGAAGCGCGACGCCCAAGAGCTGGCCGCGATGGTGGAGAAGAAGCTGCGATCTGGCCCTTGGGGCCGCAGGTCGGCCGCCATGCCCCCGTGGTTGGCCACCCCGTTGCGAATCCCGAACATCCCGGTGATCAGCGCGGTACGGCTGGGCAGGCAGGGCACGTCGGACGCATAGACGTTGGAAAACCGCACCCCCTCAGCGGCTAGCGCGTCGATGTTCGGCGTGGTGTTGCGGTGGTATCCCGCGCACCCCAAGTGATCGGCCCGAAGGGTGTCGATGTCGATGTACAGGATCCGCATGGCCTCTCCAGTATGGGTCAACTATTCGACTAGGTCGGCGTTGGGAAATGGGCTTCCTCGCCTGGATCAATTGTCCCCGACCGGCGGATGGCCCGTTCGTCGGTACCGAGGTAGGAGGCGATGACGGCGGGATCGGTGCGAATTTCGGCGGGCGAGCCCGCAGCGATCACCCGGCCTGCTTCCAGACAGCAGATCCGGTCGCTGATCTGCATGATCATGGGCATGTCGTGTTCGATCACCAACATGGCGGCCCCGAGTTCGTCTTTGATCGACAACAGCAAGGGGGCAAACGCCTCAACCTCGCGCTGGGCGACCCCTCCAGTGGGCTCGTCGAGGCACAGCACACGGGCCTCCAATGCCAAGAGGCAGCCAAGCTCCACAATGCGACGGGTGCCGGTTGAGAGCTCGGAGTTGAACTTGTCGGCGTAGGGGCCGAGGCCGAGGAAGTCGACGATGTCTTGGGCGTGGGCCCTTTGTGCCCGGTCGCGGCGATAGCCGTTGGGTAAGAAGCCGACCGCGGCGGTGAACGAGGTTCGCTGGCGAGATTCCGCCGCCACCGCCAGGGTCTCGAGCACGGTCAAGTCGGGAAACAGCCGCGACTGCTGAAACGACCGTCCCAAACCGAGCGCCGCTCGCTGGTCGGCGGCCATCTTCTGGATGGGACGGCCTTCGAACTCGATTCGACCGGAGCACGGGACGAATCCACTGATGGCATTCATCAGCGTGGTCTTGCCCGCCCCGTTGGTACCGATGAGGCCCACCACCTCTCCGGAGCGGACTCGGATAGAGGCGTTGTCGACTGCTGTCAGGCCTCCGAAAACCACCGTCACCTCGTCGGCAACCAGCACTGGCCCAGTAGGGGAAGAAGCGGCCTCCGATCGGGAAACCACGCTGGCCACTTCTCGTCTCGGCGCCGGTTCGGGTTGGGGAAGCCGGCCCGCATACCAGGCCAGGAAGCGATCGCGGCCGGTGAGCACCACTTGGGCGAATCCGCCGGGAAAGTACATCAACAAAACCAGCAGCCCGATCGAGGAAGTCAGAAGCGGCACCAAGTTGTTGGCCGGCCAGATCGCGGGGAGGCCCACGATCCACAGGGCGCCGAGAATCGGACCGACCACGGTGCCGGCGCCGCCGATCACCGCGATGGCGACAACCACGATGGAATCTTGGATCTGGAACTCCTCGGTCAGCCCGAAGGAGACGTACAGCCCGGCCAACAGACCGCCGCCGAGCCCGGCGATCACCCCGGACACCACGAACGCTTGGATTCCGGCCCGGGAGGGCGAGATTGTGAATGCCGAGGCCGCCGCGCTGTTGTCTCGCACCGCCAGCCATCGGCGCCCTACCCCGGTGGCTCGCATCCTGGCCACCAGAACGATCACCGCCACCAGGGCAATCAGCGAGAAGAAGTAGTAGGTGCGCTGATCGGCCAGATCGACAGGCCCTGTGGCTCGGGGGAGAGAGATGATATTGGTGCCCCCGGACAGGAACGGCCGCCGCCAGAGAAACTGCTGCCCCAGCAGAGCCAACGCCAAAGTGGCGATGGCCAGGTGAAAGCCCCGAATCCGCAATGCCCCCACCCCGATGACTGCTGCGATGGCACCAGTGGCTGCCGCGCCCACCAGCACGGCCAACAAGAAGTGAATGTCGGGAAGGGGGAGGGTGAACCACGCTCCGCCCAGGCCGATCCCGATGTCGCGTCCGGCGACCAAGGCCGCGGTGGTCAATCCCCCGATGCCGGCCAGCGCGGCCTGTCCCAGTGAGATCTGACCGGTCCACCCAGAGAGCACCACCAACGAGATCCCGATCAGGGCGAAGAGCAACACCTCGCTGAACAGGAGTTGGCGCGAGGCCAGGGTGATCAGGAAGGGGAGGATCGCCGCAGCGGCGAGGAGCAGCCCCATGCCGATGCGAGACGAGTGGCGGACCCACCAGAGGCGGGCCACCGCGTGGGGAAGCGGGCGGGTGGTGGGCACGAACGAGAACGACTCGTCGCTGCCGGTGAGCCGCCGGCTGGCCACCAGCGTGGTGGCGATGACGATCAAAAATAGCGAGCCGTCGTAGAGCCCCGCGGTGGTCGGCCAGTTGAAGACCAGCAGCGATCGGAGCAATCCGAGGGCCGCTCCGGCAATCATCGCCATCGGGAAGTTGCGAAGTCGCCCGATCAGGGCCGCGGCCAGAACCTGGACAAGGGTGGCCGGTCCTAGCGACCGGAAGCCGCTGGGCTGGCCATTGATTCCCGCCACCAATATCAGAGCCACCGCCGCCAGCAGGCCCGCGATGATCCAGGTGACGGTCGAGATGATCTTGGGGTTGATGGCGGTGAGCCGGGCCAGGTCGGGATTGGAGGCCGCGGCCCGAATCGCCCGTCCCTGTGCTGTGCGCTGGAGGTAGTAGGTGAGGGCCACGGTGAGGACGGGAACGACGATGATCACGATCAGCTCGGGACCCCGTACCCGGAGACCGAGAATCTCCCACTGGCCGGAGAACGCCACCGGGTATCTCACAGCCATGGTCGTCTCTATGTCGGGCAGGGCCACTTGGAGCAGCTCGCAGAGCTGGGCGATGCCGATTGTTGCCACCAGCAAGATGACCCTGGGGGCTCGGAACAACCGGGTGATCACGGTGAGTTCCGAGGCGGCGGCCACGAGGCCGCCTGCTATCACCGCAACGATGGCGGCGGGCCAGAAGGGCCAGTCGTAGGTGAGCACCAGCAAGGCCAGAAGGCTGGCCGACAGCACGCCGAGCGATCCCACCGCGAAGTTGATGACCCCGCTGGCCCGGTAGATCAGCACAATGCCCAAGGCCAGCAAGCCGACCAGCAAGCCGTCTATCACCCCGAGGTACACGATCTGGCTGGTGAGGGTGAAGGCCAGCATCAGCTCTCGTCCAGATCAACCTGCGGGTCGGCGGTGGCGTCACGGCCCAAGAACACGGCGCGGGCCAAGTCGTCGCGCTCCAACAGACTTTGGGCTGACCCGGTGAACCGCACGTGGCCCTTCTCCATGAAGACCGCACGGTCAGCCAGTGTCAGGGCGACATTGAGGGACTGCTCCACGATGATCATCGTCTGTCCGGCGTCGCGGAGACGTCCGGCCACGGCCAGCAGGTCTTGGACGACGACAGGGGCAAGGCCAAGGGACAGCTCGTCGATGAAGAGCACTTCCGGGTCGTGCATGATCACCCGGGCCAGCGCCAGCATCTGCTTCTGCCCGCCGCTGAGGTCGTGGGCCAGCGTCTTGGGCCGCTGGCTCAGAACCGGGAACAGCTCGAAGGCCCGATCAAGTCGCCCGGCGATATCGGGCTTGGTGCCGGCGCCGCTGCGGACAATGGCCGCCGACGTTTCGAGATTCTCTCGCACCGACAAGTGGGGAAAAACCCCTTGGCCGCCCGGCAGCAAGAAGATGCCCTCTCTCACTCGCTGCTCGGGCGACGCCAAAGTCATATTGCGGCCATTGAGGCGCACCACGCCCCGGGAGGGAATGCCCAGGCCAGCGGCAACCCGCAGGGCCGTGGACTTGCCCGCTCCGTTGGTTCCCAGCAGGGCCAGAGTCTCACCCCGGGCCACTTCGAGGTCGACATCGAACAGGACTTGCACCGGTCCGTAGGAGAAGTCGATGTTGTGGAGCTGAAGCACCGGGATATCGCTGGGATCAGCCCTCATCCGGTCGCTCTCGGCCTTCTCCTCTCTAATCTCCTCGACCACCAGGGTGAGATCGGCCCGGATGTGTCGGGAGCCGTTGATGGTCAACAGGCCGCCGATGATCATGGCTCCGGGAACTACGGCCAACAGAGCAGTACGAGGCGAAGTGGCATCGGAGATGAGGCCCATCAGGATGGCCCCGCCGAGACCGCCAACCCCGAACACCAGCGACATCCCGATGGCCGAACCCAGCGCCCGCATGCGGTAGGGGTTGATGTTGGCCAGAGTCGGCCCCAGCAGCGAGAGGGCCGGGGCGGCGAACAGCGCCTTGAGCCCAGCCATCACCGCGAAGGTCGCCGGTGATGGCATCAGCAGCTGAAGCACGGTGAAGAGCGCCATTGGGAAGAAAAGCGATCCCAGCAAGGCCATGGCCTGCGGCGGGGTGCGGCGGTAGAAGCCGTCGTACCACTTGGCCACGAACGGAATCGTGAACAGGGCAATCACCCCGGGGGTGCTGTTGGCCAGGGCCCGCTCAAACGGGCCGAGGTCGAAGCGCTCGTCGAGGTACAGATTGAGGAAGAGACCGTCGGATATCAGGCTGAAGCCGAGGGCCACCGCGGCCATCAACGCCCATTTCATCGTCCGCACCTTGAACAGCCGCTGGAAGGCGGCGCCCAGCGATATGGGGCCGGGCTTCATGTCGGTGAGCGCCTCGCCGATGGTGGAACGCTGCTCGAACTGCCCCCGCGGCGGGTCGGTGAGGAAAAAGATGGTTGCGCCGACGATCAGCGTGGGGATCGACGCCGCGATGAACCCCCAGCGCCAGGCGTCGTCCCCCCCGATCAGCGAGACCAACCCGCCCACGGCCAGCGGCGCGAGGAAAGCACCCGATCGCCCGGCCATGTCTTTGGCGGCGTAGACCCGGGCTCGGGCCTCGATGGGATAGCTGTCGGCCATGATGGCGCCCTGCACCGGATGGGTCTGCGATCGGCCGAACGCGATGGCGCAATTGACGATGAAGAACCAGAACGCGGTTTGCACGAATCCGAGTAAAAGGGTCATGGCCGACCAGAAGATGGTGGCCAGGGCCACCAGCCTGGCCCGGTTGCTGTTGTCGGCGATCCGGGACAGCAGCAGGCCGCCGGCCACGATGAAGACATTGCCCCCGGCGGTGATGGTGCCCAGCACGGCGTCGCTGACCCCCAGCGACTCTTGGATGTCGGGCCCGAGGAGCCCCATTGCGCCGATTCCCAGAGCGTCGGTGGCATCGAGGGCTCCCAGCAGGACGATGGTGGACACGCCCCCGATCGAGATGGCCTCTCGCAGCGAGAGTTCTTTGGCGCCGACGCCGGGAAGCTGGTCGTCGTCGAGGATCACCGGCTCCGCAGCCAGCACAGCCTGGCGCTCGGATTCTGCGGCCAAGATCTGGTCGCTGAGGGCGCCGGCGTCAGAAGGTCTCCCCCCGAAAGGGTCGCTCATCGTGATCAAACTTGATCTTGTTCATGCTCGCTGTCAAGCATGTCGGACCCAGTGGTCGTGGGCCGGGTGCTTGGGTTGGCTGGCCGTCAGCCCCCGGTGTCGATCAAATCGGAGATAACGACGAAGTCGCCTCTGTCGTCATCGCCGGCTTCGGGATCCCACTTCATGAGCACAACGCCATCGCGGGCGTCGTACTTGCCGGCGCCAAGCGAGGCGAACGCCTCGTTGGGCAGTTCGATAGGTCCGAAGCTGTCGATCGCCGCCTGAAGAGACTCGTTGGAGAGGTTCGGGCCGGCCGCGGCCGCCAACTGCACGAAGAGGTCGAATACCCGGCAGAATCCGCGTACCGGGATAAACCAGTCGGTCTCGTCTTCCGGCAACTGCTCGGTGGGGATCACCTCAATTCCCGACTGGCGCTCGAAGGCGTCAATGCAGTCTTCCATCCGCTGGTTGTTGTCATTGCCGGCGTATGGCGAGCCGAGCGTGTAGGCCTCGAAATAGCTGGGGTCGCTGGAGTCTTGCAACCCAAAGGTGAACGTGGCCCGTTCTGCGTTGAACAGCTTGACCTCGAGGCCATTCTGGATGAGCTGCTCTACTCCGAAGATGTTGTCGCCATCGATGAAAACGGTGTTGATGTCGGCGTTCCGGTAGATCTCCGCGAACGTTCTCCACACCGCCGCCCCGGCTTGGGTGTCGCCGGCTGGCACATCGATCACGGTCCGCTCGGCGATTTCCACCCCAGCCGCTTCAAGGGTGGGGACGAGCACGTTGTCGACCAACTCGGCGCGTCCGGCGCCGGAGTGTACGGCCACGTTACCGAGATCGGTGAGCAGTCCAGCTTTGTCTAATGCGGTCACAAACACCTCCAAAGCCCGGTCGGTGGCGATTTCCAGGTTTACCCAGGGAGCATTGGCCCGGGCCCGATCTTCGACTGTAAACGGGGCGCCGATGAGCGCAGTGGCGTGGGTCTCGGTCACGCAGATGTTCCCGGCCGGCACTCTGATGAAGCTGCCCAAGACCGCGAAGACCTTTTCGTCTTCTGTGAAGTAGACGCAGCCCGCTAGCGAGGTACCGGTGCCGAAGGGAAGGAACTTATACGTCACGGTCTCCACCATGCGGCCGCAGATCCCTCCGTTGTCGTTCAATTCCTGGGCCAGCGCCTGGAGAATGACCGCATTGTCGCCTCGGTCGGCCTGAACGAGGCCCAGACTGCCCAGTTCCGCATAATCGATCTGAGGGGCACCGACCTTGATTGTGTCCGCGGTGACTCCGGTGGCGGTGGCGCTGAGCTCGCCTTCTCCCCGGCACGTGGGTTGGAAGATGGGGTCGGAGAGGGCCGCCACCTCCTCGTCCGACATCGTGTCGTCCGAAGGCTCTGGGCTGGCACTGTCCTCAGGGGCTTCGTCCTCTGCGCCGTCCACCGTGGGTTCCGGTTCATCTTCGCTATCGCTGACGGCTGTGTCTTGGGCCACGCCGGTGTCTTCGGGCGCGGGGACACCGGAAGCTTGGGTCGGCGGAGGTGTGTCCGGTGAGGCCCCATCTTCATTGCCGGAATCTCCGCCTCCGCAGGCGGCAACGAGTAGTGCGAAAACTGCGAAGAAAGTGAGCCGCCTCTTCATGCCTCCCCCTCGTTGAACAGCGTACAGTTCGTGTTTGCTAGAGATCGGATGGGTTTGGTGATGACAGATATTGGGGTTCTGCTTGATTCAGCTGATGCCACGGAGATTGCGGCGGCCGTCAGGAGCGGAGCTGCGGACCCGGTTGAATTGGCAGAGGATGCGATTGGACGAATCGAGGAGCGAAATCCAGAGATCAACGCGGTGATTGCCACGTGCTTCGACGCTGCGCTGGACAGCGCCCGCAACGTGGATCGGGATGCGCCGTTCGCTGGCGTCCCGTTTGTGGTGAAGGACTGTCGAGTACAACTTGCCGGTGTTCCCGAGACTTGGGGCTCGAAACTGATGGCAGGCGTTGTTCGTGACGAGGACAGTGAGTTGGCCAAGCGTTATCGGGCCGCAGGGTTCGTGATTCTCGGCGTTACCAACATGCCGGAGATGGGCAAGATGGCCACGACTGAGCCGGCCGCCTATGGCCCGACTCACAACCCGTACGATCTCGGCAAGTCGTCGGGTGGGTCGTCGGGTGGCACAGCTGCCGCGGTGGCGTCGGGCATGGTGCCTATCGGGCATGGCAACGATGGTGGCGGGTCGATACGGGTGCCGTCGGCCGCATGCGGTCTATTTGGGTTGAAGCCGAGCAGGGGTCGAGTGACGGGACATCCTGCGCCCACAATGATGTCGTATCCGATGGGCATTGACCATGTATTGACCCGCTCCGTTCGGGATTCGGCCCATGTACTCGACCTGACGGCAGGGCCGGTTCCGGGTGACCCCTATGAGATCTCCTCGCCGACGGCGTCTTGGCTGTCGTCGCTTGCGACGGAGACTGGTCCGCTGCGGATCGGCGTTGCCGGTCGCTCGATAGAAGGGCCTGCATTCGACCCGATGTGCGCTGAAGCCCTCGAGCGTGCAGCCGGATGCCTTGAGGGGATTGGTCACCACTTGGAGGTGGCAGACCTTCCGGTGGAGCCCGGGGTGATGGTCACTATGGGCGCGTTGATGGCCACCGCCGCCAAAGTGATGATCGACGACCGGCTCGCAGAGCTTGGCCGCGGGCTCCAAGACGACGACATCGAACCGTTCACTCGCTACCTCTACGACCTCGGGGCTGGATTCGGTGGCACTGATGTCATCCGAGGACTTCAGGCCGCTGAGCTGATCGGCCGTAGAACGGCAACCTACTTCTCGCGGTTTGACATCTTCTTGTCGCCTACCACCAGAACGGTTTTTCCGGAGCTCGGCGTGTATGACACGAGCAACGTCGAAGAGTTGCTGCCGATCGCCGGGACGCTCGCGAGCGAGACTTCGGTGTTCAATGTCGGCGGGCAGCCGGCGGCGTCGGTGCCCATGGGCTATGACGAGGCCGGTGTGCCCCTTGGCGTACAGGTCGCGGCGCCGTTCGGTCGCGAAGACCTGGTGTTGGCCGTGTCACGGCAGCTGGAGGAGGCGGCTCCGTGGTCGACGGCCGCCATGTGGCCGGCCCGGCCATCTTCGTCGTCGTGAGTCCGGGACCAGGCCGCTAAGACCGACCGCATCATTCCCATTGTGGGCTGTGGCGGTCTGAAATAGTGATCCGATCCTCTGGTACGGTCAGAGGCGATGCATGTGTCCGATCCGCCCATCTTGCTTACCGATGTGATTGACGATGTTGGGGCTGTGGTCAAGCTGCTGGCTCAAGAGGCCCCGTACGCGCCGCTGGGGGGTTGGTACAACCCCGGCGCCGATCCCCATGCCCGCACCCGTCCGCTGTGGTTCCGGGACGACTGGGTGAACGAGACCATCTCTGTGCCCGGTTCAGAGGTGTTTCTGGACAATCAGGCCTACATCGACTCGGCCAAGGCCTACTACCGCGCCGAGATCGTCGAGCCCCACAGCGTGTACGTGAACCAGATGATGGCCATTCCCCAAGCCGGTCCGGCCCATACCGACAACCCCCGGTTTGCGGGCCGCGACCGCACCAACACCCCGATGTGGCTGCTGCGGGCCATGCTGTGGTCGGGCCTGTTCGACGACCTGTCTTTCCCCCAGGCCACCGCCATCTGGTGGCTCAACGACGTGGAGGGCGGCGGGATTCGCTACTGGCCCTATGGGCCTGACCAGCCGCCCGAAGAACACGTCGGCAACATGGCCAACACTGCGCTGATGGGCGACAACCACGGCATGTTCCACCAGGTCAACTCCATCGGCCCATTCGACATCGGCACGCCGATGGTCACGCCCATGGCCCAATTCGCCCCGGCGGGCAGCCCCGATGGGGACTGGGTGGTGACCGACCACGGCGAGGAGGTGTACCGCACGCCGTTGGCCGATGTCCGGATCAGCGTGCTGTGGAAGGCCGATGTGTACATTGACGCCGACCACAAGGCCCGGCTGGCCGCTAATCCTCTGAGCCGCGACGACATCGCCGCCCGGTTCAACGCCGATCTAGCTGAGCGGGGGATCGACGCTCGCTTCGATCCCAACCGCATCGACGACGATCCCGACCACGCGGCCATGATCGCCGAGCACTACCCCGAGGCCCGGCCCGTCGACGCGCTGCCCTCAGTCTTCGATTACTGAACGGTTTCGGCCGATGGACATGGCCGGTCCGCCGATCCTTCTCACCGAGGTGCTCGACGACGTTGGGGCGGCTGTCAAGCTGCTGGCCCAGGGGGCGCCGTACCCCGTGCTGGGCGGCTGGTACAGCCCTGGTTCCGATCCCCACGCCCGCTCCCGTCCGCTGTGGTTCCGCAACGACTGGGCGAACGAGTCCTTCTCCATGGCGGGTTCGGAGGTGTTTATGGCCCATCCGGTGTATTTGGAGTGCGCCAAGGCCTTCTATGGCACCGAGATCGTCAAGCCCCACAGCGTCTACGTGAACCTGATGATGGCTATGCCTGTAGCGGGGCCGGCCCATACCGACAATCCCCGCTTTGCGGGCCGCGACCAGTCCAACACGCCCATGTGGGTGCTGCGGGCCATGCTGGAGTCAGGCCTGTTCGAGGACATGGCATTCCCCCAGGCCACCGCCATCTGGTGGCTCAACGACGTGGAAGGCGGCGGGATTCGCTACTGGCCCCACGGACCTAATCAGCCCCCCGAAGAGCACGGCGACAATATGGCCAACACTGCGTTGATGGGCGACACCCACGGCATGTTCCACCAGGTCAACGCCATCGGCCCCTTCGATATCGGTACGCCTCAGGTTACCCCGATGGCGCAGCTGGCCCCGGCCGACAGCCCCGATGGGCAGTGGGTGGTGACCGACCATGGTGAGGAGGTGTACCGCACGCCGCTGGCCGATATCCGGGTGAGCGTGCAGTGGAAGGCCGACGTGTACTTCGACGCCGACCACCGAGCCCGGCTGCTATCCAGTCCCCTGAGCTTCGACGACGTTGCCGCCCGCTTCAACGCCGATCTGGCTGAGCGGGGGATCGACGTTCACTTCGATCCCGACCGCATCGACGACCCTGGCCACGCGGCCGAGATCAGTGAGCACTACCCCGAGGCACGCCCTATCGACGCGTTGCCCTCGGTATTCGACTACTGAGCTGCTCTTAGCCCAGGTCGGCGAAGCGCACCAGCTTGGTGGTGATCACCGGGATGGACTCGTGCTCCACGAATCGCAAGCCCATCACGCCGTGGTCGCGACCGGCGGTGTCGACCCAGATCCCTGAGGTCGGCTTCTCGGGGGATACCACCAGCCGTACCACGCCGTCGGCGTCGGCCTCGACGTCTTGGGACGACGCGTAGCCCTGTCCGGTGAAGTAGTTGGCCAGGTTCTCCATCCAGTGGTTGCACAGCTGGAAGTTCCAGTGCCGGCACACCGGCGGCGTGAACTCCACTAGCAGCGCCTCGCCTTCCCCAATGCGCCAGTAGCCGAACTCGAAATGGCGGTCGTCGGGGGAGCCGCCCACTCGGAGGTAGTGCTCGGTAGTGAGCTGCAACTGGTTCTCTTCCTTGAGCAGCGTGTCGGTCCAGTCGGAATAGTCGGACTGCACCGACAGCACCATCTGGGCCGCGATGGCCAGGCGCTTCGACATCTCGGCCGCGTCCGGCGTGTGGATCACCGGGGTGGGCTCGAGCGGCTCGATCATCAGCCGGGGCGCCGACTGGGCGTCGCGGTCGTCGTAGACGATGCGCATCATCAACTCTCGGGTCTCCGGGGCGATCGCCATCCAGTTGTCGACGCCGGGATCGTCCACCGACAGCACAAAATCGACGTTGCCGGCGCCGTCGGTGAACTCGTCGAGCAGGGCGGTGAACGGCGTCTGCGACCAGCTCGGGTTGAACTCCTCCAGCACGGCGACGGCCCGGTCGCCCACTGATTCCACCCCGACCCAATCGGGCACCTTCGGGGTCCATGCCGACATGTGGACGTAGGGTGCTGAGCCCCGTTGGCCGGTGACCCGGTATCGCTTGGCGGCGTCAATGGGCTGTACCACGTGGTCCTGGTCGGGCGACTGCACCCCCTGGCCGCCTTTCATGGGCGGAGGAATGATCCAAATCGCCGTCTTCTGCATCGGGGGAAGGTTCTCGATGCAGCGCATGTAGGCCATCAGCGACATGCGGGTCAGGTAGCGGAACCCCTCCACCCGGTCTTGCTCGTTGGCGTCGGGGGTGCGTTCGACCACCACCCGTCCGGCGGCTCGCAGCGTGTCGCAGAAGTCGTTCCACGCCTCCCCGGTCATCAAGCGCTCTCGTGCCGCAGCGTCATTCGTCATGGTTTGACCTTTCTGAAGCTCCGGCACACTCTATTGACGACGAGACCGAAGCGAAGAAGCGTTGGAGGCAATCCATGAGACTGGCGTTCAAGACCAGGCCCCAGAACATCGAATGGTCGGTGATGTTGGAGACGTGGAAGGAGCTCGATGCCGACCCTCGGTATGAGTCGGCTTGGGTCTTCGACCACTTCTATCCCATCTACGGCAGTGAGGAAGGCCCATGCCTGGAGGCGTGGGTGACGTTGAGCGCACTGGCTCAGGCCACCGAGCGCATCCGGGTCGGGTCGATGGTCAATGCCGCTCCTTATCGCCATCCTGGGGTCTGCGCGGCAATGGCGTCGTCCCTCGACATCGTGTCCAAAGGCCGGCTCGATCTCGGCCTCGGTGCCGGTTGGAACGAGGTCGAAGCCGGTGCCTACGGGATCAGCCTCACCGAGCGCTTCGACCGCTTTGAGGAGTATCTGGAGTGCGTGGTTTCGCTGCTCAGCGAGCCGGTCACCACCTTCGAGGGCCGCTTCTACACCTTCACCGACGCCCGCAATGAGCCCAAAGGCCCCCAACAGCCCACGCCGCCCATCGTCATCGGCGGTGCTGGGCCGCGGCGGACCATGCCATTGGCGGCGAAGTGGGCCGACCACTGGAACTTCCCCGGCGGCGAAGCCGAGAAGTTCGCTGAGGTCAAGGGCCGGCTGGTTGAGTGCTGCGAAGAAATCGGCCGCGACCCCGCCGAGATCACCACCTCAACCCATCTCATCTACCAAGCTGGCGACCCCGTCGAGAACGTCGTCGCTCAAGCTGAGCAATACAAGGAGGTCGGGCTCGACCTCGCCATCTTGTACCCCTTCTCAGACATCGAACCCGCTTCGGTCCACGACATGGCCGATGCCCTAGAGCCCCTCGTGGAGACCGTGTAGCTCGTCGTTGATGATGACTAATAGTGGGCTTTGTCCGGCGAGGCTTTAGCTGTTGTCAGTAAGGCGGCGGGGCGAGGATCAGCTCCTCGGGGATCATGGTCAACGTGGCATAGCCAGCCAAGAAGGCGGCGACATCATTGTCGAAATCCTCTTCCGTTGACGAGCAGTCGGGATTGAACATCCTTACTCCGGGTTCAAATTCAGCGGCGAGGGAGGTGTGGAACAGGCCCCGCACTTCACCAACGCCCCCGCATGAGGGCGTGTTGAGGCTCCACACCGGGGCGACGTCGCCCTCAAACGCCAGCACGTCATCCAGATTCTCGTTGAGCCACTCGACCATGAAGGGGATCCCGCTCTCGTGCTCGGCGTCCACGGTGACGCCCCCTTGGCTGATGGCAAAGGCGGGAACTCCCCGACTCGCCGCAGTGCGAGCGGCGCCGACAGTGCCAGAAATCTCGGCGAAGGGTCCGAAGTTCTGCCCGTCATTCGATCCGGAAACCAGCAAGTCGGGAGGCTCGGCGAACACGAAGTCGAGCGCGTAGTTGACCGAGTCGGACGGAGTGCCTTCAACGGCCAGAGCCGGATAGCCGCTGGCGGTGGCAGTCTCCGTGGCGGTGGTCGGCGCGGGATCGGACACTGTGTTCGACGTGCCGCTTTGGTTGGTGGCAGGGGCAACCACGGTGACCTCGACGTTGTCGAAGCTCATGAGCGCCTGCACCACAAGATTGATGCCGTCGGAATCGATGCCATCGTCGTTGGTTACCAAGATCTGCACCACCGGCGGGGGCGGTGGAGTTGGGGTGGGGGTCGGGGTGGGCTCGGCAGTGGGCTCTGGCGCCTCCGTTGGCGCGGGTGCCTCAGTGGCTGTCGGCTCGGCAGTGGGTTCTGGCGCCTCCGTTGGCGCGGGTGCCTCAGTAGCTGCCGGCGCTTCCGGGGTGGCAGTTTCGCGTGGCGCCTCGGTGCTTTCGGCGGCCTGCGTCGGCTGTCCGACGCTGCTGTCACCATTGCCGTCATCGTCGTTGCCACAAGCAGCGCTGAGAAGCGCAGCCACAACCGCGAGCGCTAGGAATTGAATCACGCGCTTGCTCAGATTCATCTGCCGTTCCCTTCCAGTCGTTTGACCCTTCCGGCCTGCTGGTCTCTACGAGGCCGTGAGTCGGCCTCGCCAGTATTCCAGATGCCAGCTTCCCGTTCGCATTGCACTGTTTCCCGGTGCCGCCAATGGTGCCGTGTCTGTTCGTGACCGAGAAGGTCGTTGGGTACAGTCCCACACGTGCCGAATGCAGGGGCGATTACCGACGAGGCCATTGACCGGATGCGGGCTCGGATAGGGATCGCCCAGCCCCATCCCCAGCCGCCCTGGTACCGGGAGCCCAATACCGACGCGTTTCGCCAGGTGGCAGAGGCTTATGGCGACGACAACCCGCTGTGGTGCGATCCCGGCTATGGCGCCAGCACGGTGTGGGGAGGACCAATTGCGTCGCCCAACATGAACGGCGGCGACACCCTCATCGGGGAGAACGAGGTCCAGGAGCTCGATCCCGACACCAGGGCGCTGCTCAAGGGCGATCCGCTCAAGGGGGCCCATGCCTATTACTCGGGCAGCTACCGGGAGTGGTGGGCGCCGTTGCGCCCGGGAATGCGGGTCACCCGGCGCAACGCCCTGGTCGGCGTGCACGACAAATCGAGCGAGTTCGCCGCCCGCACCGTCCATGAATGGACTGCGGAGGTGTTCGCCACCGAGGGAGCGGTGCTGTCGGCCCAGTATCGGCTGATGATCCGCACCGACCGCCAGGCGGTGGAGCGACAGGCCGACGAAGGCGGAGGCAAGTACGACGGCATTGAGATTGAGCCCTACACCGATGAGCAGATCGCCGAGATCTCCGAGGCAGTGAGCACTGAGTCGGATCGCCGCCGGGGGGCCGAGCCCCGGTGGTGGGAGGACGTCGACGAGGGCGACGAGCTGCCGCCGCTGGTCAAGGGGCCCATGCGGGTCACCGACATGGTGGTGTGGCACACCGGCATGGGCATGGGCTTATACGGGGTCAAAGCCCTACGGCTAGGCGTGCAACAGCGCCAGCGGGTGCCGGGATTTTTCCGCCCCGACGATCTCAACATTCCCGATGTGCAGCAGCGGGTCCACTGGGATCCCGAGTGGGCACGGCGAGCCGGCAATCCGGCTATCTACGACTACGGCCGGATGCGCGAGACCTGGCTGGTACACCTGTGTACCGACTGGATGGGCGACGATGCCTGGCTTGCCGCCCTCGACGTGCAGTTCCGCCGGTTCAACTACGTGGGCGACACCCACTGGATGCGGGGAACGGTTACCCGCAAGTACCAAACCGACGAGGGCACCCCCGCGGTGGACCTCGACATCTACGGCGAGAACCAGCGGGGTGAGATCACCTGTCCAGGACACGCCACGATCCTGCTTCCCAGTCGAGAGCAAGGGCCGGTGAAGCTGCCCACGCCCCCGGGAGGAGCAAAAACCGCCTCAGAGGCGCTCGACGCGCTGGTCGATCGGTTCGAGACGATGTCGGCGGAATGACTCCCGACCGGTTGTCGATAGATGCAACCAGCAGCGACGACGAGATCCGAGAAGCGGTGGCGGCCTGGGTCGCCGAGCACGTCCCCCAGGCGTGGCGCGACGCCGCGCCCCATGGGCGGCTGGCCATCCGTGAGGTGCGGCCCCGAGCCGACTATGAGGCCTGGTACCCCACGTTCGCTGCATCGGGGCTGGCCGTAGCCACCTGGCCCGTCGCATACCGCGGCCTCAATCTCCCGCCGGCCAAAGCCCGGGTGGCCGAGGCGGTCCTCGCCCCGCTCAACCTGGGGCGGCTGAACCCCCTCGGGTTGCACAACACGGCCCCGGCGCTGTTTGCCCACGGCACCGAGGAGCAGCGTTTGCGCTTTCTTCCTCCTCTGGTGGCCAACCAGGAGCGGTGGTGCCAGATGTTCAGCGAGCCCGGTGCGGGCTCTGATCTGGCCTCATTGGCTATGCAGGCCGAGCGCGACGGCGACGAGTGGATCCTCACCGGCCAAAAGGTGTGGAGCACATGGGCCCACCAGTCCGAGTTCGCCATCTGCCTGGCCCGCACCGATCCCACCGTCGCCAAGCGCCGGGGCATCACCTACTTCCTGGTCGACCTGTCGTCGCCCGGTGTCGAGGTGCGCCCCCTGCGCCACATCGGCGGCGAGGTCGACTTCAACGAAGTGTGGCTAGATGAGGTGCGGGTACCCGACTTCCACCGAGTCGGCGCCGCGGGCGACGGATGGCGGGTGGCGGCGTCCACGTTGGCCGGTGAGCGCCAAATGGTGGCGGGCGCAGGTTCTGGCGGCGTCGACCGCATCGGCGGCGGGGGCATCGACAGCCTCCTCAACCAGGCTCGACAGGCGAGCATCGGCCCCGTCGAACGTGACCGGCTCATGCAGCTCTATTGCGAGGAGATGGTCAGGGCGTGGACCAACGAGCGGGTTCGGGCCACGGTCAAGGCCGGCGGCACGCCGGGGCCGGCCGCGTCCATCGGGAAAGTCCACCAAAGCCAGCTCAACCAGGCACTTCAGTTGGCCGCCGCCGATCTCATGGGGATGGGTTCGGTGGCGTGGCCCTCTGGGGAACAGCCCGTCGGACTCGACTCCATGGAAGCGTGGGCCGCGGCCATGCCCTATGCGGCCAAGGGCATGCTGCGCAGTCGGGCCAATACCATCGAAGGCGGAACCACCGAGGTCAACAAGAACGTGATCGGCGAGAAGGTACTCGGCTTGCCCCGGGAGCCCGACCCCTACCACGACATGGCCTGGCAAGATGTTCCTCGGTAGAAGGGGCTGAAGGGAAAAACCACCATGTTCGAGCTCAACGGAAAGACGGCGCTGGTTACCGGCGCGGGCCAGAACGTCGGCGCGGGAGTGGCCCACACGCTGGCGTCTCAGGGTGCCCACGTTCTGGTCAACGACATCGTTGCCGACCGAGCCGGTGAAGTGGCCGACCAGATTGCGGCCTCCGGCGGCTCCGCCGAAGCGCTGCCCTTCGACGTCACTGACGGCGAAGCAGTGCGGGAGGCCATCGCCGACCGGCCCATCGACATCCTGGTCAACAACGCCGGCAACGGCGGGGCCGAGGACATGGCGGTCAAGCCCTTCGCAGAAACCGAGCCGGCCGATTGGATCGGCCCCCTCGCCGTCAACCTCGGCGGCGTCTTGAACTGCACCCATGCGGTGCTGCCAGGGATGATCGAGCGGGGCTGGGGCCGGGTCATCGGCGTCGTCTCGGGAGCGGGCACTGTGGGCGTGAACATCGGAGTGGCGGCCTACTCGGCCGGCAAGGGCGGCGCGGCCGGTTTGCTCCGCTCGGTGGCACTTGAGGTGGCCCAAACCGGTGTGACGGTGAACTCCATCGCTCTGGGGCTGATGTCCAACACCGGCGGCACTGGCGTCACCGACCACTTGGCCCGAGCCATTCCCACCCGGCGGTTGGGCACGCCCGAAGACGTCGCCGCCCTGTGCGCCTACCTCGCCTCCGAGGAGGCCTCCTGGATGACCGCCCAAACCATCCCCCTGGCTGGTGGCACCATAACCAGCTAGGCCCCAACCGCCTAGTTTGTGGTCATGTCAACAACTACAGAGGCCGCCGTCTTGCGGACGGTAGGGGAGCCGCTGTCCATAGAGGCGATTGAGATTCACCCGCCCGCCCACGGAGAGGTGATCTTGGAGATGGGGGCCGCGGGGATATGCGGCTCGGATCGGTACGTGATCGAGGGCGCCTATCCCGTGGAGCCGCCCGCCGTCTGCGGCCACGAGGGCGCCGGGGTCGTGGTCGAGGTGGGGCCGGGGGTGCAGTCGCTGGATGTGGGCGACAGCGTCGTGCAGATATTCAAGGGGCCGTGCGGTACCTGTCGGAACTGCCGGCGGGGCCTCAAGACCTTCTGCCCCACCGGCATGGACGGCTCGGGGCGGCTGCGCGACGGCACCTATCGCATGTTCGACCAGTCGGGCTCAGCGGTGGGAACCCACCTTGGGCTCGGGAGCTTCGCCCGCCACACCGTCACCCCCGAGCGCCACCTGGTGAAGATTCCCGACGGGGTGGAGCCAGCGGTGGCGGCCCTTGTCTCCTGCGGAGTGTCCACCGGCGTGGGCGCGGCGGTGAATGTCGCCGATGTTCAGCCCGGCGACTCCGTCATGGTGCTTGGCATCGGCGGGGTGGGAGCCGCCGCGGTGATGGGCGCGGCGCTGGCCGGCGCGGAGCGAGTCGTGGCCGTCGACGTCAAGGCCGACAAGCTCGCCCTCGCCCCCGGCTATGGGGCAACCGACGTGGTCGATGCCAGTGCCGCCGATGTCGCCGAGGCAGTGGGCGAGCTCACCGACGGCTGGGGGGTGGACGCCGTGCTGCTCACCCCCGACCGGGTCCGCCCGGAGCACTACGAGACGGCCATAGCCTGCCTCTCCGCAGGCGGGATGGTGGTGCAAGTGGGCGGCACGTCGCACGGTATGGAATCGATCCCCATTTCCCCGAACCTGCTGTTGGCCCAAAGGGCGATCGTCGGGACCACTATCGGGGGTCCCGACCCGGCGAGGGATGTGGTGCGGTGGATCGACCTCTATCGGGCCGGGAGGCTGCCGCTGGAAAAGCTCATCACCCAGCGCTACCAGCTCGAAGAGATCAACACCGGCTTCGCGGACTTGGCCGCGGGCCGCAACATCCGGGGTGTTATCGCCATGAGTGGGGTGTAATCCCAAAATGAGCGGCGATAGAGTTTGAGGCCGAGTGCCGGGCCCGGCTGCGGGCGGCACAACCTGCGATTGGAGTCGACATGACCATGATCACCGAGCAGCAGGACGCTCAAACATCGTCGGCGAGGCCGCTGCGCTCCTACAACCTCATCTCGGCGGACAGCCACATCAACGAGCCCGCCGACTTGTGGACGTCGCGGGTTCCGGCGAAGTTCCGCGACCGGGTGCCCCGGGTGGAGAGCTTCGAGGAGGGCGACGCCTGGGTGATCGAGGGTGTTGAGGGCCCGATGCCCATCGGGCTCAATGCCTGCGCCGGCCAGGATCCGCGGTTGCGCCAGAACTGGGTCCGATTCGACGAGATCCGGCCCGGGGGATGGGATCCCGCCGCCCGGGTCCGCGAGATCGAGATCGCCGGCGTCGATGCCGAGGTGCTCTACCCGTCGCCCCGGATCTATCAGGCGGTGGCGGCCACCGAGGAGCCCGAATTCCATCTCGCGCAAGTCCAGGCCTACAACGACTGGATTCACGAATACGCATCCCACGACCTGCACCGGTTCCGGGCCCTGCCTCTTCTGCCCAACCGAGGCGTGGATATGGCCCTGGCCGAGGTCGACCGGGTGGGCAGCCGGGCCAGCACCGGCGGTTTCTTGATGAGCGCGTACCCCCACGGCTCGCTGTCGCCCGACCCCGGCGACGATCCGGTGTGGGCGGCCCTGGAAGAGCGCGACATCACGCTCGCCATCCATGTGTCGCTCCAGAACACGATGCCTGCCCAGAAGAACCTGCTGGCCCTGCCCGCCGCCACCCGCTTCCTGGGCGCATCGACGCACTTGATCGAGCTGATCTTCTCGGGGATCTTCGACCGGTTCCCCGATCTGGGCCTGGTGTTCGCCGAGGTGGACTGCGGCTGGGTTCCCTACTTCAAAGAGCAGCTCGACGACGGCTACTACCGCTACCGCTTCCGGTTCGACCTGGCCAAGCTCCCCAGCGAGTACATCGAGCAGCACGTCCACTTCACCTGGGTCACCGACACCTACGGGATCGACAACCGCCACCACATCGGCGTCGACAAGATGCTTTGGTCGAGCGACTACCCCCACGGCAGCTCCAACTACCCCAATGCGTGGTCGCCGACGATGGCGGCGATGGCTGGAGTTCCCCTCGACGAGCGCTCGCTCATGCTGGTGGACAACGCCAAGCGCCTCCACAAGTTCCCCGATCTCTAATGGCCCGCCCGCTGAGCACCTTCACCTGCACGATCACGCCGTTCGGGCCCGACGGCAGCCTCGATTGCGACGCCTGGCGGGCCCATGTCGACCGGCTCGCCTCGGTGGGCATGGGCGTGTACGTGGGCAGTTCCTCGCCCGGGGAGGGCTGTGCGCTCACTGCCGAAGAGACTGAGCTGGTCTACGGGATCGCCGCCGACACCGCCGCGGGCCGCGTCTCGGCCCGGGCCATGGGAGTAGAAACGCGCACGGCCGCCGAGTACCTCGAGTTGGTGGCCATAGCCGAAGCGGTCGGCCTTGAGGCGATGCAGGTCTACTGCGTGGACGTCGGGCATGCGAACACCCCGACCCCCGGCGAACTCGAGGCGTACTTCCGCACCGTTCTGGAGGGCTCGTCCATCCCCTGCGTGCTGTCGAGCCACATCTTCAACGGCTATGTGATTCCCCTCGACCTCGTCGGCCGCCTCGTGCAGGAGTACGCGCCCGACAAGATCATCGGGATCAACGTGACCAATACCGACATGGGCTATGTAACCCGCGTGGTCGATGTCGTGGACGGCCGCTGCGACGTGCATGTGGGCGGCCCCATGCAGGCGCTCACCATCCTCGCCCTCGGCGGGCAGGGCTTCTTGTCGGGCGAAGGCAACATCATCCCGGCCACGTGCCGACAGGTGATAACTGCCCATTTGTCAGGCGATTTCGCCGCCTCGCAAGTTGCCTACGCCCAGGTGATGCGCCTTTTCAGCGCCAACCGCTGGCCGGGGGGCAGCGTGCGCTTCTTGAAGGCGGTGATGGCCTGCGCCGGCCTCCCCGGCCACTACCTGCGCCCGCCGTTCGCCCCCGTTGAAGCCGACATCGCCGCCGAGATCGAAACCGCCCTCGCCCACCTCGACATCCCCGAACTCGCCGACCTGCTCGCCCGCTGAGCCGCCAGCCGCTAGTTCGGTACTGGCACTAGGGCCATCCAAGTGAAGTGCCCGGGGTGGGAGTCGAACCCACACGCCCCCTTCGGGGGCTGGGGGGTTTAAGCCCCCTGCGTCTGCCTATTCCGCCACCCGGGCTAGGCCCTCACGGTACCGGGCGAGGCGAGAGGTGGCTTCGCAATTGTCAGACCACTCGGAAGACGGCTGATCCGGTGGTGATGGTGCGGTTGTCGCGGCCCTCGTCGAACAGGGTGAGGTTGACGTTGATGCGCCCTTTGCGGCTGGTGATCGCCTCGCCCTCGCAGCGGAACGGGCCGATCAGGCCGGGTTTCACGAACATCACGTACCAGTTCTCCACCTGGATGCGGTCGGTACCGGTGACCTGCTCGGCCAACTCGTGGGCGGTGATGTCGAACACAATGTGGATGGGGCCGATGTGCAGGGCGGCGTGGGGAGCGGAGAACTCCTTGGTCAGCACAGGAAGCCGGTACCAGCCGTCGTCGCCCTTTTCCGCTCCGAACACCTCGTGCAACCGGGGCATATCGGGAGAGTCCTCCACCGGGATGGGAGGGTTGTCCACCGCCTCATAGCCGTCGGGCACGTCCCCCAGGCTCACCCCCATGCCCGTGGAGGTGGCGATCACCCGGGAGTGGTCGGCGGCGTCGACAATTGTGGAGCGGGTGAACCCCATCTGGCGGCCGAAGTTGATCACCTCGCGGATCACTTCGATCCGGTTTACTCCCCGGGCGTCATCGAGGATCTGTGTGAACGACACCACCGGCGCGGGCACCACCAAGTCGTCGTTCCAACTGGGCTCGGGACAGCCGATGGCCAGCGGGGCGGCCATGATCCCGCCGTGGGTGTTGCGCATATCGTGGCGCAGCGGCATCGACTCCAGTTCGTCGTCGGCGAAACCGATGTCCAATGCCGGGGTGGTCTTGTTGAGGTACCGGTAGGACATGAGCCCGGTCCAGATCTCCTCAAACGTGTCCCAGTGCTCGTCGGGGCTCACGTCTCGAATGTCTTGCACCATGGCGAAGCCCTTTCTGATATCGGCCCGACGGCGAGGGTGTTCGGCGGGTCGGGGCCTACTTGCCCCAGAAGGCCGGGGAGGTGGCGTCCTTGGGGATCTCGGCCAGGGGCTCGGCGATCTCGGCCACGGTGGGGCCGTGCTCGGCGGCCAGCGGGGCCAGGGCGTCGAGGTCGAATCCGTACACATCGGCGGCGTTGCCGGCCAGGATGCGGCGCATCGACTCCTCGTCCCGGTCGTGCAGGGCAAAGCGGATGCCCTCCCGACTGTAGGGGTAGGTGCCCTCCACGTGGGGGTAGTCGGAGCCCCACATCACTTTGTGGTCGCCCACCCGGTCGAGCAGGCGCATCTCGTTGGGGCCGGGGAAGCTGATGCCGATCCAGATGTTGCGGTCGAAATAGAAGCTGGGCTTCTCGGGCAGCACCGAGTCGGCGGAGAAGCCCAGTTCGCCGGTACGCCCGGTCATCGACATCTGGGCGTGGAGGCCGTCGAGGCGGCGCAGAATCTCGGGTACCCAGCCGAAGCCCTGCTCGGTGAACACCGCCTTGAGGCCGGGGTAGCGCTCGAACACACCGCCCATGATGAGGTGCCACATGGAGCGGTTGGAGAAGAACGGGGTCTCGATTACGAACATCGGCCCGGCCGCGGGGGAGTCGCCGTAGTCGGGCATCCCGGTGCCCCCGGAGTGCAGGGTCATCACCACGTTGTGCTCTTCGCAAGCCGCCCACACCGGGTCGTAGCGGGGGTGGAACAGCGGCGGCAGATCGGAGTTGGGGGCGATACTGGGTATCAGCGCCCCGCCCCGCAGGTTGTGGTCGGCGATCCACTTCACATCGGCGACGGCCTCGTCGATGTCGTTCAAGAAGATCTGGCCGATGCCGGCCCGCCGCTCGGGGTAGTCGGCGCAGAAGTCGGCCAGCCAGCGGTTGTGGGCCCGGATGCCGGCCAAGCGGCGGGGGAGATCCTTGTCGGTGGGCTGCGGGGCGATCAGTGTGCCGGTGGGGAAGAAGGGGGGCACGGTATTGGGGAAGGTGATCTCGGCCACCACGCCGTCGGTGTGCTGCTCGGAGATGCGGCGGTCGTTGTCCCAGTTGCGGGACCGGCCGTCGTCTTGCAGGTCGCGGAACGGGTTGCGGTACTTGCCCCGCCAGGCGTCGAACTCGTCGTGCCAACTCGACTCCAGATATTCCCGATAAGTCTTGTGATTGGCTCCGGCGTGGCAGTCGGAAGAGATGATCGTGTAGCGGTCAGCGGTGGCGGTTGTCACGGTTGTGATGCTACCGGGATCAACCATCCTCCGGCAGCCTGGCGGGTCCTGTCCCGGCCCAGCCCGCCGTCCTCGACGAGCTCCGGGCGGCGGGCGCCCTGAGCCGGGCCACCCCCCAGCCTGCCTACCCGGGTTCTCCCCACTGCCCTTGGGTTGGGGAAGGGGGCCGGCGCCACCCCCCAGCCTGCCTACCCGGGTTCTCCCCACTGCCCCTGGGTTAAGGGTTGAGGAGATCGTCTCTTACTTGACGCTTCAAATATTTGCCGGAGGCGTTGCGGGGGAGGGGGGTGGTCAGGAACCAGATGTGGGCGGGGATCTTGTAGGGGGCCAAGCGGCCGTCGAGGTGAGCTCGCAGGCCCTCCGCGTCGAGTTCGCCGCTGGTGCGCAGCACCACGGCGGCCCCGGGTACCTCGCCGAGGCGCTCGTCGGGCACGGCGAACACGATGGCCTCGGCCACCGCGTCGTTCTGGTAGATGGCGTTCTCCACCTCGGCGCAAGCGATGTTCTCACCGCCCCGGATCACCAGGTCTTTGGCCCGGTCCACGATGGCGATGAACCCGTCTTCGTCGATGACCGCGACATCGCCGGTATGCAGCCAGCCGTCGACAATGGCCTCGGCGGTGGCATCCGGCTTGTTGAGGTAGCCCCGGATGACGATGGGGGAGCGAACCAGCAGCTCACCGGGCTGGCCGGGCGGCAGTTCGGTGCCGTGGTCGTCCACCACTTTGGCCTCGACGGTGGGCAACGGCGGGCCCACAGTGGTGGGCTTGTCCCGGTAGATCGAGCCGACGTTCATGGTCACCACGCCGCTGGTCTCGGTCAGGCCGTAGCCGGTGCCGGGGTTGCCGCTGGGGATCGACCGGGAGATCTTGTCCACGAGGTCGGGGTGAAGCGGTGAACCCCCGCCCCCCAACGAGCCCAGGCTTGAGGTGTCGTAGCGGTCGAAGTCGGGGTGCAGCACGATCTCTCGGGACATGGCCGGCACCGCGGCGAGGGTGTTGGGTCGCTCGGCGTCGATCAGCTTGAGAGCCTCGGTGGCGTCCCAGCGGTACATGAGCACCAGCTTCCCGCCCACGAAAGTGGTGGGGTGCAGATAGCAGTTGCACCCGGTGACGTGGAACAGCGGCACGCACACCAGCCCGGCAGGCTGGTCTTTCTCGCCTCGGGGAATGGGCTCCTTCTCGTTGATCATGCCCAGCGCCGTCGAGTAGAAGCCCATGTTCATCACGTTGTGGACTGCGGCCCGGTGGGTCATCACCGCTCCCTTGGGGAAGCCGGTGGTGCCCGAGGTGTAGAACACGCACAGGTCGTCGTCGGGATCGATGGCCACATCGGGCGGTGCTGGCGGATCGGGGTCGGCCACTGTGTCGGCCCAGTGGGCCACGTCGTCGGTCAGGCCGTCGTCGTACCGGGTCACCACCACCGAAATCTCCGGTCGGTCATCGAGCGAAGCCAGTCGCTCCCAGCGCTCGCCGTCCACAATCAGCACCGTCGGCTGGCTGTCTTCCAGGCCGTAGGCCATCTCGGCTGCCGTCCACCAGGCGTTCATTCCCACCACCACCGCACCTATCGACACCGTGGCCCAGTAAGAGATGATCCACTCGGGATAGTTGCGCAAGGAGATGGCCACCCGGTCGCCCGGGCCCACGCCGCCGGTTTCAGCCAGCCACGCGCCCAACGCCCGCACTTGGCGGTGGGCCTCGGCGTACGACACGCGCTCGTCTCGGAAGACTAGGTAGTCGGCTTCTCCGTGAGCTGCGGTGCCCGCGAACAGGTCCCGCAGGGAGTCGGGAGCGTTGTCGAACACCCGCACCGGGACGCCGTTCACTTCCTTCACCGACCATCCGAATAGCGCGCCCGGCGCGGTGATTTGCGCAGCAGCCTCGTTCCAGGCGGAGAGGTTCATCAGTTAGACAGCCCCCAGCTCTCCATCACGATCGGGAGCAGGGCATCGACCAATTCCTGGGCGTCGGGATCGGGCGGCAAAACGTTGGCATTGACCGCCAGCGACAGATCCAGATCGGGGAAGTAGAGCGCTCGGGTGCGGAATGCCGGCGTGCCCCCTCCGTGGCTGTAGACCAGCAAGCCGTCGAAGTCGCCGATCCCCACTCCCAGCCCGTAGCCGGGGTTGACCCCTGGAGCGGTCATCTCGGCTAAGGATTCATCGCTGATCAGGCCTCCGGTGAACAACCCCCGGATCATCGTCGGGACGTCGCCGATGAGGGTCTCGATTCCACCGCCCGTCCAGCCCGCGGTTTGCAAGAACTCCTGGGGGTAGCTGTTGGTGGCGAGGTAGTTGTTGCCCTTGAAGACGTGCAGTGCCTCATCGGGAGCATTGGTCAGCGATGTGAACGCGGTGTACAGGAGCCCGTAGTTGTAGCTGTTGGCCACCGTCTCGGGCGGCAGCTCGCCGGGAGGCAGGTAGGTGTTCTCCAACCCCAAGGGATCGAGGACCCGGTTCCTGATCTCAACATGGGCGGGATTGCCGGTGACGGCCTCGATGATCATCCCGGCGATCACGTGGCCGGCGGTGCTGTAGTTGTACTGGGTTTCGAACTCGGCCACCGGCCCGTACCTGGTGGTGAACCGCACGATCTCCTCGGGGGCGATGGGCACGTTCAGTCGGGCAGAGCCCAGGATGAAGAAACCCGGATCGAAGGCGTACTCCACAAACCCGGCGGTGTGGCCCATCAGGTGCCGGAGGGTGATGTGGGGGCCGTGCTCGTAGTTCCCGTACCAGTCGTCGCCGAGGTAGGCGGTGACCGGGGTGTCGAGGTCGACGAGGCCCTCGTCCACCATAGACAGCACGGCGACAGTGGTGACCGGTTTGGTGACCGACCCGATGCGGACATAGGAATTCGGCGTCATGGGCTCTTCGGTGGCGAGATCGCTCACCCCCCAGCCGAAGGTCCACGGTTCTTCGTCTCCCCGGGCCACGGCCAATACCAGTCCGGGTATTCCGGCCGCGTCCATGTAGTCGGCCACTGCGGCCTCGATGGCGGCAATGTCCAACCCCGACGGGTGGGTTTCGGGCTCAGGTTCAGGCTCGGGCTCAGCGGTTGGGGCTTCGGTGGGCTCGGGTACGGGGGTGGCCTCGGGAGCCGGTGCTTCGGTGGGAGCCGGGGTGGCTTCGGGAGTTGGATCTGGGGTGGCTTGTGCTGTGGCCTCGGGGGTTGGCTCAGGAGCGGGGGCTGCGGGTGTGGCGTCGGCGGTTGCCGCCGCCGTTGGCGGAGATTCGGTGGCCCCCCCGTCGTCGTCGTTCCCGCAGGCCCCGGCCAACAGGGCCAAGGCCAGCAGCAACGCCCAGAGCAACTTGGCGGCTGAAGATCGCAACATCGCCTCAGGCTACGCTGCGGCATGGCCAAAATGCGCTTCAACCACATGGAGTTGACGCTTCCCCTGGGAACATTGACCGACGAATACCGGGCCGAGGTGCGCGAGTTCTACGGCGATGTCTTCGGATGGACGGCGACCGACACCCAAATCCTCAAGCAGACGGCATTGTTGCTGTCCACCGACCCTGCCACTAGCCAGTTCATCTTGCTGGCCGAGCACAAGGAGCCCATGGCCCCGCCGCCGTTCGACCATCTCGGCCTGCTGTTCGATACCCGCGAAGAGGTCGATACTTGCCTGGCCAAGTGTGAGGCCTGGCAGGAGAAGGATCCCCGGGTGGAGATCAAGCGCTACAACGACTTGGTGATGCCCACCGTGACCGTGCATGCCTTCTACGTGCGGCACCTGCTGCCCATTCATCTGGATGTGCAGTGCATGGAGCGGCCCGAGGGGGTGGCGGCACCGCCGGGACGTTGGGTCTGGGTTGAGGACTGATGGTTGACGAGCGGGTTTCTGAGCTGATTGGGAGGGACGGCCCTGAGACAGCAACCGAGGTAGCCGACCGGATTTGGATGGCGGTGGGCACGGCCAACGCCTACAAGGTGGCCACGCCCGAGGGCAGCGTGATGATCGACGCCGGACTGGCTGGCGATGCCCGCCGCTTCCACCGCCAGCTCGCCGCGGTGCCGGGCAATCCGGTGCGCTACATCGTTTTGACCCACGCCCACGAGGACCACATCGGCGGGCACCGGCTCTGGTCGCGAGAGGGAGCCCAAGTGGTGGCCCACCGCCTGTGCCTCCAGCGCGACGAGCAATACCGCCAGCTGACCCAGTTCCGGGTGGATCGGGCCAAGATCCTGTGGGGGGCGGCCATGAACCTCCGCACCGAATCGGGCCGAGTGGAGCCCACCGCGCCCATCGAGGCCGACATCGTGGTCGACCGCTCCCACACCCTCGAGGTGGGCGACCTCACCTTCGAGGTGATGCACACCCCCGGTGCCGAGGGTCCCGACGGGCTCACCGTGTGGGTGCCCGAGCTGCGGGCCGCCTTTGTGGGCGATCTGTGGGGTCCGATCATCGACGCCTTCCCCAACCTTTTCACCCTGAGGGGCGAGCCCTACCGCGACGCCCAGCAATACATGGAGTCGCTGCGGGAGGTCCGAGACCTTGAGCCGGAGATTGCCCTGGCCGGGCATTTCGAGCCGGTGATGGGCAAAGAACAGGTGCGAGAGGTGCTCACCCGAATGCATGACGGCGTGGAGTGGGTGTGGGACCGGGTAATCGACGGTATGAACGAGGGCAAGGATCCCTACACGCTCATGAAGGAGATCCGCCTGCCCGACGATTCCCCGTTGAACGAGACCTACGGCCGGGTGGACTGGGGCGTGCGGGCCATCTGGGAGAGCCTGGCCGGCTGGTTCACCTACCAGTCCACTTCTGATCTGTACGCCACGACTCCCGAGGCGGTGTATCCCGATGTGGTGGAGCTGGCCGGGGCCGATGCCCTGGTGGCCCGCTCTGAGGAACGGCTGGCTGCCGGTGAGACGCTGGAAGCCCTGCATTTGGCGGACATGGTGCTGGCTGCCGACGCCGCCCACGTTGGGGCGCTGTCGGCCAAGCTGACCGCCCTCCACTCGATGGCGGAGCAATTCGGATTGCGCAACTTCCAGGAGGCCGGTTGGTATCGGGCCGAGATCGCCCGAGTGGAGCAGGAACTGGAAGCGGCTCAGGCGTGATCAGTCGTCGGACAGGAGACAGGTCCTGATGAGGGCTGCGGTCATTGCCGAGGACAGGACGCTGGCAGTAGCCCAGGTGGACGACCCCGTGCCGGGGCCGGGAGAACTGGTCTTGGCCGTGAAGGGATGCGGCATCTGCGGGTCGGATCTCAAGGTCGTCAATCATCTGCCCATCGGCTACACCATGGGCCACGAGTTCTCCGGCGAGGTCGTGGCGGTGGGACCCGACCCGATAGGGGACTGGAAAACCGGCGATGCGGTATGCGCGCTGCCGCTAGTGGGGTGCGGCAGTTGCCAGTTCTGTTGGGACACGCTGCCGGTCCACTGCCCTCATTCGGAGATGATCGGCACCGGCATTCGCCCGGGGGCCTATGCCGAGTATGTGACCGTGTCCAGCGCCCAGACCTTCCGTCTCCCGGAGGGATGCGGCTACGACATCGGCGCGCTGGTGGAGCCCTTGGCCGTCGGACTCCATGCGGTTGACACCGCAGGCATCGGCGCCGGCGACAACGTGCTCATCGTGGGGGCTGGGCCAGTGGGCCTGGCCGTCGCCCTGTGGTGCCGCCACGTGGGAGCCCGCAGCGTGGTGGTCAGCGATCCGGTGGCCGTGCGGCGGGAATCGGCGGGCCAATTCGGGGCCACCGGGATCATCGACCCTGACGCCGAGGAGCTAACGCCGGCATTCGAGCGGCTAGCCGGCGCTGCGCCCGATGTGGTGGTGGAGGCGGTGGGCAAGCCGGGCATCATCCAAACCTGTATCGAGGCCGCCGCCCACAGAGGCCGGGTGGCGGTGGTGGGCATCTGCTCGGGTCCCGATCCCATCATCCCGGTGTTCGCGTCGCTGAAAGAGCTGACCATGACCTTCCCCGTGTACTACCGCCACTGGGACTACGCCCACAGCCTGGCCATGATCCAACAGGGCCGCATCGACCCGGGCCCCTTCATTACCCACACCGTCGACCTCGACGGGCTGCCCGAGGCATTCGAGGCCATCAAATCGCCCACCGATCAGTGCAAGGTGATGGTCCAGCCTTAGTTACCCTGTCCCCGTGGATTTCGGCGACACTCCCGCAGAAGCAGCGTTTCGGGCTGAGGCCCGGGCCTGGCTGGAGGCCAACGCGCCGGCCAAGGGGTCGCCGGAGGCGTTCGATCACATGAGCAGCCCGGGACGAAGCGCGGAGCAGGAGAGAGCACTAGCCGACAAGGCCCGGGCCTGGCAGGCGAAGCTGGCGGCTGGCGGCTGGGCCTGCTTGGACTGGGCGCCGGAATACGGGGGGAGAGGCGCCTCCACGGTGGAATCCATCATCTTCGAGGAGGAGCAGAGCCGCTTCGGCATCTCGAGGTCGATCTTCATGGCCGCGCTCGATATGGCTGCTCCCACCCTCATGTCGTGGGGCACCGACGAGCAGAAGCAGCGGTTCTTGAACCCCATCCGCCAGGGAGAAATGGTGTTCGCCCAGCTGTTCAGCGAGCCCAACGCCGGCTCCGATTTGGCCGGGCTCCAGACCAGAGCGGTCCAAGACGGCGATGTGTTCGTGGTCAATGGCCAAAAGGTGTGGAACTCCTATGCCCATCTGGCCGATTGGGGCATCCTCTTGGCCCGCACCAATTCGGACGTTCCCAAGCACCAGGGGCTCACCTATTTCTTTGTAGAGATGGACAGCGAGGGCTTGGACCCGCGGCCGCTGCGTCAGATGACCGGCGGGGCCGAGTTCAATGAGACTTTCTTCGACAACGTGCGGATTCCGGTGGAGAACGTGATCGGCGGGGTCAACAACGGATGGTCGGTGGCGCAGACCACCCTGAACAGCGAGCGGGCCGCGGTGGGTGCCCAGACGTCGGTGGTCGATGTCCCCACTTTGGTGGATCTGGCCAGGAAGAGGGGCCAGGCCGGCGACCCCGCAGTCCGCCAAGCGCTGGCCGAAGCGTGGATCAGGTCGGAGGTGCTCCGCTATTTGGGCATGAGGGTATACACCGCACTGAGTCAGGGCACCGAGATCGGGCCGGAGGCCTCGATCATGAAGATCCTGACCGGCGACCACATTCGGGACACCAGCCAAACGGCGATGGAGCTGTTGGGACCGGCGGGCATGTTGGACGACGACGTCTGGGTGACGCGGATGGTCAGCCATTTCGCCCACAAGATCGGCGGTGGCACCCCCGAGATCCAGCGCAACGTGATCGGAGAGCGCATCCTCGGCCTGCCCCGCGAGCCGCGAGCCGACAAGGGCATCCCCTTCCGCGACCTTAAAGTGTGAGCGTGATGGCCCCATCCGGCGCCAGATCAGTTCTGCTGGCCGCGGCGGCGCTGTTGGTGCTGTCCGGGTGCGGTCTGTTCAGCGAAGGCACAGTGGTAAGCCCGGCGCCTATCGCTGGTGATCAGGATGAGCAGGTCGAAAGGGCGCCGACGTTGCCCACCGCTACCCCTGATGGGGTGCCGCTCTCAGAAGACGCCATCGTGATTGGTGCCCTGATGGCCACCACCGGGTTTCTGGCCGACTACGACGAACCGGCCTTGGTGGCCGCTCAAATTCGGATTGACGCCCTGAACCAGGCCGGCGGCCTGCTGGGGCGTCCGGTGGTGCTCCGACATATCGACAGCCACACTGAGCTGTCGGCGATGCACAAGGGGGCCGAGCAGCTATTGCTGGACGGCATCGACATGTTGTTGATGACCTGTGATGCCGCTTATGCGGAGCCGGCCCTCGAGGAGCTGGAGAGTTCGGGGACCCTGGCGATCAGCCCCTGCGGCACTGACGCCTCATGGACAACCGGAGAGCTGGGGGATCGGGTTTTCTCCCTGGGCACGCCAGTGGGCACCGAAGCCGAGTACTTGGTTGCGTTGGTGGGTGATCGAGGGTTCACCACCGCGTCGGTGATCATTGACGAAACGAGTTCGGAGGCGGTGACCGTTTGCGAAGCCTTCGAGGTGGGATTCGAGGCCGCTGGAGGCCGGGTGGCTGGCTTCTACCGCTATCAGCCGACCGATCCAGGCCTGCTTGAGCCCATGGTCTCCGGGCTGGTCAACAACGGGCCCGAGGCCATCGTGTTCTGCGGGACCCGGCTGGTGGCTCCCGAAATCCTGGCCCCGATCCGCGCCGCGGGCATCGTCCAGCCCATCTTCGCCAACTCCACCATGGACGGCGACTTCTGGATCGGCCACGTTCCCGGCGTCGGCGACTTCACCATGCTCTCGTACGCCTCGGTTTACACCGATTCCCCCGATCCCAACCCCGCAGTTCGCCAGATACTGGCCGATTTTTTCGCGGTCGAAGGCCATATCGCCCGAGATGGACGGGTCATCACCGGTGCCGACGCCATTGAGGCCTATGTTCGAGCTGTAGAGCGGGCCGGCACTATTGACCCGCGGTCGGTGGCCGCTCAGCTTGAGCGATTCGACGGCGAAGATCTGGCCGCCGGGCCGGTCACCTTCGGCCCTGGTCTCCACGCGCCAGTCGATCGCCCCATGAGGGTCATCACTATCGAGGAGCCATTCGCCCAGTTCGACCGAATCATCGGTCCTTAGTGGTGTGTCTTGGGTTTATTCGCGCGTGTCCTGCTAGGCATCGACGCCCCTCGCGGCGTTGCTCCTCCTTGCCGTACGCTCCGGGTATGGCTGCGTCGGTGCGCCTTGCGAGGAACGCCGCTGCCGTCGCAATCCACGGCGCTAAACCCAAGACACACCACTAGTAGCCGAGATCGACGTCAACAGGGCCGAGCAGTTCCTCTCCGGCGATATAGCGCCGGACGTTCTCGGTGACCCGGTGGGCAAGCAGCTTCAGCCCCATCTCCGGGGTATTGCCCACATGGGGAGTGATGAGGCAGTTGTCCAGGCTCCACAGGGGGTGCTCTTCGGGTAGAGGCTCGGGATCGGTCACATCCAAGGCCGCCCCACCGATGGTTCCCGCCGACAGCGCTTCCACCAGGTCGTCTGTGATCACATGGCCGCCTCGCCCAACGTTGATGAGCCAGGCGTGGCCCGCCATGGCATTGAGCGCGGCGGCGTCGATGATGCCGGTGGTCTCGGGAGTCAGGGCAAGCGCTACCACCACCACATCGGCGTCGCTCAGGGCGTCGTGCAGGCTCTCGGGGCCCATTACCCGGTCGACGCCTTCCATGGGTACGGGATGGCGGCGCAGGACCGTGAGCCGGCAATCCCACGGACCTAGCAGCCGCACCAGCGACTCGGTGATCCCTCCGCCTCCCAGCACTGTCACCCGGGCGCCCAGCAGGTTGCGGCCCTCTGGCGGTAACCAGCTTCGGGCCCGGGCGAAGCTGCCCATTCCCCGCAAGCCGGCCAAGGCCAGCATCAGCACATGCTCGGCCACTGGCTCGGCGTACACCCCCTTGCCGCAGGTCCAGCGGTGGTCGCGATCCAGTAAGTGGGTCAAGTTCTCGATCCCGGCGTAGGGGAGCTGCACCCATTCGATATCCGGTCCGGTCGCCAGCACCTCGGGCAGGAGCTCGGGAGCGGCGGGCTCAGCCCACACCAGGGCCTCGGCCTCGGCAGGGGCAACTACCAGACCCCCGCCAGCAACAACGGCGTCGGCCAGAGCTGGGCGGCGCCAGCATTCGGGCTCCACCGCGACGTTCGGAGATGTGATGCGAGGCCCATTCATGGCAACGGGTAGCTTATGGGCGTGGAGGCTCAAGGCGAGCGGATCATCAGGCCGATCGGCAAGGGTGGTTAGCTGAGGTCCGTGGAAGTCGCAGACTCGATCCTCGAGCTCATCGGGAACACCCCACTGGTGCGGATGCCGCGCATCGCTGATGGGGTGTCGTGTGAGGTGCTGGCCAAGCTGGAGATGCTGAACCCTGGCGGGAGCGTGAAGGACCGCCCCGCGGTGGCCATGATCGATGCGGCCGAGCGGGAGGGGCTGCTCAAGCCGGGCGGGACAATCATCGAGCCCACCTCGGGAAATACTGGCGTGGGCCTGGCTCTGGTCGCCGCGCAGCGGGACTACCGCTGCATCTTCGTGATGACCGACAAGGTGAGCGACGAGAAGGTCCAGTTGCTTCGGGCCTACGGCGCCGAGGTGGTGGTATGCCCGGTGGCGGTGGATCCCGAGGATCCCGAGTCGTACTACTCCACTGCGGAGCGGCTGGTGGCCGAGACTTCCGAGGCCTACAGGCCCAACCAATACTTCAACCAGGTGAATCCCCTGTCGCATGAGCTCACCACGGGCCCTGAGCTGTGGAAGCAGACCGGGGGGAGGATCACCCATTTTGTGGCGGGAGCGGGGACCGGCGGCACCCTCAACGGGGTAGGCCGCTTTCTCAAGCGGCAGAATCCCGAGGTCCAGATTGTGGCCGGTGATCCCGAGGGATCGGTGTTCAGCGGCGGGTCGGGCCGGCCCTATCTGGTGGAGGGGATCGGCGAGGACTTCTGGCCCGAGACCTATGACCCCGATGTGGTCGACCGGGTTATCCCGATCTCCGACCAGGCTTCTTTCGACATGGCCCGGTTGGTGACCCGGAAAGAGGGCCTGCTTATTGGCGGATCAGGGGGTACTGCGGTGTGCGCTGCTTTGGAAGTGGCCCGAGACTGCGGACCCGACGATGTGGTGGTGGTGCTTTTGCCCGACGCCGGCCGGGGTTATCTGTCCAAGGTGTTCAACGACGACTGGATGGCCTCGTACGGCTTTTTGATCGGCGAGCACCCCTGCGTGAAGGATGTGCTCGACGCCAAAGAGGGAGCGCTGCCGCCGCTGGTGTACGTCCGCCCCGACGATCCGGTGAGCGTGGCCGTGACCCAGATGCGCGACCACGGGGTCAGCCAGCTTCCGGTGGCCAAGGGGGAAATGCCCCTGGCTGCCGCCGAGGTCATGGGGGCGGTACACGAGCTCCAGCTCATGGAACTGGCCTTCAGCGGCGATCTGCTGGGCCAGCCGGTGGAGAGCGTGATGAGCCGTCCGCTGGAGCAGATCGGCATTGGCGAATCGGTGGCACTGGCGGTGACCAAGCTGGAGCGGTCTCCGGCCCTGCTGGTGCTCGACGGCGGCCGTCCCCGGGCGGTGATGACCAGCACCGACGTGCTCAGCTTCTTGTCTTCGGGTCCGTCGGAACCAGATTCATGAGCGCCGGCGATTGGGGTTTCGATACCCGGGCCATCCATGTCGGCCAAGAGCCCGACGAGGCCACTGGCGCCATCACCGTTCCCATCCACCTGGCCACCACTTTTGTGCAGGCCGCACCAGGCCAGCATCAGGGCTTCGAGTACGCCCGAACCTCCAACCCCACCCGGGTGGCGCTGGAGCAGTGCGTGGCCGGGCTGGAGAGGGCCGAGCACGGGCTGGCGTTCGCCAGCGGCATGGCCGCGGAGGACGCTCTGGTGGGCATGATGCGTCCCGGCGACCACGTGATTCTGGGCACCGACGCCTACGGGGGAACGTTTCGACTCATCGACCGGGTGTACGGCGAGCGGGGCATCGAATGGTCGGCGGTAGACATGGCCAACCTGGACGCCTTGGCCGCGGCTATCCGCCCTGAGACCCGTCAGGTGTGGGTGGAGACGCCCACCAACCCGATGCTGGCCGTGGTGGACATCGAAGCGGTGGCCGATGCGGCTCATGCTTCGGGGGTCGATGTGGTGGTGGACAACACCTTCGCCACTCCGTATCTCCAGAACCCGCTCGAGTTGGGGGCTGATGTGGTGGTGCACTCCAGCACCAAGTATCTGGGAGGACACTCCGACGTGGTCGGGGGGTTTATCGCCGTCAACCGCGATGACCTGGCCGAGCGGCTGTCGTTCGTCCAGAACGCGGTGGGGGCGGTGCCCAGCCCGTTCGACTGCTACCTGCTGCTGCGGGGGGTCAAGACGCTGGGGGTTCGCATGGACCGCCATTGCGACAACGCCCAAGCGGTGGCCGAGTACTTGGCCGGCCATCCGGCCGTCGAACGAGTGCTGTTCCCCGGCCTGCCCGACCATCCCGGTCACGAGGTGGCGACCCGCCAGATGCGCCGCCCCGGTGGAATGGTGTCGTTCATCCATGGCGGGGGAGAGGCCGCCGCGATGGCTGCGGTGAGCGCCACCCGGGTGTTCCGCCTGGCCGAATCGCTGGGTGCGGTGGAGTCGCTCATCGAGCAGCCGTCCACCATGACCCATATGTCGGTGGCCGACTCTCCGCTGGCCGTGGATCCCGGACTGGTGCGGTTGTCGGTCGGTATCGAGACGATCGACGATCTTCTGGCCGACCTGGAGCAGGCTCTGGGCTAGCAGCCGGTTCAGTCCTGCATGGGCAGAAGGTCGGTGGCCAAGGCCTCGATTTCCTCCTCCCAGTCGGGAGGCTCGCCCAAGGGCATTACCACGAACTTAGAGGCACCGGTTTCGATGAACGCCTCGATCTTGGCCCGCAGCTCCTGTCGGTTGGAGGCCACCAAATCGCCGGGCCCCTTGTCAGGTTGGCGCAGCTTGATGGCTTTGAGGAAGCGGTCGGGCAATGGGCCGTCGGTGTAGGCCAGCAGCACCCCGTAATGCTCGGGGTCGATTTCCCGTCCGGCTTCGTCGGCGTGTTGCTTGACGGTGGCAATCCCCGTTCGCACGTCGTCGGGGGTGACGAATGAGGGCAGCCAGCCGTCGCTCAACCGACCGACTCTCCGCAGTTCAGAGGGGGCGATGCCCCCCATCCACACGTCCAGGGGCTGTTGCACCGGCTTGACATCCACCTGGGCGGCGTCCAGATGGAAGCGGGGACCGTGGTGCTCGACCACATCCTCGGTCCACAGTCGGCGCATGAGCGGCAAGGCCTCGTTGAACCAAGCGGCCCGGTCCATGCGGGCCACCCCGAATGCCTGATGCTCGGCGGTATCGGCCACCCCGAGTCCGAACGCAGGGAGCAGCCGTCCGTTGGAGATTCGGTCGAGGCTGGCCATGGCCTTGGCCAGCAGCACCGGATTTCGGCCGGGCAGCACCATCACACTGGGTCCGAACTTGAGCCTGGTGGTTCGGGCGGCGGCGAAGGTCATGGACACCACCGGGTCCAGCGCCGGCCCGCTGGCCCGCTCGGCCACCCACAGCGAGTCGAACCCCAGCCGCTCTAGGGAGTCCACCACGGTGGCGAATGTATCTCGGTCCGACGAGGCGACTCCGCCCCCGATCCCAACGCCGATTCTGACTCTCATTTCAGGAGAATCTTCATATCAAGAGAGCTTGGCGATTTCGGCGGACTCGTCCGGGTCGGGTTCGGTGGCCAAGAAGGCGTCGAGCATCTCGGTGGCCACCTCGGGGGACACCAGGCGCAGGCTCAGGGCCAACACGTTGGCATCGTTCCAGCGGCGGGCGCCGCGGGCGGTCTCGGCATCGGTACACAACGCCGCCCGCACACCGGACACTTTGTTGGCTGCGATCGACACGCCGGTTCCGGTCCAGCAGCACACCACCCCTATATCAGCATCGTTGCCGACCACTGCCTCGCCGACAGCACGGCCGACATCGGGCCACGGGGCACCCTCGGCAGTCGCTGTGGTCACGTCGTGGCCTCCGTCGATCAAGTGCTGCTTGATCGCCTCGGTCAGCGACGTAGCCTCATCGGTCCCGAAAGCAATACGCATCGTCCTACCCGGAAAGCAACAGATCGAGATCGAAGTCGTAGAGGGCAGCGCAGTTGTCCCGAACGATCATCTGCTGTTCGTCGGCGGGCACATCAGCCAGGGTCTCAGCCACCACCTCGCGGGAGCGGGGGAAGGTGGACTCGGTGTGGGGGTAGTCGGAGCCCCACATGAGGGTGTGGGTGCCGAATGTGTCCCGCACCCTCACACCCACCGCGTCCTCCTGGAAGCTCACAAAACAGTTGGAGCTGAAGTAGTGGCTGGGGCGGGCGTCGGGATCGGCGAAGCGGTGCCAGTCGCCCCGCAGCGGTCGGTCGGTGTAGCAGTAGTCCATTTGGAACAGCCAGAACGGGATCCAGCCCACCTCGTGTTCCACCGAACCCACCCGCAGCCTGGGATGGCGTTCGAACACCCCGGAGAAGATCATCTCGCCCAGCGACTTCCGCACGAAGTGGTCTTGCAGGTAGAACGCCGCCTCTGATACCGCCCGGACATCGTTCTTGGTCTGGCCGCTGGCACTGGCCAGCTGCCTTCCGGTGGCCACGTGCATGGACAGCGGAATGTCCAGGTCGACCGCGGCCGACCAGAACGGCTCGTAGCGGGGGTTGTCGTAGCCCTGGCCCGCCGGGGGCATCACGCTGATCATGGCTCCGGACAAGCCCATATTGCGGCAGCGGGCCATCTCGGCGATGGCCTCGTCGACGTCATCCACGTTGATGAGGGCGATGCCCTTCAGCCGGTGGGGGTCGTAGGCGCAGAAATCGGCGATGAAGTCGTTGTAGGCGGCCATGGTCACCGAGCACAGCTCGGAGTCGGGGATGCTGTAGGCCAACAGCGCCTCGCTGGGGTAGATGACCGAGGCGGCCACTCCGTCGGTGCGATTGTCGGCAATGAACTTCTCCGGGTCGTATGCCCCCGGGCGAACCTCGTCGAACGACGCTTCGATGCGGAGCTTGGTGGGGTCTTGGTCGAACCGGTTGCCGGCTTGAAAACCCAGGAACGACATCGAGCGCTGGCCGTCGATGTACCACCAGTCGCCTCCGGGCTCACGGCGTACATGGGGGACCCGCTCCGCCATCGGCCCAGTGGTTACCCGTTCGGTCCAAAGGTCAGGCGGCTCGATGATGTGGGAGTCGGACGAGATCATCATGGCAGTCGGGCTCATTGTGCTCCTTCGGTGACGGTGGGGTTCAAGCGACGGTTCGCCAGGGTCACGGGTTCAGTATCGCGCCCGGCTCGCAGCAGATGCCCGGGCCGAGCGTCGGTGTAGCGGCCAATTGAAACCACTTCGGCCCCGTTAACGACCACCGAGGCCACCCCGACGGCCTCGCCGTAGAGGCGGCCGGCGTCGGCGGGCAGGTCGTATCGGGTGTGAACCGGGCCCGGTGCGACAGTGTCGGGGTCGAACACTACGAGGTCGGCGTGCCAGCCTTCGGCGAGCCGGCCCCGACCGGCCAGGCCGTAGAGCCGGGCCGGAACGTCGGTGAGCTGGCGGACGTGCTCCTCCAGGCTCAGCAGGCCGAACTTGCGGCTCGCGGCCAGCGATCCGGTGGTGTAGGTGAAGAAGTCGAGCTGGTCCAGGTGGGCACCGGCGTCGGAGGCTCCCATCACCACCCGGTCATCGGTCCAGAACCGGGCCCGAGCCTCCCAGTCAGCCTGATCGGCCCCACTTGATGTCGATACCAGCACGGTTCGCAGGTCGTCGGCCACCGCAATGTCGCACAGGGCATCCCACGGGCTCACACCCCGCTCGGCGGCCACCTCGCCGACGGTGTGACCCACCAGTGCCTCGGTCTGCGGGCTGAATGCCTCGCCGATCACATAAGCGCCCCAGTCGGCCAGGTGGGAAAGGCGCATCTTCACCGACCGGGCCGAGCGGTCGAGCTCTTGGCGGCGAACCGGGTCCGCCAGCAGGGTCCGGCGCTGGTCGTGGGGCAGGGCCATGGGGTCCTCCCAGCCGGGCAGAGCAGCCAGCACCGATGGCGTGGCCAGGCAGTGGCGGGCGGTGATGGCCAGCGGAATGGTGAGGGCCAGCACCTCGGCACCCCGCTCGGCGGCCACGTCGGACAGGCGGAGACGGTCCCAACCCCCGGATTCGGTGGCCGCGTCCACGATGACCGGGTTCCAGTTGACGGGCCGGTCGGCGGCCAGCGACATGTCGGCCATGAGCCCGGCCAGCTCGGGATCGAATCCCTCGACTCCTGGCGAGATCTCCACCACCGTGGCGGCGGTGTCGCGGACTGCCTGGCACAAGGCGATGATCTCGTCACGGCTGGCGGCTCGGGAGGGGACTGGCCGGCCGTCGCCGTCATGATGGGTGTTGGAAGTGGAGGTGGAGAACCCCAGTCCGCCGGAATCCAGCCCGGCCCGAAGGAGTGCGACCATGGCCTCCACCTCGTCGGCGGTGGCCAGCTCGTCGGAGCGCTGACCCATCACTGTTCGGCGAATGGCGGAGTGGCCCACCAAAAAGCCGGTGTTGGCGGCCAGCGGCTGGTCGGTGCGGTCCAAGTACTCGGCGGTGGTGTTCCAGTCCCAGTCCAAACCGGCGGCCAGCGACTCGGCCGGCATGCCCTCTACTCGGGCCAGCATGGCGAGTAGATAGTCGCGGGCATCTGGGGTGAGGGGTGCCACGGTGAACCCGCAGTTGCCTCCGATCACTGTGGTCACCCCGTGAAGCGGCGACGGGCTGAGCGTGTCGTCCCACAGCACGGCGGCATCCAAGTGGGTGTGGATGTCCACGAATCCGGGGGCCACCACCAAGCCCTGGGCGTCGATGGTGCGAGCCGCGCTGTCGCTCAGCCGAGGGGCGATCTCCGCGATGCGCCCATTGGCGATGCCGATGTCGGCCTGGCGACCGGGACCGCCGGTGCCGTCGATCACGGTGCCGCCCCGGATGGCGAGGTCCAAGCTCATCGCAGCAGCTCCGCGGCCCGCTCGCCCACGGCGATGCAGGTCAGGTTGGTGTTGGCTCGGGGGATCATCGGGAGGATGGAGGCGTCGAACACCGACAAGCGCTCGACGCCGTGGACCCGACCGTAGCCGTCTACCACGTCGCCGGCGTCTGGGTCGGGTCCCATCCGGCAGGTTCCCGAAGCGTGGTACCAGGGGAAGCTGAACTGCCGGGTGTATTCAGCCAAGTCGCTGTAGTCCCCGTCGGAAAACACGCCGCCGTCGAGCACCGCTACCCGCTCGAAGCGCTCGGCCAGCGCCTCGTGGGTAGCCAGCCGGTAGCAGAGCCGCAGGCCGGCGATGAGGTGGGCGGTGTCTTCGGGAATGTCCAACAGGTTCAGGTCGATGACCGGCGGGTGGTCGGGATCGCTCGACAGCACCCGCAGCCGTCCTCGGGAATGGGGGGTTTGGATGCCGGCGCAGATGCCCCAAATCAGCTCCGAGCCACAAACCTCGGCCAGCGCCGGGTTCTGGCTCAGATCCCAGTGGTTCATCATGCCGATCTGCATGTCGTTCACCAGCGGGCTGTCGGGGGAGCTGTAGCGGATGAGCAGTTGGTGCTGCACCATATCGGTAGTCACCGTTCCTTCGGGAGGGACCACGAAGATGAACGCCCCCACGTGTTCCATGAGGTTTGCGCCGACGCCGGGAAGGTCGACGATGGGGCGGATGCCCACAGCCTCCAAGTCCCGCAGTGGGCCGATGCCCGAGCGCATGAGCAAAGCGGGGGTGTTGAGCGCTCCCGCGCAGACCAAGATGTGGCGTCCCCGTACCTGCTCCAGGCTGCTGCCGCCATCCGACGAGTAGGCCACTGCGGTGGCCCGATCCCGTTCGATCACGATGTGGTGGGCATGGGCCCCGCCGACGACGGTCAGATTTGGACGGCCGTCAACCGGGCGGAGATAGGCCATGGCGGTGGACACCCGCACTTCGTCCACCACGTTCTGGGGCGACGGGCCGATGCCCTCCGACACGCCGTCGTTGTGGTCGTCTACCCAGGCCAGTCCATTGTCCTGTGCAGCGGCCAACAGCTGCTGTTGGGGGGCCACCAGATCGTCCTTAGCCGCCCGCCGGATGGGGATCGGACCGCCGGTGCCGTGGAGGCTGGGGCCCAAGAGGTTGGCACCGAGGGGGTCGTCTTCCAGCCGGCGAAAGCACGGAGCCATGGCTTCCCACGACCAGTTGGGGCTAGCCCAAGCGTCGTAGTCGCTGGGCATCCCCCGCAGCGCCACGCCGCCGTTCACCGACGACCCCCCGCCCAGGGTCCGGCCCTGGGGGTAGGGGGCGGTGGCGTCACCGGTGGTTCGGGCCTGGAAGCCCCAGTCGCGCCCGGTGTGGGAGAAGTCCACCGCGCCTAGGCGGTCGGCTTCGGGATCGGGTTCGACCGGTCCAGCTTCCAAAAGCAACACCGATGTGTCTGAGTTCTCGGTCAGCCGGGCGGCCAGCACCGCGCCGGTAGAGCCCCCGCCGACGATCACGAAGTCGTAGGTCATGTGCGGCGACCGGTCCTTACTGATCGAAGGGCAGCTAGCGAGTTACAGCCGGTGGCCATCAGTGTTCGAAAGGAAGATGCAGCATCTTGATGGCGTTCCCCCGCATGATCTTGTAGATCACCTCGTCGGACAAGCCCTCGCACAGCTTCTCGGCTACCTCCTTGGTGTGGGGCCAGGTGCTGTCGGAGTGGGGGTAGTCGGTTTCGAAGGTCACGTTGTCCACTCCGATGGCGTCGAGGTTGGCCAGTCCGAAGCGGTCGTCGAAGAAGCAGCCGTACACATGGTCGGCGAAATAGCTGCTGGGCGGATCGGGGATCACCCCCCAAACCCGGTTCCACCCCCGGTTGTGCTCCCACACCACGTCGGCGCGCTCCAAGATGTAGGGGATCCAGCCGATCTGGCCCTCGCTGTAGGCGATCTTGATGTCGGGGTAGCGGATGAACGCCCCGGAGAACAGCCAGTCGGCCAGCGACCCCATGGCGTTGTTGAACGTGAGCGTGGACGGCACCGCGGGTGGGGCGTCAGGAGAGGTGGACGGCATGCGCGATCCCGACCCGATGTGCATGCACAACACGGTGTCCGTCTCCTCGCAGGCCGCGAACAGCGGCTCCCAGTGCCCGTCGGCATCGTGGATGGACGGCAGCCCCAGGTTGGTGGGCAGCTCGGTGAAGGCCACGGCATGGGCTCCCCGAGCGGCGTTGCGGCGCACCTCGGCGGCGGCCAGGTGAGGATCCCACAGGGGAATCAGCGGCAAGGGGATCAGTCGGCTCCCGGTGCCGGCGCACCACTCTTCGATCATCCAGTCGTTGTAGGCCTGCACGCACAGCAGGGCCAGCTCCTTGTCGTCGGCCTCCATGAACGTCTGGCCGCAGAATCGGGGGAACATCGGGAAGCACATGGCGGCCTCCACGTGGTTGAGTTCCATGTCGTCCAGGCGGGCCTGCTGCTGCCAGCACCCGGGCAGCATCTCCTCGTAGTTGATCGGCCGGGCGTCGACCTCCTCCTTGGGATAGCCGGAGGCCGCACTCAGCCGGGTGACCGGGCGCTTGAGGTCTTCATAGAGCCAGAAATCCACTGCCCGCTCCACATCGCCGTCCACCCACACCGGTTCATGGTCGATGATGACCAGGTCTTTGCTGACGGTCTCCCGCACTACCCGGGGCCCTAAGTCCTGGTATTTCCGGGGCAGACGGTCGGTCCACACCGTGGGCGGTTCCACCACGTGGTCGTCCACCGAGATGATCTTGGGGATCTCGGGCATGGGCTGAGCGTACTCTGCGTCGGGGTGGCGACGGCCCGCTGGGGGCTGGTCTGACGGGTGTCCTAGTCTGTCACCATGCTTGATCTGATCATCAGGGGCGGCACGGTGGTGGACGGCACCGGATCGCCGGGATACGCCGCCAATGTGGGCATCAGCGGGGGGAAGATCACCGCCGTCGGGGCGGTCGACGAAGCTGCCGCCCAAGTTATTGACGCCGACGGACTGGTAGTGGCGCCGGGGTTCATCGACGCCCATACCCACTACGACGCCCAGCTGTTCTGGGATCCGCTGGCCTCGCCCTCCAACGAGCACGGGGTGACCACCGTGCTGGGCGGCAACTGCGGGTTCACGCTGGCTCCGCTCAAGGCCGACGACGCCGACTACATCCGCCAGATGATGGCCAAGGTAGAGGGGATGCCCCTGCCCGCGCTGGAGCAGGGCCTGCCGTGGAGCTGGTCGAGCTTTGCCGAGTACCTGGATGCCCTAGATGGGCGCATCGGGGTGAACGCCGGGTTCCTGGTGGGCCACTCGGCGCTGCGCCGCTATGTGATGGGGGCCGAGGGAACCGGCAATGCGGCCTCTCCCGAGCAAGTGGCCGAGATGGTCCGGCTGCTGCACGAGGCTCTAGGGGCCGGCGGACTGGGGTTTTCGTCGTCGCAGTCCACCACCCACTCTGATGGCAACAACGATCCGGTGCCGTCGTATTTCGCCGACCGCGATGAGATGCTGGCCTTGTGCGAGGCAGTGTCTGACCACCCCGGCACTTGGCTGGAGTTCATAATCACCGGGTGCAACGCGTTCTTCAACGACGACGAGATCGATCTGATGACCCAGATGTCGGTGCGGGCCCAGCGCCCGCTCAACTGGAACGTCCTATCCCACGCCTCCACCATGATGGACCGCACCCGGCATCAGCTCAGCGCGTCGGATGCGGCCGCCGAGGCCGGGGGGCGCATTGTGGCCTTGTCGATGCCGTCTATCGGCGGCCTCAAGATGAGCTTCGCTAGTTACTGCGCCCTGTACCTGCTCCCCAACTGGGGCGACGTGCTGTACCTGGACCACGACGAGAAGAAGGCCAAGCTGGCCGATCCCGCCGTGCGACAGTGGCTTGATGAGCAGGCGCGGAGCTCGGAAGGGCCGTTCCAGTTCATCTCCACCTGGGCCAACATGGAGATTGGCGACACCTACGCCCCGGAGAATGCCGGGTTGACCGGGCGCAAGGTGGGCGACATTGCCGCCGAGCGGGGGGTGGATCCGTTCGACGCCCTGCTCGACATCGTGGTGGCCGACAATCTGCGCACTGCGCTATGGCCAATGTCGTCTGACGACATCGATCTGGCCTGGGAGCAGCGGGCCGATCTGTGGCGGGACCAGCGGGTGCTGGTGGGTGGGTCCGACGCTGGCGCCCACCTCGACCGTATGTGCGGGGCCCGTTTCCCCACCGAGATGCTGGCCGCCGCAGTCCGGGACCGGGGTCTGCTGTCGCTGGAGGAGTGCGTGCGGCTGTTGACCGACGAGCCCGCCCGCCTGTTCGGGCTGAAGGGCCGGGGCCGAGTGGCCGAGGGTTGTTTCGCTGACTTGGTGGTATTCAACCCCGACACCGTGGCCTCAGAGCCCATTGTGGAGCGCACCGACCTGCCCGGCGGCTGCGAACGCCTCTACGCCGGCGCCGTCGGCGTAGAGCACGTCCTGGTGAACGGCACTGAGATCATCACCGCGGGTGAGCCCACCGGCGCCACCCCCGGCACTCTCCTCCGCTCCGGCCGCGACACCGAAACGGTGCTGCCCTAGGGGTATTTCAGAACGGGGGAGGGGCAAGCCCGACAATTGGGCTGTTAACGGGGCGCGCCTACTGTGGGGGTCATGTTTGATCTGGTGATTCGGGGCGGCACGGTGGTGGACGGGACCGGGGCTAAGCCGGTGGAGGCCGATGTGGCCATTGCTGGGGGGCGGATCGCGGAGATCGGACAGGTTGAGGGGGCGGCGTCCCGGACGGTGGATGCCGACGGGCTGGCGGTAGCGCCGGGGTTCATCGATCCCCATACTCACTACGACGCCCAGCTGTTCTGGGACCCGGCCGCCACCCCTTCGCCGATGCACGGGGTGACCACCGTGTTGGGGGGCAACTGCGGGTTCTCCCTGGCCCCGGTGAATCCCGACGACGCCCGCTATCTGCAAGAGATGATGGCCATGGTGGAAGGGATGCCCCTGCCCGCGCTGGAGCAGGGCCTGCCGTGGGACTGGGAGACATTCGGGGAGTTCTTGGACAGCCTCGACGGCCAGACCGCGGTAAACGCTGGGTTTTTGGTGGGCCACTCGGCGCTGCGCCGCTATGTCATGGGGTCTGACGCCGATCAGCCTGCCAGCTCTGATCAGCTCGCCCAGATGGTGCAGGCCCTTCACGACGGGCTGGCCGCCGGCGGCATGGGGTTCTCCACGTCTTTGGCCCACACCCATTGGGACGGCGACAACGAACCCGTGCCCAGCCGGTTTTCCTCCACCGAAGAGGTGCTGGCCCTGGCCGGAGCAGTAGCCGACCACCCCGGCACCTGGCTGGAGTTCATCACCTCTGGTTGCTTGAGCATGTTCAGCGACGAGGAGATCGATCTGATGAGCCAGATGTCGGCCCGAGCCCAGCGGCCGCTGAACTGGAACGTGTTGACCGTCAGCGCTGATGCCCAGGAACGCACTGACCACCAGCTGGGGGCGGCCGATGCAGCTGCCGAGATAGGCGGGCGCATTGTGGCCCTGTCGATGCCCACCATCGGCGGATTGAAGCTGTGCTTTGCCACCTACTGCCCGCTGTACAACATGCCCGGCTGGAAGGACACCATGAACCTTCCCCACGAGGAGAAGATGGCTGCGCTGGCCGACCCGGAGACAAGGCGCTGGCTGCATGAGCAGGCTCAGACTGGCAGTGGTGGCTTCTACCACATGGCCCAGTGGCAGAACATGGAGATCGGCACCACCTACGCCCCGGAGAATGACGGACTCACCGGCCGCCGGGTGGGCGACATTGCCGCCGAGCGGGGACAGGAACCGTTCGACACGCTGTGCGACATCGTGCTGGCCGATGACTTGCGCACCGACCTGTGGCCCATAAACGCCGATGACTCGGCCGAGAGTTGGGCCCATCGAGCCGAGCACTGGCGGGATCCCCGAGTGATCGTGGGCGGCTCCGACGCCGGGGCCCATCTCGACCGCATGTGCGGCACCCGCTACTTCACCATCATCCTGGGCGACATCGTGCGCAATCGGGGGCTGCTGGCGTTGGAGGAGGCAGTGGGGCTGATGACCGATGTGCCGGCCCGCCTCTTCGGGCTGAAGGGTCGGGGCCGGGTAGCCGAAGGGTGGCATGCCGATTTGGTGCTGTTCGATCCGGCCACGGTGGCCTCCGACCCCATTGAGGCCCGTACCGACCTGCCCGGCGAGTGCATGCGTCTGTTCGCCGGCGCCCAGGGTGTCCATCGGGTGCTGGTGGGCGGCATCGACATAGTGATCGACGGCCAAGTGACCGGTGCCACTCCGGGAACCGTCCTCCGATCGGGGCGCGACACCGAAACCGTATTGCCCTGAGGCCCCGTCCGCCCCCGACCGCGCGGGGGTAGGCGCAGTCGGGGGCGGAGGCTTGGGGGTGGGGTTAGGCAGCGAATTCTTTGTCGATCTTGCGGTAGTACTCGGCCAGACCGCTGAGTGAGGGATGGCGCAGCTCTGATGGGCGGAATCGGACGGCACCGCCAATGCGATAGGCGGGCACGATGCCATCATTGATGCCTCGAAGCAGACTGTCTTGATCGATTTTGAGCATCTGGCACGCAGCGGCCGGGTCGATGAGGTTTTCCACAGTTTGGATCATGAACTTGCTCCTTTCTCTGCTCCGCCTCAGCCTTGGATCACGGCAACGACGGGAATGGAGCGGGCATTCTCGCGATCAAAACTCTCAAATAATTCCCAACTGAGTGGTCTTGGGGAAGAGATACTCAGGCGTGCGCCACATCGACCTGTGGAAATCTTCTTGCGGGTAACTCAAAGCAACCGTTTGAGCAGGGTTTTTGGTTCGACTTCGAATGGTGGGGAAGGGGCGTAACCTGTGTAAAAGAAATTTCTCAAAAGATCATGAAATCAACGCGAAATCAGCAGCTTTGGCACAGATCTTGTCGCCGCTCGCAATCAGAATTGGGTGATCACCCCGTCGGCGAAGCGGTTCAAGGTGCCCCGAGCCGAGGCCAAATCGGGATCGTGGGTGCTGTAGATCATGCGGGTCGCCCCCAAGTCGGCCAGGAAGCGGGCATCATCGAGGGTGGCACCGAAACCCTGGAGTTCGCAGGCTCCGTCTCGTCCGGCATCAGCGGCCCAGCGCTGCACCTCTGCCCACATCTCGGGCCAGCGATCCCGGTCTTGCGACGCCGAGAACGCGGGCAGGAACGCATCGCCTCGTTGGCCAGCCCGGCGCAGCGCGGGTGGGGAGTGGCCCCCCACGATGATGGGGACACCTCCGGGTTGGCGGGGGTGGGTGGTGAGCTGGACGCGGTCGAAGGCCACCGTCGGTCCGGCAAAGCTGGCCACCGGATTGCTCCACAGCTCCCGCATCACGTCGATGTACTCGTCGGTACGGGCCCCCCGGTTGGAGAACGAGTAGCCCAGCGCGTCGAACTCGTCGGCCAGCCATCCTGCGCCGATCCCGAGTTCGGCCCGCCCTCCCGACAGAACGTCGATGGTGGCCAGCTGCTTGGCCAGCAGCATCGGGTGGCGCTGGGGCAGCACCAGCACCGCAGTGCCGAATCGCAGCGTGTCAGTGACCCCGGCTAGATAGGCCATGAGCGCCAGCGGCTCGGGGAGTTGGGTGTGTTCGTTGTCCCACGGATAGGCCCCCGATTCGGCATACGGGTAAGACGCCTGCTTGGCCGCGGGGAACACAATGTGGTCGGCGAAGAACAGGGAATCGCATCCCACCGACTCGGCGTGCTGCGCGAAACCAGCCAAAAAGTCGGGATCGGCGATGGGCGCCGCTGGCGGCCCCGACGCCCCGGTCGCGCTGCCAATGAGGTAGAGCCCGAATTTCATCCCCCGTAGCCTTCCATGCCTTATCCACCCCTAGGGTGGTTTCCGCCATGCCTGAGCTGTTGGCCCTCGGAGACTTCATGCCCGATGCGGGCGATCCCGATGAGCTGTTGGGGGCGTTCTGCGATTGGGCCGAGGCGGCGGGTTTGGAGTTGTACCCCCATCAGGAGGAGGCAGTGCTGCGGCTTCTGGCCGGTGACAACGTGGTTCTGGCCACCCCCACCGGCTCGGGGAAGTCGCTGGTGGCGCTGGCCGGGGCGTTCGCCGCGCTGGCCCAGGGTAGGCGGGCGGTGTATACCGCCCCGATCAAGGCGTTGGTCAGCGAGAAGTTCTTCGAGCTGGTAGCGGCCTTTGGTGCCGAGCAAGTAGGGATGGTTACCGGCGATGCCTCCGTGAATGCAGACGCCCCGGTGATTGCCTGCACCGCCGAGATTCTGGCGCTGCGAGCCTTGCACGCAGGAAGCAAGACCGACGCCGACCTCGTGGTGATGGACGAGTTCCACTACTACGGGGATCGGGATCGGGGCTGGGCCTGGCAGGTGCCGCTGTTGGAGCTGAGCCGGCCCCAGTTCTTGCTGATGTCAGCGACCCTGGGCGATACCACTGCCCTGCGACAGGACTTGACCCAGCGCAACGGGCGGCCCACCGCACTGGTGGCCTCGGCTCAGCGGCCAGTGCCCCTTGACGTGGAGTATCGGGAAACACCCCTGCACGTGTCCATTGCCGAGCTTCTGGGAGCCGACAAGGCGCCGGTATACATCGTCCACTTCACCCAGCGGGAGGCCACCGCCCAAGCCCAGAGCCTCACCAGCCTCGACGTGCTGAGCACCAAAGACAAAGCCGCGGTCAAAGAGGCGGTGGGCAGCTTCCGCTTCGACACCCCGTTCGGAAAAGACCTGCGCCGCTTCGTGCTGGCCGGGGTGGGGGTGCACCACGCCGGGCTGTTGCCCAAGTACCGGCTGTTGGTGGAGAAGTTGGCCCAGCAGGGGCATCTCAAGCTGATTTGCGGCACCGACACCCTCGGCATGGGGGTGAATGTGCCCATCCGCACGGTGCTGTTCACCCGCCTCTACAAGTACGACGGGCGTCGCACCCGAGTGTTGTCGGTGCGGGACTTCCAGCAGATCGCGGGCCGGGCCGGTCGAAAGGGCTTCGATGAGGAGGGCAGCGTGTGGGTGCAGGCCCCCGAGCATGTGATCGAGAACCGGCGGGCCGAGGCCAAGGCCGCGTCCGATCCGGTCAAGCGCCGCAAGCTGGTAAAGAAGAAGCCGCCCGAGCACAACTACGCCCACTACGACGGCGACACGCTGGGCCGGCTGTGGCATGGGCGCCCCGAGACCTTGGAGTCGAGCTTTGCGGTGAGCCATTCCATGATGCTCAACGTGCTTGACCGGCCTGGCGACGGCTGCGCCGCCATGAAGCGCCTATTGACCGATAACCACGAGCCCCGCACCCGCCAGCGAGTCCACATCCGCCGGGCAGTGGGAGTGTTCCGGTCGCTGATCGATGCCGAGATCGTGGAGGTGCTTGACGAGCCCGACGACCTCGGCCGCCCAGTACGGGTGAACCTCGATCTCCAAGACGAGTTCCGGCTGAACCAGCCGCTCGGACTGTTCGCGGTAGAGGCGCTGGACGCGCTGGATACCGAGGTATCTGACTATCACTGGCAGGCGCTCAGCGTGGTGGAGTCGGTACTGGAGGACCCCACGGCGGTGTTGTTGGCGCAGCGGGACAAGGCTCGCGATGACCTGATGGCCCAGTTGAAGGCCGAGCGGGTGCCCTATGAGGAGCGCTTGGAGCGGCTGTCGGAGGTCACTTGGCCCCGGCCCGAGGCCGAATTCATCGAGCCGGCTTTCGCGGTGTTCGCTCGCTACCACCCTTGGGTGGGCCACGATCGCCCGAGTCCCAAGTCGGTGGCCCGAGACCTCATGGAGGTCGGCGACACCTTCAACCAGTACGTCTCCCGTTACGCCATCAAGCGCTCCGAGGGAGCGCTGTTGCGCTATCTATCCGACTGCTATAAGGCCTTGGTCCAGACCATCCCCGCCGCTGCGGTCAACGACGCCCTCGCTGCCCTCACCGCTGACCTTCGCACCCTGCTGCGTTCCACCGACTCCAGCCTCCTCGACGAATGGGAGAGCCTGCGCCAAGGGTGAACTGCCGCCGATGCTGGGATGGCACACTGGGGTGGTGATCCCCGATCAGATCGTGTGCGTGGACTGCGGGGGGCAATGCCACCGGATCACACACTGGCCCGAAGACGATCCGCCCGTGCCGGGCGACTCGGTGGCCTATCGATGCTCAGACTGCGGCGACCGCTGGGACATGGTGCTGGACCAAGAGGATTTCGGCGACTGAGCAGACTCAGGGCAGTAGCGAGGCGATCCAGGCGTCGAGGCGTTTGGCGTGGCACTTGGTCATCTCGGACGGGAAGACCATGAAGCCGTGGGGGGAGTCGGGATAGACGGCCAATTCCACCGGCGATTCTGCGGCAGCCATCCGAACCGCGAAAAACAGCGAGTCGTCGGCCAGGTGGTCATACGTGCCCACCGACACCAAGCAAGGGGGCAGCCCCGACAAATCGGCGAACAGCGGGGACACATCAGGATCGCGCCGCTCGGCGTCGGACATGCCCGGTGTGAAGCACTCGATCATGAACTGAAGCCCCTCCGGGTCCAACACGTCTGGATGGCCGCCGTTGCCGAAGATCGACGGAGTGCCCCTGAGGTCGTACCAGCCGAACACCAGATTGGCCCCTAACACTCGATCGATGGCGCCGAGGCGGTCTCGCACCCGCAAGAGCGTGGCTGCGGCCAGATGGCCACCGGCCGACTCCCCGCCGATGAGCATCTTGTCGGTGCCCCAGCGCTCGGGGCCGTGCTCGAGCAGCCAGGCCGCGGCCGCCTCACAATCATCAGGGCCGGCGGGGTAGGGGTGTTCGGGAGCCAGCCGATAGTCCACCGACAAGACGGCCAGCCCGTGGTGCTTGGCCATATACTCGTTGCCCAAATCGGACATCTGGGGGCGGCCCAAGATCCAGCCGCCGCCGTGGATGTGCAGGAACATGGCCTTGGATTCTTCGGGTACGAACAGCCGCACCGGAATGTCTCCGGCCGGTCCTGGAATGGTGGCTTCGACGGCCATCGGTGACGGTTCCGGTTCGAAGGCAATCATGTTCTGGCGTTGGATCTGGGCTCGGGCCACGGGGTCTTCCGGCATGTCGTCTCCGGCCGCAGGAAATGACTCCGCAAGGGCTGCCAGCATGGCTTGGGCCTCGGGCCGGTAACCGTTGACTGTTTCGTCCCAGAGCTTCATTGGCATCTCCTGACTGTTTCGTCTCGTGCCGTCGGGCAGTGCGGTACTACGTTGCCCCCTTTGTGGGCGACGATGCCATTTTTTACCTGGACGGCGACGCGGTCATTCCGACGATCTACGCCCAGGGGCCGTGGGACGCCGGTGCCCAGCATGGCGGCGCGGTAGCCGGTCTGCTGGCCCGGGCGGTGGAACAAGTGCCTGCGCCGGTGCCCATGCGGGTCGCCCGCTTTACCCTCGACATGCTGCGTCGAGTGCCGGTGAAGCCGCTGGCCATCTCGACAGAGGTGCTCCGCACCGGCAAGCGGATCCAAACCGTTCGAGCCGAACTCCACGACGGTGATCTGCTAGTGGCTTCTGCCGTCTCCATGTCGGTGCGGACTGGTGCGGGCATCGACCTATCGCCCTACCGCCAGCCCGAGGTCCCCCTCCCACCCCCGCCGGAGAGCACCGACCAGCCGGTGTCTTTCAACCCTCGGACGGATATGCCCGAGGGATTTCCCCACGTGGTGGAATTCGACCGGGTGGTCGGCAGTTTCCGCGGAGGCTCACCTAGCAAGACCTGGGTTCGACTGTTGGTGCCGTTTGTGCGAGGTGAGGAGACATCACCCCTGGTGCGGTTGATGGCCCTGTCTGACTTCACGAGTGGTTTGGGCGCATTCTTGCCCTACGACCAGTTCGTGTCGATCAACCCCGACTTGACCATCCACGTGCTGCGCTATCCCACCAGCGAGCGCATCTGCGTCGACGCTGAGACCTGGGTCGACGCCGACGGCATCGGGCAGTCCCGGGCCCGGCTGTTCGACGAGTCTGGCCTGTGCGCCCTCAGCAACGCCTCGGTCTTCATTGAGACCCGGGCTCGCTACTGACCCGGCCCAATCAGCGAGGTCAGGGGCCGCCGAGGGCGGCGATGTCGTCAAATCCGACGACGTGGCCGCTCCAGTCGTCGGGTTGTCGGATCATCCAGTCGGCGCACGCCGCGGTGTATTCGGGAGTCTTCAGGGTCTCCAATCCCGCGCCGCCGGTGGCGATCTCCGCGCCCTGGGTGTTGTAGACGTGCCACCACCCCTCGGTGGAAACGATGGTGTCCACTCGCAGCACGTTGAACGCCACCCCTCGGCCCCCTACCTCCAGGTGCATAGAGGCATTCCACCGCTCCATGGCCTGCTTGGACGTGGAGTACAGGGCCAGGTTGGGACTGATCGCGGTGGCTGACCCCGAGCTCACGCTGAGCACCCGGCCCCGGCCTCGCTCCAGCATTCCCGGCACGAAGCCCTGGCAGAGCTGCATCGGCCCCACCACCTGCACCCGAAACGCCCGCTCCCAGCGCGACCAGGGCACGTCGATGATCGGGCCGTTGGAGGTGTAGCCCGCGTTGTTCACCAGGATGTCGCAGCCCCCGTACCACTCCAAGGTGTGGTCCACGATGCGGGCGGTTTCGTCAGGCGACGTCAGGTTGGCCTGCACGCTGCGGGCTTCGATCCCCTCAGCCCCCAGCGCGGCCACCACCTCGGGTAGAGACCCCGGTAACACGGCATCGGGGTCGTCGGTCCCGGTGCGACCCACTACCACCAGCCGGGCGCCGGCCCGTCCCAGCCGGAAGGCGATCTGTCGGCCGATTCCCCGAGTGGCGCCGGTGACCACGGCGACAGAGCCCTCGACTGAAAACGACACGCTTGGACCCTAGTGGCCTGGCCTCGCGCGGCGACCTTCGGCCAGCACGAGCAGGCAGGGGAGGACAATTGCGGCGGCCATCATCGAAAGGATCCCGGTGATGGCAATCAGAATCCCGAGTTGGCTCACCACCAGCAGGGGGGCGAAGGCCAGCACGATGAAGCCCAATGCAGTGGTGGTGGCCGACCCGAACAGTGCTCCGCCCACGCTATTGGCGGTAGTTGTCAGCGCCGCCATGATCTGCGCACCTTGCTCGCGCTCGTGCAAGTACCGGTGGGCGAAGTGGATGGTGTAGTCCACCCCGATGCCGATGGTGAGCGAGGTCAGCAGCGCGGTGAGCGCGTTGTAGTTGATGCTCATCACCCACATGAACCCCAGCAGCAGCATCAACACCACCACGATGGGGGCCACGGTGATCACCCCGAGCAGCGGGCGGCGGTGGGCCCGCCAGAAATACACCGTGAGCAGGGCGAGCGCGGTGAGCACAGTGATGAACGTGGCGGTGGTCTGGCTGCGGGCCACCGCATTGGTGGTCACTCCCGGGTTGATCTGAGCCCCAGTCACCGTGAAATTGCCGGGAGCGTCTTTAGCCCAGAGGTCACCAGTAGCGTTGTAGAGGTCTCGGGCGTCGCTGTCGCTCGCGAAATAGGCCTGAATCGGGATGATGGTCACGTCATCTCTCGATGAATCGGCCAGCGAAGCGACTTTCGCAAAATCATCGGGGGCGGCCTCCGATACCTGCCGGTAAAGCTGGGCCAGGTCGCCGGATGATCCCTTGGTGAGCACCATTCGGGCGTTGGGTACCGTCTCGACGGCCAGCGATACCAGCGTGGTGCCGCCCACGCCCACCACATGTTCGGGCTGGTCCAAGCCCGAAGGCGCCAATCCGCCCGACCCGGGCTCTGGCCCCCGCAGCCGGTCGTCCAACGCCACCAGCGCTCTCGCGGCGGCCGGGTCTTTCAGGTTGGTGATGACCACCCCGGTAATTGTGGTGCTCAATCCGCCGACTTCTTGGCGGGCTAATCGGATGTCTTGCACCACCTCGGAATCCTCGGGCAAGAACTCGTCCTCTTTGAACTCGGTGTTCACGTTGATCCCACCAGCTACCGCGGCACCGGCCAGCGCGGCCACGGCCAACAGGGTGAGCTTGGGATAGCGGGCACAGCGGGCCACCATCGGCTCCAGAAGTCGGCGCACCCCGGGAACCGAGTCGATTACCGGCCGGGTTCTCAATGGCCGCCCTCGGGCCAGCCGCCGGCGATCGCCCAAGATCCTTACCGCGGGTACCAGCGACGTCATGATGAAGAACCCGGCGATGATGCCGCTAGCCGCCAAGATGCCGAAGTCCCTGATGGGGGACAAGGGGCTGGCCAAATTGGTCAAGAAGCTGAGGGCGGTAGTCAACGCCCCCAAGCCGATGGCCGCGCCGGTGATGGATACTGCCCGGCTGGTGGCCCGGTGCGGGTCGCCAGCCCGTTCCTCGCGGCGGCGGGACACGATCTGGAGCGAGTAGTCCACCGTCAGACCTACCAGCAGCACCGGCACGATGATGCTGATCGGTGTGATGCCGTTGATCTTGTCCAGGCCATCGGGGCCGAGGTAGCCCGATAGGCCGATCTGCCACAACGCGGTCAAGATCACACCGATGATCGTGATTGCGGTATCGGCCGGAGAGCGGAACAGCACCGCCAAAACGACCACCATCACCACCAGGGCCAGGGGGAATAGGAATCCGCTGTCGGTCAGGGCCTGCTGTGCCCCCTCTTGGAATCGGGCGTTGGACAGGGTGCGGGCTGATGCGTTCGGCCCGTAGTCCCCCTGCTGGATCACGTCGTTGACCACCAAAAGGGCGTCGTATGATTCCAAGTCGGGTAAGTCGATCTGTTGCAGTCTGACCTGGCCCAGTCCGGCGTCTGCGCCGAGCAACTGGTCGAACTGAGCCGCCCGGGGGTCATCGGCTGGGTCGACAGCCAATGCCCGGGTTACGTCCTCAGCAGTGAGCTGGGCCGGTGGCACGCCGGCCAGCGCCACAATCAAATGGGCGTAGCTGCGGACTACTGGTTCGCCGTCTTGGGGAACGAAGGGCGCCACTTCGGGATGCGTGACGGCCATTTCCGAGCGGGCGATGACCTCTCGGATGACGTCGGGCGACGTCACATTGCCCCGGGCCACGATCTGCGCGCTGGTGTATGCCCCCGATTCGGGGAACCGAGCCTCCAGCTCCTCTACTGCCCGAGCCAGGTCGCTGCCCGCGGGCACGAACGAACCCATCGCGTCGGGCTCCTCGGTGGTCAAGGCCACCCCCGGCAGCATGGCCGCGGTAATGAGGGCGATCACCGCGATAGTGCGCCAGGGGGAGCGGGTGACCAGGCGGGCGTACCAGTCCAGCATGAAGGTGCGGAGGCTTTCCGGCTGTCCTAGGGATCAGCTGGCCCTGGAGCCGGGTGCACCTGCGCCGACCGACGCCATGGCCGCACCCACGATGCCGGCGTTGTTCCTCATTTTGGCGACGGCGACCTCGGTGTCGATGTCCAACAACGGCCCCCAGACATCGAACTCCTTGCTGATGCCGCCGCCCAAGATGAACAGGCCGGGCGAGATGATCCTCTCGAGGTGCTCCAAGTAGTCCTGGACCCGCCCCACCCAGGTCGGCCAGTCCAAGTCATCCCGCTTGCGGACCTTGGCCGCGGTCCACACCTCCACGTCGTCGTCGTGTCCGGCCAAGTAGAGGTGCCCGAACTCGGTATTGGGCACCAAACTCCCGTTTACGAAAACGGAGCTTCCGATGCCGGTGCCGAACGCGGTGAAGCACACGGTCCCCATCCGACCCACTCCGGCGCCGTGGGTCATCTCCGCCATTCCGGCGGCATCGGCATCGTTGATGATGGTCACGGGAGCGCCGATCCGGCTGCTCATCGTCTGAGCAATATCAACCCCGGCCCACGAGTCGTCCAAATGCGCTACCCACTTGACGGTGCCGCCGACGATCGGAGCGGGAAACGCGCAACCCACCGGGCCAGTCCACCCGAACGACGTCACCAGCTCGTAGACCACATCAGCTACTTCTTCGGGAACGCCCGGCTTGGGGGTGGGAATTCGGAGTCGCTTGTCGAGCAGTTCACCGGTGCTTGCATCCACTGGTGCGGCCTTCATGCCACTGCCTCCTATGTCGATGCCGAATGCCGTGCTCATAGCCGTTACCGGTTTCCCGCCCGATGAAGGTATCAGCGGCCCTCCCCGGCAGGGGAGTTGAGCGCGGGGTGCGCGAAGCTGGAAAGAACCTGGAATCGGGCAGAGCAGACCGAGGCCGGTGACAGAAACAGGGGTAGAGCAATGGCAGACATGCTGGCTGGAAAGGTGGCGCTAGTGTCGGGCATCGGACCCGGCCTGGGGATCGAGATCGCCCGGCTGTACGCCCAAGAGGGGGCTGACATTGTGATGGGTGCCCGCCGCACCGAGGTGATGGAGCCGCTGGCCGCTGAGATCGAGGCCATGGGCCGCCGCACGGTGTGGCAGTCCACCGACATCACCGACCCCGCCCAGTGCCAGGCGCTGGCTGATGCCGCGGTGGAGAAGCTGGGGCGACTGGACATCTGCGTGAACAACGCCTTCAACGACGGTTTCCCCGTCATCAACGTTGAAGATGCCGATCTCGACCGCTGGCGCAACGTGTTCGACGTGAACTTCTTCGGGTCGCTGACAATGACCCGGGCCTGCATTCCCGCCCTGCGGGATTCTGGAGCCGGTCGGGTTATCTTCATCAACACCATGTCCATCCGCATCCGGCAAGCGGGCTGGGGGGCTTACAGCAGCTCCAAGGCTGCGTTGGAGAACATCACCAAGATCCTGGCCAAAGAACTGGGCCCCGACGGCATTCGGGTGAACAGCGTTCTGCCCGGCTACATTTTCGCCGACGCGGTCCGGAACTTCCTCCAAGGCCAAGCTGACGCCCGGGGAGTGGACTACCAAGTGGTCTACGACGAGACCGCAGGGGAGACCGCGCTCAAGTACCTTCCCGACGCCGCCGAGATCGCGGGGGCGGCTCTGTTCTTCGCCTCTGACCTCTCGTTGCCCATCACCGGGGCCTCCCTGGATGTGAACGCCGGGCACTGGATCGGCGGTTCATGACCGGCGAACGCCTGGCCGGGGCCGAATGAGCGACGGCACCCCCGCAGGAGTGGCCATCGCCGAGGTGCTGGCCGAGGCAGGCATCACCCATGTGTTCGGGGTGCCAGGGGGTTACTCCATCAAAGTGTTCGACGGTCTGCGGACGGTGGCCGACCGGGTACAGAGCGTAAGGGCGGCCCACGAGCACCAGGCATCGGTCATGGCCGACATGTACGGGCGGCTTACCGGCCGCCCCGGTGTGTTTACCGGCCAGGGGCCGTTCGCCGCCTCATCGGGTGGATTCGGCCTCATGGAGGGGTTCCTGTCAGGTACTCCCATGCTGGTCCTCACCGAGATGACCGACCACGGGATTCCCCAGCACGCTCCCACGCAGGGCACCACCGGCGACTACGGCTCGGTGAACCTGCCCCGAATGTTGTCCGGGATGACCAAGTTCATGAGCGTGGCCACCACCCCCAACGAGGCGGTGCACGCGGTGGAACTGGCCATCCATCACGCCACCTCGGGCCGTCCTGGGCCCGCCGCGGTGCTGTTCCGACTCGACGCCATCTTCCGCCGCACCGATGATTCCCGCCATCCCCGCCTCTACGGGCGGAACCGAGTGACATCGGCTGTCCGGCCTCGCCCTGATGCCGCGGCGGTGAGGGCCCTGGCCGACCTGCTGGCGGAGGCCAGACGTCCGGTGATCGTGGCCGGCAACGGCATCCACCAGGCTCAGGCCTACGACCAGTTGGACGCCCTGGCCCGACGGGCTGCGGCCCCAGTGGTGACCACCGCCAAGGCCCGAGGGGTGATCGCCGACGACCACCCATGGGCGGGAGGGCCGCTCAGCCCGTTCGGTTGGCAAGGGGCGTTCGAGCTGTTGGCCCGAGCCGACGCCGTGGTAGTGCTGGGGTCGCGCCTCAACCCTCACGACACCCTGGTGGAGTCGCCCACCTGGCTGGACGCCGACCGCCAGCGCGTCGTGCAGATCGACATTGAAGCCGCCAACCTGGGGGTGAGCTTCCCGGTGGAGCTGGGCGTTCACGCCGACTTGGGCGCTCTGCTAGCCGAGCTTGTGCCGGCGGTGGGGGTCGATGAAGATCTGGCCAACGACCGATGGGCCGATTTGGCCGAGATCAAGTCACAGGCTGAGGACCCTCCGGTGCTGCACGAATCGGCCCAGCCAGTGCCGCCCCAGCGGGTGATGCAGGTGCTCAACAATGTGTGGCCCGCCGACGGCCGGATCACCCTGGACGCAGGCAATAACCGAATCTTCGCCTATCACTACCTCGAGGCTCGCACCCCCGGACGGCTGCACCTGCCCGGCGGGCACCTGGGCATGGGCTGGGGTCCGCCCGCCGCGCTGGCCGCGGCCATGGTTTATCCAGGCGAGCGAGTGCTGTCGATCAGCGGAGACGGCGGGTTCCTGATGTCGCTGCACAACCTGGCCACTGCGGTGGAGTACAGCCTGCCGGTGACGTTCTTGGTGCTCAACAATCGGATGCTGGGCAACGTCTATGACTTCCAAGGGCCGGATCGCCGCACCGCCGTCGACATCGGCGATCACGACTTTGCCGCGGTGGCCCGGGCCTTCGGCATGGACGGCCACCGGGTGGACGACGACACTGCCCTGGCTGACGCTTTGGCCTCGTCGCTCTCCGCCGACGGTCCGGCGCTCATCGAGGTGTCGACCGACCCCGACCAGTCGTCCGACCTGGTACGGGTGCGCGACTCCCGCTCATAATGACCGTCACCCTTGAAGCGGAGATCAGCCCGGGGATGAGCAACGCTGATGCGGTGCGGTTGGCCCAGCTTGTGGAGGAGGCCGGGTTCAACCGGCTAGGTATCTCCGATGTCGTGTTTTGGCCCGACTGCTTCATGCTCCAAGCCGTGTGTGCCCAGGCCACCAGCCGCATTGCGGTTGGGGCCATGGTTACCAATCCCTATACCCGCCATCCGGTGGTGCTGGCTGGGGCCCTGGCCACATTGGACGACTTGGCCCCCGGCCGGGCATTCTGCGGTTTGGGAGTGGGGGCCGGTTTGGAGCCGCTGGGCATCGACTACCCCAAACCGGTGGCTGCCCTTCGTCAGGCGGTGGCCGACATCCGCACGCTCTTGGACGGGGGACGGGTGGGAGGTGAGCGGCTGATGCGCCCCGCCGTCAATCCAGTGCTCCTATCTATAGGCACCCGCAGCCCCCAGGTCATGCGACTTGCCGGCGAGGTGGCTGACATCGCTCTGGTGGGAGGCCGTTTCTTGTCGACCGAGCTGGCCGACACTTACCGGGTGTGGCTGACCGAGGGCGCGGCCCGGTCCGGACGCTCGCTGGGCGATTTTGAGATCGCCCCCCGACTCACCCTGTGCTGTTCTGAAGACGGCGACCTAGCCCGACGCAGCGTCAAGCGCTACGCCGCCCACTATCTGACCATCATCCGCCCGCCCGAACTCGATGTCTCCCCCGACCGCATGACAGCTATCGAGGCTGCCTTGGCCCGCAGCCGGGGCTGGTACTTCGATCACAATCGATTCGACGATCCCGAACTGGACATGTTGATCGACGACCGGCTGGTGCAGGCGTTCACCATCGTCGGCACGCCCGACGAATGTGCCGATCAACTTGGTGCAGTGCTCGACATGGGGTTCACCAGCGCCAGCCTCAATCTGGCGGCCACCGCCCGCTCCAGCGCTGCTGAGGGCCTGGCCGAGACCATCACCAGCTTCGCCCCGGTGATGGCCTCGCTCTCGGAATCTGGCTAGCCGCCTATCAGTCGGCCGAAGGCCTGGCGGTAGAAGCCCAGGGCGACGCCGCAGGGGTTGGGGTCGGCCTTAATTGCAGCATAGGGCAGCGACGCCCCGGTGAACGCAGCGTCGTTCCAGAACGGATCTCCTGGGTCCACCGGACCCCATGGACCCACATACAGATAGGGCTCGGGGTGGGCCGCGTCTCCGGGCGATGCCCCGTAGGTAGCCCTCGTGATGCGCTCAGATTCGGCGTCGCCGATCTCCACTGCCACGTCGAAATGGCCCGGCCACAGTTGCACGCGGCTGGGATCGGGTGCACCCGGGGTGCAGCGCAGCTCTTCCAGCGCCGCGGTGGCCATCCCAAACCAGTTGCTGACGAACGTAACCAATTCTCCATCCACCGTCAGCGGTCGATCCAGGACCCCCAACGCCACGGTGTCGTGCTCGGCCTGGTCACTGGTGGCCTCCACCCCCAGGAATTGGGCGGCTGCGGCCAGCGTGGTGATTTCCTCGGCGTCCACCTTGTCGCCGTACTGCCTCACCAACATGCGCCCTTCCACCCGCACCTGGGTGTCAACGCCGAAGAACGGGGTGCCGAAACCGCCCAGAGTCCAGCGCAGTCCGAATTTCCCGTTGACCGCTTTGCGGGTGTTGGACACCACGCCGAAGGCCAGTCGGTGGAGGTCGTCGCGCCGCACCGGATAGTGGTCGGGCACCGCGGAAAGCGGCAGGTAGTTGGCCAGCCAGCGAGGCTGGCAGAAGGCGGCCACGGTCCCATCGGCGCCGGCCAGATCAGCCCAATGGAGATCGCCCGCGCTGGTTGGAGTCACCACCCTGGCGGCCTGCTGCTCGTCGCTGCCCACATCTGTGGGGTCGTCGGCAAACCAGGGTGCGGTAGCGACGGCGGGTGGAGACGGCTCAAGCACTCTGGCGGTTAGACCGTCGCCCACGATGGCATCGGCCTCAGCTTGTGGGTTTCGGTATCGGGGTGTCATGGTGCCTAACTGAAACATATCGGCGAATGGCAGCAATCACACCGCTACTCCAGCAGTCGGTAGTGTCTCGCCGACGACCACGACGAGGAGGACACACTCATGGGAAGACTGGACGGCAAAGTTGCCCTAGTTACTGGTGGAGGAGGCGGCTTGGGCACCGCAATCAGCGTGCTATTCGCCAGCGAGGGCGCCAAGGTAGTGGTGCAAGACCTCAACGAGGCGGCCGCTGCGGCCACCGCCGATCAGGTGATTGCCAACGGGGGCCAAGCCATGAGCGCGGCCTGCGACGTGTCCGACAGCAAGGCCATCGAGGCCATGTTTGCCGACATCGACGATCGCTTCGGGCCGGTCACCGTGCTGGTCAACAATGCCGGGGTGGACAGCACCCCCGGCGACGGTTCCGGTGAGGGAAACACCGGTGGTGATCGCCAAATCGTGGACATGAGCGACGACGGCTGGCAGCGGATGCTCGACATCCACCTCAACGGCGCCTTCTACTGCACCCGGGCCATGTTGTCCCGGGTCATCGACACCGACCTCAAGGCCTCGGTGGTCTGCATGTCGTCCATCGCCGGGCTGGCCGGGTGGGGGCCGATTCACTACGCCACCGCCAAGGCCGGCCTGCTGGGATTCGTCCGGGCGATGGCCCGATTCTGCGCCCCTCACGGCATCCGGGCCAACGCCGTGTGTCCCGGCGTGATCGACACCCCGATGGTGGCCGGAGTGGACGCAACCATGATCGAGGGGCTCAAGATGATCACCCCGGCGGGTCGCATCGGCCAGCCTGAGGACATCGCCTATGCCGCCCTCTACCTGGCCTCCGACGAGAGCGATTTCGTCACCGGCGAGACCATCACCCCCAACGGAGGCCTCGTCATCGGCTGACCACGCTGCTGGCGGATCAGTCTTCGGGGAGGGGAATCTCCAGCGCGCCCATTTCGACGAGACGGTCGACTTCGGCGGGGTCCATGCCCAGCTCGTCGATGCAGATTTGGCGGGTGTGCTCGCCCAGCAGGGGGGCGGCGTGGACCGGGGGCGTGGGCATTTCGCTGCCGTAGAAGCAGGGGCCTTCCAGCACCAGATTGCCGGCGCCGGGCTGGAACACCTCGACCGGAAAGCCCCGTTCGCTGAGCTGAGGGTCGGTCATGTGGTCTAGGGCAGTCAACATGGCCGAGCCGGGGACGCCGACCGCCTGACAGGCCTCTTGAACTTCCCGCGGTGACAGGCTGGCGGTCCACTCTGCCACTCCGGCGTTGACTGCCTCTCGGGCGCCCATCCGGCCTTCAGCACTGCCGTATGCCGGGTGGTCAGCCCACGCTGGATTGCCCATGGCCTGCTTGAGCGCAGCCCAGTCGGCGTCGTTTCGCACGCACACCACGCTCCACTGTTGGTCGCCGTCACACTGGAACACGCCCCAAGGGGCGCCTTGTTCAGAATCGTTGCCCCCCGGCTGCACTGATCCTGGGCTGAGCGACTCGGCCATAAACAAGTCGCCCAGCGTGTTGACCAAAGCCTCGGCTTGGCTGATCTCAGCGTGGGCACCCTCGCCCCGACGCTCGCGGCTGAGGAACCCAGCCAGCGCGCCCAGAGCGCAAAGTCGCCCGGCCAGGTGGTCGGGGTGGATGGCGTTGGACCCCGGCGGTGGGTCGCCGTCGGTGAAGTTCCACAGGTACTTGATGCCCCCCACCGTCTGAATGGTGGGCCCGTAGCCGATCCAGTCGGCATAGGCCCCGGTCGAGCCCATGAGCTGGCTGCTGGCCATACACACCCCGGGATTGATTTCTTTGAGCGTCTCGTAGCCCACCCCCATGGAGTCCATGGTGCCGGTGGAATTGTTCTCGATCACGATGTCGGCCGTCTTCACCAACTCCTTCAGCACCGCCAATCCCTCGGGGATCTTGGAGTTGACCCCGAAGCTGCGCTTGGTGCGGCTCGACGAGGCGAACGACGCCGTCATCTCGGTGCCGATGACCAGCCGCATGAAGTCGGGATAGGTGCGGGTCTCGATCTTGATGACGTCGGCACCGTACTCGGCCAGCATCCGACCGCCCTCCACGCCCACGCCGCCGTGGCCGAAGTCGAGCACCCGGAGCCCAGCCAGCGGCTGGGCCAGCTCGCTGGCGGCTGGAGCAGGCCCGCGAAGTTCAGTGCTGGCCGCTTCCGCGGCCACTTCAGTGTTGTGCTCGCCGACCGCAGGCGGTCCGGTCCTGAACCCTTGGCGCTGGCGGTTGATCTCCAAGAATCCCGATGCAGTCGAAGCCTTTACCCCCGGTGCCACCTCCATCGGCACAAACGTGGATCGAGACACGTAGTGCTCGTTCACCAGGATGTCGGAAGGCTTGAGCATGGGGGTGACCACCACGCCCCGTCGCTGAGCCTCGGCCGCGGCCTCCTCCATCATCATGGGGGCGAAGTGCTCGGCGATCACCGGGTTCAACACGTCGCCATTCATGATTCGGGTGATTGTTTGGCTCCACATCTCGTCGGCGAATGCCTCGGGGCGTCCCATCCATTCCCACATGGCGAACCATTGGCGAGGGCTGAGGATCACCATGGTGATGTAGCCGTCGGCCGTTTCAAACAACGGGTACACCACGGTGGTGCCCGACCGGACGACGGGCGGGTCCATGCCTGCGTCCAAGGTGGGCTGCATGTTGGCCAACTGCCAGGTATTGAGCTGGATGGCCGCCTCCAGCACTGAGAAGTCCAAGTGCTGGCCTCGCCCAGTGCGCTGTTTGGCCACTAGGCCAATGAGAACGGCTAGCGCGCCAACTACGCCAGCAGTGTCATAGGCGAGGGCGCCGGGGATGAGCAGCGGCGGCTTCTCGGGGATCCCCGAGGCGGCCAAATGGCCGCTCATGGCCTGGATCACCTCGTCGGTGGCCTCGAATTGGGCGTACGGCCCTTCTTGTCCGAAGTCGGTGAGGGAGAGCACCAATAGGTGCTCGAACTCGGCAGAAACCTCTCGGGGGTCGAGCCCCTGCTGGGCCAGCGTGCCCGGCTTGGAGGATTCGATCCACACGTCGGCGCTGGAGAGCAGCTCCCTCAGTTGCGCCTGCCCCTCAGCGGTAGTCACATCCACGGTGATGCCCCGCTTGTTGAAGTTTCGGAAGGCGAAATACAGGCTGGTGTCGCTATCGGGGGCAAACGGGGGCATGCGCCGGGAGGCGGCCCCGCCGGGTGGCTCCACCCGGATCACGTCGGCGCCGAAGTCGGCCAGCACTCGTCCGGCCAACTCACCCTTGACGTCGGCCATGTCGATGACCCGCAGGTCGCTCAGCGGCAGTTCACTAGAGGACACGATCCGCGACACTACCCCCAGCTTTCTCCCAGATTCGAAGAACGTGGTCAACTGGAGGGGTGAGTTCGCAAAGCAACCTGGAAGTCCTTCAGTCGGTCTTCGACGCCATGGGCGACGCCGACGCCGTTGTGGCCCACTACACCGACGATTACGTGATGGAGTTGCCCTACGCCAGCACCGATGGCCCTGATCGCACCGAGGGCAAAGAGGTGGTGCGAGAGAGATTGGCGGGGGCCTTCAAAGTGTTCCGTTTCACCCTGCACATCACCGAGGTCTACCCCTGTGTCGACCCCGATCTGGTGATCGCCGAGTACACCAGCGAAGGCGAGGTGATTCCCACTGGCCGCCGCTACTCCAACCGCTATATCGGCCTATGGCGCTTCCGCGACGGCAAAGTCTGCTTTACCAGGGAGTACCTCAATCCGGAAATAGCCCGCGCAGCGATGGCGCCTGCTGGCGGCTAGCGGTTAGAACCTGCCGCTGCCGAAGCCCCCGCCTCCAAGACCCCCGCCGCCGAAGCCCCGCATGAGGGGACCTTGGGACCTCTCATTGAATGTATCGCTAATGCCGGATTGCTCGAATCCCATGGGCACCTGGCCGGTGGTGGCGTAGATGTAGAGGGCCATTTGAAAGATGGCGGTGAGCGTGCTGACTACCACCGACACCAAGGCGATCCACGCAAACCCGATGGTGACCCCTATCACCGCCCCAACCGATCCGGCTGAGGCCCCTATGGCAATGATGATGATTCCCGGGATGGCGGCTACGAATCCGATGATGCCGAACCCCACCTGAGCGATCAGGTTCTCGCCCCAGGTGTGGCGCAGCAGTTCGCCAGAGCGGCTCAACGACTGGAACGGCCCGGTCTGCTCCACCACCAGGATGGGCACCACCAAGAAGGTGAGCACTCCCCATGCCATGTTGAGGAGGCTGCCGAGGATGCGGGCGACAATGTTGTCTGAGCTCTGTATCAGTCGAATGATCATCCCGACGGTCAGGGCCAGAATCGCCCATGGCACGATCACGTGCAGTCGGGAAAAGGCTCCCTTGATGGCACTGGAGATGGTGGGGTCGCCCCCGCTGAACCGTTCCCGTGCCCCCGAAACCACCGCGGCGTTGAAGAACACGGTGATGACGGTGACTGCGAGCAAGATGATGATCCCGCCAATCCACAGCATGGGTTCGCTGCCCGCGCTGCCGCCGTCGTCAATACCACTTGTGGAGAGCCAAATAGGCAGGCCAATGGCGAGCACCACCGCGATCGAGGCCAGCGCCCCCAAGATCGGCAGGACGGCCAGCTCCCGATCATGTTGCAGCACCGCCCAAGAGGCCTTGGCGGTGTCCATCGTCCGTCGAAATCTACCCATGGCCGAAACGCTACCAGCGAATACCGACAGTTTTGTGGAGACGAATTTGGTGCCTATTGACTGGCCCGCACCAACGGCACTTCGCAGGCCTGATCGAGGTCGATCTCTACGGTGAGGTGGCCGTTTCCATGCGGGCCGGCGCCCCAGGAGGGCATGACCGCGGAGTACAGGCCGGTGCCCCCTGCCACCAGAACGAGCAGGTCTTCAGGTCGCTTGAGAGCGTTGATCACAAGCTCTGGATCGTCGCCTTGGCTGCGCTGGTGGCGGTCGATGCCCGAGCCTCGGGCCCGCACCGCGGACAGCTCCGACCAGGAGCGCTTGGCCCGGTGGTGGAGTGCCTCAGCGATGGAGGCCCGGTCGTGGCCCACGTCGGCCAGGGCGATGGCATGGTCGGGGTTCAGTACCAGCACCTGGGTGCCCCGGGCGAAGTGGGTGTTGTTGGCTCCCAGCCCCGAAAGCGAGGCGGCCAGCACGTTCAGCAGGTGGTCGGCGTAGACCTCGGGGTCGTCGTCGGGGAAGCACAGCACCGAATGGGGCCCCTCAGTGCAGGCCACCGTGACCGTGCTCTGGTCGATGGCGTAGCCCAGCGAGGTGTGCAGCGGCGGCCAAGGGCTGGCCTCCTCGTCTTCCCCCAGGCAGAACGTGAACTTGCCGGGGTGGCCGAGCAGCGCCATGTCAGAGGTGCCGGGCCGCCCGCCGCCGATGTTGATCATGGCCAAGCGCACCGCCCGGCCGATGCTGGCGTTGGCCCGGTGGCCCGGCCCCAGCGCGCCGAAGCCCGAGGCAATGCCGCAGGCCCCCACCGCGGGACCATTCACAATGATCAGCGGCCCCAGATTATGGGTGGTGGCCTGCACCTCGGTCATGTCCATCCGGGGGTCGGACACCGCCCGCACGGCAGCCACCACCACTGGAAAATAGTCGGGCAGACAACCAGCCATAACCGCGGCGATGGCCGTCTTCTCCACGGTGGCCTCTCCCAGGTTGGGACCGAGCTGACCCAGGGAGACATCGCCGTCGAAGCCAGAGGCCAACACCATGCGATCCACCCGGGCCGGGGTGGGTATCACCACGGGCAGCCCGTCGGTGCAGCCCGCCTCGTGGAGCTGCTCGAGAGCGGCTTCCTCGGAGAGCGCCGTCAGCCGTTGGCTCATCCCGCGGCGCCCAGCGCCTCAAGCACCTCATCAGCGATGTCGTCGGCCACCATCTTGATGGCCTTCTCCCCAGTGCCGGCCACCGGATGGGGGAGGATTACCCGGGGAATGTCGGGCATTCCCGCCGATCGGGACACGAAGTCACCCTGGGGGGAGAACTTGGTGGTCACCAGAGCCACCGCCGGGATGTCGCGGCGGGCGGCTTTGATGGCGTCACGCACGGTGCCGCTGGTGCAGCTTCCTCAATGGCCGTAGGCGGCCACCACCGCGTCGCAGATGTCGGTGATCTCGCCTATGAGCTGATCGTCGACCACCATTGAGGCGTTGCCCTTGTTCCAGGCCCGGACTTCAAGATCGGGACGAATCCGGCGCAGGCTCTCGCCCACCGCATCAAGGAACGGCACGGAGTCGGGAAATCCGTTGGCCAGGAGTCCGATGGTGAGGGCTCCGCTCCCCGCCGACAGCTCGTAAGGGGTAACCGATTCGCCTGGATCAGCCTGTGGGTCCAAATATTCGATCGCCATGGCTCTACGGTAGTGCAAGTGCGTCAGTGGAAAGCATGGGCTGTGATCGCGGCGATTGCCGCCACTGTCGGGAACGTGGCTGTGGTCGCCGATGTGCAGTTCTTCGGCGTCGACGATCCTGAACTGACCACATCCCCCGCCCCGATCCCAGTGGCACCGGTAGACACGCCGACGACGGTGCCCGCCCAGGATCCACCGCCCGACCCCACCCCGGTTCCCACTCAGGCCCCGGACCCCACCCCGACGCCTGTTCCTACCCCGACCCCTTACCCGGGCTGGGTGGACCCGGTCACCGCGGGACAGCCAGTTAGCGGAATGCCGGGGCTGCTCACCTTCCGGGGCAATCCCACTCGCACCTTCTACGGCACCGGCCCTGCCCCTCGGTCACCGGACGTGCTGTGGCGGTTCACCGGCAGTCCCGAGCGAGACCTGTGCTCGCTCACCACATGGGAAGCGGGCACCACGCTGTGGTGCGGCGCCGGCTGGACCGGCCAGCCCGCGGTGATCGAGTGGGATGAGCGCACTTGGGTGATTGCGGGCACCTATGCCCCGGCGGTCCACTTCCTCGATGCTGCCACCGGCGAGCAGCTGCTTCCCGAATTCCTGGTCGGCGACCTTATCAAGGGGTCGGTGACCGTCGATCCTGACGGCTACCCATTGGTGTACTTCGGGGCGCGAGACGACTATTTCCGGATCATCGCCTTCGACCGCGATGAGCCGGTCGAGCTGTGGTCGGTTCACGCCACCGACATGTCCCCGGTGCTGTGGAACGATGACTGGGACGGCGCGGCGCTGGTTCTGGACGACTATCTGTTCCAGGGCGGGGAGAACAGCCACTTCTTCATTGCCAAGCTGAACCGCGACTTCGGCCCCGACGGCTTGGTGACCATCGATCCCGAGATCGTGTTCACCAGCCCCGGCTGGGACGACGAGCTGCTCAACGCGGTGGCTGACGGCAACGTGTCCATCGAAGGCGGCATGACCGTGGTAGGCAACACCTTGTACTTCGCCAACTCCGGCGGTTTGGTGCAGGGCTGGGATATTGCCGGGCTGGCCAGCGGCATCAATCCAGTTCGGGTGTTTCGCTATTGGGCGGGCGACGATGTAGACGCCACCGTGGTGGCCGATGCCGAGGGCTTCCTTTACGTCGGCGTGGAGTACGAGCGGGGCAATTCCCGCAGCCAGGAGTTGGGCCAGATGCTCAAGCTCGATCCTGCGGCCGACGACCCCCTGGTATGGGGCACGGACCTCCGCAATGCCACCATCGACGGGGTGTGGGCCACCCCGGCGCTGACCGACGAGATGGTGTATGTGCCCACCCACGCCGGCTTCCTGTACGGGTTGAGCCGCGAGACCGGCGAGATTGTGTGGTTCAAGCGGATGACCGGCCCGGTGTGGTCATCGCCGGTGGTGGTCGACGACGTGCTCATCCAAGGTGACTGCGGCGGGACAATCTATGGCTTCGACATCTCTCTACCTTGGGTCGAACCCCCTGAACTCTGGCGGATCTCCCTGGACGGCTGCGTGGAGGCAACCCCTGCGGTTTGGAACGGCGTAATGTACATCGCTGCTCGCGGCGGTGGCTTCTACGCCATCGGCGACCGCTGATCAGGCGAGCTGCCTCGCTACCCTGTCGCCGTGGCTGAGCCGTTTCGGATTGACGTGCCCAACGAGGTGATCGACGACCTCCACCGGCGCCTGGACGCCACCCGCTGGCCCCAGTCCTTGGACGGGGTGGGGTGGGACTACGGATCGGACACCGACTACATCGCCGAGCTATGCCGCTACTGGCGCCATGACTACGACTGGCGCACCCACGAGGCCGCGCTCAACGAGCTGCCCCAGTTCACCCAGCGCATCGACGGCCTCGACATCCATTTCGTCCACGCCGAGGGCCAAGGCCCCGATCCGCTCCCGCTGGTCATCACCCACGGCTGGCCCAGCTGCTTCTGGGAGATGCACAAGGTGGTCGGCCCCCTCAGCGATCCCGCGGCCCATGGCGGCGACCCCGCCGATGCCTTCCACGTGGTGGCCCCGTCGCTGCCCGGCTACGGGTTCTCCTCGCCTCCGGGGCAGCCGGGGATGTCGTCGGCCAAGGTGGCCGATATGTGGGCTGAATTGATGGCCGTGCTCGGCTATGAGCATTTCGGAGCCCAGGGCGGCGACTGGGGATCAGCGGTGAGCGCCGGGTTGGGCGCCATGCATCCCGACCGCATGGTCGGCATCCACCTCAACATGGTGGCCCCTCCCATTGACGAGGCCACCCTCACCGCCGAGCAGCGGGAATGGTGGGAGGGCGTGAAGCAGTACCGCGACCGGGAGTGGGGCTACGTCCACCTCCAGCGCACCAAGCCTCAGACCGCGGCGGTGGGGCTGACCGACTCGCCCGCTGGCCTGGCCTCCTGGATCATCGAGAAGTGGTGGCGATGGAGCGACATCGACGGCCCCGGCGGGCGGGACCTGGCTCGCCGCTACACCCTCGATGAGCTGTGTACCCTGCTCACCATCTACTGGGCCACCGCCACCATCGGCCCGTCGATGCGCATGTACTACGAGAGCTTTGGGGCCGGCTCGGCCTTCAACCAGCCGCCGAGGATTTCTGTGCCCACCGGGGTGGCGGTGTTCAACGAGAAGAACCGTCCGCCCCGAGAGCTAGCCGAGCCCTACTACAACATCACTCGTTGGGTCGAGGTTGACGACGGCGGCCACTTCCCGGCTCTGGAGAACCCGGATGTGCTGGTGGAAGAGGTGCGGGCTTTCTTCCGACCGCTTCGCTGAGACAGAAAGAGATACGGCAATGACACGACTGGGAATCATCGGACTGGGCGACATGGGCGGCGCCATCGCCGAGGGCGTGCTCACTGGCCAATGGGACGACGAGGTAACCGTGGTGGGCTACGACATCTCCACCGAAGCCATGGAGAGGTTCACCGAACTGGGGGGCACGCCAGCGGACTCGGTGGGAGAGCTGGCCCGCCAAGTGGATCTGGTGGCGGTAGTGGTGATCGACGACGCTCAGGTGCGCCAGGTGTGCACCGGCAGCGACGGGGCCATCGCCGGGGCGGCGGAGTCGGGGGCGCTGGTGGCTGTTCATTCCACCGTTCTGCCCGCCACCGTGATCGAGCTGGCCGCTGAGGCCGCCGAAGCTGGCGTGGCGCTGATCGACGCCCCGGTCACTGGGGGCACTCCCTCGGCTCGCAGCCGGGACTTGGTGGTGTTCTGCGGGGGCGATGAGACCCATACCGAGCGGGGTCGCACCCACTTCGAGCGCTACGGCGGCATGGTGGTCAACGTCGGCCCGCTGGGCTCCGCATTGAAGGCCAAGGTGGCCCGAAACCTCATCACCTACGCCGAAATGGCCGTGGCCTACGAGGCCATCGCGCTGGCCGCGGCCGCCGGGGTAGACCTGAAGGCGTTTGCCGACATCGTGAGTTACTCCGACCGCAACATCGGCCCTCACCTGGGTCTGTTTACCCGGCCGATCGTCTATCCGCCTCCGGCTATGGGCGGTAGCTTTGCCCAGATCGCCCACAAAGACCTCAGGGGCGCGCTGGTCCTGGGCGAGGAATTGGGCGTCGACCTGCCCATCACCGCTTTGGTCGATGGCAGCATCGACGCGGCATTTGGCGAGTAGCCGAGATTGGTGCTGCCGGGCCCGCGGCCCGGCGACTATTCGAAGGTGACGGTCCCGGCGTCGAGCACAACCCGGTCGCTCACCCGGGTCTGGAACCGGGCTGACCCGCCGCCCTCGTCCCAGATGTGGACGTCGAGGGTCTCTCCCGGCAGCACCGGCGAGGAGAAGCGCCCGTGCATCGACTTGAAGCGGGCCGGATCGCTGTTGCACAAGGAGTGAAGCAGCGCCCGTCCGGTGAAGCCATAGGTACACAGACCGTGCAGGATTGGGGTGTCGAACCCGCCCGCAGCGGCGAACGACGGATCGGAGTGCAGCGGGTTGCGGTCGCCGTTGAGCCGGTAGAGAAGCGCCTGGTCGGAGCGGGTCTGATAGGTGACCACATGGTCGGCGTCGCGCTCGGGGACCTTGGGAGGGCTGGCAGGGCCCCGGTCGCCGTCCCAGCCGCCTTCACCTCGGATGAACAGCGAGGTGACATTGGTGAACAGGGGCTGGCCGTCGGCGGTGTCGGTGACATCGCTCTCCAGTACCACCAGAGCGGCTTTGCCCTTGTCATAGATGCCGGCGATGCGGCTGACCGAGCTCACCGTGGCCTCTACCGGAAGCGGCTTGTGGAGGGTGAACCCCTGCTCGCCGTGGACCAACAGGGCCGGGTTGTAGGTGCCGATCTTGGCCAGCGGGCTGTTGGCACCGCCCACGCCGCCGCCCAGCACCACACACATGGTGGGCAGGGCCTTCTGTTCGACGTCCTTGGTGTTCTCGGTGGTGAATTCGAGTTCAAACCCAGTGGGATCAGACATTCCCGCGCCCACGCCCAGGGCGTACAACAGGGCGTCTTTCGACTTCCAGCCCGAAGTTTGCGGATCGCTCTCGGCTCCGACGGCGGTTGGGTCGATGGGCATGGGGGCTCCTAGGAGGAATGGGTTTCTTGGGCGCCTGGTTGCGCCGTGATGCTGCCCGCACCATACCGTTGCCGTCGTGGCCCATATCAATCAACCAGGCGGCCCGTTCCAGGCCATCGACCATCCGGCGGTTGCCGGCCGGGAGCGCGAGCTACGGGCGCTGGCCGACGCGGTACGCCGGCTGGTGGCCGCCACCGTCACCAACACTGCGTCTGCGGCTGACACAGCCGCTCTGGCTGCTGAGGCCAATGCCCTAGCCGACCGCCTGGAAGCCCATGTACCCGCCGAGCCCCCGCCTCGCTACGGGCCCTATTCGGTTCAATTCGACGGTCCGCCCATCACCCACAAGCGGGCCCCGTTCGACCTCGTCACCGGCATCTGCAATCCTGCCGCAGTGCCGGTGGAGATGGTGGTGGACACCGAGGCCGAGCCCCTGGTGTCACGGGGTCGGGCGGTGTTCTCATCCGTCTATGAGGGCCCCCCTGGCTGTGTCCACGGTGCGGCCATCGCCTCGGCCTTCGACATGGTGTTTACCAGTGCCTGTTCGGCAAGCAACGCGGCTGGTCCAACCATGATGCTGTCGGTGCAATTTCGAAAGCCCACCCTGTTGGGGGTGGAGACCGTCTTTGAGGGGTGGGTCGAGAACTTCGACGGTGAGATCACCGAGGTCAAAGGCAACGCCATCCAAGACGGCCATGTCACCGCTCGAGCTGAGGGCATCTTCCGCCACCTCGACCTCGACGCCATCCACAGGCTGTCGGACACGACGGCGCGAGGCAACAAAGAAGAAAAGGAAGAAGCGTAGGCCGGCTCGGCCAAAGCCGCTCTAGGCCGATGCCCCAACTGGCTTCGACGGGGTGAACTCGGCGGGCAGGTGCTTGATGCCGTGGATGAACG
>JAPPAP010000018.1 GCA_026705465.1 bacterium | reverse complement strand
TGTCCCGCGTCAACTAGACTTGCCGGATTGCCGTCGATTAGTTTTGCCGGTTCACCTCCTTGGCCGGGGCAGCGTTGGCTTCGGCCGCAGCAGTCTCGCCCCGTTGCTGTGCTGCGTCAGTCCGGTAGCTGGGGACGTCAAACTCCAGGATGACGGCGTGGTGTACCACCCGGTCGATGGCGGCCGCGGTGGCCATGGGGTTGGCGAAGATGCGTTCCCATTCGGAGAAGACCAGGTTGGACGTGATGCCCAGGGACCTGCGTTCGTAGCGTTCGGCGATCAGGGTGAAGAGGACCTCGGACTCCTCGTTGCCCTGGGGCAGGTAGCCCAGGTCGTCCAGGAGCAGGAAGTCGAAGTTGTCCAGCTTGCGCAGTTGTCGGGGCAGGTCGAAGTCCCGCTTGGCGGCGAGGAGGTCCTGCACCAGGCGGTAGGCCGGTGCGAAGAGGACGGAGCGGCCGGCTTCCACCAGGCGATGTCCCAGGGCGCACAGCGCGTGGGTCTTGCCGGTGCCGGGGAGACCGAAGGCCAGCACGTTGACGCCGTGGTCCACGAAGCTGCCCTGGGCCAGATGGTCCAGTTGTTGGCGTAGAGCGAGAGGCATCCGATGGTGCTCGAAGGTCTCCCAAGTCTTGCCCGAGGGGAGCCGGGACGACTGACGCAGCCGGTTGATGCGCCGGTGGCGGCGGTCTTCCGCTTCCTGTTCCAGCACTTCCAGAAAGGTGGACAGTGCATCGCCGTGTCCGGCTTTGGTGAAACGGGCCACCGACTGGGCGCCCATGGTGGGCATTTTGAATTCGCGGCAGAGCTGGCCGATGCGCTCCTGGATCACGCTGGTGTCGGTGTCCGTCATCCGCACACCTCCGACCCGGCCATACTGACGGTGAGCAGGCCGTCGTAGACCTTCAGGTCCGGCTTCCCGGACAGCACCAGCACCGGAGCCTCGGGCGGCTTGGGTTCGGCCAGTTCCCGCACCTCGCCGTAGTCGAAGGGCTGACCCGCCTCCAGCAGCAGAGACAGGGCGCTGTCCACGTTGGCCTCCATGGTGGTGGCCGCCAGGTGCAGGATCCGCACGTACTCCACGTCGGCACGCTCCCCACGCCACTCCCTGAGGGCGTCGTAGGTGAGCCGGAATTGCATCGTGGGAAACAGCTGCTCACGGAAGCGGTACCGAGCGAAGGCTCCAGGCTTGCGCACCAGAGAGTTGATGACGTGGCGGTAATTGACGTTTACTTCTCCGTCACCGCGCACCCGCTCCATCCGCTCGACGAGGTGGCCCTTGTAGTACACTTCCAGGTGATCGGAATAGAGGCGGATCTGTACCACCTTGCCAATGAGCCGGGACGGGACGCTGTAGCTGCGTCCCGCCACCTGGACCGTACTCCACCGGCGCACCTTGGACTGGTAGTTGGCGTATTCCGGCATGGGGGCTGGCGGCAGGGGCTCTAGCCAGGCCATTTCCTGCTCCAGCTTCCCCCTCACCAGGCGATTGCGCCGCTCCACCATCTCCCGGACGAAACCGGCGTAGTCATCGGCGGCGTGGAAATCACGACTGCCGCGGAGGATGAGGGCCTGGTCGACGGCGTCTTTCAGGCGGTAGTGAGCGTGCTCGGCGACACCGTTTTCATGGCTCTTGCCGGGATTGATGCGGGTGGAGCGCACACCGTAGTGGTCCAGCAGGGCGGCGTAATTGTCGTTAAGTGCTCTGCCGCGGCTGCGCTTCATCTCGTGGGTGGCGGCGGAGGTATTGTCGGAACGCACCACCTCGGGGACGCCGCCCAGGGCCCAGAGGGCATTCTGCAATCCCTGCTTGAGTGCAAGGAAGGTCTCGCCGGCGGCGACCTCGGCGTAGCGCCAGCCCGAGTGGCTGAGGATCAGCTGGAACAGCAGGTGGGGATAGGGCTGGCCAGCGATGGTCACCCCCAGAGAATTGCCGTGGGTGAAATCGAACTGGGCCTCCCGTCCCGGCGGATGGTCCTGGGGGAAGTACACCTCCTGATCGGGGCCATTCAGCGCCCGCCAGTCCTGTAATCGTCGTTGCAGCGTGCGGAGCTGGGAGGCGCTGAACCGGCCAGGATGCTGCTCCTCCAGCCACTCGATAATTGTGGTTGCCTTCAGCTTGCCTTTGGGATCGTCCCGCAGCAGGGGCTCAATCTCCTCGTCCCACACTCCATCGAAGGGATCGGGCCGTGTGCGCCACCAGCGCTCCTGTTTCGTCTCCGACGGCAACGGGCCGCTCTGCCACTTCCGCGCCGATCGCACGCACATCCCGGCCATGGCGGCCGCCGTCTCCTGTGTTTTTCCTTCCATAAGTCTTCGCCTCAATAATGCGACTTGTCGGTCCTTGATCAAAATCCGGCACCTCCGTGCCGGAAGGTTTTACCCGTTCCAGACCGGCAAGAATAGTCAACACGAGAGGCATTCCTTATTGTCGTCTATCA
>JAPPAP010000035.1 GCA_026705465.1 bacterium | reverse complement strand
GCGCGGGGTCTCGGGCTTCGCTGGCGCTGCCCGCGCACACCGGAAGGTTGGGTTTGCGAGCTCAGGGCCGGATGACCCTCACCACCTTGCCGTCCCCGTCCACCACCACCACCGGGCCTGCGACCATGTCGTCGGCGAGAACACCCGCTTCCTCGGTCTCGCCGACGCCGCCCCGGATATCGGCATGTGTTGCCATCGGCAGGGAGTAAGGATCGGCCTTGCTAACGTCCACCTCGTACCCCAAGTCCGCCAGCGCCTGAACGGTGATAGCGGTCAACAGCTTGGAATCCGAGCCGATCGACATGATGTCGCCAGGGATCACCCGTTGCCGCCAGTGTACGTGGAGGGTCGGCACCCTGTCCTCAAGCGGGACCTTGCCCCCCGAATACGCTCCGCCCCCCGCCGCGTCGAATGCGGCAACCGCGAGCGGACCAGCGAAGTGCGGATCGGTTTCCTCGTCCCGGAACAGATCGGTGTCGAACCAGCCCCCTATCCCCAGCACATGTCCGATTTCGTGCAGCGCCACTCTGTACAATTCGTCCAGACTCCGATTCCGAACGTACCACAAGTTGTAGGCGGCGCCCCCGTAGAATGCGAGCGCAGACCCTTCACGCTTCCCCGAGACACCCGCACTTGCCGCAGAGCCCGCGTGAACGGCGGACAGCGTCATCCTGATCAACAAGTCGTCGACGACGCCCACCAAGTGCGGCAGCCTGCTGTCGGTTAACCGTTCTTGGAATCCGTCGACCGGCACATCCGGCAAGTCGCCCGTCACCACCTCCATCCACCGCGCTGCCGCCCGGCGTATCGTTGCCTCCTCCTCCCCGGTGAACCCGGGTTCGAAGTACAACTCGATGTTGAACGCGTTCGGATCCGGCGCGGGAACCACCCAAGCCCGGAATCGGTGCGTCGCGCGCAACCCGCCCGGATCGGTCGCCGTCACCTCGACCTCCGTCGTGTCCACCGACACCGGGTCGAGCTTCAGCGTCCCGCCCTCGACGCGCGCGTGCACCACGCCCGGTTCGGTCGTCGCCACGCTGTAGGCCAGTGAGTCTCCATTCGGATCGTGGAAGTAGTCGGCCAGCGGGACCTCCGCCGAGGGGCCTTCGTCCTGAAGCCGGTGCGCGGGAATCGACGACCGCGCCGCCGGGCTCCCATTATCCGATTCCTTGAACAGCACCAGTTCCTCGCCGCGCACGACCTCCAAGCCGGTGTAGCCCTCGGCGGTCACTCGCGGGGGTACACCGAAGCCCACATGCACCGGGCCTGCTCCGGATACCGTCACCGGGTCGCTCACGGTATCCCCCGGCTCAAACGACACGAGGTCGTGGGACGCCCGCCCCCCCTGCACCGACACCGGCATGTCGAACGCGAGCGGCGCCCCCAACGGAACCTGCACCACCACCCGGGCCGGACCGACGGCCAGCGCGTCGTCGGCATCCATTCGAACGAATTCGGGTCTCACGCCGAAGTCCGCGCCCGGATTGCCCTTGAACGTTACCCACTCCAATTCCGAGAGGCCCGCGAACAAGCCGCGCGGGAGATCCTCAAGCTGGTTCCAGTTAACACTCAGTTGGGCGAGTCTCGGCGTCCCATCGAAGATGCCCGGTGGAAGCTCCGTCAGATCGTTCCCATTCAGATCCAGCCTCACAAGATCGGTCAATCCGTCGAAAATCGTCGGTGGAAGGGTTTGCAGTCGGTTGCCCTGCAGGTACAGCCGCTGAAGCGCCCGCGTCTCTGAAAACAAATTCGGGGGCAGTTCGGTCAGGCGGTTGTGCCTCAGTTGGATGAACCGTAGTGCAGGCGACTCCGCAAACAATCGCTCTGGAAGCGCCGTCAATCGGGTGGCTCCAAGCCACACCTCTTGTAGGCGCGACAGACCACCGAAGATGCCTGCCGGAAGCGAGCGCAGCGGGTTTCCGTTGAGTACGAGGTTGGTCAATTCCGAAAGACCTTGAAACACGTCTTCCGGTAGTTCCGCTAGTTCGTTGTAGTCGACGATGAGGATGCTGAGGCTTTCCAAATTAGCAAACGCCAGCGGGGGCAGTGTCCTTAGCGCGTTGCGTCGCAGATACAGATTCCCCAACGCTGGCGTGCCCGCGAAGATGTCGGGCGGCAATTCCGCCAGTTGGTTGAAGGACAAGTCCAGTCGGTGCAAGCGCTCCAGACCCAAGAAGACGGTCGGCGGCAGTTCGGCTAGCTGGTTTTCCGACAAGTTCAGTACCTGTAACTGAGACAGTCCTTCGAAATCGCCGCTGCGAAGCCGCCTGATCCCCTTGCCCGACAATCTGAGGATGGAAATGCCCTGAAGCATTTCCCTTGTCAATTCGGCGCAGCTGCCGACGCGTGCCCTTCTGGCGATCTCCGCGCTCACGGCCGGGGTCCGGTTGCACACGCCCTCGGTCGACACCGCCGTTCCATCGAACGCCACGGTCGCACCGCCCGCCGTCACCCCGAGCCGCTGTACCCCAAGCTCCAGCCCGAGCGTCCACACCGCCGACGCCAGCCCGAGGCTGTCGGTCGCGGTCGTTCCCGGCTCCGCGTTCCCGATCCCCGCTTCGGGCTCGAACCGAACCATCGCGCCCCATACCGGCTGGCCGTCTTCGTCCACGATACGAACCGAGACGGGATCGGGAAGCGCGTGCCCCGCAACAGCCCACTGATCTTCACCGGAGTGCGCCTCGACCGCAGACGCGGCCTCGTCCGGGTCCCGCGCCGTCGCCGTGACCGCAAGGCTCGCGTCGCCTCCAGCGGAGACAGAAAGCGTCTGGAGCTCGGCATCGGCCCCGAGGGTCCATTGGGTCGAAGCCACCC
>JAPPAP010000027.1 GCA_026705465.1 bacterium | reverse complement strand
GCATCGCCCTTGCGCTCGTTGCCGATGATCAGGATGTCACCGAACCCCGCGGTGGTGACGTAGGCCACCGGGCCGCCCTTACGCTCCAAGATGAGGTTGGTGGCCAGGGTGGTGGCGTGGACTACTTGGGAAACCTCAGGAGGGTCATAGCCAGCCTCGGCCAAGAGTTCGGCAATCCCGTCGAGCACTCCGGCTGCGGGGTCGTCGGGGGTGGTAAGCACTTTGGCGGTGCAGATGCTGCCGTCGGAGCGGTCGATCATCACCACGTCGGTGAACGTTCCACCGATGTCGATGCCCAAAGCGAGGGTCATCGGCTTCTCAGTGCTGCGGTGGCTCCCGAGTCCACCTCCCCAGTTTCGAGGTCGACCACCACTCCGTAATCCCGGCGGGCAGCCTCCGGTGAGACTCGGCCGTCGCGTACATCGGCGGCCACCAGTTCGGGGTCGCGTTCATACGGGTCTCCGAACCCGCCACCGGCCGAGGTGAGCATGGTGATCATGTCCCCGGCTCGCAGCGGGTAGGCGGTGATCTTGGCCGGCAGCGCTTTCTCGTCGGGGGTGCCGTGGTTGAGCACCCAGCCCCCGCCCGCGCCGGCCGAGCCGCCATAGATTCCTGGTGGGGGGCGGCGGCAGCGGTCAGTGGCCCGACCGGTGAACTGGCCGTCGGTGAGGATGCGGATATCGCGGCGCGATCCGGTGCCTCCCCGCCACTGGCCCGGTCCCCCCGAGTCGGTCCACAGCTCGAATCGCTCAAAGCGCACCGGGTGCTCCTGCTCGTAGGCCTCCACGGTGTGGAAGGCCCCGCCCGCGCCCAGCACCAGCGGGCCGGTGACGTCCACGCCGTCGCGGTCGGAACGGGCTCCGGAACCGCCGAACTGGGGATCCATGAACGCCCACGGCCGGCCGTCGGCCCCAGTGCCGTTCATGATGTAGACGTGGACGTTGCACGAGGCGGCCACCGCCCGGGCCGGGTCGAGCTGGGAGAACGCCCCGAGCATGGCCTCCACCACCGCCATGACCGTGGCCATGCGGGCGTTGAGGGCGGCGGGCGGATTGGGATTCACCAGGGTGCCCGGGGGCAGGCGCAGCTCTAGGGGCCGGAAGGCTCCGTCGTTCACCGGTATGTCGGGGGCCAGCAGGCAGCGGACGGCGAACAGCACCCCGGAAGTGGTCTGCGATACTGCGGCGTTGATGGGTCCCGGCGCTTGGGGTGAGGTTCCCTCAAAGTCGGCGGTGATGGTCGAGCCATCGATAGTGAGGGCGACCTGCACCTCATGGTCAGCGTCGGGGTTCACGCCGTCGTCGTCGATGATGAAAGAGCCGGTGTAGGTGCCGTCGGCCAGAGCTTCGATCCCGGCCCGGGTGCGGCGCTCGGTGTAGTCCAGCAGTTCGTCGGTGATCTGATGCAGCCGCTCCAATCCGTAGCGGCCGGCCAGATCGGCCAGGCGGTCGGCGCCCAGATTGGTGGCTGCCATCATGGCCCGAATATCGCCCAGCACCTTCTCCGGGGTGCGGCTGTTGGCTGCGATCACATCCAGCATCGGCTGGTTGGGCTGCCCGGCGGTCGCCAGCGGCACCGGGGGGAGCACCAGGCCCTCCTGGAACATCTCGGTGGCGTTGGCCGGAAGGCCGCCGGCGGCCATACCGCCCAGGTCGGCCACGTGAAGCAGGGCGCAGGTGAAAAACGCCAGCGTGCCGTTGATGAACACCGGGCGGAACACCATCACGTCGTTGGAGTGGATGCCGCCCCGGTAGGGATCGTTGGAGGCATACACGTCGCCGTCGGCCATTTCCGCCGGCGGGAAGTCGTCCAGCAGCGAGCGCAGCGACGGGCGAAGGCTGGAGAGGTGCATCAGCGGGGCGCCCATCGATTGGGCGATGAACTGGCCCTGGTAATCGAAGATGGCGGCGGTGGAGTCACCACCCTCCTTCACCACTGAGGAATAAGCCGACCGCACGGTGGTGAGCCCCATCTCCTCGGCAATAGCGCCTAATGCGTTCTTGACTACCTCCAGCGCAATGGGATCAGAGGGTCGGGCTTGGTCGGTCAAAGCTCGAACGGCCCCTTGCCCATTTGGTCGCGGATGGTGGTGACCGCCGGGTTGGTCATGGAGCGGCGCTGCCAGTTAGCTCCGTCCACCACCATGGTGTGCCCGCTGATGAACCGGGCGAAGGGGGAGGCCAAGAAGGTGGCCGCCCAGCCCAGCTCCCGCAGCCGCCCCACCCGCATGGCCGGCTGGCACGGGTCCTTCTCGTGGGTCCGGTCGAGGCTGGAGCGGATGTCGGCGGTCATGTCCTCGTGGGGGAACAGCCCCGGCACCAGGCCGTTCACCTGGATGCCGTACGGTCCCCACTCCACCGCCAGGCTCTCGGTCATTGACTTGACCCCGGCCTTGGCCGCGGCGGAGTGAGCGAACCCGGGACCGCCGGTCCAGGCGTAGGACGCCCCGATGTTGATGATTGAACCCGTGGTACCGGCGGCCAAGTGGCGGCGGGCGAACTCCCGAGCGCAGAAGAACGTGCCGTTGAGGGTGATGTCCACCACCGTGCGCCAGGCGTTGGCCGACATGTCCTCGGCTGGCACCGGGAAGTTGGCCGCCGCGTTGTTGATGAGCACGTCGGGCATAGCGAATCGCTCGGCGGCTGCGTCGAAGGCCTCGGCGATCTGCTCGGCTTGGCGGATATCACAGCCCACCACCAGCACCTCGGCACCGATCTCCTCGATGGCGGCCTGGCCTGCCTCCAAGTGCTCGGGCTTGCGGCTGGCGATGACCAGGTTGGCCCCCAGCCGGGCGAATTCAGAGGCGATGGCCTTGCCCA
>JAPPAP010000012.1 GCA_026705465.1 bacterium | reverse complement strand
GCGCATCGCTTCCCCAAAGCCAGGCAACATTTTTGAACAGACTGCCTCGGTGGCTTCGGGGGTGACGTCGCGGAGGGCTGGGCCGGTACCGCCAGTGGTGAGGATCAAGCAGCACCCATTTGCTGCGAGCCTCCGGATCGCCTGTTCCACCTGTTGTTGTTCGTCGGGGACAAGCTCAACCCGCGCCGACCACTCCGAAGCCAACACACGCTGTAGGTATTGACGAATCGCTGGTCCACCTCGGTCCTCATATTCGCCCCGGCTTGCTCTGTCGGAGACAGTCAGGATCCCTACAAGGGCGGGCCCCGACGGGTTGGGTGGTCCCTCGGAGATGCTGGTCACTGCGACACCCTAACCCTCAAATGAGAATGACAATCATTCCTGCCGTGATTTGATTTAGGAATCGTTCCTATTCCTAAACTGACTCTCGTGATGAGGCCCAAGTCGGGGGCGCCGAGCCTGTGAGCGCCCAACTCGAGTCCGCTACGGCAGACCCAACCCGAACGAAGCCCAACGCCAATTGGTCGTGGAGTCGCCGCTCCACTCTCTTGGCCCTTGCTCTCATTTCTGCCGTGTCGGTGGTTGTCGTCATCGGACTCGGTCCGGTGGGGGTTGCACCTTCGACAGTTCTGCGGATCATCGGGCACCACACGATCGGTGTGCCCGGGGTGGAGAACTGGGCGAGAACCGATGACGCAATCATCTGGGAAGTACGTCTGCCACGGGTTCTACTCGGAGCGATCGTGGGCTCAACCCTCGGGGTCGTGGGAGTTACCCTCCAAGCCCTCGTTCGCAATCCGCTGGCCGAGCCGTACATCCTCGGCGTGAGCTCGGGGGCGTCCACTGGTGCGGCCGCAGCGATCCTATTCGGAATTGGCTCTGGGCTAGGCGCGGAGTCGGTGTCGATCATGGCGTTCCTGGGTGCCCTCGGTGCCCTTGCCCTGGTGCTGGCGCTGGCCCGATCAACCGGTCGGATCACGCCCTCGCGAATGATCGTGGCAGGAGTGGCGGTCGGCTACTTGCTGAGCGCCACCACCAGCATGCTGATCCTTTTCGCCGATAGCTCCGAAGGGGCCCGAGCGGTGATGTTCTGGCTTCTCGGGTCGCTCGCTAATGCCGACTGGTCAACGCTGCCTCTTGGCTATCTCAGCATGGGTGCGGGAATGGTGGTCGTGTTTTGGTGGCGACGCCGCCTCGACCTGCTGGCGCTCGGCGACGAGACCGCAATGGCGAGCGGCGTCGATCCCGGGCGCACCCGATTGGTTCTCGTGGTCGTGGTGGCGCTGTGCGTCGGATTCGCCGTCTCACTTTCTGGCGGCATCGGATTCGTAGGGCTCGCAGCCCCCCACATCGCACGACGAATCACCGGTCCAATCCACCGCCATCTTCTCCCAGCGTCCGCCGCTCTCGGTGCCCTCGTCCTCGTTTGGGCCGACGTCGCGGCCCGCATGGCGTTGCAGCCCCGCGAACTGCCCATCGGCGTCGTCACCGGGGTGCTCGGGGCACCAGTCCTCGTTGCACTCGTAAGAAAGCTCCCCCACAACACCTGAGCGCTCGCGCTCTTGAGAAAGGAACCCCATGAAACTGTCACTGTTCAAGCTGCGAGCGGTCTTGCTGCTTCTCGTCATAGGCCTCGTGGCCTCGGCGTGCGGAAACGACGACGACTCATCCACTTCCGCTTCAGAAGAGGCGGTTGGCGAGGCGGCAGCGGCCGAGCCAGCCGAGAGCGACCAGACGCCAGCTGAAGACGACGGATTCCCGCTGACCTTCACCAACTGCGACAGAGAGTTCACCCTCGACTCCCCTCCTGAGCGAGTGCTGTTGATGGAGGCCGCTGCGCCTTCACTGCTATTCGCGGCCGGTGCGATGGACCGTGTAATCGCCCGCATCGAGGACTTTCCCGAGGAGTACTACACCCCCGACCAGATGGCCGTCCTCGATGCCATCCCGGCATTGCAGGCCGAGGCGACCCCGACCGGCGGCGTCGAGGTTTCGCTCGAGGTGATCATTGACTACGAGCCCGACATGGTCCTCGGCTACGACACCGCAACGATCACCCACGATGCACTCTCCGACGTTGGTATCCAGCTCTATGTGATGCCCCCGTTCTGCGACAACCCGCCGACACCATCGTTTGAGACCATCCTGGACGAGGTCCGCTTCTACGGGAAGCTCTTCGGCACGACTGAGGTAGCCAACGCGAGCGCAGCCGAGTTGGAGGCTGCGGTGGCCTCAGCATCCGATGCGCCAATTGCCGAGGGCAAGACATCCGCAGCGCTGTATGTCACCTCCGACGGCAGCACTCTCTACGCCTACTCGTCGCTCGGCATGGTGCATCCGTTGATGGAAGCCCTCGGCATGACCAACGTCTTCGCTGAACTCAGCGAGCGAGTGCCGGAGATCTCGGTTGAAGAAATCATCGGACGCGATCCAGAGATCCTGGTTCTGCTCTACGACGACACCGGTCTCACCCCCGAACAGATCAGCGCGTTTGTTACCGAACGACCAGGTGCCAGCAGCATCACAGCGGTGGCCGAAGGCGCGGTTTATCCGCTCCTGTTCAATTTTGCCGAGCCGCCTACCCCTCTCGTCGTGGAGGGACTGACAGTGCTCAGCGCCCAGATCGCCGAATAACGGCTCATGCTTGCGGCCACCGGCATCGACCTGCGGCTCGGTGCATTCGATGTCTTGTCCGGGGCGCAGCTCTGCACACGCCCCGGACAGGTGGTGGGCCTTATCGGACCCAACGGCAGCGGCAAGTCATCACTGCTGCGCTGCCTCTATGGGATGCTGCGTCCGAATAGAGGCGCTGTACTCATCGG
>JAPPAP010000006.1 GCA_026705465.1 bacterium | reverse complement strand
CGACCGCGGCAGCGAGCTGTTCGACGAGATCACCCGTCTCGACGAGTACTACCCAACTCGACGTGAGCGGGAGATCCTCGAACGGGAAGCAGATGCCATCGCAGCCGCCTCGGAGGCTGACTGCATTGCCGAGCTGGGATCGGGAACCTCGACCAAGACCCGCATCCTGCTCGATGCGTTCGCGGCCGCCGGCCAACTCCGCCGGTACGTGCCGTTCGACAACAGCGCGGCCACGTTGCGCGCGGCTGCGCGGGAGGTGGCCGACGCATACCCCGGTCTGGCAGTGCGTGGTGTCGTCGGCGATTTCGAGCACCACCTCGGGCATCTGCCGCTCGACGACGTCGACGCCCCGACCGGCGCGCTGCCCCGTGCGCCAGCGATGGTGATGCTGCTTGGCGGCACTGTCGGCAACTTCTCACCGGCGCGTCGGCCGGCGTTCCTCGATGCTGTCGCCGGCGCGATGCAAACGGGTGACACGTTCTTGCTGGGCACCGATCTCGTCAAAGATGCCGGTCGCCTGGTGGCCGCCTATGACGACGCTGCCGGCGTCACGGCCCGGTTCAACCTCAACGTGCTGTCGGTGCTCAACCGCAGGCTTGGCGCGGACTTCGACCTCGACGCCTTCGCCCATGAGGCGGTGTTCGACGCGGGCAACGAGTGGATCGAGATGCGCCTGCGCTCTCTGCGGACCCAAACCGTGCACATCCCAGCCTTGGAGATGACAGTCGACTTCGTGGCTGGCGAACGGATGCGCACCGAGATCAGCGCCAAGTTCCGTCCCGAGCGCGTGCGAGCAGAACTCGGCGCCGCGGGCCTTGTGGTGCAGCGTATGTGGACCGACGCCGAGGGCGACTATGCCCTCACCCTGGCCCGGCGCGTCCGCAGAACCTGACGCACACGCCCGCCTCCCCGCGAAGACGCCGTCCGTCGGCGTCCGCTAGACAGCGGGGCAGCGCAAGGGAGGGGAGTGCGATGCCAGTGGACGCCAGAGTTGTTGTCATCCCGCAGGAGGCCGGTGCCGGGCTTGAAGTGCTGAATGTGGCACTGCCGGATCCACGCGGGCATGAGGTGGTGGTGAAGCAGTACGCATCGGGGATCTGTCACAGCCAGCTCCACACCATCCACAACCCGCGGACGGCGCCGCAGGTGTTGGGCCACGAGTCCACTGGCGAGGTGATCGCGGTAGGGCCTGATGTGACCGGCCTGGCACCTGGCGACACGGTGATGGTCACGTGGGTGCCCAAAGACCAAGCGAGCGCACGCCGCCGGGGTGGGCCGTTGCGGCTCGATCTGGGCGACGGCCGGACTGCGACCTCGATCAACGTGTTCACGTGGGCCACCCACACCATCGCGGACGAGATGTTCGTGGTGAAGGTGCCCGAGGGCATCGATGTCGAGGCCACCTGCATCATCGGCTGCGCGGTCATCACCGGCGCCGGTGCCGTGCTCCACACCGCAGGGGTGAAGGCCGCAGACAGCGTGGCCATCTTCGGCGTCGGAGGCGTCGGCTTGTCCGCGGTGGCGGCCGCCAAATTCGTCGGCGCCGATCCGATCATCGCCGTGGACCTCGCTGAGGAGAAGCTGGCGTTCGCGAAGCGCTTCGGGGCCACCCACGGCGTCAACGCCTCCGACGGCGATCCGGTGGAACAGATCAGGGCGCTCACGACCGATGAGCACCGCTTCGACATCCTGCGGCAGCCGCTGCGGGGTGTGGACTTCGCCTTCGACTGCATCGGGCATCAGGGCACGATGGCGCAGATCCACGAGGCCACCCGTGCCGGCGAGTTCGGCCAGAGCCGCGGCGGCACGGCCGTGCTCGTCGGCGTGCCTCAGCGCAACCTCGAACTCGACACGCTGCACCTGTTCATCGGGGAGCGGTCGTTCATCTCCAGTCTGGGCGGCAGCTGCGAGCCGGCCGTCGATTTCCCCCGTTTCCTGCAGTGGCACGCGGACGGCGACCTTGACCTGAGCGCACTGGTGACACAGCAGTACGCAATCGACGACATCTGTCAAGCGGTCAACGACCTCGAGAACGGGCGAATCGCTGGCCGCTCGATCCTGGTGTTCGACTGACCGGCGGCTACCAGCCGTTCATGTGGACGAAGTCGTCGAACGGCTTGCGACGGCCCGGCTTGAAATCGGTGCCGATGGTGTGGGCAACCGGCAGCAGTGCGACCTGTTGCACGTCGTCGTAGGGGATGCCCAAAATCTCCGCAACTTCCTGTTCGCGCGCTAGGTGCACGGTGGTCCAGCAGGTGCCGAGGCCCCGGTTGCGAGCGGCCAGGCAGAAGCTCCACGCCGCCTGGATGACCGAGCCCCAGCGCAAGGCCTGCAAGCCCGCGGGTGCGCCGTCGAGCCGGCCTTCGATGCATGGCACGAAGATCGCCGGTGTGCGGGGGAAGTTCTCGGCCAGGTAGCGGGCCGAGTCCATCATGCGCAGCCAGTCGGCACGGGCCGTGGGGTCGGTCTCGGCTGCTGCGGCCTTGGCCAGGTAGTTGTCGTCGATACGGCCCAGCCAGACCTCTTGGTAGATCGTGCCGACGGCTCGGCATTGCTCGGGGTCGGTCGACACCACGAAGTGCCAGTCCTGGCGCAGCGATCCGGTGGGGGCTTGCAGCGCAAGCTCCAGGCATTCGTGCAGCAGCGCCTCGTTGACCGGCCGGTCGAAGTCGAGCCGGCGCCTGACGGCTCGCGTGGTGGCCAGTGCTTCGTCGACGCCCAGTGACAGCGTCACCCCGCAGCCCTAGCCGGTCAGCGCGGTTTCGATGGCTGCGACGCCGTCGGCCAGCGCCCGAGCCTCAGCGTCGTCGAGCACGCCGTAGATCGGTGCAACGAGATCGTCGGTGAGGGCCTCGGCGG
>JAPPAP010000019.1 GCA_026705465.1 bacterium | reverse complement strand
TTAGTCCTCATATCAGGCTATCTGGTAAAAAGTAATAATACATACTCTTCAAGAGAGGGTGGGCATCGGCGGGGTGCTGGAGCCCCCCCAGGCCGCACCGGTCATCGTGGGCGACGACTGCCTGATTGGGAGTCGCTGCATCGTGGCCGACGGTGCCCGGGTGGGCGACGGCGTGGTGTTGGGCGCAGGATGCGTGCTCACTGGCTCGATCCCGGTCATCGACGCTGCTACCGGTGAGGAGCTCGGACGCGGTGTGGTGCCCGATTGGTGTGTAGCGGTGTCGGCTACCCGGTCCCGCACCTTCGACGGGGGGACGTTCGGTATGCCCTGCGTGTTGGTGATCAAGCACCTCGAGCCCGGCGAACGCCACGACAAAGCCCAACTGAACGATGTGCTACGAGAGCACGGCGCGGCCACATAGTGGTCCGTCTGCGAATTGGTCAGGGCGTCCTGCTAGGCATCGACGCCCCTCGCGGCGTTGCTCCTCCTTGCCGTACGCTCCGGGTATGGCTGCGTCGGTGCGCCTTGCGAGGAACGCCGCTGCCGTCGCAATCCGCTCCTGTCAATTCACAGACGGACCACTAGCCATGACTTATCCACAGGCTGGCCCCATCCACGGGTCCGCGCCTGCCGGCGTGGCGAAAATCGCTGGAGAGGCAAGCCATGACCACTGATCTTCTGGCCAAGACGGCTGAGCTGATCGATGTGGCCTCGGTGTCCTACCAGGAGGCGGCAATCGCCGATCTCATCGAGTCTCGACTGCGGGCCGTGCCTGGGCTCAGCGTGGATCGTGTGGGCGACAACGTGGTGGCCCGGACCGATTTGGGACGACCCCTGCGGGTGCTGATCGGCGGCCACAGCGACACCGTGCCCCCCAACGACAACGCGGTCGCCCGCATCGAAGGCGACGTGCTGTGGGGCCTCGGAGCCGCCGATATGAAGTCCGCGCTAGCGGTGATGCTGGAACTGGCCGCCGATGTGGCCGAACCGGCGGTGGATGTGACGTGGCTGTTCTACGCCCGTGAGGAAGTCCGCGTTGCCGATAGCGGACTGCGAGAGCTGTTCGAAGTCCGTCCCGACCTGCTGGCTGCCGACGTGGCCCTGTTGGGCGAGCCCACTGGGGGAGCGATTGAGGCCGGCTGCCAGGGATCGATGCGGGCGGTGGTGACGCTGGCCGGTGCCCGCGCCCACACCGCCCGGCCGTGGATGGGGGTCAACGCCATTCACCGGCTGGGATCGGTGCTCAGGCTGGCGGAGGCATACGAACCCCGCACGCCGGTGATCGACGGCTGCCAGTTTAGAGAGTCACTTCAGGCGGTGGCCGTCGAAGGCGGAGTGGCCGGGAACGTGGTGCCCGACCAGGCCCAGGTGACCTTGGGCTATCGCTACGCTCCTGACCGCCGCCCTACCGAAGCCGAGGACATCCTGCGAGAACTGCTGGCGCCCCTGCTGGGCGACGACGACCAATTCGAGGTCACCGAACATGCACCGGCCGCTCTGCCGGGCTTGGGCCATCCGGTGCTGCAAAGACTGATCGGAGACAACAACCTGGAGATAAAGGCCAAGCTGGGTTGGACCGACGTGGCCTTTTTCGCCGAGCGGGGCATACCGGCGGCCAACTTCGGACCTGGCGACTCGACATTGGCCCACACCGCGGAAGAGCGGGTGGACCGAGCTGCGGTGGAGTCTTATCGACGCTGCCTGGAAGCACTCATCACCGCAAGTTGAAATACTCCGCTGGGAATTTCAAAAGCCCAGCTTAGCGGCCATTTTCTGCCCGTTGGGCGACTAACTGTCACCGCGGTCTGGACAATGGTCACATGGCTTTACCCATGTACGACCAACCCCAGGTCCGGCCCGCTTTGACCTTGGTCTCTGACTGTCCGTCTCAGTCCCCTCGTCGACCGGTAGCCACTCGGCTCCCCGCCCCGGTGTACTGGTTCCGAAGGGCACTGGCCGTGTCCGCCTTGTTCCTGGTGCTGTGGGCTAGTTCGTTCGCTGCCGGCAAGCTCCACTGGTCGCTGTCTCCCGAGGCTCCGGCCGCGGGGCTGTCCCAGTCAGAACCGGCTTACGTGATCGTGGGCGACACCGCCCTGCGGGTCAGCTCCGACGGTCGTTAAGCGGCTCGGCGCCTTAGCACGAAGGCTTGGTCAGTGGGTGAGGTAGCGCAGAAACAGGGTGTGATCTTGAGCCAGCACTCGATCCAGCCGCAGACGGTCGAGCCGGGGTGGGGTACCTCGCGTCATCCGGGGACTGTCGCCACCGACCATTGTTGGCGAGATCGTCCAGCACAACTCATCCAGGAGTCCGGCGGCGAGAAGCTGTCCGTTGAGGCCGGGACCCCCTTCGGCCAAGACGACGTCGGCCCCGGCCTGCCCTATCCGTTGCAACACTTCGGCCAAGTCCACGTGTTCGTCGCCCACCCGGTGGACTTCCGCGGCCGCCTCGGCCTGGGGCAGGCGATGGGCAGGCGGATCGTCCACTGTGAACAACATCGGCGGTGGGCGGTCTTCGAACATCGGCGCAGTGAAGTCCAGGTCCAGCGAACCGCTCACCACGGCCAGCCGAGGTCTCGACGACTGGTTCCGCCCCTCTCGACTGGCGGCAACCTCCGGGTTGGTCTTGGGCGGTCCGTATCCCTCGCGCCGCACGGTCTCAGCCGCCACCAAGATCACGTCGGCTACCGCCCGGATCGCGGAGAACACCCGTCGATCCTCGGGGCCCGACAATCCCTCCGACACGTTGTCGACCGATGTGGCGCCGTCGGCAGAGGTCACCATATTCAGCATCAGCCACGGGCGATCGCCATGGGGGACGCGCCGGTCGGACGCATAGAGAGAGACCGGGTCGATGTCGGAGACGAACCGAGGAAGCAGCTGATCCACCTGCTGCCGACCGTAGCAGGCGGGTTGGTTGGGCATGTCTCCAGATATTCACCTGAAATCCACAGGGAATCCCCCTTATCCTCCTTACGGTCCACAGGCTTCATGCTCTACCGTGACGTACTGCTGCGGTGTGAGTGGCCGGAATGGTGGCTGACGCCGACGACCATAGTGGGGTTCAGGCGACTCCTTGAGGGGTTCAGCCCGTTGTTTGGGCGGGCTGGCGTGTCCGGTGCAGGCACGTCTCGTGACGAGGCCCCTTTGACCTGGCCGCTCACGCCGCAGCCTCAAGCGAGCAAGGATAAAATAGATGCGGTATGCGCCATAAGAGCTGCATCCGTGAGGAGTGCTGATGGCTCTGGCATCTGACCGCACCAGAATCGGCCTGAGCCGCTATTTCAGCCGCGCCGATGTGCACCCCTATGACGAGGTGGCCTGGCAGCATCGCGATGCTCGAATCACCAGCGCAGACGGCGAGGTTGCGTTCGAGCAAACCGACGTGGAGTTCCCAGAAGGCTGGTCGGTCAATGCCGGCAACATCGTGGCCCAGAAGTACTTCCGGGGCGGTTTAGGCACCTCGGAACGGGAAACATCACTGCGCCAGGTCATCGACCGGGTGGTGGACACGTTGGTGGCGTGGGGAACCGAGTCGGGACATCTGGCCGAGCCGGAAGAGGCAGAGGCGTTCGGCGATGAGCTGCGCTGGCTGCTGGTCCGCCAGAGGGCGGCATTCAACTCGCCGGTGTGGTTCAACCTCGGCGTTCCCGGTGCGGTGCCTCAGTCGTCGGCCTGCTTCATCCTGTCGGTGGACGACACCATGGAGTCGATTCTCGACTGGTACGGCGAGGAGGGACGGATCTTCAAGGGCGGATCGGGGGCCGGTGTCAACCTCAGCCGGATCCGGTCTCGGCGGGAGAAGATGAGCGGCGGGGGTGCCCCCAGCGGCCCGGTGAGCTTCATGCGAGGCGCAGACGCATCGGCGGGCACCATCAAGTCGGGGGGCAAGACCCGGCGGGCGGCCAAGATGGTGGTGCTGGACGCAGACCACCCCGATGTGTCCGAGTTCATCTGGTGCAAGGCCATCGAAGAGCGCAAGGCCCGAGCGCTGCGAGATGCCGGATTCGACATGGACTTGGACGGCGCCGATGTCCACTCCATCCAATACCAGAACGCCAACAACTCGGTGCGGCTCAGCGACGCCTTCATGGCGGCGGTGGTCGATGACCAAGACTGGCAACTCACCGCCCGCACCACCGGTGAAGTGCTGGAGACGGTGTCGGCCCGGTCGCTTCTCTCCCAGATCGCCGAGGCAGCCTGGGAGTGCGCTGATCCCGGAGTGCAGTTCGAGACCACCATCAACCGGTGGAACACCGCGGCCGAAACCGGGCGCATCACCGCCAGCAACCCCTGCTCGGAGTACCTCCACTTGGACAACTCGGCCTGCAACCTGTCCAGCTTGAATCTGCTGTCGTTCGTTGGCGACGACGGCGTGTTCGATGTGGAGGGCTTCAGCGCCGCAGTGCGGGTGATGACCGTGGCCCAGGAGATATTGGTCGGCCCGTCGCACTATCCCACCGAGCAGATCGGGGTCACCACCCGACGGTTCCGACAGCTGGGACTGGGCTACGCCAACCTGGGGGCAATGCTCATGGCCTTGGGCCTGGCCTATGACTCCGATAAGGGCCGAGGTCTGGCCGCCTCGGTTACCGCGCTGATGACCGGGGTGGTCTACGAGACGTCGGGGCGCATGGCCGCTCGCCTCGGACCGTTCGAGGGGTTCGCCGAGAATCAGGAGTCCACTCGCCGGGTGCTGCACATGCACCGTGATGCGCTGAACCGGCTGGAGGGTGAGCCGGTGCCCCCAGACGTGCTGGATGCCGCCCGGGCCGCCTGGGATGCCGCAGTGGAGTGGGGGGACACGGTCGGAGTCCGCAACTCGCAGGCCACGGTGCTCGCCCCCACCGGCACCATCTCGTTCATGATGGACTGCGACACCACCGGCATCGAACCCGACTTGGGCCTGGTCAAGACTAAAAAGCTGGTGGGGGGCGGCACCATGCCCATCGTCAACCAGACGGTGGATCGGGCGCTACATCGCCTGGGTTACAGCCCGTCGCAGGTCGACGACATCGAGGCCCATGTGCATGCTCGGGGCACGGTGGTGGGCGCTCCCCACCTGGACCCGGCCCACCTTCCAGTGTTCGCCTGCTCGATGGGCGACAACGTGATCTCCCCCAGCGGCCACGTGAAGATGATGGCAGCGGTGCAGCCCTGGCTCTCGGGGGGTATCAGTAAGACGGTCAACGTTCCCGAGGAAACCACCGCCGCGGAGATTGAGCAGCTCTTCGTCGACGCATGGCACATGGGGGTCAAGGCGCTGGCCGTGTACCGGGATAACTGCAAGCTGGGCCAGCCGCTATCGGTGGCAGACGCGGCGGCAACCGCCGATGCGGACCAAAGCGTCTCAGCACCGCAACGGCGCCGACTGCCCCGGTCCCGCACCAGCCGCACCTTCGAGTTCCGAGTGGCCGACTGCAAGGGCTTTGCCACCGTCGGGGAGTACGAGGATGGCCGTCCCGGCGAGATCTTCCTCCGGGTGTCCAAGCAGGGCTCCACGCTGGCCGGTGTCATGGATGCGTTCGCCATGGCTGTCAGCCACGGATTGCAGTACGGGGTGCCGCTGCGGGCCTATGTGGACGCCTTCACCGGAATGCGCTTCGAGCCGGCCGGAATGACCGACGACTCCGACATCCGGATCGCCACCAGCCTCATCGACTACCTGTTCCGCCGATTGGCGGTGGAGTACCTCGACCTCGACGAGCGAATCGGCCTGGGGATCTACACCACCGACGAGCGAGTCCAGCCCACTCTGCCGGGGGTGGAGGAGCAGGTCCCCGTCACTATTCCCGGACATGTTGTCGACCCTGACCCGCCGTCGTCGTTCACCCAGCAAGTCCCTCGAGATGCGGCGGCCCCAGTCTGTTTCGACTGCGGCGTATTGATGGTCCGGGCCGGAAGCTGTCACGCCTGCCCCGACTGCGGTTCCACCTCCGGTTGCTCCTGACGTCAATCCCTTGGCCGCTCCAGCTTCGGCATAGGAGCGCTCCTCGTTGGTAGTTTGACTGGGCTTGTTGAGGGGCAAACAGGAGAGGAAGCCATGAGAGCAGCGCTGTTTTTGGACGGGCACGAAGACTTGGTGGTGGATGACGTCGACGTCGCGGCTCCGATTGGCAGCGAGGTGCTGATTCAGACCTCGGCCTCGGGGCTCTGCCATAGCGACCTGCACTTCATGGAGACCGAGGGCTGGGTGGTGCCCCGACCGATCGTCCTCGGTCACGAGGCGGCCGGGGTGGTGGAGGCGGTGGGCCCCGACGTGCGTGAGGTGCTGCCCGGCGACCATGTCATCTGCTGCCTGTCGGTGTTCTGCGGCCGTTGCGGTTTCTGCTTGAGTGGTCAGCCCTACCTGTGCGTGCAGAGCAGGGTCGATTGTGTTCGCTCCGAGGATCAGCCCGCCCGGCTCAGCCGCGGTGGCCAGGAAGTGTTCCAGTTTGCCAACCTGTCTTCGTTCGCCGAGCAGATGCTGGTCCACGAGAACGCGGTGGTGAAGGTCCGCGAGGAAATGCCGCTTGACCGGGCTGCGCTCATCGGCTGCGGGGTCACCACCGGCACCGGCGCGGTGTTCCGCACCGCCGGTGTGGGCCCCGGCTCCTCGGTCGCGGTAATCGGCTGCGGCGGGGTGGGCATGTCGTCGCTCCAAGCCGCCCGCATAGCGGGCGCGACCACGATCATCGCCGTGGACCTCGAGTCGCGGAAGCTGGATACGGCCCTGCGCTTGGGGGCCACCCACACGGTCAATCCCGCCGATGGCGACCCGGTTGAGCAGGTATTGGAGCTGACCGGGGGCGGGGTGGACTACTCCTTCGAGGCCATCGGCCTAGCCGTCACCGCCCAGCAAGCGTTCGGGATGATCCGCCGAGGAGGCACGGCCACGGTGATGGGGATGATCCCACCGGGATCCAAGGTGGAGATCGAAGGCCAGGAGCTGTTCATGTCCGACAAGCGCCTCCAGGGGTCGCTGATGGGTTCCAATGTGTTCCGCGTCGACATGCCCCGACTTGTCGACCTCTACCTCGATGGGCGCCTATTGCTCGACGAGATGGTCTCGGCCACCATCGGGCTCGACGACGTGAACGACGGCTTTGCGGCCATGAAGGCTGGCGACGTCGTGCGCAGCGTTATCGCCTTCAACTGACAAGAGCCGGCCAGCGGACAAGAAGGTACGGCGCGACATGGACCGCAGCAGCTTGCGCTGGTGGGACCACGAGGTGGGCTATGAGGTATATATCCGTTCGTTCGCCGACGGCAACGGCGACGGGGTGGGGGATTTTCCCGGCCTGACCGAGAAACTGGACTACTTGGCCTGGCTCGGGGTCGGCATCGTGTGGATCACCCCCTTCTACCCGTCGCCCATGGCCGACTTCGGCTACGACGTGGCCGACTACACCGGGGTAGACCCCCTCTTCGGCACACTGGACGACTTCGATGCCTGCATTGCCGAAGCCCATCGGCTGGGGCTGCGAGTGCTGATCGACCTGGTTCCCAACCACACCTCCGACCAGCACCAGTGGTTCCAGGCCTCCCGGGCCGACCCGGACGGCCCCATGCGCGGCTACTACCACTGGCGGGATCCGGCTCTGGGCGGCGGGCCCCCCAACAACTGGATATCGCACTTCGGCGGGCCGGCCTGGACCTACGACGAGGCCTCCGAGCAGTACTACCTGCATCTGTTTTTGCCCGAACAACCCGACCTGAACTGGTCCAACCCCAACCTGGTACGGGAGTTCGACCAGGTGTTGACGTTCTGGTTGGATCGAGATGCGGACGGCTTCCGAGTGGACGTGGCCCATGGCCTGGTCAAGAACATGCTCATGCCCGACAACCCGCAGCGCTTTCCGGTCACACCCGAAATGAGTCCCCGTCAGGCGTTCGGCTGCTACGACCATCGCTACGACCTCGACCAAGCGGGCACCACCACCATCTACCGCCGTTGGCGGAGCATCGTCGAGCCGTATGACGCCCTGCTTCTGGGGGAGGTCTACCTGAGGGACAACAATCCAAACCAGGTCAGCCGATATGTGGTCAACCAGGACGGGTTGCACCGGGCCTTCTATTTCGCCCCCATGCACACCCCCTGGGATCCGACGGCCATGTGGTCCACATTCCGCGATGCCCTGGACGCCGCACCCCGAGACTTGTCTTGGGCAATCAGCAGCCATGACGACCCCCGGGCGCCAACTCGGCTGGGTGGCGGTGAGTTGGGCCGGGCTAGGGCGCTGGCCTACAGCGTGCTGCTGTTTGCTTTGCCCGGCCTACCGTTCCTCTACCAGGGCGATGAGCTGGGTCTGGAGGAGGTGGCCGTGCCTCTCGATCGGTGCCAGGATCCAGTGGCCACCCGCAATCAGAACCCTGCTGACGGCCGGGACGGATGCCGCACGCCGATGCCGTGGTCGCCAGGGGCCACCGGTGGGTTTACCGCTGGAGCAGAGCCGTGGCTGCCGGTGGACCGGGTCGACGACGAAACGGCGGCCGCCCAGCGCGACGACCCTCAGGCGATTCTTCACAAGTACCGAGAGCTTTTGGCGGTGCGCCATGACCTCGAAGACCTCCACGGCGGCGACCTGGAGTGGTTGACTGATCGGTCGTCGCCAGTGATCAGCTTCCGGCGGGGCGACTGCGTGTGCGCCCTCAATGCCGGCGACATGGCGACCGACCTTGAGCTTCCATCGGGACGGTGGCGGCTGGCGTTCTCATCGCAGCGACCCGCCGGAGAAGAGGTCGCCTCCGCTATCGGTCTCGATGCCCCAGAAGGGGTGTTGCTGGTCCGGGCCCCAGACGCGGTCTGACGTAAGCGCTGCTTAGCCCAAGCCCAGCATTGATCGAGTCTGTCCGACAGTGGCCAGCTCAGCTCCTGCCTTTGTGATGCAATCAGCCAGCGCGGCCACAACGTCGGCGTTCGACGGAGTACCCAGCTCCAAGTAGGGATAGTCGCCCAAACCGGCGATCAGATGGCCGCCCCGGGCGATCACTTCGGACGCCAAGGGGCGCAAGTCCGCGCCGTAGGCCAGACAGCCCCACACCACCCGGCCATCGTCGGGGAGGAATCGGGTCATGGCGTCGAGGCCGTCCGCCGTGGCCGGGTGCCCCGACAGCCACGAGTCCGACAGGGTCACCTCGCCATACGCCGGTGCGGCCATGTCCCCGGTGTCCAAGAACGCGGCCAGCAGTCGGGCCGATCCCACCGTCCACAAGGCGCCCATGGGCTTCATCCCAGCCTCTGCGACGTCGCCCACCATTGTTCGCAGCGCCCGCAACGGGGTCACATACACGATGTCAGGATTGCCGAACTCGCCGGTGGTTGGGTCGTAGGGGTCGATGTTGAAGCTGCCCAGGTCAATGGGGGCCAACTCCGGTCGGGTGGCCGGATCGGCGGCCAGCTTCAGCACGGGCGCTAGCCGGGCGTGGGGATCAGGCACGGTGGAGGCGCCGAGCGTGGGCATCAGGATCAGGTCACAGACCTTGCGCACCCCGGCGATCACCGAGCCCAGGGTGTCGGCATCCCACACCGGTGCGCCGGTGGCCGGATCCCGGCCGTGGAAGTGGTAGATCGACGCCCCGGCCTCGGCGCAGGCCACCGCATCGGCGATCAGCTCGTCGATCGACCAGGGCACATTGGGGTTGGGGTCTCGGCCGGTGTACTCGTTGGCCCGGACCTCGATGAATACGGGGGACACGCCAGCGCTCCTACAAAGTGGTGGCGTAGCCGCCGTCCACCGGGATGACGGCGCCGGTCAGATACGACCCGCCCCGACCCGACAAGAAAATCGCCGCCCCGGCCATGTCTTCGGGCTGGCCCAACCGCCCCAACGCGGTAGCTGCCGCGATCTCGTCACCGAAGTTGTCCAGGGTGTAGGCCATCATCTTGGTGTAGAACGCCCCCGGCGCGATGGCGTTCACCGTGATGTGGCTGGGTCCCAGCTTCTTGGCCAACACCCGGGTCATGTGATGGACCGCGGCCTTGCTGGCCGAATACGAGTAGTTCTCGATGTCGGGCGCTTGGAGGCCCTGAATCGAGCCCAAGTTGATCACCCGCGCGGGGTCTTCAGGAGAGGCCGCCGCCTCCAGCAGGGGCAGCAGGGCCACCGTGAGTTGGAACACCCCCTTCACGTTTACGTTCAGCACCTTGTCCCAGGCCGAGTCGGGGAACTCCCGCATAGGCGCCCCCCAGGTGGCCCCGGCGTTGTTCACCAAGATGTCCAGCCGATCAGTGCGCTCGCCGACTGCCTCAGCCAAGCCCAGACAGCCCTGTTCGTTCGACAGGTCGGCGGCAATGGCCTCGATGGGCCCGATGCCCGCCATCTCCTCGATCGCCTCGTCGAGCTGGTCTTGTCGGCGGGATGCGATGATCACGCGTGCCCCCGCGCCCAGCAATCCTTCGGCGATCATGGCGCCGATGCCCCGGCCACCCCCGGTAACCAGGGCGGTCTTGCCGTCAAGGCTGAACAGATTGGCGGGCGTCAGCTCGGTCATGGGTGCTGCCTCTCGTCGATGATCGAAGTCGTCGCCGGCCTCACAGCTTCAGCTCGAACAGCAGGTGGCGGCTGAGGTCGCCGAGCTGGTCGACCAGCATGATCCGCGTGTCGAACCACCACGCCCCGTCAATGCGGTGGAAAGTGTCGTGGTAGCGACCGGTGATGATGGGCTGAAGCGGGAAGTCGTCGAGCTGCTGGAAGACGGTGTAGTACGACCGGGCCGCGGCGGTGTCGGCCTCGTCGTCCACCTCGATGATGGCATTGGTGGTGACGTGCTTGGTGCGGGGGGTGCCGCAGGGGTAGAGGCGGGTGGAGCCCTGGTACATCCCCAACACCTCGTCGCGCCCGGCCACCACTGTCTCCACTGGTGCGTCGGGGGAGGCCACGATCCGGCCGTTGGCGAACAGGTCGGCCACTCCCTCCAAGTTCCCGGCGTCGATCCGCTCGGCATAGGTGTACATGAGGTTTTCAATCTGTCGCGCGCTGTCGCTCATGGGCAGCAATCTAATCCGGTCAGGCGGGCCACTAGCAGCCTGGGATGAGTGATCGGGGCTGGCGCGTGGCAGAGTGGAGCAGTGATGCCAGCATCGATTCCCAGTCCAGGCTCCGACAGTTTGGACATTGGCTCTCTGGAACTGCGGGCCTATGGCCTGATGATCGCCCTCGGCGTGCTCGCCGCGGCCTGGCTGTTCGCCCGGCGGTTCATCCGACTGGGCCATTCCCCCGAGCTGGCCAGCTCGACCACCGTCTGGGCGGTGATCGCGGGGCTGATCGGCTCCCGGATCTACCACGTGATCACCGACTGGAAGACCTACCAGGGGAATTGGGGAGAGTCGTGGCAGATCTGGGAAGGGGGCTTGGGCATTCCCGGCGCGGTCATTGCCGCCGCCGCCGTCATGTGGGTGTACGCCCGCCAGAAGGGAATCCCGCTGTCCGACATCGCCGATTCGGTGGCTCCCGCCCTCCCGCTGGGCCAGGCCATCGGGCGGTGGGGCAACTGGTTCAACCAGGAGCTCTACGGTCGCCCCACCGACCTGCCGTGGGCACTGGAGATCGACCCCGAGAACCGACGGCTCCAATACCTGGAGGACGACACCTTCCACCCCACGTTCCTATACGAATGCATCTGGAACCTGGCGCTGGTCGGGACCTTGCTGTGGGTGGGCAAGCGCTTCACGCTGAAGCCGGGCCGCCTGTTCGGTCTGTACGTGCTGGGGTACTCCCTGGGCCGCCTGTGGATCGAGTTCATCAGGGTGGACTTCGCCAGCGAGTTGGCCGGAGTGCGGGTCAACATCTGGGTCATGCTGGCTCTGATCGTCGGCTCAGTGGTCTATCTGCTCTGGGGTCGAAGCGACGATGGCGAGGGCAAGTCCGAGGAAGAGGAGCCTGAGGATCCGTCGGCCGACGAGTTGGCGTCTGAAGCTGATGAGCCGTCTTCCGACGAGTCGACTTCCGAGTCTTCTGCATCGGAATCCGAGGAACCGGAGGCTGAAAACGTCTCCTCGGAGGGATAAACCCGGTATCCTTATAGCGTGGGCTGGCGATAATTCAGCTTCCTTCCGCAGCCCGCATCACAAATGACAGAAGAATTCCGCGCTCTGGGCGTGGCCAGCGATCTGGTGGCCTCGCTCAAAGAACGGGGTATCCGAACCCCGTTTCCCATACAGACGCTCACCATCCCCGACGCCCTCGCCGGCCGAGACGTGTGCGGCAAGGCCAAGACCGGGTCGGGCAAGACCCTGGCCTTCGGCCTGCCAATGGTGGAGAACCTCTCCCACGCTGACTCCCATTGGGTTCGGGGCCTGGTTTTGGTTCCCACCCGGGAACTGGCCTTGCAGGTGGCCAATGAACTGCGCCCGTTGGCCCGGTGCCGGGGGCTCGATTTGGCCCCGGTCTACGGCGGGGCGCCCATCGACGACCAGATCTCACAGATCGAGGCCGGCTTGGACGTGATTGTGGCCACCCCCGGGCGGCTCATCGACTTGATCGACCGCAAGGCGGTGTCGGTGGCCAAGCTGGAGATCGTGGTGGTGGACGAGGCCGACCGCATGGCCGACATGGGGTTCTTGCCCCAGGTGGAGTGGATTCTGCGCCATGTGGAGTCTCGCCATCAGACCATGTTGTTCTCCGCCACCCTGGATGGTGCGGTGGATGCCTTGGTCCGCCGCTACCAGAGCGATCCGGTTCGCCACGAGGTCCAGTCCCGGCAGGTGACGGTGGACGAGATGCTGCATCGATTTGTGGCCGTCCATGAGATGGACAAGGTCAAGGTGGCCGCGGCCATCATCCGGGCTTCCAAGCGCACGCTGGTGTTCTCGGCCACTCGCCACGGGTGCGACCGTCTCAGCCGCAAGCTCAAAGCGGAGAACGTGCGAGCGGAGCCCATCCACGGCGATCTGCGCCAAAAGGCCCGGGAGCGCTCGCTGGCCCGGTTCGCGTCCGGCGAGATCCAGGCCCTGGTGGCCACCGACGTTGCCGCCCGGGGCTTGCACATCGACGATGTGGACGTGGTGATCCACTACGACCCTCCGCCCGAGCACAAAACTTATTTGCACCGCTCGGGGCGCACCGCCCGGGCCGGAGAAACGGGCATGGCCGTCACCTTGTCGCTGTGGAACGAGGAGCTGGAGGTCAAGCGACTCCAGCGCCGCCTGTCGCTTGACATGCCCATCGTGGAGATGTTCTCCAACGATGACCGGCTGGGTGCCCTCGACCGATGGGACCCGGTCGCCGAGGCCGCTGAGCCGGTCGTCGGCTAAAAGGTTGAGCCTGAGACAGGCGCCCCGCTACCCTGGTGGGGTACATCAAGAGCGGCTCAACGTCCGACACAGCGTGTTCGGGCGGGGAGTCCAGCAACCTGGGAGGGACACCCAAGGTGCTCGCCCGCTTCGGCGGGGGATGTGGCCTCTGGCCAAGGCGGAGGCAACCAAGTGTCCGTGCTATTCCGCTGTGCCAGCGGTGGCCCTCCCCTAGACAGACGAAGGGAGGACCCATGGCAGCCGGCAAGAAGCGCAGCCGCGTGAGCGATCCTCCTCCTGAGCTGGCCGTAGCAAGGCCCCCGCAAGACCACCCTCGGGGTTACAGCGCCGACCTTCCGGTGACCGGCGCGTGGCGGCCGGGCGATCCCCCTGGCAACCGCCAGTTCTTCACCGTTGACCGACCGCATTCCTTTGAGCTGGAGGGCGGTGGGTCGCTCCGGGACGTCACCGTGGCCTACGAGACCTGGGGGCAGTTGGCCTCCGATGGATCCAACGCAGTGCTGATCTGCCACGCCCTCACCGGCGACTCGCACGTGTCGGGCGACGCCGGCCACGGCCATCCCACGCCGGGATGGTGGGGTGAGATGGTCGGCCCCGGAAAGGCGCTGGACACCAATGAGCTGTTTGTGGTGTGCGCCAACGTGCTGGGCGGCTGCCAGGGCACCACCGGGCCGTCGTCGCCCAACCCCGACACCGGTGAGCCCTACGGATCGTCGTTCCCCACGGTGACGGTGCGCGACATCGTGCGCACCCAGCGCCGGTTGGCCGATCACCTCGGGGTCCGGCGGTGGCTGACCGTGGTTGGCGGCTCCATGGGGGCCATGCAGGCCCTGGAGTGGGGAGTGATGTTCCCCGACCGAGTGAGCTCAGTGTGCTCGCTGGCCGGGTGCATGGCGGCCAGCGCCCAGCAGATCGGCTGGTCGGCGGTAGGCCGCACCGCCTTGGCACTGGATCCCAACTGGCAAGGCGGCGACTACTACGACAACCCGCCTGGCCATGGCCCCCATGCCGGCCTGGCCGTCGCCCGGTCGCTGGCCCAGATCACCTACCGGTCCGATGAGGTGTTCGAAGACCGCTTCGGACGAGATCTGTTCGACATCCACTCGGTGTACGGCGCCTGGGACCGGTTCCAGGTGGAGTCATACCTCGATTACCACGGAGAGAAGCTGGTCCGCCGATTCGACGCCAACACCTACCTGGTGCTCAATCGGGTGATGGACCTGCACGACATCGGCCGGGACCGGGGCGGCATCGCCCCGGCCGTCGGCCGGATAAAGGCGCCGGTGCTGTCGCTGAGCATCACCAGCGACACGCTGTACCCGCCCCGCCAACAGGTGGAGCTCCACGACGCGGTGGTGGCCGCCGGCGGCCGCTGTGTCTACACGGTGGTGGACAGCCCCCATGGCCACGACGGGTTCCTGCTGGAAGACGAGGCCGTGGGCCAGGCCATCAAGGACTTTCTGGAGAAGGTAGGCAGCCATGTCAGCTGACACTGGTTGGGACGAGGCCGCCGCCGCCCCCAATGCCGTGGCTGCTCCCGATCCCGCGGGGTTCTCCCACCCCGACACCCTGGCCGTCTTGGCCGGCCGGCGCATCGGCGGGGCGGAACTGGCCCCGTCGCTTTACCCCTCCACCACGTTTCGCATTGCGTCGCTGGAAGAAGGCCGGCGCATGGCGCTCGATCCGGCCGAGAGCCACTACTACACCCGCAACGGCAACCCTACCGTGGCGGCCTTCGAGGAGGCCATGGCCGAATTGGAGGGGGCGGAGGCCTCCCGGGCCTTCGCGTCGGGCATGGGAGCGGTCAGCTGCGTGATCCTGGGCCTGTGCTCGGCAGGGGACCACATCGTGGCCCAGCGCCAGCTCTATTCCGGCACCCAGTTTCTGCTCCAAGCGGTGTGCCCCCGATTTGGGATCGACGTGACCTTCGTGGACGGCACCGAACCGGGGGCGTTCCAAGCCGCGGTGCGACCGGGTCGGACCATGCTGGTGTTCGCCGAGACCCCGGCCAACCCCCGCCTCGATTTGGTCGATCTGGAGGAGCTGGGTGCGATTAGCGGTCCGCTGACCGCAGTAGACGCCACCTTCGCCCCACCCAGCATCACCCGGCCTCTGGACTACGGCGTGGACCTCAGCCTGCACTCGGCCACCAAGGGTCTCGGCGGCCACAATGACGCCACCTTGGGGGTGGTGTCGGGCAGCGCCGAGTTGATCGCCTCGCTGTGGGGATTCGCCATCTTGCAGGGGGCCAACGCCGCCCCATTTGACGCCATGAACGGCCTGCGGGGTCTGCGCACCCTCGGGGTTCGCCTCGAGCGCCAAAGCGCCACCGCCCAGCGGCTGGCCGAGACGCTGTCAGACCACCCCGGCGTGGAGTCGGTGCGCTATCCCGGCTTGGCCTCCCATCCCCAGCACGAGTTGGCCAAGCGGCAGATGCGGATGTTCGGCGGGCTTTTGGCCTTCGACCTCGTCAGCGGGCACGAGGCGGGGGAGCGGTTCGTCGAAGCGGTGAAGCTGGCCCAGATCGCCACTTCGCTGGGCGGGCCCGAGACGCTGGTCACCCACTCGGCCTCCACCACCCATGCCGGGCTGACCCCCGACGAGTTGGACGCGGCCGGCATCGGGCCGGGCACCATCCGGGTGTCGGTGGGCCTGGAGCACGGCGACGATGTGGTTGCCGACCTGCTGCACGCCGCCGACAAGGCCACGGCGTAGCCCGTTTGGAGCCACGAGAGGTCGGGGCCACTGCCTGAGATCATCGAGGTCGAGTACTACCGCCGAGCCGCCGAAGCAGCTGTGGGTCGCAAAGTCTCGGCGGTTCATGCTCCCGACGACTGGTTCATCAAAGGGGGCGCCGACGCTCAAGCGCTGGCTTTGGCCTTGGAGGGCCAAACCGTTGTCGGTCTGCGCCGCACGGGCAAGCTCCTGATGATGGACTTCGGCCATTCCGACGGCCAGGCCAGCGCGGTGTTGGGCCTTCGGTTCGGCATGACCGGGAGGCTGGTGGTGGACGGTCGCGCCGCGATCGAGAAGCTGGAGTACTCCAGCGCCAAGGTCCTTCCCGAGTGGCGCCGGTTCGAGCTGGGCTTCGACGACGAGGGCACTCTGGTCATCGTCGACCCCCGGCGCCTCGGCGGCGTAGAGCTGGACCCCGATGACACCCGCCTCGGCCCTGACGCCTTCGAGTTAGCCGCCGAGCAGCTGGCCGCCGCCCTGGAAGGGAGCCGTACCGCACTGAAGGCCCGGCTGCTCGACCAGCACCGGGTGGCCGGGTTGGGAAACCTGCTGGTGGACGAAATCCTGTGGCGTATAGGCCTGGATCCGACACGGGAGGCTGGCGCGCTGACCAACGCTGAGCAGGAGCGGCTGGCCCTGGGAATTAGATCGACGGTGGCCGAACTGACCGAGCGGGGCGGCTCCCACACCGGTGACCTCCACCAGGCCCGAGTCAGGGGCGGCTCGTGCCCCCTGGACGGCGAGCCGCTGGATCGCCGGACAATCGGCGGGCGCACCACCTATTCCTGCCCCCAGCACCAGCATTGACCGGCTCCGTCGCGCTCAAACGGCGCGCGAGACTGGACCTTGTGCTGATAAGGAGGCTTGCGGTCTTCGGGCTTGTCTTGGCGGTGTTGTTGGGGGCCGCTGCGTTGGGATCGGCGGCAGGCGCTTTGGAGCTGTCTGATCCGATCGCGCAGGCTGAGCAGCCTGACGCCGGGTCTGCTCCATCGCCGTCCGATTCCGATGATGAGATCCGGCTGGTGATGGCCCTGCTGATCGCAGTAGCGGTTATAGCCCTGTTGGGCACATTCGTGTACTGGGTGCGGGCCGGCGACACCCCTCGCAAGAGCCAGAAAGATCCGCGGGACAGCCCCGAGGCAGACGATACGCTCAGTTGATGGCCGACGAACTGGACGTAGATGCGATGATCACCCGGTTCCGGGAGCGGGCCGAGGCGGTGAGGAACCGTCCGCTGCCGCCGGTGGGGGGCGAGGAGCGGACCCTGTTCATCCGCCGGGCCCAGGAGGACTTTCAAGACTTCGCCATCATCGGCGATGCCACCGGCGCCATCGAAGACGGGTTTCTGGTTCTGCGGGTGGACTTGCGTCCGCCTGCTGATTCCTGACCGAAGACCATGGCCACTGACGCTGCGATTCCGAGCGAGCGCTTGCGGGCCGCTCTGGACGCCATCGACGCCGCCAACGCCGACGATCCCCACACCATCGAGGTCGACGGCCAGGTCCGGCCCAAGGAGCAGGCCCACGCCGAGCTGATGTCCGAGTGGGTGCTGCGCCTCGACCCTGATGCCCACGATGCCCAGTTGGTGGCGGCCCGAGCCCATCACCTGCGGCGCTGGGCGTTGCCCCGCTCCGACTATCCCGAGGGTCGGGCCGGCTACCTGCGGTGGCGCACCGCCCAAGCCAAGCGCCACGCCTCCGACGTGGCCGACATCGTCACCGCAGTGGGCTACGACGACGCCTTCGCCGCCGACGTGTCGGCCATCGTGGCCAAGCGGGGCATGGCCACCGACCCCCGGGTGCAAACCCACGAGGACGCCCTGTGCCTGGTGTTCCTGCAAACCCAGTTCGATGAGCTGGCCGACAAGCTGGGCGACGACCACATGGCCGAAGTGTTGGCCAAGACCCTGGCCAAGATGAGCCCGGCCGCCCGCCGAATCGCCCAAGACTTGGAGTTGAGCCCCCGCGCCGTGGCCTTGCTGGAGGCGGCCGGCCGCTGACCCATTGCTGTGAGTGTCCCAACGGCGGCTTGCTATGCTGGGCCGTCCTGCGGATGTAGCTCAGTTGGTAGAGCGACACCTTGCCAAGGTGTAGGTCGCCGGTTCGAGCCCGGTCATCCGCTCCCAGTAGCGAAGGCATAAGCCTCTGGCGGGGTAGCTGCCGGATCCTTGTACAGCATGATCTGGCACGGTCCCGCGCCCATCCCCGCCGGGCACTGGATCACCGGCCACGGCACCCCGGTGCGCTCCATCGGCACCCAGAAATGCATCACCGAAACATGGGTGCGGTAGATGGGGGCGGGGCCCTTGCCGAAGGTGAGGGGGTGGTCTTCGGTCACCACGGCCAAGTCCAGCGTCTCTCCGTAGCAGCCGTTTGACACTTGGCGGCCGCAGGTGCCGCACAGATGGACGGTGATTACAAAGGCGTCGTCATTCTCTTCCACGGTGATGTCGGCGAAGTTGCCCTTCTGCATGCCGGCCCACTGGCGCACCCGCACCTCGGCCGGTCGGGCCACATCGCGGGGCATCCATCCCAAAAGCGTCTGCTCGCCGGCGAATCGGATGCTCTCTTCCAGCACATCGGGTCCCCAGGCCCGGTACACCTGCGACAGCACTGACGCCACCCGGTCGCCCTCCACATCGTGGATCCGGCGGTAGCTGGCCTCCAAGGCGTCGAAGGCGGCCAGAGCGGCCTCGTGATCGCCAGCTTCGATGAGCCCGGCGATGTGGTCGGCCCGGTCGGGTTGGTGGCGACCGGACACGTCCTCGTCGGTCAGGCTGTGCAGCAGCGCCGACCGATAGGCGTCGTCGGCCGAGCCGATCTTGGCCAATCCCTTGGCGCCGTAGCGGTCGTCCACGAAGCGCTGGGTTTGGGCAATCCACGCCCCGAACCCGTCGATGAAGTTCCGGTAGGCCCGGTCAATGCGCCGGAACGCCTCTACCGCGGCCTCGGGGCTCACCGCCAGTGCGTCGACCAGATCGGCCCGGGGCGGTTGGCTGAGCTTGATTAGCTCCTCGGAGCTCAACAGGCGCTGGCCGGAATTACTCATCGGCGGCTAATAGCGGCATGACCCGGTTCTTGGTCAGCTCCAGGCTCTCCCAGCCGATGGCGGGATCGATGCCGCCCACCAACGGGTGCAGCATGGCGCTGCCCTTGTCCCGCACCAGTTGGGCGCACTCCTCGGGGGTGAGCACATCCCACTGGCCGCTAGCCGCCAGCCCGGCCACGTCGTCGGCGTCCACCGCGGTGAGGTTGTGGTGATCGTCGTACTGCCAGCTGTTGTACAGCCCAGCGTCGTAAAGGGCGTGGCGCTCGATGGCGGCCCAGGTGCGTTCCGGGTCCTCGGTGACCATGACCATCGACGGGCCGTCGGGCACGATGGCGAACGGCGTCTCATAGCCCAGCCGGGCCGCCTCGGCGTAATAGAGGTCGGCCAGCGACTGGTCGGGGGTGGAGGGGGAGAAGGGCAGGCCCAGCCGGGCCGCCCGTAGCGCCGACGCCTTGACCGAACCGCCCACCATCAGCACCGGGTGGGGCTCGGTGACCGGTTTAGGCGTGACCCAGATGGTGCGTCCCTCGTGCTCGAAAGGCTCGCCGCTCCAGCACCGCAAGATGAGCTCGATGGCCTCCTCGGTGTCGCGGCCCCGTCGGGTGCGGTCCTTTTCGAACATGTCGAACTCGAATTCCCGGTAGCCCACCCCCATGGTCACCGATAGGCGGCCCGGGGCCATCAGGTCGATGGTGGCGATGTCCTCGGCGATGCGGATGGGGTCGTGGAACGGCAGCAACAGCGCCGAGATGGCCACCATGATGTTGTCGGTGCGGGCCAACGCCGCGCTGGCCAGCACCAGCGGGGAGCACATGAACCCGTCGTCGGCGCCGTGGTGCTCCGACACGATGACGGTGGCGATGCCGTTGTTGTCGCACCACGAGACCATGTCCAGGTACTCGCTGTGCAACTGGGCGTGGGTCACATCGGCGAACGGGGGGACTCGCAGCTCGAATCGGCAGGTGAACATGGCGCAGACCCTACTGGCGCAGGGCTATTGGCGGAGGCTGCGGCGGTAGGCCGACCACTGGTCGGGGCGCCAGCAGTCCTGGTCCTCACCCCAGCCGGTGCCGCCGTCGAAGTCCCAGGCGGTGGTGCTCACCCAGGTGAGCATCTTGGGATAGGGGTTGAAGATGATGCGGCTCACCGGCGTGCCGATGGCCCGCAGCTCCCGGCCGAGCTCGTCTACCGCCTCGATCTCGAAGGCGGTGGCGTAGCCGTGGACGGGATCCCGCTCCACCCGGCGTTCGCCGCTTTTGATGTCGGCCCTCACGCCGTCGCGCAGGTAGTAGCCGGCGTTGATGGGGTCGCTGTCGGGCTTGGGCAGCGAGTAGCACAGAAAGGCGCTCTGCGACGACGTGGTGGCGAAGGCGTAGCCGATGCGGAAGCCCTGGAGATCGGAGCGGGGCCCCCACGACCGGTCCCGCATGGCGCAGCAGTCCACATCGATGTCTTCGCCGTGCAGACGGATGCGCCCGGTGACCCGGCCGGGCTGGTCGATGTGGCTGGCGATGGTGAAGGGTGGCTCGCCCCGGGTGAACACGTGGGGCGAGGTGAGGGCGTCGAAGCGCAGCTCGGCCTCGAACATGTCCTTGTAGGGGTAGCGGTAGCCCAGCTCGTAGCTGGTGAGCGGCTCGATCACCTTCACCCGCATCCCGGTGGGCAGGGTGGCGTCTCGCAGGTCGAGGCCCTCGGGCAGCGGGATGCTGTGGTTGTAGTCGAAGAACGGCACTTCCCACGGTAGGTAGGCGGTGTCGTCCCACACCAGGGTGCCGCCTCCGCAGATGCCCAGGTTGGGGCGGATCCAGGTGTAGAGGTAGCCCATCAGGTTGCGCTCGGGGACGCAGAAGGCGTACCAGCAGGTCTCGGTCTCCCACGGGTGATCCGAGTGCGGATGGAAGTTGTCGTCCTCGGGCCCGACCAGGGCGTCTTCAGCTGCTCCCACGAATGTGCTCCTTCATCTGGTTCATCTGGCCGCGTGATCGGCGAAGCGAGCGGGAATCCACTCGGCGAGCGTAGCGGCGATCTCATCGGCCACCGAGGCCAGCCCGTGGTCGGCCTCGGGATACACCACGAGTTCCCCTCCCCCGGCCAGCGCCCGCACCGCTTCGCTGGCCTGCACTGGCAGGATCTGATCCTGCCCTCCGTGCATCAGCAGCAGGGGAGTGGCGCCGAGCGCCGCGGCGTTCTCGCAGCCCGCTGACTGCGTGGCCAAACCCACCACCCCCGCCGTGTGTCCTCCCAGGGCGATTCCCGCCTGCACCGCCACCGCGCCTCCAAACGAGTGGCCCATGAAGATGAATCGACGCCCCTCCTCCCGAGCGGCCAGGTCGGCCGCCGCAGCCGCATCCAGCAAACAGCGCTCGATGATCCCCGGCCGCCGGTAGTGCACTCTGATGACGGCGATCCCGTCTTCAGCCAAGTTCTCGCCCAACCGCAGATACAGTGCCCGAGCCGGTCCCAAAAGCCCCCCGATTGCCCCGCCCAGTGTGACCACCACATCGGTCGCTTCCCGGGGCCCGTGCCACAGCAGCGTCAAGAGCCCATCAGGGCAGTACACCTCCAAGTGCCGCAACCCCGGACTGGCTTCCGCCTCCACGATCCCCATCACATCGAGCAACTCCAAAGGGGAGCGGACGCCGCCATCAGACATGGGGAAACCCTAAACCCCCGTGTGGTGGAGCCGGGCCAATCCCATACACTGTCAGGGCTGGCCGCTTCGGCGGCCACATCTGCGCCGGTGCCCGAGCGGACTAAGGGAGTGGCCTGCAAAGCCATGATTCACGGGTTCAAATCCCGTCCGGCGCTCCGACAGGTCATCCCCACTTCGAAACCCCAGCGGTTTTGGCGGCAGAATACAGCCGCAGCAGCAAAACAAAGCCGAGGCCTCCGGCCAGGTAGTACGGGTTGCTGCCGAGCGCCAAAGCGGCGACGACGAGCCACGGCCAAGCGTCCTTCCAGTTGACGCCTCTCACCCTGTTGATGCCCCTCACCCGTCCTTCTCGACAGGGTGGTCGTGGTCGCATTCGATGTTCCCCAGCCGGACAAAAGGCCGGTAATCCTTGGATCTGCAACAGACCGTAATCCGGTCCATCGCTGTTATCGTTGAGACTGTGACCAGCGCCAAAAGGGTCAGAGCGCTCGTGGCTGCAATGGTGTTGGTGGCCTGTGTGCTGGGAGTGGCCATTGGGGTGGCCGCGGCCTACGGGGAGCGCTCTGACAAGTGCGGTGAGGTCGGCTACGCGCAGGTGGACATCTGGTTGGAGCACCGCGTGTGGAAGCAGGACGCGGAATTCTGGGCCCTGATGGGCCAGAGGGGGTTCACCAAGGGGGAGGCTCTGCAATGCAACTTGGAGCACCGCCGCGACCTGCTTTGGAACGGTGCATGGCCCAGGTGGTACGAGCACTGGGATGAGGGCGGCTGACGGGCGATGATCATGCCAGCGAACGCCAAGACGCTCAAAGAGCTTGTCCGCAGATTCTTCGGAGGCGACTTGTTCGGAGAGGGTCACGGAGAGGTCTTGGACGACCGGATTCCGAAGCCGGACCCCAGGTATGGAGGCCGTGTCCGCCGACGCAGGAATCGTCCAACGTGAGCAAGATCGATCTTACGGCTTGTTGACAATCCTGAAGCCAAGATTCTCCAGAACTGTCGCCGCAGTGTTTCTGCCGGACACGCCACCGCTGAAGTTTCTGGGGCGCGAGCCTTCGGGGTGATTGAGCAAGTAGGCGACACCGCAAATGGCCTTTGAGTCGTACTCTTTGCCGTCTACAGATAGCAAATACCTCGTTGCTGGCCCATATCGGTAGTGAGCCAAAAATGCCTCTCTTCCCATATCGTCGTGTATTGCGATCGCCTTGAAAACGCTCTCACGAGTGACCACTTCCGAAATGCTCATCCAAAAATCCCTCCATTCTGCCTTCGTGTCATCCGCTACCAGAACCATACGCCCCTAGCTGCACCGCAACCTCAGGTGGAGTACCTCCACTCTCTTGGGTGGAGTCCCCGGAAATCGCCCGGGCAGTCCCAGGTCAGAGGAGGCGGCTAGGACCCTTCTAGTGGCCTTCGGTTACCTGAGCTTTGGATTGCGGCACTAGCTGTTTGCGTATCGCTTGATGCGATCAAACCACGCGCGAACGAGGGCGAGTTCTTCTTCCATTTCATCGATCTCGGGAGCGACGTAGTTGAATTCAGGGCTCTTGTCATGACGTCGCGCCCAGCGTGAGACGCGGGTGTAGCTCTCCTGGAACTCCTTGTCATCTTCTGGTGTCAGGTGAGCAAGAACCTTGAGCATCCTCGGCCGGACCTCGAGCGTGGTCCGATCAACAACTCGGCCAACTACCTCGACACTCAGCAAGCGCTCCCAGGTTTCGGACAGCTTCCCGGCCCAGTCAGCTGCCTCCTTCTCAAGGTCTTCTTGCTGCCATTCAGTCATCTCGCGTTTGATCCGAGCTAGATCGACTTCGAGCGCGCCGAGTCTGGCCTTCACATCTCGCGCCTTCCAGGGATGGGATTCGAGGCAGACTCCCGGTTTGCCATCTCCTCGGCGTTCCACGGACCGTTCAACTATGGGAGCCTCCGCTTCTTTAGCGGCCTGAGCAAGGTCAACAACGAACGCAAGATCATGCGTGAAGACAACCACCTGGCGGTCCCGCGCGAGCTCGGCAAGGCGGGAAGCAACACGTCCTCGCCTGATGTGGTCGAGAGAAGACACAGGATCGTCAAGCACAATGGCTGACTTCGTGTCATCCAGGTAGGCCTCGGTGAAGAACCCGGCGAGACCGAGGGCTGTCTGCTCTCCTTCACTTAGCACCTTCGCCATCGCTGGCTGCTGAATCGCTCCCACAAATGCAGGTCGATGCTGAAGCCGGCCCTTCTGACCACCCGTGTCCTCCAGGGTTACCCGCTCGAGCCGGAGTCGATCTGACTCTCGCGTGAAGCGGTCTCGGACAAGCGTGGTCACGTGAGACCTTGTCAGATCGGTCGCCTTGCGAGTGATTACCCCCGTATCGGTAGTTCTCTTGGCTGCGTCTAGGAGACGTCGTTCGCCCAGACGACCCACCTCGCTCTCCAATACCCGACGTGCCTTCGCCATCACGATCTGATCGCCAATCTCAACACGCTTGGCGGACACCTCTGCGAGTTGCGCTGCGTACTGAGACGAATCAACCGCAGATGCACGGTTTCGGAGGGCTTCCGCTGATGCCATCGCGACTGCAATCTCGTCACCCTCCTGCGCCGCCTCTGCCGCCGATAGACAAGCCGACAAGTCATCCACTGACGTGACAACGCGATCGAATTCTTCCAACCGACCTCGCCAAGCCTCAACCGTCTCCGGGTTCTGATCGGCGATTTGCTCGAGTGACACCAGCACGGGCGCCGGGCTAGTGGCAACCCCCCGCAGTGAGTCGGTTTCCCGTACTGCTCTTCGTTCAGCTTCAGCCGCTCTGCGTTCGGTTTCATCCCTGACTGCGGCCTCGAACCGGCCGAAGCGAGTGCGTGCTTCGTCGTCGAGGGTTTGATGGCAGAGGACGCAGGTGTCTGCGTCAGCTGGGAAGAGCTGGCCAGGGTGTGCCTCCGTCTCGGCGAAAGTGCGCGCGGCCTCCCACAGAATTCGCCAAGTCTCTGAACCGACACCCGGAACGGGCTCGGCTTCAAACGACTCCCCCGACGCGATGGTCGCAGCACTCCGCAACGCGGTCGCCTCTGCTTGAGTTGCCGAGGCCTTGCGAATCACAGTCGGGGAAAGCTGCGACCTCATGTTGGAGAAGTGATTGCCTACGTTTTCGTAGTGGTCGGCGAGAGCCAGTAGTCGCTTGCGCTCTAGGTCGGGATCAGAAGTCCTGAGCCGACTCTCCTCGCCTTGTAGCTGCTGTAGCTGTTTAGATGCGTCGGCCGGAGCCGCGCACGCGGCATCAAGAGCCGCCGTCGTGGTGTCTGCCGACAGCTGAGCTAGGAACATCGACGCGGCTCCGCCTTGGGACACTTCAGGAAGGATTTCGGTTCTCCGGGCGTTTTCTTGCAGCAGCCGATCGAGCTCACCCCTCACTCCATCGCATGCGCGAATAAGGCCATCGAGAAGAAAGACCCCCGCGGGCCGAAACGTCACATCAGAATCAGCAGCCAGGTAGGCATCGCCGCAAGCAGCATCGAAGTATCCGATTTGGCGGAGTTCGGACGAGGCCTCGTCAGGCCAGCTATACGAGGGTTGTTCGACTCCGCCGATTGCGATTTCTACCTCAGCTCGTTGGTCGGCTCCCTCCTTGTCCGAGAAAATGTCGCTCAGCACGTCCTCCCGGTGTCGCGATCTGGCTACATCCTTCAGGAGACGAGCGAAACCCGACTTGCCGCTCCCGTTGTCTCCGTAGACGACGACGAGACCATCGTTTGGAAATTGCAGGCGCTGGCCAGGAACGAGCGCGTTGACGCTTGAGGAGACCTCAAGACTCTTGAGACTGACCTGACTGCCCCCTCCCTGCCCTCCCGGCACCTCCTCGGGCCGAAGCGGCACCTCCGCCAACTCACTCCCAGAAGCAAGTTGCGTTGCGATATCTACGTAGTCACCCTGGCTGAGCAGCTCTCCCCGCGCCAGCCTTCGCATCACCGTCATCTGCCACGCTGGGCGGGATGCTGACCATTCGACAATTTCTGACTCAAGGGACGCCACTCAACAAGCATGGCAGAGCGGTGTGACAGTTCTTCTCCAATGCACCTCCCCGGGTTTTGGGCAGATTGCGCAATATATGGGGAGGTGCAGACAGCCACTTTGTATGGTGTGGTTCAGCGCGGATACATGCGGAGGTAGCATGGACGACCCGGCCGGCAAGAGATGTGCGGCTTGCGGGGAAGGTTTCACCAATGCGGACGGCAGGGTTCGATATTGCGAGATGTGCAGACCCTCCAAGTGGGAGCGAGAGGTCGAAAACGCCAGACAGCGGGAGCGACGGCTGCGAAGGCAGAAGCCTTCGCAGTGCAAGGACTGTGGGTCCGACTTCAGGCCACCGATGCGTGCTGGAGGTACATACAAGTATTGCGACACGTGTCGGTCACCTGAGGAAAGGCGCAGGCGGGACAACGCCCGCAGGCGAAAGCCGCCGAAGAAATGCGAAGAATGCGGAGTCGATATCGCTCATCGAAGCAACTCCGCCAAACGATGCAAGCCGTGCTCGAGGAAGTGGACGACGGAGACATCCTCCAACCGCGTGAAGGAGTGGAAGCAAAATAAGCGGGCTACTGACCCTGATTACGATGAACGAGAAAAGGCCAAGGCACGCGAGCGAAGCCGGAAGAAGCGGGCTGATCCCAAACAACGCGAGAAGGAGAATGCCAAGCAGCGGGCATACCAGAACAGGCAATATGCCGAAAACCCCGTCTGGCGGGAAAAAGCAAAAGCTAAGGTGCGGAACCGTAGACGGGCGCTAGGTGGTCGCAAGCCGCACCGCTACGGCCCTGTCCTGCTGATGAGAGATGGGAGTCTCTGCCACATTTGCGGTTCGACCGTGTATCTGGCTGGTGGCTGGCACGTAGACCACTACATCCCCCTAGATGCCGCAGACCAGTTCGGGGACGACGTTGTGAACAGCCTTGAGAACCTGAGGCTTACCCACCCAGCTTGCAATATCGCCAAGAACAACCGGATTCCCCTGTGTCTAAAGCCGCAAATTTGAAGTTCGACCGAGTATTCCCCCTTTGATGGGCGCCTCGAATAGGAGGCATCCATGTCATCGGACGGCAGCTTTCCTCTCCTATAGGTGGACGCTGGGAACAATCAGACAGAGTGACGAACACCCCCCAGAGAACATCGCAGGTTGCGCTATGTCTGTTGGGGGTCGAGGAAGCGTGAGTAGTAGATGCGCTGGTAGCCGGCATCGGAGGCGCGGTGTGTCTCGCGATATCCGTTCCTTGGGTAGTACTCGATGTTCTCGGTCATCTTCTCGTTGGTGTAGAGGCGGATCTCGTTCAGGCCAGCTCGCTCTGCCTGTTCATCGGCAAAGCCAAGGAGCGCGGCCCCTACCCCAGCGCCCTGCGCCTCGGGTAGGACGGCAACGTTGTCGATGTAGAGGTGGTCCTCTTTTGGCCACAACACGATGAGACCCACCAGCCGGTCATCGAGGGTGGCAATGTAGACAACCCCGCTATTGATCAGGTTTGCGTAGTCATCGAGCATGGGCGCTGGTGGCTTGCCCATTCGCTGCACATAGGGGGCGTAGGCCGCGTCTACACAGGCGCGCACGCCGGGCTCATCAGCTCCCACTGCCCGACGGATCTCGACAGCAGGGGTGCCTCCCCCGCGCTCGACTCTACCCCCGGCCTTCAGACGCATTCGTCGGGTTGCCATCGAGCCAGGAGGATCCGTGGATCTCGTTCCATCCTTTCGGGTGTGCCAAGACCTCTTCTAGCTTCTTGAGTTCCTTGCGATGGCTACTGCCGCCTTCCCATCTGTCGGCGATGGCTCTGCGAAGGGCATTCAGCCATTTGGACTTGCCTTGGAAGTCGATTGCCTGGAGGGTGTAATAGCCGTCGGTGGCCATTTCTGAGGTGGCGGCCCTTGGGATCCCCACGAACCGGCCAGGGAACAGTCTCGTGAAGTTCACCCGCCGCCTTTCAAAGCCCGACCTGCTCATTTGGTCGTCCGAATAGACGGTGATCTTCCGTCTGCCTCGCCAGAGTCGGCGGTAGGCGCCGGTCACTACGCCGAGGATGTACTCGTCGAGTTCGTCGAGGACGACTTGGGACCCGGAGTCGCACGCGTCACAGGCGCAGTCGGGGATAACGGCCACAACCTCGGCGGGGTCGCCGACGCCCAGCACCACAGCAGGCCATCCAATCTCTTCGAAGCGTTTCCAGGCGACAACTAGCGGGAGTGCGCCCGGGGCCTGGGGCACGGCTCGGAAAGTGCGACTCACGGTGACTCGCGGCGGCTCCCGCCAGACAACGAAGGCCTCTTCTGTCTCGGCTAGGCCGGCGGCGACCAGGGCCTCCAACCAGGCCTCGACCCGGGCAATCAAGATCTTCCACCGCTGCGGGTTCGTAAGCCGGGAATACTCCTCGTCAAGGGGCATGCGATCAGGGTGAGGATCCGGCCACCCGGATAGCCCGCGTCCCGTCTCGACGAAAGCAGCATCCACCGCGGCCACTAGCTCTTCGACAGAACTCACCCCATCATCATGACCTCGCCCGTGCCAGCGCACGCAGCGATTTCATGGCTGTGCCGCCTCCAAGAAAAGACAGAGACCGCCGTCAGACGGCGGTCTCGACCCTACCGGCGAAGCGATAGGGGTGGTATAGGAAACCTACCAAGAGGCAGGTAGACCATCAACGGTCATTGATGCTGAGCGCTCGCTGTCGTGGACACCGTCGGTGTTGGCTGCCACCGTCCCGTCAGGGCTATTTGCTGAGTAGCGGACTACTGCGACTGCGCCAGTTCAGCGACGAGGGCGCCGTATTTTTGCTGAGCGGCCTGACGGCTGACGCCGAGCATTATCCCGATCATCGCCCATGACCAGTCGTCCTGCCGGGCGGCGGCAACTGCTTGAGCCAACTCAGTCTCAAGATTGTCGCGTTGTTCGGCCAGCCTTCCCACTGCTTTGAGGCTGGTGGAATCCAACCACTTCAGATCGGCCGGGTCGACCTCGTCGGCCCACTTCTCAAAGGCAGCCAGCTTCTCGGCCCACCGTTCTTCTTGACTCTTCTTTAGTTCCATTTTCCTCTCAAATACTTTGGTCGCGCGGCCATGGCATGGATGACCATCGGATAATCAGGATCGATCACAACCCCGATTTCCAAGAGTTCTCCAGTTGTCGATGGCCCCACATACATCAGGACTTCTGGATCCTGCGAAGAGGTCACATCCCAGTGGTGCCTTAGAGCGTGATGCATGTCTTTATCTTGGACGCCGTGTTTGCGAGCACTTGGCGCGATAACGGCCTTTTCAAGGTAACGGTCCATCGGGTTGATGTCAACAAAAGTTGACACTGGGTTGGGTGGGGCCACTACCGGCCGATATTGGTGGGGAACCTACTGCGAGGGTGTGACAGTTCCTTGTCGACAGACCCTAGGTAATGACTGGGGGCTCGTCGCGGGCGGCGGGATCGCGGTGGCACGTCGAGGTGAGCTCTATGTGGCCGAACCATTCCGTCATGAAGGCGGCTACGGCGGGGTCGTGCTCGACGACTTCCTCAGCGGTGGCTATGGGTGGGTTGTGCACGAAGCTGTCGTCGCGGGAGTTGACGTCGGCCCACGACTGGAACACCTCCGCGAAGTACTCATCGTGGTTGGTGGCGGCGTAGTGGCTCGGCTGCCAGAGGCCCGCCGCAATCGCATCGTCGTAGAGCCGAAGCACACTGGCGTCGAAGCTGGGGTCGACCAGCCGCTGCACCCCGTGGATGCCGTGGGCGAACTCGTGCACGACCACGTCCTCGTCGAAATGGGAGTCGAGGGAAGTGCACAAGGCGTTGTCGGCGCTCACCACTACAAACGGCAACCCCGGGAACGACGGCCCGAACCCACCGAGCACCTCATACTCGAGGCGGTTGGGCTGGCCCCAGAAGTCGAACCACTCTTGTGGCGCAGCCTGCATCTCGGGTAGTTCGCCCTGCTTCATCCGCGATGGGGCAACGATGACATAGAGGTGGCTGGCCATCTCCTCGAGGATGTCGGGGCGGTTGGCGAGCATCTCCTCGATGACCGCGGCCACCTGCCGCAGCGCAGCCGGGTCAACTATTGCCGGAGCGATCACGTCAATAGACCCGGCCTGAGTCCACTGGGTATAGAACGGGTCGAAGCGGCCCTCCGGCGGTGGTGGCAAAGGCTCAGGCACGGGCTCGGCGGTTGGTTCCGCGGTGGGCTCTGCGGTTGCGGTGGGCTCTGCGGTTGCGGTGGGCTCTGCGGTTGCGGTGGGCTCGGCGGTTGGTTCCGCGGTGGGCTCTGCGGTTGCGGTGGGCTTCGCGGTTGGCTCTGCGGTTGCGGTTGGCTCGGGTGCCGCGGTGGGCTTCGCGGTTGGCTCTGCGGTTGCGGTGGGCTCTGCGGTTGCGGTGGGCTCTGCGGTGAGTTCGGGCGCCGCGATCGCGGTGGACGGCACAGGCTGTGAGGCCGATGAGTCTTCGCCGCCACCGCAAGCTGCACCGACTACTGCTAAGACGGCGAAAAGGCAGGCGGACACAATTGTCCTGGCGCGCCACAGGTCAGCCATGGGAGGCAGCGTAGACCGCTGTTGCTTTCTGCCCAGCACCTTGGGAAGTACAGGCCAGTCCCATCCTGTTGGCGTCCTATTTCTGTAGGGTTCGGCGATGGAGAAGGCGGCTTTGTTCGATGCTGCTGTGGCGCAGCGCCAGCGTTTGATCGGTGTTCTCGACGACTTGAGTGATGAGCAGTGGAACGCGCGGTCTTTGTGCGAGAAGTGGCGGGTGCGCGATGTGGTGGGTCATCTGGTCACTATCTTGGACATCCCCGCGGGCCGTTTCTTGTGGCGGTCGTTTCGGGTCCGGAGCTACGACGATTACGCCGCCGACGTGGCTTGCGAATACGGCTCACAAGATCCGGGCCAGCTTCTGGCGAAATACCGTCAGCTAGCCGAAAAGCGGATTGCTCCGCCGATTGTCGGGCCCATCGCTCCGTTGACCGATGTCCTGATCCACACCCGCGACATCGAGCGGCCGCTCGGTATCTCAGCAACGCTGCACCCTGAGGGCCTGCGTGCCGCGCTCGATTACTGCTGCGGTGGCCGCGCCATTGGCTTTGTGCCGGGAAAGCGCACCAAGGGCCTTCGATTTGAGGCAACCGATATGGAATGGTCGGTCGGTGACGGGGCGTTGGTGTCAGGACCGGCAGAGGCGCTGTTGCTGGCGGTCACCAACCGGCCTGTGGCACTTGGCGATTTGGGCGGAGAGGGTGCCGAGATGTTGGCGAACCGCATCGGCTGAGGCCTCTGTAGTCGGGGCGAGTGCCACCAGCGCCGGTCGCCCGGTCTAGCTGCTGCGAGAGGCCAGCAGGTCGGCGGCCTGGGTGGCGGCGCGGTGGCCGCTGGAGAGGGCGCCGTTGACTGACGGGATGCCCATGTAGTCGCCAGCCAGGAACAGGTTGTCGATGCTTCCGGCAAGCTGGCCTGGGATCTCGGTCATCTTGGCGAGCATTCCGGGCTCGCCCATGCACAGGGCTTCCTCCCAGCGGTACACGCGGTAGAACAGGCCCTCGTCATCGCCGGGAAGGGTCGAACCGGGCGGGGCGTTTCGTCGAGCGGCCCCCAACATCTGGCGCTTCACCTCTTCGTCGTCTTGGGGGATGAGCTCCTTGGCCCGGTCGAGGCCGATGAGCAGGTCGAGGATGCTCTTGCCCGGTGGCGCGCAGGCGGGCAGGAAGGTGGTCCGGTCCATCAGAAGAGGGGTGTCGTCGTGCTCGGGGTAGAGAGCGCCGTGCCAGCCGGAAGGCAGCGGGCGGTGGTCGAGGCCGATCACTACTCGGCAGCCAGTTGAGTAACTCACGGTGCTGAGAGCGGCATGAGTCTCGGCCGGCAGTTCGGGGATGAGGCCAGATACCTGCGTGCCGGGCACAGCGCTGATGACCGCGTCAGCCTCGATCGTCTCGCCGTCGACGACAACGCCGGTCGCAGCCCCATCTTCCACGACGACTCTCCTCACGGGGGTTGAAACCCGGATCACATCGGAGCAGTCATCAGCCAGCGCCTCGCTCAAAGAGCCGATGCCCCGCTCGGGCATGTACACCTTGCCGCCGCTCAGCATCGTCTCGCCGATATAGGCCCGCATCAGCGCTTGGCCGGCGGGCGCGGCATCGCCCAAGATCATCTTCAGGGGCCCGCTGAGCGATACCCGCAGCTTGTCGGGCACCTTGTGGCGATCGAGGTAGTCGCCGTAGGACTCGTCGTCGTCGATCTCGGCGAGGCGGCTGTCGCTAGCGAAACTCAGGAGCTCCTCCTGGCGGTACATGTGCCGCATCACCTTGGAACCAGCCCGCAGGCCTGAAGGCGAGAGGAAGCCCATGGCCTTGGCCGCCGGCAGCTGCCGAAGGAAATTCCCGATCGATTGGTCGGGCGTTGTGGTAACCCACCGCCCACCTCGGTAGTGGCCGAAGATCATGGTCGACTCCACCAGCGGCAATCCCAACTCCTCGCAGATGCGAAAAGCGGTGTCGTAGGTGGTGGTGAAGACGAAGGCGCCGTTGTCCACCGAGAACCCGTCCACCCTCTCGCCGATGCCGCGTCCCCCCGCCCGCTCCTTGGCCTCGAGCAGCAGGGGAGTGATGCCCCGCTTCCTAAGCTCGTAGGAGGCGCTGAGCCCGGCAAAGCCCCCGCCGACGATGACAACCCGCCCGGTGCTCATTAGGAAGACTCCCTTCTCGGTTCCCTTGCATTTCCATTGCCCAGGCGCCTTACCCGAGGGCGCAAGCATCTGGTGGATCTGTGCGCACTGTACTGCCAACTCCAGGCCCCTTCGATGGCGCTGTTCTGTCAATATGGCGGTTACCGCCTCGATGACGACTGAGAGGAGAAACCAGTGGGAAAGGCAACCGAGACTGACTTGCCCGGTGTGGGGGTTCGCTTCGACCTGGAGACCAACGCCGGCCGTTGCGTCGGCGTGGTCGTCCACCAGACCGGTCGGCGCGATCTGGTGGTCTATGACGAACGGGACGTTGACCGTGCCTGCGAGAGCGTGGTGCTGACCGAGGACGAGGGCCACACCCTCGGCGAGCTGTTGGGCGGCAATCCCGTTCTGGAGCATCTGGACGACGTCGTGCACCGGCTTGAGGATCTCGTCATCTCGTGGGTAACAATCGATTCGAAGTCGTCTCTCGCCGGGCTGACCCTGGCCGAGGCCGAGCTGAGGGCGCGAACCGGTGCGGGCGTCGTCGCGCTGGTCACCGACTCGGGCTCCATCCCCATCCCGGGCGGAGCTGACCGCCTCGAAGCCGGCGGCACCGCAGTGGTCGTCGGCGTCCCGGCCGCGGTGAAGGCGGCCACCAAGCTGCTGAACGAATCGGGCTAGCCCATGCACACGGGCGGCGATCTGTTTGTGATCGAGCTCGGGGCGGTGGTGCTGGTTCTGGCCATCGTCGCCCGCTTGGCTCGAAGGATCGGCCTGCCCGCGCTTCCGCTGTACCTGCTGGTGGGGCTGGCCCTTGGCGATGGCGGTCTCGTCGAGTTGCCGGCGTCGGCGGAGTTCATCGAGGTGGGCGCCGAGATCGGCGTCATCTTGATGCTGCTGATGCTGGGACTCGAGTTCTCAGCCCACGAGCTGATCGACAATGTGCGGCGGTCGACGCTGGCCGGGATCGTCGACCTCGTCCTCAATTTCCCGCCCGGTTTCGTCGCCGGGCTGCTGCTCGGGTTCGACCCGATCGTCGCCGTCTTGCTCGGGGGCGTGACCTACATCTCGTCGTCGGGCATCGTGGCGAAGCTCGTCGCCGACCTCGACCGCATCGGCAACCACGAGACATCGGTGATCCTGAGCGTGCTCGTCATCGAGGACCTGGCCATGGTGCTCTATCTGCCCATCGTGTCGGGCGTGCTATTCGGCGGCTCGGCCCTGAGCACCACCATCACAATCGCCGTCGCATTGCTCGTGGTTATAGCGGTGCTCGGTGCCGCCTACCTGTTCGGCGATCGGCTCGGCGCCATCGCCTTGAGCCAATCCAGCGAAGCGCTGCTGTTGACCCTGCTGGGCGGCACACTCCTCTTTGCCGGCATCGCCGGACGCCTCAACCTGTCAACCGCGGTGGGAGCGTTCATCGTGGGCATCGCACTGTCGGGCGACATCGTTTCCCATGCCCGCGGCCTGCTCTTGCCGCTGCGCAACCTCTTCGCCGCGGTCTTCTTTGTGTTCTTCGGTCTGCAAGTCGACCTAAACCTCGTCCCCGATGTCGCCGTTGCCGCTTTGGTTATCGCCCTCGTGACCATCGCCACCAAGGTCGCCACCGGCTGGATCGCCGCGGGACGAGTCGGGATCGGCAAACCCGGCCGGGCCCGGGCCGGGGCCGCCCTCATCGCCCACGGAGAGTTCTCGATCGTCATCGCCGAACTCGGCATCTCCCGCGAGAGCGACCTCGGCGCGCTCGCCGCCACCTACGTCATCATCCTCACCCTCGTCGGAGCGGTGCTCTACCAGTACTCCGACTCCATAACCCTCCACACGCCCAGCGAGTCCTACCGCGCCCGGTGGCAGCGGAAGTCTCGCCTCGCAGAACGGCTTCGCCAGCGCCGCTGGTCCCCAACGCGCTCGAACTAGCCTCTATTGACTCTTTGTCTTGGAGGTTTGGATGGCCACGAAGGTTGTTTGTTGGAACATCGCAAAACGCCGTGAGCCGTGGCGTGAGCTGGTGGCTATGGATGCCGATGTGGCTCTGTTGCAAGAGGCGGGTCAGGTTCCGGAAGACGTCGCCGACAGAGTCGATACCGGCGACGAAGATCATTGGGATGCACACGCTTGGAACTCGGACTGGTACTCAGGTCGTTGGAAAAACTTGTCCGACCGTTGGTCGAAGGTGGTGAAACTGTCGGACCGGGTTGAAGTCGAGTGGTTCAAGCAGGTAGGCCAAATTAGCGAGGTAGCCGAAGACGAGGTCGCCGTTAGCGGCATCGGCACGATCGCTGCTGCCCGGGTTACTCCACATGGCGGGCCGCCGTTCATCGTCGTGTCGATGTATGCACGGTGGATCAAGCCCCATCCGTCGACCAACAGCAAGTGGAGGGTGGGCTACTCCGACGGTTCGGCGCACCGGATCATCTCAGACCTTTCGGCGTTCATCGGCGACACCGATCCAGGCACCCACCGCATATTGGCTGCGGGTGATCTGAATATGTTCTACGGAGCCACTCATGACAACCCGCTGTCTCTAACTGATCGCGAGCGCACAGTTTTCGAACGGATGGATGCGCTTGGCCTGGAGTTTTTGGGCCCCCAGTCGCCCGACGGCAGACAGGCCAACCCGACACCCCAAGGACTGCCGGAGGGCACCAAGAACGTCCCCACCTACTACACAACGACAAGGTCACCGGAGACTGCGGAGAACCAGCTCGACTACGCCTTCGCATCCCGCGGCTTCCATAAGGAGGTCACCGTGGAGGCTATGAACTCGCCCGAGGAGTGGGGGAGCAGCGACCACTGTCGACTGCTGATCGAAGTGGGCCAAAAGGATTGAGCCGCTTCGTCATCACCCACGAAAAGAACTGCGGGCAGAGGCCAACGAAGCGTTCATGGGGTATCAGGGCCTTCGATAGCCTGTCGCCGTGAACATCCCCTCTTGGCACCCGGATCCGCACGGCCGCCATGAGCGCCGCTGGTGGGATGGTTCCCAGTGGACCGATCAGGTCGCTGATGATGGGAAGGTTGGTTTCGACCCATTAGAGCCATCTGGCGAGGATGCGGCAGCTCCGCCAGAGAGCGCAGTGGCAAGAACTAGTCAGGGGACCGACCGCGAAAAGGAGGCGGAGCCGTCGCGGCCGGCTGCGAAGTCTTTGTATTTGGCTTCTTCATGGAAGCGAGTAGGCGCGTATCTCCTGGACGCAATAGGGGCCAGCCTGCCGGTGTGGATCGGCCTTGATGCCGTCGTGCTAGCTCTTGTGTTGGCTATCGGCTACTGGGCGTGGTCGTTCTGCATCTATGACAAAGGGCAATCCCCCGCCAAGCAGTTGCTCGGCTTGAGGGTGATAGAGGTATCCACGAGGCGTTGCGTTAACTGGGGATCGATGGCGGAACGAGAGTTCTTGATGAAGGGAGTGGTTGTTGAGGCCGTCGTGTCTTTCCTTGTCATCAAGACTGATGCGTCCCCACTTGTAGCCGCCATATTCGTCTTGATCATGCTGGCGTGGTTCCTCACCAACTTGGCCATGCTTTTCTTAGCCGAGCGGCATCGGACCGCTTGGGACATGGTTCTCGGAACGATGGTCATCGATGATCCCGACGGCGAATTCGACCCCAGACGCTGGGCGAAACGCAGGAGACAGGCATCTCGGCGCTCTAGGCAGCGGGCTCGGTGAAGTCTCCTACTCAGGAGGTTGGTTTGGTGACGAAGGTTGTCTGCTGGAACATCGCAAAACGCGATGAACTCGCCCGAGGAGTGGGGGAGCAGCGACCACTGCCGCCTCTGGATCGAAGTAGGCGAGGCGGATTGAGCTGTTCGATCTAGCGGTAGGGCGGGACGTACATGAGGCCGCCGTTGGTCCAGAGGTCGTTGGCGCTGCCGGCCAGGGTTCCCAGCTGTGGGTGACGGCTGAAGATCTCTTCGTAGTTGCCCACTTGTGAGATCACTTGTACGGCGAAGTCGCTGGGCAGGCCGAGGCCGGGGTCAAAGCCGTCGCGGCCCAAGAAGTTCAAGATGTTGGGGTCGTTGCCGTCATAGCTGGCGATGTTGGTGGAGTCGAGTCCGAACTCCCAAGCCTGGACGGTGGCCATAATGGCCCAATTCACGATCTGGGCCCACTGGGTGTCGCCGTCGCGCACCACCGGTCCGAGCGGCTCTTTGGAGAACACCTCGGCCATGATGTGCTGTTCGGGGCCGCCCCTTATCTCGATCTCGTACTTGAACACGCCGAGCCCGCTGGTGTCGGAGGTCATGGCCTCGCACTGACCCGCTTCGTAGGCGGGTACCAGGGTGTCGAAGCCCTCGAAGGTGACCGGGTTGAACGGGATGCCCCGGGCCGCGAATACCGCGGTGAGGTTCAGCTCCGTCGTAGTGCCCGTGCTCACGCAGATGTTGGCGTCGGCAAGGTCTTCCAGGGTGGTGAAGCCGCTGGAAGCCGGCACCATCACTCCCTGGCCGTCGTAGTAGTAGATAAACGGGAAAGTCGCGCCTTCATTGCCGTCTCTGGTGGCTGTCCATGTGCTGTTGCGGTTCATCACGTCGAACAGGCCCGCCGCCAATGCGACGAAGCGCTCCGCGCTGGTGACCGGCACAATTTCCACCGCATCGGCATCACCGAGCACCGCAGCGGCCACCACCCGGCACATGTCGACGTCGAAACCAGCATGGGTGCCGTCGGGCTGCGCGAAGGCGAAGCCGGGTAGATCGTCGCGGGAACCGCACAGCAGGTAGCCGCGGTCGAGCACGACCTCTAATGTCCCGGGCCATGGCAGGATTTCAACATGCAGAGGGGTTGGCGACGCTTCTGTGGCGGTGCCTGCCTCAATGGCTGTGGCCGAAGACTCGGGGACCGCGTCATCGTCGGTGCCGCATGAGGCCGCGAGCATCGACAGGGTCAGCACAAAACCGACCGCTCCCAGAATACGGCGGACAGTTTTCGGCATGAATTTGCTCCCAATCCAGCTCACCGGTTTAGCCGCAACGATCAACTAAACCTCTGCCAACCTACAGTCCCAACTTCTCGGTGCGGCTTATCGAGTCAGGTCGATTCCACTGGTCCTGCTAATCTTTCGTGTTCCGGGCCGTTAGCTCAGTTGGCTAGAGCACCTGCATGACGCGCAGGGGGTCAGGGGTTCGAGTCCCTTACGGCCCACCGAATGGATGTCGCCCAGTCCAGTGATCGACGGCGGCTGGGCTGGTTGCTCGCCGGGTTTGGCATGCTGTCGGTGTCCACTGATTCGCTGTGGATCCGGCTTTCTGAGGCCGACGCCATCGATGTCTCTTTCTGGGTGGCGTGCTGCTCGGTGCCCCTCTACACCGCACTGAGCCGCCGGGTAGACGGCTGCTGGCCGCTGGAAGCATTCCGCCGCCACCCTTGGCAGCAGCTGGTCATCGGGGTGCTTACCGGGGGGAGTCAGCTCTGCTTTGTGATCGCCGTCACCCAAACCCGAATAGCGAATGTGGTGGCCATCGTGGCCGCGGTGCCGCTGTTGGCCGCGGTGAGCGCCTGGATATGGCTGAGGGAGCGCATCTCCCGGAAGATGGCCATTGCCATAGCTATCACGATGGGGGGCATTGGGGCGATCGTGTCCAGCTCGGTGGGGGAGCCCACCCTCTCCGGCGATCTACTGGGCGTGTTGGCCATTGTGGGCTTCTCGGTGAGCCTGACCATGTGGCGCCGGTATCCCGACATGAGCCGGCTGGTGGGTTTGTCCATCGGCGGGGTGATGACCGTAGCGGCCCTGGTGTATTCGGCATCGCCGCTCTCGCTGGACCTACGGGCCTACCTGTCGATCGGCGCAATGGGGCTGGTGTTCAACCCCTTCGGCCGATTGGGGCTGTCCAACGCCCCCCGTTTCGCTCCGGTGGCCGACGTGGCCCTGTTCGCCCCCATCGAGACCGTGGCTGGCACAATCTGGGCTGCGGCGTTCTTCAGTGAGTACCCCCGTCCTGTCGCTGCGGTCGGCGCGGCCATCGTGCTGGTCGGCGTGTTCTACGGCACCATCGCCACCACCCGCCCCAAATCCAGTTCAGCCATTAGCTAGCCAGAAGAAGGCACACTGCATTCAATGACCTGCTCGGTTGAAGGCGGGTACTGTGTGGGCACCCCAGCCAAGGAGGAGGCATGGCCCGAATCAAGATCCCCGATGGCCCCGCAGAGGAGCTCCATCGGTTGTGGATGATGTGCCCGGAGCTCACCGCTCCGGCATCTGCGTTCAGCGCCGCGGTGTACAACAAGAGCAAGCTCTCGGTGCGGCTGCGGGAGCTGCTGCGGATGAGGATCGCCCAGATCAACCACTGCGTAGTTTGACTGGACACCCGGGTTGCGTCGTTGGCGCAACATGATCTGAGTGAGGACGACTACCTCCACGTCGACAAGCGCGATGAGTACGACGGCTACAGCCAAGCTGAGAGGGACGCCCTGGAGTACTGCGAGAAGTACGCCACCGACCACATGTCCATCGATCAGGCGTTCATGGACCGCATGGTGGAGCACTACAGCGATGAGCTGATGGTGGACATGACCCTGTCAATCGGCTGTTGGATCGCCTTCGGCCGCATCAATCAGGTGATGGACGTGTCGGTCTCCTGCCCGCTGCGCATGAAGGGCCCCGAAGAAGCACTCGAGGCAATGGAGGGCAACGGCCAGGGCGAGGACGACATCCTGGCCATGCGCTCCGCCCGATTCGCGTAGCCCCTAGCGGAACAGCCGGCCGAAGGCCCGCAGGTCGTCGGTGAACAGCTCGGGCTGCTCAAAGGGGGCGAAGTGGCCGCCTTTGGGCTGCACGGCCCAGTGGACGATGTTGTAGCGGCGCTCGGCCCACGCCCGCGGGGTTTGCAGCAGCTCTCGGGGATACACGGCATGGCCGGTGGGCACCTCCACCCGACCGGCCCACGAGTCCACCGCCGAGGTTCCCGCTCGGGCCGACTCCAGGTACAGCCGCCCCGATGACGCCGCGGTGGCGGTAATCCAGTACAGCATCACGTTGTCCAGCAACTGGTCTTTGGTGAACACGCTCTCCAGGTCGCCGTCCTCCAGGTCGCACCAGTGCTGGTATTTCTCGATGAACCACGCGGCCAAACCGGCGGGGGAGTCGTTGTGGGCCACGGCCAGGGTCTGGGGCTTGGTGGACAGCATGGCCATGTAGCCGGTGCCTCCGGTGATCACCTCCAGCGACCGGGCCATGGCCGCCTGCTCGGCCTCGGTCACCCCCTCCATCATCTTCTCCGGGTCGGCGGCCTCCTCAACGGTGGGCTGGGCGAAGAGCATGTTGAAGTGGGCGGCGATGAGCCGGTCGGCAAAGGCCTCGGTCATGCGCCGGGTGACCAGCGCCCCCCAGTCACCTCCTTGCACGATGTAGCGCTCATACCCCAGTTGCTCCATAACCCCGGCAATGGCCTCGGCACAGCGGTGCATGTCCACGCCAGGGTTGGCGGTGGGACCGGAGAATCCGTAGCCGGGTAATGACGGGACCACAATGTGGAAAGCATCGGCCGGATCGCCGCCGTGGGCTGCCGGGTCAGACAGCGGGCCCACCATCTCCCGGAACTCCACCACCGAGCCCATGTACCCGTGGATCATCACCATGGGCAGGGCGTCGGGTTCCGGCGAGCGCACATGGTAGAAGTGCACCCGCTCGCCGGCCGCGGTGGCGGTGAATTGGGGAAAGGCGTTGAGATAGGCCTCCCGGACCCGCCAGTCGTAGCCGTCGGCCCAGTACTGGCACAGCTCCCGCATGTAGGCCACCGAGGCGCCGTCGGCCCAACCGGGCCGAACGGTGTCGGGCCACCGGGTCATGGCCAATCGCTGGTGCAGGTCGTCTAGGTCGGCTTGGGCGACGTCGATCTCGAAGGGCTCGATGCTCATTCCCGCAGCGTGTCACGCTGGGATCAACTAGTCGAAATGGTCGGCCCGGCGGACGACGAAGAACCAGGTGAGCACGCCCGACAAAACGACCAGCACGCCCGACCAGATGCCGGCCTCGGCCACGAAAGCCTCCTCGATGCTGTTGAACGCCTTGGTGGTGAGGGTGGGGAAGTCGAAGGGGGCGATGAGCAGCGTGATGGGCAGCTCCTTCATCACCGAAAGCATCACCAGCCCACCCCCGGCCAGGAGCCCAGGGGCCATCAGCGGCAGCTCCAGCGATCGGAAGCGGCGCACCCAACTGGCCCCCAGGGTGCGGGCTGCGTCGGTCAGCCGGGACGACACCGCCGCCACCGCCACCTGGGAGGTGCGCATGGTCTGGCCTCCGAATCGCACGATGTAGGCGAACACCAGCAACACCAGTGTGTTGCGGAGGTGGCTGCCGACGTCGGTCTTCAGCGTCCAGAACAGCAGGGCCAGTCCGATGAGAATTCCCGGCAGGGCAAATGCCGACACGATCACCGCGTTGGCCACGGTGCCGATTCGGGATCGATAGCGCACCACGAGGTAGGCGGCTGGGAGCACGACGGCCACCGACACGACTGCGGCCAGAATGCTCCCGTACGCGGTGTGCCAGGTCGGCGACCATACGTCGTCCCATCCCACCAGCAGGTCCCGTCCCCCCGACGCCTCCAGCCTGATGCCGTCGATCGTCCAGTCGCCCAGTGAGGCCAGCGGCCCCAACAGAGCCAGCGCCACCGATCCGGCCAAAAACGCCACTGCAATCGGCTTGGCCCGGCCTAGGCGGTACATCACTGGGCTTCGCGATCGCACCGGTGCCGCGTGTTCGAATCGCCGGGTGGCGCCTCGCTCGACCAGGACCACCGCCGCGGCTAGCACCAGCAGGATCACGCTGAGGGCCATCGAGACCGGTTGGTTGTTGAGCCGGGTGGTGTAGATGGCCCGGCTGAGCGTGTCGTAGCGCATGAGCTGGACCGCGCCGAAGTCGCTGATGGCATACAGGAACACCAGCAGGGTTCCGGCGCTGATGGCGGTCGCCGTTTGGGGCAGCACCACTCGGCGGATGATGGTCAGTGGGCTGTCGCCCAGCAGCCGGGCGGTCTCCTCGGCCGAGCCGGGCAATCGCCGCAGCCGGGCGGCCACCGGCAGGTACACGTAGGGATAGGTGAAGAGCGTGAGGGCCAGCCAGGCGCCGAACAGGCCCCGCACTTCCACGTCCCACACCAGCCCCAGGTTGTCCAGCCAGTCGGATAGCAAGCCACCGGGGTTGAGGGTGCGGATCAACGCCGCGGCGCCGATAAAGGTAGGGAACACCAGCGGCAGCGGCAACAGCGCCTGCCACATGCGCTTGAGGGGGACGTCGCAGCGGGTGGTCAGCCAGGCCAGAGCGGGGCCGAACACCGCGGTGGAAGCCGACACCAGCACGGCCAGCCGCAGTGTGCGCAGCAGTGGACCCTGGGTGCGCTGAGAGAACAGCACGCCCAACGGGTCGCTGTGGAAGGTGAAGTTGCGCCACACCAGATAGCCCGCCGGAAAGGCGAAACCCACAGTCACCACGACGGCGACAACCTTGAGCAACGCCGGTGATCGGATGGAGGGCGCCTGCACGAACAGCGACTCAGTCGGGGTCGGATCGGGCAAAGGCCGCCGCTGGTGGCCCGGTATAGGCAGGGCAGACCCGGTCCCCGGGGGCAAAGCTCTGTGTACCGCTGACCCGAGCGAGGAGGCGGATGCCGGCGGGGTTGACAACGGTGACCATGGCATCGGGGCCTTGAAATTCGAAGTCCTCCACGATGTGGGTTGCGGTGCCGCTGTCGTCGGCGCGCAAGTCAACGTCCTCAGGCCGGACTGCGACATCGACCGGTCCTTGGTGGGCGTCGAGCAGGGGGATGGATCCGAAGTCGGAATGGGCGACGGAGCCGTCGGCATCGGCAGGGTACATGGACACTGCTCCGATGAAAGCCGCCACCCACGGGGTGGCCGGCTTTTGGTAGATCTCCGCCGGCGATCCGATCTGCACGATACGTCCCTGGTCCATGACCGCCACCCGGTCGCCCAATACCAGTGCCTCCTCTCGGTCATGGGTCACGAATACCGCGGTCATCCCCGTATCCCGGAGCAGTTGGCGCACCTCGGTGCGCACCCCGCGCCGAAGCGCGGTGTCCAAGTTGGAGAAGGGCTCGTCCAACAACAAGACGGTGGGCTGGGGGGCCAACGCCCGGGCCAGCGCCACCCGCTGCTGCTGGCCCCCTGAGAGGGTTTCGGGCATGCGGTCCTGCATGCCGGGCAAGTTCACCAGCTCCAGGCTCCTCGCTGTGTCTTCGGCCCGTTTGCGGCGAGGGACTCCGTAGCCCACGTTGCCGGCCACATCCATGTGGGGGAACAGCGCCCAGTCTTGAAACACCATGCCCACGTTCCGGTCCTCGGGCCGAACCCAGGATCCGTTCCCCGCTACCTGGTCTCCGGCGATGTGGATTGTTCCCTGGTCGGCTTGTTCCAGGCCGGCGATGATCCGCAGCAAGGTTGTCTTTCCACATCCGCTTGGCCCGAGCAAGGAAACCATTTCGCCCCAGCCCACGTCGATGCTGCAATCCTCGATCACAGTGACCCCGTCGAATGACTTGGACAGGCTTTGCACCGACAGCAGCGGAACCAGGGGGACAAGGGCCATGAAAATGTAAGGCTACCCTAATTCGGGTGCTCTGCTAGTTCCGCGGCACCTCGTTCCAGGGGATGCCCTTGTCCACCCGGGGCTCGCCGGGGAGGCCGAGGATCTGCTCGCCCAAGATGTTGCGCATGATCTCGGTGGTGCCGCCCTCGATGGAGTTGGCCCGGGACCGCAGGAAGGCGTGGCCGATCCCATTCTCGGCTCCGGTTTCGGAGACGAAATCGGGCCGGCGGAAGGTGTAGTCGAGGCCCACCGAGCCGGCCGGTCCTTGGAGATTCACGCACTCCTCGAAAATGTCCTTGTTCAGCTCGGCGTGGATGGCCTTGGCCACCGAGCCTTCGGGACCGGGGTTGCCCGCTCGACGATTCTGAGAGGCCCGCATGTTGGTAAGCCGCAACGTCTCCGCTTGGCTCCACAGCTTCATCACCCGGTCGAGACGAGCCGAGGTGCGCTGCTCATCGGGCAGCTCCGACCACACCTGTACCAGTTCGGCAATGGTGCCCGAACCCCGTTTGGGGGAGCTGCCGCCCCCAATCACGGTGCGCTCGTTCATCAGGGTGGTGAGCGACACCCGCCAGCCCTCGCCCTCCTCGCCGATGCGGTCGGCGTCGGGCACCCGCACGCCGGTCATATAGACCTCGTTGAACTCGGCTTCACCGGTGATCTGGCGCAGCGGGCGAACCTCCACCCCTTCGGCGTGCATGTCGAGGGCGAAATAGGTCATGCCTTTGTGCTTGGGCGCATCGGGGTTGCTGCGGGTTACCAGCATGCCCCGGTCGGCCAGGTGGGCGAGGGTGTTCCACACCTTTTGGCCGTCTACCGTCCAGACATCGCCGTCGCGCACCGCCCGAGTGGCCAACCCGGCGAAGTCGCTGCCCGCGCCGGGCTCGGAGAACAGCTGACACCAGCGCTCCTCTCCGGTGAACATGGGGCGCAAGAACCGGCGCTTTTGCTCATCAGTGCCGTGAGTTACCACAGTGGGACCGGCCAGGGTGAAGAAGAAGGCACCGGGATCGGCCGGTCCCGCTCCGGCATCTCGCAGCCGCGCCTCGATATGGCGTTGATAGCGGGGAGCCAGTTCAAGGCCGCCGAATCCCACCGGAAAGTGGACCCAGGCCAGACCGGCGTCGTATTGGTAGCCGCGGAACTCCTCCACCGACATAGTGGTCGGGTCATGCTCGGCTAAAAGGGCGTCAATGGCGTCGTCGACTTCTTGGGGGATGGCGTCGGTGCTCACAGGGCCAATCTAGCTTTCAATTCCTCGAAGCAGGCCATCGACTGGTGGGCAACTACTTCGGGTTCCAGGGCGTTCAACTCGTCGGAAAACACCTCGATGGCAAGGGGGGCATCGACACCCCTGGCGGCCAGATCAGCCAGCAGCCCGACGATGTCGCCGTGGCCGTCGCCGGGCATGAGCCGATGGTGGATGCACTCGTAGGCGATCTCCTCGGGGGTGGGCGGGCCTACCGGGTCCGGGCCGGTGTCGCCGACCTGGATGGCCTTGATCATGGCCGGGTCGATCGCGAGGTCCACCTGGCCATGCTCTGGTCCCCGCCACAGGTGCCAGGTGTCCAGCAGCAACCCAGCGTTAGGACTGTCGGCTCGCTCCACGATTTCGGCGGCCACCCGATGATCGTCCAGCGGTGACCAGGCGAACGGCTCGATCAGGGCCAATATCCCGTGTTCGGCAGCCTGGTCGGCGATCACGGCCAGCGTGGCCGCCGCCTGATCCAAGTGCGCGCCCGGCTGCCAGTCGGAATGCTCCAAGACGGTGATCGACCGGGCCCCCAGGGCGGCGGCCGCAGCCACCGCGTCCTCGGCGCCCTCTGGTGTCTGCATGGTCATCACCACCCCGTCGTACTCGGCGACTCGCAGGTCAAGGTCATCCAGAAGACTCCTGATGGCTGCGTCGTCCCATCCCTGCTCACGCAGCTTGCGGTGCTCCCACCCGTAGATCGACAGTCGGGCAAAGCCGGCGGCGGACGCGGCCCGGGCCTTTTCATCCCACGGCCCTCGGCCCAGCGTGCCGGTGCACAAGTAGGGGGGATGGGACATGGCCCGAGATTATGCCGGTTGCACTACCGTGCACCCATGGAGTTTGACGCCCGCGACCCGGTGCATGAGATTGATGGAGTCCCCTTCCACACGCTGTCTCGCATCCGCGCCGAGCAGCCCATCTGCCCGTCGCCCAAGGGCGGCTGGTATCTTTCGACCCGCCGCCACATCGACACCGCCCTCAAAGAGGTGGAGACCTTTGTGGCCGATTTGGCCCCCATGGCCGGATTGCCCGGCACCGAGGTGGTTCCTCCCGAGGAACTGTTCCTGAGCGAGATTCCCGAGCCCCGCCACGGCCGAATCCGCCGGCTCTACAACTCCAATTTCGCCCCTCACCGGTTGCGCAACACTGAGGAGTTCGTCACCCAAACCTGTCACCGGCTGCTCGACCCGATGCTGGCGGCGGGGGAGGGCGACCTGCACGCGGGCTACGCCATGCCCATCCCCAGCGCCACTCTGGCCGACCTGATGGGGCTGCCCCCCGAGGCCGGGGACAAGTTCATGGGCTGGTCGTTCGACGGCACGCTCATGCAGCGCCCGGGCACGCCGGGAATCAAGCCGACCGGGCCGCCGATCCTCGATTACTTCCGGGCGGCCCTAGCCGAGCGGAAGGCATCGGCAGCCGCGGGGGAGGATCGGCCCCACGATGTGATCATCGGCTTGATGAACGCCGAGATCGACGGGGTGCCGCTGAGCGACGCCGAGATCGTCACCCAGCTCCAGTTCATGGTGATGGCCGGTGTCCACACCACCCGGGCGCTGCTGGTGCATCTGGCCCACCGGCTGCTGCGAGACCGGGGGTTGTTCGAGCAGGTGTCGGTTGACCGGGATCTGGTGGCTCCGTTGGTGGAGGAGTCCCTGCGCCACGATGCCCCAGTGCAGGCGACAACCCGCCGCTGCACCCACAATGTCGAGCTTGACGGGGTCGAGATGCAGGCGGGGGACTGGATTGAGGTAGGCATCGGCTCGGCCAACCGGGACGAGACGGTGTACGACGATCCCGATGTGTTCCGACTAGACCGCGACGACCCCCGCGACCACCTGGGGTTCGGCGGCGGTCCCCACATCTGCCCCGGTGCCACCCTGGCCCGGATCGAGGCCTCTTGCGCGGTGAATGTGCTGTGCGACCGGGTGGCGGAGATGTCAGCGATCGACGGGGCGACCTACCCGCCGCTGCCCGGCGGCATGTCGCACCTTCCCATCCCGGCCAAACTGGCCCCTAGGTAGCTCGGGGCTTCGCTTCGGCCAGCTCGGCGATATAGGCCAGTTCCTCGTCGGTGTCGGCCCGGATGGTGAGGCCGGTGGCTTTGGTGTCGCACCAGCGGGAAAAGCGCTCCTTGATGCGCTGGCGGGAGCCGATCAGCGCCCCGTCGTCGATGTACTCGTCGGGCACCGCGGCCACGGCCTCATCCCGGCGCCCGGCCATGAACAGCTCTTGGATTCGCTCGGCGGCCTCGCCGAATCCCCGCCGCACCATGGCGTCGCGGTGGAAGTTGTATTCCCGGGTGCCATAGCCCCCCACCAGAAAGGCGAACTGGGGCTTGGCCTCGTCGATGGCTCCCTGCACGTCGTCAGTGATCGACACCCGGGCCCCGGCCTGAATCTCGATGTCGTCCCAGGTGCGCCCGGCCCGGTCGAGCCCCTTCTGGATGGCCTCGGTGTAGAGGTGGGCGCTGCCCGGGGTGTAGCCCAGCGGCAGCCAGCCGTCGGCCAGCTCGGCCATCAGCGCAGTGTTGGCCGGCCCGCCAGTGGCCAGAAACACGGGGATGTCGGGGTTCATGTGCAGAATCGACTTCAGTGGCTTGCCCACGCCCAGGGCGCCGTCGCCGACATAGGGCAGGCTGATCTGCGACCCGTCGTGGGTCAACGGCCCCTGGCGGGCGAACACCTTCTTGATGATCGAGACGTAGTCACGCAGCAGGGCATTGGGCTTGCCCCACGGTTGGCCGTACCACCCCTCCACGATCTGGGGACCAGAAAGGCCCAAACCGCAGATGGCCCGCCCCTCCCCGGCCAGAGCATCCAGGGTGCCGAACTGCATGGCAGTGGTCACCGCCGGTCGGGCGGCCACCTGGCACACCGCGGTGCCCAGCCGGATGTGGCGGGTGTGGGCTGCGATCCAGGCCAGCGGGGTGATGGCGTCGATGCCGTAGATCTCCGCCGACCATACCGAGTCGTACCCCAGGCGCTCGGCCAGCTGGACCCGGGCCAACTGCTCTTGAGCTAGCGAGGTATCCAACCTGGCCTGGTTCCAAATGTCCACCCCGATTCCCAGCTTCATAGGCCCCGACTATCCCACTCCCGGTGGTCGGTTAGTGAATTGGCGGTGGGTAGAATTCGGCGGTGCCTACCAAGTTCTTGCATGGGTTCGCCCCGCCCGCAGCCGACGACTTCATCACCATCGTGCGGGCCGAGGGCTGCACGCTTTGGGATGACCAGGGGAAGCGGTACCTAGATGCCCTGGCCAGCCTGTGGTACTGCCAGGTTGGCCACGGTCGGGCCGAGATTATCGACGCGGTGGCCGACCAGATGCGGAGGCTGGACGCCTATCAGACGTTCGCCCCGTTCACTAACGAACCGGCTGAGGAATTGGCCTCGCTAGTGGTCGAGCGGTCGCCCCATCCCAACGGCCGGGTGTTCTTCGGCGGCTCGGGATCTGAGGCGGTGGACTCCGCGCTCAAGATCGCCCGGGCGGTACACCAGCTCCGGGGCGAGCCCGACCGCCAGATCATCATCCGGCGCACCGATGCCTACCACGGCACCAACTTCGGGGGCACTACAGCCCAGGGAATTGCCCCGAACCGGGAAGGCTGGGGAGATCTGGTGCCCCACTTCATCGAGGTGCCCCGCGATGACATCGAGGCGGTGAGCACGACCATGGCCGCCAATGAGGGACGAGTGGCCGCGGTTATCACCGAGCCCCTGCAGGGCGCCGGGGGCGTGTTCCCGCCGGTCGACGGCTATCTGGAGGGACTGCGGCGGCTGTGCGACCAGCACGGTGCCCTGCTCATCTTGGACGAGGTGATCTGCGGGTTCGGCCGTACCGGGCAATGGTTCGGGGCTCAGCACTATGGGGTGACCCCGGATCTGATGACGTTCGCCAAAGGGGTCACCTCCGGCTATCAGCCGGTGGGCGGGGTGATTTGCAGCCGGGATGTGTGCGACGTGCTGGAGCAGCCCGGCTGGTTGCTGCGCACCGGATACACCTACGCCGGTCATCCCACGTGCATGGCTGCTGGGGTGGCCAATTTGGCCCTCATGGACAAGGAGCAGCTCGTAGCCCGGGTGCCACACCTGGCCGACAAGCTCACCGAAGGACTGGCCGCGCTCCAAGCCGATGGGTTGATCCAGAGCTATCGAGGAACCGGCGCGGTGTACGCCGCCGAGTTGGGCTACGACGCCGCGCCCGCCCGGATGCGGCTGCTGGAAGCCGGGGTGGTGCTGCGGCCCATCGGCACCGCTTTGGCCATCTGTCCGCCGCTGATTATCACCGACCACGAGATCGGCATCCTGTTCGACACCATGGCCGACGTCCTGGCCGAAGAGAAATAGGCCGGCGTCACCCGATCAGCTGGCCGGCGTCGACCCGGATCTCTAGGCCGGTGACCCCCCGGCCCCGCTCGGAGGCCAAGAACAGCACCGCCTCGGCGATGTCCTCAGGATCGACGTGGCGGTTCAGAGCTGCGGCGCTGGCCGCTCGATCGGACACCTGCTGGGCGGTCTTGCCGGTTTGCTCGGCGATGTTGCCCCACAGCCGGTCCAGGTTGTCGCCGGTTATGTAGCCCGGCGTGACGATGTTCACCCGGATGTTGTGCGGCCCCAGTTCCCGGGCCATGACCATTGACGCGGTCTGGAGGGCGGCTTTGGTGGAGGTGTAGATGGCCATCTTCTCGGGCACCGAGTGGGTGCTGAGCGTGCCGATCTGCACGATCGAGCCCCCGCCTACGGCCTTCATGTGATCGGCGGCCCGGCGGCTCACCTCCAAGGTGCCGAGCACATTCAGCTCGAAGGAATAGCGGTAGTCGTCCCAGTCGATGTCGGTCACCGCGGCACGGGCACCCCCGGCAGTAGCCACGTTCACCACCGCGTCCACCCGGCCCAGTTCGGCCGCGGCGGTGTCGGCTAGGGCCGCAGCCGAGGCGAGATCGCTGATGTCGGTGGGAATCGCCACTACCCGCCGCCCGGTGGCCTCCGACACTTCGGCGGCCAGCGCCTCAAGCGCCTCGATCCGGCGAGCGGCCAGCGCCAGGTCGGCTCCGTCGGCGGCCATGGTCAGGGCGCAGGCCCGGCCCACCCCCGGCCCCGCTCCGGTGATGATGGCCACCTTGCCAGCCATCGAGCGATCCGGATTCATAGCGTCCTTGCGTATCACAGTGCCTCGGTCCGACGCCTGCGGCATTTGGGTTCGCTGATCACGGTCCCTCGGTCCGATGCCGGCGGCATCGGCGTTACACAGTCTCTGGAAGATCGGGGACCCAGCTGGCCCCGTTGATGTGGCTGCCGCCGTCCACGTAGAGCGTGTTGCCGGTGAGGTACTGGGCATCCTCCGACGACAAGAACAAAGCCACCGGGGCAATGTCGCCCTCGGGGTCGCCCATCCGGCCCATGGGGTTGGCTGCTTCTGCGTTGCGGATCAGATCGGGCATCATCTGCTCCACCCGACGCGCCGACGCGGTCTTGGCTCCGGGGCAGATCACGTTCACCACGATCCCATAGGGCGCCCATTCCCGGGCCGCGGTGCGACTCAGGGTCCGCAGCGCCTCCTTGGCGCAGTTGTATTCCAGGGTTCCCATGTGGGCGTTCACCCCATTGAGCGAGCACAGGTTCACGATCCGGCCATACTGCTGATCGCGCATGGGCCGGAACGCGGCCTGCATGGCCCACAGCGGTCCGTACAGCCCCACGTGCATCGCGTCGTTCATGAGCTGGTCGGTTTTGATCTCCACCCGGCTCAGCTCTCCGCCGCCCCAGGCGTTGTTGATGAGCACATCCAGACGTCCCCAGTGGTCAACCGCGGCGTCCACCATGGCGGTCACCTCGTCCTTGTCGGCCACGTCCACCCGCATGGTCCGTGCATCAGCGCCGAACTCATCCCGCAACTCGCCGGCTACTCGCTCGGCGGCCTCCCCGTCGATGTCGGTGACCAGCAGTTTGGCTCCCTCGGCGGCAAACCTCCGGCAGATGCCGTAGCCGATGCCGTCGGCACCGCCAGTGACTACCGCTGCTCGGTCGTCGAGTTGTCCCATGGTCGTGCTCCTTTTGGGTGTTGAATGAGCGGGGCTAGAAGGCGATGACCGAGCGCAGGGTCTCGCCGGCCTTCATGGCCGCATAGCCGTCGTTCACCTCGTCGATGCCGATGGTGGCCGACACCATCTCGTCCAGCTTGAGCCGCCCATCGAGGTAGAGGTCGATGAACTTGGGCATGTCCAGGCGGAAGCGGTTGCCGCCCATCAGCGACCCCTGGAGCTTCTTCTCGCTCAAGATGATCTCCCCGCCGGGGATGGTCACCTGGCTGGTCATGGGCAGCATTCCGATGACCGTGGCCGTGCCGCCTATGCCGATCATGGCCCAGGCTTGCTCGGCGGTTGCCGACAGTCCGATGGCCTCGAACGAGTAGTCGGCCCCGCCCCCGGTGATCTCGTGGACTGCGGCCACGGGATCGGTCTCAGACGCGTTCACCGTGTGGGTGGCACCCAGGGTGCGGGCCATCTCCAGCTTGGAGGCCACCAGATCCACCGCGATGATCGGCGTGGCCCCCACGATGCGGGCGCCCTGCACGGCCGACAGGCCGATGCCGCCGCAGCCGATCACCACCACGCTCGAACCGGCGGGCACCGCCGCAGTGCGCATGACCGCGCCCAGCCCGGTGGTGACCCCGCAGCCGATGAGAGCGGCCCGGTCGAGGGGCATTTCGTCACGGATCTTGACCACCGCCCGCTCGTGTACCAACAGCTCCTCGGCGAACGAGCCCAGACCGGCGAAGGCTATGCAGCCCCGGCCGTCGTCGAACCGCAGCGACGGGGTGGGGCGGCCCGAGCGCATGGAGTCGGCGTCGAGGCACAGGTAGGGCTTGCCCTGAAGGCAGGTGCGGCATACCCCGCACCACATCGACACGCAGGTGATCACGTGGTCGCCGGGCTTCACATAAGTCACATCCTCGCCCACCGCGGCCACTACGCCGGCCGACTCGTGGCCCATCACCATCGACTCCGCCACCGGCCAATGGCCGTCCATGAAGTGCAGGTCGGAGTGGCATAGACCGGCGTGGGAAGTGCTGATGAGCACCTCGTTGGGATTGGGCTTGTCGACAGTGAGGCTCTCGACGACAAGTTCGCCGGGGCTGGTATGCAAAACGGCGCCGCGCATGGGGTTCTCCTTGATGGTGGGGTTCAGGTAGTAGTCAGGAACGTTTCTATCAGGCCGATCACGTAGCCGATGTCCTCGTCGTCGAGGGAGTGGTTCATGGGCAGCACCACGCCCCTTTCCATGATGGCATCGGCGTTGGGCAAGCCGCCTTCGGGCTGGCGGAAGTCCACCCCGGACATGAACGGCTGGCGGGTGGCGTTTCCGGTCCACACCGTGCGGGTGTCCACCCCGTTGCCGTCGAGATGAGCTTGGAGGTCGGCCCGTGCGAAACCGGCATCCGGAGCGATGGTAAGCGGATAGCACAGCCAGGCGGTGTCCAGCCCCTCGATCTGACGGGGGAGGCGGAAGCGGTCGGCGTGGGCGGAGAAGAAGTCGGTGTAGAGGTCGAAGCTGCGGGTGCGCCGGGCGAAGTTGACCGGCACCTTTTCGAGCTGCTGGCGCCCGAAGGCCGCGCCGATCTCGGACGGCTCGAAGTTCCAGGCCAGCTCGTCGAAGATGAACTGGTTGTCGTAGTGGATGCCGTCGAGGTCTTCCCAGAAGTTCCGGTCCCGGCGCTTGGAGCCATAGAAGTGCAGCTCGGAGCGCCGCCCCCAGCGGCGCAGCAATAAGCCCCGATCCCGCAGGTCCTCGTCGTCGAGCAACACCATGCCGCCGTTGCCCGCGCAGGTGATGATGTGCGATGAGGCGAAGCTGGTGACGGTCAGGTCGCTGCGGGTGCCGGTTGGGGTTCCCCGCAGCACCGGCCCCAGGGCGTCGCAGCTGTCTTCGATGACGAACAGCCCGTGGCGGTCGGCGATGGCCCGGATGACGTCCCAGTCGGGGGCGTTGCCGATGAGGTTGGGGGCCAAGATGGCCCTAGTGCTAGGGCTGATCAGGCTCTCGATGGACTCGACGTCGATCTGGTAGGTGTCGGGGTCCACGTCGGCGAACACCGGGACCAGCCCGGCTCGCACCAGCGGGGCCACATCGGTGGAGAAGGTCACCGCCGCGGTGATCACCTCGCTGCCCGGGGGCAGGTCGGCCAACTCCACCGCCAGATACAACGCCGAGGATCCCGAGTTGCACATGAGCCCCCGCTGCTTGCCGAACCGCTCGGCCACCGCCCACTCGAAGGCGGTGACATTGCGTCCTGGCCAAAGGGCAGCGGCTCCGCCCCGCAGTACCTCTGTCACCGCTTCGATTTCGGCCTCGTCGTGCACGCTGGCCGCGTAGAAGATCCGCTCGCCCATCGGCCTCAGTCTGCCCCACCCTCGCCAGCGAGGCGCGATCAGGGTGCCGGTTCAGAGCGAGCGGCGACTGAGATTTTCGATGAGCTCAGACTGAGTGGCAGGGGTCGGAGTGGCCTGCGGACATGGCTTCGAGGAAGCCGGAGGCCCGTTCTTGGCGGGGGTAGCGGTTGGCCAGTTCCCAGAATGCGGGGCTGTGGTTGGGCTCAGACAGGTGGGCCAATTCGTGGACGATCACGGCGTCGAGAACCCAGCTAGGCACTCGGGCCAGCCGGGTGGAGATGCGAATGGTGCCCCGGGCCGAGGTGCATGATGCCCAGCGGTCGTTCTGCTCGGCCCAGGTGACCGACTCCGCCTGGCGCAGGCCGTAGCGGCGGGCCAGCTTGGCGGCCCGCTCGTCCAGGTTCACCCCACCGGCCTCAGCGGCCCGTTTGCGCTCAAGGCGGGCTACCAGGCCCGCCACCATTTCAGCCTCGGCGTCGGGGGTCATCCCGGCGGGAAGCCGTATTTCGATGTAGTCGGGCAGGAGCTTGGCTGCGGCAGTCTTGCGGCGCCGGGGACTGCGGATGACACGGATCGGAAGCGGCGGTGCTGCTGGAGCAACGTCGACTGCGGTGCTCGCCGCGGCGTCAAAAGCCGTGTTCAGGAGGGTAGAACCCATGACTCGACCATACCGACGGGGAGTGACGGTTTGGTGGATGGTGGCGGGTTCAAGCCGCTGCGGTAACGTCCGGCCCAAACCAAGGGGGAGATCAGAATGGCAGCTCAGACCAAGACCCAGGCCGCGTGGGCCGACATGGTTGATGCCCTTTCGCAAGTGAGCGACCGCTTCTGCGGCGAGGAGTGGGGGGTGTCCGGCGAACAGGACGTCGCCGACAGCCATCGGCTGGTGCTGCATATCCTCCAGTCGGCCCTGTTCGCCCACGCCGAGTTCGACCCCGAGCGGCCGGTGTGGCGCCGCATCGTGTCGCCTACCCGCAAGTTCACCGGCGACAACGCCGATGCGGTGTACTTCGAGGCCCCGGTCAGCAGCGATCTGGTCTATCGGGTCACCGGCAATCTGGCCGGAGCGGTCTACACGTCGTTCACGGTGGAGCTGGGCTCGTCGGAGGGCCGATATGCCACCGGCACCGGCGGAGTGCTCAACGACGACGACATCGACGTGGACGCCGACGGCAACTACGAGGTGTTCCTCGGAGGCGAGCCCCGGGATCGGAACTGGCTGGATCTGCCTCCCGAGTCGGGCCGGATCACCACCCGTCACTACTTCGAGGTTCCCAAGCCCTCGGCGGCCGACGAGTCCCTCCACATCCCCCTCAACATTGAGTGCCTGTCGCCGGTGGGGCCGGCCACGCTGTGGAACGACGAGACGGTGGCCGAGGCCATCAACCGGGTGTCCAACCACGTGCTGGGCAAGACCCTCCAGCAGCCCATTCCCGGCACCTATCCCTTGCCGACATGGGTGAGCCGCGAGCCCAACGTCCTGCCCGACCCCCAGCCGCCCGGCACCATGGGTTTCGCTGCCTTCGACGCCTACTACACCATGGGCCGCTATGTGCTCGCCCCCGACGAGGCATTGGTGATGACCGGGCGGTGGCCGGAGTGCAAGTTCGGCAATGTGTGCTTGTGGACCGCGGCCGGTCAGACCTATGACTACGGCAACCGAACCACCAGCCGCAACCGGGCCAACACCACGTTGGAAGCCGACGGCACGTTCAAGATGGTCATCGCCCACGAAGACCCCGGCGTGTACAACTGGCTGGACACTGAGGGCCGCCCCTCCGGCAGCATCTTCTGGCGTTTCTTCCTGCCGACCGGCCCGGTGGAGCGGATCGAACCCAAACTGGTCAAGCTCGCTGACCTGCGCTGAGCGCTCCAGGCGCCGATCAGGCCAGGCTCGTGCTGAGCTCGGTAAGAGCCTCTTTGTCGAATCCGTAGAGATCGGCGGCATTCCCCCCCACGAGGCGGGCCACCTCGTCATCGGACCTCCCTGCGAACTGCTGGTCCAGCATCTCCTGTGAGCGAGGCCACGTGCCCTCGATGTGGGGGTAGTCGGAGCCCCACATGAGATGGTCGGCCCCCAGTCGGTCCACCACCTCGACCTCGTCGGTATCGGTGAACCCCGCGCCCAGGAACACTTGACGGCGGAAGTACTCGCTGGGCTTCAGCGGTAGATCTCGACGCAACTGGTCGAACATCCGCAGCTCGTAATAGTGGTCCAGTTCGTCGAGTGTCGCCGGAGCCCAAGTGGAACCCTGCTCGTTCATCACCATGCGCAGGCCGGGGTGGCGCTCGAAGGCTCCCGACCACATGAGCAGCCAGAACGGGCGGTGTGCGTACCACGAGATCTCGGTGAGGAAGATGCCCAGCGAGCCGGTAAAATCTCCGTAGTTGGGGGTCCAGCCCGAGTGAGTGTGAACCGGTAGGCCCTCATCGGCGCAGGCCGCCCACACGGGGTCGTAGCGGGGGTGGTTGTACAGGGGGTTGTCGCCGGTGCCGCTGCACAGCAGCACGCCTCCGAACAGTCCCAGTTCGCGCATCTGCTGGATCTCGGCCACCGTGATGTCGATGTCGTCCACCGTGATCAGGCCCACCCCGGCCCGGCGTCCGGGCGCATCATTGCAGAAGTCGCCCAACCAGCGGTTGTAGGCCCGGCAACCGGCCAGCCACAGGGCCGGGTCCTGCTCGTACTGGTAGGTCATCAGCCCCACGTCGAAGGGGGTGACGGTCGGGCCGCCCGCGCCGGGATACAGCACTTCGGCGACGGTCCCATCGGCCTCGAGCTCACGCAGCCGCCGGGCCGAATCCCAGCCCCCGTCGACTCCGCCCGAGGCCACCTCTTCGATTTCCCCGAACTCCTCGAGGGCCTGGTCGCTGTAGATCGCCGCCCCGGTGTGCTCGGCTTTGCGCTTGCTCTTCATCTCGGTGTCGCCCAGCCACTGGTCGTAGGCCTCTTCATAGCCGGGATCCAGGTACTGGCGATAGGTGTCAGGCCGCGCGCTGGCGTGGCAGTCGGCGGAAATCATCAACTGGCCTTCCATCCCCATACTTTGCCTGTTGCTGAAGGGGTGCGCGGAATCACCGAGCCCGTCAGGGAGAATGGCGGGATGCAATCGCAGGGTCGGACCTCTGAACTGCCCGACGGGGTGGACTGTGTCGATCCGGATCTGTTGGAAGACCTGCGCAGCGGAGTGATCGACAAGCTACCCGAGCGCGCCCTCGACTGTTTGCCCTCCGATGTGCGAGACGACATCCCCGACGAGCTGGTCGAGTTCGCCACCACCAACCCCGAATTGGCGCTGGCTGCGGTGATCGTTGCCGTGGTGGCCACGCTGGTGTGTCTGTACAAACTGGTCAAGCGGGGGTTCATCATCGCCATGATTGCCGGAGCGATCGCAGTCGCGGCTTGGTGGTGGTGGCTGGCGGAGCCAAATATCGTCTGATCATGGGCAGCCGGCCGCTTTGGATACCTGACGGGGATCAGGCTGTCCACACCAATCTGTCCCGTTTCGCCTCCGGACTGGGATTCGACATGGCAGCCGAGGGGGGATACGAGCGGCTGCACCAATGGTCGGTGGATGACCCAGGTGGATTCTGGTCGGCGGTGTGGGATTTCTGCGGGGTGGTGGCCTCAGAGCGGGGGAGTGCTCCGGTGGTCGGAGCCGAGCACATGGCCGATGTGCGGTTCTTCGACGGGGCCCGGCTCAACTTCGCTGAGAACCTGCTGGCTGGGGATGACGACGAGATCGCCATGGTGTTCGCCGACGAGTCGGGTGTCTACACCGAGACCACTCGGGGACAGCTTCGGGCCTTGGTGTCCCGGCTGGCCCAGGCCATGCGGGCCGAGGGCGTGCGCCCCGGAGACCGGGTGGCCTGCTGGATGCCCAACGTGCCCGAGGCTATTGCGGTGATGCTGGCCGCGGCTTCGGTGGGGGCGGTGTTCTCGTCCACTTCGCCCGACTTCGGGACCGCCGGGGTGCTCGACCGCTTCGGCCAGATCGAGCCCAAGCTGTTGTTTGCCGTGGACGGCTACGACTATGGCGGCCAGCGGTTCGACTGCGGGGAGAGGGTGGGGCAGATCCAGGCTGGACTGCCCTTGGTGGCGGCCACCGTGGTGCTGAACCGCACCGACAGGGACTCGCTGCCCGAGGGCACGGTTGACTTCGACAATTGGATCGGGCCCCATCCGGCTGGGGTGATCCAGTTCGAGCAGCTTCCCTTTGACCATCCGCTGTACGTGCTGTACTCATCGGGCACGACCGGCGCGCCCAAGTGCATCGTCCATCGGGCCGGCGGGATCCTGCTCAAGCACCTGTGCGAGCACCAGCTCCACTGCGACGTTCGCCCCGGCGACCGAGTGTTCTACTTCACCACTACCGGCTGGATGATGTGGAACTGGCTGGCGTCGTCGTTGGCCTCGGGCGCCGCAGCAGTGGTCTGGGATGGGAACCCCGTTTATCCCAAGCCCGACACTTTGTTCGACATGGCCGATCAAGCAGGGGTCACCCTGTTCGGGACGTCAGCCCGCTACATCGACTCGCTGCGCAAGGCCGGGGTGTCGCCCCGACACACCCACCGCCTGAGCTCGCTGCGCGCCATCTGCTCCACCGGCTCGCCGCTGTCGCCCGACGGTTTCGAGTACATCTACAACGAGGTGAAAGCCGATGTGCATCTGGCCTCCATCTCGGGGGGCACCGATCTATGCGGCTTGTTAGTGGGTGGCGATCCCACCAGCCCAGTGTGGCCAGGCGAGATCCAGCGACCTGCCCTCGGCCTCGACATCCAAGTGCTCGGCACCGAAGGCGCGCCCCTCGAATCCGGCCAATTTGGCGAACTGGTGTGCGCCACTCCGTTCCCATCGCAGCCTCTCCGTTTCTGGGGAGAGGGAGGCGACGAACGGTACCGCGCTGCTTACTTTGACCGGTTCGAGGGCCGGTGGCATCAGGGCGACTACGTCTGTGCCACCGAGCACGGCGGGTTTGTGATTTCCGGCCGCTCCGACGCCACCTTGAACCCCGGCGGGGTGCGCATCGGTACGGCGGAGATTTACCGCATCGTCGATGCCATGGACGAAGTGACCGAGAGCGTCGTGGTGGGCCAGTCCGTCGATCTCGACACCCGGGTGGTCCTGTTCGTAAAGCTGGCTGAAGGCTTCCGCCTCGACGACAGGTTGGAGGCGACCATTCGAGCAGCGATTCGATCGGGGGCCACCCCCCGACACGTGCCCGCGGTGATCTGCGCGGTAGACGACATCCCCCGCACCCGCAGCGGCAAGACAGTGGAGTTGGCGGTGCGCGATGCCATTTGCGGGAGGCCCATCGCCAACATCGAGGCGCTGGCCAACCCCGAGGCGTTGGACTATTTCCGCAACCGACCGGAGTTGGCGTGACTGAGAATCCCCCGATAGACGAAACGCAGCCCCACCTTCGGAGCCTGCTTTTTGCCCCGGCCAGCCGCCCCGACATGTGCGCCAAGCTGCCCCGCAGCGGCCCCGACGGGGTTGTGCTCGATTTGGAGGACGCGGTAGCTCCCTCAGCCAAGGCTGAAGCCCGAATCCATGCCCGAACCATGGGCGAAGAACTGCGTCGCCAGCACCCCGACTTGGCTGTGTTCGTGCGAGTGAACTCTCTCGGCACCGAGTGGTTCGCCGGTGATGTCGCCGAGAGCTTGGCCGTTGAGTTGACCGGGGTGGTGGTGCCCAAGCTGGAGAGCGCGGCCCAGGTCAACCAAGTCTTGGATGCGCTGATCGAGGCCAATAGGAGCCATCTCCGAATGTTGGCGGGCATCGAGACCGCCGCCGGTGTGGCCGGGGCCGGCAGCGTTTTGGAACATTCCGGCGTTGCATTTGGCTATTTCGGGGCCGAAGACTTCATCACTGATATGGGCGGTGTCCGCACCGACGACGGCCTGGAGGTGCTCTATGCCCGCTCGCAGGTGGCGTTGGCGGCCAGATTGGCCGGAGTACCCGTGCTCGACCAGGTAGTGACCGCGTTCGGCGACGACGAGCGTTTCCTGGCTGACGCGGCCATTGGTAGGTCGATCGGCTACAGCGGCAAACTCTGCATCCATCCCGCCCAGGTGCCGCTTGCCAACCGATGCTTCTCGCCATCAGCCGAGGAGAAAGAGCGGGCCCGGGCCCTGCTGACTGTTTGGGACGAAGCCCAGGCTCGGGGCGAGGCATCGGTAGCCTTCGAGGGCCAGATGATCGACGAGCCGCTAGCCCGTCGTGCCCGCAATTTGCTAGACGGATGACCGCTGGGTGGCGGGTTAGGGAGCCGCTGGACGAATGACCGCAGCACCAGGCGGTGTGAGAAGCTGAGCGCATGGCTAAGCGTCGCGACAAAATCCGTCTGACCCCCGAAGAGCTCGAGGCGTTCATCGAAGAGCAGAAGAGCCTCCAAGTAGCAACCATCAACCAGGACGGGACGCCCCATCTGAGCACTCTGTGGTTCGCGGTGGTGGACGGCGACATCGTTTTCGAGACCTATACCAAATCGCAGAAGATCAAGAACCTGGAACGGGACAACCGCATCGCCCTGTTGATGGAGGACGGCCTCGAGTACGAGAAGCTCCGCGGGGTGGCCATCAACGGGTATGCCGAGCTGCACACCGATCCCGAGGTGGTCCACCGCTACGCCTTGGAGGTGATGGACCGCAACAACCCCGACATCGACCGGGAAATGTTGTCAAAGGCGGCGGAGAGCATGGCCTTGAAGCGCACCGCAGTGGTAATCAAGGCTGAGAAGACCATCAGCTGGGACCACACCAAGTTGGGCGGCACCTACTGAGCCGATTCTCGTCCCGGCCACATCGTCAACAGTGCGCGCCCACTGCTGAGTGATCGCCCGGTAGCGTTGGGGGTCTGGTGAAGGACTTCCTGAGGTGGCTGTCCCACCTGTTCCGCCTAGCCGTGCTCATGCCCATGCTGGCGCTGGCCCTGGCCGCCACCCTGTTCGTGGTTTGGCCTCCGACCACCGATGTGCTCAGGTCATGGGAGTCCACACCGGTGGAAGTGAACCTGGCTGAAGACGTCAGCCTGGACGAACTGGCCATCCGCTCCTACGTCTACGACTCAAACCGCCAGATCATCGACGTGTTCAGCTACGTCGAGAACAGGGTGCTGGTGGACCTCGGTGACATCTCCGATGAGGTGAAGCACGCGGTGATCGCCATCGAGGACGAGAACTTCTACCTGCACACCGGTATCGACCTCAGCGCTGTTTTTCGGGCCGGACTCGAAAATGTGGGGGCGGGGGGCATCACCCAGGGCGGGTCGACAATTACCCAGCAGCTGATCAAGAACCTGGTGGTGGGCAACAAGGTCGAAGCCGAGCGCAAACTCCAAGAAATGGCCATGGCCAAGCGCCTGGAACGGGAGATGGAAAAGGATGAGATTCTCAACCTGTACCTGAACACGGTGTACTTCGGCCAGGGTGCCTACGGCGTGCAGGCCGCGGCCGAGGTGTACTGGGGGTTGGACGCCGCCGATCTGGGATGGGGGGAGGCTGCGCTTCTGGCTGCGCTCATCAGCAACCCCAGCAGCTATGACCCCATCAACAATCCTCTACGGGCCCTTCGCCAACGGAGCATCGTGCTGAACCGGCTGGCCGAGTTGGGCTACATCACCGAGGAACAGGCCGACTTGTATCATCTTCAGCCGCTGCCCACTGAGGTCAACGAAATCGAGTTGCCGCCCAAGAGCTATTTCGTGGAGGAAGTGAAGCAGCAGCTCCTGGACGATCCCCGTTATCTGGGGGGAAGTCCCGAAGATCGGTTCAATCTGGTGTTCAACGGCGGCCTCAGCATCTACACCACGTTCGACCCCGTCGCTCAGCGGCAAGCCGAAGACGCGGTGGCCGCCATCCTGGTGGAGTACAACGCGGGCGAGCACGGCGGCGTCGAGGCCACCATGGCTCTGGCCGCGCTGGAGCCCGACACCGGGGCGGTGCGAGCGGTAGTGGGGGGGCCGGGGTTCGCCCAAGACACCGAGGAGTTCAACCTGGCCACCCAGGGCTCTCGTCAGCCAGGGTCGGCGTTCAAGACGTTCGTGATGATGACCTTGTTCGAGCAGGGCTACCAGCCCAGTGACCGGATCAGCGGACGAGGTCCCTGCCAGATCCCCAACCCTGGTGGCGTCCCCGATCCCTACGTGGCCAACAACTTTGCCAGCTCGCCCGGACAAGTGGACACCATCAACAACCAGATCAGGGTGTCCTCCAACTGCGCGTTCTTGCGGCTGGGCCGGGTGGCGGGCATTCAGCCGGTCATCGACACCGCAACCAAGATGGGCATCACCACCGAGTTGGATGCGGTGGCGTCTCTGCCCCTGGGCTCCGAAGAGGTTCATCCCATCGACATGGCGTCGGCTTACGGGGTGATCAGCACCGGGGGCATCCGCTACGAGCCTTACTTCATCGAGCAGATCGTCGACCGCGAAGGCAACGTGCTCTACCGCCATGAGCTGTCGGGGGAGCGGGTGGTGTCGCCGCGCTCGGCCTGCTGGGCCACCGACGTCCTTGAGAACAACATGCTCAACGGCACTGGACGGCGGGCTCAGCTGCCCCAGCAGACTTCGGCGGGCAAGACCGGCACCACCGAAGAGTCGGCCGATGCCTGGTTCGTGGGGTTCACCCCCCATCTGGCCACCGCAGTGTGGCTGGGGAACCCCCACGAGCGCATCCCCATGCGCAAGGTGACCGGCAGCTCTTACCCGGCAATGGCGTGGGGCCGATTCATGACCAGCTACCACGAGGGCTTGGAGGTTGTGGACTTCCCCGGCTGTCCCGGCGAGCCCCGGCTCAGCGACCTGATCGAGTTGGAGGACGTGTTCACCGTGGGAGTCCCCTGCGCAACCCCGCCTGCCCCCGAGGATCCAGAAGCACCCGTGCCGGTCATTGTGCCAGTAGACACCGACGACGACGGCGCTTACGACACGTGTGTGGATTTATTGACCACCAGAGGCATCGAACCTTGCGGACTCAGCGAGTTCGCAGTCGAGGGGGGCGAGCCTATACCGCTGTACTGCGGGACGCCGCTGCCGATCGAGGCGGAGTGCCCCGAAGGGCAATTCCCCCTGGACTCGAACAATGACGGCGTCGCCGACATCTGTGTAGGACCGGGGTCTGGTTCGGATGTCCCCGGCGACGACGGCGTCGAGGCTGATCCCGAAGGATCATCTGAACCTAATATCGAGACGTGATCGACGATCAATTCCAGCGCCTGCTGTCGGTGCAGGATCACGACACCCGGATCGACCAGCTTCGACATCGCCTCGACACCCTGCCCGAGAAGGCCTCGCTGACTGCCGCCCAACAGGCTTGCCAGCAGATTCACAACCAGCGGGCGGTAAAGCAGGTTCAGCGCCTAGAGCTCCAGCGCGACCTCAAGCGCAACGAGGATGAGCTGGCCGTGTTGGAAAGCCGGGTAAAGCGGGAAAACGACCGGCTGTATTCGGGGGAGGTCACCGGCACCAGGGAGCTTCTGACCCTTCAGGAAGAGGTGGACGGTTTGCGGTCCCGTTGCTCGGATATGGAAAGCGATGCCTTGGGGTTGATGGAGGCGATTGAAGAAGTCGATGCCGAGGTGGAGAGCCTGGAAGCCAGCCTTATAGCCGCCGAATCTGAGGTCGCCGTCGCTCAACAGAAGCTTGCCGAGGCCGAGGCAGTCGTGCAGGCCGAGATCGATCAAGAGGCCGCCGCCCGTTCCAGCGAAGCCGAGGAAATCCCGGAGGCGGCCTTGACCAGCTACGACGGCCTGCGAGTCCGTATGGGGGGCGTCGCCGTGGCCCGGCTCCGCAACGGCACCTGCGAGGGCTGCCATCTGGCGCTGTCGGCCATGGAACTGGACCGCATCCGCCACGCACCGGCCAATGAGCTGTGCCACTGCGAGGAGTGCGGTCGCATCCTGGTGCGGACCTGACCTAACAGACGGCAAGTGTTCTTCTGGTTCTTGGCTCTCAGTTTCGTGCTGGTGGCCTTGGTGTTCGACAGTCCGGCGCTGGACTACCGCATGGTGATGCTGGGATCGGTGCTGCCTGTGGTCGAGCTTTTGGCCGGAGGCCCATGGGCGCTGCACACGCTGCTGGCGCCGCTGGTCGTTCTGATCGCGGTGATGCTGGTCACCCGGGGTCGCCGGCTGGTCCGCCGCCGGTGGCTGGGACTGCCTATCGGTTTGTTTCTGTACTTGGTGCTGGACGGGGCATGGCTGCGCACCGAACTGTTTTGGTGGCCGGTGTTCGGAGCAGGGGTGGACAGCGGCGACTTGCCGGACTTCAAGCCTGTGGCGACGCTGATCGCGCTGGAGCTGATTGGGTTGGCCGTGGGGGCTTGGGCGGTGCGCCGTTTCGGTCTCACCGACCGCGAAAGACTGCGCCTGTTTTACGCCCAGGGCCGGCTAGACCGGTCTCGTATGGGCAGGGATCGGCAGCGGTGACCGCGGAGGCGCTGAATATCGCGACCTTCGAGAAGACGAGACGGTGAGTCGGCCTGTAGGCGGGATTCTGTCCCGGTCCTGGCGGACCGTGGGTGGCCATCCATCTACGCGGCCTACCCGGGGACTGCCCCTGACGGGGCGGTGGGCCACCATGTCCCCTGCTTGGCCTTGCTCCCGGTGGGGTTTGCCGAGCGAGCCGAGTCGCCTCGGCCCCTGGTGCGCTCTTACCGCACCGTTTCACCCTTGCCTGTGCCCGGAAGTCCGAGCCATCGGCGGTTTGTTCTCTGTGGCACTTTCCTTCGAGTCGCCCCGACTGGCCGTTAGCCAGCACCGTTGCCCTCTGGAGTCCCGACCTTCCTCGACACCGAGGCCGAGACCCCGACGCCGCGGCCACCCGGCCGACTCACCGTCGTCTCCAGTTTGCCAGCCCCCTCGTCTCAAGGCGAGAGAGATTTAGGGGCCGATTTCTAGAGGCCGATGTCGGAGAGTTCGGGGTACCAGCGGGATGCCCGCTGCACCGCCTCCTGCCAGCGCTCGCGGTCCACCGTTCCCTGCGGCTCCACCACCGCCCGAGGCGTCCAGGAGTCGGCCACCTCCTGCCAGCTCGACCACTGGCCTAGGGCCCGCCCGGCTAAAACGGCGGCGCCCAACGCAGTACCCTCCGGCACCGGGCACAACTCCACGGTCCGGCCCAAGGTGTCGGCCAGAATCTGGTTGAATACCGGATTCTGGGACATCCCACCGTCCACTCGGATCCGCTCAAATCGATAGCCGCTGTCGGCCTCGGCCGCTTCCAGCAGATCGGCGGCCCGGTGGGCCACGCCTTCGAACACCGCCCGCACGATGTGGGCAGCGGTGGTACCCCCGGTTATGCCGAGCAGTGCGGCCCGGGCCCCGAAGTCCCAGTAGGGGGTGCCCAGTCCATAGAGGGCGGGTACGTACACCACGCCGCCCGTGTCGTCCACGCTGCCGGCCATCTCGGTCGACTCGGTCGCGTCGCCCAGCAGCCCCACGTCGTCGATCAGCCAGCTCATATTCGAGCCGGCGGCAATCATGAAGGCCTCCACACCCCATACGATGGCCCCGTCCTCTTGCCAGGCCACGATGGGGAAGGTGCCCCGGTCGCTGCGCTTGTCGGCAATCGGCCTACCCGGGCCAGTACACACGTCCAGGAAGGCCCCGGTGCCGAAGGTGAGCTTGGCCAGCCCTTCAAGCACGCATCGCTGCCCGATCAGCGATGACTGCTGGTCGCCGATGATCCCGGCGATTGGCGGCGACCCCGGCAGTGTGGTGGCGTCGCCCAGCACTCCGGTGGAGTCCACTATCTCGGGCAAACAGGCCGGGGGAACGCCGAGCCGGTCGACGATCTCGTCTGACCAGCGGCTGCCGTCATCGGCCAGCATTCCGCTCATGGCCGCGTTCGAGGGGTCCACCACGTGAAGGGCGCCTTGAGAGAGGCACCACACCGTCCAGGTGTCCACGGTGCCAAAGCACAGGTCGCGGGTTCGATCGGGATCGTGCTGGTCGAGTAGCCAGACCAATTTGGTGGCCGACTCGTTGGGCACCATCTCCAAGCCCTCGGCCTGCCATGCCAGGCACTCGCCCACCGTGCGGAGATCTTGCCAGCCCAGCGCCGGACCCACCGGCTCGCCGGTCTTTCGGTCCCACACCATTGCGGTTCCCCGCTGGTTGGTCACGGCCACTGCATCCACACCACCCACCTCGTCGATCACCTCGGTAGCCGACTGGAGGATGACCGCGGCCATCTCGTTGGCGTCGAACTCCACCAGCCCGGGTTCGGGCATGTCGGGAGGGGTGCGCTCCTGGCGGAAGCAGATCACCCGGTGTCCGTCGGTCACCGCCGAGCGAATGCTGCTGGTACCCACATCGATGACACAGATCTTCATAGGTTCCTCCTGTGTGATGGCAGTCAGGTATTCAGAGGCTGCTTGGATGGGTCAACAGAGCTAATGCCAGCCAAGTCGGGCGCCGATAGTTCACGGTAGGCGTCGGCGTCGGCCTGCTGGTCGACCAAGGACCATCCGAGTTCGCGGCCCAGCAGCGTCGCGACTTCTTCGGCGGCAGCCATACTGGCTGATAGGTGCCGGTGGCGGGCTTGAGTGCGCCGGCTGAGCACGTCATCCACCGTTCGGGCCATTTCGGCCCGGGCCGCCCAGACAACTTCGGCTCGCAGGTAGGGGAGCTCTTCGGTCAACGGGTGACCCAAGTCGGGGTCATTTGCGACCAAGTCGGCAACCTTGCTGGCTTCGCTGCCATAGCGCTCAGCCAAGTGCCGGGCAGCGTCAGCAGGCAAGCCCCTCGATGTCAGCTCATCTTGAACCTCTTGAGGGCTGGCCGCTCCCCGAAGGCGGAGGCGCCTTGTCTTCGAACGACGCCTTCGGCGGTTGGGCCCGGGCAGCAGGTCAACGACTACGTCGACTGAGTCGGCGGCCATCTGCCGATAGGTGGTGAGCTTGCCTCCGGTAACGGTGACCACTCCATCGGCTTCGGCAATGTGATGTCTGCGAGACAAGTCTGCGGTCCGGGCCGAGGATGTGTCGGCGACCAAGGGTCGAAGCCCGGCCCAAGCTCCGATCACATCGGTGGTCGATACTTCCAACGACGTTGCCGACCGCAGTGCTCCCAGCAACTCGGCCGCGTCGTCAGCAGTGCATCGAGGATCGTCCAAGGAACCCGAGTAGTCAGTATCGGTGGTGCCGACATAGCAGGATTCTCCCAAGGGAATCACAAAGATGCTCCTTCCCCGCACCGGCGAAGGCAGTATCGAGCCGCGGTCAATGCCCAACAGCGACCGGCGAAAGGCAAGATGAACCCCTTTGGCAGGCCGAATATCTATGTCTCCCAGATCTGCTGCCCATACCCCGGTGGCGTTGATCACCGCATGGCATGAGATCTCCAGTTCCTTGCCCTCGGCAGATCGCACCAGCAGAGCCTTCACCCGCCCGCGGCCGTCGCGGACAACCGTCGTTGCTGTCACCCCGTTGGCGGCAACCGCGCCGTAGTCCAAGGCCGCGGTGCGGATGACCGACAGCACCAGTCGAGCATCGTCGGTTTGGCAGTCGTAGTACTGGTAGCCCCCGACCACTCGATCAGGGTTCAAGGTCGGGAAGGCGGCCAGCACCTGCTCCCGACTCAGGCGGCGGTGGAGTTTGCCGATCAGCGCCCCCCCGCACAGGTCATAGGCCCACAGAGCGCCGCCGATTGCCCTGGTGAGCCCGCGGCGCAGTTTGCCACTGTGGCCGAACAGGGGGATGACGAACGGCAGATCCCTCACCAGGTGGGGAGCATTGCTCCGTAGCCGGTGACGCTCGATCAATGCGCTGGCCACCAGCCGAATCTCCCCCTTTTGGAGATAGCGGAGGCCGCCGTGTACCAGTTTGGACGACCGGGATGAGGTGCCCTCGGCAAAGTCGCCACGCTCGACCAGCGCCACTCGCAGCCCTCGGGAGGCTGCATCGAGGGCGACGCCAGCGCCGGTGATGCCGCCACCGATTACGCAAACATCGAATTGGCCCTCGGCCATCCGGGCAAGGGCTTCGGGTCGGCTAAAGAGTTCTGCACTCATATTCTGAGAGGTGCGCAGCGACCATGTGACTTCAGTATCTCAATCTCGAATCTCAGTTCATGAATTGGGGTCGATTTGGGCCACACTAAGGCGGTGAGCCTGGACGAGCACGGGGGGTGGGCCGGGGTATTCCGGCAGCTGACCGCAGGTGGTCATCTCACTGCGGAAGCGGCCAATGCGGCCATGACCGAGATCCTGAGTGGTCAGGCCACGCCGGCACAGATTGGCGGATTCGTGATTGCCCTGCGGACCAAGGGCGAGACCGCAGAAGAGCTGGTGGGCTTGCTCTCGGCCATGAGGGCGGCTTGTGAGACAGTACCGCTGGATGCGGCTGCCCTCGGCCTCATCGACACCTGTGGCACCGGCGGCGACCACAGCGGCAGTATCAACGTGTCCACCGCGGCCGCCCTGGTAGCCGTGGGTGCGGGAGCCAAGGTGTGCAAGCACGGCAACCGGTCGGCTTCATCTCAATGCGGCTCTGCCGATGTGCTGGAGGAACTAGGTGCGGTCATCGACCTCGGTCCAGTCGGGGTGGCCCGCTGTGTGACTGAGACCGGTTTCGGCTTTTGCATGGCTCCGCGCTTTCACCCGGCCATGCGCCACGCCGGGCCGGCTCGCCGGGAGTTGGCGGTGGCCACCGTGTTCAATTTCCTCGGCCCGCTGGCCAACCCAGCCGGGGTGAAGCGCCAAGTGGTAGGAGTCAGCGACCGGTCGATGGCTGAGATCATGCTTGAGGTGCTGGCCGCTACCGGTTCGGAGCGGGCCATGATCGTGCATGGCCAGGACGGCTTGGATGAGTTATCGACCACCGGTCCCACCGATGTGTGGGAGTTGCGGGACGGGGACATCCTTCGCCACACAGTTGATCCTGTAGATCTGGGGCTCGCTCCCGCCGCCACTGAGGATCTGGTCGGCGGAAATGCAGCCGTCAATGCTGTATGCCTGCGAAGGGTATTCGAGGGGCAGGAGGGACCACACCGTGACATCGTGGTGCTCAACGCGGCTGCGGCCCTGGTGATAGCCGGGCTTTCGGACACACTGGAGGGAGGGCTGGGGGCTGCTGCGGCCTCTATTGACGACGGCTCCGCGGGGCAGGTACTCGAGAACTTCGTCTCTACTTCGAATGACGCCCGTTCTGATGAGGAGAGGGAATGAAACCGGGCGCAGTCGATTTCATGGGCCGGTGAGCGCTCTCGTCGCTGAAGAGGTCATTGCCGTTGGTGTTGCGGCTGGGCTCGATGCCGTTGGCGTGGCCCCAGCCAAGCCGTTCGACTCAACCCGGAGCACGCTGCTGGAGCGGCGGGACCAGGGCCTGCACGGCGGCATGGCCTTCACCTATCGCAACCCTGATCGTTCCACCGACCCCAGTCACACCGTGGACGGGGCCCAATCCCTCGTGGTCGGTGCCCTCGGCTATCGCAACTCCGCTGCTCCGGCACCCAACCGGGCTGTTGGCCGGGTGGCCGCCTACGCCCGAAGCAACCACTACGCCAAGTTGCGAGACGCCCTGGGCCAGGTAGCCGATGTGCTGCGGGATGCCGGATACAAGGCAACCGTGGTGGCCGACGACAACGCGCTGGTGGATCGGGAGGCGGCCCGCCGGGCGGGACTGGGTTGGTACGGCAAGAACAGCAATATCTTGCTGCCCGGCCGGGGGAGTTGGTTCGTATTGGGCTCGGTGATCACCACCGCGGTGCTCGAGCCATCAAACCCGGTTCTTGATCAGTGCGGGCCGTGTCGCCGCTGTTTAGACGGCTGTCCGACCGGCGCGATAGTGGCGCCGGGTGTGGTCGACGCCCGGCGATGCCTGGCGTGGTTGGTGCAGGCCGACGGTGATTTTCCCCTTGAATTCCGCGAAGCCCTAGGCGACCGGATCTACGGATGCGACGACTGCCAGGAGGTCTGCCCGCCCAACAAGATGGCGGAGTCGAACGGCGTCGGTGCGGGGGAAGGGCTCGATGACGACACCGCTTGGGTGGATCTCGTGGAGCTGCTGGCATCGGATGACGATGAGCTGATGGCCCGCTACGGCCGCTGGTACATCCCCCGACGCGAGCCTCGCTACGTGCGGCGCAACGCGCTGGTGGCGTTGGGAAACTCAGGGCGGGGGACTGACCCTGATGTGGTCGAAATCGTGCAGCGCTATCAGGCCGATCCCGATCCCATGTTGGCGGGCCACGCCGATTGGGCTGCCCGTCAACTCGGCCTCGACTCGGTGGAACTGGTCTGACCCATGCCCCGGCACTTGTTGGTCACCAACGACTATCCCCCCAAGCTGGGAGGCATCCAGAACTACCTGTGGGAGCTGTGGCGCCGACTGCCGCCTGATGACGTCTGCGTGCTGACTCGATCTCATCCCGGAGATGCCGAATGGGATGCCCGGCAAGGCCACCGGGTGGTTCGCTCGCCTCGCCAATTCCTCCTGCCAACCCAGGAGATGGCGGAGGAGATCACCGACCTTGCCGAGGAGGTCGGTGCCGAACTGGTGCTCTACGACCCGGCAGTACCACTGGGGGCGCTGGCCCCCCGCCTGCCCCATCCCTACGGCGTGATTCTCCACGGTGCCGAGGTGACCGTTCCCGGCCGCCTTCCGGGCAGCAAGCAGTTGCTGGGCAAAGTGCTGCGCGGCGCTCAGGTGGTGATCACCGCGGGCCGGTATTCGGTGATCGAAGCCGAGAGGGCTGCTGGTGGACCGCTTCCCGCGGTGATCGTGCCCCCCGGGGTAGATGTGGACCGGTTCAGGCCCCTGGATGCGTTTCAACGGCTTGAGGCCCGCCAGAGATTCGGCTTGCCTGTCGACGGCCCGGTTGTGGTGTCCATCAGCCGCTTGGTGCCCCGCAAGGGCATGGACGTTCTGATCGCATCAGCGGCTCGCTTGGCCGATCGCCATCCTGGTCTTACGTTGGCAGTGGCTGGGGCCGGGCGCGACCGGGCTCGGCTGGACCGGCTCATCGGACGCACCGGTGCTCCCGCCCGCCTGCTCGACCGGGTGGCCGACTCTGACCTGCCCGACCTTTACGGCTGTGCCGATGTGTTCGCCATGATGTGCCGCCAGCGTTGGGGAGGCCTCGAGCAGGAGGGATTCGGCATTGTGTTCTTGGAGGCAGCGGCGGCCGGAGTCCCGCAGTTGGCCGGGGACAGCGGGGGAGCGGCCGAGGCGGTGGAGCACGGACGGACCGGACTGGTTGTGGACCGGCCCAGTCATCTCGACGCAGTGACGGCTTCCCTCGATGCCCTGTTGTCGGATCGGGTCCGACTCCAGCGAATGGGATTGGAGAGCCGGTTGCGGGCCGTGGCCGAGTTCTCCTACGACCACATGGCCGAGCGGCTCCGAACCGTTATCGCCGAGGTCATCGCTCGCGGAAAGAGCCGTTGATGCCGCTGCGGGATCGCCTGGTACCACCAGGAGTCGAAGGCCACGACCTCCTTCGGGTGTGCTGGGCGGGAACTGCGATGTTTACCGCAATCGCCATCCTCACGACCGCATTTCCCGATCCCATGGCCGTTCCCATCGCGGTGGTGTCGCTTGTGCTGTTGGCCGGGGGCTGTGCCGCCATGCTCTGGGCCTTCCAGAGGGCACTTCAGCGCAGCCGCTACGAGTTGATTGGAGTGGGCGGACTGTACTTTCTTGCTGGCTGCGCGCCCCCCTCGGTGCGGTTCTCGATGATGGGGGCACTCGCTGTTGAGGTGGTGGTGGCGCTGGCTGCGGCCTCGGTGCGTCCGTTTACCGCCTCGGCATTCGGTATCCTGGTACCTGTCTATGCGCTGGGCCTGTCCGGCGCATGGGGAGCTCGGCACGGGACCTTCCCGCCCCGGCCCTCCGGAAGCACAACCTCAGAGCACAGCGATCCCAGCAGGAATGGTGACAATGTTTGACCAGGCCACCAAGAGCATTTCCATAGATGCATCACCTGAGCGCTGCTTTGAGGTGGTGTGCGATTTCGAGTCCTATCCGGAATGGGCCACCGAGGTTAAGCAGGTTGAGATAGTCCGTCGAGACGACGACGGCCGGGGCGGACTGGTGTCATTTCGGGCTGCGGCCATGGGGCGCAGTACCAGCTACTTGCTGGAGTACTACTACGGGTCCAACCCCCTTCGGGTTTCCTGGCGGTTGGTACAGGGCGACCTGACCCGACGACTCGACGGCGAGTACTGCTTCAACCCGGTGCCCGGCGAGCCGGATCGCACCGAGGTCACCTATCACCTGGCCGTCCAGATGGTCATGCCCCTGCCCGGATTCGTGAAACGACGGGCGGAGGCCCGCATCATGCAAACCGCGCTGGAGAACCTGCGTCGCCGGGCCGAATCAGGCGCCGAAAAGCTCCAATAGTCCCGCCCTATCAGAAAGTAGATTGGACCTGTGGAGTTCCGTCGGATCAACAACCTGCCCCCGTATGTCTTCACCATCATCAACGACCTGAAAGTCGAGGGCCGCCGAGAGGGCCACGACATCATCGACCTCGGCTTTGGCAATCCTGACCTCCCGTCGCCGGACATCGCCGTGGAAAAGCTGGCGGAAGCAGCTGGCAATGCCCGCAATCACCGCTACTCGGCCAGCCGGGGCATCCCCAAGCTGCGTGAGGCTGTGACCGGCTACTACGCCCGGCGGTTCGGGGTGTATCTCGACCCCGAAACCGAGGTGATCAACACTATCGGGGCCAAGGAGGGGTTCTCCCACCTCATGTGGACTCTGCTTCAGCCTGGAGACGCCGCGCTGGTTCCATCCCCTTCCTATCCGATCCACCTCTATGCCCCGCTGTTCGCCGGCGCGGAAGTACGGGAGATCCCGCTGAGCACGGGAACTGATTTCTTCGGAACCATGCAGGAGCGCTGGCGCTACTCCTGGCCCAAGCCCCGGATTGTCGTGCTGTCGTTCCCCCACAATCCCACCACCGCCTGCGTGGACTTGGAGTTCATGGCCGGCGTTGTGGAATTCGCCAAAGAGCACGATGTGCTGTTGGTCCACGATTTCGCCTACGCCGACTTGGGCTATGACGGCTATCTGCCGCCGTCCATCATGCAGGTAGAAGGGGCCAAGGATGTGGCAGTGGAGCTCTATTCCATGACCAAGTCGTTCTCCATGGCCGGCTGGCGGGTGGCATTCATGGTGGGCAATCCCCAGGTAGTGGCCGCGCTGGCCAAGCTCAAGTCCTATCTCGACTATGGCACGTTCCAGCCCATTCAAATCGCGGCCACGGTGACCTTGAACGAAGCACCGGGCCATCCCAAAGAAGTGTGCGACATCTACCAGAGCCGCCGGGATGCCCTGTGTTCGGGGCTGAATCGCATGGGTTGGGAAGTGGAGCCGCCCAAGGGGACCATGTTCGTGTGGGCCAAGATCCCCGAGCCCTATCTTGAGATGGGATCGGTGGAATTTGCCTCATGGCTGGTTCGAGACGCCCGGGTGGCGGTGTCGCCCGGTGTGGGCTTCGGTCCTGGCGGGGAGGGTCACGTGCGGTTCGCCCTCATCGAGAACGAGCAGCGAACTGCTCAGGCCATCCGCCAGCTCCGCCAATCGCTGACCAAGCTGGATTCGTAGCCTCCAATGAGAGTCGGGGTACTGACTGGGGGCGGCGACTGCCCCGGCCTCAACGCAGTGATCAGAGCGATTGTGCGCAAGGCCGAGCGCCATTATGGCGACACTGTGGTCGGCTTTCTGGACGGGTGGCGGGGGGTGTTGGAGGGGGAGTTCATCGAACTCGATGTGGAGCGCATGCGAGGCACCCTGCCCCGGGGAGGCACCGTCTTGGGCACCTCTCGAATTTCCCCCCGCATGTACGAGGATGGATTAGAGCGGGTGCGCTCGACCATGGAGGCGACGGGTACCGAGGCTTTGATCGTCATCGGGGGCGAGGGAACCCTGTCGGCGGGGGTCGGGGTCGGTGAAGCTGGGGCGGCAAATGTGGTAGGCGTGCCCAAGACCATCGACAACGACATCGGGCTCACCGAGCTCACCTTCGGCTTCGACACCGCCATTGAGATTGCCACCGCCGCCATCGACCGGCTGCACACCACCGCCGAGTCGCACGATCGGGTGATGGTGGTAGAGGTGATGGGTCGCCATGTCGGGCATATCGCCACGTGGGCCGGCATAGCGGGAGGGGCCACGCTCACCCTGATCCCCGAGGAGCCCTTCGACATCGACGCCGTGGCCCAAGCCATCATCAGGCGCCATGAGCGCGGCCGGTGGGCATCCATTGTGGTGGTAGCTGAGGGGGCCCGACCCAAAGAGGGGACGCTGGAGGTGCCTGAGCCCGAAGTCGACCAGTACGGCCATGTCCGGCTCGGGGGGATCGGCCAGGTAGTGGCGACTGAGATCGAGGCCCGTACCGGCTTCGACACTCGAGTGACGGTCTTAGGCCACATCCAGAGGGGTGGAACCCCGAGTGCGCTAGACCGAGTGCTTTGCTCGTGGTACGGCATCGCCGCGATCGACGCCGTCCATGACGGCGACTGGGGATCGATGGTGGCCTTTCAAGGCGGGGAGATGGTTCGAGTGCGGTTGGCCGATGCAGTGGCCGAGCTGAAGCCGGTCAGCCCCGCTCTCTACGACGTGGCTCGGGCTTTTTTCGCTTAGGGACCGTCATCGCGGTTTCGGGAGAAATCGAGCGTGAAATCAGGGGGCAGGGTCGGTTCGGGGTCTGGGGTTGGGCTGGCTGACGCAGTCGGCGTCGGCGTTGGCGTCTCCGGGGGCAGGGTCGGCTCTGGGACCTGCGTAGCGGTTGGAGACGGGCTCGCCGTGGGAATGGGTGTGGGGGTGGCCTCGGGCTGGTAGTCGGGGTCAACGGAGTGGAAGTCGTCACGGGTCACGGGGACGTCGCTCTCCCCGCTGTCGGTGGGCAGCGGCACGGGGTTGTCGTTTAGCAGCAAAGAGAAGCGGTTTGCACCCGTATTCTCGGTTGCGGTGAACACGAGCTGAGCCACCGCGAGCTGGCGGTTCTCACCCTCTAAGCGCTCCTCGAACACCTCCGACTCCAATGCCACGGTCACCAGGTCTCCGGCTGGGTTGACGTCGATCGATACCACCTCGACATCGGCGGGCAGGGCAGTAGACAGGGCTTGGTCAGACTCGGCCTCGTTGGGAGCGGAGAACAGGGCCTCCAACACCGTGGTTGGCAGGGCTGGACTGGCCACGTCGCGGGCCACCGGGGATAGCAGGTTGTTCTCATCGATCAGGTAGATGAGCACTTCTTGGGTGATCAATGGCGTCGGCTCCGGCGATTCAGTGGGCGCAACCAGATCGTCGGGCAACTGGGAATAGTCCACGGCTCGGGGACGGCCGTCTTCTGGCACCGAGCAAGCCGCGGCCCACAGCAAGGCGGCGGCCAAGACAGTCAGCAGGCCTCGGTGTGCAGTTCGCCGAGTCATGACACCGCGATGGGAAGGTGGACAATAAATCTGATCCCGGGCAGCCCGTCGGTTCGGTCTTCACACCAGACGCGGCCCTGGTGCAGGCGAACGTGCTCAGCCACGAGGGCGAGCCCCAACCCAACTCCGGTGGTGGCCCCCCGCTCGACCGCTTGTCGGCCGCGTGAGAACCGGTCGAAAATGTGCTCTCTTTCATCGACGGCTACACCAGGACCGGCGTCTTCTACCGCGATTTCGATCCCTTTTGGATGGTGGTAGAGGAAGATCCCGGTCGCTCCTCCCGCATACTTCTGGGCATTGCTCAACAGATTGTCGATGACTTGGACCAACCGGCGCTTGTCAGCCCGTACCCACACCCGGGCTGCTGCCGGATCACAGGCAATGGGAATGGCGACTGGGCTGGTAGCCGAAACTGCGTTCTCCACAAATTCGAGCAAGTTGAACACGTCCAGATCCAGCTCGGCCGTGCCGACGTCAAAGCGGGAGATCTCCAGCAGATCCTCGACCAAATGCTCGAAGCGGTTGACGTCTTCGGTCAGCAGGTCCAGCGCGGTGCGAGCCCGCTCCGGCAATTCAGCTCGGCGGGTGTTCATCACCTCCACTGAAGCGGAGAGGGTCATGAGAGGGGATCGCAGCTCGTGGCTTACCTCGGACGCGAACCGCTCATCTTGGGCAATCCGGTGCTGAAGCGCTCCCACCATGTCGTTGAACGAATCGGTGAGCGTCACCAGCTCCCGAGCGGCCCCGGCTTCCAGTCGGGTACTGAGATCGCCGCGGGCGATGGATTGGGCGGCCTTGCCAATGTCCACCAACGGGCGCAGCAGTCGGCGGCTGGCCCAAAACCCGACACCCGCTGAGGCCAGGGTCACGCCACCGCCGGTGCTGGCAAGGATGATGCCCAGCGAGCCCAGCGTGTCCTCGATCCCATCCAACGGCGTGGCCTCGTAGTAGGAGGCGTTGTGGCCGGGAATAGGGATGCCGATCACCAAGAAGGGCTTGTCCCTGACCCGGTAGCGCATTCGAGCGGGATTGCCGCCTTCCACCGTGCGGCGAAGTCGCTCATTGATATCGCCCTGTTCGAACTCGAAGGACGGCTGGAACCAGTCGCTGCCCACACGCAGAACCGGGCGGGAGCCCTCAGGAGTGGCCAGCGTACTGACCAGGTTCTGGAGGGCCTCCGACTCGATGTCAGGGCTGAGACGGCGGTTGACCACCGAGGCGTTGAACCCCACCGTGGCCAAGGCGTCGTTCTCCCGCCCGTTGAGCAGATTCTGGCGGGTCAGCGCGAAAACGATCACGCTGAGCGCCGCCGACAACAGCAAAGTGGTGAGCACGAAGGCCAGGATGATCCGGGTGCGGAGCCTCAGCCGACGGGCCCGGGAGCCCGCTCGGCGCCAGAAGCGGGAACGCAGCCCCGGCCGTTTCGGCATCAGCTTCGCCCTTATGCCTGGAGCTTGTACCCCAGGCCGCGGACGGTCACCACGTAGCGGGGATTGGCCGGGTCCGACTCGATCTTGGTGCGCAAGCGCCGGATGTGGACATCCACGAGACGGCCATCGCCGAAATACCCGAGATCCCATACCCGCTCCAGGAGCACTTCTCGGCTGAGTACCTTGCCGGAGTTAGTGGCCAGCTCGACGAGGAGGCGGAACTCCGTCTTGGTGAGGTGGGCCTCTTCGCCATCGATCGTGACGACGCCTTGCTCGGGCATGATTTCCAACCGCCCGAAGCGCAGATCGGTCATGGGGGAGTCGGTGGTGCGCACACGGCGCAACAGGGCGCGAATACGAGCGGAGAGCTCCTTGGGGGCGAACGGCTTGGTCAGGTAGTCGTCGGCGCCTGCCTCCAAGCCGGCCACCACGTCATGGGTGTCCGCTCGGGCTGTAACCATGATGATGGGCACGTCGCTGGTTCGGCGGAGTGTGCGGCACACCTCGAATCCATCGATGTCGGGCAGCATGATGTCGATGAGCACTACGTCGGCAGGTGTTTCCGAGAAGGCATCGAACGCCTCCTGTCCGTTGGCTGCCTCCGAGACATCCCAGCCCTCGTCTTCGAGGGCAAGGCGGACCGCGGTGCGGATCCTCTCGTCGTCCTCGATGGCCAGAATGCGGGTTCCCACCCTGAAATGGTGCCCGATTTTGGGCCGCTATGGGTAGCAGTCGCCCCATTTTGGCTAGCGAGGACCGCTAAATCTGGTCGGCCTCGGCGTTTTGAAGCAGCGTCAAGAGCGCGTCGGCGACCGACGGGGAGGCGGCAAACACGAATTGACGGCTAGGGGGTCCGCCGTTCAGGTCTTGGACGATTGCACCGGCCTCTTCGGCGATGAGGGCTCCGGCGGCGTAATCCCAGGGATTGAGTCCCACCTCGAAGAAGGCGTCTACTCGCCCGCAGGCCACCGTACAGAGGTCGATAGCGGCCCCTCCCACCCGCCGAATGTCGCCGATGTGGGGAAGCAATTCGCCGAGCACCTCGGTCTGGCGCCGACGCCGGCTGTGGTCGTAGGAGAATCCGGTGGCCACCAAGGCCATGGAAGGGTCGCCATCGGGCCGGACAGCGATGGGATCACCGTTGAGCCGGGCCCCACCGCCTGCGTGGGCGGTAAACGTCTCGTGGAGAATGGGATCGACCACCGCGCCGGCGACAACCTGGCCCGCGGCCTCGGCCGCCACCGACACCCCGAAGCCGACATGCCCGTAGACGAAGTTCACCGTGCCATCGATAGGGTCGATGATCCAGCGCACGCCGGTGGTGCCATCACGGCCCGCGCCTTCTTCGCCCAGAACGGCGTCATCGGGACGATGAGAGGTCAGGAACTCCACGATGGCGGCCTCGCAGGCCACGTCCATATCGGTGACCAAGTCGGTACGCGAGGACTTGGCCGAGATCTGGAGTTGGGAGCCGGTCTGGGCTCGCAGCAGCGACGCGGCCAACTGAGCCGCTTCAGCAGCCAGCTTCTCCAAATGGTCCCATGTTGGATTCTCCGGGTAGGAGGATGGTTCAGTCTCCGGCACAGCAGAGACCTTACGATGTTGGCGATGACATCTCGCGGAGTGGTCGATCTGCGCTCAGACACGCTGACTCAGCCGACGGAGCCCATGCGAGCGGCTATGGCCACCGCGCCGGTAGGCGACGACCGATACGGAGAAGATCCCACTGTCAACCGCTTGGAGGAGCGGTTTGCCGAGCTGGTAGGCAAGCCCGCCGCCATCTACATGCCGTCGGGCACAATGGGCAACCAGATCGCCCTGCGGCTGCACGGAACGCCAGGAAGCAATGTCGTGGTGGGCCGACGGCAGCATTTGATGTCCTATGAGAGCGGTGCTGCCGGGCTCAACAACTCCTTCCAGATTTACGCAGTGGACGACACCGGGGGCGTCCTTGACACCGAGGCTGCCACCGAGGCAGTGGCCGCCGGCAACGACGGCTTTTGGCCTCCGGTGTCGCTGATCTGCCTGGAGAACACCCATCTATCCTCCGGCGGTCTGGCGGTCGGCGCCGAAGACATGGCCGCGGCGGCTGCATTGGGTTCACCGGTGCATCTGGACGGGGCCCGGCTGTTCAACGCCGCGGTCGCATTGGGAACTACCGCTGAGGAGTTGGCCAGCACGGCGACCACGGTCATGTCCTGTGTGTCCAAGGGATTGGGGGCACCGGTGGGCTCGCTGCTGGCTGGGCCAGCCGAGTTGATTGCTGAGGCCCGACTGCACCGGCGGCGGCTAGGCGGGGCGATGCGGCAAGCCGGGGTGATCGCCGCGGGTGGGCTGTTTGCGCTGGATCACCATATCGATCGACTGGCCGAGGACCATGCCCGAGCTCATCGTCTGGGCGAAGTGGTTGCTGAGCAGTGGCCTAGCGCCCGTTTGGGCGAACCGGAAGCGGCCTGTGGGCGCCCGTTCACCAACGTGGTGGCGTTTCGCCATCCCGACGCGCCAGGCCTGTTGGACCACTTGCGCCAGGCTGGAATACGAGCCGGGCTGCTGGCCCCTGGCATCGTGCGCTTCGTCACCCATTTGGATGTGGATGACGCTGATATCGACCGGGCCGTCGCTGCCCTGTCCTCCGCGCCTGGTCCATTGGGAGGGGGCTAATACCGGTCGCGGTCTTGACGGCGGCCGCCGAACCGCCGCCACTCCTCCATGGCCCGCAAGGTCAAAATGGCCACGACGGCCAAGCCCACTGCCCCGGCCACCGCGCCGACCAAGGCGCCGAGTCCGGTCCAGAGCCCGCAATTGCCCTCGCACTGGAGGTCGATGTAGGCGAATCCGATCAGCCCACCGCACAGGCCACCGAGCAAGATCGACGCAAAGGCCAGCCAGCGGGCTCCCTTTGGAGGAAGGGCCGAGCGCTCTTCGGGAGACGCTGGGTTGACCATCCGTCCATGTTACGGGGGCGACGGATCAAGTATTCGTGTTGGGACCGGGGAGTGGTGTCGGTGGATCGGGCCATACTGGGGGAGTGTCAGAGGTGGCGACGGGGCGAGTTCGGGATTGGGAGGTAGCCGGGGGGATTGTCCTGCGGGGAGAGCAGTTGTTGCTGGTGAGGAACCGACGCCGGAACGATTCAGTGGAGTGGAGCACGCCTGGAGGGGTGGTTGATCCTGGAGAGACCTTGCTGGAGGCATTGGGCCGGGAGGTGCTTGAGGAGACCGGGATCCAGGTTCATCGATGGGAGGGGCCGCTCTATGAGATAACCGTGGATTTCGCCGACTTGGGCTGGCGGCTCAGAGTGGAGGCCCATCGAGCGGTCAACTGGAATGGCGAGATCGTGCTGGAAGATCCCGACGGCATCGTGGAGCACGCTGACTTCTACGATCCCGATGAATGCGAGGTCCACTTGGTCCAGAGCCCCCGGTGGGTACGCGAGCCTCTGTTGGATTGGTGCCGCCAGCGTCCCGACCAAATGTTGAGCTATCGCTATCAGGTGACCGGCACTGAGATCGATGGCCTCGCGGTAATCCGGCTGTAGCAACGGTGATGGGGAACTCCAGCGGCGATAGCAGGCAAACTCAGTCAGGCACCATCCTGCACGTTGACATGGACGCCTTTTTCGTGTCGGTGGAGCTGCTGCGGCATCCCGAGTTGCGGGGCTTGCCGGTGGCAGTCGGGGGTCCGGGCAGTCGGGGGGTGGTGGCGTCAGCCTCTTACGAGGCCCGAGCCTACGGGGTTCATTCAGCCATGCCGGCCGTGCGGGCCCGCCGATTGTGTCCCGACATTGTGTTCTTGCCCGGCGACAACCAGCTCTATCAGGAGGTGAGCCAGCGCATCATGGTCATCCTCCGGTCGTTCACTCCGCTGGTCGAGCCCTTGTCGTTAGACGAGGCCTTCCTGGATGTTTCCGGCGCCCATCGCCGACCAGACGAGATCGGTCAGCTGATCCGGAAGCGGGTTCGGCAGGAAGAGGGCATCAACTGTGCGGTTGGGGTGGCTTCGGCCAAATTCTTGGCCAAGTTGGGCTCCAAGTTGGCCAAGCCTGAGCCAACGCCGTCGGGACCGTCGGAAGGGATCGGCGTGTTTGAGGTCCCAGTCGGCCAAGAGCAGGCGTTCTTGGCGCCCCGCCCGGTCACTGATATCTGGGGGGTGGGTCCGGCCACTTTGGCCCGACTCAGCCGAATTGGGATCGCCACAATCGGGGAGTTGGCCCAGTATCCCCTCGAACGGCTCGAGGAAGTCGTCGGCAACGCCCACGGACAGCATCTGCACAACCTGGCCAATGCGGTGGACCCCCGACCGGTGATTCCTGAGACCTCCCCCAAATCAATGAGCCATGAGAAGACGTTTCCCCGCGATGTGCACACCCACGAGGCCCTCGGAACAGAGCTGGTGGCTTTGAGCGATTCGGTGGCCTCCCGGTTGCGGACGGCGGGGGTGGCGGGGCGGACGGTCACCATCAAAGTCCGCTTTGGGGATTTCAGCACCATAACCAGATCTCACACCCTGGCCAGTCCGGTTGACTCTGGGGTGGTGTTGGCCCGGGAAGCCAAGCGGCTCTTGGAGGAAGTGGATGTGGCGTCAGGCGTTCGCCTCATTGGGGTCGGGGTGTCTGAGTTAGAGGATCCCGGTCAGCGCCAGCTTTCCCTGGAAGATGCCGACGCTCCCTCGTGGCAAGACGTGGATCGGGCTGTAGACCGCATCAGAGACCGCTTCGGAACCGAGGCAATTCACCCCGCGAGCACACCCGACGCCGGTCCTCGACAAACTGGCTGGAGCCGGCCTGGTTGAGCCCGATGGCTCCCTTGGCATAGATCACTGGCATTGTCTCAAGAGTCGGCCTGTGAGACACTAAATGAGTGCCACTTTCCGAGGACGAGCAACGCATCCTCAGTGAAATAGAGGAACGGCTCTATGAGACCGACCCCGCGCTGGCCCGCGAAGTCGGCCGAACCACGGTGTTCACCCATCCGGCCCGCAATCTCCGGCTGGCGGTATTGGGCTGTATTGCGGGTTTGGTATTCATGATCCTGACCCTTTCCACCTCGTTCTGGCTGTCATTCCTCGGCTTCTTGGTCATGCTGGCCGCGTCGCTGTGGGGGTGGAGCAACCTACGCCAGCTTGGGCGGTTCGGGCTGCAACAGATAAGTGACAGCATCAACCGAGGCGACGTGAGCAACTACTTGCGGACGCCGGGGCGCCGCATTCTCAACCGCCTACGCCGTGGTGGTGCTGAGCAGCCCGAGCGCGACTAAGCCGAACCCCTCGCCAATTCACAGACTGACGGCATGGCCGCGCCATTCTCGCCGCCGTGAACTAATGAGGGACAGCGGGTTGAACGCCGCGGCCAGCTTCTGCCAACGGCTCACCCGGAAGTTCACCTCGGCCCGCACGGATAGAGACCATGTCCGGGCCAGCCACTGATTTCGATCGCTGGGCTCTGAAGGGGCGAACGTGGCAGCCGCGGCAAGTTCGCCCAGTTGTCGCAGGTCAGGGCTATGAAGTGGGACTTGCTCAATGGCCCGGTGGGCGAATTCGGCATAGGTCTCGTCTGGTCGGGGGGACATGTTGATCAGGGCCAGCGATTCGACCGTTTCCGCCCACAGCAGTCTGATCTTGCCCCGGTTGCCGGTGATCTTGAGGAATCGCCGCTGACTTTGGATGTGCTTGAACCAAGGGATGAGCAGAACCAGCAAGGCGACGAGTAGAGAGGCACCGATTGCGAGCCAGGTCTTCCAGGTCATCCCGCCGCCTCCTCCGGCCGTTGTCTGTGCGTCGCCAAGTTCGGGGAGGTCGGGGGGGAAGAGGCTCTCAAAATCCGTTGGGGGTTCAAGGGAGCCGGCGATGTCTGAAGCCGGTTCGACGTCTGGAGGTTCGAGGTCAGATCCCCTGACGGCCTGAGCCTCGGCCAAGCCGGTGTAATTTTGGGCGCCGGGTGCGCCTCGGCCCGGCGTGGGTTCAAATGCCACCCAGCCCGCACCGGCCAAGTACACCTCGGGCCAGGCATGCGCGTGCCTTCCGCGTACCACATAGAGATTGGGATCATTTGGGTCGGCCTCGCCTACGGTGAATCCCACCGCCACCCGGGCGGGCAGGCCTACCGATCGGGCCATGGCGGCAAACGTCCCGGCAAATTGCTCGCAATATCCCCTTCGACTGCTCAAGAACTCCTCGATGCGGTCTCCAGAATGGCCGGGTGCCACGTTTGCGTCGTAGATGAAGTCCCCGCTGCGGAAGAATTCCTGAAGGGCCAGTGCCTTCTCGTAGCCTGAGGTGGCCTCCTCGGTGATGCGGGTGGCCAGTTCTCGCACTTCGGGGCTGAAGTCAGAGGGCAGCGCGGAAAAGGCGTCCACCGGAGCGCCCGGGGCGGCATCAAGGGGGATGGTTTTGAGCACCTCGGGGTCGAATCGCGGCAACGCGGACGACACGGTATAGGTGAGGCCGTTGGAACTGGCCAGCGAGGGCCCCACGATGAGAGTGGATGATGAAGGCTCGTAGCTGATTTCGCCATTGCCTATGTCGACTGTGTCCGATACCAAAGATCGGGGTTCGAAGGCTGCGGGGATCCACACCGTGCTCAACTGTTCGATGCTGAAGTGCTGAACGGATTCAAGAACGCTGGTACCCGACTGGAAGAGCGTGGGCAGTTGCGTGGGTTGGGCGGCATAGTCGGCTCGGGAAGTCCACACCTGACCATCGAATTGGTCTAGCGAGGTAAGACGCCAATAGGACCGATCCTCAGCCCGCACCCGGAACATCACCGCATCGCCTTGGTTGACCAGTCGACCTCTGATGTCGACCAAGGGACTGATCACCACCCTCCCCGAACTCCTCCGTCCTCGTTCGACTGCTTCGGTCAGATCGACGATCGGGTCATCTTGGGTCCCCAGAACTGGGCCGGCGACAATGGCCCCCACCAGTGCGACTGCTGCGATCGCCGAGCTTCCGACCAATAGTGCCCTGCGCCCAAACGAAGCCCGGCCCTCGCCCCCCAACCACCTGGCATCGGCGGTTTGGGCTGCTATCCGATGAATCGAGGCGAACAACAGCAAGGCTCCGGTGAACACACCGATGGTGAGGATCCGGTGTTGGCTGCCGCCCACCAGTCCCGTGAATCCAGTGGCCGCGATCGGCAGAGCCATTGGCTCGAACAGGGAGCGCGTACGCATCGCAGTCCAGTCGTAGACGAAGGCCAACAGCCACAACGCGGCCATAGCGCTCACGACGAAACCGTCGAGCGGCTCAACCGGGGGACTGAGATCTCCGAATCCCGTCCAGGCCTGTTCCAGATCGTCGGCCAGCTCAGTCCGTGTGCGTCCTGCGGGGAACCCCCAAAATGCAGTGCTCCAGTAGTGGGACCATGTGATCGTCAGGACTAGTCCGACTCCGCTGATCAGTGTGGAAACCAGCATTCCCCAGCCGATGCGGCGGATGGCGATGGCCAGTAGATGGCTGACCGCCGCGGCAATGTACACAGGCAGAACCCAGGCATCTCCGTCAAATACCCGGATGAGGCTGAAGGCGGTGGCCGCGGTCAGGATTGGCCCGGTGGTCTCGAGGGCCGCTTCCCATGAATTAGGTATTCGAGAGGCGGTCATGGGCGGTGATCAGCAGGAGTAGAGGCAGCCGGGTAGGGCAGGGCCCAGGATTCCTCATCGGGGGCCGTGTGGGTTGCCCATACTTCGGCGAATCCCGTGGGCTCATCCACGAACAGCAGGGTCGTCCCCGGAACAAACACCGGGGGCAATTGCCCCTCTTGCGCTTGGTCAACCGCGGCAAACAGCACCACTGTCTTGGAGCTGAACTGTGAGCCCAGCGGCATCAGCGATCCGGGTTCGGTGCCATCCACCGAGGCGGTAACGGCCACCACCAGCCCGCCGCCGTGCTCTCGCCCGAGCCGCTCAATCGCACCGACCAAATTGCCGCTATCCGGGCTGACGAGGGCCAAGTGCTCGTAGATCTTGTGGAGGTGGGCTGAATCACAGCCGAATCCGCTGTCGTAGTCCGCGGTTGTCGTCAGACGGATCTGGTCTCCTCGTCGCTGGCTGGCCCGGCAGATGCTGGCCGCGCCCGACACCAAGGCCTCAAAGCGCTCGAAGCCATCTCTGTCGTCGAGTTGCGCGCTCCGAGTGTCCAACAAGACGGTGGTATGGGTGTGGGAGAACTCTTCGAACTGGCGGACTATCAGCTCGTCGTGATGGGCAGAAGATCGCCAGTGAATGTGACGCGGGTCGTCGCCCCGCTGGAACGGCCGCAAGCCATACAGTTCGTCGCCGCTTTGGGCCATGGGGCTGCGCCGAACGGCATCGAATGTGTTTCCTGGCAGGCGCGGGGGAGGCTTTATCGGGAAGACTGCCGGATAGACCAGCGCTTCGGCCCGGTCCCCCACCTGGATGTGCTGGGCAGCCATGCTCAGCGGATCGGTTACCGTCAAGGTGAGCGGTCCGGCGATGACTCTGCCTCTCTCCTCGGTTGGCAGTCGGTAGCTGACCGTCAACCTGTCTCCCGGCGAAACCGGTGCCACCAGTAGATCTGGTGATCGGAAATCGCTGATCGAGTTCTTGGTAGAGAACGAGATCTCATCGGCCAGTCTCAGCACCGGGGTGCGGAGGCGGCCGGGGTTGGCCATCTCCAATTGCACGTGGCACTCGCTTCCAACATGGATTTGCTGCGGCTTGAGAGATCGGGAAGTCGCCCGCAAAGGCGGGCGGACTTTGACGTAAGCCACCGCGAGGACTGCCACCGCGACACCGGCGATCCCGGTGGCCAGCAACTCGCTTGAGCCGAACACCCAGCCGGCAGCTACCAGCAGCGTCGATCCGATCAGCAACAGCCAGCCGGAGGGAGTGAGCATGGGCGGCAGTTGCTATTCGACGGGCGCCGGAACCGAGCTCATGATTTCTTCGACGATGCGCGCGGCCGGAGTGCCCCGAGCCCGAGCCTGTGGGTCCAACAGCAGCCGATGAGCCAAGACTGGCACGGCCAGCTGCTTCACGTCGTCGGGGAGGACGTAGTCCCTTCCCTGAGAAGCGGCCCGAACCCGGCTTGCCCGCTGGAGCGCGAGGGTTGCCCGAGTGGACATCCCCAAGATGAGGCTGGGGTAGTCCCTGGTGGCGTTGGCAATCTGCACCAGGTAGCGCTTGATCCCCGGAGCCATGAAAACGGTGCTGGCGTGGTCGGCCAGCGTGTTGACCGTCTGTGAGTCCACTACCGGATGAAGGGTGTCCAGCGGATTGTCGGTGCCGTGGGCGTCGAGAATCTCAAGCTCAGCCTGCTTTGAGGGATAACCCACCTCGATTCGCATCAAGAACCGGTCGAGTTGGCTCTCAGGCAGCGGGTATGTGCCTTCGTGCTCAAGCGGATTCTGGGTGGCGATCACCATGAACGGCCGGGGGAGGCTGCGGCTGGTGCCATCCACCGTGACCTGTCTTTCGGCCATCGATTCCAACAGAGCTGACTGGGTCTTGGGGGAGGCTCGGTTGATCTCGTCGGCGACCACGATGCCGGAGAACACCGGTCCGGGCTGGAAGTCCAGTGAATTTGCCGCCCGGTTCCAGATTGTGGCTCCCACCACGTCGGAGGGAAGCAGGTCGGGGGTGAATTGGATGCGGCCGAATTCGGCTTGGACCGTGATAGCCAAGGCTTTGGCCAGACTGGTCTTGCCCACGCCGGGGGCGTCCTCGATGAGCAGGTGCCCCTCAGCCAGTAGGCAGGTAACGGCCAGATCCAGCACATCTGGCTTGCCCATAATGGCCTTGCCGATGTTGGAAACGATGGATTGGAACTGCTCGGCGAACAGTGGTTCCTCCGATTCTCTCATCGCCATGTCGCAAAGTCTCTCAGTTCGTTGGTTCAGGGAGAGGTGAGATCACGTGAGTTCCGCTCATCGCCATGCCGCAGAGTCTCTCAGGTGTCGTGGAGTTGGGGCCAACGGGTCGGCATGTCCACCAGCATCCCATCGGCGCTGGGACCGTGGTCCCGCAGCGTTCCCCGACGTCGGAAGGCGACGTGGTAGCGCTCGGGCTGGGAAGTCCAGCACACATTGGCGACCAGCCCCGACTCGACTGCGTCGTCGCAGTCTTCCAACTCGCTGTGTCGGGCACCGGAGAGCCAAGTGGTGCGTTGAAGCACCCAGGCGGCCTCGGCCTCCTCAGGTTCGAAGGCCTGTTCGCACCAATACACAAATCCTCCCTTGAGCTGACGCCCGGCGAACGGCTCGGGGGACTCAATTTTCAAGGTGGTGGCCATACGCCAGCGGAGCAATTCGACGCCGTCCCGCTCGATCCAGGCGTCGAATGGAGGCTTGTCCCAATCTGGGACGGTGGCATCGTATTGGCGGATACCGACTTCCCCCCGGGCGGCGTGGAGCACTCCGAGTACGGCGGCGTCATAGAGATGGGTGCACTGTTGTCGGACGTCAGTCCACGCGAACACCTGGGAAGCCGTGGTGGTCAGCGGGCAGCCCACCAAAAACTGGAGCTGGTCAAGTGCTCCTGAGCATGGTTCCCAAGGCATGCGGGGACCGGCGGCTTCTACCCCGGTGATCCTGGTGCCGTCGTGGATCAGAGCAGCCTCGTAATGATGCATGTCGTCCTCAAGTCCGACCACCACGGTCGTGTCGTCGGGAGCGACCATCCGCAACCTCCGGCGGAATGCACCGCTGCCGTGGCGGTTGCGGACAAGCTCGGGCACTTTCTGATGTTCGCACACCGGGACCGGACGACCAGATTCATCATCGCGGCAAGTACTGTCGGCTGATCGTGCCCGCCCAGCCCTCTGCGCTTCGCGCTCTGTCTCACCGGTCATTCCTGCTGTTCTTCATCGGGGTGTCTATTGCCACCACCGGGCAGTTCATGCAGTCGCTGGCCGTGCCCTTCTACATGAACGAGGTGACCGACTCGAACTTCTGGGTGGGGAGCTCGGCCTTCGCCGTGCTGATCCCCTCGCTGTTCATGACCCCGGTGGCCGGCATCTGGAGCGACCGGATCAGCCGCAAGACCATCTTGTTCGGATCTTTCTCCCTCCAACTCGCCTGCTCGGCGGGCTTCGTGGCGCTATACGCCACTGACCTCCTCACCCCGTGGCTGATCCTCTGGCTCCAAGTGGTGGTCGGGGTGGCCTCGGGATTCCAGTGGGCACCCACCCAGGCAATGACCGCGCAATTGGTGCCCCCCGAAGACCTTCTGTCGGCGGTGCGCTTTGTGTCGCTGTCTTTCACTGCCGGGCGGGCGCTGGGCCCAGCGCTGGCTGGGCTTACCTTGCGATATTGGGGGCCGGGACCGGCGTTCACCGTGACCATTGTCGGCTTCGTCTTGGGATTGGCCCTCATGGTGCCGATACGGCTTCGGCCGTCCGAGCCGGTTAAGCAGGAGCCGTTTTGGTTGCAGTTTCGCCAGGGAATGGAATACGTCAGGCGTCGTCCGGCCATGCGCTTGGCGATGGTCACCTCGTTCGTTGTGGCCAGCGTCGGGGCCGTCTTCGCCTTTGCCTTGGTAGCCAGCGTGGCCGACGACGTGTTCGCGCTCGGTGACGGCGGCTTAGGCTGGCTTACGGCGACCTTCGGATTCGGATCGCTGGTGGTGGGGCTGTATGTGACCCGACACGGTGACCGCCATGCCCGGTCCCGGGTTGAGATGACTGCCGTGGGTGTTTATGCCCTGGGGGTGTTGGTGGTGGGTGCCTCACCGTGGCTGGTATTCGGACTTCTGGGCTACTTCATCTTCGGGGCCGCCCATATGGCCCACGGAGTGACGGTGAACAGTGCCCTGCAAGTGCAGGTTGATGAGCAGTATCGGGGCCGGGTTATGTCGGTTTGGCTGATGTCGGTGCTTGCTGGCCTGCCGATTGGCTCACTGATCGGCGGTTTCTTGGGTGACCTGGTTTCCATGCGGTTCGTGTTACTGCTGTATGGAGGATTGCTGGCTGTCTTCTGGGTCATCGTGACAGTTCGGTCCAACGGCTTCGCCGGTCTTGATCGCGGTCCCGAGTGACCTCTACAGCAACGTGGGGGTACGCCAGCAGAGTACGGTCGAAGGGCGATGAGAGCTAACAGCCAGTCCCCGGGAACACGGTTGAATAGGCGGGACCGATTCTTGCACGAGCCCCGCTTTCGGGACTGGAATTGGGTGGAGACCAACTGGTTCTGCTTTTTTGTGCCTGATGAGGCCATGGTCGGGCACCTGCGCTCGCTGTGGCGGCCCACGCTGGGAATCGTGGGCGCCAACGTGTTCGTGTACTCCAATCGGGGGCTGGATGCCACCGGGGCACTGGCCAACGACATGCACGAGGACCGCTTTGCCATGCCCATGCCGCCCCACAACCTGGACGACTACCGGCTGGACAACGGTATTGCCGTGCGCCAAACCGAGGCATTTCACCGCTGGGAGGTCCGCTACGACGGGAATGACGGCACGGTGTTCGACTTGGAGTACACCGCCTTGATGCCGCCGGTTGAGGTGGGTGAGATCAAGGTAGTGGGTGCGGGGGAGGGGTTCGGGTCGATCCAACGCTCCGATGCGGCGTTGTCCCACGGGCACATTGATCAGACACTGCATGTTTCGGGAGAGGTGGTGGTGAACGGCATTCGGTTCGGAGTGGACTGTGCGGTGAACCGCGACCACTCATGGGGGCCGCGGCGGGAGTCCGTGGCCCGGCTGGGATGCGGCAACTTCGACGACGGCCACTGGGGCGACGACTTCCACTTTTTGGTTCAGACCCGCAACGACACCCCCGATTCCTGTGTCGTCACCCACGGCTATTTGCTGGACGACGGCGATATCGTCCGAATTGCCGAGGGAACAGGTCGGTTTGAGCTGGACGGCTATCGCACCACCGGGCTGGTCTATGAGATCGTCGACGAGCGAGGTCGCCACCACCGCATCGAAGGCCGGGTGGCTCGCACCATCGAGAAGGTGTCCACCAACGCGTTCTCCTGTAACGGCTTTGTGGACTGGAGCTACGAAGGCGAGCCAGGTATCGGGGAATATCGCTGGCACTGGGGTGTCCGGGAATTGCGGGACTGGCTCGCGAAGAAGGAGGCGGAGGCATGAAGACACGGGCCGCGGTGTATCGGGAGCCGAATGCGCCGCTGGATATCGTCGAGGTGGACATCTGCAATCTGGCCGCCCAGGACGTGCTGGTGCGGATTACCCACAGCGGGATCTGCCACAGCGACCTGCACGTCTACCACGGCAACCGGGATTGGGAAACCCCCATGATCCTGGGCCACGAGGGGGCTGGCGTGGTGGAGCAAATAGGCGAGGGCGTCACCGGGATCAAGCCCGGCGACCGGGTTGTACTGTCGCTGGTGGCCAGTTGCGGGCGCTGCCGAACATGTGCCTCGGGCTTCGCCAACCGCTGTCAGGTACTGCCCGCTTTTCCCATTGGCACCTACTACGACGGCGGCCACCGTTTCGAGCGCAACGGGGAGGTTTATCACTCGTTCTGCACGGTGGGTTCGTTTGCCGAGCACGCCGTGGTCCACTTCTCCAAGGCAGTGGCGGTTCCCGACGATGTGGGTTTGGATGTGGCCTGCCTGGTGGGCTGCGGGGTGCCCACTGGGGTGGGTTCGGCAGTCAACACCGCCCAGGTCCGCCGGGGCAGTACCTGCGTGGTCTACGGCTGCGGTGGAGTCGGGCTCAACGTGATTCAGGGTTGCCGCCTGATGGGTGCGGCCGAGATCGTGGCCGTGGACCTACGGGCCGACAAGCTGGCATTGGCCGAGAAGTTCGGCGCTACTCACACGGTAAACGCCTCCGAAGGCGATCCGGTGGCCGCGGTGATGGAACAAACCAGGGGCCGAGGGGCCGACTACGCCTTCGAGGTGATCGGCACCGGGGAAACGTACATGAACGCATGGAACTCCATCGGCATGGGCGGTTTGGCGGTGATGGTGGGCGGGCCGCCGGCCGGTACGCCATTCCACATCGATGCCACCGAGATCTACTTCGGCAAGGCGTTGACCGGCAGCATGTACGGGAACTCCTCGCCGGCTCGGGACTTCCCCTGGATCTTCGATCTCTACCGCTCCGGCGATCTCCTGCTGGACGAACTGGTGACCCAACACCGACCGCTCGACGACGTCACCGCCGCTCTCGACGAGTTGGACACCGGCGGCGTGGTCCGCACCGTGCTGGACATCGGCGAGGAATAACCCGGCGGATTATCGCCGGGCTATCAGGCACCGCCCGGCGGATTATCGCCGGGCTATCAGGCACCGCCCGGCGGATTATCGCCGGGCTATCAGGCACCGCCCGGCGGATTATCGCCGGGCTATCAGGCACCGCCCGGCGGATTATCGCCGGGCTATGAGACAGAGCCCGTTACGTCCCCCCGAATTCGTTGATCCAGCGGGTGTAGTCGTCGAGCACCGGCAGCACTTCGTCGGCCGAACCGCCGTGGGGAAATCGCAGCACTACTTCGGTGATACCGAGTTCTCGGTAGTAATCGAGCTTTCCGAAGTCGGGATTGGTGCCGTAGGTGATGAGCTCCAATTCCTCGAGGTTGCGGCCGACGGCTGCCATTGCCTCGCCCAACTCAGCGAGCGCTGCTCGCATTCCGGCACCGCCGATAGGCATCCAGCCGTCGGCGAACTCGGCGATGTGGGCAAAGGTAGTAGGACCGGGGGCGGCGCCGATGATGGTGCGGATGCGGGGTTGTTGAATGGGCTTGGGCCAACTCCAAGAGGGCTCCATATGGACGAATTCGCCGTGGAATTCGGCGATCTCATTTCCCCACAGTGCCTGGGCGCAGAGCATGTGCTCTCTGACCAGGGCACGGCGTCGCTTCACGTCGATGCCGTGGTTTTCCATTTCCTCGTGGTTCCACCCGTAGCCGATGCCCAGAACCAGACGGCCCCCGCTTATCCAGTCGAGGGTGGCGCACTGCTTGGCGAAGGTGATGGGGTCGTGTTGGGCGGGCAGCGCTACCCCCACGCCCAGCCCGATGGCGCTGGTGGCCTGGGCGCAGGCCGCGAGGGCAATGTAAGGGTCGAGAGTCCGGTAGTAGGTCTCAGAGAGTTCATCCTCACCCGTAGGAGGCGGTGTGCGTCTGCTGGTCGGGATATGGGTGTGCTCGGGCAGATAGATGCAGGCGTAACCTCGGGCTTCTGCTTCCTGGGCCAGTTGCACTGGCGACATGGAGCGGTCGGTGGTCTGCATCATCACGCCGAATCGCATGGCCAAAGCGTATGTCGCTTGGGCTGCCTGTTTGACTGCTCGCGGCGGTACTCTCAGGGCAGTCTCATGAGACACCAACCCGAGATCAGGTTGATCGCCACCACCGAGGTACCCATGAATTGGGGTCGCTTCACCTGCCACGCCTTCGAATCGATGGACGATGGCGAGGAGCATGTGGCGTTCGCTCTCGGCGACATAGACAGTGCCGACGAGGTCTTGGTACGGGTACACAGCGAGTGCCTCACCGGCGATGTGTTCGGCTCGTGGCGCTGCGATTGCGGGGCACAACTGCACGCCGCCATGGATGCCATTGCCGACTGCGGCACTGGTGTGTTGGTGTATCTGCGAGGCCATGAGGGCCGAGGTATCGGAATTGGCCACAAGGTCCAGGCCTACGCCCTTCAAGACAAGGGCCACGACACCGTGGATGCCAACCTGGAATTGGGCCTGCCGGTGGACGCTCGCACCTATGGCATCGGCGCGGCCATCCTGGCCGAGTTGGGTGTGAAGCGGGTGGCGCTGATGACCAACAACCCAACTAAGCACGACGGATTGGCCTCATTCGGCCTGGAGATAGCTCGCCGGGTTCCCCTCGAGGTGACCCCCCGAACCGAAAACGTGGACTACCTCCGCACCAAACAGCAGCGCCTCGGCCACCTCCTCGACTTGGTGTAGGGGGAGCTCAGCGGCAGAACACGGGGGCGATGACGTCGGCGAAGGTGCGCATCCAGCCTTCTTTGTCCTCCATGAACTGCGCCAGCACCATTTTGTTCACTCCCCGCTCGGCCAACTCGGTCAAGCGGTCGATGCAGTATTCAGGCGGGCCGGCGATGGTGCCCCGGCTGGCCAGGAACTCGGTGAGCCCGTGCTTGTCGGCCAGTCCGGCGTTGACGTTGGCGCCGTCGGCGAAGGCGTGGTGGCGGCTGTCGTATTCAGCCATCATGGCGGCCAGCCGGGGCTTGATGTCCTCAGGCAGGCCCTTGCCGTCCATGTGAAATCGATAGACATGGTTGGCGGTGCCCGCGATCAGGAACTTGATCTGCTCCAAACCAGCTTCCTCCGACTCGGCGAACAACAGGTTGGCGAACCACCACACTTCGATCTCGTCCGGATCGCGGCCCACCGAGCGGGCCCCTGCGGCGATGTTGTCCCGCACGATCTCGCACACGTCGGCGGGCAAGCTGTTGGAGAGGATCACTCCGTCGGCTATCTGCCCGGCCATGTACTGCGTGCGGGGTCCCTCGGCCGCTATCCATACTGGGACGGGGGCCGGACCCCAGCGCATGTGCAGGTCTTTGCCCTCCCAGTGGGCCGTCTTGCGGTTGCTGAGCGCCTTGACCGCTGCGGTGTAGTCCCGCAGATAGTCCACCGATGCCGGTTTTTCGCCAATGTTGAGCAGCGCGCTGTCACCCGAGGCGATCCCGTAGCGGAAGCGCCCTCCGGAGATCTGCTGGAGCGCCATGGCGGTGGATGCAGCCGCCGCCGGGTGGCGGGTGACGGGGTTGGTGACGGTGGTCGCCAGCAGGGCGTTCTCGGTGTGGTTGGCGGCCACTGAGAGGGTGAGGAAGGGGTCGGCCCACAGCGACTGGGAATCTCCTGCGACGACCATGGAGAACCCGGAGCTCTCGACTTGGCGAGCCCAGGCGCCGTAGGTGGTCAGGTCCTCAGGGACCTTGCCGGTGCCGAATGCAATAGATGCGCTCATAGGCCGAGGATAGAGGTCTGTGGTGGTGCCCGCGCCCGCCTAGCATCGTGCCGGTGCTGGACGTACCGCCTATCGACTTCAGCCAACCACTGGGGCTGGGCCCGCTTTTGGATCGGGCAGTGGCCGCGGTGCCTCAGAAAACTGCGTTGGTTGGCGCCTGCGGACGGTTGACCTATGCCCAGTTGGCCGATGAAGTAAACCGGGCGGCCAAAGCGCTGGACAGTCTTGGGGTTCGGCCCGGCGACCGAGCGGCGGTGTCCCTCCCCAATGACATTGACGTCGCAGTGGCACTGATGGGCATCTGGGCCCGGGGGGCGGTGTTCGTGGGGGTCCATACCGTGCTGGCCCCGCCGGAGAAGCGCTATCTGATCGACGATTGCGAGCCCACGCTGTATTTGACTGCCGATCCGACAGAGGATGTGGGCGCACCCCGCACCATCCACCTTGGTGAATGGCGGTCAAAGGTGGCCAGCTCCGATCCCATTGAGCCTTTTCCCGAAGTCGATCCGCTGGCGGTGGCGGCAATCGCCTATACGTCGGGAACCACCGGCAATCCCAAGGGGGTCATGCACAGCCAGCACAACGCCCTGCTGCCGGGCGCCGTGGCCGTGTCACGGGGCAGCTATGACGCCGATGATGTCTTCCTGTGCGTCCAGCCGCTGACCATTCTGAACCTGCAAGTACTCAACCCTTTAACCACCATCCAGGCTCTCGGCACCTGTGCCATTGCCAGTCGCCACGACCCGGTGTCGCTGGCCCGCTGGATCATGCAGGAGGGCGTCACCCACTTCGCAGTGGTGCCCACGGTGGCCTACGACCTGCTGACCCATCCCGATGTCCATTCCGATGATCTGGCCACGCTCACCAAACCCAGGGTTGGGGGAGCGGCTATGCCCGAGTCGGTCAAGCTGCTGTTTGAGGAGAGATTCGGGATCAAACCAGCCACGAGCTACGCGCTGACCGAGGGGCCGACGCTGGTAACCCGCCAAGACATCGACCGGCCAATCATCGAGGGAAGCTGCGGGCGGCCGCTGCCTCACATCGAAGTTGTGGTGCTCGACGATGACGATCGGCCCGTTCCCCCGGGAGAGGTCGGGGAGATCTGTTTTGGATCTCGCCAGGACGGCTCTTGGGCTGGGGTGTATCGCACCATGCTGGGCTATTGGGGCCGCCCCGAGCTCACTGCAGAAACACTGCGAGGGGGCATGGTTCACTCCGGCGATCTGGGGCGATTCAATGCCGACGGCGAGCTGTACATCGTGGAGCGTCGCAGTCAGCTGATTATCCGGGGCGGCAACAACATCTACCCCGCCGAGATCGAGCGGGTGCTGGGGGCCGACAGCCGCGTAGCCGAGTGCTGCGCGGTGAGCCGGCCCGACGACCGCCTCGGGGAACTGGTAGTGGCCTTCGTGCAACTGGCTAGCGGTTGTGAGGCAGGCGTCGAAGACTTGCTTGCGTTGTGCCGAGCCAACCTCGCTCCCTTCAAGGTTCCTGATGAGATCTGCTTCGTTAATGCCTTTCCCCGAACCCCTCTGGGCAAGATCGCCCGATCCCAAGTCCAGGACATGGCCAAGGCCTGATCACACAAGGAGAAGCCGATGAGCGAAGACCAATCTGCTGGCGCCGGGTCAGCCGACTATGAGGATGTGACCGGGTGGGGGCTGGAGGCCGACGCCGAGGAGGCCATGCTGGCCGCACAGACCGAGTGCACCTTCATCTGGGCCAACAAGGAAGGGTGGCCGGTGGGGGTCATCATGAGCTTCATCTGGCGCCGGGGCCGGTTCTGGCTCACAGCCAGTGGCCAGCGGGCCCGCATCGCTGCGGTGCGTCGAGATCCTCGAGTGTGCATCGTGGTGACCAGTACTGGGGCGACCGGAGTGCCCCGCCGGCAGACGGTGACCTACAAGGGCACTTGCCGTCTGCACGACGACGACGAGACGAAGGCCTGGTTCTACCCTGAGCTGGCCGCAGCCTTGCATCCCGACCAGGAAATGCAACGCCACTTCACCCGATTCTTGGACTCCCCCCGACGGGTGATCCTTGAAGTAGAGCCCACCCAGCGCATCTCATTCGACGGCACCAAGCAGTCGGACGCCACTGCTGCGTGGATCGAGGACAACCGCTGATCATGATCTCCTGAGCGTCAGACCGCCGCTGGAGGGCGGAGGCGATCAGCGATGGCCCGGGTGAGGCGGTCGAGGATGCTCGCTAGCAGCACGATGGCGATGCCGGCTTCGAAGCCCCGGCCTACCGCGTCACTGCGCCGCAAGCCCCGAACCGCTTCCAAGCCCAGCCCGCCTCCGCCGACCAGCCCGGCGATGACCACCATGGCCAAGATCAACATGATGACCTGATTCACCGCCACCATCAGCTCGGGCGCGGCCAGCGGCATCTCCACCCGGCGCAAACGCTGGCCGCGAGTGGCGCCGAAGCTCTCGGCAGCCTCGTGGATCTCGGCGGGTACTCGGCGCAACCCCAGGTCGGTGTAGTGGACCGCGGCGGGAAGGGCGTAGATCACCGAAGCGATGATTCCGGGGATGCGCCCCACATGGAAGAGGGTGATCACCGGAACCAACAGCACAAAGCTGGGGATGGTCTGAAAGAAGTCCAGCACTGGTTTGAGGGCCGTACGGAGCAGATCGTTGTGTGCGGTCAGAATCCCCACCGGCACGCCGATGGCCAAGGTGATGGCCACCCCGACGATGGTCTGGGCCAAGGTGTCCATCGACAGCGCCCACATGCCCAAGAACCCGATGGCGAACAAAGCCGCTCCGATGCCGATGGCTAGCCGGATCCCCCGGGCCCACAGGCCAAGGACGAACCCGATCCCGATCATGGCTGGCCAGGGGATATCAGCCGACAGCAACTCACGCAGCGGAGTCACAAACTCGAGAGTCACGAAGTCGCTGAACGGGCCGGTGCCGATCCCCGAGCCGCCGATGTCGTACAGGTTGTCCCGCGCCCAATCGGTGGCATCGTCCACGTAGGGGGCGAACTGCCAATTCAGTGACTCGGGGAACGCATTGTGGCCCAGCAAGCCGCCGACTACTGCAAGCGCGGAGACCCCTACGCCTAGCCATCTGATTGTCGCGGCATCACGGCCAGGGTCGGCGGTGGCGATGCCGGTGGAGAAGCGATCGAGCACGATGGCCATGATCACAATGGCGATGCCAGCCTCAGATGCTTTTCCCACCTCGATGCTCTGCATGGCCCGCAGCACCACTTGGCCCAGTCCGCCTGCTCCGATGAAGGCGGCGATCACCACCATGCTCATGGCCAGCATGGTGGTCTGGTTCATGCCCGCGAATATGGCTGGGCGAGCCTGAGGCAGCCGCACCAGCCGCAGTGTCTGGCGCTCGGTGGCCCCGAACATCTCCGAAGCTTCGACGGTGACCTGGGGCACGGTGCGCAGTCCCACTTCGGTGAGCCTCACCACCGGAGCGAGAGCGAAGATCACCGTGGAGATCAAGGCCGGAACTCGCCCGACCCCGAACAGCAGCACGAAGGGGATGAGGTAGACAAACCCCGGCATGGTCTGCATGGCGTCCAGAGAGGGGCGGATCACCCTGGCGACGGCATCGCTGCGCCAGGCCGCGATGCCCAGCGGAATGCCGATGACCATGGAAATGAGCACCGACACCCCCATGAGGGCCAAGGTGGCGAACGACTCCTCCCAAAGATCGATCACTCCGATGAGGGTCACGCTGGCCAGGCCCAGCGCTCCGGCCACCCGCCCCCTGGTCCACCACAGGCCCACGCCGGTGAACAGCGGGTAGGAGTACCACGGGAACCACCGAAGGATGGATTCCAACCGGCGGATGGCCCAGTCGATGGCATCGGTGATCGGGTTCAGGAAGACGGTGTACAGCCAATGGGAAGTTTGGTTGTTGATCAGCCACCGTCGGGCCCGGTCGATGGGATCAGCCAGACCGATATCCCAGGACTCTGGGAAGACGCCGAAGTTCGTGAACAGTCGGAAAACCAAAACCAGTACGACAATGGTGCTTACTGCCAAGACAAAGCGGGCTACGCGGCTGTCAGACGCAGTTCGCAATACGCGTTCCGTGGGACGGGCGTCGGTCACACTTGTCATGGCACCGCCGTCATTGCTGGTTCTCGGAGATCACCCTGGCGACATCGTCCCCGTGTAGCAGCCCTACCGGGGTGTTGTGCTCATCGCACACCAACACAGGATTGATGGACCCGAGCAGGTGGGGGAGTGCGACCTCCAGCGGCGTGGTCGATGAGACACGGTGCCATTCGGGATCGATGGCTCTCCCATCGAGCGGTTTCATCAGCGAACAGGCCTGCAAGACCTTGGCCACCGGAGCATCCTGGGTAAATGCCCGCACATAGTCGTCGGCCGGGCTGGTCAGTATCTCCACCGGGGTGCCGACCTGAACGAAGGCCCCGTCGTTCATGATGGCGATGCGGTCGGCCAGCTTCAGAGCCTCGGCGAAGTCATGGGTGATGAATACCAGCGTCCGCTGAAGTTTCATCTGGAGGTCGATGAGCTCGTCCTGCATATCCCGGCGGATGAGCGGGTCGAGGGCGGAGAACGGCTCGTCGAAGAACAACACCTCTGGATCGACGGCAAGGGCTCGGGCCAACCCCACCCGCTGTTGCATGCCGCCGCTGAGCTGCTGGGGATAGTGGTCGCCCCAACCCTCCAAGCCAACCGTGTCCAACAGCTCTCGGGCTCGGTCTTGACGGTCGTGGCGATCCACTCCCTGTACTTCGAGCCCGTAGGCCACGTTGTCCACCACCTTGCGATGGGGGAACAAGCCGAAATGCTGGAACACCATCGCCATCTTCTGGCGGCGCAACTCGCGCAGTTTGGCGCCGTCGGCTTGGGTGAGCTCGGTGCCGCACAATTCAACTGTTCCCTCGGTCGGCGCCACCAAATGGGAAACGCACCGAATGAGGGTGGACTTGCCCGATCCGGAGAGTCCCATGACCACGAAGGTCTCCCCGGTCGCTACGTGAAAACTGACGTCGCGAACGGCCACCACGCTGCCAGTGGCAGTTTGGATTTCCTCCCGAGTGGACCCGGCCTCGGCCATCTCCTTTGCCTCGCGGGGCTTTCTTCCGAAGACCTTCCACACGCCTTCGACTCGGACCTGGGCTGTTTCGTTGGGTGTGTCCATTGCGCCCCAGTCCTAGACCTTACCGTCCGCTCAGACGGGTCTTGGTTTGGAGCATTCCGCCTCCGCAATGGTGGAATCGCATGCCGTCGTCATCGGATCTCCCAAGCCGGGTTTGGAGTACCCTGACTCCGCAATGGCGGAATCGAAGGGGCGAACCAGGAATTTGCCGGTACAGGAGCGGGCCGTCCTGACTCGAGACCGGATCTTGCAAGCAGCTACCGAGGTCATCAAACAAGAAGGTGTGTCGTCGCTGACCCTTGACAAGGTGGCGGCCCGAGCTGGGGTTAGCAAAGGGGGTTTCCTCTACCACTTCGGCTCCAAAGACGCGCTGATTGTCGGCTTGCTCAACCAGGTGATGGGGGTGCTCGACCACGAGCTCAATGTGCTGGCTGAGGGCATCGACGCCCCCCAGGGGGCGTTTGCGCTGGCCTATCTCGACTATGTGCGGGAGCCGACACAGGCGGCCACCGATACCGCGGTGTCGATCTTGGCCGCCGCCGCAGTGGACGACGATCTGCTGGACAGCACCCGGGCGACGTTTCAGCGCTGGCAGGAGCGACTCCGCCACGACGACGGGCTCGACGAGGTGGAGGCACTGCTGGCTCGCATCGTCGGGGATGGGCTCTGGCTCATCGACCTCTTCGGTTTGGCGCCGCCCACTGCGGAAGAGCGCAGCAGGGTGCTCGATCTCGTCTCGAACATGATCACTGATCATGGTGTCGGTCGAGGCTCGGTCGGGTCTGCGGAATAGACCGGGACATCCTCAGGGGAAAGCGGCTCGCGGCCCAGAATGAGATCGGCCGCCTTCTCGGCGATCATCATCACCGGGGCGTAGATGTTGCCGTTGGTGACGGTGGGCATCACTGAGGCGTCCACCACCATTAACCCTTTGGTGCCGTGGACCTCCATCGTCTTGGGATGCACGATCGATTGGTTATCGGTTCCCATGCGGGCGGTTCCTGCGGGATGCAGCGCGGTCTCGGCGTCGTGGGCCACCCAGTCCATGATCTGCTGATCGGTGGAGACATCGGGACCGGGCGACAGCTCGCCATCGTTGTAGGGAGCGAACGCGGGTTGGTTCATGATGCTGCGGGTCACTCGAATGGTTTCCACCCATTCGCGGCGGTCTTGTTCGGTGGAGAGGTAGTTGAACTGAAGAGCGGGCTTCACCCGGGGATCGCGGGACTTGATCCGCAGATGGCCTCGGGCGTCTGAGTACATGGGTCCCACGTGGACCTGATAGCCGTGCCCGCTGCTCGGCGATGAGCCGTCATAGCGGATGGCCAGCGGCAAGAAGTGGAACATCAGGTTCGGATATATCTCGTCGGGATTGGAGCGCACGAAGCCGCCCCCCTCGAAGTGGTTGGTGGCCCCCGGCCCCCTTCGAGCCAGCCATTGCAAGCCGATCCAAGGCCGGCGCCACAGCTTGAGGGCGGGCTGCAAGGACACCGGTTGGCCAGAGGCGTACTGGATGTACACCTCTAGGTGGTCTTGAAGGTTCTCGCCCACCCCCGGCAGATCGGACACCACCGGGATGTCCAGCGACTCCAACAGGTCAGCTGGGCCCACTCCGGAGAGTTGCAGAAGCTGGGCCGAGCCGAATGCCCCTGCGCACAGCAGAACACGTGCCCCCCGGGCGGTGCGTGTGCGCCCCCGTTGCCGGTACTCCACCCCAACGGCCCGGTCCTGATCGAACAGCACCCGGCTGATCAGGGTGCCGGTCTCCACCTTGAGGTTCTTGCGGTCCATCACCGGATGCAGGTAGGCCCGAGATGCCGAGAGCCGTCGACCTCTATGGACGTTGCGGTCGAATGCCGCGAATCCCTCTTGGCGGTACCCGTTGAGGTCGTCGGTCAGCTCATAGCCGGCTTCTTGCACCGCCTTGAAGAAGGCGGTGAACAGAGGGCTGTCGGCCGGTCCCCGCTCCAACACCAGTGGTCCTTCGCCGCCACGCCACTGGTCTGGTCCGGCCAAACAGGTTTCCATGCGCTTGAAATAGGGCAGGCAATGGCGGTAGTCCCAGTGCTCCATGCCCGGTTCGGTGGCCCATTTGTCGTAATCAGCAGGATTTCCCCGCTGGAATATCATGCCGTTGATGGAGCTGGAACCGCCCAGCACCTTTCCCCGGGCGTGGTAGACCCTTCGGCCTCCCATGTGGGGTTCGGGCTCGCTCTCGTATTTCCAGTCGTAGAAGCGGCTTCCGATGGGGAATGTCAGGGCCGCGGGCATGTGGATGAACACGTCCCACTTGTAATCCCGTCGTCCTGCTTCGAGTACGAGAACTCTCGTGTCGGCGTCCGCGCTCAGACGGTTGGCCAACGCGCAGCCAGCAGAGCCCCCTCCGACGATGATGAAGTCGTACAACGACTGCTCCTCATTGTGAAAAGAGAACCGGTGCCGACGGCCTTTGCTAGCCGTCGGCACCGGTTCTTAGCTGGAGCTTAGGAGGGGAGCCAAGCGCTCCAGACGTTTTCGTTGGCCGCGATCCAGTTGGCCGCCGCCTCATCCACGGAGAGGCCGTCATTCTCAATGGCGGCCAGCATCGCGATCTGGTCGGCACTGGTGTAGTTCATTGCCCGAAGGAAGTGATCCGCGTCTGGGGCATTCTCCGCCAAGTCGCCATTGATGATCTTGAAGAGCACATCTGCGGGGTAGTCGCAGTCGACGTCTTCGGGATTGCTCGCCGCTGCCTCGCCGCAGGCGTCGGTGTACTCGGGAAGGAGCACATTGGTGAGGTCGTAATTGTTGAATGCCGAGTGCGGTGTCCAGAGATATACCAAGACCGGCTCTTGACGGCTGTACGCCGAATCGACCGCGGCCAGGATTGCAGCCTCGGAGCCGGCGTAGACCACCTGGAGAGGCAGGCCCAAGTTGTTGATGATCGCCTCGTCAAACTGTACGAAGCTGGGGTCGCCGCCGAGGAACTGACCCAGGTCACCGGTCTCGGCAGTTGCGAACATTCCGGCTAACTCAGGATTGGCGAACCCTTCCCAAGTGGCCAGTTCTGGGTATTGATCGACCATGTAGGTGGGGATGAACCAACCGATCTTGCCCACCGGTCCCAGCAATCCCGCGTTGTCGATATTGGCATCGGGATTGTCGATGAAATCGACAACGTCTTGGGCGTGCCCAGAAGGCCAGATCTCGAGCGACACGTCGATATCGCCGGTGTTGATGGCGGGCCATTGGGCGTTCTCATCGATGTCCACCCGCTCCACGGTGTAGCCGAGCTCGCTTTCCAGCAGCTGGGCAGCCACAGCAGAGTTTGCCGCAGCTCCGTTCCATCCGTTGACTGCAATCGTAATCGTCGACTGAGAGCCTCGGGAGTCGTCGTCGTTGCCGCAACTGACGGCAATGAGCGCCAGAGCCGCCAAGAGCAAGGCGATAAGCCTCCAGCTTCGAATCGATTTGGTCTGTAACGTCCGCATGGGATCCCCCTCACTTGGCAATGCCCGAAAACAGGCTAGCTGGACTGTTTTCTAAAATATCACATCCTCCAGTCTTGCGCTAGAGGGTCTTGGCCATTTGGCAGAGCAGGCAGGTTGCGGGTCATGCTGGGCGTCCCGACAAGACGATTCGACAACAGGAGAGAGCGATGTCCGATCTGCCGACCGATCCCAGCGAGCTGGTGAGTGCGTTCTGCGCGGCATGGGCTAATGGCGATGCCGACGAGCTGATGGCCTACTTCACCGACGATGCCGTCTATCACAACGTGCCGATGGATCCCTTAGAGGGTGCCGAGGCCATTCGGGCGTTCTTGGAGGGGTTCTTCGCCACGTCCGGAGGCATTGTGTTTGAGACCCACCATCAAGCGGCCAATGGCAACGTGGTTCTAAACGAGCGAACCGATTACATCAACACCGGCGATGGCCAGCTGGCGTTGCCGGTATGCGGCGTATTCGAAGTGCGCGACGGGCGCATCGCCCGCTGGTCGGACTACTTCGACATGGGACAGTTCGCCGGCGGCTGAATCAACCCCCGAAAAGCTCCGAGAGGGTGTCAACCACATAGCCAATGTCGTCTGAACCCAGACCGTGGTGGGTGGGGATACAAAGGGCGTGGTCCATCACCAGGTCGGCGTTGGGGAAGCCGTCAGCAGGGGCCCGATGTTGGATGTCCGAGAACCCCGGCTGGCGCAGGATGTTTCCGGTCCAGACCATGCGGGACTGCACGTTGCGGTCTTCGAGGAAGTTCTGCACATCGGTGCGGTCGTGCCCCGACTCAGGGCGAAGGATGAACCCGTAGCGCATCCAGGTGGTCTCCAGTTCAGGGGTGGTGCGGGGCAGGATCACCTTGTCGGTGTGGTTGACCAGCAGATCGTTGTAGCGATCGAAAGCGTGGCTGCGGCGGGCATTGAACTCTTGGAGCTTGCTGAGTTGCACCAGCCCGTAGGCCGCTCCCAGCTCGGAGGGCTCGAAGTTGTAGCCCAGATCGTCGAAGATGAAGATCTGGTCGTACATGGTGCCGTCGTCCAACGGACCCCAACGAGTGTCCTGTCCTTTGCGGGAGCCGTACAGGTACGACTCTGAGCGCCGACCCCAGCGCCGCCGGGTCAGGCACTTGTCGTGCATCTCAGGATCGTCCATGGCCACCATGCCGCCGTTGCCCGCGCAGGTGAGCGAGTGGGAGATGGCGAAGCTGGTAAGGCTGATGTCGCTGCGGGCGCCGATGCGAGTGCCCCGCAGGCGGGTGTCCAACACATCGCAGGAATCCTCGATCACCTTGAGTCCGTGCTCGTCGGCAATGGCCCGGATCACGTCCCAATCGGGGCAGTTGCCCATCAGGTTGGGGGTCATGATGGCCCTGGTGCGGGGGCCGATCATCTCGGGTATCCGATTCACGTCGATCTGGAAGGTGTCGGGTTCCACGTCGACGAATACCGGCACTAGGCCCAGTTGGATGATTGATGACACATCGGTGGAGAAAGTGAGCACCGAGGTGATGATCTCGTCGCCCGGCTCCAAGTCGAGAAGGCTGATGCCCAGCAGGAGGGCAGAGGAGCCAGAGTTGACCATCACCCCCCGCTCCTTACCCAAAATCGTGGACACCTCGTCCTCAAAGCGGGCCACGTTCTCGCCGATGTTGAGGTCCCCTGAGCGCAGAACCTCGAGCACGGCTTCGATCTCGCGCTCGTCTTGGATAGCCCCAGCGGGCGGCAGGGTACGAACTGGTTGATTCGCCATGGCTGCTGATCCTAAGCGGGGCGCTGCTCGACCAGCCGTACGAGGGGGATGCGCCGATGGGGGGCCTTGGCCTGGTAGTCGGCGTACCAGGCCCGGTCGGCCACCAAGCCGTCCCAGGTGGCGTCGTAGTCATCGCCATCGCAGATGTCGGCCACAGCCCAGAATTGCTGGCCCATCTCCGTGATCAGCAGCTCGGGGTTGGCATCTTTATCGGCCAGGTTGAAGTACCAAGACGGGTGAGCTTCGGCCCCGGCGAACGATGCCACCACGATGCGATGGCCGTCGGGATCGCGCCAATAGGGCAGAGCTACCTTGTGCTCATTGCCTGAGCGACGGCCAATGGTGCGGATCATCACATGGTGCATTCCTGCCACGTTCCACACCGCAGGATCGTCACTCGACTCCATGGATTCCACATGCATCTTGGTGATGACCGGGATCTCCTCTAACGACGGGGTCTCCCAGTCTTGTTCCACTCTCTGATCGCTCATAGGTTGTCTCCTTTGCTCAAATTCGCTGCTCAGTCCAGCTTGAGAACACGGCGGGCGTTCTCCCGTAGGAATCCCGGCCACACCTTGTCTCGGAAGGGCACGTCTTTCATATCGGTCATGATCCGTTCCAGCGACAGGCCCATGGGGAAGTAGCCGGCGTAGATCACCTTTTCAGCGCCTCGGGTATTGGCGTAGCGGATGATGGCTTCGGGGTAGTGCTTGGGGGCGAACGCCGAAGTGGAGTAGTGCAGGCCGGGCCACTTCAGCATGAGCTTCACCGCCAGGTCTTCCCACGGTTCACAGCCGTGGCGGGTCACGAAGGTGAGCTCGGGGAAGTCGTACATGACCCGGTCGATGCGCTCTACGTGCTGGGGAGAGAACGGGAACCGGGGGCCAGGCACGCCGGCGCATACGAAGATGGGCACGTCGAGCTCTACGCACTTGGCATAAATCGGATAGAACTTGGCGTCGTCGATCGGCACCTGGGGGAAGCAGCCGGCCGGGAATGCCCCTACCGCTTTGACGCCCCATTCCCGGTGGAGCTGATCCATGCGGCGCACCTCTCCCATCACGTCGTTGGGCTCCACGTTCATGGAGGGGATGAACCGCTCGGGGAAGTCCTTCAGCGCCCGCTGGCCAGTCTCGTCCTCGCAGGATACAAGGGCCATCTCGATGTTGAATCGATCCATCTCCTTGAGCACGACCTGAACCGGGTCGTCATCGGTGCCGTACAGCTCTTTGGGTACCCCCTTGAACATGTACTCCACCGGGAAGTCGAACTCATCGGACGTCTGGGTGTCCTTGGTCTGGGCTCGGATGAAGTCGTAGGTGGAGAAATCCGGCTTGGGAAAGCCGACCATGGTGTCGATGATCGGAATGTCGGTGGGCATGCCCATAGTGCTGGTCCTTTTCGGTTGGAGGGGGTCGGGTGGGCGAAGCTCAGGCGGCTAGCGCGGAGCGAGGGGTGATCACGTCCCACGCGTTGTCCCGCATCATGGCCTTGGCCTCGGCATCGGTGAAATTGGGGATGTCGTAGATGAAGTCGGTGGGCACTTCCAATCCCTCAGCGTGGGGGTAGTCGGAGCCGAACAGCATGTGGTCGGCGCCAATCGTCTCTTTGATGAGGTCGATGTCGTCCTCGTAGTAGGGCGATACCCACACATGGTTCAAGAACTGGTCAACTGGGTCGGTGCGGAATTCCTGGGGCATCTTGCCGTAGGCAATCTTGAGCTCCTCTACCAAGCGGGGAGCGAACATGCCCCCGTTCTCGATGCAGGCAATCCGGAGGTTGGGGTGGCGGTCGTACAGCCCGTGGCACACCATGGCGGCCATCGTGTCGAAGATCTGACGGTCGTGGCCGGTGATCTGCTTGAACGTTGACGTGCGGAACGACTGGAAGTCCTCAGTGGGCTCCCACATCTCGTTGTATTCGTGCAAGCCGCCGTCGCCTCCGTGCATGCCCACGGTGATGCCGGCCTCGGCAATGCGGGCCCACACCGGGTCGTACTCGGGCATGCCCGGTGAACGGCTTCCGCCATCGGTGGTGGGCACGGGTCCGGGGACCATAACCACCATGCGAGCGTCGTTGGCCAAAGCCCATTCCACCTCGGAAACGGCCCAGTCCACATCGATCATCGAGATCACCGGAGCGGCGAAGATCCGCTCTTGGTAGGCGAAACCCCAGTCTTCAGCCAGCCACCGATTGAATGCGGTAAAGGCCGCCACCACTGCCGGTGGGTCGTGGCGCAGCGACTGCTCCATGCCCACTCCCAAGGTGGGGAAGAACAGGGCCGCCTCGACGTTCTGGGCGTCCATGAGTTCCAGGCGCTTGTCGCGGTCGCGGTACTCAGGGCGCTCGGAGATGGGATCGAGTTCGCCGAACATGGTCTTCACATCCACACCGTCCTTGTTGCGGCCCCGGAAGAAGTCCTGAAGCGCGCCCGGCTTGGAGACCGGGTCGAAGGTGGGATTGGGGATGAACCGGTTGATCTTTCCCGCCACCAGCAAGCGCTGCTTGCCGTCGATGTTGGCCCATTGCATGCAGCGCTTCTTCATCGCCGGGTCGATGTGGCGGATGAATGCGTCTGTGGCTTCGTAGTAGTGGTTGTCGGCGTCGAACACCTTGAACGGCAGGTCTGCCATGTTGCTACCTCGTCAGATTGAGTGGGTTTCAGGCGGGGGAGAGGGTGCCTTGATTTTCGCCCTCTCCGGTATTCGGTCACAAGTTGCGCCTGCCAATGGCTGAGTAGGTCTTTTTCCAAGGCGGGAATCCACGAGGGCAGGACGTACCATCAAGGGTGTGAGCGATGCCGTGATGAGTCTGGCCGACGACTTCGACCTGGCCGGGCGAGACCAGTGGATGGAGCTGGTTGAGCAGGTGCTGAGAGGGGCGCCGTTCGACAAGAAACTCGTTCACAAGACCTATGACGGTGTCGGCATTCAACCGCTCTATACCGGAGCCGACCACGCCGGCGACCCCAGCCTGCCGGGCATGGCGCCGTTCACCCGAGGCAGCAGGGTTGTGGGCGGCGCGTGGCAGGTACGCCAGGCCCACAGCCGTGCTACCGGCAACCAGGCTGTGCTGGCCGACTTGGGTGGGGGAGCTGATGCCATAGAGCTCCACATCGACGGCGAGACCAGCTTGGAAGAACTTGAAGAACTGCTCGAAGGCGTTCCCGCAACGGTGCCGATCATGTTGGCGCCGGGGAGCGAGGCCGCCATTTGGCACTTGGTCAGTCTGTGGGACAGCAGGGGAGTGGCCAGAGACGAGGCTCTCGGCGGCTTTGGGATCGACCCCCGGGATCCAGCGGTAGCCGAGGCAGTGGCCAACACTTTGAACCGGAACTACCGCGACGTGCTGGTCGCGGTTGTCAACGGGGCCCGGCTGGCTGATCAGGGTGCCACCGAAGCCCAGGAGCTAGCCGGATCGCTTGCCGACGGAGTGGCCTACTTGCGGGCCTGTGAACAGGCGGGGATCGATCTGGCCTTGGCGGCCGACAGACTGGAATTCCGCTACGCAGCCGGTGTGGATCAGTTCTTGACCATCGCCAAATTCCGGGCTGCACGCCGCCTGTGGGCTCGGGTGACGCAGGTGTGCGGTATTGAGCCATCCCCGCAACGGCAGCACGCGGTTACCTCTGGCGCCATGATGAGCCGTCGTGACCCGTATGTGAACATGATCCGCACCACGGTGGCCTGTTTCGCCGCTGCGGTGGGCGGCGCCGATGCCATTACCGTCAGCCCGTTCGACGCGGCTATCGGCGTCCCAGATCAACTTGGGCTGCGTATCGCTCGCAACACCCAACTCCTGCTGCGAGAGGAATCCCACATCCATCAGGTGATCGACCCCTCCGGCGGCTCCTACTACGTGGAATCGCTCACTGACGCGCTGGCAGGGACCGCGTGGGGGCTGTTCCAAGAACTGGAGGCGGGAGCAGGCCTGGCCGAGCGCATCGAAGCGACCCATGAGGCCCGCAGCCAGGACGTGGCCACCCGCCGCTTGCCCCTTACCGGGGTGAGCGAGTTCCCCGATATCGATGAGGAGGCGGTGGATCGGTTGCCGGTGGCGCCAGAGTCCGAACTGCGCCGCCTGGCCGAACCGTTCGAGGCATTGCGGGATGCCGCTGAGGCCAGCCCGTTACGTCCGACTGCTTTCTTGGCCAACCTCGGCCCCATGGCGGTACATACGGCGCGGGCGGCGTTTGCCGCGAACCTGTTGGCCGCAGGAGGAATCCGCTCTTTGGGCAATGGCGGCTTTGACACTCCGGCCGAAGCGGCCGCGGCTTGGTCGTCGTCGGGCTCGCCAATAGCCGTGATCTGTTCCTCCGACGATGTGTACCAAGAGTGCGCCGCTTCGACGGTGGCCGCGCTGAAAGAGGCCGGATGCGAATACGTAGTGCTGGCTGGTCGTCCCGATGAGCGGTGGGGGGCAGACGCCTACATCCACCTTGGATGTGATGCCGTGGCCGCCCTGCAAGCCCTTCACGCAAGGCTGGGCCTGTGACTGTCCCCGACTTCACCGGCGTGGATTTCGACGCAGCGTCGTCGTCAGGCACGAACGGCGCCAGTTGGGCCGATCTGGTGGCCGAACAGACTGGAGAGAGCCCTGACCGTCTGACCTGGGCGACCCCTGAGGGATTTGGCGTGCGCCGGCTGTACACCGCCGAGGACCGGGCACCGCTGGACTTCTGCGACACCTACCCCGGGCTGGAGCCCTATCTGCGGGGTCCCTACGCCACCATGTACGCCACCCAGCCCTGGACCATCCGCCAATACGCCGGATTCTCCACTGCTGAGGATTCCAACGCCTTCTACCGCCGCAACCTGGCTGCGGGGCAGAAGGGACTGTCGGTGGCCTTCGACCTGGCCACCCACCGGGGGTACGACTCCGACAATGGGCGGGTGAGCGGGGACGTGGGCATGGCCGGCGTGGCCATCGACTCCATTCTGGACACGCAGATCCTGTTCGATGGGATTCCGCTCGATCAGATGACCGTTTCGATGACCATGAACGGCGCAGTTCTGCCGATCATGGCTATGTACATCGTGGCCGGCGAAGAGCAGGGGGTACCGCCGGAGAAGCTGGCCGGGACCATTCAGAACGACATTCTCAAGGAGTTCATGGTCCGCAACACCTTCATCTACCCGCCGGCCCCATCGATGCGGATCATCTCCGACATCTTCGCCTACACCTCGGCCAACATGCCGAAATTCAACTCCATCTCCATCTCCGGCTATCACATGCAAGAGGCCGGAGCCACCCTTGACTTGGAGTTGGCCTACACCCTGGCCGACGGGGTGGAGTATGTGCGGGCCGGCTTGGACTCGGGGTTGGACATCGATGCCTTCGCTCCCCGGCTCAGCTTCTTCTGGTGCATCGGGATGAACTTCTTCATGGAGGTGGCCAAGCTGCGAGCCGCTCGCCTGCTGTGGGCCAAGCTGATGCGCCCGTTCAACCCGTCCAACCCCCGGTCGCTGTCTCTGCGCACTCACAGCCAGACCTCCGGGTGGAGCCTCACCGCCCAAGACGTCTTCAACAATGTTGTCCGCACCACCATCGAGGCCATGGCCGCCACCCAGGGCCATACCCAGTCGTTGCACACCAACGCCTTGGACGAGGCCTTAGCCCTGCCCACTGACTTCTCGGCCCGGATTGCCCGGAACACCCAGCTTTTGTTGCAGCAGGAGTCGGGGACGTGCCGGGTGGCCGATCCTTGGGGCGGCTCGTACTACGTGGAGCGCCTCACCCATGACCTGGCCCAACGGGCGTGGGAGCACATCAGCGAGGTCGAGGCTGCGGGCGGCATGGCCGAGGCCATCGAGGCTGGGCTGCCCAAGATGCGCATCGAGGAGGCGGCGGCTCGCACCCAGGCTCGCATCGACTCCGGCGCTCAAACGGTGGTTGGTGTGAACCGCTATCAGGTGGAGGGCGACGAGCCCATCGAGGTGTTGAAAGTGGACAACGCCGAAGTACGGGCCTCACAGATCGCCCGGCTCGAGCGGCTGCGGGCCGACCGGGACAACGACGCTTGCGGTCGTGCCTTGGACGCGCTGACTGCGGGTGCCGACCGTCCTGTAGGCAGTACGGGCTCCAATTTGCTGGCTCTGGCCGTGGACGCTGCTCGGGCCCGGGCCACGGTGGGAGAGATCAGCGACGCGCTGGAAAAGGTGTATGGTCGCCATGCGCCCCGGATTCGCACAATCTCCGGGGTGTACCAATCAGAGATGGGACAGAGCGACGGCAACGGCAGCGGCACTGGCGAAGTGCGGGAAGCAGTAGCTGGTTTTGCGTCTCGAACTGGGCGTCGGCCCCGGATTCTGGTGGCCAAGATGGGCCAAGACGGCCACGACCGGGGCCAGAAGGTGATCGCCACTGCGTTTGCCGACCTCGGCTTCGACGTGGATGTCGGGCCACTGTTCCAAACCCCAGCCGAGGTGGCCCGTCAGGCGGTAGAGGCTGACGTCCACATCGTGGGAGCATCGTCGTTGGCTGCCGGGCACATGACCCTGGTGCCCGAGCTGCGGGCCGAGTTGAAGCAACTGGGGCGGGCCGACATCATGATTGTGGTCGGCGGGGTCATTCCGCTCAGCGACCACGACCAGTTGCGGGCGGCGGGGGCTGAGGCCATCTTTGGCCCGGGTACGGTGATCGCCGACGCGGCACTGGAGTTGCTGGCCGCTTTGGACGACCGCAAGTGATCGACCTCGACACTGATGGCCCCTGATCGACCTTATCGTTCACCGTCAGGAAGTCGGTGATGGATTTCAGTCTCGACGCCTGTGTCGAGGGGGTGCTGGCCGCCGACCGCACCTGGCTGGGCCGAGCGGTCACTTTGGTGGAGAGCACCAAGTCTGACGATCGGGCGTCGGCTACCGAGCTTCTTCAGCGGCTACTGCCCCACACCGGAGGTGCTCGGCGAATAGGGATCACCGGGGTGCCAGGGGTGGGGAAGTCCACCTTCATCGACGCGTTGGGCACCTACCTCACCTCGCAGGATCACCGGGTAGCGGTGTTGGCGGTAGACCCGTCTTCGTCGGTGTCGGGGGGAAGCATCCTCGGCGACAAGACCCGGATGCCCAACCTGGCCATCGACGATGCCGCCTACATCCGCCCGTCGCCGTCCTCCGGTTCGCTGGGCGGGGTCACTCGCACCACCAGGGAGACCATGACCGTGGTGGAGGCGGGCGGGTTCGACGTGGTGCTGGTGGAGACGGTGGGAGTCGGCCAGTCGGAGACCGCGGTGGCCGACATGGTGGATTTCTTCTTGGTGATGATGCTGCCCGGTGCCGGCGACGAGCTTCAGGGCATCAAGAAGGGGGTGTTGGAGCTGGCCGACGCTCTGGTGGTGAACAAGGCCGACGGCGGCAACGAGATCGCCGCCCAGCGGGCAGTGCGGGATTACCGGGCTGCGCTGGCCATGACTGCTCCGGACAATCCTCACTGGGTTCCCCCGGTGCTGGCGGTCAGTGCCATCGAGGGAGTCGGCCTCGACCAGGTGTGGGACCACATCCTGGGTTATTTCAAAGTGCTGGCTGACTCAGGTGAACTCGCTGGCCAACGAGCCGATCAACAAGTTCGGTGGATGTGGGCGATGGTGGAAGATCGCCTGCGAGATCGTCTTCAGGCCTCGCCAGCCGTTGGCGATCTGGCTGCTCAGCTAGAGCAGCAAGTAGCGGCTGGTCAGACCGCCCCTGCGGCCGCGGCGGACCAGATACTTGAGGCTTTTGACAGTTAACTGAATTCTTTTCCGGGCGGCGGGTCCTAGTTGGAATTGTGCAGTGGCCCGGTGTAGCGGGCGCTGGGGCGCATGATCTTGTTGTTGGCCGCCTGCTCCAGCAGGTGGGCACCCCAGCCGACGACCCGGCTGGTGGTGAAGGTGGGGGTGAAGGCCTCTTGGGGCAGTCCGGCCAGGTGGAGCACAACGCCGGCGTAGAACTCCACGTTGGTGACGATTACCGCGTTGGGCTTCCACTCGGCTAGGTAGGCCAGGATGCGGCTTTCGATGTCGAGGGCCCGGTCCACCAGCTCGCCGCCCAGCTCAACGGCGACAGCCTTCAACGCCTCAGAGCGTGGATCGGCCGCCCGGTAGACGGCGTGGCCGAACCCCATGATCTTGCCGCCAGCGTCGAGCTCGGCGGCAACCCAGGGAACCGCGTTGTCGGGATGGCCGATGGCGTGCAGCATGTCCAGCACCCGGCCAGGAGCGCCGCCGTGCAGCGGGCCGGCCAAGGCGGCCAAAGCTCCGCCCATTGCTCCGGCTACGTCGGTGCCGGTGCTGGTAATGACCCGGGCGGTGAACGTGGAGGCGTTGAACCCGTGGTCGGCGGTGAGGCACAGATAGGTCTCCACCGCCCGGGCATGCTCGGGTAATGGCGTCTCGCCCAAGGTCATGCGCAGGTAGTCGGCGCTGTGGGTCAGCGACTCGTCGGGGGACACTGGCTCCGATCCCGAGCGGATTCGGTTGACCGCAGCCAGCACGGTGGGGGTAATGCCGATGGCTCGGATGACCGCGGCCCGCCGCTCCAATTGATCGAGGTCGAGGGTGGGGCGGGGATCGACAACCACCCCCAACACACTGCGCAGAACAGACATCGGGGGCAGGTCGGTACGGGCCAGAGAAGCGACCAACGCTGCCGTTTCCGGGGTCAGACGACGGGAGGTAGCCAACTCGGCCCGAAACTCCTCCTCGGTGGCCCCATCCGGAAGAGAGCCGTTCAAGAGCAGGTGGGCCACCGCCTCGAAGGAGTGATCACGAGCCAAAGCGGCAGCGCTGTGACCTCGATAGTGGTACCACCCCTCATTCCCGCGAACTGAGCCCACCTCCGTATCGGCCACGATCAGTCCCTTGAGGCCGGGAGGAGCGACGTTCTCAATCAGCGGGGATACAGCGTTCATGCCGTCCATTATCCTCGCGTGTCGATATATTGACTAGATTGATCAATATCTACGTTGATTAATCAATATTGGAGAATCGGGATGGAAGATTGGCTGACGAGTGCTGAGGCTGCCGTTCGTCTCGGCGTCAAGAGAGCCACGCTCTACTCCTATGTGAGCCGGGGTCTGTTATCGCGGGTGGTCGATGTTGATGGGCGCAGCTCCCGGTTCGATCCTGAAGAGGTGGAACACCTGCGCTCGCGTGCCAACCGCCGAGGTGAGGGCGAGGTGGGCGTTCTGGTCTCCACCGCAATCACCCAAGTGGCCGACGGGGAGTTGCGAGTTCGAGGGCGCAATCTGATCGGGCTGTCAGCCGAAGCCCGATTCGAAGAGGCCGTCGACTGGGTGTGGGGTGCCGAAGCTGTTGGCCAATGGCCCAGCCGCGACGATGCTGGCGGCGTTGCTCACAGCGTCCAAGATCAGCTGCCAGGCACCACGCCGATGATTGACCGACTCCGGGTGGCAGTGAGCATCGCTTCAGCCACCGATCCGCTTCGGAACGACCTCTCGGCCTCATCGGTCCGGGCGGTGGGCCGACGGGTGATCGGCTTGATGGTCGATTCGCTTCCCTCAGTCGCCGGGCAACGAGATGGCGATCTGGCTGAACGGTTGTGGTGCCGTCTGGCTCCGGGCCGGTCCAACGCCCGCCAGCGGGCCGTTCTCAACCGGGCACTGATTCTGCTGCTGGACCACGGGCTGGCCAGCTCCACCCTCGGTGTTCGGGTGGCGGCATCAGTGCGGGCCGATCCCTATTCGTCGGTGGCCGCTGGTCTCGGGATTCTGGGGGGACGGCTGCACGGAGCAGCCAGCGCTCCCGTTCATCAGATCTTCCAGGAAGCTGTTACGAGTGGCGATCCAGCCGGGGCGCTAGGGGAGGCCCAGCGCCGCACCGGCCGCACTCCCGGATTCGGCCACTCGATCTATCGCCGGAACGATCCTCGATGCAGCGCCCTCATGGAATCCATTACCGGAGCATGGGCATCGCACGAGCATCTTCCTCTGGTGCTGACGGTGCAGAGCCTGGCATCAGAGCGTACTGATGCCCCCGCCACCATTGATTTCGCATTGGGTGCCATGACTTTCTTGGCCGGTATGCGCCCCGAAGCTGGCGAGGCGATATTCGCCATCGCCCGCACCGCAGGCTGGATCGCCCACGCCTTGGAGGAGTACGAAGAAGACCCGCTTCGCTTCCGATTCCGAGCCCGCTACACGGGGAGTTAGAGCCTCAGAGGATCTGGGACAGGAAGAGCTGGGTGCGTTCTTCGCGGGGGCTGGTGAAGAAGTGTTCGGGCTCACCAACCTCGACAATCTCACCGTCGGCCATGAAGATGACCCGGTCGGCGGCCTCTCGGGCGAAACCCATCTCGTGGGTGACCAGAATCATGGTCATGCCCGTTCCCGCTAGCTCCTTTATGACTTCCAGCACCTCGGAGATCATCTCGGGATCAAGCGCCGAGGTGGGCTCGTCAAACAGCATGATCTTGGGTTGCATGGCCAGCGAGCGGGCGATGGCCACCCGCTGCTGCTGGCCGCCGGACAGCTGGCCGGGGAACTTACGGGCTTGCTCGGGTATATGTACCCGCTCTAAGAGCTCCATCGCCCGGTCCTCGGCCTGCTGCTTGGGCATTTTCAGCGCCTGGCGGGGTCCCAAGGTGATGTTGTCGATCACGGTGAGGTGAGGGAACAAGTTGAACTGCTGGAAGACCATGCCGGTTTCCCGGCGAATGAGGGTGATGTTGCGCACGTCGTCGGTGAGCTCTATGCCATCGACCACGATGCGGCCCCGATCGTGGTGCTCCAATCGGTTGATGCAGCGGATGAGGGTGGACTTGCCCGACCCGGATGGCCCGATCACTACCACCACCTCGCCGGTGCCCACTCTCATGTTGATGTCCGTGAGCGCCTGAAACGTCCCGAAGAACTTGTCCACGTCGATCATCTCGACCATGAGTGCACGCCCGCCGATTTGGGTGGCGTCGCTATTGACTCTGGAGGTTGTTGTTGCGTCTGTCATCGTTCTCCCACTCCGAGGTGGCGCTCGAGGCGCTGGCTTTCTTTGGACATGGTGTAGCTAATGGCCCAGTAGCCGAAAGCTACGAAGACCAGTGTCTCAGCAATGGAGTTGACCAGGAACTCTTGCTGGGAGTGGATCAACTCTCGGGCCCGGTAGAACTCCACGATGCTGATGATGGAGAGCAGTGAGCTGTCCTTGAACAGGCTGATGAACTGGCCCACCATGGCGGGGATAACGGCCCGCAGGGCTTGGGGCAGCACAATGAGGCGCATAACCGTGGGGGGCTGGAGTCCCACGGCTTGCCCGGCTTCGATCTGGCCGCGGGGCACTGCTTGCAGTCCGCCCCGCACGACTTCGGCCAAGTAGGCCGAACTGAAGATGGTGAAGGCGATGATGGCCCGGGTGAGCAAGGACAGCGGTGAAGAGACGTTTAGGAAGAAGCCGATAAAGATGCTGGCGGTGAACAGAAGAATGATGAAGGGAATACCGCGGAAGAACTCTATGTAGCCCACACAGAAGTAGCGCACGATCGGTAGTGAGGAGCGGCGCCCCAATGCAAGCAGCAGACTCAAAGGGAAGGCCAGCAGGATGGCTGTTCCCGAAACGAGTAGGGTGAGGTAGAGGCCCGACCAATTGTCCCAGCTCACGCTGGACGTATCGCCGATGAGCCAGTAGGCGATTCGGACCACAACCACTGCGGCAACCACGGCCAAGATCTGGGCCACCTGCTTGATCCTGGCTAGGTCACGGGGAGTGATCGACCGAACTCGACGGGAAATCGGCCAGACAATCTGAGATCCCATGTACTTGGTGAGGTCTCTCGCGCTAGCGATTTGGAGAGCCACGTACGAGACTAGGGCACTAGTCCACCACCAGGCGATACCGCCGGTTCCTGATACCACCTGGAATGAGACAAGCGCCATGAAGGCGGCGAATAGCCAGCAGATCTTGCGTGCTGAGCGGGGCAGTCGCATTGCTCCGGCACGCATCGAAAGCCCTACCGCGATAGTTGAAAGCGTGAATAGCGTCGGCCAAATGGTGCGGGTGAACACCAGGATCACTACGAGCAGCAGCAATATGGCCCAGTAGCGACGCAGCAGGTCCAAGGGGGTTGGGCGTTGCACAGAAGTTCCGGTATCTTCAGCCCGATCTTGGCTTCTGGCGGTGGTAGTGCCCCAGGCGATGCCAATGGCTGACGCCACCAGATACATCTGGACCACGAGGCGCCATAGCTCGCTGCGAGGGTAGGTGCCCACCATGAGAAGGGTGAGATTCTTGCGTACCGCCTCCCATTGCCCGGTGACGAAGACAAATCGTGAACCATAGAAAATGAGGATCGCTCCGAGCGCCGAGGCGACCACAGTAATGAGACCGTTGTACCAGTTTTTGAAAAGGTTCTTGCGCAACCAGGTGCCGGGCGATACCCGCATGTCAGGGGGCAGGCTGGACGGGTTCCCTTGTGGGTTGGTCTCTGAGGGCGGAAGCGTGGTGGTCATCGGCTCATCGCTCTTTGAGCTGTATGGCTCGGTTATAGACATTGAGGACTAACGAAACGAAGAGGTTGATTATTAGGTAGACCATGGCCAGGATGAAGATCAACTGGGGCGCAGGGTTGCCGTTACCCCAAGCGGTGGCGGCAACTAGCAATAGGTCGGGATAGGCGACAGCGATACCCAGTGAGGTGTTCTTGATGAGGTTGGCGCACTCACTTATGTAGGGCGGGACGGCAACCCGCAGCGCTTGGGGAAGGATGACGAACCGATACCGCTGGCCTGGCTTGAGATTAACCGTGATAGCCGCTTCATTCTGGCCCCTAGGGACGGACTGAATGGAGCCGCGAATGATCTCAGCGACGAAACTGGCTGTATACAAGCCCAAACCTATTGTCAGCGCCAGGTATCCGGAGTTGGTAGCGAAGCCTCCCACTACTCGTCGGCCGTTCTCTGAAACCCCCGGCAATGACCACGAGTATGGGCCCCCCAGCAGCACAAAGCTCGCAAACACGATCGCCGCGAAAATGCCCAAGGACCACAACACGCGGTGATGAGGTTGACCAGTAGCCTCGTTTCGCCGGGACCGCCACACCCAGACTGCGGCGGCGATCAGCGCAGCGGCCAGCACCAGAAGCCAAAAGGAGCCGACGTTGCCTCCCGATGCCAACGAGGGGATGGCTTGGCTGGTCTTGCTCAAAAGAAGATAGTTGCTGTCGGAGCCGAAGAACTTGCCCAGCCATGGCGGGCTGCTCGCATTGAAGGGAGGAAGGGGGCCAAAAGTGAATATCGAGCCGAAGAAGATGATGACTACTAGCGGTGGGATGTTGCGCAGGGTTTCTACGAAGACGCTGGCTGCCTTAGCCACCAGCCAATTGGAGGAGAGGCGGGCGATACCCACGAATAAGCCCACCACTGTGGCGATTAGTATTCCAACTACTGATGCCAACAATGTGTTCTGAAGGCCGATGAGCAGGGCCTTCCAAATGGGATCACGGGGGTCGAAACCGAAGTTGTCGCGGATAGCCACCTGATAGGGGTTGTCCAAGAAGTCGAAATCCCGGGGCAGGTTGATTTCGTCCATGTTCACGATGAGGTTGTGGAACATCCACCTCATTGCGGCCACTACCACCACGACCGCCAGCACCTGTCCGGCCACCCGTAGAACTCGAACGTCGCGCCAAAGTGCGGGAATGCCCGGCACCGGGACTCTCGGGTCGAATGAGGAGACCACCCTCTTCTGCGACCCGTCGTGAAGGGAGCGGATGCCAACAGCCGCCTTGCCCGGGGTCTGCCCAATGCGGACCGCGTCGATCACCATGATGGTCACAACCGCCACCGGCACCGCAATGATGAAGGTCCATGCGAGAACGAGCTCAGCAATGTCGCTGTAGCCGTCTAGCAGACGCAGTCCGAATTGCCAGACCGACCCAACTCCGACAACCGCAAGGATTAAGAGGTCGAATGCCCAAGCCAGCAGTCGGCGGCTGAATGGCGCGGAAGGTACGGCGGTGAGATCAGCTTGTGTGCTGGCGAAATCAGCCGTGCTGCTCATAGCAGTGTGACCTTGAACTTTAGACGAGAGCAGCCCACCGGCCGGTGACCGGTGGGCTGCTCATCGTTTCAGAATCTGCCCGTCACGTGACGAGCGGGATTTTCCCTAGCGGTAGGGCGGGACGTACATTAGCCCGCCGTTTGACCAGAGGTCGTTCACGCTGCCGGCGAGGACCCCCAACTGCGGATAGCGGTTGAAGATCTCCTCGTAATTGCCAACCTGCTCAACCACGTTGATGGCGAAGTCGGTGGGCAGGCCGAGGCCGGGATCGAAGCCGTCACGGCCCAAGAAGTTCAAGATGTTGGGATCGGTGCCGTCGTAGCTGCCGATGTTGCTGGAGTCGAGTCCGAACTCCCAGGCCTGCACGGTAGCCATGGTGGCCCAGTTCACAACCTGTGCCCACTCGGTGTCGCCGTCGCGAACCACAGTGCCCAAGGGCTCCTTGGAGATGAGCTCGGCCATGATGTGCTGGTCAGCACCACCCTTGCCCTCGATCTCGAACTTGAACACTCCTAGAACGCTGCTATCGGCGGTCATCGCCTCACACTGGCCCTCTTCGTAGGCCGGCACCAGGGTGTCGAAGCCCTCGAACGTAACCGGGTTGAAGGGGATTCCCCGAGCGGCGAACACCGCGGTGAGGTTCAGCTCGGTGGTGGTACCGGTGCTCACGCAGATGTTGGCGTCCTCCAGGTCTTCCAGCGTGGTGAAGCCGGTGGAGGCTGGCACCATGAGGCCCTGGCCGTCGTAGTAGGTGGTGAACAAGAAGTTGGCGCCTTCGGTGCCGTCACGGGTGGCCGTCCACGTGGTGTTGCGGTTCATCACCTCGAACTGACCCGCGGCAAGTGCGGTAAAGCGCTCGGCGCTGGTGACGGGCACGATCTCCACGGCATTGGCATCGCCGAAGATGGCCGCGGCCACTACCCGGCACATGTCGATGTCGAAGCCCTCGTACTCGCCGTCCGCGTTCAACAGCGCGAAACCGGGAACATCGTCGCGGGAGCCGCACAGCACATGGCCGCGGTCCAGCACAGCCTGGAGGGTTCCGCCGTCTTGCACGAGACTGACGGTCGCTTCAGGGGCTTCAGTTGCCGCTGGCGCTTCGGTAGCCGCCGCTGGCGCTTCAGTAGCCGCAGGGGCTGCGCCGTCGTCATCGTCGTTGCCGCAAGAGGCGGCAACCAGCGAGAAGGCCAGCACTAACCCGAGCAGGGCCAGCAAGCGGTGAACAGATTTTTGCATGGTTTTGCTCCCAACGTTGGACTCAAGGGACGGATAAGACGCTAGCGGTTGGATCGCGGTTTGACTAGGCCCGCGAGACATTTTGCTGGGACCCGATTTGTGGCCCCTTGTGATCGGCTATCCAGCCGCGGCCAGGGCCGCCTCACGCTGGCGGGTCGAGCGGTGGACCGGGTCGGTGTCGATCACCGGGATCACGTGCTTGCCGAAGTTCACGATGGTGTCGCGCACCACGTCCATCGGCAGTGTGGAGGTGAGCGGGCTGATCACGTACTGGTCGGCCCCCACCCGCTCGTACTGGCGGGAGACGTGGATGCAGTCTTCGGCGTTGCCCACGCACAGCGACCCACCCTCGATGGCCATCTTGACATCGTCATGGGTCGGCTCGGGGATGACCGCCGGCCACTCGGGTATCCCGTCAGGCTTGGGGAAGGTGTCCAGCCAGCGGTACACGAGGCACTGGTAGTAGTACATATGGCTGCGGGTGGCCAGGTCGATGGCCATCTCCCGGTCGTCCAGGCAAATACCGAAGCCCACGCACATCACGTTGTCGTGGACGAAGTCGCCCACCGGGTTCTTGCAGCTGGCCACCTCGTTCTTGTAGATCTCGATGAGAGGGGCGATCTCGTCGGGGGTGCCGATAGTGAAGCACAGCACCCCGATGCCCAGCTTGCCGGCCTTCTCGAAGGTGCCCGGGCTGCCGCATGCCACCCACAGCGGGGGATGGGGCTTGGTGACCGGCTTGGGGAAGATCTCCCGGGCCGGCATCGAGAAGCTGTCGCCCTCGTAGCTGTACGCGCCCTCGCGCCACATATGGGGAATCTGGCGAATGGCCTCGTCCCACAGGCCGCGAGTTACCTCGGTGTCGGCCAGGCCGGTCTCCGGGTCGCGGGGCGAGCCCGGCATGCCGAATCCCATCACCTCGGTGGACGAGGAGCCTCGGCCGGTGCCCAGCTCGAAGCGCCCATTGGACAGCACATCGATCATGGCCGCCCGCTCGGCCGAGCGGGCCGGGTGGTTCACCGGGGCGGTGATGTTGAAGATGGCCGAGCCCAGATGCACGTTCTCGGTGGTTGATGCCACAGCCGACAGAAACACCTCGGGGCAGGACATATGGGAGTACTCCCGCAAGAAGTGGTGCTCAGACGACCAGATGTACTTGAACCCGTTGCGGTCGCAGAGCTGGGAGATCTCCAAGTTGTCGCGGATGCGCTCGGCCTCCCAATTGGGAATGTCCTCATAGCCGAAATCGGGCACGAAACACTGGGCAAAATATCCGAATTCCATCTTGGGCAACCCCCGGGTATTGATCTGTCGGTCGGGACTGTACCGGCGCTCGTTGCCGGCCATCTATTCCACCACCAGTTGGGATTGAAGCTGCCCGCGTGAATTGTGGAGGGGTAGGGTCGCCGCTCATGGCGTGGACTCTGCGGCGCCCAGCGGCTCGTGCCGTGCTGCTCGACCGGCACGGGCGCGTCTTTCTGATGCGCGCCAGTGACCCGATCGACCCCCACAAGCCACCGTGGTGGGAGATTCCCGGTGGCGGACTGGACCCGGGAGAGGACTTTGCCGAATGTGCTCGCCGCGAGCTCTGGGAGGAGGCCGGGTTCGCCGACGTGGAGGTCGGTCCTTGCATCTGGACCCAGCATGTGGAGTTCGATTTCGCCGGCATCCACTTCGACTCTCGTGAGCGCATCCATGTGGCCTGGTGTCCCGACGGGGGTGAGTGGGATCCACAGCACCTCGAGGCCTTGGAGGCGGCCGCGTTCGAGGAGGCGCGGTGGTGGACGTTGGAAGAGCTGCTGGCCTCTGATGAGAAGGTGTTGCCGGAGCGGCTGCGGGAATTCTTGCCTGATGTAGTTGCTGGTCGGCTGCCTGATGAGCCGATTGATATAAGCCCCTTGGGTTGACCACCCCCCGGCAGGCTGGCGGGTCCTGTCCCGGCCCAGCCCGCCGTCCTCCATGGAGTCCGGGCGGCGGGCGCCCTGAGCCGGGCCACCCCCCAGCCTGCCTATCCGCGTTCCGCAGCCCTCCTTTTTGAGTTGAGGACCGCCACCCCCCGCCACGCCTACCGCTGGAGCGCACTCCTCTTGACTTGTTAATGAGGGGGGAGGGGATCCTCGCGGTTGGCGGCGCGCACGGCGTAGGAAAAGATGATGGCGGGGGCGAGGACAAGGGAGCCGACCAAGAGGCAGACGATGATGGCGGTGACCAGAGGGCTCCGAAAGCTGGTGGCGAAGCCGGTGAAGAACAAGGCCACCGCGGCCAGATAGAGGAAGTAGCCCAGCCGTTGGCCGGCTGCGGTTGCCTGCGCAATACGTCGTCGGCGGGCAGCGAGGTCGTCAGAGCTCATGAGAGCCAACCGGCGCTATCCAAGAGGGCGACCAAGTCTGCTCGGACCCGCTCCAAAGAGAAGTGCTGCTGGGCGATGGCTTGATTCTGGTCCAACAGATCGGTGTCGGGGCAGTTCAAAAACGTACGCACCTCGTCGAGGCGATCGGGGGAGAACCACAGGAACCCGAATTCGGTCAACTCCTCGGCCACCGGATAGCTGCCCACCACGCAGGGACGTCGCCAGATGGCTGCCTCCACCGGGGGATTGCCGAATCCCTCCCAAGTGGAGGGGAACACCACCAGATCGGCAGCGGCGTAGATGTCAGGAGTGCGGGCCACCGGCCGATGAATGACTGGGCAGCGGGCATCGGCCAGCAGCTGATCCAAGGCAGCGTCGTACCCTTCTTCGGCTTGCCCCATCAGCCAATAGGTGCCCTCCAGCTCCTCGGCGATGGCAATGGCCGCAGGAATGTTCTTCCGGGGAATGGCCCGCACCGGGTGGGCAACGAGGAGGGTCTCGTCATCCACCATCAGCTTGGCCCGCATCGCCGCTCGGTCGCCCTCGGGACGGTGGGTGTCGAATCCGTTGTAGATCACCGTGGCCTCGAGGCCTCGCAGGGCGAACTGCTCAGCGGTGAGCTGATTGATGACCACATGACGCCAGGAGGGGTCGTGGGGAGGCAATTCGGTGACCGAGGCGAACCGCTCCCGCTGCCAGGGGGGATCGTGGTGATGGAGGATGGCGGGGCGGCCGGCGAGCGTTCGGGCCACCGTGCGAGCTGCGGGGAGGTTGAGCGGGATAGTGCAGAGGTTTTCCACCACCACCAGGTCGACGTCGGCCACCGCGGCGGAAAAGACTTCGGGATCAGGCCCATCAGGCTGGTTGATGCCCAAGCCCGGAACCAGCCGGTCTACCGGACCCTCGGCGGCCACAGTCACCATCTCAAAGCCGATGTCGGTGAGCATCTCTTGCCATAGGCGGGCGACGACCGACACGCCGTCGCTCAATCCCAGTCGAAAAGAGACGATCGCGCCCCGTGCCATTCCTACGAGGTAACCAGATTTTCCATGAGGCAATCAGATCAGCCTCATCCGCGAGACTGTGAAGAAATGGATGGGGAAGATATAGACGGGCCAGCCGAGTATGACCGCTCAGTGGTGCGGGAGGCGGCTCGAGCGGTCTTGGAGGCCCACTGGGTTCCCGAGGGGTATGCCGTTCCGAATCCGGCGACGTACCCCTGGCAGTGGCTGTGGGACTCGTGCTTTCATGCCGTGTGCTGGGCCGAATTGGGCGACGATCGTGGACTGATCGAGCTTCAAAGCGCGCTATCGGTTCAGGGCGCCGACGGGTTTGTCCCCCACATGAATTATGTCCGCAATCCCGGTGTGGCAGCCGACCTGTGGGGACGCGACGACGCATCGTCCATCACCCAGCCCCCCATGTACGGCCATGCAGTGGCCGAACTCGTTCGCCGGGGAGTGGACGTCGACGAGGAGACTGTGGCCAAGGCCGAGAACGGTCTGCGGTTTCTGCTGGTCGATCGTCAGCGTCTGGCCAACGGGCTGATTGCGCTGTGCCATCCATGGGAGAGCGGCGCGGATGACAGCCCCCGCTGGGACGACTTCTGCCCTGGTGGGTTCTCCCTGGACTCCTGGCGGCGGGTCAAGAACCAGCTTGTGGTATCGATCCAGCGCAGCTCCGCTGGTTCTCCCGTGGCCAACCCGGTATTCGAATCCGCGTCGGCGGGATTCAACGCCTTGGTGGCCTTCAACGCCCGGGAATTGGCCACCGTGACCGGTCGATCGGAAACCACCGACCAAGCCGATGAGCTAGCCGGTTGCCTGGCCGAACAGTGGGATCAATCCCGCCGAACCTGGACCGATGCTGGGGCATCGGAGTCGGGGTCGGGGAGAGTTCGCACCCTGGACGGCCTATTGCCGATGCTGGTCGCCGCTGACACCGAGCAAATCGATACTGTGGCGGCCGACATGGTCGATCCCTCGGCCTACGGCGGGTGGTGTGGACCGGCCGGGGTTCACCGAGGGGAGCCCGGATTCGACTCACGTTCGTATTGGCGGGGGCCGGCTTGGCCCCAGCTCAGCTATCTGACGTGGGTGGGCCTGCGTCGACAGGGCCGGCACGAAGTCGCTGGGGCAGTGGCCTCGGCCACTGTCCGGGGCGCAATGCGAAGCGGCTTCTCCGAGTATTGGGATCCTGACGATGGAACCGGTTGCGGTGCCACACCGCAGTCGTGGACGGCACTGGCTGCACTGATGGCGTGAGCCGCCCACGACACTCCGCTAGAGCCTGATGTCCTCCATGGTGCCGATGATGAGCAGGTGCTTACGGCTGAACACGTAACAGGAGATGCGCCGGAGATTGTCAGCGCCTTCCCAGTCGGTGCGGCTAGGAGTGATCATGCCGATGTCGAGCTCGGATTTCTCGTAGACGAGGCCGACGAAGGGCTCAAACCGGTCGTAGCACTCCAGCACCCCCCAGCCGTTGACCGCTTCTTCTCCGGGATAGGGGGCGCCGGCGGGGGCGTCGTGGATCACGATGGCGTACACCTGGGCGTTATGGGGACGGGTGCAGCCGATGGCGGTGGTCAGTTGGGCCAGTAGATCGTTGCGGTCCCGGTAGGTGTACTGATTGAAACATGTGCCTACGAGAAGGTCGTAGGGATCGGTAACGGTCCCTTCGAAGCGGTCCCGCAGGTCCTCTTCGGTGGGTAGCAGGTCGGGTTCGGCGGTGGGCACGACGAACACCTCGTCGAGCAGAGAGTCCTCCGGTTGGTCGCTGCCGCAGCTGGCCGTTGCCAACGCAAGTGACAGCGCTATGGGGAGGAAGATGCGCTTCATCGGGTCTCCAGCATCGTGTCGATCAAATCAGTACGAGGGGAGAACTCGGTCGATATGCCAGAACGCCATGAACAGCACAATGAGGAAGGGCACTGCCGATAGAGCGTAGGCCGGGAGCTTCTTCCACCGATGCCCGGCAAAGAAGGCGGAGAACCAAATGGCCAGCGCGGCGAGGCCCCACAGGATGGCCGGGAGCAACCCGTCAGAGTCACCGTTGAGGCCTTCGCCGAAAGAATCAGCCACTGGCACCGCTTCCTCTTCGTCCGCCTCGTCGGGCTCCGGGATCGGGTCCGCGGTTGGCGAAGAGGTGGGCGTGGGAGTCGTCGCCTCGTCGGGTTCCGGGGTTGGGTCCGCGGTTGGCGAAGAGGCGGGTGCTGGCGTGCTCGCCCCGTCGGAAGGCTCGGGAGTGGCGGTTGGGGTAATGGTCTGATCGCTTGCTTCCGCCTCGTCCACGTTCTCGTCAGCTAGTTGTGGGGCAGGCTGTTCCTCCTGTCCGGGCCGGGGGTATGTGGGGGCAGGCTCACCCACCAGCTCTCCCACCACGATGATTCGCTGGCGGGCAGAGCCCTTGGGGTGGCAAGCCGTCAGGGTGAGGCGGTTGGGGTGGTCGCGGAAATTCTGTTCGAGGACCTCAATTGCGGTAGGGGGAACGATGAAATGTCCGTAGCCCTCTCCTTGCTCTATCACCTGGTAGACGAACTCCCCTTGGATGGTGGTGACGATTATCTCGTCTCCGGGGAGCAGTTCATCGATCTCGCCGAACGGTGCCCCGTACGTTGTGCGATGGCCGGCAATGGCCGCATTGCCGGCTTGGCCGGGTATGGGAGTGGCTGGATAGTGACCGGGGCCCTTGCGGAGGTCGCTGACCCGCACGCCCTCCACAACGGTCTTGTCCACACCGATCCTGGGGATCTGGATGCGGGCGACGGCCAATCCCTGCTCTCGATAGAGCATGGCCAGCCACTCCGGAGGGGGAGTAGGTGGTGGAAGAGGCTCTTGGGATAGTTCCGGCGCTGGCGTGGGAGTGGAGGTCGAAGACTGCGAGCTTGCATCGCTGATGGGAGGGGTATCGGTGGGATCAGGGGTGGAGTTGGGCTCAGGGGTGCTGGCGGGAACGGGTGGGGGCGTGGCAACCGGGGGAGGCGGGGCGGCCTCCCACTGGCTGGATGCCTCCAACAGATCGGAGAAGTCGTCGTCCAGGTTCTGTTGAGCCCGGGCTTCGATGACACCAGTTCCCCAAAGTTGGAATATCCCGAACAGCAGAATGATGAGCCCGAGGGCGATGACGGTCTTCCCAACTGTGCCCAGAACTCGTACAACCGTCACGGCGGAAATTGTACGAGGAGGCGGCGGTCAACCCATGTCGTGCATGAGCCTTCTGTTGGTCCGCACATAGAGATGGGGCAAGCCGCCTATGTAGGTGGGCGGGTGGGATGGATACGGTGGGGCAATGAAAGTAGCTCTGAGTGTGCGGGACTTTCTGGATCGGGCCGAGACGGTGTACGGCGATCGAGTGGGGATCGTGGACGAGCCGGATCAGCCGGCTGAGGGGTGGGGCGAGCTGACCTACTCCCGAATGGCCGAATTGGCCCGGGCTCAGGCCGCTGCTTTGGACGAGCACGAAGTCGGCTTCGGAGAACGGGTGGCCATCGTCTCCCATAACGCCGCCCGGCTGATGGTCTCGCTATTCGGGGTGAGCGGGTACGGCCGGGTGTGTGTACCCATCAACTTCCGGCTCAACCAGGAGGAGATCAGCTACATCGTGGAGCACTGCGGGGCCACGATGCTGTTGATCGACCCGGAGCTGGCCGACGCGCTGGCCGACGTGGATTGCCGCCACCGATACGTGCTTGGCGCTGAGACCGATGCATCCCTGTATCGATTCGGTGTGGAGCCCGAGGCATGGACTCCGGACGAGGAAGCCACCGCCACCATCAACTACACCTCCGGCACCACGGCCCGCCCCAAGGGTGTGCAGATGACCCATCGCTCGTTGTGGCTGAACGCCACCACATTCGGCTGGGCCGCCGGAGTCAGCGACCGGGATGTGTACCTCCACACCCTGCCCATGTTCCACTGCAACGGATGGGGCATGCCCTACGCAGTCAGCGGTGCTGGGGCCCGCCACATCGTGCTTCGCAAGGTGGATGGAGCGGAGATATTGCGCCGGATTGAGCACCACGGGGTGACCTACCTGTGCGGGGCGCCTGCGGTGGTGGCTGCGGTTCTGGATGCAGCTCAAGACTGGGACGGGGAGATTCCCGGTTCGGGACGAGTGCGCATGACGGTGGCCGGCGCACCCCCGCCCACCCGCACCATTGAGCGGATGGAGACCGAGTTGGGCTGGGAGTTCATGCAGCTCTACGGGCTCACCGAGACCGCGCCCTACCTGACCATCAACCGCCGTCGGGCCGAGTGGGATCATCTGAGCCCGGCGGATCGGGCGGTCAAGCTGTCCCGACAGGGCGTTCCCGCTCTGGGCATCTCACTGGGCGTGGATGACTCCGGCGAAGTACTGGCCCGGGGCAACCACGTGTTGGAGGGGTATTGGGAGCAGCCCGACGCCTCGGCCGAGGCCTTGGCCGGGGGCTGGTTCCACACCGGCGACGGGGGACTCATCGACGAGGAGGGCTACCTCACCCTGTCGGACCGCAAGAAGGATGTGATCATCTCCGGCGGGGAGAACGTGTCGTCCATCGAAGTGGAGGACGCCCTGTTCGCCCACGAGGCGGTGGCTGAGGTGGCAGTTATCGGCGTGCCTGATGAGAAGTGGGGTGAGACGGTGAAGGCCCTAGTGGTGCTGGCGCCGGGGGAGTCGGCCTCCGAGTCCGAATTGATCGAGCACTGCCGGAGCCGCCTGGCCCACTACAAGTGCCCCACGTCGGTGGAGTTCCGTGATGAACTGGCTCGCACCGCCACCGGCAAGCTCCAGAAGTACCGCCTGCGCGAGCCCTACTGGGCTGGTCAAGATCGCCAGATCAACTAAAGCAACCAATCACCCGAGATTGGGCAAACCCCGGTAGGTGTGGTGGGGGGTGGCCGGGCTCAGGGCGCCCGCCGCCCGGACTCTATGGAGGACGGCGGGCTGGGCCCGGACAGGACCCGCCGCCATGCCGGTTCGCTAGGACCCGCCGCCGGGGGATAAAGCCGCCGCCATGCCGGTTCGCTAGGACCCGCCGCCGGGGGATAAAGCCGCCGCCATGCCGGTTCGCTAGGACCCGCCGCCGGGGGATAAAGCCGCCGCCCGGAAGTCCCTCCCTGTCAGCCCAGCCTCACCGGGGTAGACACCTCGGTAAAGAAATCGTTTCCCTTGTCGTCAGTCACAATGAAAGCGGGGAAGTCCTCCACCTCGATGCGGAACACCGCCTCCATGCCCAGCTCGGGGTATTCCAGCACCTCAACCATGCGTATCGAGTCCTTGGCCAGACGGGCGGCCGGGCCGCCGATTGATCCGAGGTAGAACCCGCCGTGGCGAGCGCAGGCCTCGACCACCGGGCGGGACCGGTTGCCCTTGGCCAACATCACCAGGCTCCCCCCGGCCGCTTGGAACTGGTCCACATAGGGGTCCATGCGCCCCGCCGTGGTGGGGCCGAACGATCCTGAGGCGTAGCCCTCTGGGGTCTTGGCCGGGCCGGCGTAGTACACGGGGTGATCGCGAAAATACGACGGCATGGCCTCCCCGGCGTCGAGCCGCTCTTTGATCTGGGCATGGGCCAAGTCGCGGGCCACGACCAAGGTGCCGGTGAGCGACAGCCGGGTCTTCACCGGATACTTGGACAGCTCGGCGCAAATGTCGTCCATGGGCTGGTCCAAGTCGATGCGCACCACTTCGCCGCTCAACTCGTCGTCGGTGACCTCCGGCAGGAAGCGGGCCGGGTCGGTCTCCAGTTGCTCCAAGAAGATTCCCTCGGAGGTGATCTTGCCCAGGGCTTGGCGGTCGGCCGAACATGACACCGCCACCCCCACCGGGCAGGAAGCACCGTGACGGGGCAGCCGAATCACCCTGACGTCGTGGCAGAAGTACTTGCCGCCGAACTGGGCCCCGATACCGAAGTTCCGGGTCAGCTCCAGAATGCGGTCCTCCCACTCCAGGTCTCGGTAGGCGTGGCCGGTATCGGAGCCTTCGGTGGGCAGCGTGTCCAGATAGTGGGCTGAGGCGTATTTGGCCACCTTGAGCGTGTACTCCGCCGAGGTGCCGCCGATGACCACTGCGAGGTGGTAGGGCGGGCAGGCGGCAGTGCCCAGGGTGCGGAGCTGCTCGTCCAAAAAGCGGGTGAGCGATTGGGGGTTGAGCAGCGCCGTGGTCTCCTGGAACAAGTACGACTTGTTGGCTGAGCCGCCGCCTTTGGCCATGAACAGGAACGAGTAGGCGTCGCCCGGCGTGGCGTAGATCTCGATCTGGGCCGGCAGGTTGTTGCCCGTGTTGCGTTCCTCGAACATGGTCAGCGGGGCCAGCTGGGAATAGCGGAGGTTCGAGGTCTGAAAGGTGTCGAACACCCCTTGGGCGATGGCTCGCTCGTCGTCGGCGTCGGTGAGCACCCGCTCGCCCTTATGGCCCACCACCACTGCGGTTCCGGTGTCCTGGCAGCTGGGCAGCACCCCGCCAGCGGCGATGTTGGCGTTGCGGAGCAGCTCGGTGGCCACGAACCGGTCGTTGGCCGAGGCCTCAGGGTCGTCCAAGATGGCGGCTAGCTGAGCCAAGTGCCCCGACCTCAACAGATGGGCGATGTCTCGCATGGCCTCGCTGGTGAGCAGCCGGAGGCCTTCGGGATCGACTTGGAGAAATTGGCGGTCGCCGAGCGTGATGGTGGAGACGTAGTCCGTGGTCAGCAGCCGGTATTCGGTGGTGGTGTCAGGCCCCTTGGGGAGCAGTTCGGTGTAGGCGAATTCTGCCATTGGCTTGGTTCAATCAACGGGGGTTCTATTCAGCCTAACGCCGGGGTCCCGGCGAACGGCGACGGGTCGCCGTCGGCGGGAATCACCGGGGGATGCCAGCTCATGGCCTGGCCGAGCTGGCTCGCGAAGTCCCGCCAGTCCGGAGGATTCCAGCCTTCAGCGGAGGCCCGCAGGTTGAGTTGGTGGTCGAGATGGACAATGGCCGGCAGCGACTCCAGCCCCAAGGCCCGCACCACAGAGCGGTCCTCATCGGCGAACGTCAGGATTTCATTGGTCCAAGGCCCGAGGAAATCCTCAGCCTCTTGGGAGGAGGTCGTGACCAAAAACGCCACCCGGCAGTCGGCCCCGACAAAGTTGCGCAGGATACGGCCAGTGGTGTCGATGAGCCACGAGCTCTCGTAGGTGTAGGGGTCGAGCACCACCATGACCAGATGGAAGACGGTGACCCAATCTCCGATTGGACGGGGTTCGCCATGCAGCGGCGTGAGGTTCACATCGGCGTCGAGCGTGGTGGACATCGCATTCGAAGTTACCCCAGGAGGGTGGCATAACCTCATGTCGTGCATCCGATCGAACACTTGCGCTACGTGGCTCGGTCGTCCGGTGTAGGGCAGGAGTCGCTGGTGCGGGAGACGGCTGGGGCGCTATTGAGTTTCGGTCACGACCCAGCGGGGCTGGTTACCACCTGTCGGCGGATGCTCGCCCGCCAGCCGTCTTCGGGTCCGCTCATGTGGCTTGCGTCTCGGGTTCTCACTGCGGCCGATCCCCGGTCTGAGGTCCGGGCGTGCATGGAGGCAATCTCCGAGGACAGAACCGCCCGCCTCTTGTCGCGCCAACTGCCCGTCGAGGCCGCCGTCTGCGTGCTCGGATGGCCCGACTTGATCGGCCGTGCCCTCCGGCTGCGGGGCGATCTCCGGGTGTTGGTGGTGGACGCGCTGGGCGAGGGCCACCATCTGGTACGCCGCTTGTCGGAGCAGGACGGCTGGGTTGATGAGGTGGCCGAGAGCGGGCTGGGAGCGGCCGCCGCTTCAGCGGACGTGGTGCTGTTGGAGACGGCCGCAGTCGGCCCTGATGAGTTTCTCGCCGTTGCCGGATCTCGCGCTGCTGCGGCGGTTGCCCACGCCGCTGGCGTGCCGGTATGGCTGATTGCCGGCAAGGGAACGGTTCTTCCCGGCCCTATGTGGAGCTCGCTTATCGAGCGGGCGTTGGGAATGGTCGAGGCGTGGGAGGCTGATGAAGAGATCGTGCCGCTCGCCTTGGTAGATCGAGTCGCCGGCCCCGATGGACTGGTCTCGGTGCCCGAGGCGGTATCCAGCACCGACTGCCCCGTGGTCCCCGAGTTGTTCTGCGCAGCCATTTGACTGAGGGGGAGTATCCGGACTCCGGCGGGTTGAGATTGCTGTCGACGACCGAGGCGCAAACCGCGCTCATGGCCTGGGGGGAACGCCACCGCAGAGACCTTCCCTGGCGCCGCACCCGGGACCCCTGGGAGATCCTGGTGTCAGAGGTCATGCTCCAGCAGACCCAGACTTTCCGGGTAGTGCCCCGATATCTGGCGTTTCTTGAGGAGTACCCCACCGCGTCGGTCTGTGCAGCAGCCCCGGTTGCCTCGGTGATCCGAGCGTGGGACGGATTGGGATACAACCGCAGAGCCGTGCAGTTGCATCGCTGTGCCCAGCAGCTCGTCGAGTTGCACGGGGGAAGCCCCCCGCATGATCTCTCCGCTCTGCTGAAGCTCCCCGGTGTAGGCCCGTACACCGCTCGAGCGGTGCTGGCGTTCGCCTATGAGGACGACGTAGGCGTCGTGGATACCAACGTGGGCCGGGTGCTGGCCCGCTGGCAGGGTCACCGCTTGAGTGCTGTCGAGGCCCAGGCAACCGCCGACGCCGCGGTTCCTGACGGCTCGGGCTGGGCTTGGAACCAGGCCCTGCTCGATCTGGCCGCTCAGGTGTGTACCCGTCGGACTCCCCGCTGCGATCAGTGTCCGGTGCGCTCGATCTGCCGATGGCAAGGGCAGGGGACCGACCCAGCCGACGGCTCGGCTCGGGTGAGCGGTGGCCAGTCTCGCTTCGAGGGATCCGATCGCCAGGGGAGAGGCCGACTGGTGGCCGCACTCCGTCATGGCCCCGTACCCAGGCCCGACTTGGCAATGGCTGCCGGCTGGCCGGATGACCTGGTACGGGCTGAGCGGATCATGGCCGGACTGGTATCTGATGGCATTGCCGTCATTGACGACGAGGGCACAGCCAACTTGCCCAACGCGGGGTTGCCAGAGGGCAGCCACTAACCTTTTGCTGACCGGGGCAAAGTCTGTCCCCTCCCCAAGGAGTCCATGTGTCTGACAGCCCGCCGTTCGACTCGGCCTTCTTCCGCCAAGTGCTCGGACACTTCCCCACCGGCGTGACCGTGGTCACCGCCGCCGGTTCCGACGGGCCTGCCGGGCTGGCCATCGGTTCCTTCGGCTCGGTATCGCTCGACCCGCCACTGGTCATGTTTATGCCGGGCAAGTCGTCCACCAGCTGGCCGGCCATCGAGGCCGCCGGCCATTTCGGGGTGAACATCCTGGCCGAAGACCAAGGGGACATGTCCAACCTCTTCGCCTCCAAGGCTGAGGACAAGTTCGCTGGCTTGGAGTGGACGACGAAAATCACCGGTGCTCCCATATTCGAGTCCTCCCTGGCCTGGATCGACTGCGAGATCGACCAGATTGTTGAGGGAGGCGACCACTGGATCGTCCTCGGCCGGGTCTTGGATCTGAGTGTGCAGCGAGACGACGTGGGGCCACTGGTGTTCTTGGCCGGCAAGTACGGCTCTTTCGATCCAATGGGCTAATTGCTAGGACCAGAGAGCCATGCCGATCTACGCACTGGGGGACATTGAGCCCGACATTCACCCTGAGGCGTTTGTGCACCCGCAGGCGGTGATCATCGGCCGGGTCAGCGTGGGGGCCGAGTCGACGATTTGGCCGGGGACGGTGCTTCGCGGCGATGGAGCTGGGATCACCATTGGCGACCGCACCTCCATCCAGGACAACGCCGTCATCCACAACACCGATGAGCTGGCCACGGTGGTGGGCAACGACGTCACCGTCGGCCATCTGGCCCACTTAGAAGGCTGCACGGTAGAAGACGAGGCGCTGGTCGGCGTCGCCGCAGTGGTATTGCACGAAGCGGTCGTAGGCCGGGGCGCGCTGGTGGGGGCCAGCGCGGTGGTGACCAACCACATGAAGATCCCCCCGCTGGCTCTGGCCATTGGCGTGCCCGCCAAAATCCGGGAGGGCCACATGGCCGAGGGGCAGAATCGAGAGGACGCCCAGGGCTATGTGGACCGGTGCCATCGATATCGCGCTGAGATGCGCCTATTGGGTTGACCGCCGGTAGTATTCAGATCAACCACGTCACCCCTGCAACTAGGATTTGGATATGTCGTCGGAAGCCCTCGCCCTAGATCTCGGCCGATACAAGCTCGGCTGGAGCGACGAGGAGGATTACGTCTTCAAGCCCAAGAAAGGGCTGAACACCGACATCGTGCAGGAGATGTCGTGGATGAAGAGCGAGCCCGACTGGATGCGGAACTTCCGCCTGAAGTCGCTCTCCCGGTTCGAGAAGCGGCCCATGCCCAACTGGGGCGGCGACATGTCGGGCATCGATTTCGACAACATCTACTACTACATCAAGCCCACCGAGGAGCAGGTCGACGCCTGGGAAGACCTCCCTGACGCCATCAAGGACACCTACGAGAAGCTGGGCATCCCCGAGGCCGAGCGCAAGTACTTGGCCGGGGTGACCGCCCAGTACGAGTCAGAGGTTGTCTTCCACCGCAATCGGGAGGACTTGGAGGCCCAGGGGGTGTTGTTCTGCGACATGGACACCGCGCTCAAGGAGTATCCCGAGCTGGTCAAAGAGCACTTCGGCACCATCATCCCGCCGGGCGACAACAAGTTCTCTGCCTTGAACTCCGCGGTGTGGTCGGGGGGCAGCTTCATCTACGTGCCGCCGGGTGTGACGGTGGAGATGCCGCTTCAGGCCTATTTCCGCATCAATGCCGAGAACATGGGCCAGTTTGAGCGGACCCTGATCATTGCCGACGAGGGCTCACAGGTTCACTACATCGAGGGGTGCTCGGCCCCGGTGTACACCAGCGATTCGCTGCACTCCGCGGTGGTGGAGATCCTGGTCAAGAAATCGGCCCGGGTCACTTACACCACCATCCAGAACTGGTCCAACAACGTGTACAACCTGGTCACCAAGCGGGCCAAGGTCGAGGCCGAGGGCCACATGGAGTGGATCGACGGAAACATCGGCTCCCGACTGACCATGAAGTACCCCGCAGTGGTCATGGTCGGCCCCAAGGCATCGGGCGAGGTGCTGTCGGTGGCCTACGCCGGTCCCGACCAGCATCAGGACGCTGGGGCCAAGATGACCCACGCCGCTCCGGAGACCACCTCCAAGATCGTGTCCAAGTCGATCTCCAACGGCGGCGGGCGAACCAGCTACCGGGGGTTGGTCCGGGTGGAGGACGACGCCTACGGATGCCGCAGCCATGTGCAGTGCGACGCGCTGATCCTGGACGAGGACAGCGTGTCTGACACCTACCCCTACATGGAGGTGGGCACCCGTGATGCGGAGATCGGCCACGAGGCCACCGTGTCCAAGGTGGCCGACGAGCAGTTGTTCTACCTGATGAGCCGAGGGCTGACTCAAGAGCAGGCCATGGGCATGATCGTCAACGGCTTCATCGAGCCCATCACCCGTACCCTGCCGATGGAGTACGCCGTGGAGTGGAGCCGGCTCATTGAGCTGCAGATGGAGGGATCTGTCGGCTAATGCCCATGCGGCAGGATTGCAAGTACTTCGAGAGCCGGTCATACCCCAATGGGGAAACCGTGCGGAAGTGCGATTTGGACTTGGCCCCCGAGGCCCCTTGGCGCTGTCCCGAAGACTGCTCTGCCTATGAGCGCCGCATGGTGGATGTCAACTGGTCGCACGGAACCTTGGTTACGCCGCCAACTCCTGATGCGCCGGCCAGTGTGGGCAGCGACGAGAGCATCGGTGCCCTGTTGGACGCGGCCGAAGACATCGTGAATGAAGCGGGCCCCAGGGTGCTGGCCGAATTGGAGAAGGAGAAGTCCCGGCGGCGGTCGAGAGCAGGCGGCGGCGGAAAGGCGAAACGGCGAAAGCGCCGTCGGCGTACGTGATCGAAACCCAGTTCACCCCCGATGCGGCCGGAGCCATCCCCGGCCCCGATTGGCTGGTCCAGCGACGGATTGCTGCCGCAGAGCAGGTGGCTGCTGCGCCCATGCCCTCGGTGGAGGAAGAGGTGTGGCGGTATACGCCGATCGGCCAGTTAGACCTCAGCCGCTATCAGCTGGCGGCCGACCCTGGCGCTCAATCTCCGGCATCGGCCCCTGATCACATCGGAATCGCTGACATCAGCAACGGCAGATTGTGCGCGGTTGAGCTTGCTTCCGAAGCCGCGGCCCAAGGCGTGGAGATCCGGCCAATGTCGGAGAGCGACGCCGACCTGGCCGCCTCGGTGGACGTGGACCTGTTCGCCCTCATGAACGCGGCCTTCTCAGTAGAGCCTGTTCTGGTGCATATCCCCCCCGGGGCCAGCGTGGAAGGACCCATTGTGGTCCGACACTGGCTGGACACCGATGGGGGAGCGGTGTTTCCCCGGCTCATTGTGGATGCGGGAGCCGACTCTTCGGTTGAAGTGCTGGAGCTTTATGGCTCGGCTGACGTAGCTGCGTTCATAAGCCCGGTGGTCGAGATCAGGGCGGCGGCTGCCGCCCGAGTCGGGTATCTGGCCGTGCAGGACCTGGGCCCCAAGGTGTGGCACATCGGCTCGCAGGTCAGCCATATCGGTTCGCAGGCCCACTTGAGGGCATCAACCGCCGCGCTCGGCGGGGCATACGCCCGGACGCGGCTGGACACCCACTTGTCGGGTCGGGGGGCCACAGGCGATCTGATCTCGCTGTATTTCGGTGATGGCGAGCAGACGCTGGACTTCCGCACTTTCCAGGATCATGCCGCTCCGGATACCACCAGCAGCCTGCTGTTCAAGGGTGCCGTGGACGACGCCTCCCGGTCGGTGTACACCGGGCTGATTCGGGTGCGACCCGATGCCCGGGGCACCAACGCCTACCAGACCAACCGGAACATCAAGCTGTCGGAAGATGCCTGGGCCGAGTCGGTGCCCAACCTGGAGATCGAGAACAACGAGGTCCACTGCAGCCACGCCTCCGCAGTGGGTCCCATCGACGGCGAGCAGCTGTTCTACTTGGAAAGCCGAGGAGTGCCCACCGAGACCGCCGAGCGCCTCATCGTGACCGGGTTCTTCGATGAGGTGCTGGATCAGTTTCCCGTAGCAGGGGCGGTACCGGCGGTGCGCGATCGGCTTCAGGCCAAGATCGCGGGGTTGAGCCACCATCATGCGGGCAACGGGAGCGGATCGTGAGCTCTGACCAGATCACGAGGATCACACTGTGCCCACTCGACGAGCTGGCCGACGGAGAGGCCCGGCGGTTCGACGTCGAGGCCAGCGGCCTGGTCCACAAGGTCGCAGTCATTCGCTTGGGAGATGATCTCTACGCCCTGGGCGACATATGCAGCCATGCTGACTATTCGCTAGCGGAGGGTGAGGTTGACCCCGAAGAGGCCACCATCGAGTGCTGGAAGCACGGCAGCCTGTTCTCATTGGAAACCGGCGAGGCCGAGACCCTCCCCGCTACTCGTCCGGTGCCGGTCTATGACGTGGGTGTGGCAGACGGCCAGGTCTGGCTGGAGGTCGGCCAGGATGAGTGAGTCGAAGAAAGAGACAGCCAAGAGCGAATTGGTTGTTGAGGGCCTCCATGTTCGAGTTGGCGGGCAAATGGTGCTCAATGGGGTTGACCTGCGGGTGGCATCGGGCGAAGTTCATGCCGTAATGGGGCCCAACGGATCAGGGAAGTCGACCCTGGCCTACGCCATCATGGGCCGTCCTGGCTATGAGGTCACCGCGGGATCGATCACTTTGAACGGCGTCAACCTGTTGGATCTGTCCCCTTGGGAGCGGGCCCATGCCGGTTTGTTCTCTACCCAGCAGTACCCCACTGAGGTGCCGGGAGTGGGCTTGGAAATCATGCTGGAAGAAGCGGTGGCCGCTACTGGGGGAGATCGCAGCGCCGTCGAGTCTCAGGTTGTTGCTGAGGCCGATTTGGTTGGATTCGATCTTGATCTCTTGTATCGCTCGCTGAATGTCGACCTGTCGGGAGGCGAGATGAAGCGGAGTGAGGCGGTGCAGCTCGGCGTGCTCCGGCCCCGCATCGCTATTTTGGACGAGCTCGACAGCGGCCTCGACGTGGATGCGCTGGCCGCGGTGAGCCATCGCATCGAGCAGGCCACCCATGAGGACAATCTCGGGGTGCTGGCCATTACCCACTTCAGCCGACTGCTGACCGTGCTCCATGCCGACGTGGTCCACATCCTCATCGAAGGTGCTATCGCCGAGACTGGAGGCCCAGAGTTGGCTGCCCAGCTGGAGGAGACTGGTTACGATCCCTGGATCGACACCCGGGCCGAATCACCGGTTGAGATCCACCTAGGAGGAGACCCATGGGCGTAGACGCCGATGCCAAGAGACTGTTGACCGACGAGGAGATTTCGGCTGCCCTAGCCGACCTTCCCGGCTGGGAGCGCCAAGGCGACAAGCTCGCCGCCACCTTCAATTTCTCTGACTTCTCCGAGGCCTTCGGCTTTATGTCCCGAGTGGCCCTTATCTCCGAGCGTCTGTTTCATCATCCCGAGTGGTCCAACGTATGGTCCACCGTAGAGATCGCCATCACCAACCACGCGGCCGGTGGCCTCACTGAGTTGGATCTCGAGTTCGCCCGCCGCGTCAACGCCCTGGTCTAAGTTCTGATGGAGAGCCTGCCCGCCGTCCACTGGCACGATCTCGCCACTAAAGACGACATCAAGGGCACCCACAAGGCCATCGATGCCCTTGAAGGACGCCTTCGCACCGAGATGAACACCGGATTCACCAGCATCCGCACCGAAGCCGCGGCCGAGTTCAAGATGCTGCGGGCCGAGAACAAGGAGTTCCAGGGCCAGATGGCGCTTCAGTTCGCCAGACAAACCCGCACGATGGTGTTCACCATGTTGGATTTGTCGCTCCCGACCTGGGGCGCGATTTTGGCCGTGGCCCTGGGCTGAAACTGCCCTTCATCAGCCGCTGGCGGCAAGCCCTTGACCTTGCCCCAGATCTTCTCCGATCCCCGACCCTCGTCATCTGGGGCCAAATTTTTCTGAGCTTCAGTTGAGTAGCACGGAGTTGGTGTGGGTGGGTTGCCAGTTGGTTGTTCCGGTGTCGGGGTAGGGGTCGGGTGGGGGGTGGGTTTTCCAGCGACCGGTGTCGGGATCTTGGGTGGTTTGGAAGCCGTGGTCGTGGATGTCGTGGTGGCAGTCGTTACAAACGAGGACGAGGTTGGGGTAGTCGGTGGGCCCACCGTTTCTCCAGAACTTGACGTGGTGGGAGAAGCATCGGTCGGGGGCAGTGCCGCAGCCGATGCAGCCCTGGTCGCGGACCATCAGGGCGATGCGCTGGGCGTCGGTGGCGGTGCGACGGGTGCGTCCGAGCCACAGGTTCTGGGTCTTGGCGTCGAATACGGCGGGGAAGATGTCGGCTTTGAGGGCCAGGCGGACCAGTTCCGGCATGGGAAGTGGGCTGCCGTCGCAGAACCGGGCATTGACCAGTTCCCGGCTGGCGGCGTCGTAGTCGGCCACCAGCACTAGAGCGATGCCTTTGGCCTTGTTCTTTTCTGGTTCCAAGATCAGCTCGGCCAGCGCGTCGGCCATGCGCTGTTGGGGCGTGCGGCGGGCTTTGGGGTCTTCCTGGTTCCACAGGTCGCGCTCTTTGGCGGCAACGACCGCGGCGATGTGCTGGCCGGTTGTCGGGTCGAACTCGGCGTTCCATATGAACATGCCGGTGTCGGGGCTCTTGAACATCCGCGAGGCGCGCCTGTTTCGCTGGGCCTCGAGGATGGACATGCCGTCGTCGCCGGACATTTCCTGTTGGTGGCGGCGCATGGTCTTGGAGAAATCGTCGATCCGCTCAGCCTTGGCCGCATCCACGAGCACCTGCTCGTCGATCGGCCCCTCAGAGGAGGCCCTGGCGATCAGCCGGGCGTGGGGCTCGGTGATCTCGCCTGCGGCCAATGCCTCGCTGGCGGCCGGCAGCGAGGCCAGGCGCTCGGCGTTTCGCACATCGTGGCGGGCGGCCCGCTTGGAAGATCGCAGCTCTTCGGACACGATCCGCTCTGCGTTGATCGCACTGGAGCGCCGGGTTGCCTCCGCGATGGCCAGCGACTTCATCGCCGCCAGCATCGACTCGGCCTTACCAATCGAGCTGATCCGCGCCCGCAGCCCTTATTCCGCGAGACCTGCAACGTCCACGGCGCTGACGCACACCGCCGCCCCGCAACCGCCTCCCGCGGTATCGGCGGCCTCGGTGCATTCGGCCTGGTCAAGGGCAAATCTCATGGCTGTAAGCATACCGGCGACCAGTGACAATAAGCCCCTGAATATCGTGTGAAAACAGAAAAAATCTTAGAAACAATCAAAAAATGGCAACAACAATCACAAAATATGTAAAGGTGCTCGGGTCAAGGCCCTTGCCAAGCCAGCAGTACAACCTGGAGCTGAAAACTCTTGGCTTCGAGGTCCCTTCGAAGCTCCCTATCGTCGCTGGCCAAGACCACAACGAGCTGAGAATCGCCGCGGGCGGCGGCTGCTGATTGCGCCACGTCTAATGCGACACCTCGATCGGGGCCGCCGAGTTGGTCGACCACGCAGGTGGGTCCGCCGGGGTCGTAGATCGGCGGTTCGACGCTGGGAGATCCTATGGCGTAGTTGCCGTCTTGGTCGCCAGCCACCAACGCTCCAGGGATCGCGGGATCGAAGGCAACCCCTCCAAAAGTGTGTTCTGGGCCAGCTGGGCGTTGTTCGGGGACGGTAGGAGCTGCCTCGATTTCAGGGTTAGATGGGCCGTCCTTCAGGGACTTGCTCCAATACGTCGAGATTGGCGCGAGACCAGAAGAAGTGAGCGCCTCAACACGCTCGGCGTCGTAGGGGGAGACACACGTCACCCACGACGTCGACCCCATGTATTCGACCAAAGTCCTAGCTGCCTCATCCCAGAGACCCGGTTCCCGCAGGCACAGATCATCTACCCAGACGTATTGGGAAAGGCCGGCCTGCCGGAAGAATCCGACAACAGAGTCATCGATCACAAAGACGCTGGCCTTCTGATCGGGAGACCCAACGACGAACTCCAGGAACTGCGCATGAGCCGCATCAGCCCCTTCCCGTGGCCGAAAGTACACCGGCGACCACGCGGCCAACTGCCGCCTCGTCGCGGAGGTCAGACGGATGACCTCCTCCAGATCTTCTGCCTTTGCATCTCGCACTTTGATGTCAAGACCGTAGTCAGGCAGCTACCGTTCACCGCGCTGATTCCGCAAGACGACAACCAGTCTTCAGCCAAGCCTGCTTTCACCGAGACCGGCTGGTGATAGGCGGATCAAGAGTCAAGCTTCACCCTGAGGCTGCCATCGGCGAGGGCGGCTCTGCATGCCTCGATGACTTCCTCGGCCGGTGCGTCCGACGAGATGACATGGGGCTCGAACTCTCCCAGGTCGGCGAACTCGTCGTACATGGTTTCGGCGCCGGAGGATTCGGGCGTGTCCCCACGCCCCCGCACTCGATGCGAGGCCGTCACACGCCTGGGTCGCAGAACGAGATACTGCACACCGATCTCACGGGCCTCAAGACGTCGGGCAACTTGATCCAGAAACCACGGCCCGACGATTCCGTCCCACACAACCGAATAGCCGGCATCGGCATATGCTGCGGCAGCGTCCGCGGCGGCCACCATTACCGCGGCATTCTGGCTGTGCGCGTCCGGTAGCCATGGTGCAACAAAACCCGACCGGATGGACCTATAGAACCAGTCCGACTCCAGATGGACACCTCGCTCATAATCCGAAGCGAGAGCGGCGCTCACAGTCGTCTTCCCCGAGCCTGGCGGGCCCGACACGATTACCACTTCGGCGTGGGCATCAAGCGTCCCGGTCATGATGCGGCTCGTCGGTAAGCGTCCAGCACAAGCCCGTGGAAGTGATGCACGGCGTGCTCGGAGAGGCCCGACCCGCTGGGGTCGTTGACAATCCGACCCTGCTCAAACGCTGGCGTCGACATGCCCCGCTGCACGCTCTCCACCAAGTTGATGTCCTCCACCTGAAGCACATCGTCGAGATAGCGGATCGACTCCAGCTCGGCTTCGTTGGGCTCAGCAGTCTCCAAGAAGAAGTCGTAGGTCTCATAAGTGAGATCGGGGGCGACGGGGATGATCTTCAACACGATGAAGTTGCCCCGGCCCGGGTATCGCATCATGCAGGTGTTGGGCCACAGCCACCACACCGCGTGGTCGGTCACCGTGGCCTCGCTCACGTCATAGGCGGTGTTGGCGGCCTTGCCCGCCTCGGCCATGTGGCTGGAGTAGATGCCGTAAGTGGTCACCACATAGGTGTCCATGTCCACCAGCGACACGAAGTCCTCGTGGGCGTTGTGGCAGTGGTAGCACTCCAGGAAGTTGTCGACGACGTTCTTCCAGTTGCTGTTGATCGTGTAGGAGAGGCGATGGGCGAAGGTGAGCTGCTCCACATCGGGGGCCCAGTGGGCGATCTCAGCTCCCAAGTAGCCCGACTGCTCCTCTAGGGGAGCGGCCTCCGGGTCGAGGTTGACGTAGACGAACCCACCGAATTCCGTGATCTGCACCGGGTCGAGGCAGATCTGAGTAGTGTCGAAGTCCACAAGGTGACTGGTGTGACGAGCGGCTTGAAGCTGGCCCGACAGGTCATAGGACCATCCGTGATAGGGGCACACCAGGTTCTTCAGTTGCCCCTCGCCCACGACAAGCTCGTGGGCCCGGTGCTGGCACACGTTGTAAAACGCCCGCAGCTCGCCGTCGATTCCGCGGATGGCGAGAATCGGGTGCTCGGCGATGGTTTCGGCCAGAAAGCTGCCCCGGTCGCGGAGCTTCTCGCCATGACAGATCCACTGCCACGTCCGGCCGATGATTGCCGATTGGTCTGCGTCGAACCACCGCTTCTCGGTGTAGGCATCGGCGTGCAGCGAGAGCGAAGCACTGGGGTCAGGGTGCCAACCCTGTGCGATGTCGACAACAGGCTCTTCGCTCATTGGACGTCGTCTTGGATTGGAAAACGGCGCCGCAGCACGGATTTCAAGCTAACAGCGTTGAATGACCGTTCAAGATGGAACAGCCTGGCCTAGTCAGGCGGTGGCCTGGGCTTCTTCGACGGCTTGGATGAGGGTGTGCCACGACAGGGTGGCGCACTTGATCCGGACGGGGAACTTGACCACGCCCTTAAGGGCTTCCAAATCGCCAAGTTTGATGTCGGCGCCGCTGCCATTGACGGGCGCCGGGTCATCGGGGTCAGGCTCGATGGACATCATGGACTTGAATGCCCGGTTGAGCCGGTGCAGCTCCTCGGTGGTGCGGCCCTTGACGATGGCCGACATCATCGACGACGAGGCCTGGCTGATAGAGCAGCCCTGGCCGCCGAACTTGATGTCGTCGATCACGCCGTCGGCCAGTTGCACATAGACGATCACCTCGTCGCCGCACAGAGGGTTGAACCCCTCGGCCCGAGTCGCGGGAGGGCTGTCCAGCTCACCCCGATTGCGGGGATTGCGGTAGTGATCAAGGATGATCTCGCGATAGAGGTCTTCAAGATCAGGCATGGCGACGGTTCAACAGTCTACGGGCGTGGGCTCAGCGATATGCAGTCATTCTGCATTCAAGACTTCACTCAATAAAGAAGGCGTCGGCATCGGCTAGGGCGTCGGCCAGGGCATCCACATCTGATTCGTCGTTATACACGTACATCGATGCCCGGCTGGTGGCGCTGCACCCCAGTACCCGCATCAACGGTTTGGCGCAATGGTGGCCGGCCCGCACGCACACCGCTGAACGGTCCAACACCTGGGCCACATCGTGGGGATGGATCCCCTTGTACTCAAACGAGAGCACTCCACCCCGCTCAGCGGGCTCAGTGGGCCCGTGGATGATGATGTCGTCGCCGTAGCGCTGGTTCAAGGTGCGCAGGGCATAGCCGGTAAGGGCCACCTCGTGCTCCCGAACCTGCTCCATGCCCAGACCGGTCAGATAGTCCACCGCTGCTCCCAGCCCGACGGCCTCGGCGATGGGCGGGGTGCCAGCCTCGAACTTCCACGGGACCGCGGCGGTGCTGAACCCCTCCTTGGTCACGTTCAGGATCATCTCACCCCCGCCCAGAAATGGCGGCATGGCCTCCAGCAGCTCCGACTTGGCCCACAGCACCCCGATCCCAGTGGGACCGCACATCTTGTGGCCGGTGAATGCCACAAAGTCGGCTCCCATCTCGGCCACATCAGTGGGCAGATGCGGGGTGTATTGGCTGGCGTCCACCATCATCAGCGCTCCAGCCTCGTGGGCCGCGTCAGCCAGCTGCCGGATTGGGTTGATGGTGCCTAGCACATTGGACACCGCGGCCACGCTCAGCAGCCGGGCGCCGTCGAGCAGACGGTCGAGATCGGTCAAGTCGAGATGGCCATCGCTGCGGATGGGGATCCAGCGCAGCTCGATGCCCTGTTCGGCGGTCAGCATGTGCCAGGGGACGATGTTGGCGTGGTGCTCCAATTCGGTGATGACTACGGGATCGCCCGGCCCCAGGTTGGCCCGGCCCCAGGTTCGGGCCACCAGGTTGATGGCCTCGGTGGCATTCTTGGCGAAGACGATCTCTGAGTCCTGAGAGGCCCCGATGAACTGGGCGACTTTGGCCCGGGCCTGCTCCAGCGCCTCGGTGGCCTCCACCGCCAGTTGGTAGGAGCCCCGGTGGACGTTGGAGTTGAAGCGCTCGTAGTAGTCGGTAACGGCGTCGATCACCGGTCTGGGCTTGTGAGACGTGGCGGCTGAATCGAGATACACCAAGCGGCGCCCATGTACCTGCCGGCACATGATCGGAAAGTCGTCTCGGATGGTGGCTGGGTCTAACGCCATGCCTCGTACCCCTCGGCATCGAGTTGCGCGGCCAATTCAAAACCGCCGCTGGCTGCGATCTTGCCGTTCATCAGGATGTGGACGTGATCGGGCTTCAGATGATCCAGCAAGCGGCGGAAGTGGGTGATGGCCAGCACCCCCATCTCCGGTCGGGAGGTCATCACTTCCTGCACTCCGCTTGCCACGATCTTGAGGGCGTCGATGTCCAAGCCGGAGTCGGTCTCGTCCAAAATGGCCATCTCCGGCTCCAAAATGGCCAACTGGAGTACCTCATTGCGCTTCTTCTCGCCCCCCGAGAACCCGTCGTTGAGGTAGCGGTCGGCGAACGACGGATCCATGTCGAACCGCTCCATCCATTCCATCACCGCCAGCCGCAATTCCAGAACCGACAAGTCGATGCCCTTGCGGGCCGACAGGGCCTGGCGCAGGAAGTTCATCACCGACACGCCGGGGAACTCTTGGGGGTATTGGAAGGCCAGGAACAGCCCGGCCTTTCCCCGAACGTCGGCGGGCCAATCGGTGATGTCGTCGCCCTTGAAGCGGATCCGCCCCCCGGTCACCTCGTATTCCGGGCTGGCCAAAAGGGCGCTGGCCAAGGTCGACTTGCCCGAGCCGTTGGGCCCCATGAGGGCGTGTACTTCACCCGCTCGAACGGTGAGGTCGATACCCGACAGGATGGGGATGCCGTCTTCCGCCGTGGCGACGTGCAGGTTTTCGACCTCGAACAGAGGGGCCTCGGGGCGGCTCACCAGATCATTCTACGCCGGGGGAGATGCCCTCTCTACCACCGGAAAGCGGGAACGCTGGTCGAGTAACGGCCTACCAGCCCCGGTCGATCCACTCCTGAAGATGCGGAGTCTCGGTGCCGATGGTGGTCTGATCGCCATGGCCGGGCAGCACCAGGGTGTCGGCGGGCAGCGGGGAGAACATCCGCTGTTCGATGGACTCGATGATGGTGTCGAAGTCGCCGCCTTCGAAACCGGTGGCGCCCGGTCCGCCGGGAAAGAGGGTGTCGCCCGAGAACAATATGGGCGAGCCCTCCAGGCGGAACGACATCGAACCCGGGGTATGGCCCGGCGTGTGGATGCAGTGCAGCCGGAGCCGGCCCACCTCGATCACCGACTCGTCCTCGAGCAGGTAGTCGTAGGAGTCGAGCATGGCGGCGTCCTCGGCCGTCACTCCCACCTCGTAGCCGGCGTCGCGCACCGCGGGGATGGCCTGGATGTGGTCCCAGTGCCCGTGGGTTTCCAGAACGGTGCGAACCCCGAGCGACGAGCACAACTCCAACAGCAGTTCGTGTTCATTGGCCGCATCGATCAGTACCGCGTCGCCGCTTTCACGGCAGCGGACGACGAAAACGTTGTTGTCCATCGGACCCACCACCACTTTGTGGATCTCGGCCTGGGTGTCTTGCCAGTGCAGGGTCATGGCGACTCTTTTCGATGGTGCCTCATGTTGCAACTCCGATTGTGCCCTATGTAGCGGCTCAGTGACAGGTTCGGGCGTGGCTACACGGAGTGCGGTCTAGTAGAAACAGAGCCGTGAACTTTGCCTTTAGCGAGGAACAGGAAGAGCTGCGGCGCTTCGTCCGGCAGTTCTTGGAGGACAAATCCCCCGAAACGGCGGTCCGAGAGCAGATGGACACCGAGAAGGGCTACGACGATGCGGTCTGGAACCAGATGGCCGAGCAACTCGGATTGCAGGGGCTCATCATCCCCGAGGAATACGGGGGCAGCGGCTTCAGCTACATCGAGCTGATCGTGGTTCTGGAGGAGATGGGCCGGGCGCTGTTGTGCGCGCCGTTCTTCTCCAGCGTGGTGCTGGCCGCCAATGCCCTCATCCACAGTGGCGACGAGGAGGCCAAAGCTGCCCTGCTGCCCGGTATCGCCGGTGGGGAGACGGTGGCCGCGCTGGCCTTCACCGAAGAGAACGGCCGCTGGGACGAGTCGGGCATCACCGTGGAGGCGGCTGCCGACGGCGACGGCTGGCGCATCAGCGGCACCAAGATGTTCGTGATCGACGGCCATACTGCCGATGTGGTGCTGGTAGCCGCCCGCACCGCCGGCGGGGTGAGCTTGTTCTGGTGTTCTAGCGATGCCGACGGGTTGACCCGTACCGCTCTGTCCACCATGGACCAGACCCGCAAGCAGGCCCGCTTGGACTTCGACAACACCCCGGTCACGCTGATTGGTGCCGAGGGCGGGGGCTGGGCCGTGCTGGAGCGGGTGCTCGACCTGGCCGCGGTGGCTCTGGCCGCCGAACAGGTGGGCGGCGCCCAGATGTGTTTGGACATGTCGGTGCAGTACGCCAAAGACCGGGTGCAGTTCGGTCGGCCCATCGGTTCGTTCCAGGCCATCAAGCACAAGTGCGCCGACATGCTGCTGGAAGTTGAGTCGGCCAAGTCGGCTGCCTACTACGCCGGCTGGTGCGCCTCGGAGCTGAACGACGAGCTTCCCTCAGTGGCCAGCCTGGCCAAGGCCTACTGCTCGGAGGCCTATTTCCACGCCTCGGCGGAGAACATCCAGATCCACGGCGGAATCGGCTTCACTTGGGAGCATCCCGCTCACCTCTATTTCAAGCGGGCCAAGTCGTCGGAGTTGCTGTTCGGCGATCCCACCTATCACCGCGAGCTGCTGGCTCAGCGCATCGGCATCTGACGCTCATACTGATAGTCGCCGCGGTCTTGGTGGTCGGGTTGGCCGCCTATGCGGTGATGCGGGTGTCCTCTCGTCTGGCCCACACCCGGGCTCGAGCGGTGTACGACCTGTTCGAGGCGGTGGACTTCGTGGCCGAGCGCTTGCCTGACGCCCTGTCGGCCAAGTTGAGCTACGACGACGTGCAGGAGATTTTGCTTTGGCGGTTGGACCATCTGCGACTGCGGGGGTCGGCCACCTATGGGCGGGGCGATGTGACTGCTACGGAGGCGGAGGGCCAGAACGACGAAGTGGTGACCAGCGACGACGACTCGGTGGACTTCGTGCTGGCCAAGGCCACTGACTCCGGCCGCGACATCGACGCCTTGGACGTGGTGGTAGTGCTCGACCTGGAGAGCCAGTACCTCGAAGACATCGGTGCACTCGGCCCCCCAGCCGAAGAATCCGGCCATTAAGGCGGTACGGTTTAGAGATGGACAGGCCGCGGTCGTTGGAGGGCTTTCGGTATGTGGGGGACAAGCGGTCCCAGTTGGTGTACGACCTGGACGACGTCAACGACGAGTCGGTTATCGAGGAGCTGGTGGCATCCGAGCAGTTCTTGGTATTTGGACCTGACTCTCTGGCTGAGGCTCGGAACCGCGGCTATAGGCCCCGGACGGTGTGACCTGCTGGTCCTCGATCAGTTGGCTAGTGCGCGGGGTTGAAGTGACCAGAGGGCGGACAGCGTGACGCACTGGCAAACCACCGGTGGGCTCAAGCTTGCCGGACATCTGGCGGTGCCGGAGAGCCGACGAATGCGGGCGCTGCCTGGGGTGGTGTTGTGTCCTGGATTTCCGTCGGAGGCCAATGGGGGATCGAGGGCGGCTGAGCGGATCTATCCCCTGGCTGACCGGATCGCCCAGAACATGGAATGGACTGCGTTGGTGCTCAACTATCGGGGGTGCGGTGACAGTGAGGGAGATTTCTCGCTGGACGGATGGACCGACGACATCCGCAGCGCCGTCGACTATCTGAACGGGCTTGAAAAAGTGGAAGGGGTGTGGTTGGCCGGATTCGGCATCGGTGGTGCGCTAGCTGCCTATGTGACTCGCGATGATCTTCAGGTCAGGGGAGTCGCCACCATGGGAGCCCCGGTGGACTTCGCCCACTGGGGTCTTGATGCCTCTCGAGTCGTGGACTATGCCCGTTCCCTCGAGATTATCTCCACCCCGGGATTTCCTGAGTCAGTGGATTCCTGGGCCAACTCCGCCCAGTCGATCCAGGTGGACCGATGTGCTGCCGAGATCGCTCCCCGGCCCATGCTGGTGCTGCACGGCTCCAACGACCGAGAGGTGTCGCCCCTTGACGCCCGGGCCATTGCCGACGCCCACGGCGATGCCGGACTGCGCATCATCAGCGGCGCTGGCCACCGCCTCCACTCCGACCCCCGCTGCATCGCCATCCTCCTCGGCTGGCTCGACTCCCAAATCACCCTCATCCCCTGACCGGCACGGGCCGAGGACACGAGCGTCAGTCTTGCTTGGTTTTGCCTTTGGCTTTCTGCGCCTTCTTCCAGGCTCGTACTTCGGCTAGGGCTTCGGGGCTGTCGATGTCGGCGACGGTGCGGGGAGTGGGGTCGGAGAAGGGGCCGGCGGCGGCTTCCCAGCCGTCGGGGGTCACGTCGAAGCGCTTGGCCAGCACGGCCAGGAAGATCTTGGCCTTCTCATCGCCATAGCCAGGCAGGGCCTTGAGCCGCTTGAGGAGATCCGGACCGGTGGAGGCCTCGGTCCAGACTCGGGCGGCGTCGCCGTCGTAGTGGTCCACGATATGGCGGGCCAGGTCTTGGGCCCGCTTGGCCATCGATCCGGGGAACCGGTGCAGCGCGGGCTTCTCTTTGAAGGCAGCCTCGGCCTTCTCAGGGTCGAGCACGGCGAGGCGCTCAGCCGAGAAGTCATCGGGGATCCGCTCCTTCAACCGCAGGGGTGATTTGAACGCCCACTCCATAGGGATCTGCTGGTCGAGCATCATGGCCAGCAACAGGGCAAAAGGATCATCGATGAGGAGTTGGTCGGCGTCGTGGTCACCGGTAACGGCAAGTGTTCCCATCTGCCCATCGTACCGATCAATTGCTGGAGGGCGTAGCCTGAAGCTCGTGGCTCGATCGCTGGCCAGGCTGCTCGGAAATCCCAGCCTTTGGATGACCGCAGTGCGGCTGGGATGGCGTCTGAGGATGCGGCCCGATCCGGCTTATCTGAAATTCCGCATGGTCACCATGTACGGCGATGCCCATGCTCAGCCCCACCCTGATGACTTGATCACGTACCTGCGATGGTGCAGATCTTGGGAGCGGGCCATCAGGTAAATCCGCATTGAACCTCCCCAGACCGGCTGTCAACGCGGGGGAGCGTTATAGGTAAACCGCGCAAACCGGCTCGGCGAGTTCACTATGGTTTCCCCCATGAGCCGGGCGCTGGTGCTGAACGCATCCTTTGAGCCGCTGAGCGTGGTATCCCCCCGGCGCGCCCTTGTGTTGGTGATGGCCGAGAAGGCAGAGGTTGTGCTGGAGTCCGGCGAGCGATACCGCTCTGAGCGCCTGGATTTGCCCGTTCCGTCGGTGGTTCGACTGCGCTACTACGTCAAGGTGCCGTTCTTCCGCACCGGCGGGCTCAGCCGCCGGGGGGTTTTCGCCCGGGACGGGTACCGCTGCCAGTACTGCGGTCGCCACGCCGACTCCATTGATCACGTCCGGCCTCGCAGCCGGGGCGGCACCCACTCCTGGGAGAACGTGGTCGCCGCCTGTCGACGGTGCAACATGGCCAAGCGAGACCGGCTGCTCTCTGAGACTCCGATGAGGCTCATGCGTCCGCCAGCCGAGCCGCCCCGATCTGCCTGGGTGGCCTCTGCCGTGGGCCATGTGCCGTCCGACTGGCTGCCCTACTTGGACCCAACAGCCGAATCCGTCGCGTAATCCCATGACGGCCACCGGCCGATGGACAACCCGCCGGTTGAGCGGAACAGTGGAAGAGCTGCACGGCCTCAAACCTGATCCCGATGTTGATCGGGAGGTTTGGCTGATGTCGCCGCACAACACCGCGCTGGTGCTGGGCTCGGCTCAACCCGAGGAGATCGCTTCGAGCACGATCACCGATGGGTCTGCCGTGGTACGCCGCCACAGCGGAGGGGGTGCAGTGCTGGTGGCGCCGGACCACTCGGTATGGGTCGATGTAGTGATCAATCAAAGCGACCCACTTTGGGATGACGATGTGAGCCGGGCCCCCCTGTGGCTGGGTGAAGTCTGGGCCGCAGCTTTGGCTTCATTGGGTGTCACCCACGGCCAAGTCTTCGATCGCTATGAACCGGGCCGATGGGGACGATTAGCCTGCTTCGCCAGCCGGGGGCCGGGCGAGGTGCTCGTCGGTGGGGCCAAAGCGGTCGGTATCACCCAGCGGCGCACCCGGTCCACGGCACGATTTCAAACCCTCTTGTATCGCCATTGGGACCCCGAGGAGCTGCTCACCCATCTGGCGGAGTCATCTGAAGAGCTTCGAAACGCCCTGTTGTCAGCAGCTTGGCCAGTAGACGCCCGTCCCGACGAGGTTCACGCCGCGTTCATTTCCTGCTTGCCCTGACAGGCAGAGCGAGAGGGCCTTCTACCAGACAATCCTCTTTTGCCTGGCCGCGGTGGTACCCGGGCCCTCCAATTCACAGCATTGAGTTGCGTTTGTGGGGTAGTGGGGGATAGTGTGGGACGAAGTGGGAGAGAAGGGGAACTATTCGGGACCCGTTGGGGGACATTGTGCTTACCGGTGAGCACACGCGTTCCCTGGATGACAAGGGCCGGCTCTCGCTGCCGCCCGCCTTTCGTTCGGTGCTGGCCGAAGGGGCATACGTGGCCATCTACAAGCAGTGCCTCGGCATCTGGACCGCAGAGGAAGCCCGCAGCGCGCTGGAGCGGCTCGAGGCCGCCGTTCGGGCCGGAGAGGCCACCGGCGATGAGTTCCGCCGATTCTCCTCCAGTCTGGAACCGGCGACCGTAGATGCCCAAGGCCGGTTGAACCTCCCCGCTTCCAAACGTGAGGCGTTGGGACTGGACAAGAACGTGGTGTTGGTCGGCGTATTCAACCGCGGAGAAGTGTGGGATGCCGACGAGTGGGAGTCGGTTCTCAGCGAACGGAGCAGCGACGACATCGGGCGCTGGCTGTGATGGGTCTTGACGAAAGGAGAAAGTCACCGGGAATCGAAATGCAGAGGAAATAGGAGTGTGCTCATGGGCAGTCCTCCGTCCGACGAGATGGAAGGCCCCTACTCCGCCCGCTTGCCATCTGACACAACCGGGGAGAAATCCCGGAGTGCGGTCGCCGGGCGGAGGACTGCCGATGAGCGACATTCTTGCCGTCCGATCCCATCGGGCGCAACAGCCAGAACCTTCACAGTCCGTCTGCTGAATCGCTAGGGAGGTGAACAATCATGAACGGGGGGACACCGACAGCGATCGAACGTCGTTTCGTCCATCACCCCGTCATGGTGACAGAAGTGGTGGAGCACCTGTCTGCGGTCCCGTCGGGAATTTTTCTCGACGCCACCGTGGGCGGGGGAGGTCACGCTCGGGCGCTCTTGAACGCTCGCCCTGACCTCTCGCTAATAGGCCTCGACCGTGACCCCTCCGCGGTCGAGGCCGCCACCACCGTCTTGGCTGGCCGCGGCGCCACCATCTGCCACGCCAGTTTCGGCCAGTTGGGCGATGTCCTGGATTCCCTGGGCATCTCTCACATCGTGGGATCGCTGTTCGATTTCGGGGTCAGCTCTCCTCAACTCGATGTGGCAGAGCGCGGCTTCAGCTATCGGCACGATGGGCCACTGGATATGAGGATGGACTGCAACCAGGAGTTGTCGGCTGACCAAGTAGTGAACACGTGGTCGAAGGACAAGCTGGCTGGGATCCTGCGGTCCTACGGCGATGAGCGCTACGCCAGCCGTATTGCCGCTTCCATTGCTTCGGCTCGGCCGATCCGCTCCACCACCGCGTTGGCCGACGTGGTTCGGGATGCCATTCCTGCTCCCGCCCGCCGCCGGGGAGGTCACCCGGCCAAGCGGACCTTTCAGGCCATTCGCATCGCGGTCAACGATGAGCTGAACCAGATTGAGCCCGCCCTGGAAGCAGCCATCGACCGGATGGCGCCCGAAGGCCGAGGGGTGGTCCTCAGCTACCACAGCGGAGAGGACCGCATCGTCAAACAGGTTCTTCGCCGTCAGGCCGGACTTGCCGATGAGTCTCGCTTTCGGGGCTTGCCCCGCCCGCCCGGCCAAGCCCCGCCCGCTGTCGAGCTGGTTCCCCGGGGCAGTCGCCGGCCCAGCCCCGCGGAGATAGCCGACAATCCTCGAGCCTCCAGCGCCCGATTTCGGGCCTTCTGCAAGCTGCCGGCCGATCAGGGTCAAGGGGCCGCGTAATGGTCGCTCCGCAACACCACCCACAGCCATCCCCGGCCAAACCAGCCGATCATCCTCGCCAGCACCTCCGGGCCGCGCCGCGGCCCGCCCGCCGGTTGATGCCTGTGTTGGGGTGGGCCGCGGCCATCACCGTGGTTATTGCTTTGTTCGCCCTCGCCCTCCTCCACGCCGTCATCGTGGACCGGCAAACCACCCTCGACAACCTGAACCAGCAGATCGAAGACGTTCAGGCCATAAATGACCGGTTGCGGCTCAATGTGGCCAGAGCCGAAGCCCCTGAGCGCATCGTGGCCGTGGCGCTGTACCGATTGGGAATGGTGGAGCCCGATCGTCGGATTTACCTGCCCCCGCTGGAATCGGATGAGGGTGGAACAAGGTGAGCACCTCGGAGGGGATTGTCGGTAGGAGTTCGCGGCGTCGCCGAGGTACAGCCATGGCCGTGGTTTTCGCCCTGCTGGCCGTGGTCCTGGGTATCCGACTGGCCGATCTTCAGCTCTTCCGCTCTGACGCCTTTGTGGAGTACGGCCAACAGCAGCGAACCCGGACGGTCAAACTGACCGCCGACCGGGGCCAGATCTTTGATCGAAACGGGGTGGAGCTAGCGCTGTCGGTGCCGCAATGGACTATCTGGGCCGACCCCAGCCAAGTGGACGATCCGGTAGCGGCCGCGGCTGCTCTGGCCCCCGTATTGAACATGGACGGGAATCAGCTGCTCCAGTTGCTGAGCGAGCCCGACCAGCACGCCTACCTGGCTCGGACCGTGCCCGATGACATCGCTCTGGCGGTGGCTGAACTCGAAATCAAAGGAGTGTTCCGGCTCGAGGAGTCAGCCCGGTTCAACCCTGCCGGTTCTCGTCTGGCGCGGGCAGTGGTCGGAGCCGTGGACGTGGACCAAAAGGGCATCAGCGGCATCGAATACCAATACGACGAATTGCTGGGCGGCATTCCTGGCGAGATGGTGCTGGAGAGCAGCCAGGACGGGCGCACAATCCCCACCGGTGCCCGTCACATCAAGCCCGCCCAGCCGGGCGCCGACCTGTACCTGACCATCGACCGCTCATTGCAGTTTGAAGCCGAGCGGGCGTTGAAGCACCAGATTGAAGAAGTCAATGCGTCGAGCGGCACCGTCATCATCATGGTTCCCGACACCGGCGAGATCCTGGCGATGGCTTCAGTGGGTCGAGACCAAGAGGGAAACCCGGTCTCCCTCGGTGAGAATCGAGCAGTGACTTGGGCTTTCGAGCCCGGATCGGTCATGAAGAGCGTCGTACTCTCCGGGGTGATCGAGGCGGGATTGGGAGCACCGCACCATGTGCGCGAAGTCAATCATTGGCTTGAGCTCTACGATCAGGTCTTCACCGACCACACCGAGTACGGGACCGTGCTCTACAGCATGGAGGAGATCCTGGCCCGTTCGTCCAACACCGGCACAGTCGAGTGGGCTCTGGTTCTGGGTTCCACCCGACTGGCTGCCTACATGTCCCGGTATGGGCTGGGGTCGGCTACCGGGCTGGGCTTCAAGGGCGAGTCCTCTGGGTTGGTTCCGCAACTCTTGAGCTGGAGCGGCACCGATGTGGCCAGCTTCGCGCTGGGCCAGGGCATTCTGGCCACCCCGTTGCAGGTGCTGATGGTGTACAACACCCTGGCCACCGGTGGGGTGCGGGTGCCGCCTACCCTGGTGCGCTCGGCCGTCGATGCCGATGGCCAAGAGGTCCGGTTGGAGCAGGGCGACCCGGTACGGGTGGTCTCAGCGCATACCGCCTCGCTAATGACCGACATGCTGGTCACGGTGGTGCGGGAGGGAACCGGACGGAACGCCCAAGTGAAGGGCTACACCATCGCCGGCAAAACCGGGACCGGCCAGAAAGTGCTCTCCGGCGGCAACTATGAGGACGACGAGGGGTTCAGCCGCTATACGGCCACGTTTGCCGGCTTCTATCCCGCAGAGGACCCGCAGCTCTCGATGATCGTGGTGATCGACGAGCCGGTGACCAACTTCTACGCCAGCCAGTCGGCCGCCCCGCTGTTCGCCGAATTGGCCAAGTACTCCTTGCAACGCCTCCGTATCGCCCCTCCCGTCAACCACGTCACCGTTGTACCCAAGCTGGGACCGGCCCCCACTCCCCAGCCGAAGCTGTCCCTGGATCCTGCGACTACTTCTGACCCACCTGCAACCAGCACTCCCGAGCCAGTTTCCGAGCCCGAGCCCGATCCCGTGCTCGAGCCGGAGCCGACCGTCGAGCCGACTGTGGAGCCGGCCGTCGCGCCAACTGCTGAGCCCGCGCCGACGGCTGTTCCGACTGCTGAGCCCACCGCCGAACCCGCGCCAGCTTCTGGAGCCGAGAGCGGGCCATGACCGCCCCATCGATGGCATTGCCGGAGCTGGCCGAAGCGGCCCCCGGGCTGATCGACAAGAGTGGCAATGCTGAGATCACCGGGTTGGCCTATGACTCTCGGGCAGTGAATCCCGGCGACCTGTTCTTCTGTGTGCCGGGTGTCAATCACGATGGCCACGACTTCGCCTCCGACGCGCTGGCCGCGGGGGCCGCGGGGCTGGTGGTAGAGCGTCCGCTCGATTTGGACTGTCCCCAGTTGCAAACCAATTCAGTGCGCCAAGCCATGGGTCCCATCAGCTCGATGTTCTACGGCCATCCCTCCCGCTCGATGGTTGTGGTTGGGGTTACCGGTACCAATGGCAAGACCACGGTGTGCAGCCTGTTGGGTTCGGTGTTGGATGCCGCCGGTCTGCAAACCGAAGTCCTCGGTACCCTCTCGGGGGCCTTGACCACTCAGGAGTCGGTGGACTTGCAGCACCAACTGGCCTGTTGGCAATCGGCGGGAACCCAAGCGGTGGTGATGGAGGCGTCGAGCCACGCGCTCGACCAGCATCGGGTGGACGGCATCCGCTTCGACGCCGCGGTATTCACCAACCTCACACCCGATCACCTGGACTACCACGGAACCATCGAGGAGTACTTTGCCGCCAAAGCCCGGTTGTTCACGCCCCAACTGTCCGACCGGGGGGTGGTCAATGTCGGTGATGACTACGGCATGCGACTGGCGGCTGAACCCCGTATCCCCACCGTGGGCTATGACCCCCGGAGCGTGCCAATCCGGCTCGGGTCCCGGAATCTGGTCATGGAGTGGAAGGAAAAGGACGTGTGCCTCTCCCTCGTTGGCCGGTTCAACGGTGCCAACGCCCTGGCCGCAGCGGAAACCGCCCTGCTGCTGGGTGCCAGCCCGTCTGAGGTCGAGGCCGGGCTGGAGTCGGCTGCTCCGGTTCCGGGTCGGTTCGAGACCATCGAGGTCGATAGTCCCTTCACGGTGGTGGTGGACTATGCCCACACTCCCGATGGCCTGGCCCAAGTGCTGACTGCCGCCCGCGAGCTGGTAGCGGGCTCGGGAAGCCTGCGGGTGGTGTTCGGCTGCGGGGGTGACCGTGATTCCGGCAAGCGTCCAATGATGGGCGAGGTGGCGGCCGAGTTGGCCGATCAGGTGATCGTCACCTCCGACAATCCTCGTTCTGAGGATCCCGAGGCCATCATCGCCGACGTCTTGCGTGGAGTGCCTGAGAACTCGGGCGAAATCTCGACTCAGCCTGACCGGCGAGCGGCCATTGCCCAATGCCTGAACAGCGCATCCGCCGGCGATGTGGTGGTGGTGGCCGGAAAGGGCCATGAGACTACCCAGACGGTGGGCGACCGGGTGATCCCTTTCGATGACCGAGTCGTGGCCCGAGAGCTGTTGGCTGCCATGGAGGACACCCCATGATCCGCCTCCTGTTCGCCGTAGCCATTGCCGGGGTGGTCTCGGTGATCGGCACCCGCTTCTTGATCAACTTCCTACGCAAGCACTCCATCGGCCAGCCCATCCGCTTGGACGGACCTCAAGGACACATCAGCAAGGCGGGGACACCCACCATGGGCGGAGTGGCCATTGTGATCGGGGCGCTGGCCGGGTACGGCATCAGCGACCTCTATAACGGAATTTTCACCCGCACCGGCCTGATCGTAATGCTGGCCATACTCGGTGCCGGTGTGGTCGGCTTCATCGACGACTGGCTCAAGGTGACCAGCGAGCGCAATCTGGGTCTGGGCAAGGGGACCAAGATTCTGGGCCTTCTCATCGTGGCGGTGGGTTACGCGGCGATGATGGTCCACCTGACTGATGTCCGCACCGAGCTGTCCTTCACCCGCTATGACTCCCTGAATATCGACTTGGGACCGTGGGGCTGGGGACTGTGGGCGGTGTTCTTGATCCTGGCCACCAGCAACGCGGTGAACCTGACCGATGGGCTCGACAGCCTGGCCGCCGGCTCGTCGGTGTTCGCCTTTGCCGCCTTTGTGGTGATCGGCTTCTGGGCCTTCCGCAATGAGGGCATCTACGGCATACCCCACGCCTTGGACCTGGCCATTCTGGCCGCGGCCATGCTGGGGGCCACTGCCGGCTTTATGTGGTGGAACGCGGCGCCGGCCCGCATCTTCATGGGCGACACCGGGTCGCTGTCGTTGGGCACTGGTATCGCCGGGCTGGCATTAGCCACCAACACCCATCTGCTGCTGCCCATCATCGGCGGCCTGTTCGTGATGGAGACCCTGTCGGTGATCATCCAGGTGTTCAGTTTCCGGGTATTCGGCACCCGAGTGTTCCGCATGGCCCCGATCCATCATCACTTCGAACTGGGCGGCTGGCCCGAGACTACGGTGATCATCCGGCTGTGGATCATGACCGGGTTCGCCACCGCGGTGGCTCTCGGGCTCTTCTACGCCGACTTCGTTTCGGTCGGAGGAGCAGATTGAGCCGGGCACCCGTTCTGCTGGTGGGCTTCGCCGTCACCAACCAGGCGGTCTGCGCCCAGTTGACCGAGCGCGGTCATCCAGTGGTGGCGACTGACGATGCTCCCGAAGGCCAGGCCCGCCGTCAGGCTGCGGCAATGGGCGTCCATCTCATCGAGCGCCCTGCTCCCCAAGACTGGCCTGCTCTGGTGGCGGACGCCCAGGTAGTGGTTCCCACTCCGGGGCTTCCCGAGGCCCACTCCTCACTCGGCGCCGCCGCGGCGGCGGAGGTGCCCGTCATCTCCGAGTTCGACTTGGCCCAACGGTGGGATGCACGTCCCACGCTGGCGGTTACCGGCACCAACGGAAAGACCACGGTGACGCTTCTGGCCGCGGCCATGTTGGATGCTTCCGGAATCGCGGCCAGAGTGGCCGGCAACACGGAGACACCGCTGGTGGAGGCCATCCGAGATGACCAGCCCGCAGCCTTTGTCGTGGAGGCATCCTCTTTCCGGCTGGGCCACAGCCGGTGCTATCGACCCGCAGTGGGGGCGTGGCTGAACTTCGCCCCCGACCATCTCGACGTTCATGCCTCCCTGGACAGCTACCGCAAAGCCAAGGCCGCGGTGTGGAGCAGGGCCGATGAGCACACCACCTCGGTGGTGAACCGAGACGATCCGGTGGTCGCCGCCCATACCCCTGATCAAGGCCAGGTGGTGACCTTCGGGCTCGATGAAGGCGACTTTCGGGTGAGCGGGGAAGCCCTGTGGGGGTGGTCGGAAAAGCTGGCCGACATCGCAGAGCTGCACCGGTCCCATCCCCATGAGCTCTCCAACCAATTGGCCGCCGCAGCCGTGGCCATGGCCGCGGGGGCCAATCGAGAAGGCGTGAGAGAGGCTCTGCTGGCCTGGACCGGGCTTCCCCACCGGGTGGTCTTGGTGGCTGAGCACAATGGGGTGCGCTTCTTCGACGACTCCAAAGCCACGACCCCCCACGCGGTGTGCGCCGCAGTGCGCTCAGTCGGGCAATCCGCAGGACGAGTGGTTCTCATCGCCGGAGGACGCAACAAGGGGCTCGAACTGGAGCCCATGGCTGACATAACCGACGGGCTGCGCTCAGTGGTGGCCATCGGTGAGGCCGCCGCCGAGGTCGAAGAGGTATTCGTCCGAAGCCGTCCAGTGGTCATTGCCGAAACCATGGAGGAAGCGATAGGTCAGGCCGCGGCAATGGCTCGAAGCGGTGATGCCGTGCTCTTGTCACCCGGCTGCGCCTCATTCGACTGGTACGGCTCCTATTCCCAGCGGGGCGACCATTTCTCCCGGCTGGTGCACGAGCTGATCGGAGGATCGCCATGACGGCTCTTGTGTCCCGGCTGGTACGCGAACTGATCGGAGGATCACCATGACTGCCTTTGCTCCTCATATTCCCCGACGGGGATTGGTGGCGGTGCTCCGGTCGGCGCCGGCGGGTCAGGCCACCGTGCCGTTCTACGTGTTGTTTGGGATGGTCATAACCCTCAACGCCATTGGACTGGTCATGGTCTTGTCAGTCTCGTCGGTTACCAGCCTCTATGTGGGCCAATCCACCTGGTACACCTTCCAGCGCCAGTTGGTGTGGAGCGTCGGTGGGCTCTTGGCTCTGCTCTTGGTGATGCGGGTGGACTACCGGCAGTGGCAGAAGTACTCCAAGGCCCTGGTGGTGTTCACCTTGCTGCTGCTGGTGGCGGTGCTGGTCCCTGGGATCGGCACCACAGCCAATGGCGCCACCCGGTGGATTTACTTCGGGCCGATCAGCTTCCAGCCCTCTGAGCTGGCCAAGTTGGCCGTGGCCCTGTTTGCCGCGGCCTGGCTGGCCGACAAAGAGGGCAAGGAGCGCAATACCCGCACCACGATCCGCCCGGTGCTGGTGGTGTGCAGCCTCATGTCCGGCCTCATCTTGCTCCAGCCCAATCTGGGTACCGCAGTCCTCATCGTGATGATCGCCTTTGCCGCGTTGTTCATGGCCGGGGTGCCCCTGCTCCCGCTGACCGGTTGGTCGCTGATCAGCGGGGCAGCCGCCGCCTTGGCCGCGTGGGGGTCGGGTTATCGGCGCGAACGAGTGACCGCCATGCTCGACCCGTGGTCCGACCCCCTGGATACCGGATGGCAGACCATCCAATCATGGGTGGGCATCGCATCGGGAGGTGCCTCAGGGGTGGGGCTGGGCGAGAGCCGAATCAAATGGGGATTTCTGCCCGAGGCCCAAACCGACTTTATCTTCGCGGTTCTCGCCGAAGAGATGGGCTGGTTGGGCGCGATGTTCGTCATCGCGTTGTTCACCGGATTCGTGGTGTGCGGGATATGGATTTCCTTGCACACCACTGATCGTTTTGGCCAGATTCTGGCCACCAGCATCACCATGTGGGTAGGGGCCCAGGCGTTCGTCAACATCGCCGCAGTGGTCGGGGTCCTGCCAATTACCGGTGTTCCCCTCCCGTTCCTGTCGGTGGGGGGTTCTGCCCTGCTGACCAGCATGGTGGCTACTGGAGTGCTGTTGAACATCGCCCGCCAGATCAGAGTCGAACCGTGACCTTCGGTAGTCGGTGGGCCGGTGGAGCCCGTTGTCGGGAGAGAGGCCCGTGGTCGTGAGCGATGGCCCTCCGGTGTGGGCAGTGATTGCCGGAGGAGGGACCGCTGGCCATGTCCATCCCGGCTTGGCTGTGGCCCGGGCCCTGGTTCGACGCGGTCACGAGCTCGAGAGCATCCACTTCGTGGGCTCGGCCCGGGGAGTGGAGCGCGATCTGGTTCCGGCCGCTGGATTCGAGTTGACCCTGCTTCCGGGACGGGGAATCCAGCGTCAGATCACGTGGCAGAACCTCAAGTCAGCCGGTGGCCTGCTTCGGGCTGTGGTTCAGGCCAGGAAATTGCTGAAGCGCTTGCGGCCGGCGGTTGTGTTGGGATTGGGCGGCTACGCCAGCGTGCCCTGCGCCTTGGCCGCCCGACTGCTCAAGATTCCGGTAGTCGTGTCCGAGCAGAATGCCGTCCCTGGTTTGGCCAATCGCTTGGCCGGACGCTGGGCGCGAGCATCGGCAGTGTCATTTCCCGGCACCAAGCTGCCCCGGGCGGTGCTCACCGGGAATCCAGTGCGCGACGAGGTGCAGAGGATAAACCGGGACAATGACCGGCCTGCGGCCCGAGCCTCCCTTGAGGTGGGAGAGGGGCGCCATCTGGTGGTTGTGGCCAGTGGGTCATTGGGCGCGGCCCGAATCAACCGGGCCGCGTTCGAAGCCGCCCGCCACTGGTCTGATCGAGAAGATCTAGCCGTTCACCATGTGATCGGACGGAGAGACTGGGAGGAACTGGCCCATCTGCGCCCCGACCTGTCTCATGCGGCGCTGGACTACAAGGCGGTGGAATACGAGACGGACATGCCGAAGGTGTACGCCGCCGCCGATCTGGTGGTAGGTCGAGCGGGGGCGTCGAGCGTGGCCGAGTTGGCTGTGGTCGGGCTGCCGTCGGTACTGGTTCCGCTGCCTGGCGCGCCCGGCGATCACCAGACCGCCAACGCCGCCCACCTTGCCGCTATCGGAGGGGCGGTAGTGATTTCTGATGCCGAGATGGACGGCACCCGAATGGTTGAAGAGGTGGAGAGCCTGCTGAAGGTGCCCGGCCTTCTCGGCGCCATGGGACAAGAGGCTGCCGGTGTCGGCCGCCGCGACGCCGACAATCGGGTGGCTGATCTCTTGGAGGAACATGCCCGCAGACCCCATCAGGGTCGCCGGGGCAAGCAAAAATAGGGCCATGGTCGATTTGTGCCCGACAACCCGGGTTCACCTCTTGGGAGTGGGAGGGGCGGGGATGTCGGCCATTGCCGTTGTTTTGCGCGGGTTGGGCTGTCGGGTCAGCGGCAGCGACTCGGCTGACACCCCGGTGCTCGACCGCCTGCGAGAGATTGGGGTGGATGTCTTCGTCGGCCACGACGCAGTCCAGATATCCGGTGCCGATCTGGTGGCTCGATCCACCGCCGTGGGCGACGACAATCCCGAGGTGCTCGCCGCTCGGCAGATCGGCGTCCCCGTCTATCGCCGGGCTGAGATCCTGACCGCAATCACCGCGCTGAGGTCCACGGTGGCGGTGGCCGGAACCCACGGCAAGACCACCACCGCGGCCATGCTGTCCCATGTGCTGACGGCGGTGGGCGCCGATCCCGGCTTCGTTGTCGGTGCGGTGATGGCCGACGGCAGCATCGGGGCCCGCTGGTCGAATGGCCCGTTGTTCGTGGTGGAGGCCGACGAAAGCGACGGCACCTTTGGGGAGTTGAGCGTGAACCAGGCGGTGCTCACCAGCGTGGAACCCGACCATTTGCGAGGTGATCGCCCGGTGGACGAGCTGGAGGCTGAGTTCGCCCGGTTCTGCGCTGGCGTCGCCGATGGGCTCGTGGTGTGCGCCGAGGATCCGGGCGCCGTGAAGGCCTCAGAGGGCTGCCATCGCATTCTCTACGGCAACGGCCCCGAGGCTGAGTACCGCTGGCGACTCCTGGGCCGCAACCGGCATTCCATAGCTGGCGAGGTGTCGATTCGCGGGGATGTCCTCGGCTCGATGAACGTACCTATGCCGGGGGACCATAATGCGCTCAACGCCACGGGGGCGCTGGCCATGGCCTGTGAGTTGGGGGCAGACCCATCCGATGCCATGGCGGCTTTGGCCGGCTTCGGGGGCGTGACCCGGCGGTTCGAGCACCGGGGCGAGGCCGCGGGAGTGGAATTCGTCGACGACTACGCTCACCTGCCCACCGAGGTGGCCTGTTCACTGAAGACGGCATCCGAGGGGGGATGGGACCGGGTCGTATGCGTGTTCCAGCCCCACCGCTACACCCGAACTTCGCACTTGTGGTCGGCATTCGCCCATAGTTTTGAGGCCGCCGACATTGTGATTGTCACCGACGTCTACTCTGCCGGAGAGTTGCCCATTCCCGGCGTCTCCGGCGAGTTGATCTGGCAAGCGGTGACCGAGGCCCACCCGGAAAGCGACGTTGACTACGTGCCTCGGCTCGACGACGTCGCCAACCGACTGGTCGAGGTGCTGCGCCCAAGCGATTTGTGTCTGACGCTGGGCGCCGGTGACCTGGCCACGGTGCCCGATCAGGTGATCTCGATGCTCGCGGCACGGCAATGAGCGCGCGTCGCTGGGATCAGGTAGCCCAAGACTTGGCTGGAGTGCTGGGGGAGCGGGCGGTCAGCCGGGAGCGCCCGATCGGGCCGGAGACCACGTATCGCGTTGGAGGCGCGGCCCGGGTCGGCGTGACCCTTTCTGGCGATGGGGATGTTGTGGCTATGGCTCAAGTTGTGGCTGCCCACTGCCCTGACGTGCTGGTGGTGGGCAAGGGCTCCAACCTGCTGGTGGCCGATACCGGTTTTGACGGGGTTGCCGTTTGGCTGGGCGCTGGGAACGACTGGGTGGAGATCGACGGCTTGCAGCTGAGGGCGGGGGCGACTGCGGGTTTACCGGTACTGGCTCGCCAAAGCGCCGCGGCCGGTCTGGCCGGATTCGAATGGGCGGTCGGCGTGCCGGGGTCTCTGGGGGGAGCAGTTCGCATGAATGCCGGCGGCCATGGGTCGGACATGGCGGAGTCGTTGGTGCGAGCCGAGGTTCTCGATCTGCGGAGCGGCTGTGTCGAGCATTGGACACCGGAGCGGCTGGAACTGGGCTACCGGAGTTCGGCGTTGGCCGATCACCACATGGTGTTGGCGGCTGAAGTGGGCCTGACCACCGGCGATGCGTCGTCGTCGCAGGGGCTCATCGCCGAGATCGTGGCGTGGAGGCGCGAGAATCAGCCGGGAGGCCAGAATGCAGGCTCGGTGTTCACCAATCCAGCAGGCGACAGCGCGGGCCGGATCATCGAAGCAGCCGGACTCAAAGGACACCGAGTGGGGACGGCCTCGGTTTCCGAAAAGCACGCCAACTTCTTCATTGCCGATCGGAGCGGTTCGGCCAACGATCTCCACGCGCTGATGGTTGAGGTGTTCGCGCGGGTCAGGGCCGAATTCGATGTAACGCTGCATCCCGAGACCCGTCTCGTGGGATTTGAGCCTGGTCCATGGGCAAGTGAGGCAAGCTGAGATGTCTCCTGATGAACCCACCCAAGATCCACCCAAAGATCAGGCGGAAGGGCCTCAGCCTCCGGTCGAGCCAACTGAGGAGCGGCCGCAAATTCCTCAGCCTCCGGTCGAGCCAACTGAGGAGCGGCCGCAAATTCCTCAGCCTCCGGTCGAGCCAACTGAGGACCGGCCGCAGCACCCTCAGCCATTGGTCGATCCCCGTATCCAGGCCCGGCGCACCGTTGTCCGCTCCCGACGGCGTCTTCGGGTGTGGATCACCATCGGGGTCATCGTCGTGTTGGCGGCGGCGGCATACGGTGTCACCCAAAGCCCTCTGTTGGATGTGGATCAAGTTGAGGTCATCGGGGCCCGGCACACCAGCACGGCCCAAGTCCTGGAAGCGGCTGGTATCGAGCCGGGAAGGCCGCTATTGGGCCTGAACTTGTCCGGTCCCCGAAGAGCCATCGCCGCGCTGCCGTGGGTGGATCAGGTTCGATCCAGCCGGACGTGGGGAGGCAAAGTCACGTTCGACATCACCGAGCGCGAGGCAATTGCTCAAATTCCCATTGGCGAAGAGTGGGCGGTGACCGACCGCCAGGGAAGAGTGCTCCAAGTGAATCCGATTCGCGGCAGTCTGCCGGTGGTGCTGTTCAGTCCGGTTCCCCAACCAGGCGGGTGGCTGCCTGAGTCGGCTCTGCCTCTCTTGGTGGCAAGCGAGGCGCTCATACCCCTCCAGAGGCTGGACATCGGGGCCATTTCTTTGATGGAAGGGGAGGTTGTCGTAGATCTAACGGGTGAAGCGTTGGTCTACTGGGGGGGCCAAGACGACCCTCATGGAAAAGCAGATGCCCTGGCTCGAATCCTGGCCGAAGTGGACATGACCTGCGTGATGACTGTGGATCTGAACATCCCGGAACTTCCCGCCTTGACCTCAATCGATGACTGCTCATAAGCTAGATACACCTCAACTAGAGGAATAGGTTCTAAAGCCTCAACCCTTCATTCATATAAACCAAAAGTAGAGAGTGAAGTTTTGAGCTTTTGGAGTGAGGAATCCCCATGGTTGATCCCCAGAATTATCTAGCAGTTATCAAGGTCATCGGCGTCGGCGGTGGCGGTGTGAACGCGGTTGACCGCATGATCGAAGCCGGCCTGCGCGGTGTTGAGTTTGTCGCTGTCAATACCGATGCCCAGGCTCTGCTCATGAGCTCTGCTGAAGTGAAGCTTGACATTGGTCGAGAGCTGACCCGAGGCTTGGGCGCAGGCAGTGACCCCGAGGTCGGGGCCCAAGCCGCCACCGACCACCGCAAGGAGATCGAGGAGGCGCTCAGCGGTGCCGACATGGTGTTCATCACTGCGGGAGAGGGCGGCGGTACGGGTACCGGAGCTGCTCCGATCATCGCGGAGATTTCCAAGAGCCTCGGCGCGCTGACCATTGCGGTGGTTACCCGACCGTTCGGCTTCGAGGGTCGTCGCCGTTCGGTTCAGGCCGAGAGCGGGATTCAGGCTCTCAGGGACAAGGTTGACACCCAAATCGTCATTCCCAACGACCGGCTCCTCACCATCTCCGACGACCACACGTCGGTGGTCGAGGCGTTCCAAAAGGCCGACGAGGTGTTGCTGCACGGCGTGCAGGGCATCACCGATCTGATCACCACCCCGGGCCTCATCAACACCGACTTCGCCGACGTGCGCATGGTGATGCAGGACGCGGGTTCTGCACTCATGGGCGTGGGCATCTCCTCGGGTGAGGGGAAGGCGGTCAGCGCGGCCCGCAAGGCCATTGCCAGCCCGCTGCTCGAGGCCTCGATCGAAGGCGCCCGCGGGATCTTGCTGAGCATCTCCGGCGGATCCGATCTGGGCATCTTCGAGGTGAACGAAGCCGCAGAAATCGTCCAGGGCGTTGCCCACCCCGATGCCAACATCATCTTCGGCACCGTGGTGGACGAGTCGATGGGCGACCACATCCGAGTCACCGTCATCGCTGCCGGCTTCGACCGGTGGGAGGGCGAGCGGGCCACCCGGATGTCGGCAGGCGATTCCGAAGGCTCTTCGGACGTGCCCGACGTGTTCGGCGATGTCGACGACGACTTGTTGTCATCTGATGTCGACGACGAGTTCGACATCCCCTCCTTCCTCCGGTAGCCCGTCAAGCGAGACATTGATTACCCCCGCGGAGGTAGCCGATCGCCTGGGTGCCTTGCGGGAGCGGTTGTCCCAAGCCGGGGGCGACCGGGTTCAGGTGGTGGCCGTCACCAAAGGCTTCGGCTCTGATGCGGTCGCTGCGGCGGTAAGTGCAGGCTTGGCCGATGTCGGCGAGAACTACGCCCAGGAGCTGGTCTCGAAGGCCAACAGCCTCAGCGCTCAGGCTGGCGCCGAGCATCCCGGTCTTCAGCCTCGCTGGCACTTCATCGGCCAGCTCCAGCGAAACAAAATCCGCAAGATCGCCGATCTGGTGCATATCTGGCAAAGCGTGGACCGTCCCGAGTTGGCCAGTGAGATCGCCCGACGGGCACCGGGTGCCGCCGTACTGGTGCAGGTTGATATTGCCGGCCAGGAAGGCCGCGGGGGTTGCGCCCCGTCTGAGACAGCTCCAATGGTGCAGCACTGCCGCGATGCCGGTCTGGAGGTCGTCGGCCTGATGGCTGTCGGTCCCCCCGGGGTACCGGAACTGGCCCGGCCCGGTTTTCGGCTGCTGGCATCCCAAGCCGCAGACCTCGGTCTTGCCGAGCTGTCGATGGGAATGACCGCCGACATGGAGGTTGCTGTCGAAGAGGGCGCCACCATGGTACGGGTGGGCACCGCTCTGTTCGGCCCTCGACCAAACTAAACAGCACCGGCGAAGCGGGCCTCCCCGAATTGGGGGGCCGGTTCCTGTACCATCAGCGAAAGCAAGTGATTCACTGCCGAAAGGGGATGAGCCAATGTCGTCTGTGTGGCAGAAAACCAAGTTCTGGCTCGGATTCGGTACCGAAGAGGAATTCGCTCCAGGAGGATATGCGGAGCAGGAATCCGACATGCGCCTCGTGTCCCAGATGCCGGATGAGCAGTATCAGATGGGAGCTGACATCGGCTCGGTCCGCCCTGTTCCCCCGACCGATCAAGCGGAGGGCGAGGGGACGACCGAGCAGCCTCGTACTAGTTTTGTCCGCCCGATCCCCTCGACTTCTTCCAAGCCGTCAGTGGTCACCCCGATGTCATTCGACGACGCCAAGGACGTGGCCGACTGCTTTCGGGGCGGGCAAGCGGTCATCGTGAACTTGCAGCACAGCAGCCGGGATGTGGCCCGCCGGCTCATCGACTTCTCCAGCGGCCTGTGCTACGGGCTGGACGGCCGTATGGAACGCGTGGCCGATCATGTGTACTTGCTCTCTCCCTCCAACGTGGAGGTGTCGGCCGAGGATCGGCGCCGCATGGAACAGGCCGACTACCAGAACAACGGCTGACTCTTGCTAATCGGCTTTCGCTAGGCGGATCTGCAATCGACCCGCGTCGATCGCGGTTTCGTCGGCCATCGCCTCTGCCGCTTCCGAGACAATGAGGTTTGGATCGCCGACCGCCAGCACTTGCTCGCAGACGTAGGTCTGGTGGGTCTGGACGGCCTCGATGATGTTGGCCCCTGCGGTCAAGGCCAAAGTGATCCGGTCGGTGACGTCCAGATCCTTATTCTTCCGCTCGGCTTGGACCACCCGGACCACGTCGCGGGCGATGCCCTCGGCCGCCAGATCATCGCTAACGGCAGTGTCGAGGGCGACGAGGGCATCATTGGTGCGCAAGGCAGCAGCAGTGGTGCCCTCGACCGGGTTTAAGGCCAACTCGAACTCGCCTTCTGACAGGGTGTGGCCGGCCACGGTGACCGAGCCGTCGGGATTGTGCTCCCACTGGCCTTCGCGGGCGGCGGCGAACACCGCTTGCACATCCCTGCCCAATCGCGGCCCCAATTCTTGGCCGTTGGGCCGGAGCACGAACTGTCCGTAGGCGGCCAGGTCGTCGCTGAATCGGACGTCTTTCACGTTCACCTCATCGGCAATCAACTCGGTGAACGGTGCCAGGGCGTCGGCTTCTCTGCCGGCCACAGTCAGCGAGGGCAAGGGCTGTCGAACCCGGATTCCCTCGTCTTCTCGAACTCTGAGTCCGGTGGAGCACACGTCGCGCACCCGATCCATAGCCGCTACCAGTCCGGGGTCGGCGGGCAACTCCGCCGGGTCGGGCCAATCACAGAGATGGACACTCGACTCCCCAGTCAGTCCTCGATAGATCTCCTCCGAGATCAGGGGCAGGAAGGGGGCCAGCAAGCGGGCCAGGGTGGTGAGCACGGTGTACAAGGTGTCGTAGGCATCCTGTTTGTCGTCGGCCGACGACGGACGGGCCGGAGCCCAGAACCGGTCCCGGCTGCGGCGGATGTACCAGTTGTTGAGGGAGTCGATGAACCCCTCCAACTCGGCAGTGGCACCGGGGAGGTCATAGGCGTCCATGCGCTGGGTGACCGCCTCGGCCAGCTCCCGGGTCTTGGCCAGGATGTAGCGGTCCAGCAGTTCCTCAGAGCTGGCCCGGGGTTTGGCCTGGATGCCGTCGGCGTTGGCGTAGAGGGCGAAGAAGTAATAGGCGTTCCAGATGGGGATGATTACCTGGCGCAGCACGTCGTCGATTCCCGAGTCGTCCAGGCGGAGGTCGCCGCCCCGCACGATGGGCGAGTCCATCAGGTACCAGCGCAGAGCGTCGGCCCCCTTGGTGGCGAACACCTCCTCGGGCTCGGTGTAATTCCTCAGCTTCTTGGACAGCTTTCGGCCCTTGGCGCCGAGCAGGATGCCGTGGCAGATCACGTTGTTGAACGCCGGCCGGTCGAATAGGGCCGAGGCCAGCACGTGGAGGGTGTAGAACCAGCCCCGGGTCTGGTTGATGTACTCCACGATGAAATCAGCCGGAAAGTGGTGCTCGAACCATTCCTTGTTCTCGAACGGGTAGTGAACCTGGGCAAAGGGCATCGACCCCGACTCGAACCAGCAGTCCAGCACCTCGGGCACCCGCCGCATGGTGGATTGGCCGGTGGGGTCGTCGGGGTTGGGCCGAGTCAGCTCGTCGATGAACGGGAGGTGCAAATCCACAGGACGCACCCCGAAGTCCTGCTCGATCTCATCCAGGCTGCCGTAGACGTCGACCCGGGGATATTCCGGGTTGTCGCTGCGCCACACCGGGATGGGCGAACCCCAGAATCGGTTCCGGCTGATCGACCAGTCGCGAGCCCCTTCCAGCCAGGTGCCGAACCGGCCGTCGCGCACATGGCCGGGTACCCAGTTGATTTGCTGGTTCAGCCTCAGCATTTGGTCGCGGATCTCGGTGACCCGCACGTACCACGAGCTGAGCGCCCGGTAGATGATCGGCTCGTCGGTCCGCCAGCAGTGCGGGTAGTTGTGCTCGTAGGTGGCGTGGCGCAGGATCCGCCCCTGCTCCTTGAGCTGGGCGATGATGCCGCTGTTGGCCTCAAACACGTTGACCCCGGACCAGTCGGCCACCTCGTCGGTGAAGCGGCCCTGGTCGTCCACCGGTACCACCACGGGCACGCTGTTGGCCTCGGCTACTAGCTGGTCATCCTCGCCGAAGCCGGGAGCGGCGTGGACCACGCCGGTCCCTTCGGCGGTATCCACAAAATCGGCCCCCACCACCCGGAAGGCGCCGTCGTCGGCCAAGGGGGCGAAGAAATCGAACAAAGGCTGGTAGCGCCGTCCTATCAGCTCGGCGCCGGCCACCGTGCCCACCACCCGTTCCTGGCCTAGTTCGGACCCGTAGGCCTCCAGCGTTTCGGCAGCCAACACGACATGGCCGTCGTCGTGCTCCACGATGGCGTACTCCACCTCCGGGCCCACCACCAGCATCAGATTGGACGGGAGGGTCCACGGGGTGGTTGTCCAAGCCAGGATGCGCAGCGGTCCAGGGTCGCCGGGCTCGGGCAGCAGATCGAAGGCCACGGTGATGGCCGGGTCTTGTCGGGGCCGGGTGGCATCGTCCAAGCGGATCTCAAAGTTGGACAGCGGGGTCTCAGCCGCCCACGAATAGGGCATCACCCGGTAGGCCTCATAGACGAGGCCTTTGTCCCACAGCGTCTTGAACGCCCACATGACCGATTCCATGTAGGGCAGGTCCATGGTCTTGAAGTCATTGTCGAAGTCCACCCAGCGAGCCTGGCGGGTCACGGTGGACTCCCACTCCTGGGTGTAGCGCTGGACTGACTGGCGGCAGTAGTCGTTGAACTGGTCAACGCCGTAGGCGGCGATGGCAGCCCGACCTGAAACCGAAAGCTCCTTCTCAGCCTCCATCTCGGCGGGCAGGCCATGGCAGTCCCAGCCGAATCGGCGCTCCACTCGGCGGCCCCGCATGGTGTGGTAGCGGGGGATCACGTCCTTCACATAGCCGGTGAGGAGATGGCCGTGGTGGGGGAGTCCATTGGCAAATGGGGGACCGTCGTAGAACACGTATTCGTTGTTGCCGTTGGCACCCGCAGACCGACCTTCGACCGATCGGGCGAAGGTTTCATCGGTGGCCCATGAGTCCAGCACCCGGCGCTCGATTTCGGGGAAGAAAGGCTTGGGGTCGACCTCGGGATAGTGGGCAGACGGTTCGGACAACGGGCCTCCAGGCATTCTGGGAATCAAAAATAACCCGTCCCCATCCCGGTTCAGACATTGTTAAGCCGCTCTCGGCCCATTTCGCCCATTTGAGAGTAATTGGCAGCGGTGGCGGCTACACTCCCGCCTGCAATGGCCGCCAAGAAGACCGCTGGCAAACAGCCGGCAAAGAAGAAAGCCGGCACCACCAAGGCTGCCGCGAGCAAGTCCACGGCCAAATCTGCGCCCAAGTCGGCAACCAAGTCCACGGCCAAGAAGCCTGCGGCGAAAAAGCCTGCGCCCAAGTCGGCAACCAAGTCCACGGCCAAGCCTGCGCCCAAGTCGGCAACCAAGTCCACGGCCAAATCTGCGCCCAAGTCGGCAACCAAGTCCACGGCCAAGAAGCCTGCGGCGAAAAAGCCTGCGGCCAAGTCCACGGCCAAGAAACCGCTGTTCGACAAGAAGTACCTCGACAAACAGCGCCAGCTCCTGTTGGAGGAGCGCAACCGCTACATCACCTCGGCTACCAGGCTCAAAGCCGAGGCCGACTCCCTGGTGGAGGAACGGGAGCCGGGCGATGTCCAATTCGACGAGGAGTCGGGTGAGGGCGACACCTTGGCGGTGGAACGGGAACGGGACTTGGCCCTCAGCGCTCACGCCCGAGCGGCCGTTGATCAGATCGACGCCGCCCTGGCCCGGATCGACAACGGCACCTATGGCATTTGCCTGGTGTCGGGCAAGCCGATTCCCCGCCAGCGGCTGAATGCCATTCCGTGGGCAGCCGAGCGGGTTGAGCACAAAGCCGGTGGGTTCTAGCGCAGCCACGCCGACCGAGACAAGGCACCGATCTCGTCGCCACAACCTGGTTCTGCTGGGGGTAGCCGCCTTTGTGGTGGCTGTTGACCAGCTGACCAAATGGTGGGCGCTGGAGGCGCTGGACGACCGGACCATCGACTTGGTGTGGACGCTGCGGCTGCACTTGGTTCACAACACCGGAGCCGCCTTCGGCGTGGGCCAAGGCTTGGAGGCCGTGATCGCGGTGGTGGCCTTGGTGTTCGTGATCGGGGTGGCCTGGGCCAGCTGGGGAGGCCGTCGGCTGCCGCTGCCGCCGGTGCTTCTGGGGATGGTTCTCGGCGGTGCTATCGGCAATTTGGCCGATAGGGCGGTGCGGTCCGGCGATGGGTTGCTGGGCGGGGCAGTGGTCGACTTTATCGACCTCCAGTGGTGGCCGGTGTTCAATGCGGCCGACTCCGCCATCGTGGTGGCCGGGATCACCTTGGTGCTGATTGCTCCCCGGTACCGCCAACCCCAAGCTGGCGATGAGCCTGATAATTCCGCTGGGCATGACGACCTCGATGAACCCCATGAGTCCGGTGGGCCCTGAGGGAGTCGTTCCCGACGCGCTGTCCGGCGAGCGTCTTGACCGAGTGGTGGCGCTGGTCTGGGGGTGCAGTCGGGCCGAGGCCGCCCGGTTGATCGACCAGGAGAAGGTGGAAGTCAACGGGAGTACGGCGGCTAGCCGATCCCAGCGATTGGTGCCTGGGGATCAGATCCGGCTCTCCGAGGAGCCGGTCATCGGTCAGCCGTCACCAGGGCCCGATCCTGACGTGGAATTGGATGTGGTCTATGTCGACGAATCGGTGATCGTGGTGAACAAGCCGCCCGGCCTGGTCGTACATCCCGGATCGGGCAATGCAGCCGGAACGCTGGTGAACGGCTTGCTGGCCCGGTTTCCTGACATTGCCGAGGTGGGGGAGCCGCAGCGCCCCGGCATTGTCCACCGGCTAGACCGAGGCACTTCAGGGTTGCTGATGGTTGCTCTCACCCAGGGGAGCTACGACGCGCTCACCGCGGCGTTGGGCCGGCGTGAAGTACACCGGGGCTATTCGGCGTTGGTGGCGGGCATGCCCCCCGACGATCAGGGGGTGATCGATGCTCCCGTGGGGCGCTCCACTCGTCATCCCACCAAGATGGCGGTCACTGCCGACGGTCGGCCGGCCCGCACCCACTACCAGGTGACTGCTCGCATGCCCGCTTCCCCTGAGCCGCCCCAGGAATCGGTTCCGTTCGACACCGCTCACTTGGAATTGCAGCTGGAAACCGGGCGCACCCACCAGATCAGGGTTCATCTGGCTGCCATCGGCCACCCGGTAGTGGGTGATGATCTCTATGGCGGCCCCGGCGCTCCCGACATGAGCCGGCCCGCACTCCATGCCCACACCCTGGGGTTTGCCCACCCTGGTACCGGCGAACAACTCCGCTTTCAGGTCGATCCGCCCGAAGACTTCTCTGCTCTCTATCGACTCTTGTGTGGATAGGCGCCGGGGGCGTCAGTCCGACCCCGGCCAGGGGAGCAGGCCATTGGCGGTCTGGGCGATATCGGCCAGCGTGTAGTCGCTCAACAGGTCGTGCATGATGTCGCCGACGTGGGTCCATATGGCCAGAAGCACGCACTGGCCCTCGTGGTCGCAGGCCCCGTCTTGGTGGGGTTCCCCGAAATCACCCAGCACAATCGGCCCGTCGACCGCGCTGATGATCTCGCTCAGCCTGATCTCCTCGGCGGGGCGGGCCAACACATAGCCCCCGCCCGCTCCCCGCTTGGACCGGACCAGCCCAGCCCCTTTGAGGGCTTGGAGAATCTGCTCCAGGTAAGGCTGGGGGAGCCCGGTGCGCTCGGCAATGTCCCGAACCGAAGTAGGACCAACCTCGTCCGCGTGCAAGGCCAGCGACAGCAGTGCCCGGCTGGCGTAATCCCCCCGCGTCGATACTCTCACCGCCTCTCACACTACTTCCATGTGAGGTCGCGCCGATTAGGTTGAATCCTGGATGGGCAATCACAACCAGCTCCACCGGCCCGAAGACAGCGGCTCAACCGCCACATTCCCGGTGCTGCCCGACTACCAGGGGGCGTGTTTGAGCAATGTGGTTCCTGCTCTTCTCGGCCCATCGGAGGTTGCCGAATGGCTGCCCGCTCCGATCCGCAGCGCCAAGGCGGTGGTGCTGTTTCTGGTGGACGGCATGGGGTGGGAACAGCTCTTGGACAGGGCCGAGCTGACTCCGGTGATCTCGGCAATGGAAGGGGGGCCCATCACCACGGTGGCCCCGTCAACCACGACCACTGCACTGACATCGCTGGTGACCGGTGCAGCTCCCGGGGAACACGGTTTGATCGGGTATCAGATCTACATTCAGGGTCAGGTGCTCAATGCCCTGCGGTGGACCGCGGGCGACAAGCCCGCCGACGCTCGCAAGACCATTGTTCCCGAACAGGTGCAACCCCGGCCGGCTTTCTTCGGTCGGCGGGTGCCGGCAGTAGGCCGGAGCGAGTTCCAGGGGACCGGCTTCACCCGGGCTCACCTCGACGGGGTTGACCATCGGGGCTACAAGCTCACCAGCTCCATCGCCGTCGAGGTGCAGGCGCTGGTAGACGGAGGGGCGCCGCTGGTATACGCCTACTACGACGGTCCCGACCGCATCGCCCATGAGTACGGGTTCGGCCCCTATCTGGATGCTGAGTACGCCGAAGTGGATCGCCTGGTGGCCCAGATACTGGCGGTGCTGCCGCCGGAAGCCGCGTTGCTGTTGGTCTCCGACCACGGCCAGGTCATGGTGGGCGACGCCAAGGTAGAGCTCGTCCACGATGTGATGTCGCTGACGTCGGCAATCTCCGGGGAAGCACGGTTCCGCTGGCTGCACGCCCGTCCCAATCGAGCAGGCGAGCTATTGGAAACCGCAATTGAACGCTATGGCCGCTATGGGGCGGTGCTCGGGGTGCAGCAGATTCTGGATGAAGGATGGTTCGGCCCGTATGTGAGCCCGGAGGCTCGGTCGCGGATGGGCGACGTGGCCTTGGTGGCCTGCGACCCAGTGGCGTTTGTCGAGCCCAAGCCGCCGCCCAAGAGCTCTCATGGCAGGCCCCCGTTCCAGCTGGTGGCCCGACACGGATCGCTGACCCCGGCGGAGATGCTGGTTCCCTGCCTGGCCGGGTTCGGCAAGCGCGCTTGATGTTAGGTTGCCAAACATGTCAGACACCCCGCAGTCGGTTCCGGTCGAGCCCGCCGAAGTAGTCCACGAAGGACCGCCCGCCGACAGTGACGCGGCTGAGCTGCCCTCAGCCACCGAGGCCATTGAGCAGCCGGCCAAAGTGATGAGGGTCGGCACCATGATGAAGCAGCTCTTGGATGAGGTCCGCCAATCCTCCCTCGACGAGTCCAGCCGCGACCGGCTGAGGGAGATCTATGCCACATCGATCGACGAGTTGGGATCGGCGCTGTCCCCCGACCTACGTGAGGAGCTGGACCGCCTGATTCTGCCCTTCCCCGAGGATCACCCTCCCAGCCAGGCCGAGCTCCAAGTGGCCAAGGCCCAGCTGGTGGGCTGGCTGGAGGGTCTCATACAGGGCATTCAGGCTGCCCTGTTCGCACAACAGGTGTCTGCTCAACAGCAGCTGGCCAATATCCGGGCCGAACTTCCCCCCGGCGCGCCGCGCCCCGGACCCGACCGAGCACCGGGCACGTACCTCTGAACCCGCAATAACCAGGCAAAACGTCGAAAATCCGGGGAGGTAAGCATGGGCACCCCCGTCTTGGTATGGTCAGGGTTGAGGCCAAACCACAAGCCTGTAGTTATCCACATACAGGCCACAGATCGTCCACAGGAGTGCTGTGTCCAGTTCCTTCACCCATCTCCACGTCCACACCGAGTACTCCATCCTCGACGGCGCCTCCCGGGTCGGTGATCTGGTCAAAGCCGCCGCCGCCGACGGACAGCCGGCGCTGGGGATCACCGACCACGGCAACATGTACGGGGTCATCGACTTCTACCGGGCTTGTCGGGCCGAGGGAATCAAGCCAGTCATCGGTATTGAGGCGTACATGGCCCACGAAGACCGGCGCAGTCGACCGCCGCGGCGGGGCAAGCTCGACGACAGCGGAGGCAGTACCGAGGGTGGGGAGAAGCTCTACTACCACCTCACTCTGTTGGCCGAGAACAACACCGGCTACAAGAACCTGATCCAGCTGTCCAGCCGGGCCTTCCTCGAGGGCTACTACTACAAGCCCCGGCTTGATTGGGATCTGCTGGCTCAGCACAGCGAAGGGCTGATCGCCTCCACCGGATGCCTGGGCGGCCATGTGCTCCAAGCCCTGCTGCGAGAGGACTACAACGATGCCGTGGCCAAGGCCGCCCGCCTTCAGGACATCTTCGGCAAGGACAACCTGTTCGTAGAGATCCAGGACCACGGCATCTCCGAGCAGCAGCGCACCAACCCCGAACTGATCCGATTGGCCAATCAGATCGGGGCCCCGCTGCTGGCCACCAACGACAGCCACTACACCCACCAGCATGATTCCGAGTCTCACGATGCCCTGCTGTGCGTGCAGACCGGCTCTCTGGTCAAAGACCACGACCGCTTGAAATTCGAGGGCCGCGAGCACTACTTGAAGTCGGCAGTGGAGATGCGCCGACTGTTTTCCGACCTCATCCCAGCCTGCGACAACACCCTGTTGATTGCAGAGCGGGCCAACGTGGAGATCGAGTTCGGCAAGCCCCAGCTTCCCGACTTCCCCATACCGGAGGAGTTCGAAAGCGCCGATGCGTATCTGCGTGCCCTGACCTTGGAAGGGGCCGAAAGCCGGTGGGGGAGCCCGCTGACCGAGGAGATGGCCGATCGGCTGGCCTATGAGCTCAAGGTCATCTCCGACATGGGGTTCTCCTCCTACTTCCTGATCACTTGGGACCTCATCCGCTATGCCCGGGAGCGAGGCATCCGAGTCGGCCCCGGCCGGGGCAGCGCGGCCGGATGCGCGGTGGCCTATTGCCTGCGGATCACCGATCTTGACCCAATCCGGTATGACCTGCTGTTTGAGCGGTTCCTCAACCCGTCGCGGATCTCCATGCCCGACATCG
>JAPPAP010000007.1 GCA_026705465.1 bacterium | reverse complement strand
TCGTGACGTTCAACCGCGACAACGTCACCCTGGTGGACATCAGCGAGAACACCATCGCCGAGATCACCCCCAATGGCCTGCGCACCGCCGACGGCACCGAGTACGACCTGGATGTGATCGTGTTCGCCACCGGTTACGACGCCATGACCGGCTCGCTGCTTCGCATCGACATCCAGGGCCGTGACGGGCTCCCCCTGGGTGAGCAGTGGTACGCCGGGCCCCGCACCTATCTGGGCTTGGGCGTGCCCGGCTTTCCCAACATGTTCACCATCACCGGCCCGGGTAGCCCTTCGGTGCTGGCCAACATGATCGTGTGCATCGAACAGCACGTGGACTGGATCGGCGACTGCATCAGCCATATGCGGGCCAACGGGCACCGCCACATCGAGGCCACCGAGGAGGCCACCGAGGCCTGGGTGGACCACGTGAACCTGGTGGCCAGCTACACGCTGTACCCCACCTGCAACTCCTGGTATCTGGGGGCCAACATTCCCGGCAAGACCCGAGTGTTCATGCCTCTGCCCGGCTTCCCCGACTACGCCGAGAAGTGCGACGAGGTGGCCGCTGCCGGCTACGAAGGGTTCAACCTCATCTCGTCTTAGTGGACTAGCTATCGCCTATCTTCTGGTCCCATGACGGAACGCCGCATCGGGCTCACCCTGGCCGAATCGACCTCACCGCAGGTGCCGCGGCCCTACGACCCCGACGCCCCAAATGTGCTGGTCATCGTGTTGGACGACCTCGGCTTCGCCCAACTGGGGTGCTATGGCTCCGATATCGACACGCCTAATTTGGACCAACTGGCGGCTCGGGGGTTGCGGTTCACCAACTTCCACACCACCGCGGTGTGCTCTCCCACCCGGGCCTGCCTGCTCACCGGGCGGAACCACCACCGGGTCGGCGTGGGGATGCTCACCGACATGCCGATCAACTTCCCCGGCTATAACGGGCAGATCCCCGATTCCGCCGGGACCTTGGCCCAATACCTCGGCGCTGAGGGTTGGGCCACTTTCGCGGTGGGGAAGTGGCACCTGACGCCCCGCGACCAGCGCGCCGCTGGGCCGTATCACACCTGGCCGACCGGGGTCGGGTTCGACCACTACTACGGATTCCTCAACGGGGAGACCAACCAGTGGACCCCCCAGCTCATCCGCGACAAGACGTACATCGAGCCCCCGGCCACCCCGGAGGAGGGTTATCACCTGGACGCCGACCTGGCCGACCAAGCCATCGGCTACCTGCGGGGACTGCGGTTGGCTGATCCCGATCGGCCGTTCATGATGTGGTACGCCACCGGCACTCCCCACGCTCCCCACCAAGCTCCCCCGGAGTGGATCGACCGCTACGCCGGACAGTTTGATCAGGGCTGGGACATGTGGCGAGAAGAGGTGCTGGCCCGCCAAAGGGAGATGGGGGTCATTGCCCACGATGTCGACCTATCGGAGCGACCCGAATGGGTCGAGCCCTGGGATGAGATCGACTCTGATCGCCAGCGGCTGTACGCCCGCATGATGGAGGTCTACGCCGGGTTCTTGAGCCACGCCGACCACCACATCGGCCGGGTACTCGATTACTTGGAGCTATCCGGCGATGCCGACAACACCGTGGTGGCGTTGATCTCCGACAACGGCACTTCGGCCGAAGGGGGGCCCAACGGCAGCTGGAACCAGATCCGCCACTACATCAGCGACGAAGAAGATGACCTGGAGCTTGAGTTGTCCCACTACGATGATCTGGGAGGGTTCCGCTCCTCGGGGCACTATCCCTGGGGGTGGGCCCTGGCCGGCAACACCCCTTTCCGGCGGTGGAAGCGGTACACCTTCGAGGGCGGGGTGCGCGACCCCCTGATCTTGTCGTGGCCGGCCGGGATGGCCGCTCGGGGAGAGTTGCGCCACCAGTACTCCCACGTGACCGATGTGATGCCCACGATTCTGGACCTAATCGGGGTGCAACCACCGACCGTGTTCGGCGGGGTGGAGCAGATGTCGTTCGACGGCGTCAGCATGCGGCGAATCGTCGTCGACGATGATCCCGACGCCGCCCGCACCAGCCAGTACTACGAGTGCTGGGGAAGCCGGGCCATGTACCACCAGGGCTGGAAGGCGGTCACCAACCATGTCAACCAGCTCACTGCCGCCGAGCGGGACGCCATCATCGGGAGCCATGACTTTGCCGAGGACGAATGGGAGCTGTTCGACACCGTGGCCGATCCCACCGAATCGCACAACCTGGCCGAACAGCACCCCGAGAAGCTGGCCGAGCTTGTGGATCTGTGGGACGCCGAAGCCGACCGCAACGGAGTGCTCCCCCTCGACGACACCGCCATGAACCGCATTGCCCACATGTACGCCCCCTGGATGTCGCTGCGGTCCCGCTATGACCTGGCTCCCGGCGACAATGTGCACGAGGCTGCTGGGCCATTGCAGTTCGGCGGCTACCGGGCGGTGGCGGCCTTTCCCGGTGGATTGCCCGAGGGCGCCGCCGGCGTCATCTGCGAGCAAGGCGACTGGATTGCCGGCTGGGCGATGTTCCTGGCCGACGGCGAGCTCCGCTGGGTGGCGGTGGTGCACGGACGGGAATACCGGGTGGCCGCTGCTGTTCCGGTTGGGGCGTGCTTTGTGGGGGCGGTGTTGGACCCGACCGACCACGGCCTGTTCACCGTCACGCTCACCGCTGACGATACTGAGATCGGCCACGGGTCCAAGCCGGTGCCCTTGCCCACCAACTGGGCTCCTGATGGGGCCTTCCTCACCGTGGGCTATGGCCGTCCCTTTCCCGTGTGTGATGACTACCAGCCGCCGTTCGAAGCCCCCGAGGGCCTGGCATCATTGGTCATCGAGACTGGATCGCTGCCCCCCTTCGACTTCGACGCCGAGATGGCCCACGCCATGCGCCACCAATA
>JAPPAP010000021.1 GCA_026705465.1 bacterium | reverse complement strand
CCGTGGATTCATATCAGGCCCAGGAGTCACAAGACGAGGTTAGTAACTTCGCCTCTGTGCTATGTCAGGATGTTAAGGCTCTGCTGGTATAGATCCAGGAGGTGGCGGAGACGGTGCGAGTCGGTTTTGTATCCCTTTGGGTGGTAGAGGCGGTCGACTGCCCGATCGAGCCTTTGGTGGGCTTGGCGTAGGTCGGGAGGTGTCAAGTTAGGGTCGTACAGGTGGGCCAGCGTCGATTCGGGATATGACTCCGGGCGTCGAGTATCGCTTGCGCGAGGGGTTCCAGCATGGACTGTGCCTCGGGGGTGTGATACTCGGGTGGGACGGGGAAGGTGTTGTACACCACCCCGATCGAGTAGCGGTATCTGCTTTCGAGCCGACCCCCTACAAGTCTTGTCCAGACCATGTGCATCTTGGAGGTCAGGAGAGCGAAATCGGCCAGAGTAGCCTCCAGCAGCACCTTCACCAGGTTGCTCGGGATGGTCGGTGGTTCCAGCAGGGAGATCGGAATGTACTCACGCCGTTCGGAGCTGGTTTCTGGAATGGCCAGAAACGGTCGAGTAAGGACGACGTTCACATGGTAGAGGGTGGGCGTTTCGGCCAGCTTCTGTGTAGGAGGGCTCTTGCTTGCTTGCCTGAATGCGTGGACCTTCCGCATACGTTCTCGCACGAGAGGCAACCGGGCCAACTGGTCAGGGGTGGCATCGTGGAGGGCGAGTATCCAGCGGTCGATTCCGTTGATGAGTTCCCTTGAACCGATATAGGGACGGATAAATACCTCAGCCGCCGGTTCCGCAGCCAGGAAATCGTACCGTTGTTCAGCTGTTTTGAAGATGTAGTTTCCCCCGTCGATCGGCTTGGAACCGATCACCAACTGGTTCATTCCGTTGAGATGCCTCGACGCAGATTTCACAGTCAGGTGCGGGTTGGTCATCTCGTTGCCATCGAGAAAGTAGGCGGAGATGGCGGTGGTAACGGTTTCTTCGGGCTCGCTTTTAGGGTTCGGATAGTCGAACAGGCGTTTCCGGGTCGACACCTTCGAGCGATGATCAAGGCCGGCGATCACCACATGCACGTGTGCCTTCCCTTCCGCATCCGAACCCCAGGCGAAGGTGCGGTGGGCATACGAGATTTCCAGCTCGTACTTGTCAAAGAGAGTCGGCCAAAGCATTGCCACCTGTTCGCCTTGAGTGATCGAGTTAGTCGCCACGAAGCCGATTCGAACATCGTGGTTTTGCTGTAGGTAGTCGGCGGCCTTGAGGAACCAGGCAGTTACGTAGTCCAAAGTACCGGCCTTCTGTCCGGCCGTCGCCGTTACGCGTCGCATCTGGGCGCGCTGTTCGGGCGATTGGTACTTGGATCCCACGAACGGGGGGTTACCGAAAATCACCGTACAGTCCTCAGGCGGCAGTATTTCCGCCCAGTCGGTCTCCAAGGCGTCTCCGTGAACGATGCGGGGTGAGGTCTCCAGGGGAATCCTGGTATATATTTCTCCGAACTCCAGACCCAGCCGGGTGTTCATCAGCTGGTCTGTCATCCAAAGGGCGGTCTCGGCGATCCGGGCCGGAAACTCCCCTATTTCGATGCCGTAAAACTGGTCAACGTTCACCTCGGACAGCAACTCCACGTCCAACACCCGTTGCCCCACAGTCTTGGTCGCCTGGCGAATCTCGCGGATCACATCCAACTCCAAAAGGCGCAGCTCCCGGTACGCCACCACCAGAAAGTTCCCGCATCCACAGGCCGGGTCGAAGAACCGCATGGTGCCCAGCTTCTGCTGGAAACTTTTGAGAAGGCTTGTCCGGTGGGTGTCCTTCCGATTGCGTATTTTCTCGAACTCGTCCCGCAGGTTATCCAGGAACAACGGGCGTATCACTTTGAGGATGTTCTCCTCCGTCGTGTAATGCGCTCCTTGGGCGCGGCGTTCTTCCGGGTCCATCACCGACTGGAACAACGCCCCGAAAATCGCCGGCGAAATCAAGGCCCAATCGAAACGACTCGCCTGCAAAAGTCGGTTTCGTATCCGAGCGCTGAAGGCTGGAATGCGCAGTCTCTCCTTGAACAGGTCCCCGTTGATATAGGGGAACCGGTTCAGGTCTTCGTCTAACAGAGCCAGGCGGTCCCCTTCCGGTGTATCCAACACATCGAACAGGTTTGTCAACCACTGGCCAAGGTCTGATCCGTCCAGGTTGGTACGGGTATCGAGCAGTTCGTGGAAGATGTCGCGGGGATCGAACACGCCGGTGTCGTCGGCGAACAGGCAGAACGCCAACCTCACCAACAGCCGCTCTAGGTCGTGGCCGGTGTATCCCGATTCCTTTAGAGCGTCATGTATCTCACCCATTAACGCCGAAGCTCGGATGTTGACCGGGTCCTGCTCGTCCAGGATCGGCCGACGTTGCCCTCGGATGAACCCGAACTTTTCCACATTCGAAGGCAGCTCGGACAGATTGAACTTCTTCACCTGGCGTTCTGTCAGGTCGTGCACCTCGAATCTTTGAAAGTCCGACACGACAATGAAACCTGGTTTCTCCCACTCGTTGAGGGCGTCGAAATATTCGCCCGCCTGGTTATAGGCGTCGGCTAGATTCCGGCCTTCGCTTTTCTGTTCCACCAACAAAACACCCGGCCAGAACAAGTCGATGTATCCGGAACTGTTGTCCAGCTTCGTTACATGAGCCTCGTACCTGGCGACCGAACTGCGTCTTACCCCGAACACCTCGAAGAACTCGTTGTAGAACGTCTGGGTCTCACCCTTTTCGTAGGATGCCCCCTGCCAGTCACGAGCGAATCGGGCTGCCCGAACCCGGATCTCGTTCCAAGACAAACGGGTCATATCCCCTGCCCTCCTCGCCTTCGACCAAGATACGCGCCGTTGCCGAACAGGGTAACCCGTACAGACGAATCAACTGCACCTAAATAGGGGCAACCTCGGTTGAGGTGCGAACAGGGAATTGTCGGAGAACAGCCTTTTGATGAGGACTATGAGCCAGTCCACGCCGAGGGGTTAGCCGCCGGGGTGGGGTGGGTCTTTGTCGGTTTCGGTGTTTGCGGTTTTCTTT
>JAPPAP010000030.1 GCA_026705465.1 bacterium | reverse complement strand
CGCGATCGCCGGCGTGGTGTGCTTCTTCGCCATCGAGGCCAAGTTCCGGGTCGGTTTCGACGACAGCCTCGACGTCGTCGGCATCCACTGGGTCGGCGGTGCTGTCGGCGGCGTCCTGCTCGGCTTCTTCGCCGATGCGTCGGCGGTGCCCGGCGGCGACTTCATCGACGGGGTGTTCTTCGGCGGCGGCGTGCTGCTGTGGAACCAGGTGCTGTCGATTGCCGTGGTCACGGCCTACTCGTTCGCCGCCACGTGGATCATCGCCACGGTCATCAAGTCGACCATGGGAATCCGCGTCTCGGCCGAAGTCGAGATGGCCGGCATCGACGTGAGCGATCACGGCGAGGCCGCCTACCAGATCGAGTAACCGATCCAGGTCGGGCAGCCAGCCCAGATTGCATGGCCAACTCAGCCTGCCCGACCCAGCGGGGCAGGCGTTAGCTTGCCCGCCGTGACACAACCCCACGAGACGCCGGTGGCGGCCGCAGACGCGGAGCCTGTCTACGACGACTACGACTTGGCACCGTCCGACACCGAGGTGCGTCAGTTCGAACAGGAGCGGTGGATCCGGCCGCCGGGCGCAACCGAGGTGCTGCTGGTGCGCCACGGTGCGTCGCAGGCATTCATACCGGGCGAGCCCTTTCCGATGCTGGGCACCCAGGGCGATCCCGCATTGGCCCCTGCCGGGCACGCCCAGGCTGCGATGGCGGCTCGCCGGCTGGCCGGAGAGCCGATCGGTGCGCTCTACGTGTCATCACTGCAGCGCACGCAGCAGACGTTCGCGCCGCTGGCCGAGCTGCTGGGCATGACCCCCACGGTCGAACCCGACCTGCGCGAGGTGGCCTTAGGGGAGTGGGACGGCGGTCTCATCCGCCAGCACGCAGCCGACAACCACCCGCTCTATGAACGGCTGCACGTCGAGCGACGCTGGGATGTCATCCCCGGGGCCGAATCCAACGAGCAGCTCATCGGCCGCTGCATGGGCGCGCTGGAGCGCATCGCCGATGCGCACCCTGACGAGTTGGTAGCGGCATGCGTGCACGGCGGCGTGATCGGCGCCGTGCTGGCGCACATCACGGACTCCACCCCGTTCTCGTTCGGCGGATCCGACAACTGCTCGATCACCCAGGTCGTTCGCTGTGACGGCGACTGGGTGCTGCGCCGGTTCAACGACTGCTCGCACCTCGACGACCACCTGCACCACGCCTGAGGCACCACCGAACTGCTCGAAATCACCCGATGGCCGCGTCTGCGTGCGTCCAGGGGGCATCAGCAGAAGTCATAGGGTTCGAAGATGAACCGTCTCTTCGTGCCGCTTGCAGCGCTGGCGTTGGTTGCTGTCGCCTGCAGCGACGCCGAACCGGATTCGCCCCCGGCCGCCACCGCCGCCGAAGCCGCCACCACGACGACCGCTCAAGCGGCCGCACCCGCCACTACGGCGGCTGTCGCCACCACCACAGAGGCGCCTGCAACCACCGAGGAGCCGCCTACGACAACGACCGAGGCGCCTCCTGCCGAACCGGCCGCGGGCGATTTGCTGAAGGCCGAGCCGGTCGACGCCGGCGATCTCGACGGCTGGCGCATCACCTACCTCTCGACCGGCGTGCGCGGCGACCTGGTGGAGGTGAGCGGACTGGTCTTCGCTCCGCCCGGCGTGCCGGCGGGCTCGCCGATCGTCTCGTGGGCCCACGGCACCACCGGTGTCGCCGACATCTGCGCGCCGTCTGCGACGCATCCGGTCGGCTCGGAGATCCCGATGGCGATTGCCGCCGCGGGTCACATCGTTGCGGCCACCGACTACGAGGGCTTGGGCACGCCCGGCGTCCACCCGTACCTGGTCGGCGAGAGCGAGGGTCGCAGCAGCCTCGACATCGTGCGAGCCGTGCGCCAGATGGAATTGGGTGCCAGCGAGCGCTACCTCGTGTGGGGCCTGTCCCAGGGCGGTCATGCCGCGCTGTGGGCCGGGCAGCTGGCAGCGTCGTACGCGCCCGAGCTGGATCTGGCCGGGATCGTCGCCGCCGCGCCTGCCACCGACATCAACCGCCTGATGGACACCGTCGGCACGACCGCGCAGGGCTTCGCCGTGATGGCGGCGTATGCCATGGCGGCCAACCATGACGAGCTCGATCTCGAGGACTACTTCTCGGCCGAGGCCATCGACCGGATGGGAGTCGTCGAGGAGGCCTGCCTGGGCGCGGTCTTCGAGGCGTTCTTCGATCTCGACGACGCCGCGATGCGCAACCCCAGCGGTTGGGACGGCATCACGCCGGTCGGCCCGCTGGCCGAGGTGCTCGCGGCCAATCAGGCCGGTGGGGCACCCATCGCCGATGCGCCGGTGCTGTTCGTGCAGGGCTGGGCCGATGCCGTCGTCCCGCCCGAGCTGGTCCGCGACCTGCACGGCGTGTACTGCGCGGGGGGCACCGAGGTGACGCTCGAGGTGTATCCCAACGGCGGGCACGTCGACACCACGTTCACGTCCATGGAAGCAACGCTCGGCTGGGTAGCCGACCGGCTCGACGGCGTTGCCGAGCCGCATGGCTGTGACTACCTCGATCCTGATCTCGCTGCGATCGAAGCCGCTGCGCAGACCCCTGCCGCCGTCGAAGGCACCCTGCTCGAAGGCTCCGTGCCTGAGGGCCTCGACAACCTGTTCAGCGAGACCACCACGCCCCTCGCGGAGACCTGCCCGGGCACCGTGGCCTTCGGCGGTGCCGAACCGGTTGCGTTCTCGGGCGCTGTCTGGGTGCAAGACCCCACAACTGGACCGTTCCTCGATGTCTGGGTTGCCCGCTTCGAATCACCCGAGGCGGCATCGGGGGCCATCCAGAGCCTCAGTGCCGAATTGATCGCCTGCGGCGAGTTCGTGGATCCGGGCACCACGGCGCTGGGTTCGTTCAGCCCAGGAGCAGATCCGGAACTGGGCGACGAGTCATTCGGCGTCGACTACACGGGCGTCGTCGCCGGCTTCCCCGTCAACCGCTACGGCGCCGTGGTGCGGATCGGCGACACGCTCTACTCCTCGGCGCTCGCAGCCCTGTTCGCCGGGCCCGACATCGCCGCGGTGATGCACGCGCTCAACGCCATGCTCGGCCTCTGAGGGGCGCGCAGCGCTCAGCCGTC
>JAPPAP010000025.1 GCA_026705465.1 bacterium | reverse complement strand
AGTTAAGCGACGAAGAGAGGACGTGCCTGCGAGACTGGGCCCGCGACATCGACTCTGCTGCACTAATGGCCGACGCGGATGACCCCGCCGCCGTTGAGGCCGGCCTCGGCATGCTGGCCTGCGTACCCGACCTATTTTCCGCAGGCTTTGCCCAGGAATTCGAAAACCAGGGCGACGAGCCCACAAGTACGGGTCCCGACGATCATGCCGACTGGGCTGAGGACGCCACGGTCGTCGCGGTTGATGAGCCCATCGGGGGCGAGATCGAGGACCTTTGGGACATAGATTTCTTTGCGTTCCAGGGCGAATCGGGCGTGACCTATCAGATTGACGTAGAGCCGGTAACGATGTCGGACCCATATCTGACGCTGTATGACGACTTCGGGGAACTGGACTACAGCGATGACTACGACGGCCTAGCCCCCCGCATCTACTGGGAGGCGCCGAGCTCGGGCACCTACTTCGTCGCCGTCGAAGGATTCGACCTAGGCACCTACGTTCTGACGATTGCTTCCCAGTAGGGAAGAATCTCCCTGGTGAGGATCGCTGCTAGTCCCGAGATAGCTGCTGCCTATGAGGCGGCGGGGTGGTGGGGGCATGAGACCCCTACTGATCTGATCCGGCGCAACGCGGCCGAGCGGCCCGACGACACCGCGTACATCACGTGGAGCAAAGAGTCGGGGGACGGCTTCTCGGGCCGCATCGACCGGACAACATGGGCGGGCTATGACCGACTGTCGGATCGGGTGGCGGCTGCGCTGTTGGCGGCAGGACTGGATCGGGGCGACCGGGCCGCAGTGATCCTGCCCGACGGAGCCGCGGTCCACGCTGCCTTTACCGGAGCCGACAAGGCCGGGGTGGTGGTGATGGGCATCGGCCACCGGGCCGGACCAGCCGAGATTGCCCATCTGGTTGAGAAATCCGGGGCCCGGGCCGTCATGACCGGCGTCGAACTTCGGGGGCAACCGGCGAGCGACGCGATAGCCGAATTGCGGCGTGACCTACCTGCGCTCGCCCATCACATCACAATCGATGGATTGGGCCAGGATGCGACCATCGCGCTCGACAGTGAGCCTGCTGCTGACCCAGAGTTTGTTCCAGGATTTGCCGAGGCCATTGAGGCGCGCCGCTTGGGGGCCTCAGAGCTGTGCCTGTTGAACTCCACTTCGGGCACTACCGGGCTGCCCAAGTGCGTGATGCAGACCCACAACCGCTGGTTCTACTTCCACCAGAAGGCGGTGGAGTACAGCGGGCTCGGCCCTGACGAGGTGTTCTGCGTGCCGGTGCCTGCTCCGTTCGGCTTCGGTTTGTGGACCGCCCACTACACCCCCACCATCCTGGGTGTGCCAACCGTTGTCATGGCCGACTTCGATGCCGCTGCGCTGATCCGCCTCATCGAAGCCGAGCGGGTGACTGTGCTGTGCGCGGTCACCACCCAGTTCATCATGATGCTCAACTCCCCCGCCTTCGACAATCACGACCTGTCGTCGCTGCGGCTGATGTTCACCGGGGGCGAGGCCATTCCCTATCAGCGGGCTGCCGAGTTCGAGGACCGCACCGGTTGCACGGTGTTGAACTTCTACGGCTCCAACGAGACCGGGATGCTGAGCGGTACCCGCTTGAGCGATCCGCGATCGGCTCGGCTGCGCACCGGGGGCAAGTGTGATCCCGAGATGGACTGCGCCCTGTACGACCCCGACGACGGCCAGCGGCTCCCCAATCTGCGGGGCCGGGGCCAGCCAGCTTGCCGGGGACCGGCCACCGCCTTGGGCTACTACGACGACGCCAAGGCCAATACCGAGCTAATGACCGACGACGGCCGGATGCTGATGGGCGACATCGTGGAGATCGACGACGACGGCTATTTGCGAGTGGTGGGGCGTACCTCGGACTTCATCATCCGAGGGGGCAAGAACATCAGCGCCCCCGCAGTGGAAGACGAGGTGATGACCCACCCCGCGGTGGCCATGGTGGCCGCGGTGGCCACTCCCGACCCGGTGTTCGGGGAGCGGGTGGCTGCTTACGTAGAGCTGGTTCCGGGCACAAGCCTGGACTTGGACGGCCTGCGGGAGCATCTGGCCGAGCGCGGCGTGTCCCGGGAGTGGTGGCCCGAGCACCTCTTCCTGGTCGATTCCTTGCCTCGCTCCTCGGGCGGTAAGGTGGCAAAAGGCCAGCTCAAAGGGGACGCCGCCGATCGAGTGGCCACGGAAGCCAACTAGCGCTGGGTGAGGACAATTGCCAACCAGCGGCCGCTGAGCGGGATCTCGACCAGTTGGGCCATCGCGTCGACCAAGAACTCCACGGCCACTTTCGGATCCTGACCCTCGGGCAACTCGTACACCAAGCCCCGCTTGATGTGGTCTTGGCGCCGGTTCCAACCCTCGGGCTCCGTCACTCCCCGCTCGTCCAAAAGCTTCGAAGCGTGTCGGCCGCCGGCATGCTGCAAGCCCACCGAGGCGGGCTGCCACTTGTCCCGGTAGTGATGGCCCGGCACCCAAGTGCCCAACGGAATGGCCGGGCCCTTCGCAGTGAACAGCTTGAAGATCGGTGACTCCGGGGGTCGATCCTCGTCGGCCACTACCGGCTGCACGTTCATCCACCCTTTCCCGTCGCCCCGGGCGGCCAAAGTCAGCATCTCGTGGACCACTTCCCCCAGGTCCAGTCGCTCGAATCTGATCTGGCGTTTATCGAGTGCCATTAACAGGCTCCAAATTTGCGCTCACCGCGGTGGTTCCCCTCTATACCGCGGCACAATCCGCGACGCCGCGAACCACGCCAGGAAAATGGCGCTCGCCTCGATGGTTCCCCTCTATGGCGTAGCACCGCTAGACCGATATTGCCTGGGCTCACCCCCGCGGCTCCCCCATCAGACCTTGGCGCGTGTAGGTGATGTCGGTGCGGTCGCGGTGGCCAATGGTGAAGTCGTCGTCGTAGGGAAACGAATAATTCAGGGTGAGGGTGTACCGCCACTCAAAGGCGCAGATCCGGGTGGCGATCAGCCACGGGCCGCCGTCGCGCCGCTCGAACCGGTCCACATAGCGCAGCCCCATGCGCATATCAGAGCCCGGCCCCTCCTCAGTGGGATGAACCACATGGTGTGCATTGCAGTAGGTCTCCACAAATGCCACATCGCCTTCGAGCTGAATGCGGGACTGGCCTAACAGGTGCTGGGTGTAGTCGAAGTGGGCCAGCACCTCTAGCACCCAGTCGGCGAACTCCACCGGGCTGCCCCGAAAGTTGTTGTGGTCGTCGAAGCCGTCGGGGTGATAGCCGGAGATGATCAACTCCTTGTCGAGCCGGTCGGTGCCCCGGGCCACTCGGTGGATGGTGTCGGTGATCTCGTCTTTGTCGAGTAGCGCTTGAAGCCTCGAATCGAGGTCAGCCATTCCCCACCCCGATCATCACGGCTGAAAGGGTGAACGGGCCGTCGCCGGTGTTGCGCCAAGCGTGCTCAGTGCCCCGCTGGATCACGCAGTCTCCGGCGGTGAGGTGGGTTGGCGGTTGGCCGGGCAACTCCAAATCCACTGTGCCCTGGGCGATCCGCACAAAATCGATGGTTGGAGTCTGGTGCATCAACGCGGCTTGGTCGGCCATCGATGCCGGAATGGTCACCTGCTTCCAGGTCACTCCCCCACCTGGGGGGTTGAGCTGCATCTCCGACACCGCGCCATCGCCGCCTTGGAGCTCGCTGGCCACCGGGGCGAAGGTGTGCCACAGCTCGGCAGTCACCAGTCCACCTTCAGACTGCGAAGCCGTAGCCGGTGGACCGTCGGCGCACACTCCGTCACCGTCGGTGACCACCCGGCGCGGCCCCAAAGCGCCGGTCGACGCGCCGGCAAAGCCGGGATTGTCGCCGCCGCCCACCCCCAGCATGATGGCGCTGAACGTACAGGGTTCGTCGCCCAGAACGATCCAGCGGTGCCAGGTGCCCCGCTGGATGACGCAGGCACCCGCGTCGAGCTCCACCGCATGGTCGTTTAGCTCCAGGCGAATGCGACCCGAGATGACCTCGATGAAGTCGATGGTGGGAGTGGCGTGAAAACCCACACGCTCCTGATCGAATCGGGGGTCGTCGGTGGGGCCGATCGCCTTGCCGCCCGAAGGCTTCAGGGTGAAGAACCGCCACGAAATCCCACTAGGCGGAGGCACAAAGTCATTGCGATCGACTGGCTCGCCCCCGCCATCGTCCACGGTGACCGGACGCTGTCCCACGTACCACATGCTGGCCGTGGTCCTCCCCAAGAAGCTCGGGTCCGCCGGCCCGTCGGAGATGATGACTGGTGCTCCGGTGTCGTCGTGCCCGGTTACGATTCGCCGCTTCGTGAATGCCATCCGGCAACCGTAGCGGCCCTGTGCCGCCCTGGCGCATGCCGCCCAACCCAAGAATCAACAGGGCTAGTAGGTAGCCTCGAAGCAGATGTCCGACCCCCCTGCCGACGTGATCGCGCCGGATCGCCCCTTGCGAGTGGCCGTGTTGGCCAAGCAGATCCCGGTGTTCGAAGACATGGTGCTGGGACCCGACGGCCGCATGGTGCGAGACGGCATCGACATGCACATGAACGACTACTGCCGCCGAGCCGTGGCCAAAGGCACCGAGGTAGCCCAGGCCAGCGGGGGCACGGTAACCGTGTTCACGCTCGGTCCCCCGTCGGCTGAGAACGTGTGCCGGGAGGCCCTCCTCTTCGGAGTAGACGCCGGAGTGCACATCTGCGATCCGGAATTTGCCGGATCCGACACTTGGGCCACCGCCAAAGCCCTGGCCGCCGCCCTAGAGCAGTTCGGACCGTTCGACCTGGTGATGATGGGGCGCAATTCGGTGGACTCCGATACCGGCCAAGTGCCGCCCCAACTAGCGGAGCTTTTGGGGATGCCGTTTGCCACCGGAGTTCGGCATTTCTCCCTCCACGGCGACCGACTGGAGCTGCGGTTGGAGCACGATGACGAGTGGGTGGACGTGGCCGTGGAGCTTCCCGCGGTGGTGTCGTGCGCGGAGCGACTCTGCGACCCGTGCAAGATCAAGGACCCCGAGGCCTGGGCCACCGCAGACGGCTCAAAGATCCAAACGGTGAGCGCCGCCGATCTTGGTCCCGGTCCGTGGGGTCAAGAAGCCAGTCCCACTTCGGTTGGGCCGGTTCAGATGATCGACGTAGAGCGCCGTCGCCTGATGATGACCGGCACGCTGGACGAGCAGATCGAACAGGCTGTGGCCATCTTGGCCGAGAAGGGGGCGCTGGCCACCGGCTCCATACCTGAGCCGGACATGGTTGCCGGGCGCTCCGGGGCCGGATCGGGCGCCCCCGCTATTGCTGTGTTGGTGGAACCGGGCCGAGAGCGGGTGAGTCGGGAGCTCCTGGGAGCGGCTGCCGACTTGGCTGCCGAAATCGGCGGCTGTGTGGCTGCCCTCGGTCCCGGCCTCGACGATCCCGATGAGGACCTGGGCCCGTGGGGGGCCGATGAGCAGATCAACATCGCTCACTCCGGTAGTGGAGCCCTTCCGGTCGAGGAAGACCTGGCATCGGCCATGTCAGCCTGGGCCGCCGAGACCCAGCCTTGGGCAGTGCTGGCACCGGGCACCGCGTGGGGCCGAGAGGTGGCCTCCCGGATGGCCGCGTCGCTGGGAGCGGGCCTCACCGGCGACGCTGTGGGATTGAAGGTGGACGACCACGGGAAGTTGATCGCCATGAAGCCAGCCTTCGGGGGATGGCTGGTGGCCGAGATTCTCTGCTCGTCTTTAATCCAGATGGCCACGGTGCGCCCGGGGGTGCTGCCCTTCCCCCGGCCCAACTCCGACCGACCACCGGCCCGCCGGTCGTCGCTGGACTCTCCAGGCCGCAGCCGCCTCGAAGTTATCCGGCGCTATCGGGACGACGACAGCGACGAGCTGGCCAACGCCTCGGTGGTGATCGGCGTGGGCCAGGGAGTGGACCCGACCGACTATCCCAAGCTGGAGAAGCACCAGGCCGCCATCGGCGCCGCCCTCTGCGCCACCCGGAAGGTGACCGACTACGGGTGGATGCCTCGGGCCCGCCAGGTGGGCATCACCGGCCACAGCATCAGCCCCCACCTCTACTTCGCCATCGGTATGAGCGGGAAGTTCAACCACACCGTGGGAGTCCGCAACGCCGGAACGGTTGTGGGTATCAACCCCGATCCAGACGCTCCCTTGTGGGAGATCGTGGACATCGGCTTTGTGGGCGACTGGGCCGAGGTGTTCGACGCTCTGATCCCCCGTCTGGCCGAAGCCCAGGCGGGCTGATCAATTCGCCAATGGGCGCAGACGACAGTCCGCCCGCTGCCGGTGACAGCTGGTTCGCCCGGTCCATAGCCCTGGCCAAGCAGTCCGTGTCGTGCTGGCGGGAGGGAGAGGGCGGCACCGGGGCAGCAGAGATCGCCTTCTGGTCGGCGGTGTCGCTGTTTCCTGCCGCGGTGGCTGCGGCCGCCATCGCCTCCACGGTTCGGGCGGTTTCTGATCGGATTGCCGACCGGTTTAACGAATGGCTGGCCGACGCCGGCCAGACCGCGCTCAGCGATGTGGACAGCACCATCGGCGAGGAGTTCGCCGATGTTGTCTCCGCTCCCCCGGCAGCTACGTCCATAGCCGCGGTAGTAGCGGTGTGGGGCACCATGCGAGCCGCCGCCGCGGCCTGCCGGGCGGTGCGCCGAGTGCGGGGCGCCCCCCGCCGGTCGTGGTGGCTGGAGCGGTTCACCGGGTTTTGGCTCTTGGTGGGAGCTCTTCCCCTGATCGCCGGACCCACCGCCATTGCGGTGTGGGTCGAACCCCGACTGGCACCGGTGGTCGGCTTTGTTTCAGCGGTGGCCGTGTTCTCCCTCGTGCAGAAGATGTCCTGCCCTCATCAGCCTTGGCGCCATCACCTCATCGGGGGGCTGGTTTCGGCTGTCTGGTTCTCCATCATCTCAGCGGTTGCCGCAGTGGCAGTGAACTGGACCGTGGGCGGCACCGCCATCACCGTGGCCACTGCCGGAACCCTGGCTGCCCTGAGCTGGCTGTGGGCCGCGGCCTGCGGGGTCACCGCCGGCGCCGCCGTCGCCGGCGCCCTCGATCAGCGCCATGCCTAATTCCCGCCCAGGAAGGGAACCGGTCGGTCTGGTTCGCTCCTGTCAGGCAGTTCGAGATTGAGACCGCTCGGCATGTTCTCGACAAGCCACCGTCCCGTGTGCTCGCGCTCCTGTCGCTGGACAAAGTCTGCTGGAGTAGCCCCTGTAGCGGCAATAAGTTGCGTCGGGTCGATGGGAAAGCATGAATCAGGGGTTCCCGCCGCGGCCCACACGGTGTCGTAGTCCAGCAAGTTCTCGTCGATCCAGACGGGAAGCGGATTGAGATGTCCGAACGGCGGTGTTCCCCCAATGGCAAAGCCAGTGGCTGCTCTCACCGTCTCCGGATCAGCCAGGCTGACCTCCTCTCCGGTCAACTCGCCCAAGCAGTCGGTGTCCACCTGGTTGGCCCCTGAAGTCAGCGCCAGCACCAACTTCGTCGGAGTGGCGAAAACCAGCGACTTCACAATCTGCCCCACATCACACCCCACCGCAGCCGCAGCTTCAGCCGCCGTCCGAGTGCCCGCCGGATACCGCACCGGCTCCACTGGCACCCTCAACTCCTCCGCCGCGGCCCGAAACCGCTCAAACCCGGTAGTCATGACCCCTCCTTGGCTTACCGCAGAGGTTCGATCTTGCCCAAGGGCTCCAAGCACCTAGCCGGTGAGCCTCATGTAGAGAGCATCCGGACAAAGCTCGATCTCTTCTCCCCATGCGATCCCTCCATCTGCGGCCACTCGCACTCCCTCAAAGCAATCTCGACTCGCCCATGCCTGAAACACGCCCCGACCAGCTAAATCAGACAGGTCAACCTCGCCGGCTACTCCGTCGGCGTACCGAAGCCAGACTCGGTATCCCTCCCTGGGTGCCACCTCAACTGGGCGGTTCAATTTGCCTGTGTTTTCCATACGCCCAAGGCCTCTGTACTTGCAATCGGCCTCTCCTGCCCATCCAAACTACCGGACTCGGCGACCAATACCCCACTGCTTTCGATCAACGAAGAACCCCGCACAGTGCGTGCAAGCAGAAGCCATTGTTGGAGTACGGTCGGGTTATGACCGAACCTCGTCAGCCTGATGTGCTCAGCCGTCTGCCCATTCCCGAGGAAGTCCGTGACGACGTGATGGAGATGCTGAGGGTCGGCCCCTCAGCGGTGTGGGGTCGTCCTGTGCTGAGCCGCCGGGAGCGCAGTCTGGCCACTATCGCGATGATGACTGCGCTAGGCAACGAGTTCGCCATCCGCGAGCACGTCATCATGGGACTGGACTCCTTCGGACTGAACCGGGAGGAGATTTGCGAAGTCATGATCCAAGCCGCCATCTACGCCGGCTTCCCCGCCGCCATGAAGGCCTTCGAGATCGCCATCGCCGTATTCGCCGAGCGCGACGCTGCTGATTGACGGAGGGTCTGTCGGCACCATGGGGACTGTGCGCCGTCACCCAGTCGGGCCTCGAATCATGAATCGGCTGCCCAGAGGCTGGGTGCCGTACAAATTTGAGCGATTCGAGGTTTCCCCGGTAACCCCGGCCATCGGAGCGGAGCTGAGCGGCCTCTCCCTGGAGAATGTGGACGACGAGCTGTTCGCCGAGCTCGACCGGGCACTGCTGGAGTGGAAGGTGCTGATCGTGCGAGACCAGCCCATCGACGTTGCCGCTCAAGGCGCTTTGGCTCTCCGCTGGGGGCCGCTCACCGACGATCAGCTGATCCCCAATCCCGGTACTGCCGCCCTAACCGATGCCATCACCTTTGAGCGCAACGACACCGTGGTCGGCCTTGAGAACATGTGGCACACCGACGGTACGTTTCGGGAGCATCCTCCGGTTTGCACCATCCTGCGGGCCATTGAGATACCCCCGGTAGGGGGCGACACGCTATTCGCCGATATGGCCGCGGCCTGGGACAACCTCGACCCCGAACTACAAAACCGACTCTCTTCTCTATCGGCCCGCCACGACTGGAGCATCGGGGCTTACGCCGACAAGTACGGCGATCAGCTCGACGAACTGCGCTCTGAAGTTCCGCCCGCAGTCCACCCGGTGGCCCGACCTCATCCTCGTACCGGCCGGCTCACCCTATTCGTGAACTCCGGGTTCACGACTGAACTGGTCGACAGCCGCGGCGTTCCCGTCGAAGACAGCGACAATCTGTTGACGCTGCTCTGTCGCCAAGCCGAGATCCCCGAATATCACTGCCGAGTCCGCTGGACCCCGAACACGGTGGTCATCTGGGACAACCAAGCCGTCCAGCACTACGGCGCCAACGACTACTACCCCACCCGCCGAGTGATGGCCCGCGCCTCGGTGTCGGGAACCTGATCTGCTTTCGGGCTAGTGGTGCGCCTTAGCGGTGAAGACCCATCGGCCACCGGCGTTGGACAGGTGGCCGCAGCTGGGGCCGGCGAAGTGGGTGCCGAAGATGAGGATGCCGGAGTCGGAGTAGCGCTCTCGGAACTCCCGCCGGGTCTCAGACGCCCGGGGCGGGTCGTCGTCGGCGGTCATCACCCACTCGGGGGCGGTGAACTGCACCGGATGGTGGACCAAGTCGCCGGTGATCACAGCCTCTTGCCCCGCCGAAGAGATACGCACGCTGACGTGGCCGGGGGTGTGGCCGGGTGAGGGCTCCAGGTAAATCTCGTCGGTGACCACATGATCGCTGTCCACCAGATCGGCCAAGCCGGCATCCACCACTGGGCGCACCGCATCGCCAAAGGTGATTGCCGCTCCTTCAGCTCCGGAATCCCAGTATTCGTATTCGGTGCGACCGAACAGATAGCGGGCGTTGGGGAATGTGGGCACCCACTCCCCATCTACCAGGATGGTGTTCCAGCCCACATGGTCGAAGTGCAGGTGGGTACACAGCACAATGTCGATGTCTTCAGGCTCGTAGCCCGCGGCGGCCAGCTCGTCGAGGAAGCCATTGCCCAGGTGGCCCATCTCGGGAACCATCTCGATGGGGCGGTTGCCGATGCAGGTGTCCACCATGATGGTCTGGCCCTCCGACTCCAGCACTAGGGCGTGAATGGACAGGGCTAGTTCCCCGGACTCATCCAAAAAGTGGGGCACCAGCCAGTCGGCGTTGGCCTCGAATACCGCCATGTCGGGCTCCACATACATGCCCTCGGCCGGAACCGGTTGCAGAATCTCCCGCACCAGCATGACCTTTACGTTGCCGACATGAGTGGTCAGTGCCATGGCTATCCTCCGATCTTGTCCAAGACTTCGGTCCGGTAGCGCCCGACGAATCGGCGGATGTCGTCGATGTCAGCGCTGCCCGATTCTGCAGCCGAGACTATGAGCCGGTCGAGCCCCGACTCGGCGTACTTCTCAATGAGGCCCAAATCGAACGACCCGCCCCGCTGGTAGCTGCCCGGCCACACCGTCATCTCGATGGCGTCGGGGTCCCGACCGTGCTCGACAGCAGTGGCCCGGATGGTGGCCACTCGGTCGGCGTAGTCCTCGGGCGAGATCACATAAGGATAGAAGCCGTCGCCCAGTCGCCCCGCCCTCCGGGCCGCACGACCGGTGCTGCCGCCGATCACGATAGGCGGGCCGCCGGACTGGGCCGGATCGGGCAGGCTCTCGCACTCATAGAAGCTGGCCGCGTTGCTCTCGTAGGTGCGATAGCCCGGGGCCCACAGCTCCCGCATAGCGCCGATGCACTCATCCAGCCGCTCGCCCCGCCCCTCGTAGGGCACCCCGCAGGCGGCGTATTCCTCCACCTGCCAGCCGCTGCCCACTCCAAGAATCACCCGCCCGCTACTGAGGGCATCGAGGGTAGCCACCCGCTTGGCCATCACGGCTGGCGGGTGGAGGGGCAGAACCACCACCCCGGTGCCCAGCCGCACCCGCTCGGTTACCGACGCCATGAACGCCAACATCTCCAAGGGGTCGGGCATCACCACCCCTGGAGCGCCGGGCATGCGGCCCGACTCCGAGTAGGAATAGCGGGGCTCGTAATTGTTGGCTACCACCACGTGCTCCACCGTCCAGATCGACTCCACTCCCTCCTCGTCCATCGCCTGGGCGAACTGGGTGACCCAGCGGGGATCGGTGATCACCGACTCGTGCATGTGGGGAAGGACTCCAAGGCTGACCATGGGCAGAAGACTAGGCGCGGGCCACTGCATGTCGGAGGGGTTAGCTTCATGGGATGGCAGATCATCTGGTGATCGACGTGGACGGCCATGTGTTCGAGCCCGACGAGCTATGGGAGCAGTACCTCCCGGCCCGATTCCACGAGCGCCGTCCCCGGCTGATCACCGACGAGCGGGGCACTACCCGCTATGTGATCGAGGGCAAGGTGATCCCCCCGGGCACCGGTGTCGGCGCCTGGGCGCCCGAGGGTATCCGGGAATCCACCACCCACCGGGAGGGCGGGGTGGACTCCGGGCTGCGGCTGGCCGACATGGACACCGAGGGCATCGACATTGCCGTGCTGTACGGGGCGATGTCGCTCGGGCTGTACGCGGGGTCGGACCAAGATCTGACCGTGGCCTGCTGTCAGGCCTACAACAACTGGCTGGCCGACTGGTGCTCAGCCGATCCCAAGCGGCTGCGGGGCACCCCGGCGCTGCCCTTGAAGTGGATGGACGAAGCGATGGCCGAGGCCGAGCGGTGCGTAACCGAGCTGGGATTCGTGTCGCTGACCGTGCCCTGCGCGGTGGGCGACCGCAACCCCGACCACCCCGACAACGACCCGCTCTACGACCTGGCAGAGCAGGTGGACGTGCCCCTGGGATTCCACGCCGGCGGCTGCCGGTTTGCCAACCGCCGATTCACCGACGCCTACGCCCAACTCCACGTGATCGAGTTCCCGTTCAACCTGATGTTCGCAGCCACCACCTTGATCTGCGGCGGGGTGTTCGAGCGGTTCAAGCGGCTTCGCGTGGCGCTGCTCGAAGGCGGGGTGGGCTGGGTTCCCCACACCCTGGAGCGGCTTGACGAGCACTACGAGTACCGGAGCCACGAGTTCGACGCCATCACCAAACCACCCGGCGAGTACCTGGCCGAAGGGCGGCTGTTTGTGTCTACCGAGGGCGAGCACGGTTTGCCGCAGGTGATCGAGCAGATCGGCTGCGACATCATCGTGTGGGCTTCCGACTATCCCCACTGGGACAGCGACTTCCCCACCAGCGTGACCAGGGTGACCGAGCGCCCCGATCTGGCCGACGACCACAAGCAGGCCATTTTCGAGGCCAATCCCAAGCGGCTCTTCGGATGGGATTGAACCCATGAGCACCATCACCACCGCCAACACCATCGAAGAGTGGGTGGAGCTGGCCCTCACCGAGGGGCTGACCGACGGACTGCCGGTGTATCCCCCCACCCGCGCCGCGGTCGACACCCTGGTGGAGGCTTCGGGCCGAGACCCCGGTCTGTTGCTTGGGGCTATCCCGCCGAGGGGCGGAGCGGCCACTGTCGAGGTGGTGGCCGCCAATTCGGTCATGGCCGGTTGCAAGCCTGAGCACTTCGAGGTGGTACTGGTGGCCGTGGAGGCCATGTTGGAAGATCGCTTCAACCTGCGGGGGGTGGTCACTACCACCCATCCGTGCTGGCCCCTGGTGATCGTGTCGGGAACGGTGGTTGAGCAGCTCGAAATGGCCCACACCGAATCGGTGTTCAGCGGCGGCGGCGCCCACGCCAACGCCGCCATCGGCCGGGCCATCAAGCTGCTGTTGTGGAACGCCGGCGGGGCTACCCCCGGTGAGCCGGTCAAAGAGGTGTTCGGCCATCCCGGTCGCTACGCCTTCTGCGTGGCCGAGTCGCCGGCCAGCCCCTGGCCCCCGCTACACCAGGCTCGGGGAATTGACGCCGACAGCGGTATTACGGTGTTCGCCTGCGAATCCCCCACCAGCGTGGCCATGTGGGGAGCCGACGACACTCCGGTAAATCGCCTGGCGCAGTTGGCCGACGCCATGGCCATCAAGGGGTGCAACAACACTCACACCATGGGCGAGACCCTGGTGGTGCTCACCCCCAACGAGGCCCGGCACATGGCCGAGAACGGCTACGACCGGGCCGCGGTGCAAGAACAACTCTGGCAGCAGGCCCGGCGGCGCATCGGCGACCTCCTCTCCCCCGGCGTCCCCTCCTACGCATGGTGGCCCGACTGGGTGGATACCGAGAACCCCGATGAGCTGGTGCCGGTTACCGAGCGGCCCACCGACATCCACGTGATGGTCACCGGCGCGGAATCGATCCCCTGGATGGCGGTATGCGCCGGCTGGGGCAACCTGGGCGGCTACGCCGTGAGCCGAGCGCTTGACCACTAAAGCTGGCAGGATTAGAGCGTGAAGTTGGTCGGCGAGCTGGTTGACCCCCGAGGCCAGGTGGTGGTCGATGACGCATCGTTGGCCCCAAGGCGAGGCCACAACCAAGGCCCGCTGACCATCGGGTTCCTGGTCAATGAGTACAACCCTTCATCGGGCCCTGATTTCACCCGCTACACCGAGGTTCTGGAACAGGAGTTCCGCCACCGCCTGGATGTGACCGCGGTGGTTCGCCAGCACAAGCCGGTGCTCAGCCGCCCCGCGGGCGACGACATGCTGGCCTCGTTCCGGGCCTGCGCCGGGGTGGTCAACGGCCTGGCCAAATGAGGCTCATGCACGTCGGGCAGTGTGCTCGACGCCGTGAACCTTGAAAGGCTGGGCATTCCCACAGTCACCGTGGTGACTGAGCCCTTCACCGTGGCCGCCGATACCGTGGCCCGCTCCCTGGGCATGCCCGACGTGCCCCGAGTGGTGATCCCCCACGATTACCTCAGCGAAGACACCGACGCCATCGCCAAAAAACTCGAGCCCCTGCTCGACGAGATCCTCGACCGGCTATTGGTTCGCTGAGCAGGCTGGCGTCCAGCCCGCTAGTTAGCTGCTCTGCTCTTGGAATTCCTCGGGGCTGAGTATGCGGCCGCCGTCTTTGAACAAGATGTCGTTGTAGCCCTGGCCCGGAGGGATGAATTCGGCCCAGATGGGCTTGTGGTAGCCCACATAGATGGTGCGGCGACCGCCAGACGTGGGGGCGCCTGTGGGGGGCGGGGCACCGTGCATGGTGTGTCCGTAGTGGACCGTGACATCGCCGGGCGAGGCGCTGATGGCCACCGTGGGCCAGCCATCGCGTACCTCGCGTGCCCGATTGGACGACTTGTTCGAACCGGCCAGGTAGTGGAGCTGGCCGTTGGCCTCGGTGCACTCGTCGAGCTGGATTCCGATGCTCACCGCGGGACAGGTGATGGAGTGCCCGCCAGTGCCGCAGTCTCGGTGCCAGGGAAGATCGGCCAACCCCTCCACAATGCTGGGCAGCTTGATGACCACCGAGATGCCGTCGCCCCGCTCGGGATAGGTGGCGAAGTCGTCCCCGCCAAAAGCGCCGATGGCGTCCAAACGGCGATCGTCGGTCAGACTGAGCATCAGCTCGCTGCGGTCGTCCATATGGGTCACCCGGCAGCACAACTCCTCGCCGTCGGCGTTGGTGGCCCACCATGAGCGGTGATCATCGGGGGTGGCCTCGCTGCGCTGGCGCTCCACCTCGGCCCGCAGAGCCTCGATCTCCTCACCGCTGAACACGCCTCGAATGTGGAGGAACCCGGCCTCGTCTAGAAACCGGCTCATCTCCTCGTGGTCGTCGTCGAGGGTGAAGCTGCGGGACAGGTCCACTGTGGGCTCCCACCCCTCGTACAGGGGACGGCCGTGATACATGGCCAACAGCACCGGCTCGAAGTCCTCGAACAGCCCGTAGTCGCCCCGAACCATCTCGGCGGCCTCGGCGTACATCAAGCCGACCCAGGTCCACAGCTCGGCCACGTAGTTGAACCAGTTCTGCTCGTCAACCTCCACCACCAATTCGGCGTCGTCGCCGGGTTGGATCTCGATGCCGTTTTCACCAACTAGGTAGGTCACCGACCGGCCGTCGGTCAGCCGCCAGGCGAAGCTCTTGATCAGGGCGCCGGCCGCGATGTCAGCAGCCAACTCTCCATTGCCCGCCGCCAGCCGCCGGGGCAGTTCCTCAGCATGGAAATCGTCGAAGTCCAGGTTGTCGAACTGGGGAAGACGGGGAGCATGATCCACTACAGCCATGACGAGAATTTAGTCCACTGGTACCGAGAGACCCCGAAGCGGCAGGCAGAGGCCGCTCTAGAACTCCATCCCCTCATAGGGGTCGGTCGGGTTGCGGCGAGCATCGATGTCGGTGAAGCGAACTGCGGCCGCCTCGGGAGTGATGTCATGGGTGAACACCCAGAACCGGTCCTCCACAATGGCGTTCACCACGTTGTCGGCTACCTCTGAAGGTGCGATTCCCCGGGCGCTGAGCGTCTCCCGCAGCGGGGTCATTATGGCGTTCTGGGTGGCGGTGAGTTCGGCTTCATAGGGTCGATTGCGCTCTGACTGGAAGATCCGGGTGTTCACCAGATTGGGGCACAAACATGACACCCCCACGCCTTGGGGATGTACCTCCCGCCACAGCGACTCGGTCAATCCCACCACCGCGTGCTTGGTGGCGCAGTACATGCCCAGCACGCTGTTGGTGACCAGTCCGGCTTCCGATGCGGTGTTGACTATGTGACCCTCCCCGGCCTCCACCATTAGCGGAGCGAACGTGATCACTCCATGGGCCACGCCCATCACGTTCACCCCCACAATCCACTCCCACTCCTCGGGGGTGGTCTCCAGCATCAGCCCCGCGGGTCCCACCCCGGCGTTGTTGCACACCACATGCACTCCGCCGTAGGCCGACAGCGTCTGCTCGGCTAGGTCTCCCACTGAGGCGGCGTCGCTCACGTCGCACAGCACGCCCAGCACGTCGGCACCCTCGGCTTGAAGTTGGGAAGCAGATGCCGCCAATGCCTCCTCTTCCACATCGGCCATCACCACCTGCATGCCCTCGGAGACGAACCGCTCGCTCATCGTCAGCCCGATCCCGCTGGCCGCCCCGGTTACCACAGCGACCTTGCCATTGAGCTCTTTCATGGCCTCGACCTCTCTCTCGTCGGCCCCTGGAGCCTCATCTTGCCAGGGATACTTGGCAGTTCATGATTTCTGCGTGACAAGGCAGCTAGCGCGACACGTCATAGGGTGAGGGGGTGGCTGAGCCTGTTGTTGATCTCACCGGGGCCATTGTGATTGTGGCCGGGGCCGGTGGAGGGGGCATCGGCACTTGTTCCTGCGAAGCCGCGCTGGCGGCCGGAGCTGAAGTCGTAGCGGTGGAACGGTCTTCTGATGAGCTGGACAAGCTCGACCTGCTCCCCCGCTCGGTGGCCAAGGTCGCAGCCGATCTCACCGACCCAGATGCTCCAGCGACCATTGTCCAGGCCACACTCGACGCCCACGGCCGCATCGACGGGCTTGTCAACGTGGCGGGAGGCACCAGCATCGACGACTTCGGCCCACTGAGCGACATCGATCATCAGGGCTGGGACCGGGTGATGGCCAACAACCTCCGATACGTGGCCTTCCTCAACCAGGCAGTGGCCCGGGCCATGATCAATGCCGGCACGGGCGGAGCCATGGTCAATATCTCCTCAGTGAGCAGCTTGGCCTCCCAGCCGTACCTGGCCGCCTACGGAGCGGCCAAGGCGGGGCTCAATTCGCTCACCCGCACCATGGCCGTGGAATGGGGCAACCACGGCATTCGAGTCAACGCAATCGCCCCCGGCACCATCACCACGCCCCGAGCCGGCGACCAGGAGTCACCCGAGGCGGCCAGGCGGGCCATTCCCTTAGGCCGGCGAGGCCATCCTGCCGAGATCGCCGCCGCCGCTGTGTTTCTGCTCAGTCCTCAGGCCAGCTATATCACCGGGCAAGTGCTCGCGGTGGACGGAGGCATGTCGGTGAAGCTGGCCATGCTCGGCGATGACAACGCCCCGGTGTTCGTCACCGATCCCGAAGTCCGGGCCCGCATGATGGGAAGCGACTCCCCATGAGCGGGTCTTCGAGCGATAGCAAGCGACATCGATTCACCGACTGGGCCGGGCAGAGCGAAGACGCGCCTGAGCTAGTAGCGGCGGCGACGGTGGTGCTGCTGCGCGACGCCCCCGAAGGGCTGGAGACCCTGATGATGCGGCGGAGCTCCAAACTCAGCTTCGTAGGCGGGATGTGGGTCTTCCCCGGCGGCCGGGTGGACGATGACGACTACCCCGCCGGACAGCCTGACGACATCTTCGCCGCTAGTCGGGTCGCCGCAGTGCGGGAGGCCGCCGAGGAGTCTGACCTGGTCATCGCCACTGATGATCTGGTGCCCTATTCCCATTGGGTGCCCCCCACCACCATCAACAAACGATTCGCCACCTGGTTCTTTCTTGCCCCCGCGCCGGTTGGCTCAGTCACCGTCGATGGCGGCGAGATCAAAGAGCATGCTTGGTGGCGTCCGGCCGACACCCTGGCCCGTCACAAGGCCGGCGAGATCGAAATGGTCCCCCCCACTTTCATCACCCTGATGGAGTTGGCCGAGCACCCCACCGTGGCCGAGGCCTTGGCCGCTGCCCGCGACCGGGCCGACGACATCCCTCACTACGAAACCCATATCGCCCTCGACGGCAAAGTCCCGGTGTCGCTGTGGCACGGCGACGCCGGATACGACACCCATGACGCCAGTGCGCCCGGCCCCCGGCACCGCCTCACCCTGCACGAGGGTGGCTGGCGATTCGAACGGACATGACCAGCGACAACCCCCGCAAAAGGACAACCACCCGCAGCGTGCTGGCCGCATTAGGAGTGCTCGCTCTCGCCACCACCAGCGCCTGCGGTTCGGATACGACTACCGAGGCCACCCCCACCGCCACCCCAGTCGTCTCCCCACCCCCGGCCCCGGCCACTTCGCCCCCCGATCGCGGCCCGGTGACCTACATCGACCCTGTCTTCCAGCCCAACGGCAACAGACTGGTCACCGGTGCAGGGCTGGGGACCGGGTTCATCCAGCAAGTCACCACCAAGGACATCAACCTGGGCGACATCCCTACGTGGGTCACCGGCACCAGCACTCCCGACGGGGACGTCTGGGTAGTGACTTTGGCCGACGGAACGGTGTATGGCTACCAGATCCCCGTTGGCGGCCAGCCGGTCCCCATCGAGATCCCTGGTGGCCGGCTGGCTCCAGGCCAGCCTCCGGTGCTGGCCGTGCAGGGCAACTCGGTGCGCTTGGCTACCACCCCGGCCAACGCTTCACCCAACAGCGTGCCCGTGTACCTGACCGGCAACCGAGCCGCCTACGTGGACAACATCCAGCGACTCACCGTGTTGGAGCCCGACGGCACGCTGTGGCGACCCGACCTGAAAGTGCTTCCCGACACCCGGGTCATCCAGATCAGTCCCGAGAAGGTGCTGGTGCTGGCCGGGCCCACCGATCGCTTCCCCCATTCAGCATTGGGTGACAACTTAGAGGCCACCTCCGTGGTGGTAGTCACCGTTGGCGTGAACGAAGTGGAGACCGTCTACCGGTCTGAGGACGACGTCATCGAGTCCGTGGCCCCCCTGCTGGCCGATGTGGACGGCGATGGTATCGACGATGTAGTGCTTACTGTCAGCAACGACCGCGAGGTCTGGATCGTGGTGGCCTCAAGCACCGGCGGCGGCGTGGTGGCGATCAGCGGCCCGGTGGACCGACTGCTGGGCTGGCGCCACTTAGTGGCGGTGGGACCACTCGGTCCCTCAGGACAGATCGAGATCGCCGAAGTGCTCTACCCCGATGCCCAAGGATCGCTGAGGTTCTTGAGTTTGAGCGGAAGCTTCTTGGAGGTTGCTGCCATGCGGACGGGCTACCGCTCCCACGAATTCGGCGCCCGGAACCTCGAACAGGCGGTGGCTGCCGACGTCGATCGGGACGGCCATATCGAGGTAATTCTCCCCACCCTCGACCGCCAGCACATCGCGGGAGTCCGTCATGGCCCAGATGGAGCGGTGGATATGTGGAGCCGCCCGCTCGGGGGCACGCTGGCAACCAATATCGCGGTGCTCACCCGCCCCGACGGCACCTTGTCTATGGCCGCCGCCACTGTTGAGGGCTCTCTTCGCATCTGGCAATGAGCGCAACGATCTGCCAGTCCCACGGCGAGTCCTCCTGTCCTCATTCCGAGCCGGTAACTTCGAGGCCTGATGGCTCCTGACACCGCCAACATTCCGGCAGTCGATCCGGCGCGGGGGCTTACCAGCGAACAAGTAGCCGAACGGGTGGCTGCCGGACGCACCAACCGGGTGCCCGACGCCCCGGTGCGCACGCTGCCCCAGATTCTCCGGGCCAATGTGTTTTCCCCTGTCAACGGGATCATGCTGGCGCTGTTCGCTGCCATCATGGTCGCCGGGTTCCCCCGCGACGGATTGTTCGTGGGAGTGGTGGTGTCCAACGCCGTTATCGGCGTGGCCCAAGAGCTCAGGGCCAAGCGGGAGCTGGACAAACTGGCGGTGCTCAGCGCCCCCAGGGCTCGGGTGGTGCGCGACGGGGAGGTCTCCGAAGTCGGGGTCAGCGAGGTGGTGGCTGATGAGCTTATGGAACTCGCCCCTGGTGACCAGGTGGTGGTTGACGGAGTGGTGCTGGCATCTTCCGGCCTCGAGGCCGACGAGTCGCTGCTCACCGGCGAGGCCGATCCCATGGAGAAAGAGCCCGGCGATGAGCTGCTGTCGGGAAGCTTCGTAGCGGCGGGAAGTGGCCGCTACCAGGCCACCCGCATCGGCGCTGAGTCCTACGCCAGCACCTTGTCGGAGGAGGCTCGCCGCTTCACCCTGGTGAACAGCGAGCTGCGCCGGGGCATCGACACCGTGCTGCGCTGGCTCATCGTCATCATTCCCCCGGCCTCGGCGTTGCTGATATTGGTGCTGCTCGACACTGAGGACCGCTGGCAGAACGCCCTCCAAGGCACGGTGGCTGCCGCGGTGGCCATGGTCCCCGACGGCCTCGTGCTGCTCACCAGCCTCTCGTTCGTTGCCGGGGTGATTGCCTTGGCCCGTCGTCGGGCACTGGCCAAGGAGCTGGCCACCGTAGAGCTGTTGGCCCGCACCGACGTGCTGTGCCTCGACAAGACCGGCACCATCACCACCGGCCACATCAGCTTCGGCGAGGCGGAGACCCTTCCCGGCGTCGACCCTGCCCTTGTCGCCACTGCCCTGGGCGCCATAGCTCACGCCGACGAGGCCCCCAACGCCACCATGCTGGCAGTGCGCGACGCCTATCCCGCTCCCGCCGGCGACGACATCGGCGGTTGGACCCCGCTAGGCGCCACCCCGTTCTCCAGCGCCCGCAAGTGGTCGGCCACGGAGTTCCGCAGCCACGGCTCCTTTTATTTCGGCGCGCCCGACGTGATCGCCGGAGATCTGCCCGATGTGATGAGCCGGGTGGCAGGGCACGCAGAAGCGGGCCGTCGCACCCTGTTGTTGGCCCGAAGCCCCGAGCCCCTGGCCGACGAGACGCTGCCGGAGAGCCGAACGCCTCTGGCCCTGATCCTGTTGGAGGACACCATCCGCCCCGATGCCCCTGAGATCTTGGCTTTCTTCCGGGAGCAGGGGGTGAACCTCAAGGTGATCTCCGGCGACCACACCGCCACGGTGGCCGCGGTGGCCCAGCGAGCCGGCATCCCCAACGCCCATAACCACATGGATGCCCGAGAGTTGCCCGACGACACCGACGAGATGGCCGCCGCGCTGGCCGACAATGCGGTGTTCGGCCGGGTCACCCCCCAGCAGAAGCGGACCATGGTGGATGCCCTCCAGTCAAGGGGCCACACGGTGGCGATGACCGGCGACGGCGTCAATGATGTGCTGGCCCTCAAGAACGCGGACATGGGCATCGCCATGGGCAGCGGGTCTGCCTCCACCCGGGCGGTGGCACAATTGGTGCTGCTGGATAACTCGTTCGCCACCTTGCCCGAGGTGCTGGCCCAAGGGCGCAAGGTGATCAACAACGTAGAGCGGGTGGCCAACCTGTTCGTGACCAAGGCGGCCTATGCCGTGCTGCTCACCGTGCTAGTGGGCATCTTCACTGTCGAATACCCGTTCTTGCCCCGCCATCTCACCCTGGTGGGCACGTTCTCCATCGGCGTACCCGGCCTTTTCCTGGCACTGGCTCCCAGCACCGAGTTGATCCGCTCCGGCTTCTTGAGCAGGGTGCTGCGGTTCTCGATTCCCGCCGGGGTGCTGGCCGCAGTGGCGTCGTTCTTCGTTTATGAGATCGCCCGCCGCCACAACGAAGTCACCCTGCCTGAGGCCCGCACCGTGGCCACGTTCGCCCTGCTGGGGGTGGGTCTGGTGATCCTGGTGGTGATCAGCCGTCCCCTGCGCCCGTGGAAGATCGGGCTGGCTGCGGCTATGGCCGGGTCGTATCTGATCGTGATGGTGTGGCCGTGGGCCCGGAATTTCTTCGAGTTGGACATTCCCCCCGCCTGGATGTGGATTCCCACAATTGCCGCAGTGGTGATCGCCGGCATGGGGGTAGTCACCATCCCCCGGGCCTTGAGGAGATACGAGGACCAGTGAGCGACAGCCCAGGCAGCCAAGGGCCGAACAGCTATCAAGACATTGCCTACTCGGTAGATGACCGGGTAGCGGTGATCACCCTGAATCGACCGGAGAAGCTCAACGCCTTCAGCACGCTGATGGGCCAAGAGCTCGCTGACGCCCTGCGCCGCGGCGACGCCGACGAAACGGTGCGCGCGGTGGTGATCACCGGCGCGGGTCGGGCTTTCTGCGCCGGGGCCGACTTCTCGGGCGGGGCGAAGGTATTCGGCACCCCCAAGGAAGACAGCTTCCGCTCCGATCCCCTTGAGTTCCACCCCTGGGACGTGCGTAAGCCGGTCATCGCGGCGGTCAACGGCCATGCGGTGGGCCTGGGCATGACGCTGGCCCTCCAGTGCGACATCCGCTACATCGCCGCCGATGCCCGGTGGGGCATCGTGCAGAACCGGCGAGGCGTGCTCCCCGACCTCCGCTCCCATTGGACCCTGCCCCGCACGGTGGGCCACGCCAAAGCGCTGGAGATCCTGCTCACCGGCCAGATGTACACCGGCCAAGAAGCCGCAGAGATGGGGTTGGCCACCGCCGCCATGCCTGCCGACGAAGTTCTGCCCGCGGCAATGGAGACGGCCAAAGACATTGCCGTCAACACCGCCCCGGTGTCGGTGGCGCTCAGCAAGCGCCTGCTGTGGACCACTTCCCCCGGCGATCAGGGGGTCATCAATGAACTGGAGCGCCGCATCCATCTCCATGTGATGGGCCAGCCCGACGCCACCGAGGGGGTCATGGCCTTTCTGGAGAAGCGCTCCCCGGAATGGTCGCTCACCCTGGCCGACCACTGGCCCGACTGGATGCCCCCTGCCACTCAAGACAAGTAGGACAGCCCAGAACGAGTAGGCAGTGCCACGGGCGTTAGGGTCAGCGCATGCGCATCGGCATATACATGGACCTGCGGAACCCGCCGGAGTGGCAAAAGCCCTGGCCTGACTTCTACCGGCAGTCGTTGGAGCTGGCCGTCCAAGCCGAGGAGTGGGGGGCGGACTCGGTGTGGCTCAGCGAGCACCACTTCTTCGAGGACGGCTACCTGCCCCAGCCCCTCACCTTCGCCGCCGCGGTGGCGGCCCGCACCCAGCGGATCCGCATTGGCACCGCGGTGTTGCTGGCCCCGCTGCGCTTGGCTCCCCAGATCGCCGAAGAGGCCGCGGTAGCCGACCAGATCAGCAACGGCCGCATCGATTTGGGGCTGGGCGCAGGCTACGTGTACGACGAGTTCGAGGCCTACGGGGCCGACCTATCCAAGCGCTACACCACCACCGACCAGCGGGTGCGGGAATTACGGGAGCTGCTGGATGGGGGCGTCGTCACCCCGCCCGCGGTGCAGAATCCTTTCCCTATCTGGCTGGGCTACAACGGACCCCAGGGTGCCCGCCGAGCCGGTCGGCTGGGCTGCGGGCTCTTATCTATCAACCAGGCGTCGCTGGAGCCCTATACCGAGGGCCTGGCCGAGGCTGGCCACGACCCGGGCATCGCCAAAATGGCCGGGGTGGTGAGCATGGTGGTGGCTGACGACCCCGACGAGGCCTACGAGCGTGTTCTCCCCCATCTGGCCTGGCAGCTCAACACCTATAGGGCCGCGGGGGCGTCGGGCACCGGCAAGACTCCCAGTCCGCTCACCGTGGAGAAGCTGCGGGAGCGGCGCAGCACCATGGGGGTCATCTCCCCGATGGAGGTGCTCACCCCCGACAACGCCATCGAACACCTGCGTCGCCTGTCGGAGGGCATTCCCATGGTGGAGGCCTACTGTTGGACCAGCATCGCGGGCATGCCCGACGACTTGGCCCATCGCCACGCTGAACTGCTGTGTACCGTCGTACGAGAAGGAGTGGCTGATCTATGAGCTTGCCTCTTACCGAGATGGGCGCCCTGGTCACCGGAGGGGCGGGCGGGATCGGCCGGTCCACCGCCCGGCTGCTGGTAGCCGACGGGGCCCACGTGGTGATCGCCAGCCGCAGCGCGGGCCATCTGGAGGAAACGGCAGGCGAACTGGCCCCGCTGGCCACCGAGGCGGGCGGCTCGATCCGCTGGACTACCTGCGACGCCACCGACAGCGATCAAGTGCTGGCCGCAGTGGAACTGGCCGCCGAGCCCACCGGCCGCCTTGACATGGCGGTGTCGGTTCCCGGTGGGGGCGGTATGGCCGCGGTACTCGATTACGAGCCCGAACAGGTCGCGGACATCGTCAGCTTCAACGTGGTGGCTCCGTTCATCATGATCAAGCACGCCGGACGGCATATGGCCGATGCCGGGGGCGGGTCGATCGTGGCGGTGTCGTCCACCGCGGCCATCCAATCGTGCCGCTTCTTGGCTGCCTACTGTGCGGGCAAGGCTGGGGTAGACGCCCTGGTTCGGGTCGCCGCCGATGAGCTGGGCGCCGTAGGGGTTCGCGTCAATGCGGTCCGCCCTGGTCTGACCGCCACCGACGCCACCGAGGGCCTAGTGAACAACGACTCGGTGGTGGGCCAGTACCTCGACCAGCAGCCGCTTCAACGCATCGGCGAACCTGATGACATCGCCTGGGCCATCCGCTACCTGGCCGGACGGGAGTCGAGCTTCACCACCGGCCAGTTCATCACCGTGGACGGCGGCCACACCCTGCGCTCGTTTGTCGACTTCGCCGACGTGGTGGCCGCCCGGTCGGCCTCCTAGTGGTGTGTCACCGAGGCAGGCGCTACTCCGAGGAGTCACAACTGGTCATCTGGCGCTGACCCTTGCGGTGATCGCGGTCTTGTTGGCGGCCTGCTCCGTTGAGGAACCCGACGCTTCTGGAGGACGCTTCACCGCCGTGGCCGCCGGTGGAGATCATTCGTGCGGCATCCGCGAAGACGGCACCGTTCAATGCTGGCAAGGCAGCGAGAACAATCCCGGCTGGGCTGTTTACCTCAGCGGAAACTTCACTGCCATAGCCGCCGGGTCGGGCTATTCGTGTGGGATTCGCGACGACCGCACCGCCGATTGCTGGGGCGACAACTACGAAGTCGGGGTTGACCCCCCACCGGGCCGATTCACTGCCATCTCCGTGGGCGCGAGCCAGTCGTGCGGAGTACGCAACATCGGCATCCTTCAATGCTGGAGCAATGTCGTGGGAGGTCCCGCCCCTCCGCCGCCCCCCAAGGGCGCTTTCGCCGCCATCTCGGTGGGCTGGGGTCCGGCATCGTGCGGATTGCGGGACGACGGAACCGCGGAGTGCTGGGGCGGAAACGGCTGGGAGATTCCTCCGGAGGGCTCCTTCAGTGCGATCTCGGTCGGCTCGTCTCATGCATGCGGCTTGGGCAACGACGGCATCACCCAATGCTGGGGGGACAACAGCGATGGGCAGGCCGATCCCCCGCTCAGCCTCTACACCGCCATCGCCGCCGGTGCCGGCTTCACCTGCGGTATCCGCGACGACCAGACCATTCGGTGCTGGGGCCGCGGCGGGGTGGTCGATCCTCCCGGAGACCGCTTCATCGCTCTTTCCGCCGGACTCAACCATGTGTGTGGACTGCGCGGCGACAACAAGGTCCGGTGCTGGGACTGAATCACCGCGCCTGAGTGCGAATCACTAGTCTCTCGGCCCATGCGAGCAGTTGGAGTCATGGAGTACGGCGGACCAGAGGCTCTGGAGGTGGTGGAACTCCCCACGCCAGAGGCTGGACCCGGCAAGGTGAGAATCCGGGTGCGAGCCACCGCGGTCAGCCCCACCGATACCCATGTGCGGGCCGGCACCCGGGCCGAGCAGCAGGCCAAAACCGGTCCACCGCCGTATGTGCCGGGCATGGACGTAGCCGGGATGCTGGATCAGATAGGCGAGGATGCCGACACTGACCTGCGAGCGGGCGACCAGGTCATGGCCATTGTGTTGCCCAGTGGGTCCCACGGGGCCTACTCGGAGTACGTGGTGTTGCCCGCAGAATCAGTGGCCCGAATGCCGGAGGGATCGTCGTTCGCCGAGGCCAGCACCCTGCCCATGAACGGCCTCACCGCCCGACTCAGCCTTGACCAGCTCGCCCTTCAGCCTGGCCAGACCCTGGCCGTGACCGGGGCAGCCGGGTGCTACGGCGGCTACATGGTGGAGTTGGCCAAAGCCGACGGACTGCGGGTGATCGCTGACTCCTCCGAGGCTGATGAGGAATTAGTGGCCTCATTCGGTGCCGATGTGATCGTGCGCCGGGGCGACGATGTGGCCGACCGGATCCGGGAGCATGCCCCTGACGGCGTGGACGGGCTCGCCGATGGGTCGGTACAGATGGAACCGCTGGTGGCCGCAGTGCGAGACGGTGGAGGCTTCGCCTCGGTGCGAGGATGGCCGGGCAACGGCGAGCGGGGCATCCAGTTCCACGTCACCTGGGTGTTCGACTACTTCAAGGAGCAGGCGAAGCTGGACCGCCTGCGCCAGCAAGCCGAGGACGGCCACGTGTCCCTGCGCGTGGCCGGTACCGTCCCCATGGAGAATGCCTCAGAGGCCCACGCGCGCCTGGAAGCAGGCGGCACCCGCGGCCGCTGGGTCATCGAGTTCTGACCTAGCTGTCTGAAATACAGCCCCTAGCTCAGAGCCTTGATGTCGGCGATGATCTCGGCCGCGTGCTCGGCCAGATCTTGACCCTCAAGGTCGTAGGCCTTGGCCACGGTGCCCTCCGGTGAGATGAGATAGCTGATTCGGCGGGGCAGCCCGTGCTCGTAGTAGGGCTCGCCCTCGGCTCGCTCGGCGTCGTAGGCCCGCCCCACAGCCCGGTCGGGATCGGAGATCAACGCGAACGGAAAGCTCTCCCCGTCCACAAAGCCCTTCTGTTCCTCAACGGAATCGAACGACGCTCCCACCACAACAGCCCCGAGGGCCTCAAACTCGGAGATTCGATCACGGAATCCCCTTCCCTGGATGGTTCAACCCTTGGTGGACGCCTTCGGGTACCACCAGAACGCCACCCAATTGCCCCGCAGGTCAGCCAGCGACAGATCATTGCCGTCCTGGTCGGGTGCGGTGAACTCCGGAGCATTCGTGCCTTCGCTGAGCATGGGTGGTGACCCTAGTTCCGACACCATTGGAGAGAGCAGTTGTAGGTGTCTGGCTGAGGGAAGGGAACGCCTGTGAACTTAGGATGCGGGCCATGAAGCGATTTGAGGGCAAGAACGCCATCGTCACTGGAGCCAGCCGGGGCATCGGTAGGGGTATCGCCCAGCGGTTGGCCGCCGAGGGGGCCAATGTGGCCATCACCGCCCGCACGCTGGACGCCCATCCCACCCTGCCCGGTTCGCTCAACGAAACCTTGGCCGATCTCAACGCCTACCCGGGCACGCACATCGCTATCCAGGCCGATCTGGGCGACGCCGACAGTCGGGCTGCCATCGCCCCTCAAGCCCGGGAGGCTCTTGGCCCCATCGACATCTTGGTCAACAACGCCGCTGCGGCCATCTACCAGCCGATGAACGGCTACTCGCTGAAGCGGCGTCGCCTGATGTTGGAAGTCAACCTTCTGGCCCCCCACGACCTCATTGAGGCAGTGTTGCCCGACATGGAGTCTGCCGGCGAGGGCTGGATCGTGAACCTGTCCAGCGCCACCGCCAACTTGGCCGCCGGCCCGCCCTTCCCCTCCGACGGGGTCAAAGGGGTCTTCGGGTTCTACGGCACCACCAAAGCGGGCCTCAACCGCATGACCAGCGCGTGGGCGGTGGAACTGCACCCCCGCAATATCCGCATCAACACCATCGAACCCCTGGCCGCCGTGCTGTCCGAGGGTGCCGACGAGTTGGTGGGCAACATTCTGCGGCCCGACCAGATCGAATCTATGGAGGCGATGGTCGAGGCTGCCGTAGCCCTCTGCGACTGCCCCATCGACCGCTGCGGCCAAGTCCTGTCCAGCCTCCCCCTCCTCGACGAGCTGAACCGCACCGTCATGACCCTCGACGGCACCGCCCCCTACCCCGGCGGCCACCGCCCGGTCTAGAGCGAACTCAAACCCTGGGATGGTTCTCTAGCGGAAGGCGGCCGCGAAGTGATGGTGATTGTCGTTCCACCAGCGGCGTCGGCGGTGATAGCGCTCAGCGCCGTCGGTGCGGTCCCACATCTCGACGAAGTTGGGGTCACCCGCCTCTACGCGGCGCTCTATAAATTCCTCGGCGCGGGTAAGGGCGTCTTCCATAGCGGCTAGCAGCTCCCCACGCCCGTCCCGGTCCAGGCCGTAAGCGTCGGCTACCAGCCGCAGCCGCGCCGACCGATCAGCTGGCTGCCACCCGAGACGGGCTTGGTCGAAGTCGTTGTCGATCGGCACGCACAGCCGAGCCAGACAGGCCAGGTCGTAAATGGGACGTCCGGGGGCGGCGAACTCGAAATCGAGCAGCGCAACGGCGACGCCATCACGGAAGACAACGTTCTCCAGGCACACGTCGTTATGACAAACGATTGTTCCGCCCTCAGGGTCGGCTAAACCGTCGTTCCAATTGAGATCCCGGGGGTCGAATCCGGTGGCGGCGTCATGCAATCCACGCAGCAATTCAGCCGTAGACGCCAACGCGATGTCGGACTGGCTCCACTCCGGATAGGGCGGTACCGGAACCTCGCCTTCGATGAAGACCAAGCGCTCGCGGCCATCGTCATCGATGCCGACCGGTTTAGGAGCGCCCTCGAATCCGGAGCGCCTCACCGCCCGAAGAAAGGCATGGATCGAGCCTGAGTGCGGACTCGATGGTCGAAGAACATGCTCACCGACCCGGACCACTTGCCCAGCGTTGGCAATCCCCCCGCCAAGGGGCTCCTCAACCACACCAACCAGCGTGCCACAGCGTCATGATCTCAATGGCACTGCGCGCTCCCGCGGGGTAGAGCCGCCCAATAAACCGCTAACCGGACATCCAGTTCAGGGCTTGGATCTCGCTGTAGGCGTGGAGGCCGTAGACGCCCCGGTCGCGGCCCACGCCGCTCATCTTGAAGCCGCCGAACGGGGCGTGGATGTGCGGCGCCATGGAGTTGAGGCCGACGTTGCCCGATTCGATGCGCTTGCCGATCTCGAAGGCTCGGGCGGTGGTGCCCGCGAACACGTAGCTGAACAGCCCGTAGTCGCTGTCGTTGGCCAGCTCCACCGCGTGGTCGTCGTCGTCGTGGGCCATCACCACCACCACCGGGCCGAAGATCTCACGCTGCACGACGCGCATGTCCGGAGTGCAGTCCACCAGCAAGGTGGGTTCCACAAAGTAGCCGGGCAGGTCGGGGCGGCCTCCGCCGCACAGCAGGGTGGCGCCGTCGGCCACGCCGCTGGCGATGAAATGCTCCACCCGGTCGCGATGAAGCTCAGTGATGACCGGGCCAACCAGCGTGTCGCGGTCGAGGGGATCGCCTACCTTCAGCATTCCGGCTACCGCGGTCAGCTTGTCCACCAATTCGTCGTAGCGGGAGCGGTGGACGATCACCCGGGTGGGTGCGGTGCAGATCTGGCCGCTATGGAATCCCCACACCGAAGCAATGGCCCCTACCGCGCCATCCAGGTTGCAATCGTCGGTCAACACGCAGGCACCCTTGCCTCCCAGCTCCATGAGCAGGCGCTTCATGGTGGATCCGCCCGCCTGCATGATCTTGGCTCCCACTGCCGAGGAACCAGTGAAGCTGATCATGTTCACGTCTCGGGACTCCACCAGCGCAGCCCCCGCTACGACTCCCGATCCGGTGATGATGTTGATGACCCCCGGCGGAAAACCGGCTTCTTCGATGATCTCGCCCATCTTGATCACGGCCAGCGGGTCTTGAGGCGCAGGCTTTATCACCAACGTGTTGCCCATAGCCAGGGCGGGGGCAATCTTGCCCGACATGTTGACCAGCGGGAAGTTATAAGAGGTTATGCAGGCCACGACCCCCACCGGCTGGCGGATCACGTGGGCACACGACAGCCCGCCAGGCCCCAGCGGATTTTCCTCCACCGGGTACGGCTCGATGGGATCGTCCACATTTACCGGGGTCTCATAGTGGCGGAACCGATCGGCACAAGAGGGGACCTGGATCATCTCGGTCACATTGATGGTGGCCCCCGTCTCCCCTTGGACCAGGCCAACCAGTCCGCCAAGCTTTTGCTCCAGCAAGTCGGCAGCGCGGCCGATCATGGCGCACCGCTCGGCCATCGGGGTATCCCGCCAGATGGGCAGGGCGGCCTTGGCTGCGGCAGCAGCATCGTTCACTTGAGAGATCGATGCCTCAGGAGCATGGCCGATCACCTGGGTGGAGTTGGGGTCGACGATCTCATAGGTGCCCGACTCGGCGGCGACCCATTCACCTCCGATGAGTAGGCGGTATTCCTCGTCGACGTTCAACGGCTCCAACTCGGCCAGTGCCATGGCGATTCCCCCTCTACCGGAATACCGGCTACTCCAAACGGCTGACCGGACTAGGCGGCGATGCCGTATTTCTCCAAGCCGTACAGCTCGATGGCATTGCCCCGGAGCAGCTTGTAGGCCTCCTCCTCATTGAGCTGGGCCTGGGTCACGATCCTGGTGGCCACTTCCTTGGTGTGGGGGAACGTGGAGTCGGCGTGGGGGTAGTCCACCTCGAAGGTGATCTGGTCCATGCCAATGAGGTCGCGGTTCCGCAGCCCCACCTCATCGTCGAACATGCAACCCCACACGTGGCCGGCGATATAGGACGACGGCGGGTTGGGCAGGTTCACCCCGAAATCGCCGTTGTCGTCGTTGATCCGCTCTTCCCACAGCTTGTCCATGCGCTCGATCACGTAGGGCATCCACCCCACCTGGCCCTCGCTGTAGGCCACCCGGAGGCCGGGATACCGCTCGAACACGCCAGACAGGATGTAGTCGCACATCGAGCCCATGGCGTTGCTGAAGGTGATGGTGGAGCTGACCGCGAACGGGGCGTCGGGCGATGTGGTCGGCATCTTCGACGACGACCCGATGTGCATGTTCACCACCGTGCCGGTCTCTTCGCAGGCGGCGAAGAACGGCTCCCAGAATCCGCTGGGGTCGTGTATCGACGGCAAGCCCAGATGGTACGGATTCTCCGAGAAAGCCACCGCGAAGCTGCCCTTGTCGGCGCAGCGGTGGATCTCCTCCGCGGCGAGGTTGGCGTCCCACAAAGGAATGATGGTCAGCGGAATCAGCCGTCCTTTGCCGTCTCCCGCGCACCACTCGTCGATCATCCAGTCGTTGTAGGCCTTGACGCACAGCAGAGCCAGATCCTTGTCCTCCCGCTCGTAGAAGGCCTGTCCGCAGAATCGGGGCAGCACGTTGGGAAAGCAGATCGATGCCTCCACATGGTTGGCGTCCATGTCTTGGAGGCGCTCCTTCTGCTTCCAGCACCCGGGCAGAATCTCGTCAAACGTCACCGGGGTATTGGTAAGCGGCTCGAATCCGATGGCCGCCGACAGCTTGGGGAACGGGTAGATCAGGTCGTCGTAGAGCCACCAGTCGCCCCAGGTCCCGTCGGGAGCCCCTTTCTCGTAGCTGAACACTCCGCCCTCGAAGTGGAACTTGGCCTTGTCGCGCTCCACCCGCGGACAGCGGTCGTGGTACTTGCGGGGAAGCCGCTCTGTCCACAAGTCAGGCGGCTCGACCACATGGTCGTCCACGGAGATGATGCGGGGGATCTCTGCCATGGGCAGCAAGCTTACTGACGCGATGGCTCGGGTGATCCACCCAGCGGCCTGTTCTTCGCCAACCAGCCCAAGGATGCCCTAGATTGTTGACAAAGCGCGCCAATGGGGGGCGCACAAGGGGCGAAACATGTTTGACACCATCATCAAGGGCGGAGACATCGTCGACGGCACCGGCAGCCCTCGCTACCGGGCCGATCTTGGTTTGCAAGGTGGTCGTATCGCATCCATCGGCGATTTGGGCACAGCCGAGGCGGCCAACACGGTGGATGCCACTGGCAAGGCAGTGTGCCCAGGGTTCATCGATGTTCACACCCACCTCGACGCCCAGGTGTTCTGGGACACCACGTTGAGCCCGTCGCCCCTGCACGGGGTTACCAGCGTGATTGGGGGCAACTGCGGATTCACTATCGCCCCCCTCACTGACGATCCCGCCGACGGCGAGTACCTGATGCAGATGCTGGCCCGCGTGGAGGGCATGCCCCTGGAGTCGCTCCAAGTCGGTGTGCCGTGGAACTGGCGCTCCACCGCCGAGTACTTCGACGCCTTCGACGGCACTCTTTCCATCAACACAGCCTTCAAAGTGGGCCACTCGGCCCTGCGCCGGGTCGTAATGGGCCCCGACTGCGTGAAGCGAGAGGCCACTCCCGAAGAACTGGCTCAAATGCAGGATCTGCTTCGGGCCGGTTTGGAGGCTGGCGCGTTGGGATTCTCGTCGTCGTACGCCCGCACCCACAACGATCCGTTCGGCAACATGGTGCCCAGCCGTTACGCCACCCGCGAGGAGCTGATCGAGCTAGCCCGGGTGTGCTCGGAGTACCCGGGTACCTCCCTGGAGCTGATCCCCTGCGTCGGCCCGTTCGACGATGCCGCCATCAATCTGATGACCGACATGTCGGTAGCCGCCCAGACGCAGCTCAACTGGAACGTGATGACCGTGATGGCCGGCAACCTCGACGAGTGCTACGCCAAGCTGGAGGCCAGCGACTACGCCAAGGCCAACGGCGGCAAGGTGGTGGCCCTCACCATTCCCATGGCCTTCTCGATACGGCTGAGCATGGCCGGCGGCTTTGTGCTCGACGCCCTGCCCGAGTGGGAGGGTGCCATGTTGGCCCCGCCCGCCGAGAAGCTGGCGCTCTTGTCGGATCAGGCTGAGCGCGACCGACTCAATGAGCTGGCCCAGCAACCCGGACCCCTCAAGGGTCTGGCCGACTGGTCAACCAAGATCATCTTCGACACCTTCGCCCCCGAGAATGAGCAGTATCGGAATCGCACCGTGGGCCAGATTGCCGAGGACGAGGGCAAGAAGCCGTTTGATGCCCTGTGCGACATCGTGGTGGCCGACGAGTTGAAGACCTCCTTTGGCACCCCGCCGCCGGTGTCCTCGGATGAGGACTGGAAGGCCCGCATGGAGATCTGGCGAGACGGCCGGGCGGTGATCGGCGCTTCTGATGCCGGTGCCCACCTCGACCTGTTCATGACTGCCAACTACGCCACTTCGATGCTCGGCCAATGCATGCGGAAGCGGGGACTCATCTCGATGGAAGAAGCCGTCCATTTGATGACCGACGTACAGGCCCAGCTGTACGGGCTCAAGGGGCGGGGCCAGCTTCAAGAGGGCTGGCACGGCGACGTCGTCGTGATCGATGAGGCCCGGGTGGGGGCCAAGCCCCTCACTGTGGTGGCCGACCTGCCCGCCGGAGCACCCCGCCTCTATGGCGAGGCCGATGGCATCGACCACGTTTTCTGCAACGGGGAGGAGATCGTCCGAGACGGGCAGTTCACCGACGCCCGGCCCGGCAAGCACCTCCGCAGCGGAACTGACACTCAAGCCGTGGATCTGTCCTAGGTCGATCTGTCCTAAGACGACCAACCTCTACCAACTCGAAAATCGACCCAACCCACTACAGGAGCAACCATGCCCGAAGCAGTAATCGTCGCCACCTCTCGCACCCCAATCGGGCGGGCGGTCAAGGGATCGCTGGCCGATGTCCGTCCCGATGACATGTCGGCATTCATTATCGACGACGTGCTCAGCAAAGTCCCCCAGATCGACGGCGCCGACGTCGAAGACGTGATGTGGGGCTGCGCTCAGCCCGCGGGCGAGGCCGGCTACAACATCGCCCGGCTGTCGGGGCTGTTGGCGGGGCTGGACGTGCCCGGCGTGACCGTCAATCGCTACTGCTCCTCGTCGCTTCAGACCATCCGTATGGCCGCCCACGCGGTTCGAGCCGGTGAGGGCGACGTGTTCGTGTCGGGCGGGGTGGAGTGCGTGAGCCGCTTCGCCTCCGGCGCATCTGACCGCGGTGGCAAGAACGACAAGTTCGCCGAGGCCGAGGCCCGCTCCGAAGAGCGCAGCGGGGAGGGCACCCCAGTATGGTCGCCGCCCGAGGGTCTGCCTGACATCTACATCGCCATGGGTCAGACCGCCGAGAACGTGGCCCAGGCCTGGAATGTGAGCCGCGAGCGCCAGGACGAGTTCGGCGTCATGTCCCAAAACCGGGCTGAGGCCGCCCAGGAGCGGGGCTTCTTCGAGCGGGAGATCACTCCCTATCCCCTGGCCGATGGCACCTTGGTGAGCAAAGACGACGGCATCCGGGCTGGCACCGTGATCGAAAAGGTGTCCCAGCTCAATCCGGTATTCCGCCCCGACGGCACGGTGACCGCAGGCAACGCCTGCCCTCTCAACGATGGGGCCGCCGCGGTGGTGGTGATGAGCGACACCAAAGCGGCTGAGCTGGGCGTCAAGCCTTTGGCGCGGATTGTGGCCTCTGGCGTGGCTGCGGTGAACCCCGAGATCATGGGCCTCGGCCCTATCCCGGCCATCACCCAGGTGCTGGATCGGGCGGGCATGACCATCGACGATGTCGATCTGGTGGAGATCAACGAGGCCTTCGCCGCTCAGGTCATCCCCAGCGCCGACGAACTGGGCATCGGCTACGACAAGCTCAACGTGAACGGCGGGGCCATTGCTTTGGGCCATCCCTTCGGCATGACCGGCGCCCGCATCATGGGCACGCTGCTCAATGGGTTGGAGGACGCCGACAAGACCATCGGTGTTGAGAGCATGTGCGTGGGCGGCGGCCAGGGCATGGCCATGATCGTCGAGCGGCTCAGCTGAACTGAGTTACTCCTCAATCTGGGTTCTGCCTCGCTATCACGCGAAGGGGTCGGCTGCCCCTGAGCGGGTTCCGGGTGTGAAGGTGGCCGGCATCGACACCACGCCGGTCATCAGCAGATTGCCTGGATAAGGCTTGAATCTGTCGAGATCGATCTCGTAATCGCCGATGCGGGCCAGCACGTCCCTCAGCATCAGCTCGGACTCGATGCGGGCGATGGACGAGCCGATGCAGCGGTGGCCGCCCAGACCGAACGCCAGATGCCTGTTCACCTCGCGGTCAATCTGGATCTTGCCAGGGTCATCGAATGCCGCCGGATCATGGTTGGCTGTCACCCAACTGATCATCACGATGTCGCCCCGGCGGATCTGGCGGCCCCCCAGTTCCACATCGCGGGTGGCGGTGCGGGTCAGGGTCTCGCTGGGGCTGTAGAAGCGGAGGAACTCCTCCACTGCGGCCGGAACGAGGCTCGGATCTTCGATGAGCCGGGAACGGTCCTCGGGATGGGTGCCCAAGTGGTGCAGGCCCCACGACACCAGTGAGGTCGTCGTGTCAAGACCTCCGGCCACCAGATTCCACATGATGGCGGTGATCTCGTCGTCGCTCAGCATGCGGCCGTCGAGCGGGGAAGACACCAAAGCAGTAGTGACATCGTCAGCCGGATTGTCTCGGCGGAACGCGGCGAAGTCTCGCAGCTCGCCCCACATGTCGGGTTGGTGGGCGATTGCGCCGAGGTACCGCTCATCCGTGGCCTCATACGACGAGGTGGCGTGGAAGAAGTCGGCGTAGTGCTGCCAGTTGGATGACACCATGCCCATCATCTCGAGCGTCAACACGGCGGGCACCGGGGTGGTGTAGTCGAGCACCAGGTCGGCTTCACCCGACTCGATGATCTCGTCGATGAACCAAGCCGACACCGCCTCCATGCGAGAGCGGGTGCTCTCCACTGCATTGATGGTCATGAGCGGGTTCAGCACCCTACGCAGATCGGCGTGCTCGGGCCCATCGATCTCTGACACCCCCTGGCGAGGGATATAACCCGGTCGAGGTACACCGCAGATGCCGTGGTAGGAGATGCCGTCGGGGGCATCGGGCTCGTACTTGTGGGCGAACGTCTCGTTGTCTCGGGCTACTTGGGCTACCGACTCGTAGTCGGTGACCATCCAGAACCCGCCGTAGTGCTCGTTGAACACCACCGGGCATTGCTCCCGTAGCTCGTGGTAGCGGCTGTGGCGGTCGGCAACGAACTCTGGAGTCTGATGGTCGATATCTACTGTGATATCTGCTGGCTCGGCGTCCACGTCCGTAGCGTAGGCAATCTCGCCCGCCCAGATTGGCTCAGCGGCTAGGAGCCGTAGACCAGTACCCCTTGGGCGTATTGCTCGGCAAACAGTTTCAACACCTCGCCGGTGTCGGCGTGACAGTCGGTGGCGTACTTGGAGTAGAGCATCTCACCGTCGACTTCCACGTCGAAGATGCCCGACGCACCTGTCACCAAGGTCAGTTCCTCAATGATGTGCTGGTAGTTCTGCAACAAGTCCTTGGCAGCGCTCACGGCGTGCTCGGAATAGTCTCAAGGAACTCAATAGGTGATCTTGATGCGATGCCTCTGCGCCATGGGTGCAGGCTACCGCCGAGGCGGGGCGACTACTACTACCCTCCGCTACTCTCAGCGCCCATGAACCATGCAACCGCCGAAATCGGCGTGTTCGAGGCTATGCACACCCAGCGGGCGGTGCGGCGCTACCGGCCCGACCCGGTGCCCGAAGAGCTGATCACCAAGGTCTTGGATGCCGCCATACGGGCCCCCAGTGCCATCAACGGCCAGTTCGCCCGCTTTGTGGTGGTCACCGATCCTGAAAAACGCCGACTGCTCGGCGAGCTCTATCTCGATGCCCAGCAGGAGGCCTACGACAACCCGTCGGCTACCGGCACCGAATGGCTGCGAAACCAAGAGGCGGAGATCGTCGAGAAAGCGGCAAAGTTTGCCAGCGAGATCGGCGAAGTGCCGGTGCTGATCATCGTGTGCTCCACCCAGCGGGGGGTGAGCCACTCGATCTACCCCGCAGTGCAAAACCTCCTGGTCGCGGCGCGCAGCCTGGGGCTGGGCACAGTGCTGACCACGCTGCACACCTTCCGGGCCGACGAGGTGCGATCTGTGCTCGGGATTCCCGACGATGTCCACATCGTGTGCGGCATCCCTATGGGTTGGCCCGCGGTGCCGTTCGGTCCGGTACGCCGTAGGGCACTATCTGAAGTCGCGTATTGGAACAAGTGGGAGGATCACGATGAGTGAGCAGAGCTTTGGACCCTTCACGATGACCGTTGACAACGGCATCGGCTGGGTGGTGATCGACCACCCGCCCAAGCAGCTCGTCGACGGAGCATTGATCGGCGGTTTGATCGGACTGCTCAACGCGGTCGAAGCTGCCAACAAAGACGGCGATCAGGTCAGCGTCCTGGTGTTCGAGAGCGCTGATCCTGACTTTTTCCTGATGCACGGCGACGTCGAGCAGATCCTGGCCATGGAGGCCGCGACTGATGTGCCGACCGAGCCCAATGTTGCCGCGGCCACCTTCGACCGGTGCCGCACCATCGGGGTAGCCACCATTGGCATGATTGACGGCATCGCCCGGGGCGGCGGGTCGGAGTTTCTGCTGTCGCTCGACATGCGCTTCGCCGGACCTCGCACTGTGCTCGGCCAGCCGGAGGTGGCCATGGGCATCATTCCCGGGGCCAGCGGCACCCAGCGGCTGGCCCGCTTGGTGGGCCGCAGCCGGGCGTTGGAGATCGTCTTGTCAGGCAATGACGTGACCGCCGAGGAAGCCGCGGCCATTGGCTATGTCAACCGAGTGCTGCCTTCTGATGAGCTCCGAGCCCACACCGCTCAGGTGGCCCGCCGCATCGCCGCCTCTCCCCGGCTGTCCATCGCCAAAGCCAAACAAGCAGTGGACGCTGCCCTCGGGCCAGTGGAACCCGGATTGTTGACCGAGACCCAGGCGATGATGGCCTGTTCGGCCACCGGCCAGCACGTAGCTCTGATGCAGCAGTTCCTGGACGCCGACGGCCAAACCCGGGAGGTTGAGCGCGATCAGGAAATGATGGCCGCGGTGATCGACCAAATGCTGGGGATCGACTAGCTCAAGCCAGTTCGGGCTAATTCAGGCCAAAGAGCCAGCGCAGTGCCGCCCAGGAATTGGGCTTGCTCGCTCTGGGTCAGGCCGGCACAAGCTGCTCGGGCCTGATCGGCAAGCTCCTGGTAGGGCCGGTCGTGGGTCTGGGAGTAGTCCGATCCCCACATGAGCCGGTCGAGGCCGAACTGCTCGGCCAGTCGCTCCAGCATGGCCGCCGGATCGCCGGCATCGAGCACATGTGGAGTCACCTTCAAGTACAGGTTCTCCAGGTGGGCATAGTCGCCAATCGTCTCAGGGGCGAACCCGCAGTGGTCGAGTGCCAAAATCACGTCAGCATGGGCCGCCACCGCCTTACCTAGCGAGGGTAAGTACTCGGGCACCGTGGCCGCGCTGACTCGCAGGCCGAGCCGCCTCGCAGTGTCCCACGTGGCTTCCTCGTGTAGCGGCCCTCCCCCGCCAATGGCGAAGAACCGCACGCCGCCCGCACCGACCGCTGCAAGCTGATCAAGTACGGCGGGCTCGTCGACGATCACTACCGCGCTGAACTTATCGGGGTAGGCCGCCCGAGCATCCAGCACATAGGAGTTGTCTGTGCCATAGCCCCCCTGGGCCTGCACCAGCACTGCCCGGTCTACATTGGCAGTCGCCATCTCGGCCAACAGCTCCTCAGCCGTGACCGGCGCCTCGTACACCCACTCCACTCCTGGATAGTCGGCCACCTGGAGCGGATATCTCTCCAAGTCATCAGAAATCACATGGGTATGGGTATCCACTACGAGCACCCGGCTAGTTTGCTCGGCAACGCCCCCGAACGCCGATCCCACGTCGTCTCCGACAGGACAGATCGGCTACGAAAGGAAGCCACTATGGCTCACTCAAACCAGGACTACACCTGCTTCGAGATCACACTTGAAGATGGGGTAGCCCACATACAGCTCAGTCGACCAGAAGCCAGAAACTCAATGATCCCGGAATTCTGGTCTGAGCTGCCCGCTGCGGTAAACGAGCTATCCGACTCCGGGGAGGCCCGGGCGCTGGTGGTCTCCTCCACCGGACGCCATTTCACTGCCGGTATGGACCTGTCGGTGTTCACGCAACCGGACTCGCTGTTCTCGGGTGGACCTGATACTGATACAAATGCCGGTTCAGGGTCCGCTGGGGCGCCGGAGTTCGGCCGGGTCCGGGCGGAGACACGCAACTTGGCCCTGACCCTTCAGGAGTCTTTCAGCTGCCTGGAGAAGGCCCGAATGCCAGTGCTGGCCGCGGTGCAGGGAGGCTGCGTCGGCGGCGGCGTGGACATGGTCAGCGCCGCCGACATGCGGTATTGCACGGCCGATGCGTTCTTCTGCATTCAGGAGATCAACATCGGTCTGACCGCTGATCTGGGCACTCTACAACGGCTGCCCCGGATCATTCCCGACGGACTGGCCCGTGAGCTGGCCTATACCGGGCGACGGCTCACTGCTGATGAAGCAAAGGCCGCGGGATTGGTCAACCAGGTGTATCCCGATCATGAAGCCATGCTGGAGGGCGTGCTCGCGATTGCCCAAGAAATCGCCGCCCGATCGCCGCTGGCCATTTGGGGATCGAAGGAAATGCTCAACTACACCCGTGATCACAGCGTGGACGACGGACTCAACTACGTCGCCACCTGGCAATCGGGCATGTTCCACCCCGACGACATGGCCGAGGTCTTTGCGGCAAAAGCCGAGGGACGCGACCCGGCCTTCCAGAACCTGCTGCCCGTCAGGCGCAATCTGTAGAGGCCCAGAAGTTCTGACAACCGGTCAATACCACTAGGTTCAACCCATGCCTTCAATTGCTACCGACCGCTATGTCGACCGGACCGAGATGGAGGACTTCGTCCGCCCCCGCCACCGAGGCGTGCTGCTCACTTTTCGCCGCGACGGTCGCCCCCAAAGCTCACTGGTTACGCTGGGACTCGACACCAGCGGCCGGGTGGTGGTGTCCAGCTATCCCGAGCGGGCCAAATCGATAAACGCCAAGCGCAACTCCGCGGCCTCGATGGTGGTGATGTCGGACGAATTCGGCGGCGAGTGGATCCAGCTCGACGGCACCGCCGAGGTCCTCGACATGCCCGAGGCTCTCGACGGCCTGGTCGAGTACTTCCGTGTCATCTCCGGCGAGCACCCCGACTGGGACGAATATCGCGAAGCCATGGCCCACCAGGGCAAGTGCCTCATCCGCCTCACCATCGAACAGTGGGGCCCCATCTCCAAGGGCGGATTCCCCGCCCGCCTCGTCGAAGACTCCTGAGCTGGGAATTTCCCTCTTCTACGCCTTCTACTCAGGATTGCCTTTCATCGTCTGAGCACGGGGTTGCGCTGATCCAACCGAGCCGAATCAACTCCAATATCTGGAAACGGTTCAGGTGGCGGCTTGGTTCTCCAGCGACGGGTGTCGGGATCCTGGGCTACTCGCCAGTCATGATCGTGAATGCTGTGGTGGCAGTCATTGCACACCAACACCAGGTTGCCGAAATCAGTAGGCCCGCCATTGGACCAGAACTGCACGTGGTGAGCGAAGGATCGGTGGGCGCTAGCCCCGCAGCCGATGCATTCCTTGTCCCGGTATATCAGAGCCGCCCGCTGGGCATCGGAGGCGGTACGACGCTTGCGCCCCAGGTTCATCTCCTGAGTGCTGGCCCGAAAAACGCCGGGCAGAATGTCAGCGTCGCAGGCCAACCGGACTAGCTCGGCCATGGGAATCGAGCTGCCATCAGCAAGGCGGGCATTGACCAGTTCCTGGTTGACCACGTCATAGTCGGCCACCACCATCAACGCAATCCTCTTGGCCTTACCCTTCTTCGGCTCCAAGATCAGCTCAGCCAGCGCATCGGCCATCCGCTGTTGGGGCGTACGTCGAGCCTTGGGATCTTCGGCGTTCCACAGCTCTTTCACCTTCTCCGCCAGCACCGTGTCGATGTGAGCCCCAGTTATCGGATCAAATTCGCCCCCCAACACGAACATCCCCGTCTCACGGCTCAAGAACGCCCGAGCCGACCGCCGGCTCTGTTGGTTCTCCAGAATGCCCATCCCGTCGTCATCGGACATCTCCTGTTGATGACGACGCATCGTCTTGGCGAACTGGTCAAAGTTCTCCCGCTTCGCCGCCTCCACCACCACCGACTCGTCGATTCGCCCCTCAGAAGCCGCCCGAGCAATCAGCCGAGCATGCCCCACGGGAATCGCCCCATCGCCCAACGCCTCCGAGGTCTCCGCCAGGGAGGCGAGCCGCCCCGCGGTCTCCACCTCGTTGCGGGCCTCCCGCTTCGAAGACTGCAACTCCTCCCGCGCTACCCGCTCCGCCGTCACCGCATTATGGCGCTGGCTCAACTCCGCCAGCACCCGCGACTTCATTGCCCCCAGCTTCGACTCCGCCCGCCCAATCTCCTTCAACCGCCCCCGCAGCCCATCCTCCGACAGCCCCGCAACATCCACACCAGCCACGCACACCCCGCCGGGGCGATTACACGTGGCACCAGGAAACCCCCCGTCAGAACCGGAAATTGGCGTGAATTTCATGGATGTCACTCTACCAACGGCCAGTGACACTTACCCCCACAAATCCCCTGCTTATCAGGAACTTTGGGTTCGAAAATCGCCGCTCTACTGACGCAGCCCTCAATCCTCGAAGTCGAATAAGGCCCAATTGGATTCAGCCTGAACCGGCTCTCAACCCAGCCGCGCTAGTTGGCGGCGGAGCCAGTCCTCTCGGTCGGCGGCGTAGCGCTGGGCGATTTGGGTTTGGGGGAAGAGGCCGACACCGTGGGGAGCGCCGGGGTAGACGTGGATTTCGGTAGGGACGCCGGCGCCGTAGAGGCGCATGGCGTAGGTGATGTCCTCGTCGCGGAAGCCGTCGGCACCGCCGACGCATACGTAAGCGTCAGGCAGGCCGGAGAGATCTTCGGCTCGGGCTGCGGCCGCGGTGTAGGGCACGTCGTCGGTGCCGTAGAGATCGCCGAGGTAACACCGCCAGCCAAAGGCGTTTGTTTGTTTGGTCCAAATCACCAAGTCTTCAAGCTGGCTTGACGGGGTGATCTGGCGGTCGTCCAACATGGGGCAGTCCAAGAGCTGGAACTGCAACGGCACCTCGCCCCGGTCCCGAGCCAACAGCGCCAGCGCGGCGCACAAGCCACCGCCGGCGCTGACCCCGGTGATGCCGATCTTGTCGGGGTCAATCCCGATCTCTGCCGCGTTGTCGTACGTCCACTTCAAACCGACGTAGCAGTCCTCCAAGGGCCCGGGATACGGCGTTTCCGGCGCCAGCCGGTAATCCACTGACACCCCGACAATGCCGTAGGTCGGACACCACCGATCGAACTTAGCGTCATCCATGTCGTAGGTGCCCCGGATGTAGCCCCCGCCGTGAATCGAATAGACGCATGGCAGGGCGCCCGCAATCCCTCTCGGCCGGTGCACCCGCAACACCACCCCGTTGGCCTCGTCCACCACATGATCCGACCGCTCCACCGCATCACTCAGTTCAGGGAACTGAACCGGCAATGTGGCCCGAATCTCGGGCAGCAACTCAACGCTGAGATCCCGGGTCGGCACCGTGTGCTTGAGCCGCTCGATCTCTGCATCCAGCATGACCATCGCAGTTCCCCTTTTTTGGGCCGTTGAGCTAAACAGCTCTCAGCCGAGCCGCTCCAACTGACGCCGCAGCCAGTCTTCTTGGTCGGCGGAATAGCGCTGGGCAATTTCGAGGTGGGAAAACAGGGCCACTCCGTGGGGAGCGCCGGGGTAGACGTGCAACTCGGTGGGCACGCCAGCACCATAGAGCCGCATGGCATAGGTGATGTCCTCGTCGCGGAAGCCGTCGGCACCCCCGATGCAGACATAGGCATCGGGCAAGCTCGACAGGTCTTCGGCTCGGGCCGCGGCCGCGGTGTAGGGCACATCATCGGTGCCGTAGAGGTCGCCCAGATAGCTCTTCCAGCCGAAGGCGTTCGACTCTCGGCTCCAAATCACTAGGTCGTCGAGCTGACTCGATGGGGTGATCTGGCGGTCATCCAGCATCGGGCAGTCCAAGAGCTGGAATTGCAACGGCACCTCGCCCCGGTCCCGAGCCAGCAAAGCCAGAGCGGCACACAAGCCGCCTCCGGCGCTAACCCCGGTGATGCCGATCTTGTCCCGGTCGATGCCCAACTCTTCGGCATTGTCGTAGGTCCACTTCAGACCGGCGTAGCAGTCCTCCAATGGTCCCGGGTACGGCGTCTCCGGCGCCAGTCGGTACTCCACCGACACCCCGACAATGCCGTATTCAGTGCACCACCGGTCGAACTTGGCATCGTCCAAATCATTGGTCCCCAGGACGTATCCCCCGCCGTGGATCGAATACACGCACGGCAAGGCATCCTCTCGGCCTACCGGCCTGTGCACTCGCACCAGAACGCCGTTGGCCTCATCCACCACATGATCGGTGCGCTCTACCCCATCGCTGAGCTCGGGAAGGTCTCCTATCCGGGAAACCCTCAAGTCCGGCAAGGTTGTTTCATCGACCACCCCGATGGGCACCATGTCCGCGAGCGGCTCGATCTCCTCGTGCAGCGGCACTGTTGCCATGCCAACTCCCTCTCTTTGTGTGTCGGCTACCCGACCGGTACGAAACAGCCCGAATACTAGTAGTGAATCGCCGGCACCCAATCTGCTGGCATGGGTGCCCGTTGCCCTCGCTGAGTAACCTGCCGGTCGATGTTTTGTGTCGACGTTTCCAGCCCTCGATGATTCTCCAGCACCTCCGGGTCATCGAGGTGGGCGGGGGAATCTCGGGCTCCTATGCGGCAAAACTGCTGGCCGACGCTGGGGCCGATGTCATCAAGGTCGAGCCCCCCGGCGGTGAGACCTTGCGCCGGTGGTCGGCGTCGGGGGCGGAGCTGGGCGACAAGGACGGTCCGCTGTTCCAGTTTCTGAATACCTCCAAGCGTTCGGTTATCGGCGACCCCAGCAACCCAGAGATGGCCGATCTCCTGGCTGGCGCTGACATTCTCATTGACTCCACCGTCAAGGGAGTCCCCTCGGAAATCATCGACGCCGCTCGCCAAGCCAACCCCTCGCTGGTGCTGGTGTCGATCTCCCCCTGGGGGCGCACCGGCCCCTATGCCGATCGCCCGGCCACCGAGTTCACTTTGCAGGCCGAATGCGGGGGTATCGGCAAGCGAGGCAACCCCGAGCGTCCGCCGGTGCAGGCCGGAGGGGCCATTGGCGAGTGGACCGCGGCCATCTACGCCGGGGTGGGAGCGCTGGCCGCGGCCCGAGCCGCCGGGCGCAGCGGTCAAGGCGACCACGTGGACGTCTCCATGTTCGAGACCATGGTCATGACCATGAACACCTACGCGTGGATCGCCGCCGAGCTCAGCGGCGACACCAACCCTGTACGGCCCGGCCGCAATGTGGAGCTGCCTTCCATCGAGCCCACCGCCGACGGCCACGTGGGCTTCTGCACGGTGGCCCGCCAGCAGTTCCTGGACTTTCTGGCGATGATCGGCCGTTCCGATTGGCTGGAGGACGAGGAGATGTGCGGCTACGGCGGCCGCTGGAAGAGGCGGGACGAGTTCCGAGCCGCCATGCACGCCTGGACCACCCAGCGCACCACCGCCGAGGTGATCGCCGAGGCGTCGGCTCGGCGCATCCCGGTAGCCCCCATCGGCAACGGGGCCACAGTGCCCACGCTGGAGGCGTTTTCTGGCCGGGACGCTTTCACTACCAATCCTTCGGGTGGTTTCACTCAGCCTGCGGTCCCCTACCAGTTGCACGGAGCCAGCCCCCGGCCCTTTGAGCCTGTTCCCGCGGCGGGAGAGCACACCGGTCAGATCGAGGCCCACACTCCCCAATCCAACCGGGGGGAGCCTGTTGCATTACCCCTGGCCGGAGTGAGAGTGATCGACTTCACCGCCTGGTGGGCCGGGCCCATCGCCAGTCATTCCCTAGCGCTGCTTGGCGCTGACGTGGTCAAGATCGAGTCCGTGCAGCGGGCCGACGGAATGCGCTTTGCCTCCGCCCGCCTGCCCTCGGAGAGCCAATGGTGGGAATGGGGCATGGTCTTCCACGGAGCTAACACCAATAAGCGGGACATCACCCTCGACCTCCGCTCACCTGAGGGGGTGGCGGTAGCCGAGCGGCTAATCGCCGATGCCGATGTAGTGATCGAGAACTTCACACCCAGGGTGATGGACGGCTTCGGCCTCACCTGGGAGCGGCTGTCGGCTCTCAACCCGCGTTTGATCATGACCCGGATGCCCGCCTTTGGCCTCAGCGGCGCTTGGCGGAATAACACCGGTTTCGCCCAGACCATGGAACAGCTCACCGGGATGGCCAACATCACCGGATACCCGGACGAGGACCCTCAGATTCCCCGGGGGCCGTGCGACCCGCTGGCCGGGATGCACGCGGTGTTCGCCACCCTCACCGCCCTGGAGGAGCGGGATCGTACCGGTAAGGGGCGTCTGGTTGAGGTGACCATGGTGGCCGCCGCCCTCAACGCCGCGGCCGAGCAGTTGGTGGAGTACTCCGCCCTCGGCCGCCAACTCCCCCGCGAGGGCAACGGGGGCCCGCGGGCCGCTCCCCAAGGCGTGTACCCCGCCGCTGGCCATGAACGCTGGGTGGCCGTGGCGGTGGCCGACGATCAGCAATGGAAGGCTCTCTGCGACCTGCTCGACCGCCCGGATTGGGCAGACCACGACACCGCCGACAAGAGGCGGGACGCCGCTGACGCCATCGATACCGGGCTCTGCGAATGGATCGCCCCCCAAACGGACGCCGACGCGGTGGCGCAGCTAAACGCGGCCGGAGTCCCGGCCAGCGTGGTGGTGCTGCCGGCGGAGATCGGCGACCACCCCCAGCTTCGGGCCCGCTCGTTCATCGAGCCGATCGACCACCCAGTATGCGGCGAGGTATCCGCCGCCAGCCTGCCGTTCCGGTTCGAGACATCACCTGGCCCCTGGACCACAACCCCGGCCCCCACGCTCGGCCAGCACAACCACGAGGTGCTGGGCGGCGAGCTGGGCCTAACTGACGAAGAACTAGCCGAACTAGAGGCCAAGGGCGTCATCGGCACCCGACCGGTTGGCCTCTAGTTGACTACCCTCTAGCCGGAGCGATTTGGAGGGACAGCACTGTGCGGCGATGGATTCTGGCTTTGCTTCTCGTATTGGCACTGGTGGCGGCTGCTTGTGGGGGCAACGACGACGAGTCGGGAGCCGATGCCCCGTCGGCAAGTACCGAGGAAGCTGAACCCGAGGCACCCGCGCCCCAGGACCCAGAACAGGAAGTAGCCGAGCCCGAAGAGGCAGCCCCCGAAGAAGCCGAGTCCCAGAATCCAGATTCGGAGGAGGCTGGGTCTGAAGAGGTTGCGCCTGAAGAGGCAGCCCCCGAAGAAGCCGAACCCGAACCGGTCGTGCTCACTGCGTCGTACCGCGGGGTCACCGAGACTGAGATCAAGATCGGCATCGGGTTCGTCGACGCCAGCGATTTGGGCATCTTCAACGGCGATTTCCAGGCCCAATGGCAGGCCGCAATCGATAGGGCCAACGATGCCGGAGGCGTCAATGGGCGACTCTTGACACCCGTCTTCGGAAGCTACTCGCCGGTCGATGAGGCCGCCATCGAGGCGGTATGCGTGCAGTTCGCCGAAGACGAGGAGGTCTTCGCGTTTGTGGGTTTCGTCCTCTGGGACGGGGTGCTCTGCTACACCGAGCTGTACGAGATGCTGGCCGTGAACACGGCCGAGATGGCACCTGACGTCATCAGGCGAAGCAACGGGCTGCTCTTTACCACTCAGGGAGGCCTCATTGACAGGATCGCCAGCCTGGTCAACGCCGCCAAGGCTGATGGGCTGATCGACGGTCAGAAGATCCAGATCCATGCATCGGGCGACGACCAGTCCCTCCTTGGACCGGTGCAGGAGATGGTCGAGGCCGCCGGCGGCACCGTGACCCGAGCGGTGTCCGGAACCGCGCCGCCCGGCGATATCCCGGCAGGGGAAGCAGAAATCGACGTCTGGATCGAACGAGCGCACGCTGATGGCGCAGACGCCGTCTTGGCCTTCAACACCGCTGGCTACGGGGCGGTTGGAGGTGTGGAGCGGGCCGGAAGCGATCTGGTGGTCATCACCGACTCGGTCAGCAAGGCGGGGTACGTCGAACTCGGCTACGACCCAAGCCAGGTCGACTTGTATGCCTACGGCTTCCCGACGCTCCAGGACCATTACAACGCCGGCACAGCCGGCGTTCGAGAGTGCGTCGAGAACTACGAAACCCGCAGCGGCAACGTGGTCAACGTCAATGTCCCCAACCCGAGGCCCAACAACCTCCCCCCGACAGTCCGGTCATGTCGTGGCGTTGAGCTCTTTGTCGCCATCGCCACCGCCGCGGGTCCGGTGCTCACCGAGGAATCATTCCTCGAGGCAGCCCGTGGGCTGGGATCGTTCGACCTTACCGGCACCACTTCTGCCTCGCTCGAAGACGGCAAGTACAGCGCCGATAATGCGCCGCTTATCCGCCTCTACTGGGACTCCGAGAACAGCGAATTCGATAGCGGGAACTGATTCCGGTCAACACCACGGCCACTACAACTTTGGGGAACGTCGCCACAACCCCTACGACGTGTCGGCTGGATTGCGGCGGTTGGGGTCGATCCCCAAGGTGGCCGATTCAACGAGTTCAACCAGGTTGTCGGGGTCGCAGTCCAAGGTGCCCTGGGTGGTGGGGTGGCGGCGGATCCAGCCGCTGGGAGTGGGACTCACCAGCATGAAGCACGACGACGGAATCCCCTCGGCAGGATTGGTCGGGCCGTGGAGACCCCGCCCATCCCACTCGGTGATGGTGCCCGCCGCCTCAATCACCAGCTCTCGGGTCAGTCCCCCGCCACTGGTGAACATCGCCCGATTCACCGCCTCCTCGAACAACAGCGCAGACGCCCAGCTCGACAGGCCGATGAGCTCCAATTCGGCCTCCTCGTCCACTTCTTCCCGCAGGAAGAGCACATATCTCACCAGCTCGACGTTGTCACCCGGCTCCTCGAAGGGAAGCATCCCGATGCTCACCCAGATATTCGATCCCAACTCTCCTGCTTGCTCAGCCCAACTCTGGGAGTAGCAGTCGGTCGAGCACAGCACGAAGAACTCCCTGCCAGTGGGCTCGTCCTCTTCGGCGGTCTCCCCGTCCCCCACTTCTATAGGCAATTCTTCCGAGTCTGGGTCGACCTCGGCCTCGGGTATCGGGGTGGACTCCTCCTCAGCAGCCACCGAGGCCTCTCCCTCTTCCTCTCCCTCAGTTTCCCCAGCCGACTCATCTTCGGACCCTCCGAACAGAAGACTCGGCACCTGCTCCATCAAGCTCTCCCAGGCTTTGAGCAGCTCAAGAAGCCGCGGGCTGTCCGCCGACCAGAAAATCCCCCGCGCCCCCGATTCCAACAGAGCAAAGGCCAGCGCGTCATAGTCCTCGCCGACCACGTCGGCGGTGGCCTGGAACGCGAAGCCGAACCCTCCTGCGCTGGCCGCTTCGATGTCCCGCTGGGCCCGGTAAAAGGCCACGGGCAGGTCCAGGATCACCGTGCCCAATACAGCCGAAGACTGCGGGTAGCGCTCGCTCAAGAACCGGGCCGCACCGGCCTGCCACAAATCGTTGGAGGTCGGGTTGGACACAAACGTCACCGGCGACTCTCGTCGGGCGGGGCTCAGCGCGGCCGCTGGGAAATCGGGCAGGCGACAAGATTCATCGTTCAGCAGATCCACCCCGTCCCCGTCGAACAGCGCATAAGAGCCCACCAAGGCGAAGATGTCGCTGTCGCAGGCCTCCTGAATGGCGGCCCGGTGGTCGAACACATTGGAATCGATGAGGACGATTTCCACATCCCGGCCGCCGAGTCCGCCAGTGCTGTTCACGGCCTGGGCCCAGGCCCGCATGGCCAGCCACGCCGACTCGCTACCGCCGGTCACCGCGTTGCCCGCGCTGGCGTCGGCAATGACCCCGATTTTGATCACCTCATCACTGATGCCGGGCGCCACAGGCTCAGCGGTCGGGCCCGGTGTCTCAGGAATCTCGACCTCGGCGGTGGGAGTGGGTGTGGCCAAAGAGGGTCTCGACACCACCGGGCCTTCGAGGTCGGGGGTCTTGCAGGCCGCGACCGCCATGGCCAGCGCCACTGCAACCGCCAACGGCGGGTAGGCAAGCTTGAGCAAGCGGGCGATTCCCACGCCCTTATAGTCGCGCGAAGCTGCTGCTGTGTGGGCCGCGGGTTCAGGCCCGGGCAGCTGCGAAGCCCTGCTCCAAGTCGGCGATGATGTCGTCCACCGTCTCAAGGCCGACTGAGAGCCTCACCAGTCCGGGGTATACCCCAGTGCTGATCTGCTCTTCCTCGGTGAGCTGGGAGTGGGTGGTGGACGCCGGGTGGATCACCAGGCTGCGCACATCGCCGATGTTGGCCACGTGGCTGTGCAGAGTGAGCGCGTTCACGAACTTCTCGCCCGCGTCGCGTCCACCCTTGATGTGGAAGGCGGGCACCGATCCGTAGCCCTTGCCACCGGTGTAGTGGTTCATCCGCTCGTGCCATGGGCTGGACGACAGGCCGCCGAACTGCACCGACTCCACCTGGTCGTGGCCGTCTAGGTAGTCGACCACGGCATTGGCGTTGGAGCAGTGCCGCTCCATGCGCATGCTGAGCGTCTCCAGGCCTTGAAGGAAGTAGAAGGCGTTCTGCGGTGAGATGGCCGCGCCGATATCCCGCAGCAGCTGAACCCGGGCCTTGATGATGAAGGATCCGTGGCCCAGCGCCGGCCAGAAAGCCAGGCCGTGGTAGCTGGGGTCGGGGTCGGTGAAGTTGGGGAAGCGGCCGCTGGCCCCGTAATCGAATGTGCCGCCGTCGATGATCACCCCGCCGATCGAGTTGCCGTGGCCGCCGATGAACTTGGTCATGGAGTGGACCACGATGTCGGCACCGTGTTCCAGCGGCCGAATCAGATAGGGAGACGGAACTGTGTTGTCCACCATGAGAGGGATGCCCTCGGCATGGCCTACTGCGGCTACTCCCTCAATGTCGAGGCAGTCGTTCTTGGGGTTGCCGATGGTCTCGGCATAGAGCACCTTGGTGTTCTCCTGGATGGCATTTTTCCAAGCGCCAAGATCATCGGGATCCTCGATGAACGACACCTCAATGCCCATCTTTGGCAAGGTGTAGTGCAGCAGGTTGTAAGTACCGCCGTACAGCGACGCAGACGAAATCACATGATCGCCGGACTCGGCCAGGTTCAAGATGGCCAGCGTCTCCGCGGCCTGTCCCGAGGCCATGGCTAGCGCTCCGGGGATCCCGATGGCGGTCTCGGTGCCCCCCTCCAGCGCCGAAAGGCGGGCTTCCAGCACCATCTGGGTGGGATTCATGATGCGGGTGTAGATATTGCCCACCTCAGCCAGTCCGAACAGTGCGGCGGCGTGCTCGGTGTCGCGGAACACATAGGAGGTGGTCTGGTAGATGGGCACCGCCCGTGATCCGGTGGCCGGATCAGGCTCCTGCCCGGAATGAATCTGCTTGGTCTCAAAACCCCAGTTTTCGCTCACGGATTTCCTTCTTCCTTATTGAGTAACCGGATAGATACTAATGAACAACTGATATCTGGCCGCTATCCGACCATTGGGGACTAGCCCTTCCCTTGTCCCCCAGAGACATCGGCAACGCTCTGGCGGCCCTCGGAAATCCATGGCATCATCGCCCGCAACTCCGCCCCTACTTCCTCAATGGGGTGCTGCTGACCTTCAGACTCCATCCTCAAGAAGTTGGGACGGCCGCTGCGGCTCTCACTCATCCACTCGTCGGCGAACGACCCATTCTGGATCTCATCCAGGATCTGCTTCATCTCGGCCCGGGTGGCATCGTTGATGATGCGGTCCCCCCGGCTCAGGTCGCCGTACTCGGCAGTGTCCGAGATGGAGTAGCGCATCCCGCCGATCCCCTCCTCGTACATGAGGTCGACGATGAGCTTCAGCTCATGAAGGCACTCGAAGTACGCCACCTCCGGCTGGTAGCCGGCCTCGCACAGGGTCTCGAACGCCGCGGTCACCAGTGAAGTGAGCCCCCCGCACAGCACCACCTGCTCACCGAACAGGTCGGTCTCGCATTCCTCGGCGAAGGTGGTCTCGATCACCCCGGCTCGGGCCCCGCCGATGGCGTCGGCATAGGCCAAGGCCAGCTCCCGGGCCCGGCCAGAAGCATTTTGGCCCACTGCGATCAGGCACGGAACTCCGCCACCCTCCACATAGGTGCGCCGAACCAAATGACCGGGGCCTTTGGGGGCAACCATGGCCACGTCCACCTCGTCGGGGGCGGAGATCAGGTCGAACCGCACGTTGAAGCCGTGGGCAAAGAACAGGGCGTCTCCCGGCTGGAGGTGAGGCTCGATGTGAGCTTCGTAGATGTCAGCCTGCTCGGTGTCGGGCAGCAGCAGCATGATGACATCGGCCTCGGTTGCCGCCTCGGCTATGGACATCACCGACAAGCCGGCCTCGGCCGCTTTGGCCGCCGACGACGACCCCTCCCGCAAACCGACCCGCACATCGACTCCGGAGTCCTTCAGGTTGAGGGCGTGGGCGTGGCCCTGCGACCCGTACCCCATGATCGCCACCTTGCGGTCGGCGATGTGGGAGCGGTCGGCATCTTTTTCATACAACACAGTTGCCATTGAATGTCCTTGGTTGGTAGGGGCCGTCAGGGGGCCAGAGGGTCGGGGGCAGATTTCACCAGCTTGGGCAGTGCAACTTTGCCGGTGCGCTGCACCTCCACGATCCCATAGGGTCGCAGAAGGTCTTCGAAATCATCCACTCGGCTGGGCGATCCAGTGAGCGACACCATGATCTCGTCGTAGCCAACGTTCAATACGGTGGCTTGGAACACCCGCACTAAGTCCAGGATCTGGCCCCGGATGGCGGGATCGGCCCGAACGGTGACCATCATCAGCTCACGCTCAACGCTGGCTGCGGAGTTCAGTTCCTGGATGTCCACCACGTTGACCAACTTGTCCAGCTGCTTCACCACCTGTTCCATAGGGGCAGCATCCACCCCCACCACAATGGTGAGGCGGCTGAACCGCTCGTCGTCGGTAGGGGCCACAGCCAGCGACTCAATGTTGAAACCCCGGCGAGCGAACAGTCCCGCCACCCGGGCCAGCACCCCGGCCTTGTTCTCCACCCGGACCACCAGCGTGGTGGTTCCCCCGCCTTCAGCACCGAGTACTGGGTTCGTTGGGGCCGCGCTCATCGGGGCCGGTCCTGCTGGGAAGGGTCGACCACCACGTCACTGTTGGACATGCCCGCGGGAACCATCGGATACACGTTCTCCTCAGCCTCGCAGCGGAACTCGACGACCACCGGGCGGTCGTCGACCTCGTTGGCCTGGGCGATGGCCGGACCCACCTCCTCAGGTGACTCCACCCGCAGGCCGACGCAACCCAGGGCTTCAGCCCACATCTTGTAGTCGGGCACATCGCGGGTGAGGTAGACCTCGGAATACCGCTCCTCGTAGAACATCTCCTGCCACTGGCGGACCATGCCCAGGTAAGCGTTGTTGATGAGGGCCACCTTGATGGGGAACCCCTCGGTGGCCGCAGTGACCAGCTCCTGGGCTGTCATCTGGAAGCAGCCGTCGCCGTCCACGGCCCACACCATGCGGTCGGGGCGTCCCGCCTTGGCCCCGATGGCGGCGGGGATGGCGAACCCCATCGTGCCCAGTCCGCCCGAGTTAACCCAGGTGTAGGGATGGTTGAACTTCCAGTACTGGCTGGCCCACATCTGATGCTGGCCCACCCCAGAGGCCACGATGGTGTCGTCGGGGGTGGAGTCCCGCAATTGCTCCAACACGAACTGGGGCTTCAGCAGCTCGTCGTCCTTCGACTGCTCATAGGTGAGGGGGAACCGTTCCTGCCACCCGCTGATGCGGGACCGCCAGGGATTGCGATCGGGCTGGGCATCACTCCCGCCCATCTCTCCCAGCGCCTTAACCAAGTCCTCGATGACCAGCCGGCAGTCGCCCTGGATGGCCACATCCGGACGGCGCACCTTGCCCAACTCCGCGCTGTCGATGTCCACGTGGATGATCTTGGCGTGAGGGGCGAATCCGGCCACCTTGCCCGTGACCCGGTCATCGAATCGGGCGCCCAGCGCAATGAGCAGGTCGGCCTCTTGCATGGCGGTGACCGCGGTGAAGTTGCCGTGCATACCGGGCATGCCCAAACACAGCGGATGGTCGTCAGGGAAGCCGCCCCGGTTCATCAAGGTGGTGACCACATGGATGCCGGTGAGCTCGGCCAGCTCCAATAGCGCCTCGGCGCCCCGGGACTTCAAGATGCCGCCCCCGCTGTAGATCACCGGTCGCTCGGCCTCGCAAATGAGCTTTGCCGCCTGTCGAATCAGTTCGGCGTCGCCGGTGCGGTTGGGGCGATAGCCGGGCAAGTCGTGGTCCTTGGGGGTGTACCACTCCATGGCCGAGCGGGGGTTGTTGGGATCGACGATATCTTTGGGGATGTCCACCAGCACCGGGCCGGGCCGGCCAGTAGTGGCGATGTGGAAGGCGTCGTGGATCACCTGGGGGATGTCGGCTGCCTCGGTCACCAGGTAGTTGTGCTTGGTCACCGACATGGTGATACCGGTGGTATCGCACTCCTGAAAGGCGTCGGTGCCAATGGCGGCATAGGGCACCTGGCCAGTGACCACCACCATAGGAATGGAGTCCATATAGGCATCGCACAGCGGGGTAACGATGTTGGTGGCCGCCGGTCCCGAGGTGACCATGGCCACGCCGGGCCGGCCGGTGGCGTGAGCGTATCCCTCGGCCATGTGACCAGCGCCCTGCTCGTGGCGCACCAGCACATGGCGGATGGATGAGTCGAGCAGCGGGTCGTACACCGGCAGGATGGCTCCGCCGGGCAGCCCGAACATGATGTCCACTCCCTCGCTCTCGAGGGCTTTCATTAGGGCTTGTCCGCCGTTCATTTTCATGTTGGATCAACCTTTCGGGGTGTCACCTGAAATGGAAAGACCTCCCAGCGTGGGAGGTCGGTAGCACGCGGTCCCGGGTCGGGCCGGGGCCGCGCGCTAAAGGCGTACTACGAGAATCGCTCCGGTATGGGGATGGCGCTTCATAGGATGCCACCAGTATGAACGCTAGGGCCTGCCTGTGACAAGACGATTAGGGGTGTATCCCGGCTCGTTCAACCCACCCACCATCGGGCACCTGGCCATCGCCCAGGCCGCGAGGGACCAGCGAGGGCTGGCCCGAGTCGATTTGATGGTGTCGCGGGTGGCACTGGGGAAGGAGCTGATGGACTGGCCCTCGTTCGAAGACCGCATCGCCGTGTTGGAAGCGTCGGTAGCCGATATCGAGGGACTGGAGGTGGCGGTGACCGACCATCAACTGCTGGTGGACATCGCTCAGGGATACGACGCGGTAATCATGGGCGCCGACAAGTGGTCCCAGGTACTGGACCCGGCGTTCTACGGAGACTCGGTTGAGGCCCGCGACCAGGCGGTAGATGTCCTCGGCCAGCTGGAGCTGGCCATCGCTCCTCGGCCCCCGTTTGACGTGCCAGCGGGCGCGGTGCTGAACATCGACCCAGAGATGGTTCCGGTGTCGTCTACCGGGGCCCGCCAGGGACGGCTGGAGTGGATGACCCCCGCGGCCCGAGTGTTCGACGACGCCACTGGGGCCTGGTCCGACCCCGATCTCTACAACAGAACGAGAGCGGACTAAGCCTCGGTGATGGCGCCTTTCTCGGCTCCTTGGGCCAGACGGGCGTATTTGGCCAGCACACCTTTGGTGTAACGGGGCTCGGGCGGCTTCCAATTGGCCCGCCGCTCGGCCAAGGTGGCCTCGTCCACCAGCAAGTCAATGGAATGGTCCCGCACATCGATACGGATGGTGTCGCCCTCAGCCACCAGTGCAATCGGCCCGCCCTCGGTGGCCTCGGGGGCCACGTGGCCCACACAGAATCCGTGGGTGCCCCCCGAGAATCGGCCGTCGGTGACCAGAGCGGCGTCTCCCCCGCGGCCTGCACCCTTCATCGCTCCGGTAATGGCCAGCATCTCTCTCATGCCCGGACCGCCTCTGGGCCCCTCGTACCGAATCACCACAATGTCGCCAGCTTCAATGCGTCCATTCAGCACTGCGTCCATGGCCGTGTCTTCGCCGTCGAATACCCGGGCCCGGCCCTCGAAGTGGTTGAAGTCGATCCCGGCCACCTTCAACACCGCTCCGTTGGGGGCCAGCGACCCGGACAACACGGCGATACCGCCGACATCGTGCAGTGGATCATCCAAGCGATGAACCACATCGCCGTCAGGGGCGGGCGGGTCCAGCAGAGCGAGGTTCTCGGCCATGGTCTTGCCGGTGACGGTGATCTCGTCGCCGTGCAGCAGGCCCTCATCCAACAGCATCTGCATCACCACCGGGACGCCGCCGATGCGGTCGATGTCGGCCATGTGGTACTGCCCATGGGGCTTGGTGTCGGCCAAATGGGGAACCCGGGCCGCCACCTTGTTGAAGTCGTCCAACTCCAACTCCACTCCGGCCTCCCAGGCGATGGCCAGCAGGTGTAGCACCGCGTTGGTCGATCCTCCCAAAGCCATGGTCACCGCGATGGCGTTCTCAAACGCCCCCTTGGTCATGATGGCGCGGGGCCGGATGTTCTCCCGCAACAGCCCGATGACCGCGGTACCGCTGGCGTAGCTGTAGTCGTCGCGGCGCCGGTCGACCGCGGCGGCCGAGGCGCTTCCCGGCAGAGACATGCCCAGGGCCTCCCCGATCGACGCCATGGTGTTGGCCGTGAACATCCCCGCGCACGACCCTTCGGTAGGGCACGCATTGCGCTCGATGGCGTCGAGTTCCTCGTCGTCGATGTCACCCACCGCGTGGGCCCCCACCGCCTCGAATACGCTTACGATGTCGAGCACCTTGCCGTTGTGCTGGCCGGGGAGGATAGAGCCCCCGTAGACGAACACCGAGGGCAGGTTGAGGCGGGCTGCGGCCATCAGCATGCCGGGCAGCGATTTGTCACAGCCGGCGAAGCTGACGAAGGCGTCCAGCCGCTCGGCGTGCATAACCGCCTCCACCGAGTCTGCGATGATTTCCCGGCTGACCAGAGAGGCCCGCATCCCCTCGTGGCCCATCGAGATGCCGTCGGACACCGCGATGGTGTTGAACTCGATGGGGAAGCCGCCGGCGTCGCGCACCCCCTGCTTGGCCCGCTTGGCCAAACGGTCCAGCGGGAGATTGCACGGTGTGACCTCGTTCCATGACGACGCAACCCCCACTTGAGGCTTGTCCCAGTCGTCGTCGGTCATGCCCACGGCCCGGAGCATGGCCCTTGCCGGGGCCCTTTCCGCTCCCGAGGTGACCTCGTGAGAACGTGGCTTCATATCGCTCATAGCGACAGGCTACCTAGTGGCATGTCGGAAACGAGAGGGCTATCGGGGGTTTGGAAGTCTCCCTACGACGGGGAGATCGCCCGATTGGCGGTTCCCGCCTTGGGTGCGCTGATCGCCGAGCCGCTCTATACCCTGGCCGACACCGCGGTGGTGGGGCACCTCGGCACCCCCCATTTGGGAGGACTGGCCGTGGCCTCTCAGGTGTTGTTGGGGGCGCTGTCGCTGTTCGTCTTTCTGGCCTACGGGACCACCGCCGCGGTGGGGCGGCTGATCGGCGCCGGCGACCACCACCGGGCCGCTCAGCAGGCGGTGCAGGGACTGTGGCTGGCCGCCGCGGTGGGTGCGGTGTTGGCCGTCGCGGCCTATGTGTTCGCCGATCCTCTACTGAGGATTCTTGGAGCAGACGGCGAGGTGCTGGCCCAGGGGCTGATCTACCTGCGCATCAGCATTTTCGGCCTGCCGGGAATGCTCATCACGCTGGCCGGCGTGGGCTATCTGAGGGGACTGCAAGACACGCTACGCCCGCTGAAGGTGGCGGTGGTCACTGCGGGGCTGAATCTGGCGCTGGAACTGGTTTTGATCTACGGGCTCGGCTTCGGCATCGGCGCCTCGGCCCTGTCCACCGTCATCGCTCAATGGCTCGCCGCCGGGGCCTACGTATGGTGGATCCGGGAGGCGGTGACAGTCCATGGGGTGACCATGGCTCCTGACCGCTCGATGATCGCCCGACTCGCGGTGGTGGGATTGGACCTGTTCTTGCGGACCGCCGCGCTGCGGGCTTCCTTCACCATGTCGGTGGCGGTAGCCGCCCGACTGGGAGACGTTGATCTGGCCGCCCACGAGGTGATCTACCAGCTCATGTTTTTCGTGGCTCTGGCCTTGGACGCGGTGGCCATCGCCGGACAGGCCATGATCGGCCGCCTACTCGGCGCTCACGAACTAGACCAGGCCCGGGCCGCTGGTCGCCGCATGATCGAATGGGGTCTGGCCTCGGGCTTGGCGGCCACCGCGGTGCTGCTGATAACTCGGCCGTGGTTGCCGTTGGTGTTTTCCAGCGATGAGGCGGTGTTGTCCCTGGTGGGCTTCCTCATGCTGCACTTGGCGTTCATCCAGCCGGTGAACGGGGTTGTGTTCGCCCTCGACGGCGTGCTGATCGGGGCCGGGGACATGCGATTTTTGGCCGTGGCCATGGCGGGCGCTGCCGCGGTGTTCATCCCCTTGGCACTGTGGGTGGTGGCCGCCGACGCGGGCATCGGCTGGCTATGGGGGGCGATGTGGGCGCTCATGGGCGCCCGCCTAGTCGCCCTGCTCTGGCGCTTCGCCAGCCCCCGCTGGCTCATCCCCGGCGCGGTCCGCTGAGCTAGCCGGCGGCTGCCTCGATGTGGGCTTTGATGCCGTCTACTACTCGCTGCATGTTGGCCCGGTGCACTTGGAGTCGGTTGGCTATGACCCGGTGCTCCTTGTCGGGGTTCTGCTCGATGAACATGGTCAGCCCGGAAGGGCCGGGGCCGAGCAGCAGACGGTAGATCAGCCGGGTTCCCCCTCCCATGAGGGGCTGGAGCTCGAAGCGCCATCGGGCGCCGGGATTGTCGGGGTCGGAGGTACACCAACCGAAGGCCACCGGCTCCTCACACACGTCCACGAAGCAGGGAACCTCCCAGTCGCCCATCGCTTCGAGGTAGTTGCGGCCGGTGAACGTCGCCCCCAGGGCGGGTCCGTCAAAGCCCTCGTCCCAGGTTGCGCCGGTGAACTCGTCGGAGAACTGAGCCGGCAGGTCAATGTCGGTGACTGCGTCCCAAACCTCGTCAATCTCCGCCGCGATATCGATCTCGACCATCGTTCCGGGGCCGTTGGCCATCGCCACCGGCGTTCCCGGCCCTGATTCGTAGATGCGGCCGTAGCCGTCGAAGAAAGTGATGTCCCGAGCCGGAGTGCGGCGAGCGGGCCGGAAGTCGGTGCCCTTGGTCCACGCCACCGGGAACATGGCAATCTCGGTGATCTCGTCGGGGATTCCTAGCAGTTCTTTCAGATCGGGGGCCTTGGCCAAGATGGCCGTGGTCCAAGCGGTGCCCAACCCCCGGGCCCGTAGAGCGACACAGAAGCTCCACCCGCTCTGAATGACCGAGTCGAACAGGCCGGGCGCGCCGCTGCCGTCGTGGCGACCCACGATCACCGGAATGACAATCACAGGAACCTCGGCCAGGTGCTCCACCAGATAGGCAGATGAGCTCACCGTTCGGGCCCGGGGATGATCGGTGCCCTCCAAGCGGTCGCGAGCCTCAAGCATGAAGCCACCGACCACTTCGCGATAGAGCCGGGCCAGCTCCTGCTTGATCCCGGGGTCGCGCACCACGATCCACCGGCGACTGGTCTGGTTGCCCCCGGTGGGGGCCTGCTCGGCGATGTCGATGCAGTCGAGGATGATCTGGTCGTCCACCGGCCGCTCTAGATCCAGCCGCTTCCGCACCGCCCTGGTCGTGGTCAGGGCCAAATCCACCGCCGCAGTGTCTATCTTCATGATCGGTTCATCCTCATGATTGGCTGGCGTCGTTGTAGATGCCTCGTGACATGAGCGACTGCTCCTGATCTCGTCGCTGCCGGTACACCTCGGCCCGTACTTCGAGTACATCTGGGTCATCAGGCGCCGCTTGGGCGGCCCACTCGGCTAGGTGGCAGGCCAACCGCAGATTGCCGGCCTCGCTCAGCTCCGTGGCCCTGGCCGCCACGGCCGCCGCGCCTCCCGCCAACCGGGCCACCTCAGCGGCTACTGCCTGGTCGGAGGCGGGTTTGAGGCGGGCGGGATTGCCGTCGTACCAACCTCCGTAGAGCCGCCAGATGTTGCGAACCACAAATTCGGGCTCGTCGTAGGCGGCTCGTAGGTAGGGCTTGGCCATCAGATCGGCGGGAACCCGCACCTGATGGACGATGTCGTCGAGGCGCGCCCCCGCGTTCATCATCTCCAGCGTGTCGGCCACCAGGCCTTCCAGTGCGGTGGCCACATCATCCAGCACCATGGCGATGCGCTCCTCGCCGGCAATGGGCAGACCGTGGGCCGGAAGCAGGAATGCGGGACGCAGCTCGATCATTCGCCGCAGGGCGGCGGCCCATTCTGCGGGGTAGCGCTGCACCTTCTGAGGATTTCCCGCGTTGGGGAAGAACCAGATGAATAGGTCGCCCACAAACAGCGCCCGCTCTTGGGGCATCCACACCATGGTGTGGTCGTCGGTTTCCCCTTGGGCGTGGATGAGCTGGAGAGTCACCCCGCCCACCTCCAGATCGAGGGCATCGGCATAGGTGGTGCTCGGGTAAACCCAGTCGTCGGCGAACAGGTCCAACATGTCGTTGGCGCTGAACTGGCGGCGGTTGATGGTTTGGTTGTAGCCGTGGGTGAGGTTGTAGCGGTCGAAGCGGGGTCCCACTGCCTCATGGGCCACTACCCGAGGGGCAGGTCTCCCTCGCTCCTCGGCATCCTCGACGAAAGCCGGGGCCCCGCCGACATGGTCGGCATGGCCATGGGTGTAGACGATGGTGTGGACTGGCTGGCTCCTCCACTGATGAAGGTGCTTCAGCACGCCGGGAGCGAACATCGGCAACGCTGTGTCGATCGCCACCAACCCCTCGTCGGTGGCCACCGACCAGACGTGTGAGAAGGCGCACACCACAGCAATGCCATCGGCGATCTCGTGGAATGAGCCGTCCATGGGTTGGACCGATCGCGGTCCCTCGTAAACCGACTCGTCAATAAAGCGGGCCGACTGATCTAGCAGCGTCATATCGCCCCGCACCCTAGTGGTCTGTCTGCCCAGCGCTACCCGCGGCGGGCGTTGAGTAACTGGGTCACGGCTTTGCCGTCGGCTCGGCCTTGGGTGGCTTTCATCACCTGACCGACGAAGAAGCCTGTGAGCTTGGCATCACCTTCGCAGAAGCGAGTCCACTCCTCGGGGTGGTCGGCGATGAGCTTGTCCACCAGAGCCTCCAGCTCGCCGGTGTTCATGGCCTCGAAGCCCAGCGCCTGGGCCGCTTCCCGGGGGGACCCCCCTCCGTCCACCAATGCCCCCAGCACCTTCTTGGCCTGGGTAGCGGTCAACTCGCCCGCTTCCTCCATCTGGACCAGATCGGCCAGCGCTTCTGCGGCTAGCTCCCCAAACCCGTCGGCCAGGTTGTGGACGATATGGGTCATCACCCGCTCGGGTGACCCTCCCCCACCGATTGCGACCATCGCCAGTTCGTCCATCGAGCGCTCGACGGCCAACCCGATGTGGTCCACATCCACCGACGGAGCCGCCTCGGCCAGCCGAAGCCGGCGGTCTCGGGGAAGCGGAGGCAACCCTTGGCGGATCTCCTCCACCCACTTTGTGCTGGGGTCGAGCGGCAGCAGATCGGGCTCGGGGAAATAGCGGTAGTCGTAGTCCTCCTCCTTGGAGCGCAGCGCGTGGGTGCGGCCGTCGTCCTCGTTCCAATGCCGGGTTTGCTGCTCCACCGGTTGGCCGCTGGTCAGCAGGTCGATTTGGCGGTTGGCCTCATACTCGATGGCCCGGCCCATCGAGCGCAGCGAGTTCACGTTCTTGATCTCGCACCGGGTACCCAGTTGGTCACTCCCTGCCGGTCGCACCGACACATTGCAGTCCACCCGAAGCGACCCCTCCTCCATCTTGCCGTCCGAGGCCCCCACCGCCACCAAAATGGCCCGCAGTTCGGCCACGTACTGGCGGGCTTCCTCCGCCGATCGCAGTTCGGGCCGGCCCACGATCTCGATCAGCGGTACCCCGGCTCGGTTGTAGTCCACTAACGAGTACCCGGCCTCGTGTATGCGTCCTCCCCCGCCGATATGGACGGTCTTGCCGGTGTCCTCCTCCAGATGGGCTCGTTCGACGCCGATGCGCTTTCCCGAGGGCAACTCCAGCCAGCCCTCCACGTTGATGGGCTCGTCGTACTGGCTGATCTGGAAGTCCTTGGGCATGTCGGGGTAGAAGTAGTTCTTCCGGGCGAACACCGATGGCTGAATCCGGCAGTTGAGGGCCAAGCCCACCCGGATGGCCAGCTCTACCGCCTTCTGGTTGAGGACGGGGAGCGAACCGGGCAAACCGAGCGACACCGGGTCGATGTGGGTATTGGGCTCGCCTCCGAACTGGTTGGGGCTGGCGCTGAACAGCTTGGTCTCAGTGGCCAACTCGGCGTGAACCTCCAAACCCACCACCGTTTCCCACTCGGTGTCGGCTGGGGCGCCCAATCCTGGTACGTCGAGGGTGTTGGCGTTCATCACAAGCTCGCTTCCAGCACCGCGGCGGCCCGGAACATGATCGGCTCACCCAGTGCGGGGGCCAAAATCTGCACGCCCACTGGCAATCCATCGTCGCCCACCCCGTAGGGCACCGACATGGCCGCTTGGCCGGTGAGGTTCACCGGCACGGTGCAGACATCGCTCATGTACATAGCCATAGGGTCGGCGGTGCGCTCGCCCAGTGAAAACGCCGTGGTGGGCGAGGTGGGGCTCACCAGCAGGTCGAACTGCTCCCACACCGATGCGAAATCGTTGATGATGAGCGTGCGGACCTTCTGGGCCTTGCCGTAGTAAGCGTCGTAGTACCCGGCTGACAGGGCGTAGGTGCCGATCATGATGCGGCGCTTGACCTCGTCGCCGAAGCCGGCCGAGCGGGTGGCGGTGTTCATGTCGGGAGTGCTGGAGGCATCCACCCGCAGTCCGTAGCGGACCCCGTCGTAGCGGGCCAGGTTACTGGACGCCTCAGCAGGAGCTATCAGGTAGTAGGCCGACAGCCCGTAGACCGCGGCCGGCGCACTGGCCTCGGCCACTCGAGCCCCAGCCGAGGTGAGTGCTCCCACTGCGGCCTGCAATCGGGCAGCCACGTCGGGAGCGATGCCGTCGCCGCTCAGCTCGGCCAACACCCCTATCCGGAGTCCATCTACCCCGTCGCCCAGCGTGTCGGACACCGGGGGCTGAGGCTCCCCGATACTGGTTGAGTCACGGCCGTCGGGACCACTGATCACGTCAAGGACAGCCGCTGAGTCGGCCACCGTGGTGGTGAACGGTCCGATCTGGTCCAAAGACGATGCGAACGCCACTAGGCCGTAGCGAGACACCAGACCATAGGTGGGCTTGACGCCGACCACCCCGCACAGCGCGGCAGGCTGGCGAATCGACCCTCCAGTGTCGCTGCCCAACGCCACCGGGGCGAATCCGGCCGCCACCGCGGCGGCGCTGCCTCCCGACGAGCCCCCCGGCACTCGGCTGAGGTCGCAGGGATTCCGAGTGGGGCCGAATGCCGAGTTCTCGGTGGAGCTGCCCATGGCGAACTCGTCCATGTTGGTCTTGCCCACCAAAATTGCGCCCGCGTTGTGAAGCTGCTTCACGACGGTGGCGTCGTATGGGGGTTCCCAACCCTCCAGAATGCGAGAGGAGCAGGTGGTGGCCAGCCCTCGCGTGCACATGTTGTCCTTGAGGGCCACCGGGACTCCGGCCAGCGGACCGGGGTCTTTGCCCGCGGCCACCGCGCCATCGATCTCGTCAGCTCGAGTTCGGGCCTGGTCTGCGATCACCAGATTGAAGGCATGGACGTCAGCCTCGCCTGCTTCAATGGCGCCCAAATGCTCATCGACCACTGAGCGAGCCAAACGCTGTCCAGACCTCACCGCGGCCGCGATCTCGACCGCCGTCACGGCGCCTCCCCCAACACCGGGGGAACCCGGAACTGGCCATCCTCGGCCAACGGGGCCCCAGCAAGCACCTCATCTCGGTCGAGTACTTCGCCCACAACATCCGGGCGAAGCACATTGGCGATGGGAAGAGCGTGCATTGTCGGGGCAAGCCCCCCCACGTCGAGCGCCTCCACCTCAGCCACATGGTCCAGAAGCTCATCGAGTTGGCCGGTGAACCGCTCTAGCTCTTCGTCGGTCAGCTCTAGGCGGGCCAAAGCGGCCACGTGGGCGCATTCAGCCCGGGTGATGCGTTGCTGCCCCATACCGAAGCGACATCGTACCGCTCAACTTTCGCTTTGCCCTTGCCCCAACAGCGATACGTTGCCGGGATGGGGTCGCATCCATTTCTCAGCCCAGAGTGGATCGAGGCTGCGCTGGCGCTGCGAGAAGATCTGGCATCGGCCGCACCCGATCCCATTCACGCCGCCCAAGTCAATCTGGTTGTCACCGACACCCCCTTCGGCGACGGCCAGTTCCGGGCCTACATCGACACCGAGGCCGGAGGGCCGCTGCCGATTCCGGGCAGTCTGGATGATCCCGATGCCACCGTGATCCTCGACTATCCCGCGGCCCTGGCTGCCTTCGTCACCGACGACCCCGACATCGTGGCCCACGGCTTTCTCTCCGGTGCCCTGCGGGTGGACGGCGACCTGGCCCTAGTCCTCATCCTGTTCGGAGAGGGCATGACCGACGAGCAGGCTGCTTTCGCCCGCCAGGCCCAGTCCCGGCTTCGAGCGCTCACCGCGCTCGAAGAGGACTGACTGCTAGCCCTCTTCCTGCTCCTCTGCGGGCCGAGTAATCAAATCCACGCAGGTTCCAAAGTCCACCACGGTGTCGGCGGGCGGGTTGGACGCCAAAATCTCGGAATCCAGCGGACCCTCCACCACGCCGACGCAGAGACCGGCTTGCTCAAGGGCGTTCGAAGCCTCCCCTACTCCGAGAGTGGCGAGGAATGGCACTCGGACTTGCTCCGGCCCGTCTGAGACCACCACCGTGACTACCGAGCTGGCGGCGACCTCAGTTCCCGCCAGGGGTTCTATCCTCACGACGCGGCCAGCTTCCACCACATTGTCCGGCACCTGCCACTCGAGGACGCCCAGGCCGAGAGCCTCCAACCGCTCCCGAGCTACAGCAAGCGATGAGCCCGGGGTGATGTCCGGCACGACACGGGGCTCAGCCCCAAGCGAGACCACCAAGTCCACGCTGCTGCCCGGCTCGACTTCGGAGAACAACTCATCCACCTCGATAACCACCCCTGGGATCGCGGTCTCGTCGAAGCGCTCGGCCACATCCCCCACCAACAGCCCCACCGCGGCCAGCGACACTTCGGCGTCCTCCACGGCCAGGCCGATGAGGTTACTGGGAATGACAACCAGCTCGGGACCCAAAGACACCCACACGGTGACGGTTTCCCCCCGCTTGAGGTCAGTTCCCGCTGGCGGCGCCTGATCGAGTATCTCCCCAGCCACGGTACCGTCTTGGCGTCTTTCGAGGCGTTCCAGCGCCCAGCCCGATTCGCTCACGATGCGGAACAGGTTGGCTTCGCCAGCCTCGGCCAGGTCGGGCACCGGCTGGGTGTCGGTACCGAATTGGCTGTCCCAAAGGGCGTAGGCCCCGAATCCCGCCGCGGCCAACAGCACGAGCACCACCACCACTGCCAGCAGCCTTCGAGACGGCGAGCGGCCATCCTGAGATACCGAACGGTCCCTTCGAGACGGCGAGCGGCCTCTTGCCTTCGGAGCGGTCTCGGCGGGGTGTCGGTCGGATACAACCGCGGCCGCGGATTCACCGGTATCGGGAATCTCCGGCCCCGGCTTGGTCAGGGGAAGCGGGGCCGGACGGGGAAGTGTCTCTGCCGCGGCCAGCAACCCATGGCCGAGATCGCGAGCAGCGGGACGCTCGTCGCGCTCCGGTCGTCCCGCCTGCTCCAATACCCGGCCCAGGCGGCCGAATTGGCCGACCAGGTCGAGCTGTCGGCTCATCTTGGCCATCTGGGTGTACTCGGGGTCGTCAGACTCGAACGGCACCCGGCCCGACAGCGCCTCGGTCAATACCAGAACCAGGGAATAAACGTCGCTCTTGTGGTCGGGGGTGAGACCCTGGGCTTGCTCCGGGGATGCGTAGCGCACCGCGTCGATGGCCGAAAAGACCGATCGGGCCATCAGCGCTCCCCCAGTCTCAGATGAAGTCAAGGCCCACGATGTGCCCAGATCAGCCAGTCGGGCTCGGCCCCGGCGCGAGAACAAGATGTTGGAGGGCCGAATGTCCCCGTGGATGATTCCCTCACTGTGGATGTGCTCCAATCCGCGAGCAGCGTCCAAGCCGATCATGAGAACCTGCGATGGAGACAGCAGATGACCGGCATCCAGCATCCCCAGCAGGCTCCCGCCCTCCATGTAGTCGCTCACCACATAGAGGCCGAGATCGGAGTCCCCCCAGTTGTGGGCAGCCATCACATGGGGATGCCTCACCGCGGCAGCTTCTTCGGCAGCCTCCAGGAAACGGTTGGTAAAGGCGCCGTCCCTGGCCCACCCGTCGGGCAGGACGTTCTCAGACAGCAGCTTGACCGCCACTCGGCGTGACTGAGACAGGTCGTAGGCGAGGTACACGTTGGTGAATCGGCCGGTACCAATATGGGTTACGAGCCGGTAGCGCCCCCCCAGAACTCGGCCGATCTCGCCGCCGCCCTTGGACACGCGGTCAGGCATCTCGCCTCTCTAGTGATGGGACTCCGGCCTCCCCGCTGCCTTGGGACACGCCTTGAGGGTACTTGGCGAATCAAGCAGTTCTGCGCCACTCAGGGTGTCTCCGGCCTCGGCCAGCGGGCACACTGGATGAGTGCTGGAGTCGGTCATTCTGCGCCGGGTGCTATTGGGGCTCGCCGCCCTGATGGGGGCTGTGGCCATCCTTCTGGCCCTGCTGCTGGCCGACACCGACAACAACGATGTGACCGTGACCGGCAATGCTGCCGTAGACGAGCTCATACCTCCTCGCAGCGCTGAAGTGCTCTCTCAAGAAACTGTGGGTATCGATTTGGCCGCCGGCTACGAGGCCCGGCTGACCATCAACGGGGTGGACATCCCCCCAGAGCAGGTACGCCATCTGCCCAATCTCAACCGCTACACCTTCCGCCCTGACCAGGGCAAGGTGATTGAACGGCTCCGAGCCGAACAGAACTGCGCCTTGGTGGCCTATTGGCGCCACGAAGTCGGCCCCGCCGAAGCCGACACCATTTCCTGGTGCTTCACCGCCTCCTAGTCAGCTCGGTCTTCCCTCTGCATTTGCCCATCGAGAGAGCGCAGGGACGCCTCTAATTTGCGTAGATAACCAGCGAAATCCTCTGACTCCCCGTCGTGCAACCACTCCAGCCGGGTGCGCTCTCGTTCCAGGTGCTCGCCCATCAGCCGGTCGATCAGATCTCGGCCCTCCGGGCTGAGCCGGGCCAGCATGACCCGGCGGTCATCAGGGTCGGGAACCCGGCGAACCAAGTTCAGCTTCTCAAGTTGGTCCAGTCGCCCGGTCATGCCCCCGGAGGTGAGCATGGTCATGGCCGCCAGATCACTCGGCTTGACCTCAAACGGCTCGCCGCTGCGCCGTAACGCAGCCAGCACGTCAAACAATCCCAAAGTGAGGCCATAGGGGCGGAGGAATTCGGCCATGGACTGCTCGAACAAGCGGTCTATGCGAGAGATCCGCCCGAAGATCCCGATGGGCGAGGCATCCAAATCGGGGCGTTCGCTGGCCCACTGTTTCAAAATCGAGTCCACCCGGTCGAACGTCACGACATCTCCTCCAACACCGTTCCAATGGTGTCGACCACTCGGTCGACCTCTGCGGCTGTGAAAGTGAAGGGCGGGTAGACGCCCAAGTGGTCGGCTTGAGCCCGCACCAGCACCCCGGCCGATTGGATGCGCCGCTGGGCCTCAGCCACCACGGGCTCGGGGCTGTCGACGGACAGCTCAACGGCGGCCAACATCCCCTCGCCTCGGACTTCGGCCACCGCCGCCAAGGAATCCAGCGCGGCGATCCGCTCTTGCAGATGTCGGCCGGTGTCGCGGCTGTGGTCTATCAGGGCCTCCCGCTCAAGAATCTCGATCACCTTGAGGCCGGCGACACAGGCGGCGGGATGGCCACTGTAGGTATAGCCGTGCATCAGCTCAATCGACCCTTCGGGATCAACGAACACCTCGTGAACCCGGCTGCCGGCAACGGCCGCTCCCATGGGGATATACGCGGACGTCAGCCCTTTGGCCACGGTCATGATGTCAGGAACCACCCCATAGCGGTGGCCGCCGAACCAATGGCCGAGCCGCCCGAATCCACAGACCACCTCGTCCAACATCAGCAGCACATCCAGGCGATCGCACATCTCCCTGACCTGGGACAAGTAATTCTCCGGTGGCGGATAAACACCGCCGGCCGCTTGCACCGGCTCCATAATCACCGCGGCAACAGTGCTGGGGTCGCGGTAGGCCAGCTCTTGCTCCAAGGCGTCGATATCGTGCGCCGGTACCTGGCTACAACCCTCGAGAAGCGGCCCGAAACCTGATCGATTTTCGGTAAGGCCGCCCACCGAGATCCCGCCCAGGTTCATGCCGTGGTATCCCCGATGCAGTGACACGAACCCGGTCTTCGACCCCTGGCCCATCCGACGCCAATAGCCGCGGGCCATCTTCAAGGCAGTCTCCACTGCCTCAGAACCGGAGTTGGTGAAAAAGACGTGATTCAAGTCGCCAGGAGTTCGGGCCGACACCGATTCGGCCAATTCCTGAGCCCGAGGATGGCTGTACCCGAAAAGGCAGTGGTATTCGAGAGTGCGGAGTTGGTCGGCTACCGCGTCGGCGATCTCGGTTCGGCCATGGCCCAAGATCACACAGGCCACCCCGCCAGCCGTGGCGTCAAGTAGTCGAGCGCCATCTTCGGTTTCCACGAAGTTGCCGTCTCCGGCCACCACCACCGGCGGGCTGCTACCGCCCGCCGAAGTAAACGGCATCCATAGCGCACCAGTAGTCCGGATCACGGACCGCTCCGAGAATCCCGCCACGCCAACAGGGACTCCAGCTCATCGATCCGATAGTCAGGGCCCGACCTGACCAGAATGAGGTGCTCGGCCCCCGCAGCCACATAGTCGTCATAGGTGGCATCACTGGCAGTCTCGAACACCGCCACCGTCCTCTCCACCTGGGACGGATCGCGTTCAGCCCTCTCGCACCAGCCGTCCAGCACCCCGTTGAGGTGGGCGATCGCATCCGGGGTGCCCCAGCCGTTCCAGGCGTCGGCCAGCCGGGCGCATACATCCAGGGTCATGCGCTCTCCCAAGCCGCCGATCAAGATGGGCAGCGGACCTACCGGACCGGGTCGCAGCTGACCCAGCCGATGGCGGATGCGGTGGATGGCGATCTCCATCTCGCGTATCCGATCAGCATCTCGAGCCATGGCATATCCGTACGATTGGTAGTCCCGCTCCAGCCAGCCCGAGCCCAACCCCAGCACCACCCGGCCCCCAGAAGCGTGGTCCACGGTGCGGGCCATGTCGGCCAGAAGATCGGGATTGCGGAATCCGGTACAGGTGACCAGCGGGCCGATCTGGGCCCTGCTGGTGGCCGACGCCATGGCCGCCAGCGTCGACCAGCATTCGAATGCGGTGCCGTCGGGGTCGCCGTCGATGGGAAAGAAGTGGTCGAACGTCCAGATGCTGTCGGCGCCGGACTCATCGGCGTACATCCAAGCGGACACCATGTCGTCCCAACTCACGTGATTGGGGCGGATCTGGACTCCCACTCGTGGCGCCATGTCATGCCCCTTCGTGAGAGGTGGCCAGACCGGTGATGAGCGATACCAACTTTTGAGCGTCGGTGCTACGGGCGTCCAACAGCTCGATCAGCTGGCCCCTTCGCATCACCGCGATCCGGTCGGCAAGGCGGAACACCTGATCGAGGTTGTGGCTCACCACGATGATCGTCAGCTTGCGCTCGCGCAGCGTGGTGATGAGATCCTCGACTCGGGCAGTCTCGGCGATGCCCAATGCGGCGGTGGGCTCGTCCATGATGATCACCTCATTGCCCCAGTTCATGGCTCGGGCAATGGCCACACCTTGGCGCTGGCCGCCGGAAAAGTGTTGAACCGGTATGCGCACCGAGGGGATCTTGATGTTGAGCCGTCGGATGATCTGCTCGGTATCGCGGCGCATGGCCCGGCGGCGCAGGAAGGTGAACGGCCCCCATCCCACTTTGTGCTCCCGCCCCATGAACAGGTTCTGGGCAGCATCGAGGTTGTCGGCCAACGCCAAGTCTTGGTACACGGTCTCGATGCCGGCAGTCCTGGCGTCGAGAGGAGAGCGGAACCGTCGGACTTCGCCGTGCAGCACTACTTGGCCAGAGTCGGGCTGCTCCGCGCCCGAGATCACCTTCAGCAGGGTGCTCTTGCCCGCTCCGTTGTCGCCCACGATCGCGGTGAGTGTGCCGGTGGGGAAGTCCAGCGACACGTCTCGTAGGGCCACCACCCCGCCGTAGCGCTTGTGGATTCCCGACACGCTCAGCGCGATATCCGACGACCCAGCGCCGGTTGAACTGGGAGAGTCGAGGACTGATCCAGATGGACTTGAGTTCATGATCGTGCTCCGTGCAATTGTTCGAACAGATAATCGGGCGACACCGGCACGCGGTTTACCTCGACGCCCAATCCCGACAGGGCGTCTTCGATGGCGTTGGCTACCGCGGCCGGAGGGGAGATCGCTCCGGCTTCCCCCACCCCTTTGATGCCTAGCGGGTTGAGGGTCGACGGAGTCTCCAGATGGGCGACGGCCAGTTCAGGCACCCCGGCGGCATCGGGTACTAGATAGTCGGCCAGGCTTGGGTTCTGAGGTTGTCCGTCGGTGTCGTAGGTCGCCAGCTCGAAGAGGGCGGCCCCGATCCCCTGAGCCACACCACCGGCAATCTGGCCGTCCACGATCATCGGCGACAGCAGGGGCCCGCAGTCATGGGCAACCACATAGTCCAGAATCTCGGCTTGCGCCGTCGACGGATCAATGGCGACCCGGGCCACGTGCACGCCGGCGGCAAATGTCACCGTAGGTGGTTCAAAGCAGACCAACTCCTCCAAGCCAACACCGCTCCCGTTGGCGAACTCTCCCCCAGGGGCAAACCCCGCGGCCACCTCGCCCAACCCCATGCGGCGGGTGGGGGTGCCGATCACCTCCACCATGCCGTCCCGAATGCAGAGGTCGGCAGAGGCTAATTCCCACTGCTCGGCTACCGCGTCCACTATCCGGTCTCGCAGCGCCGTTGCGGCTTGCAAAATGGCGCTGCCTGCCACCACTGCACTGCGGCTGGCCAGTGTGCCCCAGCCGTAGTCCACCGCGGCGGTATCGCCCCCGATCACCGTCACCTGCTCTGGGTCGGCTCCCAACGCCTGCGCGCACACTTGGGCGAACACGGTCTCATGCCCCTGGCCCTGCGAGCACGCGCCGGTGGCCACCTCGACCCAGCCTGTCTCATCCACCCGCACTCGAGCACTCTCGAACGGACCAACCCCGGTTCCCTCCACGTAGGTGGAAACCCCAACCCCCACAAGCCGACCAGCTTCGTCGCGAGCACCCCCCCGAAGGCCCCCGGCTATGTCGCTCATGGTCATCGCGGTTTCGAAGCAGCCGGGGAAATCGCCGCTGTCGTAGGTCATGGGCGTACCGTCGCGGTAGTTGATGCCCACGGAATAGGGCATCTCGTCCGCAGTGATGAGATTGCGGCGGCGAACCTCCACGGGATCGATGCCCATCTCTCTGGCAGCCACGTCGATTATGCGGTCCATAGCGAAGACTGCCTCGGGCCTGCCCGCTCCCCGATAGGGCGAAAGCGGGGCTTTGTTGGTCACCACCGCCGTCGCCTCCACATCCAGCGCCGGCACTCTGTAGCAGCCGCACAGGTGGGCCAGCGTGTTGTAGGGCTGGACGACGCCAAGGGGATTGGCGGCCCCGTTGTCCACGACGAACCGGTCGCGTACTCCCAGGATGCGGGCGTCCCCGTCGAGGGCGAGTTCGATGTCGTGGATCTGATCGCGGGACTGGATGGCGGCAAGGCCGTGCTCGCGGCGCTGCTCCACCCATTTGAGAGAGACCCCCAGCTCTAGAGCGAGGAACGCCATGATCAGCTCCTCGGCGTAGGGGATGGCCTTCACCCCGAAGCCGCCACCCACATCGGGGGCTACCACCCGTATCCGGTGGGCTGGCCGCCCCAAGGCTTTGGCCAGAGCAGTGCGCAGTGGATGGGGAATCTGGGTACTGCTCCACACCGTGAGCAGGTCGGTGCGGGCATCGTGCTCGGCCACCACCCCCCTGGGCTCCATGGGGTGGCAGGCAAGCCTCCCAGAGTGCAGTCGACGGCGGCTGACATGGGCGGCTTCGGAAAAGGCTGCGTCGATGTCGCCGAAACCGGCAGCCACGAACAGCGATCGGTTGTCGGGCCAGTGGTCATAGAGCCGGGGCGCGTCGGAGGCCAGCGCGGCGAAGGGGTCGACCACCGTCGGACGGGACACCAAATCAAGATGCACCCGATCGGCAGCGTCGACCGCCCCGTAGGGAGTGTCGGCGATGACCACAGCGACGGGATCGCCCACATGCCGGACCCGGTCCACGGCCAATAGCGGACGGCCCTCATGGCGCACGAACAACCGGTCGTCGCCCAGGGATTCCAGCAGTTTGTCCTGGTAGACGCCGCCATCGGCCTCGTTGGGCGCCATCGTCTCGATTCGGCCAATCAAATCCCCTCCCGTCCATCCGACAATGCCGGGAGGCAGCTCCACCCCAATCAGATCGGCGTGAGCCACCGGGCTGCGCACAAACGCGGCATAGCGCATGGACGGCCGCTCGATGTCGGCCACATAGCAGCCCCCTCCCCGAAGCAACCGGGGGTCCTCCCGCCGCAATAACGTCACCGGGCCGTCTCCATGGCCCAGTAGTCCCACTGGGTGTGGGTGTACTCCTCCAGGGTCAACCCATCGGTCAGCAAATCGTCGGTGAGCTCAGCCCGGTCGATGGTCTCCACCGCGCCCAGTCCCTGGGCCATGATCTGCAATCGGGCCGAGCGCTCGAGGTTCACCGCGCTGACGGTGGCCTCCTCGATGGACATGCCCACCACCGTCAGTCCGTGTCCCTTGAGCAGTATCCCCTTCCGGTCTCCCAGAGCGGTGGCCACTGCCCGACCGCGCTCGGGATTGTCGATTTGCACTGCGGAGTCGTACACCGGCACGCCGTCGGCAAACAGGGTGCACAGGTGCCAAACCGGTGCCAACCGCGCATCGGTCATAGAAAACGCGATGCAGTGCATGGGATGGGCATGGATCACCGATCCGACGTCGGGGCGGGCCTTGTAGATCTCGGTGTGCATGAACCGCTCGCCGGGCGCTTCCATCGACCCTTCGATCACCTCGCCGTCGAGGTCCATCACTACCACGTCACCTGGATTGGTCTCAGCCAGGTCCTTCACATCGTCGTGGGTGTGGCCCAGCACCGCCACCAAGTCGGTGCCCGGGATCCGGGCCGAGGGATGACCGAAGGGGCCGATCAGCCGCTCGCGGACCAATATCCGCGTCGAAGTGGCGATCTTCTCCCTGAGAATCGCAATGGCTTCGGTGTTGTTGCTGCTCATGGCCGCGCTCCGATATCGAGAATGTGAACGACTTTGGTTCGGGTGTAGCTGAGCAGTGACTCCATCGATCCCTCTGCTCCCAGCCCGGAGTCCTTGTACCCGCCAAACGGCGTTTCCAGGAAGTGCTGGCCCCGCCCGTTTATCCAAACGCATCCAGCCTGCACGCGGCGGGCGGCGTCCATGGCCCAGTCCAAGTCGTTGGTGATGATGTTGGCGGTCAGCCCGTAGCGGGTGGCATTGGCCTGGGCGATGAGGTCGTCTCGGTCCCGCCACTCCAGCACCGATAGCACCGGCCCGAAGATCTCCTCGGTGGCGATGACATGGCCGGGATCCACGCGGTCGAACAGCGTGGGCGCCAGGTAGTACCCGCCGTCGGGCACGCCGTCGGGAGGGCCACCGCCCCGAATCAGACGGGCACCCTCCGACCGCCCGACTTCCACGTAGCCCTGCACTCGGCTGAGCTGGGGCTCAGAGACCAGCGGCCCCATGGTGATGGCCGGATCGAGGGGATCACCCACCCTGATCTGGTCGAGCCGGGCGGCTACGGCATCCACCACGTCAGCGTGCATTCCGGCCGGCACGTACAGCCGGGACGTCGACCCGCACGATTGTCCTTGGGAGGACTCGAAATTCATTCCCCCCACTGCTTGTTCAGCCACATAGGCAGGATCGGCATCGGGGGCCACCAACAGGGGGTTCTTGCCCCCGAGCTCTGCGGTCACGTGCTTGACATGTCCCGATGCCGCGGCTGCCTCCATTACCCGCAGACCAGTCGTCCCCCGACCGGTGAACCCGATGCGGCCGATTCCCGGATGAGCCACCAAAGCCTCACCGGTGGTGGCCCCGTCCCCGGTGAGCACGGTGAGAACGCCGGGAGGCAGGATCTCGGCGGCCAGATAGGCCACCTCCAAGGGAGAGATCGGGGTTTGGTCGGGGGCTTTCACGATCACGGTATTGCCCGCAGCCAATGGGGCGGCCGCGTGGAACAGAGTGAACATCAGCGGGTGGTTGAAAGGCAGGATTCGGGCCACCACCCCATAGGGCTCTCGCAAGGTCAGATGGAGGCCTTTGGCGGAGGCCGGCAGGGTCTTGCCGTGCAGTTCTCGAGCGATGCCGGCGAAGTAGTCCAGGGCATCGGCGCCATAGGCCACGTCATTGCGCATGGCGGCCAAGGGATTACCGCTGTCCATGGCGTCGATCCGGGCTAGGTGCTCGGCCTGGGACCGCACCGCATCGGCCAGGTCGCGCAGGTACCTGCCCCGCTCTGCTGCCGACAGCGCGGCCCATGCCGGCTGGGCCTCCGAGGCGGCACCAACCGCTTGGTCAACCACCTCGACATCGGCCAGCGGCACCTCGGCCACCGTTTCACCGGTGCCGGGAGCCTTGGCCGCCATCGTGGCGTTGGCAGCCAGTTCGCTCTCGCCCACAATCAGCGGGTAGCGGCCGCGGAGATCGACTTCAGGAAGGTTGGCAGTCACGGGATAATCACCGGCTTCATCTCGGTACCAGCTCGCATAGCAGCCAGGGCGTCTGCTGTCTGTTCCAGCGAATAGGTCTTCGAGCACACCGCCGATTCCAAGTCCAGCGCTGCTCCGTGACGGTCCAAGAACTGAAGGGCGTCATAAAAATGGGAGATGTCGGCTGAGAGCGAGGTCCGCACCGTGAGCTGGCGGACTTTCATTGCGGTGGTCGCCACCGGAACCGTTTGGCCGTGGGCTTGGCCGATCACCATGAGTGCGCCCCCAGCCCGCACCATGTCCATCCCCTCGGTGAAGGCTTCGGGCGGTCCGGCGCACTCGAACACCACATCAGCACCCCTGCCGCCAGTCAGGCTGCGAACCGCCTCGATCCTCTCGCCGGGCTCAGTGTGGTCAATGTCGATGCGGGCAGTGAGGCCCCAGGCCTCGGTGGCCGCCAAACGGGATGCAGGCGCCCCGATGAGGATCACCTGGTGAGCTCCGCTGTGAAGGGCGGCCGCGGCGCAGAACGCACCCACCGGACCGGCACCGAGCACAACCACGGTGTCGCTAAAGCGGATGCGGGGCAGACGGTCGAGAGCGTGCATCACCGTGCGCAGAGCACAGGTGGCCGCCGAAGCCAACGGGCTGGACACGCTGTCGGGCACCTTCAGTACCCGCGAATCGGGCGATACGTGAAGGTGCTCTGAGAATGTTCCGTTGACCGCACCCTCCCGATAAGGGCCCCACCCGTAGCCCATGGTGTTCTCGCACAGGGTGGGCTGTTTGGCGACCGCACAGAAGTAGCACCGTCCGCACCAGTTGTGCGCCCAGACAATGCGGTCCCCGGGTCGCAGCGGTTGTCCCCGTGCATCCAGTTCCAAGCCATCTCCCAACTCGAGAACCGTGCCGGTTCCCTCATGTCCCATCACCAGCGGCAGACGGGCCAGATGATCGAACACCCCGTCGGAGATATGGACATCGGTTCCGCACACGGTGGCGGCGTCGATCCGAACCAGCGCGCCCCCTGGCTGAACTGACCCCAGTTCAAGGGCTTCGACCGCGGGGCCGCGGGTGTAGTCCGCCAAAATCACCGCCCGACTCATCCTGGGGCCTCCCGCCATATCGGACCTCGTTCTACCACCGGGTCTAACAGCCCCTCTGCCACCCATTCGGTGTAGGCGTAGGGGTCGTAGGTCTTGGCCACTTGGCCTGGGTATCCAATCCGGCCGCGCACTTCCGGACTGAGGTAGTAGCACGCCGCCACCGCAGTAGTGAGCGCGATGTAGGCGTCCTCGTCTTCTTCATGAAGGGCTGCCAGCTGGTCCACCGTGAACGTCGCCGGTTCGAGCCCGGCAACGGCCCGGGCCAGTGACTGGCGCAGATCATTCCGCCAGCCCAGAACCTGGTCCAAATAGACGACGACTGCCTTCACGTCGGAGGCCGAGGGCATGCCATGAGCCGCGGGCAGCATCACGTCGGCCAGCTCCTCCAAACGGGAGACGTCGATCTCGGCACTGCTATCGGCAGTTGTCATGCCGGAACCTTCTGCTCGCTGCGATGCTGAACCAGGAGATCAGCGGTTCGCAAGGCCAAGGCAGTGATCGTGCAGGTGGGGTTGACGCCCGAGCTGGTCACGAACACGCTGGCGTCGGCGATGTACAGATTGGGCACATCGTGGGTCTGCTGACGGGGGTTGACTACCGAGCTGGCTGGATCTTCACCCATGCGCGCGGTTCCCATGAGGTGCCATCCCGAATAAGGGATCATGCTGGCCACCGCGGTCTCCTGACACCCCGATGCCGTCAGCGATTCCTCCGCCCGCTGTTCTTGGAACGCCATCAGGCGCCGGGAGTGGTCGGAGATCCGGTAGCGCACCCGGGGCGCGGGAATGCCATGGCTGTCGGTGCGACCCGGGTCAAGCTCCACCCGGTTGGACTCCTCGGGAAGGTCTTCGCCGAAGATGGCCCAGCTCGCCCCTCGCCCGAACGTCCGGCCCATGAGCTCGTGGTGATCGGGTCCCCATACCTCGTTGCCAGCCCGCATGGGCAGGATGTGGTTGAGGGGGCCGCCGACCGGCGACAGCGCCCACTTGGCGCCGCGCACAAAATCTCGGTCGGGATCGGTCTCGTAGAACTGGTAGCTGGTGATGCTGGCCCCGAAATGGCCCTGCCAGCCCTCTACTTGATCGTCCCACCATCCAGTGACCACCGAGAACGGGTGCATCATCAAGCGCTGGCCGACCAGGCCGCTGGAGTTGGCCAGCCCATCGGGGCAATGACGATCGTCGGCCGACAACAACAACAGGCGAGCTGTGCCCACCGCGTTGGCCGCCAGAATCACCACGTCGGCCTCTTGATGATGCTCGACCCCAAGGCGGTCCAACCACACGGCTCCGGTGGCCAGACCCTGAGGCCCCAGCGTGATCCGGCTTACCCGAGCTCCGGTGATGAGCCGGGCACCAGCGGCGGTTGCTTTGGGCCAGTGAGTCAGGTCGGTGGAAGCCTTAGCCCCTTCAGCACACCCCGAGGTACACACGCCCCGCTGCACACATGGCCGTCGCCCGTCGTAGGGAGCAGACAAGATGGCGTTGGGCTCCGGCCACCAGTGCCATCCCAACCGGTTGTGGCCCTCGGCAACCCGACGCCCTGCCATCCCCAAGGGCAGCGGGGGCAGCGGATAGTCGTCGTGGGGCGGATAAGCCGGGTCGCCAGCGAGGCCGGAGACGCCGATCTGGCGGTCGATGGCGTCGTAGTACGGAACCAGCTCCTGATAGGCGATAGGCCAGTCATCGGCTACCCCGTCCAGGGTCCGAACTCGGAAATCTGATGGAAGCATCCGCGGCCATGTCCCGGCGTAGATGATCATGCTGCCCCCCACTGCGTTGTACATGAGGGGTTCGATGTCCGAGTCGTCGTGAACCACCGGATAGTCCTCGGGCCGATTCCGCACATTGGGGCTCATGGCCCAGTCCCTGCGGATGGCCAGCTCCCAATCGGGGCGGGTGCCGGGGAACGCAGACCTATCGGGCCAATCGCCCTGTTCAAGGCAGACGACGTCGAAGCCGTGCTCGGCCAGGTGGCGCGCTGCCACCCCGCCGGACGCACCGGCGCCGATAATGAGGACGTCGGCCCGATAGGTCACGTTCGCTATTGGGTTACCGGAGGGAAAAAGCCCCTACCGGAGGTCAGCGTTGGTATTGCCTTCGATGCTGTCAGCATCCACCACGAAAGTGGGGGCCTGGATGAAGTAGCCCTGACCGGTGCTGTCGGTAGTGAGGTATTGGTGGGCGACCTCGGCGGTCTGCCAACCCCACTGATAGCCCCGCAGCGCGATGGTCATGTCCACGCCGGTTCCGGCCCGGATCTGATCAAACACCGCCGGCTCACCGTCGGTGCCGCTGATGAGGATGTCGGCGTGGTCGATGCCCGCTTCTTCCACTGCGGTAGCCGCTCCCAGCGCCAGGGCATCGCTATCAGCCCAGATGCCGTCAAGGTCGGGGTTGGCGGTCAACGCGTCCTGAGCCAAGCGAAGGCCTTCCTCAGCGGTAAAGCTGTTGGCGCTCTGGTTGAACACCACTTCGATGCCGGGATTGGCCTCCATGGTGTGCTCGAAGCCCTCACGACGCTTCTCCACATACTCGCTGGCCCCGGGGCCTCCGATGCGAGCGATCTTGCCCGATCCGCCGAGCTGTTCGACCATCCACTCTGTCTGCTTTGTGCCCTCAACGCCCCAATCGGTGCCGATAAAGCCGATCTCTGGTGCCGCCTGCTGCACACTGTCGCCGGTGGACAGCATGGGAATGCCCGCCTCCGCTGCGGCCTCATAAGCGGGAATCAGCGCTTGGCGGTCGCCGGGCGAGGCAATGATCAGGTCCACTCCCTGGGTCACGAAGTCCTCGATCTGGGCCACTTGGTCTTCGATGACGTAGGCAGCGTCGGCGGCGACGAAGTTCCAGCAGTTCTGGGCACCGAAGTCGGCCAAGCCGGCTTCCAGATCGCGGAAATACAAGATGAACGTCGCCAGATTGGCGTACCGCACCTCGTAGATCTCCTCGCAACCCCCTTCTCCGGAAGCGGAGTCGTCGTCATCGTCGTTGCCGCATGCCGACACCACCAGCCCAAAGGCCAGAAGCAGCGCTAGCAGCTTGAACAACAGGTTCTTGGTTTTCATTGTGTTCCCCTCCGGGTGTTTATGGTTGCTCCGTTGTCGAATCAGCCGATTGCTCAGCAGATTCGGCAGTCTGGAGTTCTTGATGTGCCATCGATCTGGCCGAATGCTCGGCTTCCTCGATGGCACGAAGTTCTTCATCGAGCTCGTGTTCCACTTCGACTTCGATGGCAGTGTCCTCGCTTCGATTGGCCCACCGCTCCAGATAGCGGCGCAAGAACTGCGATGTCATGGCCAACACAAATACAACGCCCAGCCATACGTCCTGCATGTTGGACGACACGTTGAGAAGATTCAGGCTGTTGCGGATCACCCCGATCAGCAGCACACCGGCCAGGGTGCGGGGAATCGATCCCCGTCCCCCAAATAGATTGGTGCCCCCGAGCACCACCGCGGCCACCGCATACAGTTCGGTGAGGACCGCGGCATTGGGCTGGCCGACGTTGACCCGCCCCAGCAGAGTGAAGCCGCCCACCGCGACCGCAATGCCACCCAGAACGAAAACGGTGACCCGGACCCTGGTGACATTGATACCAGCCCGGCGAGCCGCTTCGGCGTTGCCTCCCACCGCGTAGACCCGTAACCCGAACCGGGAATAGCGAAGGATTATGTGGTAGGTGACGCCAAGACCCAGCGCCACCCAGATTGGCATCCTCAGCCCAATGAACTCCCCGCTCCACCAAGCCTTCCAGCCGCCAGGGAGGTTGCCGACCGTGTTGCCCGCGGTGATCTCTCGGGCCAGGCCCCGGGCCATGATCAGAAGCCCCAATGTGGTGATGAACGAGGGCACTTTGAGCACCGCGGTGATGAGCCCGTTGAATAGCCCAGCGGCTATGCCCACGCCTACGCCGGCCAACAGGCCGAGCACAATGCTGTTGTTGCGCACCATGGTCTCAGCCGCCACCACCCCGATCAGGGCCAAAACCGACCCCTGAGAGAGGTCCAACTCAGCGGCGATGATGACCAGGGTCATCCCGAAAGCTGCGCAAGCCAAGAATGAGGTTTGCAGCAGGATGTTTTGGAGATTTCCGGTGGTCAGAAACACGTCAGATTTGACGGTCATGACCGCGCCGAGGATGACGACGACGAAGATCGCGAAACCTGCCTCCACAACCCGGGGAATGGCGACTCGGATCCTTTCCCAGCTGACGGTGACAAGGGGCTCACTCATGGGATCACTCGTGGCTTCGTTCGATTGCGATGGTCTTCTATGCCTTCGACCACTAGGCCGACCAGCGCGTCCAGATAGAGCTCTCCGGCATCGGCGGTCGCCCCGCGGGGGTCACCGATAACCCCGACTGGCGACAGCGCAGCCATTCCCTCGGAGCGAAGCGTGGCGCTAGCCGATGAGGCTGGCCCGATGTGGCCAGCCACTGCCGACGGCATGTCCACCCGATCAGGGGCGATGGCCAGCATGATGCTGGTCTCGAAGTGGCCGCCGTGAGTTCCGACCAGCTCCCGGTTCAAGTTGAGCTGTGTTTCGGCCACTTGATGAATGGCATCCCGCTGAGCGGGCCAGTCATCGAACGACACCACCCGGCTGTGGTCACCAGAGTCTAGTTCGGCCGTGGTCGCGGCCATGGCCCCGACATTTCCGGCGTGACCGGTCACGAGATACGCACTCTGGAATCCGTGACCCAAAAGGGTTTGGATCACCTCCCCCAAGACGCTCTGAAGAGTCTGGTCGCTCAAGCTGGCCGTGCCCGGAAACGCCAGGTGATGGCTCGAGGCCCCGATCGGGATGCAGGGCGAGACCACGCACCCTCCAATATTTCGGGCCGCCCGGTCGGCCACCGCTTCAGCAATAAGGGCGTCGGTATCCAGGGGAAGATGGGGACCATGCTGCTCAAGGGCACCCAGGGGGATGATCACATCCAGCGGACTTTGGTCGAGCCGCTCGCCCAGAGCCGTCCAGCTCATCTCTCCCAGTCGCACAAATGCCTCAGAGATTTGTGAGGGTGGCGTCGAGATAAGTGGGTTTCTGCGGGCGACCTACCCCGATGACGACTTGAACCAAGGCCTCCTCATCGGTGTGATTGCGAAGCCCGTGCATGATTCCGGCGGGGCTGTAGATCATCTCCCGCTCCTTCAGAACGGTGTCGACAATCCGGCCGTCGTCATCCTCCCACCACGCGGTCAACTCCCCCTTGACCACAAAGAAGACCTCTTCCACCTCATGGGCATGCGACGGTGCTTCGCCCCCGGGGGGCATCATCATCACCGACAGGGTGAAGTGGTCGGCGGTGATGGTTCCGGGCTCGAAGTGCTTGCCGGTAATGCTGGCCCCCACCATCCGCACATGGGCCCGCCGGTATTCCTCTTTGAGGTCTCCTTGCGCAGCAAAGGGTTCCCAATCGAGCTCTTTGCTCCCATATCGCTGGACGTGCTCGTCGAACTCGGCATCAGTGAACTGACTCGCCATGTCCCCCCCTAGGTATTTCAGTGCTCGCTATCTTAGGCCCAAAGTTTTGTCAGCGCTCAGAGCCTTCTGATCCGACAAGTCGGCTGCTAGGCGAGCTGCCGCTGGCGGGCGGTAGCTACTGCCTCACCAGGCCGTGACGGCGCGACCAAAATGGCACCCACTTCGACTTGGTCGGCTCGGCTCTTTCGGCGAGTGGGCGGTGTAAGGGTAATGGGCTGGTTCGCGGCCAGTTCCAAGATCAATCCTGCCGCGCCTTGGGTCAAGTCGAAAGCCCCTGAACCCTGTTGGGCTGGGCCAATTGCGGTCACTACCCGGCGCCGTAGCAACACCGGGTCTTCCACAGCCAGGTGGTCGTGGAGCACGACGCCAGCGGGAACGAACACCAGCCACCGTCGAGTGAGCGAATAGAGGGAGCGGCCTCCCAGAACGGCTACTGCTCCGCCCGCGGCGGTGACGACCCCTCCCAAGACCCATCGCTCCGTGGCCAGCAGGAGGGGTCCGCTGACCAAGCCCCCAACCGTGATCACCGCCGCCGCCGGCAGCGGCCCAGCCAGGAGCACCGTCGGCGGTCGAAGCAATAGCCGGACCTCATCGCCATAGGAGATGCCGTTGACGAAAACCTGGCCTACTGGTGCGCTCAGACAAACCGCAGCCACCGCCCCGGTGATGGCGGCAATCAAGGCAACCTCGCCCCAGTCGGCACCACCCAGCCCCGCCCACATCAGAGCTGCCACCGCTGACAGCCCGGCCAACCGAACCAAAACCAGCGTGACTGGGTGGACTAGCAAGGAACCCACCAGCACCCCGGCCCACAGCACCCATAGCCCTACCGATGCGGTGGACCGCCAAGCCGCTGATGTCTCGTACAGTCCGTCGGCCAATACCGGCCCAGCAGTGAACGGCAATGCCGCCCACCACACCCGCACGGCCCACACCCACACCCGATCTCCCCGGAGACCCATCCTCAACTCTTCTCCCGGTTGAACCGCAACCGATCCATCCTGGGCAATCGTACGAATTCAGACATCGCTATCAAACATCGAGAACCAGGGTGAACAGGGCGTAATCGAAGAGCCGACTGCCAGTACCATCTCGCCCGTGAACCTTCTTCAATCAGCCCTGCGCGCCTCTGCACCGACACATATTTATGGGTGACGCGCGCGGGCGCATCGCCTGGACCCGCCGCCACATGCCAGTGCTGGCAGCAGTGGCTCAAGAGTTCGAAGGTACGCGCCCGTTCGACCGGCTCAGCATCGGCCTGCGGATTCACCTGGAACCCAAAACGGCGGTGCTGATCGACGCACTCATTCGCGGGGGTGCGCAAGTAACTGCCTTGGGAAACGTGGGTACCACCCAGTTCGACACCGTCGCAGAAATCGAGTCGTGGGGCTGCGACGTACTCGACCGGCCCGACGACGATGCCCACTCGGTGTCTGCGCACCTCGAACATATGGCCGCCATGGGATTCGATCTTTTGCTGGATAACGGTGCCGAGCTGATCGTGGCGTGCATAGAAGCCGGCAGGTTGCCACTAGGGGCCACAGAGGAGACGACCTCGGGCGCCTTTCTGCTGAGAGAGCAGTATGCCCAGCAGGTGCGGATGCCGGTTATCGTCATCAACGACAGCCCGCTCAAGTCGATTGTGGAGAACAAGTACGGGGTGGGCGAGTCAGTGCTCGACGCCGTCGTGAGCACTACCAACATCTCGCTTCACGCCAGGGTTGTGGTGGTGTTCGGCTACGGCTGGTGCGGCCGAGGCATTGCTCAGTTCGCCGCGGGCCGCGGTGCCAACGTCGTGGTGGTAGATCCTGACCCGGTGAAACTGCTCGAAGCGGCCATGGACGGCTTTGGTACTGCCAGCGCATCCGAAGCGGCAGGAATCGGGCACGTCTTCATCACCGCCACCGGGCGGGAAGGCGTGATTGACGTCGACCTGATCCGCCAAATGCGCGACGGCGCCGTGCTCGCCAACGCAGGGCATACCGACCGGGAAATCACCGTGTCGGAACTCAAAGATGCGGCGTCAGCCAGCCCACTGGAACCGTCGCTCACCCGCTACGACCTCGGTGCCGACAAGAGCGTGTTCGTGATCGCCGATGGGCAGATTGTGAATCTTGCCGCGCAAGGCTCAAGGGGCAACTCCATAGAGTCAATGGACCTTGGCTTCACCCTTCAAGCCCGCTCATTGGAGCTCCTGGCCACCCAGGGCAAAACCGTGCCCTTGGGTCCCCACCCCGTGCCCGAGGCCATAAACCACGAAGTCGCCCTAGCAGTGCTAGAAGCCATGCAGTCTCCGTTGCGCCAGCCAGACCAAGGCCAGACGCCAATGGGCTAGACCCAGGTCCTGCGAACCCAGGGGTCCATAACCCGCGCCAGACCGGCAGTCATTGCCACCCCCAAACGGCAGTACTATCCGGCAGGTGACAACGGAAGCGGAAGATCGCATCTCGGAGTTGACCGCGCTCATCCGTCATCACGATCAGCGCTACCACGCCGAAGATGCCCCGGAGATTCCCGATGCCGACTACGACCAACTCAAGCGGGAGCTCGTTGAGCTTGAGGCAGCCCACCCGGAGCTAGTCCGGCCCGACTCCCCCACCCAAACGGTCGGAGCCAACCCATCGACGCTGTTCGAACCGGTCGAGCATCGGGTGCCCATGATGTCGCTCGACAATGCCTTCGACCGGGCCGAGCTGAATGCTTGGGCCGACCGGGCCCAACGCCGCTTGGCGGCATCTGATTTCGGCAACCTGGTGTGCGAACTCAAGTTCGATGGTCTGGCCGTTTCGTTGCGCTATGAGAACGGCAGACTGGTGCAAGCCGCCACCCGAGGAAATGGCCGGGTGGGCGAGGACATCACTGCGAACATTCTGACCATTGAGTCCATACCCCATCGACTCCCGGAAGGCGCACCCGAGATCTTGGAGACAAGGGGCGAGGTTTACATGCCCCTAGCTGCCTTCGATGCCCTCAATGCCCAGCAAGAAGCGGAGGGCAAACCTCGCTACGCCAATCCCCGGAATACCGCGGCCGGCTCGCTGCGCCAAAAGGACCCGTCGATCACTGCTACTCGGGGATTATCTATGTGGTGCTACTCGGTTGGCGAACTCCAGGGTGGCCCTGGGTTGGCCACCCACAGCGCCACCCTGGAGTTTCTGGCCAGCCTGGGGCTGCCGGTCAACCCCGAGACCACCACAGCGGACTCCGTCGACGCAGCCTGGCAGTTCGTGGATCAGTGCGAGGCCAAACGACACAACCTGCCCTACGAGATCGACGGCGCAGTCATCAAGATCGACAGTCTCGATCTCCAACAAGAACTGGGGTCAACTAGTCGGGCACCCCGCTGGGCCGTGGCCTACAAGCTTCCCCCCGAAGAGAAAACCACCAGGCTCTTGGACATCCATGTGTCTATCGGAGGCAAAGGCAAGGCGACGCCATTCGCAGTGCTGGAGCCAGTGTTTGTGGGCGGTTCAACCGTGGCCATGGCCACTCTGCACAACGAGGATCAGGTGCGAGAGAAAGACGTGCGTCCCGGAGACACCGTGGTGGTGCGCAAGGCCGGCGACGTGATCCCCGAGGTGGTGGGGTCGATATTGGCTGACCGTCCTCCCGACCGGCCCGAGTGGGAGTTTCCCTCGGTCTGCCCCTGCCCTCACCTGGAACCGCTGGTGCGAGAAGAGGGTGATGCCGCTCACTACTGCGTCTACCCCCGTTGTCCTGAACAACTCCGGGGCTGGATCGAGCACTTCGCGGCTCGCAATGCCCTCGACATCGAGCACTTGGGCGAGCAGCGCGTCCGCTTGTTCATCGACCTCGGCTTCATCACGGACGTAGGCGACATCTACGCCCTTCCCTATGACCGCATCCGCGAATTGGAGGGGTTTGGCGAGCTCTCGGTGGCCAACCTGGCTGCGGCAATCGAAGCCTCCAAGCACCAGACACTGGCCCCACTGCTGGTGGGACTCAACATCCGCCACTTGGGCGACACCACCAGTGAATTGCTCGCCGATGCTTTCGGACATCTGGACCGGATCATGGAGGCATCAGTCGAGGAATTGGCCGAGGTGGATGGGATCGGTCCGATCATGGCCGAAAGCGTGTACGAGTTCTTTCAGTCGAAAGTGAACCGGGAGATCGTGGAAAAGCTGCGGGCTGCCGGACTCAACTTCGCCCAAGGCACCGGCGGCGATGCAGCAGCTGAAGCACTGCCCCAGACCCTGGAGGGCATGACCATCGTGGTCACCGGTGGGCTGGAGGGCTACACCCGCGACGGGGTGGGCGCGGCCATCAAGGCCCGGGGCGGCAAGTCGCCGGGCAGCGTTTCGTCGAAGACCACCGCCCTGGTGGTGGGCGAGAACCCCGGCGCTTCGAAGTTGGAGAAGGCCGAGACGCTCGAAGTGCCGATCCTCGACGAAGCTCAGTTTCAGCGGCTCGTCGAGACCGGGGAGTTGCCATAGTCGGCATGAGCCGTGATTCAGTGTCGCCATGATTGATGCAGTGTTCTGGGATTTCGGTGGGGTGTTCACTGGGTCGCCGTTCCACCTCGACGACTATGCCCGCTCCCTGGGCACCACCAACGAGCGGCTCTTGGAACATGTGTTCGGGCGATACGAGGCCGACGGCGACCATCCCTGGCATCGGCTGGAGCGGGGCGAGGGAACCCTGGCCGAGGCGCTGGAGGCGGCGGCTGAGTCCTGTCGGGCCGACGGCATCGAAGGGTTCGACTCTGAGGGATTCTTCAAGGCTATGAGCAGCACCAGCAGCGAGGAGCGGCGTGAGATGGCAGTGGCCAAGGTGCGGGAGTTGAACGAAGCAGGCATCAGACAGGCCATCATCACCAACAACGCCAAGGAGTTCGGCGACATGTGGCGCCAGCTCATCCCAGTCGATGAGCTGTTTGAAGCAGTGGTCGACTCCAGCGCGGTGGGCATGCGCAAGCCCGATCCGAGGATCTACCAACTGGCCCTAGAGCGTATGGACGTATCCCGTCCCAATTTCAGCGCATTTCTGGACGACTTCGAGCCGAACGTCACCGCAGCCCGAGACCTCGGCATGCACGGCGTACTGGTAGGAGAACACATCGCCCCCGCTCTAGCCGAGCTCGACAGGATACTGGCCGAGTTTACGGCTTGACCGACAACCCATCAGGCACAAGACTGTCAGTCTGGAGGGGCGTCAGTAGGGGAGCCGCGGGCGCGCACATGAAATTATTTGAACGAATCGCCACCGCGCCCATCAGTTGGGGTGTCTGTGAGATGCCGGGGTGGGGATACCAGCTTCCGGTTGAAGCTGTGCTCAAGGAGATGTCAGCTACTGGGTTCACCCATACCGAATTGGGCTCGCTCGGCTATCTGCCCACTGAGCCAGCCGAGTTGCGGGCCATTCTTGACAAGCACAACCTCTCCCTGCTCGGTGGATTCATTCCCCTGGTGCTGCACGACCCCGCCCAAGTCGAGATGACCCGAGCCGCGGCAACCGAGGCCGCGAAGCTGATTTCCGGCGGTGGTGGCCGCTACTTCGTCTCCTGCGCGGTCAGCCATCCCGACAACTGGCGCCAGACGCCGCTCGCTGAGCACCAATGGAGCGTGGTGGCTGACACCCTCGCCGAGGTCGAACAGATCGCCACCGATCATGGCCTGATCCAGGCCCTCCATCCCCATTTCGGATGTCTGGTGGAAACCAACGCGGAAACCGACCAAGTGCTGCACGCCAGTGACACCGCACTGGTGCTCGACACCGCCCATCTCCTCCTCGGAGGCGGCGATGTCGCCGAGATGGCCAAGCGCTACTTGGATCGCATCGCACTCGTACACATCAAAGACGTAAACCTGGGCATCGCCGCCCAGGTTTCGGCGGGAGTGCTGTCGCTCATGCAGGGCGTTCAGCAGGGCCTGTTCCCGCCTTTAGGCCAGGGAGGGTTGCCGATCGCCGAGATCGTCGACCTACTGGAAAAATCAGGACGCGACCTCTGGTACGTCCTGGAGCAGGATGCAGCGATAGCGGAAGGAGATCCATCCGCCATAGCTCGGCTGAGGTTCGACGCCTGCCAGAGCATCGATTTCCTGCGAAGTCTGGAACCCGTTCTCGCGGGTGCCGGAGCCTCACACAAACAACAACAATTACCTAGAGAGGGGTAACCCCATAATGAGAAAGCTATGGAAGCTGATGGCGCTGCTGTTTGCGCTCTCGCTCGTAGCCGCAGCCTGCGGCAACGACGACGACACAAGCGGCGACGCTCCCAGTGAGCCAACTGAAGCAGCGGCACCAGCCACTGAAGCTCCAGAGCCGACGGAGGTCGTGGAAGTAGACCCAACCCAGGGCTGCGACAAGACCTACCATGTCATCACCCACGGTGACTCCGGCACCTTCTGGTCGGTGGTCGAGGTGGCCGTGCGCGATGCCGCCGCAGCCATCGGCTGTGAAGTGGTCTACTTCGGCTCCAACAACGACGCCCTGAGGCAAGCCCAGGAGATTGAGGCGGCCATAGCCGCCGGCTCCGACGGCATCGCCATTTCGCTGGCCGATCCGGCTGGCGTCCAGTCGGCTGCTGAGGCCGTCGTTGCTGCGGGCATCCCGCTGTACACGCTCAACTCTGGTGTGAACAACTACAAGGCCCTTGGCGCGACCACCCACATCGGCCAAACCGAGACGGTGGCCGGTAACGGAGCTGGTGAGCGGTTCAACGCACTGGGTGCCACCCACGTGCTCTGCGCCCGCCAGGAGCAGACCAACGTGGCTCTGGAAGAGCGCTGCAATGGCTTGGCCGAGACCTTCAACGGCCAGGTGACCTCGGAGTTCGTCGGTCTCGACGCCACCCCTGATGAGCAGCAGAACACCATTGCCGCCATCCTCCAAGGCGATGAGAGCATCGACGCCGTGCTCGGCGTGGGTCCGAACCTGCCCTTGCGGGCTCTTGCTGCCGGCGAGCAGGCCGGACGGGACCTCATCATCGGCGGCTTCGACCTGTCCAGCGACCTCATCGATCAGATTGAGGCCGGCAACGTCGCCTTCACAGTTGATCAGCAGCAGTACCTCCAGGGCTACCTGCCGGTCATCCTGATGCACCTGCAAGCCACCAACCTGAACACCGCGGGCGGCGGCCTGCCCATCCTCACCGGTCCGGGCTTCGTCGACACCGCCAACGCGGCAGATGTCAAGGCGCTGGTGTCCCAGGGAACCCGCTAAACCCAATAACTGAGCCGCGATGCTGAACGCGTCGCAGGCGAGAAAGGAGCGCTGTCCGGGGTATCCGGGCAGCGCTCCTTTCATTTCGTCTAAAGTCAACGAAATCCATTGGCCGGGTATATCGCCCAGGTAGAGAGGGGGGACTCTCGTGACCGAAGCGACCTCTACGACTGACTCAGCGGCTAGCTCGCCACCCGTTGAAGACGAGCGATTGGCCCACCGAGGTCCAGTCCAGCAGCTGCTGACCAGGCCGGAGATCGGCGCTCTCATTGGCGCGGTCGGAGTGTGGCTGCTGTTCTGGCTGGTCTCAGCGCCATTCGGCACGGCAGGAGGCACAGCCAATTATCTGGATGTGGCCGCCACCCTCGGCCTGATGGCGATACCCGTGGGCCTGTTGATGATCGGGGGTGAATTCGACCTCTCTTCCGGCTCCATGACCGGGGCTACCGCGGTGATTGTGGTTTTGTTGAGCAGTGACACTGCTGAGCTGGGCGGTGCCGGACTCAGCTTGCACCTCGCAGTGCCGCTCTCTTTGGCTTTTGCCTTGGCTATCGGCTGGTTCAACGGGACGCTGGTGGACAAAACCTCGTTGCCCAGCTTCATCGTCACCCTGGGCACATTCTTCATCCTCATCGGCGCCAAGCTCGGGTTTACCAAGCTCTTCACCAACAAGGTCATCGCCGAAGGTCTCGACAAGTCGGGCGGCTACGAGTTCTGGGACAACATCTTCGGGGCCAGATGGGTCCGCAATAACCATGTTTGGGAGAACGACGGCTGGACCAATCTCTGGAGCAGCAGAGACTGGGCCTGGAGCGGCCTTCTCATCATCGGCGCGGTTGTCCTGATCTTGGGCACCATGGAGTTGGCCTACGCCCGCCGGGAGAAACCGGTGCTGGGTGGGTACTTTGTCTTCGTCATCGGAGCGGCTGTAGGGGCGGCTGGCTACATCCTGCTGCTCAATCAAGACAGCAAGAGCTCTAACTGGATATTCGGCATCATCATGGGGGCGGGAGTGCTGGTGGCAGTAGCCGGATGGTGTCTGGCCCGCTACCAGCCCGCCGAGCGAGAACCGGCCCCTACAGAGCACGACCCCCGGGTGATCCAATTTTTGATCACCGGAGTCGTAGCCATCGTTGGAGCCATATTGATCGCCGCGGTCATGGACTCCAATAATGCCGACCGCCTCGACTTCTTGACCGGCACGCCAGGCCGCGCCGTGTTGGCCATCGGCATCGGCGCTACCGGGGTTTTGGCCGTTCTGGCCGCATTGGGCCGGGTCAGCGTGGGATACCCCGCCATCGGTGCCGTCGTCGCCCTCATCCCCGGTATCAGCTACATGATCACCGTGCAGGGCGCCCGGGCCATCCTCTTTGGCATCTTGGCCATTGCGGGGGTTGTGCTGCTCAGCATTGCCGCTCGACGCCGAGGGCTGGCGGCGTTGTTCACTCTGCTTACCTCGGTGGGCATCGTCATACTGGCCTTCTTCATCCAATCCGAGGCCGGCTCTCGCAAGCTGCGGGTAGAGCTATTCACTGCGCTGCTGTTGATCGCTCTGGTATTGGCCGCTTCCGCTGTCACCCGGCTGATCGCGGCCCGCCGCACAAGCGCCCCGCCGCCACCGATTCACGGACCCCTCGCTCGACAAATCGGGACGGTGCTCGGGTTGGCTGCGGGACTCTTGTCATTGATCCTCGAACTGGCCGACGGCGACGGCATCCTCTACAGCATCATCATGGCTGCGGTCAAGGGCGGCATTGTCGCTTTCGCGGTCTTTGCCTTGGCGACGCTCTACCGCACCGTGTTCACCTCCGATGAGAGCGTGGGCCGGTCGCTGGTCTTCGTCGGGCTCGGTTCGGTCATGCTGGGCATCTCAGCCCGGCTGATGTTCATCACCAGTGAAGAACTGGCTGCAACCAAGGCAGAGACCCGATTCGGTGTCGGTGTGATGCTGTTCTTGTTGTTTGCCGTGGTGGGGGCCTGGGTGCTGGCCCGCACCCAGTTCGGCAACTGGATCTTCGCGGTGGGCGGCAACAAGGAAGCCTCCCGCTCGGTGGGTGTGCCTGCCGCCCGCACCAAGACCACGCTGTTCATGCTGGTGTCGGCGTCGGCTTGGATCACCGGCATGGTGATCGCCTTCCGGCTCAACTCAGTGCAGGCCAACGTGGGCGACGGCAACGAGTTCCGCTACATCATCGTGGCGGTGGTCGGCGGCTGCCTGCTCACCGGCGGTTACGGATCGGCCATCGGCGCCGCTATCGGCGCAGTGATCTGGGGCATGATCACCTCCGGTATCGGTTTCGCCACCTGGAACAGCGACTGGCGCTTCCTGGTGCTGGGCGCCTTGCTGCTGGTGGCGGTGCTGGTGAACAACTACGTGCGCTCTCAAGCGGAGAAGGTCCGATGACATTCTCCCGGCAGACAATTCGGACTAACAAGAACCTCAAGGAGACCTGCTGATGGCTGAATTCCTCGAACTCAACAACATCTCGAAGTTCTACGGGAACATCATCGCCCTCACCGGGGTAACCACCACGGTGAATCCCGGCGAGGTCACCTGCGTGCTCGGGGACAACGGCGCGGGCAAATCTACCTTCATCAAGATCCTGGCCGGCGTACACCAGCACGACGAGGGCACGCTCTTGATGGAAGGCGAGGAAGTGCGCTTCAACTCGCCCCGCGAGGCGCTGGGTCGAGGAATTGCCACCGTGTACCAGGACTTGGCCATGGTGCCGCTTATGTCAGTGTGGCGGAACTTCTTCCTCGGGTCAGAGCCGAAGACAGGCATCTGGCCCTTCCGCCAGATCGATATCGAGAGGGCCAAGCGCATCGCCAAAGAGGAGATGGCAAAGATGGGCATCGACATCCGCGATGTCGAGCAGAGCGTGGGCACGCTCTCCGGTGGTGAGCGGCAGTCGGTGGCCATCGCCCGAGCCAGCTACTTCGGCGCCCGAGTGCTGATCCTCGACGAGCCCACCTCGGCGCTAGGGGTGAAGCAGTCGGGGGTGGTGCTGCGGCGCATTGTGGAGGCCCGCGACCAGGGATTGGCGGTGATCTTCATCACCCACAATCCCAACCACGCCTACCCGGTGGGCGACCGTTTTGTGATCCTCAACCGGGGAGTGTCCATGGGCAACTGGGCCAAAGAAGAGCTGTCGCAGGCCGACCTGACCCAGCTCATGGCCGGTGGCGCCGAACTGGAAGCTCTCCAACACGAACTTGCTCAAGCTGGGACCTAATCGTCACCTAGCATCACTGCGTGCCTGACACACTGGCGGCTGACGCTGGCCGCGCTCCAACCGATCTTGAAGTTCTGACCATCGGGAGGGTCAGCGTCGATCTGTATCCCCAGCAGAGCGGCGTGCCGCTGAGCAAAGTCCAGACGTTCGCCAAGTCGATCGGCGGCTCCCCCACCAACGTGGCCGTGGCCTGTGCCCGTCTGGGCCGACGGGCTGCGGTGGTGACCAGGGTGGGCGATGACGGCTTCGGCGAGTACATCAAGGCCGAGCTGGCCGAGAAGTTCGGGGTGGACAACCGCTACGTGTCCACTGATCCTGACTTGCGCACCGCGCTGGCCTTCTGCGCCCTCGACCCTCCCACCGATCCGCCCCTGCTGTTCTACCGCGAGCCCCGCGGCCCGGAGATGAACCTTGGCCCGGATGACATCCCCGATATTGCCGCTGAGGTGCCCGTGCTTTGGACCGCCGGATCCCGCTTCGCCCAAGAACCGTCCCGCTCTACCGTGATGGAAGTGCTGAAGCGGCGCAACCGTCGACCCCACACCGTGCTCGACTTGGACTACCGGCCCAGCTTCTGGGCCTCCCCCCAAGAGGCCGGCAACCACATCGGCTCGGCTGTGGAACTGGCCACCGTTGCCGTGGGCAACCGCACAGAGTGCGAGATCGCCATCGGTACCGACGATCCCCATGCCGCCGCCGATCGCCTGCTGGAACGAGGGGTGTCGCTGGCCATCGTGAAACAGGGCGCTGACGGCGTGCTGGTAGCCACCCTGGAGAACCGTGCCGAGGTACGCCCCATGACGGTGGAGGTGGTGTGCGGACTGGGGGCCGGCGACGCTTTCGGCGGGTCATTGGCCGACGGGCTGCTGGCCGGTCTCGAACCGGTGGAAATCGTCACCCGGGCTAACGCCGCGGGGGCTATCGTGGCCGGTCGCCTGGCCTGTTCAGACGCCATGCCCACCCCCGCGGAGATCGACGAGATGCTGGGCCGAAACACATGATCTCACCAGCAGACTTCTCTCCTGAGGCAGGAACATGACCGGATCCGACAAGAAAATCCGAATCTGGATCGATCGCACTCCCCCACCCGAGGTGGTGATTCCTTCTGATGTGGAACTGGTGGACGGCCCCGAAGATGCCGACGGCGTGGTGGTTGCCGCTGATCGGCCTTGGGACGACGACGCCTGTCGCCGGTTGCCCAACCTCAAGGTGGTAGTCCGTTCGGGCATCGGCTACGACAACGTAGACGTTGCCGCCTGCGCCGCCCATGGCGTGGCGGCCTGCAACACCCCCGACGCCCCCACGGTTTCCACCGCAGAGCACGCGCTAGCGCTGATGCTGGCGGTGGCCAAACGACTCAAGCGTTCCGAAGCCCGCCTGGCCGCCGGTACTGTCGGCGGCCCCGGCCGACTCGTTGGCCCCGGTGCACTGGAGCTGGACGGACGCAAACTGGGACTGGTGGGCTGTGGGCGAATCGGGAGCCTTCTAGGGCGCTACGCCGAGGCTTTGGGGATGGATGTGCTGGTTTACGACCCCTACCTGGAAACAGCCCCCGTGGGCACGTTGATCAGCCTCGACCAGCTTTGGGCCGAGGCCGATGTGGTCTCACTCCATGCCCCTGCTACCCCCGAGACCCACCACATCATCAACTCGGACTCGCTGGCCGCCATGCGATCGGGAGTGATCATCATCAACTGCGCTCGGGGAACGCTAGTGGACCAGCAGGCCCTGCTCACCGCCCTCGACTCCGGGCATGTGGCCGGCGCAGGACTCGACGTGACCGAGCCTGAGCCGCTGCCTCCGGACCATCCGCTGCTCGGCCGGGACAATGTGGTCGTCACCCCCCACGTAGCCTCGACCACCACGGTGGGCATCGTCAGGCTGATTGGCCAAGCGCTGGAGCAGGCTCTCATCTGGCTGCGGGGCGACATCCCCGAACATCTGCTCGATCCCGCCGCGGCCCATCCTGGGGTCGATCGTCGGGTAGGAATGGCGTCATGACCACCCCGCGGCCGCTCGGGATCGCCGTGGTGGGCTTCGGGTGGATGGGCCAGGCCCACGCCCGCTCCTATCTTCGTCTGCCCACGCTGTTCGAAGATCGGGCCTATGACCCCCAACTGGTGATCTGCTCGGAGACCATCGAGTCCCGTCGCCACGCGGCCACCAGCGCATTCGGCTTCCGGGAAGCCACCGATGACTGGCGCCCCGCTTTGGAGCACCCCGATGTCGACGCAGTGATCGTCTGCGCTCCCAATGTGCTGCACGAGCCCCTGGTCACCGCAGCCGCGGAGGCCGGAAAACACGTGTTCTGCGAGAAACCGGTGGGAGGCACCCCCATCCAGACTGCCCGTGCCGAAAGGGCCTGCCGAGCAGCCGGGGTCATCTCCGGGGTGGGCTACAACTACCGATTCGCCCCACTGGTGCTCTATGCGCAGGAGCTCATCGCCGCCGGTGATTTGGGGCAGATCACCAACTATCGGGGCCGGTTCTTCTCAATGTACGGAGCCGACCCCCTTGGCCTGCTCTCTTGGCGCTTTCTGATCGACCAGGCCGGGCACGGAGCCACCACTGACATCTTGAGCCACGCGGTGGACCTGGCCTTGATGCTCAATGGCCCCATTACTCGGGTGGTGGGAACAGGTGAGACCTTTATCAAGGAGCGTCCGCTGCCGTCGGGATCGGGAACCCACTACGACCGGGGCCACCCTGGCGATCCCACCGGCGCAGTGACCAACGAGGACTACTTCGGGGCGTTGGCCGTGTTCGCCAACGGCAGTCGCGGCGTTTTCGAGGCCAGCCGAGCCATCGTGGGCCCCCAAAGTCAAATGGCCTTCGATGTCTACGGGACCGAAGGCGCACTGAGCTGGAATCACGAGACTTTGAATGAGCTCCAAGTGTTTCGGGCGTCCGACCCGCAACAGGGCTACACCACAGTTCGGGCCAGCGAGCGCCATCCCCATCACGGCGTGTTCGTGCCCGGTGACGCCAATTCCATCGGCTTCGAGGACATGGTGACCATCCAAGACCACGAGTTCCTGACCGCAGTGGCCGAGGGCCGACCCCACCACGCGGGCATGGAGCAGGCGCTGGCCTGCGTGAGCGTGCAAGCCGCCATGCTGAAGAGTTGGGAGACGGGCACCTGGGAAGATGTGATATCGCTGAGAATCGACTGAAGGGAGGGCAGCCATGGAAACCATCCGCTTGACGACTTCCGGGGCCATTGTGCGCTATCTGGCCGCCCAGCGTATTGAGACCGACGGTCAAGCCGTGCCCCTATTTGCTGGCGTGTTCGCCATCTTTGGGCACGGGAACGTCACCTGCCTGGGCCATGAGCTGGAGCAGGCCGGCGAGGCTCTGCCTACTTGGCGAGGACAGAACGAGCAGGGAATGGCCCTGGCCGCGGTGGCCTACGCTAAGGCCAATCGGCGGCGGCGCATTATGGCCGCCACCAGCTCCATCGGTCCCGGTGCCACAAACATGGTGACCGCGGCCGCGGTGGCCATGGCCAACCGAATGCCGTTGCTGCTGCTGGCCGGCGACACCTTCAACAGCCGCATCCCCGACCCCGTCCTTCAGCAAGTGGAGCATTTCGGCAATCCTGCGGTCACTGTAAACGACGCTTTCCGGCCCGTGGTCCGCTTCTGGGACCGCATCACTTCCCCCGAACAGACAGTCCACTCCCTGCCCAACGCCCTGGCCACGATGCTCGACCCCGGCGACTGCGGGCCAGCATTCATCAGCCTGCCACAAGACGTCCAGGGGGAGGCCTACGACTTCCCCGCCCGCTTATTTGAGGAGACAGTCCACGAGATCCGCCGCCCCCGGCCCGATACTCGGGAGCTTCGCCGGGCCGCGGCCGCGTTGGTCGCTGCGGAGCGGCCTCTGATCGTGGCCGGTGGCGGGGTTCATTGGTCGTTGGCCGAAGACGAGCTCCGGGCCTTCGCCGAGATCCACAACATCCCAGTGGTGGAGACGGTGGCCGGGCGGACATCGCTGGTGGCCAATCACCGACTCAACTGCGGCCCTATCGGCGTAACCGGCTGCACGTCGGCCAACGCCATGGCCGCTGAAGCCGACGTGGTGTTGGCAGTGGGCACCCGCTTGGGAGACTTCGTAACCGGGTCGTGGACCGTGTTCGGCGGGGGCGACGACGTGCGCATCATCGGTCTGAACGCAGCTCGTTTCGATGCCACCAAACACCGCTCGCTGCCGCTGGTAGCCGACGCCCGCGAGGGCCTGACCGAGTTGGGGGCGGCGCTGGGCGACTACCAGGCCCCCGAGGAGTGGTCTGACCGGGCCGCATCGGAAACCTCCCAGTACCACGCCTACATCGACAAAATTGCTGCTCCCGAGGCAGTGGCCGCAGCCGGTCGATCCTCCGATGACGCCACGGACGACCAGGACGACCTGCCCACTTACGCTCAGGTGGTGGGGGTAGTGGATCGGGCCGCCGATGAGTCCACCTATGTGCTGGCCGCAGCCGGCGGATTCCCCGGCGAGCTGGTGAACGGTTGGCGCGGCCAGTCTGTTCATTCCTTCGATTGCGAATACGGCTACTCCTGCATGGGCTATGAGATTTCCGGTGGATGGGGGGCCAAGATGGCGCTGCCGGACCGGGAGGTGGTGGTGCTGGTGGGCGACGGCTCCTATCTGATGATGAACAGCGACCTGTACAGCACGGTGCTGACCGGCCACAAGCTCATCGTGATTGTGTGTGACAACGGCGGCTACGCGGTGATCAACCGCTTGCAGCTGGGCCAAGGGGGCGTGCCGTTCAACAACCTTTTCGCCGACTCCCGAGTGCGCCAAGTAACTCCGGTGGACTTCGCGGCCCACGCCACCTCTATGGGCTGTGAGGCCGAGACCGTGAACTCCATCGCCGAGCTCGAGGCCGCCTTTGGTCGGGCTCGAGCCTCGGATCGCACCTACGTGATCGCACTGAACACCCACGCCTACCGGTGGACCGAAGGTGGGTCGTTCTGGGAGGTGGGCGTGCCCGAGGTGAGCGCCAGCGCCGATGTGCGGGCGGCCCGAGCAGACATGGATGCTGGCAAAGGCGCTCAACGGGTGGGATGGTAAGTCCCGCCACGCGCGACTACCGGGTCGGCGGCCCCGAGGCCGATCGGGCCGCAGCCGCGGGCCTGGTTGAAGCCGAGTGGTTCCGCCCGCCCATCGATCCGGAGCGCTTGCGCAAACTGCAAGTCAGAGGCAACACCCGAGCCGCCATCGACACCGTGGCCTGGCTGGGGCTCTTGGCCGGGTTCGGCTACCTGGCCTTCATCTCACTAGGCACCTGGTGGGCCATCCCCGCCTTCGCCGTCTACGGCGCCCTCTACGGCGGGGCCGGCGACTCGCGCTGGCACGAATGCGGCCACGGCACCGCCTTCAAGACCAAGTGGCTCAACGACGTGGTGTACTACTTGGCCTCGTTCATGCTGCTACGCCAGCCCACCCTGTGGCGCTGGTCGCACGTCCGCCACCACACCGACACCATCGTGGTGGGCCGCGACGCCGAGATCGTTTTCCCCCGCCCCTCCTCCCCCGCCTCGGTGGCCTTGGTTTTTGTACCCCTGGTGAACGTGCCCAAGATGGTGGCGCGCACCGCCAAACACGCCATTGGGCGCATCGACGACGAGGCCCGGTCCTTCATTCCCGCCGACGAGCTTCCCAAGCTGAAGTGGGAATCTCGGGCCTACATCGCCATCTTGGCCGGAGCCACGGCTTGGTCAGTGGCAATCTGGTCCATCGTGCCCTTGCTCTATGTCGGATTGCCCACCGTCTACGGGGCCTGGCTGATGGCATTTTTCGCCATCACCCAACATGCCGGATTGCGGGAAGACGTGCTCGACCATCGCCTCAATACCCGCACGGTGTACATGAACCCGGTGCTCCGGTTCCTGTACTCCAACATGAACTACCACGTGGAACACCACATCTTCCCCACCGTTCCCTACTACTCCCTGCCCGCACTGCACCAGGAGCTAAAGGGGCACTTGGCCCCGGCATCGCCCAACACCTGGACGGCTTATCGCGAGATCCTGTCCACACTGCGCCGTCAATGGCGAGATCCAACCTATGACGGACCCCGCGATGACGTGCCGGCGGTACCCGACGCGGAGCGCACTTTTGTCAATACCGGCCACACCGTGTGGGCCGGTGACCGCCATGACGGCTTGCTCGACCTTGGTCCGGCCAGTGCGCTCACCCCTGGATCGGCCCGCCAGGTGGAAGTGGGTGACGAGGTCTACGCCCTGTTCCGCCTGAACGACGGCACCTTGGTGTGTACCGAGGGCCTGTGTACCCACGGGCAGGCGTACTTGGCTGAGGGTGTGGTGCTGGACTGCCTGGTGGAGTGCCCCAAGCACAACGGCCGCTTCGACCTGCGCACCGGGGAAGCGGTTCGGTATCCGGCCACCGACCCTTTAGCCTTGTACCCCGTGGAGATTCGAAACGGCCGGGTGGTCTCAACCTTGTCCGAGGAGGACCGCTAATGAGCTCAGTCCGTGTGGGGATCATGGGCTGCGGGCGGATCGGGCGGATGCATGCCGAGCTCCTCGCCCGCCAAGTGCCTGGTGCCGAGGTGGCCGCGGTCTACGACGTGGTGGACGACGCCTCGGCCGCGCTAGCTGAGGATTTGGGCGTGCGCCAGGCCGCCAAGCCCACCGAGATCCTCGAAGCCGACGATGTGGACGCGGTGGCCATCTGCACCTCCACCCACACCCACATCGACTTATTGGTGGCCACCGCCGAAGCCGGCAAAGCCGCCTTCGTTGAGAAACCGCTAGCCCTCAACTTGGCCGACGTGGATCGGGGCATCGCCGCCGCCGAGGCGGCTGGCATTCCCGTGCAGGTGGGATTCAACCGGCGCTTCGACCCCAGCCACCGCTATGTACGCGACCGGGTGGAGGCTGGAGACATCGGCGACGTCCATCTTGTTCGCATCTCCAGCCGCGACCCGGAGCCCCCGCCGCTGATGTACCTGGACGAGTCCGGCGGCATCTTCTGCGACATGACCATCCACGACTTCGACATGATCCGTTTCATCACTGGGAGCGAAGTCACCGAGGTCTACGCAACCGGTGCGGTGCTGATCGACGAAGCCATCGGCGAAGTCGGTGATCTCGACACCGCGGTGATTGTCTGCACCCACGAGAACAACGCCATCAGCACCATCGATAACAGCCGCCAGGCGGTGTACGGCTACGACCAGCGGGTAGAGGCGTTCGGCTCGGCCGGGATGGCAGCGTCGGAAAACCCCTTGACCGCCACCGCGGTGACCCGCACTGCCGACGGCGCCCAAATGCCGACCCTGCCCTACTTCTTCTTGGAGCGCTATGTCCCCTCGTATCTGGCCGAGTGGGAGGCGTTCACCGCCATGATGGAGGGGGCGCCTTCGCCGGTAACTCTGGCCGACGGTCGGGCCCCGCTGGTGATCGGACTGGCCGCGTGGCGCTCAGTACACGAGCGCCGCCCGGTGCGGACCGATGAGATCGGCTGACCGGAAGTGCGCGCGTACGTCACCGGGGGAACGGGCTTCATCGGCGCCAACATCGTGAAGGTGTTCGCCGAGCGACATGGCGCCACCGTGCACTGCCCGGTTCATTCCTTCATCCCCGACAACCCCCGGGGCTACACCATCGAGCCGTTGGATCTGTTAGACGTCGATGCGGTTGCGGCCAGCGTGGACCAGTTCGACCCCGACGTGATCGTCCACTCCATGATCCTCAACGACCTCCACGGGATATACAACCAGCGGGAACTGGCGTGGCGCAGCTACGTAGACGCCACTCTCACTCTGACCGACGCAGCCAACAGGGTTGGAGCCAAGCTCATTGTGGTGTCTACCGACTGGGTGTTCGACGGCACCCAGGTCGGAGCCGACGAGCACACCCCACCCAACCCGGTGAACTACTACGGCGTGCTGAAGGCGCTCAGCGAGCAGGCTGCTCTGCTGCGGGCTGACCGGGCCGCGGTAGCCCGGGTGTCGGCGGTCAACGGCGTCCATTGGGCTCGTTCAGAGATGCCTCGGGGCCAAGACCCCGGTTTCGGCTACTTCGTCACCACGGTGCTCGACGCAGTCTCACAAAAGGAGCCGTTTGGAGTGTGGGAGGGCAGCGACATCAACATGACGGCCACACCCAGCCTGGCCAGCGAGTGCGCCGAGGTGATGTGGCTGATCGCGGAAGACGAGAACGCGGGCGGCATCTTCCATTGCTGCGGCGGCGAGCCGGCGGGGCGGATGGAGTTGGCCCAGATGGCCTGCGAAGTGTTTGGCCACGACCCGTCTCTCTTGAGATCGGTTCCGCCCGATCCGGAGATGATGGCGTCCCTGGCCGGGGCCCGCATTCCCTTCGACACCACGATTCGCACTCCCCGAACGACCGAAGTTCTGGGGTATGAGCCGTTGGGCAACCGTGAGCTGCTGGAGCGCTTCAAACAGGAGACCGAGACCGGCGACCTGATCGCCACCACAGGAGGCTGACCATGGCGACCGCACCCGCATCAGGGCCCATCCGACCCCAGCCGGGACCGGGGCTGATCCTCGACATCACCCCGGAATCGGCGGGGTGGAACAACGTTGCCTTCTCGGTGGTGGAACTCACTGCGTCCGATCCGTGGTCGGGGGTTGTGCCCGATCGGGAGACGGCCATCGTTCCGCTGTCCGGTTCGGGCCGGGTACAAGCAGAAGACATCGATGCCGCCATCAGCCGCACATCGGTGTTCGAAGAACTGGGCCGCATTGTCTACTTGCCGCCGGATACGCCGTATGAGATCACCACCGAGGGTTCGCTGACCGCCGCAGTTGGCTCGGCCCCAGCCGAGGGCCGCTACCCGGCTCGGGTATTCGAGCCGTCGGAGATGAAGGTGGAGATCCGGGGCGGAGGCCAGGCCTATCGCCAGGTGGTCCATTCGCTGGCCCATCCTCTGCCCGCCGAGAAGCTCATCCTGTACGAGGTGTTCGTGCCTCGGGGCACCTGGTCGGGGTGGCCGCCCCACTGCCACGACGGCCGCGACGGTTCGCCCTATCTGGAAGAGGTGTACTACTTCCGCCTCGACCGCCCGGAGGGCTATTGCATGCATCGAAATTGGCGTACCGAGGAGGACTTCGACGAAGCGGTAGTGGCTCACGACGGGGATGCGGTGCTGGTGCCCAAGGGCTATCACACGTCGGTGGCCTGTCCCAGCGCCAACATGTACTTCCTCAACTACCTGGCCGGAGAGCTCATCGGCGACGAGCGCCGCACGCCCCCCTGCTTCGCCGCCGAACACACCTGGATCGAATCCGACTGGGGCGCCGGCTCCTGGACTTTGCCGGTGGCAGGCGCGGTGCCCTCCAACTGACATGAGCGTGGCCGACCTCACCCACAACGGGCAGTTTGCTGTACTGGCCATCGACCACCGGGACTCGCTGCGTAGCGTTCTGGCGCCCGACGACCCCGACTCGGTGACCAGCGATGCCATCGTCGACTTGAAGCGCGACCTGGTGGCCGGACTGGCGGCCGGTGCCACTGGGGTGATGCTCGAGCCGGAGTACTCCATCCCCCAGCTTCTGGACGGCACGCTTCCTCCCGGCGTGGGCTTCACCGCGGCGCTGGAGGCGCAGGGCTACATGGCCGATCCTGAAGCCGCTCCCGTTGGGCTGCTGGAAGGCTGGTCGGTACAGGCCGCCGCCGACTGCGGCGCGGCTGCGGCCAAACTGCTGGTGCTTTACCGACCCGACCGCCCCCATGCCGCCGCCCAAGAGCGGGCTGTGGCTGGAATTTTGGCCGAGTGCCGCCGAGTGGGCATCCCCTTGCTAGTGGAGCCGTTGTTCTATGGCCTAGACGACCCTTCGGTCCGCCCCCAGATCGTGCTAGAGACCGTGGACCGCTTCGCCCCCATGGGAGTCGACGTGTTGAAGCTGCCCTTCCCCGTGGATCCCGACCAAGACCCCGAAAAGGCCCGGTGGGCCGCGGCCTGCTGGGAAATCACCAAACGGTGCGACATGCCCTGGACCTTGCTTTCGGGCGGCGGCAGCTTCGAGAGCTACCACACCCAACTCGAAGTGGCTGTGGCCTCGGGCTGTGCCGGATTCACCGTCGGCCGGGCCCTGTGGGGCGAAGCCGCCTTGGCCCCACCCACCGACCGCCCCGCCATCATCACTGACCTGATCGCCCCCCGCCTCACCGCCCTACGCGACCTGGTTATCTGATCAGTCCCAACTAGGCCGCGACTGCGCCGCCCGCTACCAGATCACCCTGGTAGAAGACCACGGCCTGGCCAGGGGCTACCCGGCGCTGGGGTTCGTGCCACCGGACCGCTCCCGCTTGGTCCACCACCCCGACCGCGGGGGTGCCGTGAGCGCTCACCTGGATGTCGACTGGGCCATCGACAACACTGTCGGCCCATTGGATGTTGATCACATCCTGGATCGGCGTGTACAGATCCTCGCGGCGACCCACAGTCACCCGGCCTGCCGCGATGTCCACATCGGTCACGTACCGGGGCTCATCGGTGCCGCCCAGGTTGAGTCCGCGACGCTGGCCGATGGTCACCGCCTGCACCGCCTCGACTGAGCTCAGCTCCGTGCCGTCGGTGTCCACCACAATCCCCGGCGACTCCCCCAGGCGACGAGATAGGAATCCCTGCCGTCCCCCGGCCCGGTTGGCAATGAAACACACGTCCTGGCTGTCGGGCTTGGCCGAATTCCGCAAGCCCAGCTCAGCGGCCCGATCCCGAACTTCAGCCTTGGTCAGATGTCCGATGGGCAACAGCAGCCGGGACATCTGCTCCTGGCCCAACATGTACAGCACGTAGGACTGGTCCTTGGCATCATCCACCCCTCGGCGCACCCGGTATCCGCCACTAGCAGCTCCCAGACGGGCGTGATGGCCGGTGGCCACTGCATCGAATCCCAAAGCCTCAGCCCGCACCATCAGCTTGTCGAACTTGATGTGGCGGTTGCATTCGATACACGGGTTGGGGGTTAGCCCGACGGCGTGGTCGTCCACATACGGGGCCACCACCCGCTGATCGAAGGCGTCCCCGAAGTTGAATACGTGGTGCTGCAACTTCAACAGGTCGGCCACCCGGCGGGCGTCCTCCACATCCGACACCGAGCAGCAGCCGGTGTCAGACTCCCCTCCCCAGAGCTTGAGGGTGACACCCACCACCTCGTGTCCCTGTTCGGCCAGCATGGCGGCGGCCACCGAGGAGTCCACACCCCCGGACATGGCCGCCAATACCCGCATGTCTCAGCCTTTTCCGTAGGCCCGAAGGCGGGCCACCGCGTCGGGGGTCACCACCAGCGCCTGATCGATATCGGCGTCGGTGGTCTCATAGCCCAATGACAGCCGCAGCGACCCCCCGGCCAACGCCCGGTCGTAGCCCATGGCGGCCAGCACATGGGACGGATCCTGTGCCCCACTGGAGCAGGACGATGCCGCAGAGGCGTACACCCCGGCATCCTCCAACAAGAACAACAGCGCCTCCGACTCGATGCCCTCAAAGCAGAGATGGGCCGACCCGGCCACCTTGCCCGACCTCTCCCCGGTCTCGATCGTGTCTGGCACCGCGCCCAGGATTCCATCCACCAGCCGGTCCCGCAGACCGGCCAACCGAACCACTTGCTCGGCCCGGCTCTTCAGCACCACTTCAGCGGCCGCGGCCATGCCAACGATGCCCGCCGCGTTGTGGGTGCCTGAGCGCAGTCCCCTTTCCTGGCCGCCACCCAATAGCAGCGGCGACAACTCCACGCCGTGACGCACCACCAGCGCGCCCACGCCCTTGGGTCCTCCGAACTTGTGGGCGCTGACCGAGATCAAGTCGGCGCAAGCAGCCAGCGAGGCCACATCCAACCAGGGAAAAGCCTGCACCGCGTCGGTATGGAGCACAGCCTGAGAGGCCCGCGAGCGCACTGCCTCGGCCACTTGCTCCAAAGGCTGGACCATGCCGGTCTCGTTGTTGGCCAGCATCACCGACACCACGGTCACGTCGTCGTCAAGGGCTGCGGCCAGTGCATCCAAATCGATCACCCCAGCGGCGTCCACCGCCACAACTCGGCCGCCCAGATGCTCCACAGGCTCTAGCACCGCGTGGTGTTCGATGGCCGAGCAAACCGTCACCCCGCCTACCTGCATATGCCGGCCGACCATCGCCAGGTTGTCGCCTTCGGTGCCCCCGCCGGTGAACACGATCTCCCCCGGCTGTGAACCCAGAGCCTCGGCCATCACGTCGCGGGCGTCGTCGATCCGACGGCGGGTGTCTCGGGCCATCCGATGGGCGCCGGTGGGATTGGCGTACAGCTCTCGGTGCAAGGGCACCATGGCCTCCACCGCCTCCGAGCAGAGCGGGGTCGAGGCTGCGTTGTCTAGATACGCAATCGCTTCAGACGCCATTGCCACCGCCTATCAGCTACACCGAGGGGAATACGAGATCATCGCGCTTGGAGCGCTTGAGCTCGGCAAACGACGGCCATTCGGCCAGTGCCACCACTGCGTCCCACAGGCGCACAGCCTCTTCCGGGGGCGGCACTTGGCTCACCACCGGGCCGAAGAACGAAGTGGACCCCCGGTCGTGGTGGAAGGTGATGATAGGGGTGCCCACATCTCGCCCGGTGCGGCTCAGCGCCTCCATCGTCGAATCTCGCAGGGCGTCGTCCAGCGACTCATCCTCAGCCCGGGCGGCCAGCTCCGCGGAAGCACCGGCCCGTTCGAGAGCCGCGGCCAAATGCTCATCAGAGGCCACCTCGCCCATCGTGGAGCGGATGTTCCCGTTGGGATTCCAGATGGTGGCCCCGTAGGAGGTGTACAGCTCGCCGGCTGCGGCGGGGCCATGCTCCTCTCGCACTGCTTGGGCCACCCGCAGCATCCGACGACCCTTGTGGTGCAGATCCTGATAGCCCTCAGGAAAGTCGTCGTAGTCTTTGTCCTCATTGAGGATCGACAGGCAGATCAAGCGCCAGTCCACGGAATAGTCCCGCTGGCGGGCGACATCGGTCACCCACCGGGAGGTGATCCACGCGAACGGACAGATCGGATCCCAGAAGAACTCGATGTCGGCATCAGACATGGCCTGAATTCTACGGTCCGACGGGTGAGATTCTCATCACGGGGCGCTCTTAGACTCTGGCTGTGGCCAGGATCAGGGTTTCCACCACCATTGAGGCGCCCACCCCCGCGGTGTGGGAGTACGTGCGCCGCATCGACTCTCACACCGAGTGGATGGCCGACGCCGAGTCGATCTCCTTCCAGGGAATCCAAACCGAAGGAGTTGGTACCGCCTTCAAATGCCTCACCAAGATCGGTCCCCTGCGGCTCACCGACGCCATGGTGGTCACCGAATGGGCCGAGCAAGAGGCCATCGGAGTGCGCCACACCGGACTGGTCACTGGGGAAGGGCGCTTCACCCTTGCCCCCGCGGGCACCAACCGCACCGAGTTCTGCTGGACCGAAGAGCTGAACTTCCCCTGGTGGATGGGGGGCCTGCTCGGTGACATCATCGGCGCCCGCATCCTCGAGTGGGTGTGGCGCCGCAACCTCAAGACGCTGCGGGCCCAGTTCGCCTAGCCGACAATGAGAACCACGGTAGAGCGACTGGCAGCCCATAGCGCACCGACAAAGGAAGCCCCCGCCACCACTACCGCGGCCAGTACCGGAATCACGGTGGTGTGCTGCTGCCGGCGGATTGCCTGAGCGGCCGCCACTCCGACGAGAAAGCCGCCGATGAGACCCCCGACGTGGCCACCCAGCGAAACCGACCGAACGGTGAAGCTGATCACGAGGTTGATGGCCAGAATCGGCCCGATCGGGGTCTGGAACAACCCCACCCCTTGGGTCAAGTACAAGGCCGCAAGAGCGCCCATCAGCCCGAATATGGCCCCCGATGCCCCGGCGACCAGCGAGTTGGGCGTCTCGATCAACGCTCCGAACGACCCGCTTACCAGCGAGGACAAGTACACCGCCGTGAACGGGATCTTCCCCAGTGATCGCTCAAGCGCCAGACCCAGGATGTAGAGCGAGAACATGTTCACTGCGAGATGGAACATGCCATGGTGCAAGAAACCACCGGTGAACACCCTCCACCACTCGTCCAAATACTCGATGTTCCCCCCCAGCGTGGCGGCACGGTAAACGAGACCGTTTCCATCGCCGCCGCCACCCAGGCTGTCCCCCATGCCGATGCCGACAATGAACACCGCCACATTGGCAGCGATGAGTGCATAGCTGACGTACCAAGTGTCGGTTCGCTGCGGGATCATGTTCGCGGTATTCGGCTACAAACCAACCGGTGAACCATCGCTCAGCAGGTTCTGGCCCACATTCACCACCTCGGTGACCCCTTCAACCCGGTCTTTGAGAATGCGCTCCACCCCGGCCTTGAGCGTCACCGTCGAGGCCGGACAACTCACGCAAGCACCCACCAACTCCACGGTGACCACGCCGGTGTCCTCATCAACCCCCCGCAAATAGATATCGCCGTCGTCTGCCTGCACTGCGGGACGTATGGCCTCGATGACCTTGGCGACCGCGTCTTGCACGCCCTCCATTCTCTCAGCAGGTGAAGCGTTCGCCAACCCTCCCTCTGATCTCGCTTGATCGAATCCAGCATGCGTCTGGCAGAATCGCCACCGTGGAATTGCTGGCCCACCAGGGCGGTTGGGATGAGATTCTCTTGGTGGCCGCCCCGCTGGCCCTGCTGGCCTGCCTGTTGTTCCTCGCTAATCGCCGGGCTTCTCGTGGCGGACATCGGCGCCCAAAGCACTGAGCTTGCCAGCAAAGTTCTCATAGCCCCGGTCGATGTGGTGGGGGTCGGAAACCACAGTGAGGCCATCGGCAGCTAGTCCGGCAACCACCAGGGCCGCCCCCGCCCGGATGTCGGATGCCCGTACCGGCGCCCCGCTGAGCCGTTCCACACCCCGGATTACCGCGTGGTGGCCCTCGGTGCGGATGTCGGCGCCCATCCGAACCAGTTCGTCCACGTAACGGAACCGCCCTGAGAACAGATTCTCGGTGACGATCCCCACCCCTTCAGCCACCGACAGCATGGCCACCAGCAGCGGCTTGCAATCGGTGGGAAGACCGGGATAGGGCAGCGTAGACACATCAGCTGAGCGGAGGCGACCGTTGCACATGGCCCAAACTCCGTCGGGGTCGGATGAGGTCCGCACCCCCATCTCCCCCAGCTTGCGGCACAGCATCGCCATATGGTCGAGACGGGCGCCCACCAGGGTGATCTCCCCGCCAGCCACACCGAGGGCGGCCATGAATGTGGCTGCTTCGATCCGGTCGCTCACCACCGTGTACTCCACCGGACGGAGCTCCTCTACCCCCTCAACCGTGATGGTGGACGTACCCGCCCCGATGACGTGGCCACCCATATGGTTCAAGAATCCGGCCAGATCGGCGATCTCCGGCTCTCGGGCGGCGTTGTCGATGACTGTGGCTCCCTTGGCCAAAACGGCAGCCATCATCACGTTCTCAGTCGCGCCCACGCTGGGATATTCCAGCAACACGGAATTTCCCACCAGATTGTCGGCAGTGGCGTAGACGTCCCCGCCGGATATCTCAAACCGACAGCCGATGGCCTCCAGCCCGGCAATGTGCATGTCGATGGGCCGAGGACCAAAGTCGTCTCCTCCAGGCAGAGCCACCCGGGCATGCCCGGTCCCGGCCAGCAGCGGGCCGAGCACCGCGGTGGAAGCCCGCAATTGCTCGGTCAGCGCATAAGGCGCCTCAGGAGCGATAGCTGCGGGACGCTCAATGACGAGAGCGTCGTCCGTCCGGTTGACCGAGACCCCCATCGACCGCAATACATCGGCCATCACTGTCACATCGTCGATGTCGGGCACGTTGCGGATTGTGAACGTGCCCTCGGTGAGCAGGCAGGCAGCCATGAGCTTCAGCACCGAGTTCTTTGCCCCGCTGATAGCCACCGACCCCTCTAAGGGACCACTGCCCCGCACCTCGATGCGATCCTGCCGATCGAAGTCCTCCTGATGGACACGCTCCACCCGACAAGTATGGTCCCCGCAGCCCCGCTCAGACAGTCATGGGTAACCACGGGCGTATGTGGCTCAAAACTAAACTCCTCTCCATTCCATGGCCCGAGTGATCTCTCGTCGCGTTCTGAGCAACGATGCCGCCGATGGGGTACTGAACGGGCCCCACGGCTTGCTGACCCCCCGCTCCGACATCGTCTTGGAACGCGCCGAGGGCGATGGCGCCTTTACCGCAGTAGAAGGGCCAATGGATCACTACCGCCGATTGGTCACCGTCGAGCCGATCGGCTCTGATCAGGTAGAGATCACCGAACGGTTCGACTATCGACTGGCCATCCCAGTCTGGTGGGTGCTCTTCACCATCCCAGTCAGCCGTGCTCTGCGCCAAGGACGGGACCTTCCTTGGTGGCATCCCCCCGACCGCTTCACCGCCCGGCAGGCTCAGATCGTTGCACTTCTGGCCACCCTGGCCGTGATCGCCGGGTTCTTGGGCACATTGCTGGGTCAGACCATCACGTTCGCCCGAGACGAGTTTGGAGAGAGCAAATCAGCTGCGGGGGTCGCCCTGTCGCTGATCCGACTCAGCATCCTGATTACGGTGGCTGTGGCCGCGGTTGCCGACCGGAAGGGCCGTCGGCGCACTCTGCTCTATGCCGCGGCTGGTGCGATTCTGGCCTCAGCGGCGACATCTCTGGTTGCCAATCTGGCCACCTTGACCGCAGTCCAAGCAATTTCCCGGGGACTATCCCACGCCATGGCTTTGCTCATCTTTGTTTTTGCCCTCGAAGAAGCCCCCGCTGGGTCCCGGGCCTTTGTGGCCTCCATGCTGGGGTTGGCCGCCGGACTGGGCTCGGGAATTGCCGTCGGCTCGGTGCCCTTGGCCGACCTGGGGGTTACTGCGTGGCGGCTCAGCTTTGTGGTGGCGCTGGCCGGACTGCCCTTGGTGTTGTTCGCGGCCCGCAGACTGCCCGAATCAGAGCGGTTCGAAACTGCCCGTCGTCAGCCTCGCACCAGACCACCAATCGAATACCGCTTTCGGTTGGTGCTCCTCGCCGTGACCTCTTTTGCAGTGCTGTTGTTCGCCGCCCCGGCCTCTCAATTGCAAAACGACTTCCTGCGGGACGAACGGGGCTTTAGCGCCACCAAGATCACAGTGTTCACCCTGCTCACCGCCTGGACCGCGGGACCAGGGATGCTCATTGCCGGCAAGCTGGCCGACCTTCGGGGCCGACGGGTTCTTGCCTCAATCGGCGTGAGCGGCGGCGCTTTGTTCGCCTTGTGGCACTTCACCCTGGCGGGCTGGCCCATGTGGGTTCTGATCGCAATCGGAACATTCATGACCGCCACGACCGTGCCGACGCTGGGGGTGTACCGAGCAGAAATGTTCGGCACCATGCGAAGGTCGGAGTCCAACGGCCTGCTCGGCGTGGCTGGCGTCGCGGGCAGCGCCGCGGGGCTAGCTGCCGCCGGGGTCATGGCCGACGCCTGGGGCTACGGCACCGCGTTCACCGTCTTAGTGGCCGGACCGATACTCGTCGCCATCCTCGTCCTCCTTTTCTACCCCGAAACCACCCGCCGTTCCCTAGAGGAGCTCAATCCCGAGGACCAGTAGGGCGGTGGGTGGCGCCAGAGGCCAAGTTCCGGGGAGGCGTGGTGGGGGGTGGCCCGGCTCAGGGCGCCCGCCGCCCGGACTCCATGGAGGACGGCGGGCTGGGCCGGGACAGGACCCGCCACCTCGCCGGGAGCGATTCCACCTAAAGCGTTGCCAGCCAGCCGGCCACGGCGGCGACGATCGCTGCATCAGCCTTCTTCGGGTCATGCCCCTCGCCTTCAAGCCAAACGGTGGTCACCGGGCCTCCAATGGCTGGCAGGTACTGCTCGAACTCCTCGGGGGTGCCAAACGGGTCACGGTCTCCGGAGATGAACAAGCAGGGAACCTCTATAGCGTCGAAATGCTCAGTTCGCAGATTCTCGGGCTTCTTCGGCGGGTGCAGCGGATAGCTCAACAGCACTAGTCCGGCGGCGGGCATCCCCTCAGCCACCGCCATCGAGCACATCCTCCCGCCCATCGACCGGCCACCCAATACCAAATGGCCGGGCTCAACCTCCAAACGCCGGGCAATGGCCGGAATCTCCTCACGCAAGAAGGCCAGCAGTTTGGGGACCCGATCAGGGGGTCGACGGCCCTGATTCCGATAGGGGAAGTTGATCCGCTCTACCGGTAGTGGAGCCAGGCCCTCGTCAAGTGCCACAAGCGTGTGCTGGTCGCGATCCCCACCAGCACCGTGAGTCAGGACCAAGCCCTGTGCAGCCGACTCTCCCACTACATGTACCGGCGCAGAAGCTCTCTCAGCATCTCCGCCGCCTGCTCGGCCGCGGCATCGCCCTCGACCGGGTCAGGACCAGCCACCAAGGCCTCTCGCAGCCCATCGGAAGCATCCAACATCGCCCGCCAGAAATCAGGCTCGTACCCCCACGGCAGGCTGAGCTGCACCACCAAGTCGTGAGCGTTGGCAAAGTCCTCCACCGCCTTGGAATCGGCCGTGTTGCGGCGGAGCCGATCAGCGGACAAGAACAGCGACTCCAGTACCTGGTAGGGCTCCACCCCCGGCAGGCCTGGTCCAAACTGGCGCTGCTCGGCCGCGTTGATAAGCCGATCGAACAATGCGTCCACCGTCTCCTCGTCGGCCTCTGCCACAACCAGATTGCCGGCGTAGTCCACCTCGTGGGCAATGCCCTCCGAAAGCAACTCGCTCAACACATCGGCCTTCTGGGCTTCGTCGTAGTCCGCCAGCTCATACACCACCGCAGGCTGGCCCTTGTCCAGTTCCGGCAGCTGGGCCCGCAGCACCCCCTCCACCGCTAAGTCCACTGCCTCCTCGGCGGCTTCGCACACGATCAGCGTCGGACCCAGCCAAGCGTGCTCTAGCTCTTTGTCACGCAGCACCTCCTCAAGGCGATTGCGGGAGTCGTATGACCACTCGTGGAACTCATAGGCCAGTTGCTCGTCATCGGAGCCTCCCACCTCTTCGGCCCGCTGAGGTGGAGTGGGAAAGGTGGCCACACCGCACTCCACGCACTCCGAAACGTCTTCGTCGTAGGAGGCACCACATTGGAAGCACCAGACCATGGGAGAAATGGTGCCAGACCACGCGAACCCGGTCGCATCAACGGGCCAACAGATTCCGCACAAACATGCTGGCAGGGGATGAAGCGCCAGCACGAGAACGCTACGGTTGGGCAACGTGAACGCATCGCCCGAGACCCCCGACCGCAACTTGGCGATGGAGCTGGTCAGAGTGACCGAAGTCGCTGCTCTGGCCGCTTCCCGATGGATGGGTCGGGGCGACAAAGAGGGAGCCGATGGCGCTGCCGTAGAAGCCATGCGCGTGCTGTTGCGGACTGTGCCGATGGACGGGATCGTGGTCATCGGCGAGGGCGAGAAGGACGAAGCCCCCATGCTCTTCAACGGGGAGCTGATCGGCGACGGTACGCCTCCCGAATGCGACATCGCGGTCGACCCCATCGATGGCACCACGCTGACTTCGTTGGGCCGGGGCAACGCCTTGTCGGTGATCGCGGTTTCCGACCGGGGCACTATGTTCAACCCTGGACCCTGCGTATACATGGAGAAGATCGCGTACGGTCCCGAATGCTTGGGATACGGCATCTCGATGGACAACTCGCCCACCCGGAACCTCGAGCTGGTGGCCGAGGCCAAGAGCGAGCCGGTGCGAGACGTGACCGCAGTGATTCTAGACCGGGACCGCCATTCCGACCTCATAGCCGAGGTGCGCGATGCCGGGGCCCGCATCCGCCTCATACCCGACGGCGACGTGGCCGGGGCCATTTCCACCGCCTGGCCCGACTCGGGAGCCGACATACTATTCGGCATCGGGGGAACCCCCGAGGGGGTCATCTCTGCGGCCGCACTCAAATGCATGGGCGGCGAACAACTCGGGCGGCTTTGGCCCCGCAACGACAAGGAGCGCAAGGAGGCGGAGAAGCTGGGTCGGGATGTGACCAAGGTGCTCACCGCCGACGACTTGGTTCAAGGCGACAACTGCTTCTTCGCCGCCACCGGGATTACCGATGGCGATCTGCTCAAGGGCGTCCACTACTACAAGAACCACGCCAGCACTCAGTCGCTGGTCATGCGTTCGAAGTCAGGTACCGTCCGGCTGGTGACCGCCGACCACCAACTGGACAAGCTGAACAGCTTCTCTGCTATCGAATTCGGGTAACCGCCCGCCCCTGAAGTTGGCAGAGGCCGTCTCTCACTGCTCGGTGCGGAACAGGTAGCGCAAGTCCCAGTAGCCGTACAGCGTCGGGGTGTAGTTGCCGAACACGTTGCGGACCGCTCCCAGCCGCTCCGACTGCGTGGTGTAGATGAGCGGCACGTTCTCGGCGACAATCGCTTGGGCATCCCAGTAGTGCTGCACTCGCTTTTCGTGGTCGAGTTCTCTGCTGCCTGCGATGTACAGTTCGTCGATCTCCGCCTCCCACTCCGTGGCGGGTTCAGGCTGATTCGGATACCAAAGGTGCAGTCCCTCGCCGCTGTGCCACACGTTCATACCGCCGAAGGGGTCGGGACTCCCGGTCAGTCCCACCACCATGGCCTCCCAGTCGTAGGTGGCAGTGAGCTGGGCCACCATGGCGCCGAAATCCACAATCTGAAAATCAACGTCGAGGCCGACCGCGGTCATCCCCTCGTGGATGATGCCGGTGATATCGGCCCGCACACTGTTGCCCTCATTGGTGACCATCGTGAACGAGATGGGGTTGCCCAAATCGTCCTCGCGGATGCCGTCGCCGTCGGTGTCAATCCAGCCCAATTCGTCAAGAATCTCGTTGGCCCGATCCAGGTCGTAGGCGTACTGGCGTACTTCGGGATTGTGAAAATCACCGGCTGCCGGACTCACCGAAGACCACTGCGGATAGCCCAGGCCGTGCTGGACCCTGTCGATCATGACTGCTTTGTCCATGGTGTGGGCAACGGCCTGCCGGAAAGCCACGTCTTGGAACCAGTGCAGTTGAACCGGATCGACATAGGGCTCGCCCGCTTCGTTGGTTCCCGGATTCTGATTGAAGGCCAGGAAGTTGGTGCCGAATCCGGGGCCGCGGCGGTGCAGGGTGAAGTTCTCCGCATCGGCCACTGGATCGAGCGTTGCGAATTCCTCGCCCAACACACCGTGAAAGTCGGTGGTCCCATCGCGGAACAACGCCAGCTCGTCCTCTAAGTCCTCCACGATCAATCGCACAACCCGGTCGAGGTACGGCAGGCGCCCTCCAGCGTCGTCCACCAGCCAGTAGTCGGGGTTTCGCTCGAACACGAATCGCTCCCCGGGGGTGTATTCCCCGATGGTGAACGGGCCGGTGCCGATGATCTCGGTGGGATCAGTGTCGATGCCCCAAAACTCCGTAAAGGTTCCCGATTCGATGGGACCCTCCAGGATGTGCTTGGGGTAGATGGCGGTGCCCATCGAGCGCAGGAACGGGGCGAACGGCTGTGGGAGGACAATCTCCACCGTGAGGTCGTCCAATGCCGTAACCGTCATCTGCGACTGCTCCCACTGGCCGGTCTCATCATTCAGGAATCGGAACTCGAAAGATGCCCGGCTGGCTGCTTGGAAATCGTCGTTGTAGATGACCCGGTTGAAGGTGAACTCCACGTCGTGGGCGGTGAGCGGCGTGCCGTCGTGCCACTGCACGTCGTCGCGCAGATGGAACACCCAGCGCAGCCCATCGTCGGAGCGCTCCCAAGACCGCGCCAGCAGCGGCTCGATCTCATCGTTCAGCCACGAGGTCTGGGTGAGCCCTTCGAACAGATACCCGAGCACGCCCGACGATCCGGCGTCCCTGGCCAGCGCGAGGTTGAACGTAAGGGGCTCGGAGATTGATGCCACCGTGAGCGTGCCACCGTGTTCGCCGATCTCGTAGGAGAACCCCTCGGCGTTCCGGCGCAATTCCTCCACGATGGCCATAGACGGAACGAGGCCCCCGAATGCCGCCGCCGCGGCCATGCGACGGCGGAGTTGCTCCAGAGCGGACTCTTCTGCCGGCTCAGCCGGCTCGGCCGGCTTTAGGTCTGTTTGCCCGGCGTCCTGCGGCTCTGCCTCTTCCGGCTCGGTGTCCTGTGACTCAGGCTCAGGCTCAGCCTCTTCCGGCTCGGTGTCCTGTGACTCAGGCTCAGGCTCAGCCTCATCGGCTTCCGCGGTCGGTGCGGGCTGGTCGGAGTCGGGGGTCGACTCTCCGGGGTCAGGCTCAGCTGCGTCCGTCTCCGGTGTGGCTGTGACATCGGGCGTCGACGCGGCGGGCGCAGGGTCATCATCCGAACAGGCAGAGGCGAAGAGCAGAACGAGGGCAACAATGGCCAAGAGTCGGCGCCACGTATTCATGTTCTTCTCCTAGAGGTTACAAACCTTCCGGCCAGGCGCGGCGGGCGGCCCGGCCAATGAGTGTTCGCCGGATGCGTCGGGGAGAAACGCCCGACAGCACGGCGAGAACCCGGTTTATGCGCCCGGTCACCACCTCGGGCCGGGATCGAGCCGCCGCCGCCAGCGTCTCAGTGGCCACCTCGTCGGCATCCTGCCATCCCACCGAGGGCCACTTGTCCAGGTTCCAGCGACCCCGCTCGTGGAACTCGGTACGGGTCAACCCGGGCAAGACCGTGGTTACCACCACATCGGTGCCCTTGAGCTCCTCGTAGACGGCCTCGCCAAAACTGGTGATGAATGCTTTGGTCGCCGAGTAGACCGCGGTCATGGGCATCCCTTGCAGCGAGGCCATCGACGACACCAAGACCACATGACCTTTCCCCCGATCGACCATCGTCTTCAGGGCAGCATGGGTTAGTTGTACCAGCGCCATGACGTTGACCCCAATGGTCTCCCATACCTCAGAGGGGTCTTGGGTGTGGAAGGGGCCCTCGTAACCTAGGCCGGCATTGTTGACCAGCAGGTCAATGGGCGCCTCCTCGGCCACCACCCGCTTCTCCACGACGGCCAGCTCGGCCTGATCGGATAGATCAGCGGCCAGAACCTCAACCTCTAGGCCTGCTCTGCTGGCCCGCAACTCTTCAGCCACTTCCTCCAGCCGATCGCCACTTCGAGCCACCAACACCAAGTCCACTCCAGCAGCGGCCAGCTGCTGGGCTATGGCTTGCCCGATCCCCGTGGACGCCCCAGTCACCAACGCTCGCTCCCACCGCGGCTCCCGCGACCTTCTTGACTTGATTCCGAGCATCCTCATCTGTCCCAAACCGGCAGCACTCACCCCGCCAAACTAACGAGTTGTTAGCTTACCGTGGCGGAGTCGCTGAGGAGGGCGACGTTGTCGTGGGACACCTCGACAAAGCCGCGTTCGACGGCGATGGTGGTCTTGGCGCCGTCAGTGGTGTACACCCGCACTTCGCTGGGCACCAGGACGCCCAAGAAGGGCACGTGGCCGGGCTGGAACGCGATCTCCCCGTCGGTGGTGCGGGCCACCACCATCTCGGCCTCGCCGGTGTAGACGATCTCCTCAGGAGAGACGAGCTCGACAACCAGAGCCATATTTAGGCCGCCTGGGCCTCGAGTTCGGCCGCCTTGCGGTGGGCATCTTCAGCCCCGCCGACCATGAAGAAGGCCTGCTCCGGCAGGTCATCGAGGTCGCCGTTCACCAGCGCCTCAAACGAGTCCACCGTCTCGGTTACCGGGGTGAACACACCAGGAAGCCCGGTGAACACCTCGGCCACAAACATGGGCTGGGACAAGAACCGCTGCACCTTGCGGGCCCGGGACACGATCACCTTGTCCTCCTCCGACAATTCGTCGAGGCCCAAGATGGCGATGATGTCCTGAAGCTCCTTGTAGCGCTGGAGGATCTCCTGCACCCGGCGGGCCACGCCGTAGTGGCGGTCACCCACCACCTCAGGAGTGAGAATGGTCGAGGTGGAGGCCAGCGGATCCACCGCGGGGTAGATGCCCAGCGCGGCGATGTCGCGGCTCAGCTCGGTGGTGCCGTCGAAGTGGGTGAACGAGGTGAACGGCGCCGGGTCGGTGTAGTCGTCGGCCGGCACGTACACCGCCTGCAACGAGGTGATGGAGCGGCCCCGGGTGGAGGTGATGCGCTCCTGAAGTTCGCCCATCTCGTCGGCCAGCGTGGGCTGGTAGCCCACCGCCGAAGGCATCCGGCCCAACAGGGTGGAGACCTCCGAGCCGGCCTGCACGAAGCGGAAGATGTTGTCGATGAACAACAGCACGTCCTGGTTCTGAACGTCGCGGAAGTACTCGGCCATGGTTACCCCGGCCAGGCCCACTCGCAGCCGCACGCCGGGGGGCTCGTCCATCTGGCCGAACACCAGGGCGGCCTTGTCCAAAACGCCCGACTCTTCCATCTCCAAGAACAGGTCGGTGCCCTCGCGGGTGCGCTCCCCCACGCCAGCGAACACCGACACGCCGCCATGCTGGGTGGCCACTCGGTTGATCATCTCGGTGATGAGCACCGTCTTGCCCACACCGGCGCCGCCGAAGAGGCCGATCTTGCCACCCTCCTTGTAGGGGGTGAGCAAGTCGATGACCTTGATACCGGTCTCGAACATGCGAGTAGAGGGCTCCAGCGCGTCGAACGACGGCGCGGGGCGGTGGATTTCCCACTCCTCGCCCACATCCAGGGTGTCGCGGTCGGTGTCCAGGCACTCCCCCACCACATTCCACACGTGACCCAGGGTCACGTCGCCCACCGGCACGGTCATGCCCTGGCCGGTGTTGCGCACCACTGTGCCCCGAGTGAGGCCGTCGGTGGGCTTGAGGGCGATGGCCCGCACCCGGCCCTCGCCGATCTGCTGGGCCACCTCGGCCTTCACGGTGATGATCTCACCGTCGACGTTCACGTCGAACTCAAGGGCGGTGTTGATCTCGGGCAAGGCGTCTGGGGGGAACTCGGCGTCGATGACCGGTCCGGCGATTCCGACCACCCGGCCGTCTTTGAGATTCTCCGACATCTGAACTTCTTCTCCTACTGGTTGGCGGTGGCGAGGAGATCGGCGATTTCGCCGTCGTCATCCTCTTCTTTCAGGGCTTCGGCACCGCCGACGATCTCCATGATCTCGGTGGTGATGGCGTCTTGGCGGGCTCGGTTCATGGCCCGGGTGAGCTTGGTGATCAGCTCTTCGGCGTTGTCGGTGGCAGCCTTCATTGCCCGCTGGCGGTTGGCGTGCTCAGAGGCGGCCGCATCCAGCAGCGCCGAGAAAAGCCTCGACTCCACGTACCGGGGCAGCAGCGACTCCAGCACCCCCTCAGGAGAGGGTTCGAACTCGAAGGCGGCCCGCAGCTCACCCGTTCCGGCCGCGGCGATCACGTCGATGCTTTCTAACGGGAGGAAGCGGCGCACCGCCACCCGTTGGGTGCCGATGGTGAAGAACTCCATGTAGGCCAGGATGACTTCGTCGATATGGCCCGACTCGAACCGGTCGGCCACGATCTCGGCCACTTGGCGGGCATCGTCGTAGGTAGGGGTGTCGCTCATGCCGGTGAAGGCCTCGTCGATCCGGTAGTTGCGGAACCGGAAGTAGTCCTGGCCCTTCTTACCGATGAGCATGAGCGAGTAGTCCCGCCCCTGGGTCTGGGCATCCATCAGCTCCCGCTCAGCAGCCTTGATAACCGAGCTGTTGTACGGCCCGGCCAAACCCCGGTCAGAGGTAATGACCACAAAGCCCACCCGGCGCACCGTCTCCCGCCGCTCCAGCAATGGATGGGAGGCCTCGGCCCCACCGGCGGCAACGTCCTCGATGACGCTGGTGAGCTTCGTCGAGTAGGGCCGGGCGGCGTGCGCCCGCTGTTGGGCCTTCACCACCCGGGTGGCGGCGATGAGCTCCATGGCGCGAGTGATCTTCTTGGTCGACTGCACCGACGAAATGCGCCTGCGCAGCGCGCGCTCTTGACCACCCGGCATAGATCAGCCTTCTTCGGGCCGCTGAATGTCGGTCTCGGGCAGGGTGTGGTCGGCATCGACCACCCCGGCCTCGGCTGCGGCCTGGGCCTCGGCGTCGGGCTCGTCGCCTTCGGGCTCGGCCGACGACTCGAACTGGGCGGCAAAGGCCGACACCGCGGCCTCCAGCCCATCCTCGTCCACCGCGCCGGTCTCGACCACCGACGACATCAGGCCGGCATTGCGGGTACGGACCCATTCCAACAGCTCCGACTCGAAGCGAGCGACATCTTCGACGGGGATGTTGTCCAGGTAGCCCCGGGTGCCGGCATACAGCGACACCACCTGTTCTTCAACCGGCATAGGTGTCTGGATGCCTTGCTTGAGCAGCTCGGTGAGGCGATAACCCCGGTCGAGTTGGGCCTGAGATACCGCGTCGAGATCAGAGCCGAAAGCGGCGAAGGCCTCCAGCTCGCGGAACTGCTGAAGGTCGGCTTTGAGCGTACCCACCGCAGTCTTCATGGCCTTGATCTGGGCGGCCGAGCCCACCCGGGACACCGAGATGCCCACGTCGACCGCGGGTCGCACCCCCGACTTGAACAGGTCGTCCTGCAAGAAGATCTGCCCGTCGGTGATGGAAATCACGTTGGTCGGGATGTAAGCCGACACGTCGCCGGCCTTGGTCTCGATGATGGGCAGCGCGGTCAGCGATCCCGCCCCCCGATCGTCGCTCAGCTTGGCGGCCCGTTCGAGCAGCCGGCTGTGCAGGTAGAACACGTCGCCGGGATAGGCCTCCCGTCCGGGCGGGCGGCGCAGCAGCAGCGCCATCTGGCGATAGGCCTCGGCCTGCTTCGACAGATCGTCGTACACCGCCAGGGCGTGGCCGCCGTTGTCCATCCAGTGCTGGCCCATGGCGCATCCGGCGTAGGGGGCCAAGTACTTGAACGGGGCCGGGTCGGAGGCCGGAGCCACCACCACCACCGTGTACTCCATGGCCCCCCGCTCGGCCAGCGTGGCCACCGCTTGGGCCACGGTGGAGGCCTTCTGGCCGATGGCCACATAGATGCACTTCACCCCCTGGCCCTTCTGATTGAGGATCGTGTCCATTGCCACGGTGGTCTTGCCGGTCTTGCGGTCGCCGATGATCAGCTCCCGCTGGCCCCGGCCGATGGGGATGAGCGAGTCGATGGCCTTGATGCCGGTCTGGATGGGCTCGTGTACCGGCTTGCGGCCGGTGATGCCGGGGGCCTGCACCTCCATGCGGCGGGTGTCGGCGCCGACGATGGGTCCCTTGCCGTCCACCGGTTCGCCGAGAGCATTCACCACCCGGCCCAACAGGGCATCGCCTACCGGAACCGACAGGATGTCGCCGGTGGAGCGGACCGCTTGGCCTTCCTCAATTTCGTCGACTTCACCGAGCACCACTGCGCCGATGGAATCCTCGTCGAGGTTCAGGGCCAATCCGATGGTCCCGTTCTCGAACTCCAGCATCTCGTTCACCGCCGCTCCGGGCAGCCCGGAGATACGGGCGATACCGTCGCCCACCTCGGTGATCCGACCCACCTGGGCCAGCTCAACCTCGGGCTGGAAGCCCTCCAGGTTGCGGCGGATGGCCTCGGCGATGGAACCGGTGTCGATGGTCAGCTCTGCCATTGCTCTCCTCGGTATGAAACTCTCTTCGATTCTTTTGCCACAGGACTAGAAGGTGTCCCGAAGCTGGCTCAGGCGGTGGCGCACCGATCCGTCGATTACCTCGTCGCCGATGGTGGCCACCACGCCGCCCATGACGCTGGGATCGACGATCACCTTGATGTCCACCCGATGGCCGGTGGCCGCGCTAAGCGCGGCGGCCAGCCTCTCGGCCTGGTCATCGGTCAGCGCCACTGCAGACCGCACCTCGGCCACTGAACGGCCTCGGTCGCGAGCGTTGATCTCTACCGCCTCCTGGGCGATGCCAGCAAGATCGGACGACCGCCCCGCGGCCACGATCATGGAGACCATGGCCGTGGTGGTGTCGGAGGCGTGACCACCTAGCAGATCTTCCACGATCTGCTGGCGGCGAGCGGCGGGGATCTGACGATCGGACAGCGTCATCCGGAGCTCGTCGGAGCCCTCCAGCGCCCGAGCGACGCGGAAGAGCTCGTCGGACACCAGATCGAGGTTCCCCTCGGCCCGGGCCACAGCGGCTACGGCATCGGCATAGCTGGCAGATCGCTCGGCCATGGTGAACCTAGCCCTGGTCGGCGCCCACGCGGGCGATGTAGTCGTCGACGAGCTGACGCTGCATCTCCGGGTCCTCCAAGCTGCGGCCAATCACTGCCTCGGCGGCACCGAGGGCGATGTCGGACACCTCCGACTGCAAGTCGGCGATGGCCTGGCGCTTGGATGCCTCCACATCTGCCGCGGCCCGTTCCCGCATCTCGGCGATGTCGGCTTCGGCCCGAGCTTGAAGATCGGCCCTCACGGTCGCGGCCTGCTCCCGGGCCTCATCCACGATACGGGCGGCCTCGGCCTTGGCGTCGGCCAGCTCGGCTTCGTAGTTGGCCTTAACCTCGGCGGCCTCGGCCCGTTGCCGGTCGGCGTCGTCGATGGCGTCTTGGATCCGCTGGGTGCGCTGCTCCATGAGGTTCTTCACCACCGGGAACAGCTTCCACTTCATCAGCGCCAGCAGCACCACGAACGCGGCACCACCCCAGATGATCTCGGTGACCTCTGGGATGATGGGATTGGGCGCCTCTACACAGCCCTCGAGGTCTTTCTCGTATTTCTCAACGATCTCCTCTTTGGCCTCTTTCGCCTCTTTGTCGCCATCTTCGATCCTCTTCTTGAGTTCCTTGATCTCATTGAAGTCGACCGTGACCAGTTCTTCGACAACGGTCACTTGATCGAAGATGCAGGAGCCCACGGTCTCCCCTGCGGCACTCGCCGCCGACGCGCTGAGCGCGACCGCGGCCACCACCACGGCAGCCGCGGCCCATAGCCGCTTGCTCATGGGAGAAGGAGGATGAAGACGACGAATCCGATGAGGGCCAGCGCCTCAGTAAAGGCGATGCCCAAGAACATCGTGGTCCGAGCCACACCGGCTGACTCGGGCTGTCGGGCCATGGCGGTGATGGCGTTGCCCACCACGATGCCGATGCCGACACCGGGACCGATGGCGGCGAGGCCGTAGCCAAGACCGGCGCCGATGGCGCTCAGGCCCGATTCGGCCTGATCTATCTGGGCAAGGATGGTGGATATCAGTGCAAGCAAGGTAAATGTCTCCTAGTGCTCGGGGTGTAGGGATCCGCCGATGTACACGGCGGTGAGAATGGTGAAGATGAAGGCTTGGAGGGCCGAGACGAAGATCTCGAACGCGGTGAGCAGAATCAGCGCCGCAAACGGCAGCACCGCGGGCACGTAGAGGGTTCCCCACAGCGCGGCCGACAACACTGCGAAGGTGACCAACAGCAAGTGGCCAGCCACCATGTTAGCCCAGAGCCGGATAGCCAGCGACAAAGGCCGGATCAACAGGATCTGAAGCAGCTCGATGGGGGCCACCAGGATGTAGAGGGCCTTGGGCACCCCCGGGGGGAACAGCGCGCCCTTGAAGTAGTGGTAGAAGCCCTGGGCTCGGATGCCCACCACGTGGTAGATGGCCCACACCACCAGCGCCAGGGCCAACGGGATGGCCATACGGGAGTTGGCCGGGAACTGGATGAACGGGACGACCTCAAAGATGTTGCTGAAGAACACGAAGAAGAACAGCGTGGTCAAGAAGGGCAGGTATCGGCGGCCGTCGGGGCCGATGGTCTGCATGATGATGCTGTTCTCGACGAACTCGATACCGACCTCGGCCACCGTTTGCGTCCCGGTAGGCACCAAGGCCCGCCGCCGACCCGCGGCCCAGAACAGACCCGCGGTCAGCAGCAACGCGGCGATGTAGATCAATCCGGTCTTGTTGAGGGCCACCGGCGTGTCGGTGAACAAGAAGTCGGGCCAAACGAACAAATGCGAGACCGGCGGGAAGTCCAGGGCAAACACGTTCACTGAGCAGCTCCTTGTGGCTTCAAGCCGGGATAAGCGAGGGACATGGAGACATACCGGGTCTCCCAAACCAGCAGAACAATATGGGCCAAGACCAGCGTGATGACAAACGGCAGGGCCTCAAACCAGCCGGTATTTCTCACCAGGAAGTAGGCGCCGGTGAGAATGCCCAGGCGAATGAAGTAACCGCCCATCACCCCGGCCATCAGCATGGTGGGCGAAATCCGCATCGACCAGGTGATGAGCGAGGCGGCCAGCCAGAAGTTGATCAGGATGAGCCCGAGGGCGTAGCCGCTCGACCACAGTCCGTCGAATCCCCATACACCTGCGCAAATTCCGACCAGCACCGGCCCGCCGATCATCCCCCGGCGAACAATGTCTTGGGCCAGCGCCCGCTCGGGCGCCTCCTCGCCCGTCGCCGGGGGCTGGGCGCTCTGGTCAGTCATTGGGGTTCTCCAACTCAGATTCAGCCCGGCGACTAGGCAGGTTGCGGTCGTAGGCATCCATGCGATCGCTATAGGTCCGCAGCGCCTTCCATCCGGCGTAGACCGCGGTCAACAGGCACAGCGCCAAAGTGAATATCGGCCTGGTTCCCAGCGCTCCGTCGATGAGCCAGCCGAAGAAGGCGAACAGCGCAGGGGTGGCCACCAACTCGAAGGCGATGGAGAGGGCCTCTCCCGCGTTCTGACGGTCGTGTAGTTGGCGATTCTGCGTCATTGCAGTTGGCACGAATTGGGCCCCTATGGCGAGCGGATTGGCCTCGCCAAAATGGTTTCGCGTACCAGGCTACCGGGCCAAATCATCAGGCTGGCTGGTGGTCAATCGACTAGGGCGTGCGGCGGCGCAGAATGGGATGGAAGACGGTGTAGAGCATCAGCACCAGCACCGCCGCCGCCGGTGCCATAATCGCCTCCCCCTCTCCGGCGTAGGTGGGATACAGCACCAGGGTGGACATCAAGGCGGTGAACAGCCACAGAATCAGCACGCTGCGGCGGTGGCCGTGGCCCAGGCTCATTAGCCGGTGGTGCAGGTGCTCCTTGTCGGGGGTGGTGATGCTGGTGCGAGCTCGGGTCCGTCGCAACACCGCCCACATCACATCAACCACCGGCACCGCCAGGATGATCAGCGGGATGAGCATGGGGGCGAACAAGAAGTAGGTCTGGCCTGCGAAGGGCTCACTGCTGCGCCCCCCCACCGACACCGTGGAAGCGGCTAGGAGCGTGCCCAGAAACAACGCGCCGCCGTCGCCCATAAAGATACGGGCCCGATGGAAGTTCTGGGGCAGAAATCCCACGGCCACCCCGCTGGCGATGATCGCCACCAGCGGCCCGATGTTGTTGGACAACAGCACCTCTTCGTCGGTGAGCTTGATGGAATACACGAAGAATGTGAGTCCAGCGATGCCCACAATGCCAGCGGCCAGCCCGTCCAAGCCGTCGATCAAATTGATGGCATTGACGATGGCCACCAACCACAACACCGTGACCACAAAGGCTAGGTCTTGAGACAGGATCAGCGCATCCAGCACCGGCAGCCTCAGGTTCAGCACGGTCACTCCGGTAAACGCCAGGACGCTGCCGGCCAGCACCATCGAGGCCACTTTGGCCGGAGCCGACATCTCCCGCACGTCGTCGTAGGTGCCGAACACAATCATCACTAGCGCGGCGATCACGATTCCCACCGGCTCCGATGCCGTGGCGAACACCACGTCGAAATCGCTCAGCAGCCAGGCCACCCCCATGGCCGAAAGAAAGCCGATGAACATAGCCACGCCCCCGAGCACCGCGGTGGATTGCTCATGGACCCGCCGAGGGTCGGGTTCCACCATGAGACCCCAGCGCTCGCTGATCCGGCGCATCGCCGGGGTAACCGCCAGCGTCACCCCGGCGGCTACGGCAAAGACGATGAGGTAGCTGTCAACACCGGGGGCCATGGCACCGGTTGACTAACCAGCTAGCGAATAGGGAGTGAACCGCCCGCAGAGATCGGCCACTTCAGTTCGGACTTCCGCTACCAAAGTTTCGTCGTCGCGCTGGCGCAGGGTGCGGCCGATCATTTCCGCGATGAGACCCATCTCCTCCGGCCCCATGCCTTGAGTGGTTGTGGCTGGCGTGCCGATCCGAACCCCGCTGGCCACAAAGGGAGAACGGGGGTCATCGGGCACGGTGTTCTTGTTGAGAGTGATTCCGGCCCGGTCGAGCACCTCTTGGGCCACCTTCCCGGTGAGGTCGTCGTCGAAGGTCCTCAGATCCACGAGGAGCAGATGGTTGTCACTGCCCCCCGACACCAATCGGAAACCCTCCTCAGCCAGCCCTTTCACCAACGCCCCGCTGTTTTGCACTATCCGAGCCGCGTAGTCGGCAAACTCAGGGGTGGAGGCCTCGCCGAAGGCCACTGCCTTGGCTGCTATCACGTGTTCCAAAGGACCGCCCTGGAGTCCTGGGAACAGGGCTTTGTCGATGGCCGGGGCCAGATCCTCAGTACACACGATGGCGCCACCTCGGGGACCGCGCAGCGTCTTGTGGGTGGTGAAGGTGACGATGTCTGCGTAGGGCACCGGGTTGGGGTGGACTCCGCCAGCAATTAGCCCCGCGATGTGGGCGGCGTCGAACATGAACAGAGCGCCTACCTCGTCGGCAATGGTCCGAAACGGTGCCGGGTCGATGATGCGGGGATAGGCGGTGGCCCCGGCCACAATGAGCTTGGGTCGGTGTTCGAGGGCCAGATCCCGGATCTGGTCGTAGTCGATACGCTCGTCGCTGGGGGTCACGCCGTAGGCCACGAACCGGTAAGTGCGCCCACTGATGTTCACCGGGGAACCATGCGTGAGGTGGCCGCCATGGTCCAGGCTCATACCCAGCACGGTGTCGCCCGGCTCCAGCACGGCCAAGTAGGCGCCCACGTTGGCGTTGGCTCCCGAGTGGGGCTGCACGTTGGCGTGGTCGGCCCCGAACAGGGCGGTGGCCCGCTCGCGGGCAATCGATTCCACCTCGTCGATAACCATGTTGCCGCCGTAGTAGCGGCGACCGGGATACCCCTCGCTGTACTTGTTGGTGAGCACCGACCCGGTGGCGTTCAACACCGCGGGCGAGGCGAAGTTCTCCGAGGCAATGAGCTGCACGGTGGTGTTCTGGCGCTCCACCTCTCGGCGAATCATGTCGAACACCGCGTCGTTGCTGCTATCCGGCCACATCACTGGCCTACCCCTTCATTGGGTAACAAAGCATCGATCTTGGCCACCCGGGGCACGTGGCGTCCCTCTTCGAAGGACGCCCCGAGGAAGGCGTCTAACGCCTCTCGAGCTGCTTCGGGACCGATCAACCGCTCGCCCAAGCAAACCACGTTGGCGTCGTTGTGCTCTCGGGTCAGCCGGGCCGAGGTCACGTCGTGCACGGTGGCCGCTCGCACACCGGGAACTTTGTTGGCCGCCATGGCGATCCCGATACCGGTACCACACACGCACAGGCCCAACTCCACCTCGCCGGCGGCCACCTTGCGAGCCACCGCCTCGCCGAAGTCGGGGTAGTCCACCCGATTGAGGCCATGGGTGCCGCAGTCGATCACGTCGTGGCCCAACTCTCGCAAATGGGCCACCAACACATCCTTCAACTGCACCCCGGCGTGGTCGGCCCCAGCGGCGATTCGCGCCATAAACGTCAATCTACCCAGCCCGCTGGCTGATTGATGACTCTTTACGGCGATCTTCTACTCCTAGGTGAACGAGATGGGCGACTGGAGCCACCAGGGGCGGTCGCTGGTTCTGATCTCGGTCACCCACTTCACCCACCAGAGTCCTCGCCGACCAGGGGCCACCAGGCGGGCCGGGGCCCCGTGGCCTCGTGACAGCGGCTTTCCCCCCAATTCATGGGCCAACATCATCTTGTGTGCATCGCTGAGGGGAAAGCGGCGGCTGTAGCCGGTGGCTGAGCGCACCTGAAGGCTGCGGCCAGAGATGCCCGGACCAAGCAGATCGGCCAGGTTGGCGCCGGTCCAGGTCTGCGTGCTGTACCAGCCATTCGTGCAGTCCAGAGTTGCCTCCATCGAGAGGGTGTGGCCCCGAAGCTCTTCATAGTCCACGTTTCGATCGACCGATCCCCGCAGGCGCAGTACCCAATCGTCGGGGTCGATATGAGGGGGCGAGTCGTTGAACCACTGCACCACTGGCATTTGCCCAGGCTCTCCAGACCCAACTTCGTGAGAGCCGGTAAAGCGCCGGTCGGATGCAATCCATCGGTCGAACCCGGTGCGGAGCCCCAACGCGATCCCGGCTATTCCCAAGGCCTGGAGCCACGTGCGCCGGGAGAGGTCGACTGGGCGAATCCGCTGGGGGCGGGTCACGACGTGCAATGCCGCCAAGGGCACGGCCGCGATGGCAAAGATGACATGCAACCCAATCGGCGACCACACCCCGAATGGCTCCCAGACGCCGAGGGTATGAATCACCCCGGTTATCAGCGCACCGGTAACAACAGTGGCCAGCGCAATGGAGGCAAAGCGGTTTGGACGACGCCGGCTGAGGCCGCGCTGCACCACTGGCGACTTAGGGCGGGCCAACACCAGCACGACGAAGCCGAGCACGCCGTGCAAGGTCACCAGCCACGCCGTGGAGGAGCTGCCCAGCAAGAAGGAGGCACCGCCGGTGATCAAGGCCAAATTCAGGGTGATCAGCAGGGCCAAATTGGTCTTGCGGCCTCGCGAGGCGGGATTCTCAGGGAGGCTCATTCCACTACCCCGTCCACTTCCACCGACCCCTGGCGGAGGATGGTGAGCCCGTCTTCGGTTACTTCGACGACGGTGGACGCCGGAGCCTCAAGTCGGCCGCCGTCGACAACCAGTTGCACGGCGGGAAACGGGGCCGCAGCCTCAGCGGCAGTGTGGGGAGTGGGCTGGCCGCTCAAATTGGCGCTGGTGGTGGCAATCGGTCCGACTGCCGCGGCCAGGGCCTGCACGAGCGGGTGGTCGGGACAGCGCACGCCGTAGCCGTCTTGGACGATGGTGAGGGCTCCCGGCCAGCACGCCTCCATGAGCCGTCGAGTGGCGGGCAGCGGGTCGAAGAGATGTTCGGCATCGGCGGGGCGAGCCACCAGGATCGCCACCGCCTTGTCCGGGGGGCGCTGTTTGAGCTCGAACAGCAAGTCCACATTCTCAGGCAGGGCAGCCAGTCCATACACCGTGTCGGTGGGGATGATCACCGCTCGGCCTGCCCGCAACTCGGCGGCAGCCAACTCCACCAACTCGGCAGGGCCGCCCTCGCTCAATGGCTTCGACATTGCAGCACCCGGTCTCGGCCAGACAAGTCAGGGTGAACCGCCTCAACAGCCAACCCGCTGGCTCGGGCGATGGCCCCGGCTTCGTCCATCTGGTTAGGCGAAAGCTCCAGAAGCACCGACCCCCCCGGACTCAGCCAGCGGGGGGCCTCCGCCAGTATCTGGCGGGCGGCGTCCAACCCGTCGGGACCACCCCGCAGAGCCAGCGCCGGTTCCCACAGAGTCACATCGGAGGGCAACGCCTCATCATCGCGCACATACGGCGGATTGCTCACCAACACGTCCACAGTCCCGGTCAGCGACTCGGGCAGGGCTTCGTACCACGACCCCTGATAAGTCGTCACCCGCACCGCCGCCCGGCCCAAACCGGCCAGGTTGGCCTGAGCGACGGCCAGCGCCTCGGCCGACACGTCGGTCAGCACCACGTGGGCCGTTTCGCACTCGGCAGCCACCGCCAAACCAACCGCACCGCTGCCTGTGCCCAGATCGACAACCAAACCGTCGGAGCCATCTCGGAGGATCAGTTCGGCAATGGCCAGCCCAGCCAGCGTCTCAGTCTCAGGTCGGGGTATGAGCACCGCGTGACTAACCATCAAGTCCAACCCTCTAAATCCCCAGCGGCCCAGCACATACTGCAACGGCTCTCCGGCCAGCCGACGAGCCAGCATCGCGTCGAGATAGGCCAGCTGGCGCTGGCTGGGCACCCTGGTCAAACCGGCGTAGTACTCGCCACCCTCATATCCCGACGCCTGCTCCACCAGCCGGCGGGCCTGCATCTCGGCATCGGCAATTCCGGCCTCAGCCAGCTGACCGGCGGCATCAACGGCCACATCACCCCAGGCAACGGGCGTGGCCGCCAAGCTCACTCTCCGACCAGGTGGTCTTGCCGCTCAGCCTCGGACAGAGCCTCTACTACCTCGCCTAAGTCCCCGGCCAGAATGCGGTCGAGCTTGTACAAGGTCAGGCCGATCCGGTGGTCGGAGACCCGGTTCTCTTTGAAATTGTAAGTACGAATCTTCTCCGACCGGCCCCCGCCGCCTACCTGGCCTCGACGCTGCTCGGAGAGCTCGTCCTGCTGACGCTGCTGCTCGGCTTGGAGCAACCGGGCCCGAAGGACTGCCATCGCCTTGTTGCGATTTTGGAGCTGGCTCTTCTCGTCTTGCATCGATACCACGAGCCCGGTGGGCTTGTGGGTGATGCGGACCGCGGAGTCGGTGGTGTTCACCGACTGACCCCCTGGCCCCGATGACCGATAGACGTCGACCTGGAGGTCCTTCTCGTCGATTTGGATCTCCACCTCCTCGGCTTCGGGCAACACCGACACGGTGGCCGAAGAGGTGTGAACCCGACCCTGGGACTCGGTGACCGGCACCCGCTGCACCCGGTGGGGCCCGCCCTCGTACTTCATCTTGCGCCATACGTCATTGCCCCGCAGCATGAACACCACATCGGTGTAGCCCCCCATGTCGGAACCCTGGGCGTTCATCATCTCCAGTTCCCAGCGCTGCTGACCGGCGTACGCCTGGTACATGTCGAATAGGTCGCGGGCAAACAGGTTGGCCTCCTCACCACCTTCGGCGCCCTTTATCTCCACGATCACGTTCTTGCCGTCGTTGGGGTCTTTCGGGACCATCAGCTCGACCAGCTCAGCTTCCAGCTCTTCGGCAGCGGTCGTAGCTTCCTCCATCTCTGCTTCCAGCAGACTGCGTTCGGCAGCATCAGCCTCGGCCAGCATCTCGGTGGCCGCTTCAATGTCCTCCCGATGTCCTCGAAGCGCCCGAATGCGAACGGCCTTGACCTCCAACTCCTTATACCGTCGGGCCACAGCGGTATAGGCGTCGCGATCAGCCAGCAGCTCCGGATCGGCTAGCTGCTCCTCAAGCGCGACAAACTCCGCCTCAATCTCGTCATAGGCGGCGTTTTCCTCCATGCTTCCAAGCTACCTGGGGACCAAGTTGTCAGCGGGAATGGAAAACGGGGTGGTGCGGGGTCAGTTCTGTTTGGATGAGCGCTTGCGCTGTCCGTAGCGACGCTCGAAGCGCTCCACCCGGCCGGCGGTGTCCACAATGGTCATCTGACCGGTGAAGAACGGGTGGCTGGCGCTGGAGATCCCCACCTTGGCCAGGGGGTACTCGTTGCCGTCCTCCCACACCACAGTCTCGGTGGTGTCAATGGTGGACCGGGTGAGAAATGACGTGCCCGCGGAGGTGTCCTGGAACACCACCAGTCGGTACTCGGGATGAATGTCGGGCTTCATGTTCCTTCTAGCCTCACACTCCGGCGGGGCCCTTCGCCACTTCCTCCAGGAATGCGGCGTTATTGGGAAAGGTCCGCAAACGATCCATCAGCAGCTCCAAGCCGGCCGCCCCGCCACCGTTGCCATCGCTGGAGAGGCCATTGAGCACCCGGCGCAGCTTCCATACCTGCTGGAGCTGGCGGCGTTCGAACAGCAACTCCTCATGCCGGGTGGAGGAGGCGTCGACGTTTATGGACGGGTAGATGCGCCGTTCGGCGATGTGCCGGTCTAGACGCAGTTCCATGTTGCCAGTGCCCTTGAATTCCTCGAAGATCACCTCGTCCATGCGGGATCCGGTCTCCACCAGCGCGGTGGCCAAGATGGTGAGCGAGCCACCCTCCTCTACGTTGCGGGCCGCGCCGAAGAACTTCTTGGGCGGATACAGGGCACCGGTGTCGATACCGCCGGACATGATGCGACCGGTGGCCGGCGCGGCCAAGTTGTAGGCCCTCGACAAACGGGTGATGCCATCGAGAATGATCACCACATCCTCGCCCCGCTCCACCATGCGCTTAGCCCGCTCGATGGTCATCTCTGCCACGTGAGTGTGCTCATCGGCCGGGCGGTCGAAGGTGGACGCAGCCACCTCGCCCCGCATCAGCCAGCGCCGCATGTCAGTGACCTCCTCAGGCCTCTCATCCACCAGCAGCACCAGTAGGTGAACTTCAGGATTGTTCAGCTCGATGGACCGGGCAATCTCCTTCATGATCGTGGTCTTGCCCGCTTTGGGAGGCGACACGATCAGGCCGCGCTGGCCCTTGCCGATTGGCGACAGGAGATCGATGATCCGACAGGTCATGTTGGCTGGATCGTCATCGCGTTCCAGCCGGAGCTTCTCGTCGGGGAACAGCGGGGTGAGATCCTCGAACTTGGGGCGTTGTTTGACCGACTCCGGGGGCAGCGTGTTGACGCTGTCTATATGCAAGAGGGCCGGGTTCTTCTCGTTGCGGGTGGCCGGACGGCAGCCGCCGGAGATGTAGTCGCCCTTGCGGAGCCCGAACTGGCGGACCTGCTTGACCGACACGTAGGCATCTTCCTTGCTGGGCTGGAAACCCTTGATCCGCAAGAATCCATACCCGTCGTCCCGCAAATCCAGGTAACCCGATATGGCGATGGGGTCGCCCTCCCAGGGCTCCTCCGGCCGGTCTCGATCATTGCGGCCTCGGCGGCGCCGGCGGCGATTGCCAATCTCGGGCTGGTCGTCTTGGCGAGAGCGGTCTTGGCGGGAACGATCCTGGCGATCGCCGTCTTGGCGATCCCGATCCTCCCGAGAACGATCCTGACGATCCCGGTTCTGGCGGGGACGGTCTTGAGATTCTTGGTCTTGGCGATCCTCGCCGTCCTTGTCGGAGCGACTGCGGTCAGCGGTCTCGTCGGCATCATCGTCCTTGGCTGAATCCTCTTGCCGGGACTCTGATTCCCCCTCAGCCGATGCCTCGACAGCTTCGCCCTGAGCAGTGTCGGTATCGTCATTGTCCTGCTTGCCCGACGTCTCCTCGGCGGGTGTGCTGTCTTCGGTTTCCGCTTGTTGATCGACGCCAGCCCCGTTGCCGGACAGGTCGGTGGCGGCTTGGCCGTCACCGTCGGCACTGATGCCAGCCAGCTCGAGGATCATGTCCACGATGTCGGCTTTGCGGGCTTTGGGGTCTGGGCGGCCGCCCATGGCCCTGGCGATGATCTGAAGCTGCGCCCGGTCTTTGCGCTGTAGTTTCGACCGAGAGAGCTCAGTGGTCTCTACGCTCACAATTCTCCCTTGAAGTTCCCCAACTATGGGACCACTTGGTTTTATTCGGCGCGCCATCCGCGAGTGCGAATGGCGTGATTGGGGCAGCCGTTAACCACCGGGACGCTGACAAAAGGAATGTCGAAATCGACCGAGTGGTCAGAAGGCTTCCCGTAGAACTGCTAGCAACACCGCAGTTCCAACGCCCGAAAGAATACCGCAATCGCCCACCAGTGGCAACATTCCAGGCTTTTTTGGCCTAACTGGCCCGGGCCAGGAGCCTCCCCATCAGGTGATGGCCGGGAACCACCTCGGCTGAGGCCGCCCCCCGTTCGGTGTAGACACCGCCGGGACCGTCAACCTCCGAGTCCACCAGCAGGTAGGGAACCGGGTCATCAATGTGACTCCGTGTGGTCAGCGGCGTGGCGTGGTCGGGCAAAAGCAGCAGCCGCCACCGGCCCATTTGATCCAAGCCGTCAATCAAACCGGCCAGGATGCGCTGATCCCAGTTCTCCAGGCATCTGACCTTCTCGGCCACATTGCCCTCGTGACCGGCCTCGTCGCTTGCCTCAACGTGGATTGCATACAGGTCTGCGCCGTCGGCCAATCCGGCCAGAGCCGCATCTCGCTTGCCCTCGTAGTTGGTGTCGTACCAGGCGGTGGCCCCCGGCACATTGGCCACCGTCATGTCGGTGAGCGCTCCGATCCCCCGCACCAAGTCGACCGCGCTGACCATTCCGGCCTCTACGCCGTGCATCTCCCGAAAGGAGGGCATATCCGGCTGGAATCCCTGTCCCCACAACCAGATCCGGTTGGCCTTCAACCCAAATCTGGAGACCACCGACTGGGATGCCTCCTCCAGCGAAGCCAGCTTGGGGCCGGCTGGGCCCTGGGGTCCGACCACCGGCTGATCGAAGAGCTCATGGGGCGGAGTGCAGATTGCTTCGGCCCATTCGGCAGGAGCGATCATGGTGTGGCGGTACTGCACCCCGGCATGGAAGCTGACCTCGCCCCCCAACTCCGCGTCCAGCGCGGCGATGACCTCGGCGGCGCGGGCCGAGTCAGGGTGGCCTCCGGAGAAGTCGGCCATGATGCCGTCGTCGGTCACTGTGACCAGATTGCAGCGGTAGGCCACCTGGTCGGGGGTGAGGGTGAGTCCTAGCGCAGCGGCTTCAATGGGTGAGCGCCCCGTGTGATACCGGGCGGGGTCGTATCCGAAGATGGACATGTTTCCCACGTCGCTCCCCGGCGGCATTCCCGGCGGAATGACCTGGGCCAAACCCACCTGGCCCCGGGCAGCCAGGGCGTCAAGCACCGGGGTGTGAGCCGCCTCCAATGGCGTGGCCCCGTCCAGCTCGGGCACCGGCAGATCAGAGCACCCGTCGGGTATGCACACCACGTACTTCACGAGGATTCACCTTCTTGCCCTGCTGGGAGGTACCGCAGGAAGGGTATGCACACCACGTACTTCACGATGCCCGATTCTGCCAGATCAATTGTGGTCAGCCGCTATCCGAAAGCCTGTGCCGAGCAGTCATGTCTTGGCCCTCAGACTGCTCACACAGAAGAAGCAGCCGAGCAGTGGGCGACGTGGGCCTTCACGGCAGCCAGATCATTGGGCAAGCGCTGGCAGCGCTCGGGACGATCAGCCAACTCGACCAGCGCGGGAGGCAACGGCGGACGAGCCCCGATGGCCGCCTCCACCGCATCGCCGAATTTGGCTGGGTGGGCGGTGGCCATCACCACCATGTCCCCTTCGCTGTCCTGTCGTGAGCGGTGGGCGGCGGCCAGACCCACCGCAGTGTGGGGGTCGACGATCATGCCGGTGTCCTGGTAGAGCTCGGCGATGGCGGCTGTGGTCTCGCCTTCGTCCACTCGGACTCCCGACCAGTTTCGGCTCAGCTCCGCGGAGATGCGGGCGTCGATCCGCATCTCACCGGTGGCCCGGAATTCCTCCAGCAGTTCGGCGGTGCGAATCCCATCCCGATCCAGCAGCTCGAACAGCAGCCGCTCGAGGTTGGACGACACCTGGATATCCATGCTCGGCGACATCGTCGGATGCACCTCGGAAATGGCCATTGAGCCGGTGGTGAAGAACTGCGTCAAGATGTCGTTGCGGTTGCTGGCCACGATGAAGCGATCCACCGGCAGGCCCATCTGGCGGGCGACGTGGCCAGCCAGCACATTGCCGAAGTTGCCGGTGGGCACCGAGAAGGACACATGATCCAATCCCTGCCGGGTAGCGGCGACCACGTAATACACGGTTTGGGCCATGACCCGGGCCCAGTTGATGGAGTTGACCGCCGACAGCCGCTGCTCGGCCCGGAATTCTGCGTCGGCGAACATGGCCTTCACCAAGTCTTGGCAGTCGTCGAACGTCCCCTCGATGGCAACGTTGTGGACGTTGGCGCTGTCCACGGTGGTCATCTGACGCCGCTGCACCTCTGAGACCCGTCCGTGGGGATGCAGGATCACGATTTGGATGTTCTCCCGGTCGCGCACCGCCTCGATGGCCGCCGAACCGGTATCGCCCGAGGTGGCCCCCACGATGGTCACCCGCTCGCTCCGCCGAGACAGCTCCTCGTCGAACAGGCGTCCCACCAGCTGTAGGGCAATGTCCTTGAAGGCCAGCGTCGGGCCGTGGAACAACTCCATGAGCCACAGTCCGTCGCCCAACTCCACCATCGGCACAACTTCGGGGTGGTTGAACGCCGCGTAGGCATCCCGGACCAGTTCATCGAACCGAGCGGGGGAATAGGCCCCGTCCACGAACGGCCACATCACCTCAGAGGCCAAATCGGCGTAGTCGCCCCGGCCAGGGCTCCCGCTCAGCGCTTCGGGTGACAGCTCCGGCCACCGGTCGGGCACGTACAGCCCCCCATCGGCAGCCAGCCCCGCCAACAAGACATCGCCAAAGTCCAACACCGGGGCGCGGCCCCGGGTGCTGATGTACTTCACGCTCACGAGCTGATGACTCGCAGAAGCGCGGGCACGCCTCGTACCGCTTCCAGATCCCGGAGGTCGCCCAAAGTGGCCTGCACATCACGCTCGGTGGCCTCGTGGGTTATGAACACCAGCCGGGCTTGGTCGCCCAAGCCTTCCTGCTCCATGGAGCGGATGCTCACCCCGTGGCGCCCAAATACCCCGGCCACCGCGGCCAGCACACCCGGCCGGTCGAGTACCTCCATGATGATGTAATACTCCGACTCCAGGTCGTCGATGGAGCAGATAACCGCCTCCCCCAAATCACCGATCGGGGTCCAAGTTCCTCGGCAGCGGTTGCCGGCCGCATCGATGAGGTCGCCCAACACTGCACTGGCCGTGGGCCGCCCGCCAGCACCCCGGCCGTACAGCATCAGCTCTCCCACTGCATCGCCTTCCACAAACACGGCGTTGAAGGAATCCCGAACCGAGGCCAGCGGATGGTCGACCGGCACCATCGCCGGGTGGACACGCACAGCCAGCTCGGGCTTGCCTTCCACGTCGCCCACCCGTTCGGCGATGGCCAGCAGTTTGACCACGTATCCCAGCCGTCGGGCGTGGGCTATGTCGGCGGCGCTGATGCCGGAGATGCCCTCCCGGTGCACGCTGCCGGCCAGCACCCGAGCACCAAAGGCCACGGTGGCGATGATGGACGCCTTGGCCGCAGCATCGAAACCCTCGACATCAGCAGTCGGATCCCGCTCGGCGAAGCCCAGTGACTGCGCATCGGCGAGGGCATCGTGATAGCTGGTGCCGTGCTCGGTCATCTGGCTCAAGATGTAGTTGGTGGTGCCGTTGACGATGCCCATCACCCGTCGCACCGGTTCCGCGGCCAAAGATTCCCGCAGCGGGCGGATCAGCGGTATCCCTCCGCCGACGGCGGCTTCGAACAGCAGGTCCACTCCGGCAGCATCAGCGGCGGCGTACAGCTCGGCGCCGTAGTTGGCCAGCAGTTCCTTGTTGCCGGTGACCACCGGCTTTCCCAGCTTCAACGCGGCAGCCAGCAACTCTCGGGCCGGTTCGATGCCCCCGATCAACTCCACCACCACATCTACTTCTGGATCGTTGACCACCGACGCGGCGTCGGTGGTCAACACCCCATCGGTCAAAACCACATCGCGGTCGCGAGATGCGCTGCGCACCGCCACCCTCACCACTTCCAGCTCCATGCCAGTGCGCTCGGCGATCGCCGACCGCTGCTCCTCTAGCAGCCCGATCAACGCCGAGCCGACGTTGCCACAGCCCAGCACACCCACGCCGATTCGCGTCTTGGAAGGATTGCTCACCATCTCCACCGTACCGGCTCAGCCCTTCGCACCTGACAAGATTTCCTCCATTCAAGCATCTTCATTGATTTTCAATCTAAACAATGTAGTTTAAATATCACATGTCTTCATACGAGCTGTTTTCTCTGGCCGATGATCTGCGACGCCAAGCGATTGCCTGCGAACAGGCACGGGCGGACGTGGATGGGGTCTGGCCGGGACTCGACCATGCGCTCGACGATCCAGTGGCCCGGCACGGACCGGAGGTTTGGCTCTCGGCCGCAGCCGACGCCAGCCGCCTCCGCCTCCGCCACAATCACATCCACTTGGTTCGGTTGCGCTACGAGATCGAACAAGTAGCCCGCCGACTTCAGGCCCGGGCCGACGAACTGCATGCCGACGCGGCTCGGGTCGAGATCGCCGCCGAGGCGGCCTTGCGGAAAGAAGCCCGCGAGCTCGAGCTGCAAGCAAGCTATTTTCAATAGGTATCCCGCCCATGCGATTCCTGCCGATCCCGGTGCTCTTGCAGCATCGCAGCAATGACGAGTACTGGCCCCTGGCTTGGACCAAGCGAGACCTCTTGGCCGTGAGGCGAACCGTGGAGCGGGCCGAAACGGCCAGCGACTCACTTTGGAGTCAGCGCGAGTTCGCGGCCAGCCGGCGGGGCACAGCTACGGCGCTGAGAGCCATCGACGAGGCCTGGGGCGGGGGCTACTACACGATCGATCCGAAAGCCGAGACCGATCCGGAGGCCGCCGACGAGGCATTCGGGGGCGACGAGCTGGTGATCGATGTTCAGACGCACTACATCGCCCGCCATCGGGCTGAGGCCGCCGGTGTGGACGGAATCATGGGGTTCATCTGCGACGTCGCCCCCGATCGATGGCAGGGGCTCGACCCGGCAATCCATCTCGACCTCGGCAACTACTTGCGCCACATTTTCCTGGAGAGCGAGACCGCGGCCGCGGTGCTCACCTGCACCCCTGGCGACGACCGTCACAGCATCCTTACCAATCCCGAAATCACCGCCACTCGCGAGCTGATCGATCGATTGGCAGGCACCGGCCGTCTGATCAACCACTCGATCGTCCATCCCAATGCACCGGGCGAGCTGGATGAGATGGACACGCTGATGGAGCGGGGCAAGCCGGCAGGGTGGAAGGTCTACACCATCGCGGGGTGGGGGGATCAGCGGGGATGGCGACTCGACGACGAGGAGTACGGATTGCCCTTCTTGGAAAGGAGCCGGGACTTGGGGGTGGGCATCGTGTGTGCTCACAAGGGGTTGAGCGCCCTGGCTCGGGCCGGGTCACCAGCCGACATCGGTCCGGCCGCAGCATGCTTTCCCGACATCGATTTCCTCGTCTACCACTCCGGGTATGAGACACCAGTCGGCGATGATGAAGAAGGCCCCTACGACGGGCAGTCACCGACCGGCACTGACCGCCTGATCAAGAGTCTGGATGATGCCGGTTTAGGACCCGGCAGCAATGTCTACGCCGAGTTGGGGAGTACTTGGTATGTGCTGTCGCGCCGGCCCCGGGAGGCAGCCCATGTCATCGGCAAGCTGCTCAAAGCGGTCGGCGAGGACAATGTGCTGTGGGGCAGCGATTCAATTTGGTACGGGTCACCCCAACCCCTCATTGATGCTTTTCGGGCCTTTCAGATTCCCGAGGAGCTTCGCCAACGCCACGGCTATCCGGAGCTCACCAGCGGCATCAAAGAGAAGATCCTTGGGCTGAACGCGGCCCGGGTTTACGGAATCGACCCAGACCTGACCCGCAGACGAACCGCCACCGACGACCTCTCATGGGTCAAAGCAGCCTTCGATGAGTACACCACCAATGGCGGATTCGAATAGTTTCAATATTTTTCTTGCTATTTCAGTGAACACCGGCTATCAAGGCCCAACCTGATCCAGCCGAGGGATCAACCAACAGAAGGGCCCCAACATGTCAGTGCTGACCATGAACACCGAGGAGATGGACCATCTCCAGCAGCAATTCACTGCATTCGCCGGCCAGGTAGAAGATTTGCGCACCCGCCTGACCGCCACCCTGGAGGGCACCACTTGGACGGGCAGCCGTTCCGAGCGATTCCGGGGCGCTTGGCATGAGCAGTGGTCACCCTCCCTCGGGCAGTTGCAAGAGGCGCTCGTCGAATTGGCAACCGCGGTCGGGCTTGAACGTCAGAACACCATCACTGCGCTTGACTCGGCCTGACTGTATTGGCCTCCCTCTTTCTGGTCTGCTGCCCCAACTTCCGTGCGCCTGCTTTACGAGGGCCCAGAGGGTGCCCAAGAGCTGAGCATCACCGGTGGCCTGCCATCCAGCGTGGGAGAGCTAGCTCAGATCCTGGGCTTGTCACCATCGGTTGACGGTCTCTGGGTCGGCGATCAATGGATGGCCGCCGACTGCCGGCTCGACGAAGCCGGAATAGCCGACGGTACCGGCGTGGGGATTCGGCCCGGCCCAGGACCCGACCCACCGGGCTGGACGCTGGAAGTCGTGGGCGGTCTATGCGCCGGTCAACGGCGCCCCCTACCCCCTGACGGATTGACTTTGGGCCGTTCTCCCGATGCCGATGTGACCCTGGTCGGCGTCGGGCTGCGACCACAGCACGCCCGAATCGAGTACCGGGACCAAGTGGTCCTCGCCCAGATCGGTGGCGAGGATCCGGTGACGTTGGAGTTGTCAACGCCAGTGCGGGTAGGCAGGGTGTTGATCCAGGTCACTGATGCCCCCGACGACCGCCCCAACCGTCTATCTGTCGTCGGGGGACGCACGCCCTCGGGAAGGGTAGCGCTCAATCGCCCTCCCCGACCGGCGCGCCCCTTAAAACCTAAACTGCTCCCGACCCCGCCGGAAGAACTACGGCGATCGCCGCGTACCGTGGCCTTCGGTTGGGCCGCACTGGCTGGTCCACTGTTGGTGGGAGTGCTGATGGCCGTGCTCTACAGCCCCTACATGGCCCTGTTCGCCCTGCTGAGCCCTTTGATGATGGGGGCAACCTGGTTTGACAATCGCCGCCGAGACCGCCTCGACCGCCGGCAATCCCGGCGAAGAACTCAGGCGTCGCTCGCTGGCTTTCAGACCGCAGCAGAGGCAGCTCATGCAGCAGCAACCCGTTATGGCCGAGAACAATCCCCCCATCTCGCCGAGGCGGTCCGCCGGATCCGCCAGCCCAGCATTCGACTCTGGGAGCGAAGACCCGCCCACGACGACTTTATGTCACTGGTCGTGGCCCACGGCTCCCGCCCCTTTGCCCCCGAGCTCAGCGGTGCTGGTACGAAGACCTCCCAAGAGGTTGTCGCCATAGTTGAACGTCTCGGGTCGCTGACCGACGTGCCGGTGACTGTGAACCTGGGACCGGACACCCTGCTCGGCTTGGTAGGCCCTCGGAGCGTGACCACGGCCATAGCCCGTAGCCTGCTCATCCAGACAGCCGCATTTCACGGTCCGGCCGATCTCACAGTTCTGGTGACCGCCGACGAGGTGACCGCACCGGTTTGGGCGTGGACTGCCTGGTTGCCCCACACCGTCCATCCGGCCATAGGCCAACCTTGCCTCTTCGCTGAGCACCGCCTCGCAGCGGCCAAGGCCGCGGCCGAACTGGTCGAAGCCTGGGGTCGGCAGGAAAAGGCCCACTGGCCGCAGCTGCTGGTGGTGGTCGACGGTGAGAACCTGGCTACCGGTCGGACACCGCCACTTCGTCCCTTGCTTCAGGGGTTGGGCGGGCCAGCCTCGGCCATCGTGCTGGCTTCCAGCGTCGACCAGCTCCCGGCCACCGCCACTTCGGTCATTGAGGCCCATGATTCGTCCGGATCTGTCGAAGTGTCTCAGCGTGAAGAAACCTTCGGCCCGGTGTTGGCCGCCGGGATGAGCTTGGGTCTGGCTCGAAGCACCGCCCGCGGTCTGGCCCGCTATGAAGATCCCGAGCAATCTGGCGCTGGTACCCGCATTCCCGACCGCTCGTCGCTGTTCGACCTCCTCGGCCTCTCCATCCCCAAAGACTCGGCCCCAATCCCTGACTCGCCAACACTGGACGAAGCTGTCGTCGAGCGGTGGCGGCAAAATCAGGGGTCTGACAGTCTGGCTGCCCCAATCGGCGTCGACGAGCACGGACCGTTGATAGCCGACTTGGTCTCCGATGGCCCCCATGCCCTGGTGGGCGGAACCACCGGGTCGGGCAAGAGCGAATTGCTGCGCACGCTAGTGGCTACGTTGGCCGCCACCTACTCCCCCGAACTGGTCAATTTCGTGCTGGTGGACTACAAGGGCGGCAGCGCATTCGATGCCTGCGCCTCCCTCCCCCATGTAGTCGGTCTTGTAACCGATTTGGACGACCGGTTGGCCGAGCGGGCCCTGCGCTGTCTGGAAGCCGAACTCCGCTACCGCGAGCAAGTGCTTCGAGACCGGGGGGCCACCGATTTGGCCCACTATCAGGTGGTGGCTCATTCCGAAGCCAGAACAACTTGGGTGCCGCTGGCGCGACTGGTGGTGATTGTCGATGAATTCGCCGCCTTGGCCACCGAGTTGCCCGGCTTCATGGACTCACTGGTGAGTGTGGCTCAGCGAGGCCGCAGCCTGGGCATGCACTTGGTGTTGGCAACCCAGCGCCCGGCAGGGGCAGTCAGCGCAAACATACGCACCAACGCCGCTCTGCGAATCGCCCTGCGGGTGTTGGACGGGGCCGATTCGGTCGACGTGCTCGACAGTCCTGAAGCTGCCGCCATCGGTCGGCACCAAACTGGTCGCGCCTTCGCCCGTTTCGGACCCGGCGAATTGGTGGAGTTCCAATGCGCCCTGGTGACCGGGGTCAGCGCGGCCAAGCAGGGTCCGAGAGTCATCCCTGCCCCCGACGGCATCGCATCGCCCCATCCTGAGTCCGCCCCTGATGATGACACCCCCAGCGACCTGGCCCGGCTGGCCGCGGCAGTGAACAATGCCTGGGACTGCTGGGATGGCATCCCGCCCCGTCGACCCTGGCCCGATCCGCTACCCCTGATGATCTTGCTCGACGAATTGATAGCCGACATCCCGGCTACCAGTACCAGCATGCCCTTCGCCTTGGCCGACGACCCCAACCGGCAGTGCCAATACCCCCTGATGTGGGACCCCGACCAGGGCAATGCCCTTTTCGCCGGCAATCCGGGCAGTGGCACCACCACTGCGCTGGGATCGCTGGCCATTGCCCTGGCCAGTCGCCACTCTCCCGGAGCATGCCACCTCTATACCTTCGACTCCGGTTCAGGCCAGCTGACCCCTCTGGAGGACCTACCCCACTGTGGCGCAGTGGTGGGACCAGACGAACGCGATCGCATCCGGAGGCTCATTCGCCGACTGGAAGATGAGCTCGACCAGCGCTTGCGGCGAGGTCGGACTTTGAAATCTCCGCTGGTATTGACCCTGGTCGACAACTGGGGCGGCCTAGTGAAGGGGCTGGACAACGTAACTGACCACAGTCACTTGTCGTCATTGGAGCGTGTGTGGGCCGAAGGACCGGCGGTCGGCCTGTTCCTGGCCGCAGCCGCCGACCAACTGTCCAAGGTGAGCCGGGCCATCCAGACCGCCACCCCGCAAACATTCGTGTTCCGTCTGGGCGACCCCGCGCTATACCGCCAATGGGGTGTGGCCGTGGACGATCCGGCCGCCCTGCCTCCCGGTCGAGGGTTCGCCATCCCATCGGGCCTCGAAGTACAGGTGGCGGTTCCCGAGGGGGGACTGGCCGCCGCAGTAGCCGCCATCGCCACCGCTCCCCCCCAACCCGGTGGCCCACCACCGGTGCTGAGCCTGCCCGCGGTGGTCGATTCAGGCCAGCTGGACCAAGCCCGCTTGAGCGGTTCCCCTTGGTATCTGCCCCTGGGGTTGAGCGACGACACCTTGTCTCCGACCGGGCTCACCCTCTATCCCAGCGAGCACGCGCTCATTTTGGGGCCAGCCCGCTCGGGCCGGTCGGCCACACTCGCCCTGTTGGCCGCGATGGCAGCAGACGCCGGAGGACAGGTAATCGCCCTCACCCCCGAAGGATCGAAGCTGGTCGAATGCCATCACGTCCACCATGTTGCCGACCTCGGCGAACTGCTAACCGCCACCGTTGCGACCAGTACCCCAACTTTGGTGCTGATCGATGATGCCGAGACCGTCGCCGACCCCAACGGCGACCTGAAGGCATTGGCCGCCGCCAGCCGCCCCGGCCTGCACATCGTGGCCGCTGGACGAGCTGATCGCCTCCGCACGGCCTACGGCCACTGGACCTCCGAGATCCGCTTCTCCCGCACCGGCGTCCTGCTCCAGCCCAACCCTCTCGACGGCGACTTGTTCACCATCCAGCTCCCCACCCGCCCCACTCTTCTCAACATCCCCGGCCGCGGTTATCTCATCCAAAGCGGCTCTCCCACCATCATCCAGATCGCGGCAGTATCCGCCGGGGAAACGCGCTAGACGTCGTTGCGGAGGAGGTCCTCGTAGGTCTCGCGGCGGACGACTAGGCGGGCGTCGCCGTCTCGGGCGAACACCACGGCGGGGCGGAGGACCTTGTTGTAGTTGGAGCCCATGGAGTGGCCGTAGGCGCCGGTAACCGGGGTGGCCAGGATGTCGCCCACTGCGATGTCGCTGGGCACCCGGCCGTCTCGTACCAGGAGATCGCCCGATTCGCAGTGCTTGCCCACCACCCGCACCACCCTGTCGCGGTCGCGGTCGGTGGCCCGGGGAAGAAAGGTCTCGTAGCCGCTGTCGTAGAGCACCGGGCGGGGGTTGTCGCTCATGCCCCCGTCAACCGAAACGTAAGTTCGAATGCCGGGCAGCTCCTTGATCGTGCCCACCTCATAGAGGGTGATTGCGGCCGCAGCCACCAAGGCCCGGCCCGGCTCCACGCTCACCGGGGCGGTGAAACCCACCGACTGGCAGGCCTCGCCAATGGCCGCCGCCCATTCGGCGATGGTGGGGGCCGACTCCCCTTCTACATAGGCCACGCCCAAGCCGCCGCCCAGCGATAGCTCGGGCAGCCCGTAGGGCTGGGCGAATCCGGCGATAACTTCCACTGCCCGCTGGAAGGAGCGCAGCTCGAACACCTGACTGCCGATGTGGGCGTGCAATCCCACGAGCTCCACTGATTCGGCCTCCTGGGCCCGACGAATAGCAGCGTCGGCCAATCCGGTGGTGGCAGTAAAGCCGAACTTGGTGTCGTCCACCCCGGTGGTCACGTATTCGTGGGTATGGGCCTCCACCCCCGGGGTGATCCGCAGCAGCACTTGGGGGCGGGCCCCAATGGCGGCATGGAGCTCGTCGAGCCGGTCGAGCTCGTCGAAGGAGTCCACCACGATGCGGCCCACCCCGGCCTCGACCGCGGCAGCGAGCTCGGCGGCCGACTTGTTGTTGCCGTGCATGACCAGCCGCTCACCGGGCACACCCGCAGCCTGGGCCACATGCAGCTCTCCCCCGGTGGCCACGTCCAGGTCGAGACCCTCTTCGTGAATCAGCCGGGCCATTGCCAAGCACAGGAACGCCTTGGAGGCGTAGGCCACCGATCCTCCGAAAGCAGCCCGGGCTTGGCGGCACCGCTCCCGCATATGGGCTTCGTCGTAGACAAACAGCGGCGTGCCGAATTCCCGGGCCAGCTCAAGCGCATCGCACCCCGCGATGGACAGACGCCCTTGTTCGTCCACCGACGCGTTGTCGGGGAGGAGGTATGGGGGCAACGCTGACATCTACATCGACTCCGGTGCACTCACGCCCAAGGTGCCGAGGCCGACGGCCAGGCCCACCCGGGCGGCGTCGATCAACACAAGGCGGGCTTGGGTCAGTTCGGGGGCGATGCCGGTGCCCACCACATAGCAGTCGTGGTAGAAGCTGTGGACCGCAGCGGCAAAGTCCCGCAGCCACGCGGTAACCCGATGCGGGGCGCGCTCTTCGGCCGCGGCCGCGATCACTTCGCCCAGTGTGGAGAGCTGGCGCATCATCTCCAGTTCCCGCTCGTGGACCAGCACGCCCAAGTCCACCTGGTCGATGCTCAGCCGCTCCACCCCGTCGGCTTGGGCCCGGGCCGCGATAGAGCACACCCGGGCGTGAGCCATCTGCACGTAGAACACCGGGTTCTCCATCACCTGGGCCGCCGCCTTGGCCAGGTCGAAAGTCGGCGCGGTGTCCATCGACTGGAGGAGATACGTGAACCGAGCCGCGTCGGCGCCCACCTCGTCGATCACCTCGCGCAGCTCGATGATGTCACCGGTGCGCTTGGACAGCCGCACCTCTTCGCCATCGCGTTCCAAGCGCACGAGCTGGGTCACCACCACCTCCAAGCTGGCGGGATTGCAACCCAGTGCGGCCATGGCCGCCTTCATCCGGGCCACATACCCGTGGTGGTCGGCCCCCCATACGTTGATGAGCAGTCCCTCTGAGCCGGCTCGATCAAGCTTGTCGCGGTGATAGGCGATGTCGGGCAACAGGTAGGTGTATTCGCCATCGGACTTGATCAACACCCGATCCTTGTCGTCGCCGTGGTCGCTGGATCGCAGCCACATAGCTCCGTCCGATTCGTAGGAGGCTCCGGCCGCGTCAAGGGCGGCCAGCGCGTCGTCGATGGCTCCGGAGTCCACCAACGCCTGCTCGCTGGACCAAGTGTCGAACGAGACCGCCATCGAGCCCAGAACATCCCGCTGGTCGGCCAACGCTCGCTCCCGCCCCCACTGGCGGGCGTCGGCGTCGGCCGGCATCTCCGCGGCCCATTCAGCGATGTACTGGCCGTTGTAGCCGTCCTCAGGCACCGGCTCCCCAGCCTGGACCGCGGCTAAAGAGGCGGCGTACAGATCCATCTGCGTGCCCCGGTCGTTGATGTAGAACTCCCGCTCCACGTCGTAGCCGCACCATTCCAGCAGTCGGGCCACCGCGTCGCCATAAGCCGCTCCCCGGCCGTGCCCGGCGTGGACCGGACCGGTGGGGTTGGCGCTCACAAACTCCACGATCACCGTGCGGCCCTGGCCCAGGTTCTGGCGCCCATAGTCCTCGGTACCGGCCGCCACTGCATCGACCACCACACTGTGCAACCAGCTTGGCGCCAGCGTGAAGTTGACGAACCCCGGACCGGCCACACTTACCTCGGCCACATGCTCGGGCCGATTCCGCTCAAGCCAAGCGGCTAGCTCCACCGCCAACTCCCGCGGATTGCGCCCTGCCCCCTTGGCGATGGCCAGCGCGGCATTGGACGACCAGTCCCCGTGCTCGCGCCGCGCCGGGCGCTCCAATCCGACCTGGAAGTCACCAGGCTGGTCGATCCCTGTCGCTGCGAGCGCGGCACGCAGGGCATCAGAAAGGGAGGTGCGGATGTCGGCCATGAACTCAACAATGGTAGAGGCCACCCGCTAGCTATACTCACCCAGTTACTGCCCACGTAGCTCAGGGGATAGAGCACTTGCCTCCGGAGCAAGGGGTCGCAGGTTCGAATCCTGCCGTGGGCGCTTTCGTGGATCTGACCGAGGTCGTTGGCGGTCAGGGCCAGGCATGATGAGTCTCTGACTTGATTGGCGTGGCAAAGTCTCACCATGGCTGAGGCCAAGGTTCGCTGGACGCACCAGTGGAAAGAACTCTATGAAGAGGTCATCGACACGGGGCTGTGCACCGGCTGCGCGGGCTGCGTGATCGCCTGCCCTCATGACGTGATCGGCTACAAGCACGAGCCGGGCCAGTACAAGCCCTTCCACCTGGAGGAGGAGCTGGGCCTGTCCGACTGCATCCACGGCCAAAAGGGGTGCACCTCCTGCACCCGGGCCTGTCCCCGGTTCCGCACCTGGGAGGCGGAGGCCGACGAGCATCTGTTCGGTCGCATCCGCAATGAAGACGAGGTGTCGGGTATCTACAGCGACATCCTGCTGGTACGGGCCTCCGACGACTACGTGTACGAGGTTGGCCAAGACGGCGGCTTGGTGTCGGCCATCTTGATCTGGTGCCTGGAAAACGACGTGATCGACGGCGCCCTCACCTCGTTCTTGGAGGGCGGCGATACCGACGGCTGGAAGGCCGTGCCCGGCCTGGCCGTCAACCGGGAGGAGGTGCTGCGGGGTGCCGGCAGCCGCTACACCTACTCGGCCAACCCGCTGGCCTACCGGGAGGCCAAAGAGCAGGGGCTGGAGCGCCTGGCCCTGGTGGGGATGAGCTGCCAGACCTCTATCGGACCGGTGATGTGGAACCGCAAGGTGGGCAAGGTAGGCCGTCCCATCAAGCTGAACATCGGGCTGTTGTGCTCAAAGAGCTTCGACGATTCCATGTTCGAGGAGTTGTTTTGGGTGAAGTACGGCCTGCCCACCGACCAAATTGCCAAGATGAACATCAAAGGCGTGTTCCAGGTGTGGATGAAGAACGGCGAATATCACGAGATAAACCTCAAGGAGTGCCACGCCTGGACCCGGGAGGGCTGCAACCTATGCCCTGATTTCGCAGCTGAGCACGCTGATATCTCCACCGGTGGCATAGGCGACGCCTCCGACTGGACCCTCACCGTGGTCCGCACCGAACTGGGGCGGGCCGTTATCAACGCCATGTTGGAGGACGGCGTGATCCAGGCCCGGCCGGGAGACGACGATCCCGGAGCGGTGGCGCTGATGCACAAGCTGGCCGCCAAGAGCCGTCAACGCTGGCCCGAGTGGGCCGAGAGCACGGTCCGGATAGGGGTTTGAGGGACTCTTCTGGGGCAGTCAGCTAACCGAGGCCGGATTCCTCCAGGATGCACTGACGCATGATCTGGTTCACTTCTTCGGTCAGACCAGCGTTGATGTCGCTGCGCAGATCGTCGTCGAGTCCCTTGAACTCCTCGAACGTCAAGGCGTCCTTAATCTGGTCGAAACCGCACTTGCACACATCGGCCAGGTTCTGCTGCACCTGTTGATCCAGATCGTCCAAGCCAGCTTCTTCGCAGCCGTCGCGGAAATTGCGCTCGGCTTGGCCTACGTTTGGCTCGCCCTTGTAGTCGGCGGGATTATCGCTGTAGGAGGTGGGGGCTCCCGAGCTTCCGCAAGCGGCCGCCACCAGGAACACCGCAGCCAATACTGCGATCAATCGGGCCTTCGTCACGGCCCCAACGGTATCCCCCTCCCCCACGAATTCGCGAACCATTCCTGGGACTAGGCAGCGTCGGCCACCACCAGGGCCCGGGCGAATACATCGTCGAGCATGTCTTCAGTGAGCCGGCCGGTAAAGGTGTTCTGCTGGCTCACATGGTAGGAGCACACCACTGTCTGACCGCCGGGGGCGGGCGCTTCCAATCCGTGGGCGAACTTGGGCCGAGGCCGCACCCCGAGCTCAGCTGCCACCGCCCCGTAGCCGATAGCCCCCAAGGCCACGAACACCCTGGCCCGGCGTAGCAGGGCCAGCTCCCGCACCAGGAACGGTCGGCAGGCATCTCGCTCGGCAGGCGTGGGCTTGTTTTGGGGCGGCGCGCACCGTACCGGGGCAGTGATGTAGGCATCGCGCAGTATCAGCCCGTCATCCCGGTCGGTGGCGTTGGGTTGGTTGGCCAGTCCCATTCGGTGCAGCGAGGCATACAGGAAGTCGCCCGAGCGATCGCCGGTGAACATGCGCCCGGTGCGGTTGGCCCCGTGGGCCGCCGGAGCCAAACCCACCACCACGATGCGAGCCTCGGGGTCGCCGAAACCCGGCACTGGTCGGCCCCAGTAGGTCCAATCCCGAAATGCGGCCCGCTTGACCGCAGCCACTTCTTCACGCCAGTCCACCAACCGGGGACAGGCCCGGCACCCGATAACATCGGCGGCCAGTTCGCCAAATGTGTCTATTGAGCCCACGACGGGCAAGCTAGAGGAAATGGCCGGCAATTACTGTCAATCCGAACTCCCGGCGAAATCCAGAATCCACAGAGCAAATGGCCAGTAAGACTCCAAAGCCAACCATGGTGCTGTTCGTGCGCCATGGGCAAACCCCCACCACCGGCGCGGTGCTGCCCGGACGGGCCCCGGGCCTGCACCTCAGCGAACGGGGCCGCGAGCAGGCCGAGCAGGCCGCAGCCCGCATCGCCGCCCTGGGCCCAAAACGCATTGACGCCGTGTACGCCTCGCCCATGGAGCGGGCCCAAGAGACCGCTTCCCCCATCGCCCGCGCGGTGGGCCGACGGGTACGCGTGCTCGACAGCCTCAACGAGTGCGACTTCGGCAAGTGGACCGGTCGCCGTCTCAGCGATCTGCGCCGTCGCCGGGACTGGCGCCAGGTGCAGCGCACCCCCAGCAGCTTCCGCTTCCCCGGAGGGGAATCCTTCGCTGAGATGCAGACCCGGATGACCGCCGCCGTTCAGGCGCTGGTGGCCCGCCACCCGGGATCGACGGTGGTGGCGGTGTCGCATGCCGACACCATCAAGGCTGCGGTGTCGCACGCCTCGGGCGCCCATCTGGACATGTTCCAGCGGATCGTCGTGTCGCCCTGTTCGATTACCGCCATCCTCTATACGCCCGACGGCCCGCTGGTGCTGGCCGTCAACAGCACGGCCGACCTGAAGGCGCTGGCTCCCTCGTGAGCGCTTCCTTCGACCTGAACGACCTCGAGCACTTCACGGTGGGCACCATTGGTCCCCCCGGCCAGCGGGTGTTCTATCTCCAGGCCGGCATCACCGGCACGCTGGTGTCGCTGAAGCTGGAGAAGCAGCAGGTGGCCGCGTTAGCCGAATATCTGGCCGGGGCCCTCCGGGAGATCAGCGATGACCCCGATTCCATCGAGCCCGAGGCCGACATCGGCCTGATCGATCCGGTGGAGGCCGAGTGGACGGTGGGCGATATCGGCATCGGCTACGACCCTGACGCCGACCGGATGCTGGTCATGGCCACGGAGATGCAGGCCGAGGACGAACCCGCCGACCCGGCCACGGCCCGATTCCGGATTACCCAGGGTCAGGTCGCTGGCTTCGTGGCCCGAGCCCGACAAGTGGTAGCCGCGGGTCGCCCTCCGTGCCGCTACTGCGGCGCCCCCCTCAACGACGACGGCACCTGGTGCCCCTGCTCCAACTGATGAGCCAGTCCCAGTCGAATACCGAGTCGCCGTTTCGCGAACGCCCTGCCCTTGATGACGAGGTAGCAGTCGAAATGCTTACTACCGGTGAGTTGGAGGTGCTGGGGCGGATGCCGTGGAGCTCGAACATGACCTTCCTGGTCGATGTCCACGCTCCCAATGCGCCCATCATCCAAGGGGTGTACAAGCCAGTACAGGGAGAGCGGCCTCTTTGGGACTTCCCCTCGGGACTGCACAAGCGGGAGATCGCCGCCTTCGAGCTATCCAAAGCACTGGGCTGGGAGCTGATCCCGCCCACCGTCTTGCGTGACGGGCCTCTCGGCGAAGGATCAGTGCAGCTCTACGTGCCCACCGACTACGACGAGCACTACTTCACCTTGCGGGAGGAACCTGCCCACCATCGGTGGTTCCAGCGGCTGTGCGCGTTCGACTTCATCATCAACAGCACCGATCGCAAGGGGGGCCACATTCTCCTTGGAGAAGACGGAAGGCTCTACGCCATCGACAACGGGCTGTCGTTCCACTGCGAATTCAAGCTCCGCACCGTTATCTGGGAATGGGCTGGCGAGCCCTTGCCCGCCGATCTGGCCGCCGACGCGGCCCGTCTGCTCAACGATGGCCTGCCTCCTGACGTCGCCGACCTGCTCTCGCTGCTGGAGCGCGACGCCCTGATGACCCGAACGAGCGCCCTAGTAGGCGAGGGCCACTTTCCCATCGACCCCAGCGGCCGCCGTCATCCCTGGCCGCTGGTGTAAGGGCAGCCCAGTGGCTCAGCCCCGGGCTTGCAGCGCTTCGATCAGCTTGGGAATCACCTTGTGGACATCGCCCACCACACCGAGGTCGGCTATCCCAAAGATGGGCGCCTCGGCATCCTTGTTGATGGCGATGATGTTCTTGGATCCCTTCATGCCCACCATGTGCTGGGTGGCTCCAGAGATGCCGCAGGCCACATAGACGTCGGGCTTGACCACCTTGCCGGTCTGGCCCACCTGGTGGGAGTAGGGCACCCAGCCAGCATCCACGATGGCTCGCGACGCTCCCGCCGCGCCCCCGAGGAGCTTGGCCAGATCTTCGATCATGGAGTACTTCTCGGCCTCGCCCAAACCCCGTCCGCCAGAGACCACCACGCCGGCCTCGTCCAGCTTGGGACCGGTGGACTCTTCGGCAAAGCGGTCGACTACCCGGGCCGCGCCGGTGGCCCCCAAGTCGGGAACTGGCAGCGCCGACACTGCGGCCGGACCGCCGCCCGACTCCTCAGCGGCAAATGATTTGGGGCGGACCAGGAACAGGCCGACGCCCGACCCGCTGAACCGGGTACTGACGTTGACCGTTCCGCCGAATACCGGCTCGGTGCCCACCAGAGATCCATCGGCCTGGTCCAGCTCGACGATGTTGGTGATGACCGGGACGCCCAGCTTGACCGAGAGCCGCCCGGCCACGTCGCGGCCGTCGTAGGTGGTGCCAAACAGCACCGCGTCGGGGGCGGCGCCCCCCTCGATGGCCGCAGCGATAGCCGAAGCCACTGCCGGCCCAGTCAGGCCGTCGCCCAAATCGCCAGTGGCGTGGACGGTGGTCGCCCCGTGGGCGCCGAGCTCTGCAGCTACCGGCTCTCCCTCGCCGCCCACCACCGCTTCCACGGTGTCGGCCAGCTCGCGGGCCCTGGTTAACAATTCGAGGCTTATCGAGGCAACTTGGCCGCCCGATGCCTCCGCATATACCCAGATGGTTCCCATATTGTCTCCTAGCGTCCTGGCTCCTAGACGATCCTGAGCTCTTCGAGCAGGGCGATGATGCGCTCGTGGGCATCGCCCTCGTCGGTGATGATCTCCCCGGCCTCCCGCTCCGGTGCCGGACTGACATCGGTGATCTCCTGGCCGCCACCCGCCCAGCCCACCTGTTCGAGACTGACATCCAGATCGGCGATCCCCACCTGGTCCATGGGCTTGGACTTGGCCGCCATAATGCCCTTGAACGACGGGTAGCGGGGCTCGACTACCCCAGCGGTCACCGACACCACCGCAGGCAGCGGGCACCGCACCTCGTCGTAGCCAGCCTCAGTCTGGCGCTTTACCAGCACCTCTCCCCCATCGGCCTGGATTTCCTTGGCGAAGGTCACCGAGGGCAGGCCCAGCAGCTCGGCCACCTGCTCGGGAACGGTCCCGGTGTAGCCATCGGACGACTCGGTGGCAGCCAGAATCAGATCGGCCTGAGTCCGGCCGATGGCCGCGGCCAACACTCGGGCGGTGCCCAATGCGTCGGTTCCGGCCAGAGCCTCATCGCTGACCAAGATGGCCTTGTCGGCACCCATGGCCAGTGCTGACCTCAGCCCGTTGACCTCCTCATGGGGCGCCATCGACACCAAGGTCACCTCACCCTCGCCAGCGGCGTCACGCAGCTGGAGGGCCATTTCCACGCCATAGGAGTCCGACTCATCCATGATGAGTTTCATGTCCCGCTTGAGGGTGTTGGTCTCCGAATCGAGCTCCCCTGGATCGGCCGGATCGGGGATTTGCTTCACGCAGACGACAATGTCCATAGCGTGCAAGTCTCCCACCCGACCCCAGCGGTGCAAAACCAAACAGAGGGGATTCAAAGAGCCACCGAACCCTGTCGCGTGTTGTGGGCTTTTCGAATGCAAGCGGTAGCGTTGAGGGCCTGAGAGTCCTGCTGCTCGTCAATCCCCACGCCTCGTCGGTTACCCCCCGGACCCAAGTCATAATCCAAAAGGCACTGTCCGCCGACCACAACGTCACCCTCGCCGCCACCCGCCGACGGGGCCACGCTTCGCGCCTGGCCCACGAGGCCGTGTCCGATGGCTACGACGTGGTGGCGGTATTGGGCGGCGACGGCACCCTCAATGAAGCGGTAAACGGGGTTGCCGGGTCCGATGTGGCCCTGGCCCCCCTGCCCGGGGGATCGACCAACGTTTTCGCCCGCACCATCGGCCTGCCCGACGATCCAGTGGAGGCGGCCGCCATGCTGCTGGAGACGCTGGCCGCCGGCCACATCAAACCGGTGGGCCTCGGCCAGGTAAACGGAAGATATTTCCTGTTCCATACCGGGGTGGGCTACGACGCCGCCGTGGTACAGCAAGTGGAGCGCAAGGCCGGACTGAAGCGGTATGCCAACCACGCCTTGTTCGCCTACGCAGCGGTGGACACCTGGTTGCGCCACTACGATCGATCGCGCCCCCGATTCACCGTCTACCACGCTGACGGCGAGGCGGTGACCGGCCAGTTCGCCATCTGCCTCAATACCAACCCCTACACCTATCTGGGGTCGCGCCCCTTCAATGTGATGCCCAACGCCACCTTGGATGCGCCTCTGTCGATGGTGACCCTGCGGTCGCTGCGAGCCACCCGCCTCCTTCGGACCGCGGCCAGCGCCTTAGGCTACGGACCCGCCGTCACCGCCCACCGCCACGTCCACTCTCGCACTGATATGACCAGCGCGGTGGTGGCCAGCGATACCCCCTTCCCCTATCAGCTCGACGGCGATTATCTCGGCGAAACCACCCGCCTCGAGTTCCACCACGCCGCCGGTGCCCTCGCCTTGGCGTTGCCGTTGGGCTGACCCGGCTAGGGAAGCAGCTAGCTAGCATCGAAGCTCATTAGGCGAACACTTCGTTCCACTCAACGGGTTGTAGTCGCACTGTTCTTGGTGCTGATGGGGAACCTGGCCCTAGCCATTGTCTGGACGGGGTCGGCTGCCGCTCATACCGAGTTGGAGTCTTCGCACCCGTCTGACGGGGAAATCGTCGACCAACCGATTTCACAGATCTCGCTCACCTTTACACGACCGGTTAAGCCGGTCTCTGACGGGATGATTGTCTTCGATGAACAGGGCGTCGAACACAAACCAGTTGTGGTTGACTCGGTTGACGGGCAGACCTGGATTATGCGCTTCGACGCGTCGTTGCCCGACAGCAGGTTTGAGGTCTACTGGCGGGTAGCAGCTGCCGACGGCCACATCTTGGAAGGGGCGTTCGCATTCACTGTCGCTGCTCAAGAACCTGAACCCACAGTCTCGACCCCGTCAGCCACCTCGCCGCCAGCTACTTCGACCTCAAACGCCGCCCCGCCGCCAGCTACTTCGACCTCAAACGCCACCCCGCCGCCAGCTACTTCGACCTCAAACGCCACCTCGCCGCTAGACGCCACATCCCCAGGTTCCGCCCCGGATGTTGATGCCACGCCCTCGGTGCAGTCACCTACTGCGGCTCCTGCCGAGAGCGCTTCGGAAGGCTCTGGCCCTTCTACGTCCTTTTCTTTCACGCCGCCTCGCAGCTCAGCGACCACAGGACCACAGCGGATCGCTGAAGCGACTCGATTCCTGATCATCACGGCCACGCTGGGCATCGTGGGCGGGTTGGCATTCATGGCCTTCATCGTTCGTGATGAGCCACTTGACTTCGATCGGGCGAGAAGATGTGTAGGCGCTAGCGGCATAGTGCTTGCCGCTAGCGCGGCGGTGGCATTTCTGAATCGAGCGGTGGTGATCGAACGCGAATGGTCGGCGCTCTGGTCGGCGGACGCTATTGCCGATGCCGTTTCAACTCACTTCGGAGTGGCAGCCGGATTGCGCCTAGTCGGCGGACTCATCGTGGTTGGAACCCTGCTCCGCGCCGCGGCGAACTCGCCGGAGACACGGATTGTTGTGACTGCGCTCATGGGCGGGGCGCTCGTTATCGCTTCGTTTGCCTTCGACGGCCACACAGTTACCGAAGGTCCGAGGTGGCTACATGCCATCGCCAGCGTGAGCCATGTGAGCGCCGCAGCGGTTTGGAGCGGCGGCGTCGCATTGCTGGCCGACCTCCTTTGGCGTCGATATTCCCGGGGCACAGACGTGTTCCGGCCATTGGTGCGATTCTCTCGAATGGCGGCCACTTCGCTTGTCCTGGCCGGTGCGGCGGGCACGGTCATGGCCATTCTCGTGCTCGACCGCTTCGCCGACCTCTGGTCAACTCCGTGGGGCCGCTTGCTGCTGGCCAAGATTGCCCTTGTAGCAGTGGCCGCTGCCATCGGCGGGCACAACCGCTGGGTGCTCATCCCCGCGGTCGAGGGGAGCGGACAAAGCACCGTTCACCGGCGCCTGCGACGAGCTGCTCTCGTCGAGGCGATTGCCCTCCTGGGTATCGCCGCTATCACCGCGTTCTTAGTAGCAGCATCGGCGATCTAGTAAGAGACTGACTAGCCCCTGCCCAATACCTCGCGGGCAATGTCGGGGACGTCGGTGATCACGGCATCGACGCCCATGGCGGCAAGTTGGGCGATTTGGTCGGGGTCGTTGACGGTCCAGACGTTGACTTCGAGGCCGGCGGCGTGGGCGACGTCTACCAAGGCCGGGCTGGTTGAGGCCACGTAGGGGTGGATGGCGGTGTGGCCGGCGGCAGTGACTCGGCCCACCAATAGGTCGGGGGCCAGCACCTCAAAGGTCAGATAGGCGGTGGGGATCCCGGGATCGATGTCCCTGATCCGGTTGAGAGCCTCCATGTCGAATGACGAGACGATCACCTCTCCGTGGTGATCACCGATCCCCCACCCCATCACCAGCCCGGCCACTGCGGCCGACACTTGGTGCTCGGCGTCGTAGTCGGGGTCGTTGGGCGCGCTCTTGATCTCGATGTTGATGACGAACTCCCGTTCCAGCGCCGGGTCGCGGCACACGTCCATAACCTCGGCCAGCGTCGGCACCCAGTCGGGCAATTCGTCGTCTTGCATCTCGATGATGGCCCGGCCATCGTGAAGGTGGGCGTCATGGTGAACCACCAGCACATCGCTGGCCGTCCGCCTTACGTCCAGCTCCACCCCGTCGGCGTTCAGCCGCACCGCCTCGCGAAACGCCCCCAGGGTGTTCTCGCGCTCCACAACCGACGCCCCGCGATGGGCAATCACCCTCATGGGGCCACCATCACAGCGGCAACACGATTATCACCAATCAACACTTTCACCATCAGCCCCTCTTGCCACACCAGTAGACCACCCCTATCCTTGTCCCCGCGTGATTACCAAAAGCTTGCTGGAAGACCTAGAAAACCCCGCCAATGATTGGCGCTGCCAAGCGGCATGCCGCGACACCGATCCCGACCTGTTCTTCCCAGTAGGGAGCACGGGATTGGCCCTCGAACAGATCGAGTCGGCCAAAGTCGTGTGCCAGACATGCGTCTCGCAGTCCGACTGCTTGGAATTCGCCCTGGCCACCAACCAAGACTCCGGCATCTGGGGCGGCACCTCTGAGGAGGAGCGCCGCCACTTGCGTCGCCGCTGGGTGGCCGAGCAGCGCGAGAAGTCCATCATCTTGGCCTAGGCCGAGCAGTCTCTTGGGGTGCCAGCCCCAATAGGGGTATCGCCACCTCCACCACCGTCCCCGGGCGAGATGAGTCCCCTTCGCCGTTGCTCATGGTGATGCTGCCCCGCAGATCGGCGCTCACCAGATTCCGCACAATTGCGATTCCCAGCCCATCGGCGCTGTCCACCTCGAATCCCGAGGGAAGCCCAACCCCGTCATCGGTCACCCGCACCTGCACCCGGTCGCCGTCGTTGTCCAGCTCAATCCGCACTTGTCCGCCGGGCGGCTCGGGATAGGCGTGGTCCATCACGTTCTGCAAGCACTCGTTCAGCACTACCGCCAGCGGGGTGGCTACATCGGCGGCCAATTCTCCGGCGTCGCCGGTCACCTTGAACTCCACCGGACGGTCAGGACCGGTCAGCCCCTCCTCCACCATCCGCACCAGCGACCGCACGATTTCCACGAACGGCACATCGCTGCTGGCATCACGAGACAAGATTTCGTGGACGATGGCAATGGCCCGGATGCGCCTCACTGACTCCTCGATGGCATCCCGGGCCTCGGCGGCAATGGCCCGACGCCCCTGCAAGCGCAATAACGACGACACCGTTTGAAGGTTGTTCTTCACCCGGTGGTGTATCTCGGCGATGGTGGCGTCCTTGGACATCAGCAGGCGATCTCGGCGGCGCAGTTCGGAGATGTCCCGCATCAACACCAGCGCCCCGGTCACCTCTCCACTGCCGATGAGGGGCAAACAGCGCAGCACTACGGTGCCTTGGTCGCCATGCTGGATCTCCTCAGTCTGGGGCAGACGAGAAGCGAATGCCGCCCGGATAGCCCGTTGCTCCAATCCGATTTCCACCAGCCGGCGACCCTCGACCTCGCTGTGGAGGCCGATACGGTGCAGAGCCGAAGCGGCATTGGGCGAGATCAGCTGGACCCGGCCCGAGGCATCCAGCAGCATCAGCCCATCACCCACCCGTGGCGACTCCTCGGTCTCAATGTCGTCCACCGGAAATGGGTACTCCCCCTCGGCGATCATGGCCGCTAACCGCCGGAACATCTTGAAGTAGCTCATCTCCAGTTCGCCGGGATTGCGCTGGGCGTCGGGATCGAACTCCCGGGCCATCACGGCAATGACCTCTCCGTGGCAGTTCACCGGCACGGTCAGCGTGCGAATGCGGGGCTGATCAGCGTGGCCGATGCGTCCGCCATCGGTGATCCGCCCTTCCCGGTAGGCCACGTCCACCAGCGGACGCTGTTCAGGGGAAAAGATCGCCCCTACGAGATTGCTGCGATGCACCGACCGGGCTGTGGTGGGCCGGATCTGGCCGGCGATGGCAAAGCCCTGAGGACCGTTGTTGGCTGTGTCGAATGCCGAAGATCCGGTAGGTACGTACAGCAGCAGGTCTGCGAAGGAGATATCGGCCAAAGGCGCCCATGTTCGCATGAGCCTTTGGAGATGGTTCAGACGCGACTTGGGAAGATCGGGCGCCAATTCCTCCAAACTCGCCATTGGGCAAGTTTAGGGCTGGGAGCGATTCAACCCCCGAAGCCGATGGCTCGACTGGCGGATGAGGGATCGAGTTCCACATAGGCCACGCTGGTTGCCGGAACTCCCACCTCACGGCCCCGGCTGTCGGTCAGCCACAGCATCTCGCCGGATGCCAGACCCGTGGTGATGGACTTCTTGACCGACTCAATATCGGAGTCGGGATCGAGTTCCACCTCAATCTCCTTCTGGCTCCGGATCACGCCGATGCGAACGTGCATGAATGTCTCCTTGGGCTCTTACTTGCTAGTTGATCTTGAGCTCTGGGCTGTAGATGCGCCTGGGTGGGGGGTTATCCACCAGGTGGGCAGCCATGGCTGAGAACGCCCGGCCCGCTTCGGAGTCAGGGGACTCCGCCGCGATGGGCCGGCCTTCGTCAGCTCCCTCCCGCAACGCGGGCAACAGCGGCACCTGCCCGATCAAAGGCACGTCAAGTTGGTCGGCCAGCTCCTGGCCTCCCCCGGCGCCGAACAACTCATACCGCTTGCCGTCGTCGCCAGTGAACCAACTCATGTTCTCGATCACTCCTCGCACGGTGAGGTTGACCTTCTCAGCCATCGACGCGGCCCGCTGAGCCACCCGCTGAGCGGCAGGCTGAGGGGTGGTCACCACATAGACCTCAGAGCGGGGCAGGAATTGAGCCAGCGAGATGGAGATGTCCCCCGTGCCCGGCGGCAGGTCCACGAGCAGAAAATCGGGATCATCCCAGGCCACGTCGGTGAGAAACTGCTCCAACGCCTTGTGGAGCATGGGGCCCCGCCAGATCACCGCTTGGTTCTCTTCAGCGAAGAATCCCATGGAAATGCAGCGCACACCGTGAGCCTCGGGGGGCACGATCATCTCGCCCGCCATTTGCGGATCCTGGTCAATGCCCAGCATCCGGGGAACGGAGAAGCCCCACACGTCGGCATCCACTACGGCGGTGCGATACCCGGCCGCGGCCAAAGCCACTCCCAAATTCACCGTGACCGACGACTTGCCCACACCGCCCTTGCCCGAGGCGATCAACATCACTCTCGTGGTGGATGCCGGATCGGCGAAGGGGATGGTGCGGCCCGGCGGGGCGGGGGTGTCGCCTGCGGGAGCCATGCCGGTAGATTACGGCATCGACCCAGAAATCCCTGTGCCGTGACCAGTCGCCACTATCTCGACCACGCGTCCACCTCGCCTACTCGGCCCGAGGCGATGTCGGCCATGAACCAGTGGTGGGCCGCCAGCCACGGCGACCCCTCCCGCATGCACGCCGAAGCGCTCGCGGCCCGCTATGAGATCGAGGAGTCCCGCCAGCGGGTGGCCGACTTTCTCGGCGCCACCGCGCGGGAAGTGGTGTTCACCAGCGGAGCCACCGAGTCGATCGCCGCTGCGGTGCGGGGGGTATCACACCGCGGCGCTCACCAGGTGCTCAGCGCGGTGGAGCACTCTGCGGTGCGGCTGTCGGTCGATCGGCTGGAAGCGGGCGGCCACCGGTCCACCGTGGTCGGAGTGGACAGCACCGGGCGGGTGGACCCCGCGGAGATGGCCGCGGCTATCGAGCCCGACACCGCCGCGGTCCACTGCCAGTGGGCCAATCACGAAGTGGGCACGGTACAGCCGGTGACAGAAGTGGTGGCCGCCTGCCGGGAGCGGTCCCCCGATGTGCTCATCCATGTGGATGCCGCTGCCGCCGCGGGCCGGGTTCGGATCCACTTCGCTGAGGTTGGCGCCGACTTGATGTCGATCAGCGCACACAAGTTCGGGGGCCCGCCAGGCATCGGGGCCCTGCTGGTGCGCCGCGGCCTTCGATTGGTACCCCTGCTGGAGGGCGGGGAGCAGGAGCGGGCCCGACGGGCCGGACTGGAGAACGGCGCGGCCATTGCGGGCTTCGCCGCTGTCTGCGACGTGCTCCAAGACGGTGGTCTGGAGCAAGAAGCTGACCGGGCTCGGTACCAAACCGACAAGCTCCGCCACCGAGCGCTGGACACCGAAGGCGTCCAGGCCTACGGCCACGCCACCCAGCGCCTTCCCCACCTGGTATGCCTGGGCATCAGCGACGTGGAGCCCCAAGCCGTGCTGATTGCACTAGACCGGGTCGGGGTGGCCGCCCACTCCGGCAGCTCGTGCGCCTCTGAGTCACTGGAGCCATCGCCGGTGCTCGAGGCGATGGGCGTGGATGCTCACCACTCGCTGCGCCTGTCGGTGGGCTGGTCGACGGTGGACGAAGACGTGGCCGCTGCAGCCGATGCCCTCAAGGAGGCTTTAGCCGACTTGCGTCAGCTCAGGCGCTAACCCAGCCAGTCGAAGAAATCGTTGCCGGCCAACGCGTTGGAGACGCCGTCGAGATCTTCCACGTGCAGGAACTCGAACCCAGCCGCTTCGGCGTAGTACCGGTCGACATCGGTATCGCCGATGTGGATGTAGCGGGAGGCCTCAAACTGGTTCCGCACCTCATCTAGGTGATGCTTGCCCCCCACGAAGTCCACGTCGATCCCGTGGATATCCCACAGCCGCTGCTGGTCGGAGCGCACCCGGTCGGACCCGCTGCCGATCACATAGCCCCTGGCCTTGGCTTGCCGCATGGCCTCCAGCAGGATCGGCCCTGGCGGATCCCCGCACTCCAGCGTGCCGTCGATATCAAACGAGATCAGGATGCGGGCAGATTAGTTGGCTCGGGAGGGAGGACTCGAACCCCCAATATCGGGACCAGAACCCGGTGTGTTGCCAATTACACCACTCCCGAAGGCAGCGGCCAGTGTACTCCCCTCCCCCAGCGAAGAGAGAACCCTTTAGAGGCGGGAGCGGGCGTTGCGGAGGCGGCGGAGGACTTCTTCCCGGGTGAGGTGATGCACCATGGGCTCGAAGAGCGGTGGGCCGACCGAGCGGCCGGTGACGGCGACTCGGACAGGGGCCTGAGACTTGGACCGGTTGACGCCATTGGCCTCGCCCACTGCGAACACCGCATCCTTGACGGTGTCGGGATCCCAGGGGCAATCGGCCAACGCGGCAATGACGCCGTCGAGGATTTCAACCGAAGCCTTGCCCCGCACCACTGCCTTGTCCCATGACGCCTCGTCCATAGCCGGGTCGGGGCAGAACAGCCAGTCCACCTGGTGCTCGATGTCCGACAGGGTGCGCAGCTTCTCCTGCACCAGCGGGGCCATGGCCGCAACCACGTCGGAGCGATAGCGATCTGGGGGCCACGACACCTGGTCTGATTCCAGGTAGGGGGCCAGCGCGGCCAGCAACTCCTCAAGGTCGAGTTCGCGGATGTACACCCCGTTGAAGTGCTCCAGCTTGGCGATGTCGAAGAACGCCGGCGCCTTGTTCACGTCCTCAAGCCGGAATTGCTCGATGATCTCGGCCATGGGCCGGATCTCCACCCCGTCGCGCGGCCCCCAACCCAGAAGGGCCAGATAGTTGGCCATCGCCGGAGCCAGATAGCCCCTCTGCCGGTAGCTCTCCAGCGACACGTCGTCGCGGCGCTTGGACAGCTTCTTGCGCTGCTCGTTCACCAACAGGGGCAGATGGGCGTAAATCGGCGGTGTCGCCCCCAGCGCCTCTGCCACCAACACTGCTCGGGGGGTGCTCGACAGTAGGTCTTCGCCGCGGATGGCGTGGGTGATGGCCATGTCGGCGTCGTCCACCGCATTGGCCAGCACAAAGGTGGGCGAGCCGTCGGAGCGCCAGATCACAAAGTCGCCCAGTTGGGCGTGGTCGACGACCACCTCTCCCCGGACCACGTCGTTGATCGCTGTGGTCCCCTCAGGAGTCCTGAATCGCACCGCCCGGCCCTCGGCCATATCGGTGCCGGGAACCTCGTTGTCGTCGACGTCGCACAGATAGGCCTGGCCGTCGTCCAGAAGCTGTTGCACCACCTCCCGGTGTCGGCCTCGGCGCTCTGACTGGTAGTGCGGCCCTTCGTCGTAGTCGATTCCCAGCCACGCCAGATACTCGAAGATGGCGTCGGTTAGCTCGGGGCGGTTGCGGCTCTCGTCGGTGTCTTCGATCCGCAGCACCATGGTCCCGCCGGTAGAACGGGCGTACAGCCAGTTGAACAGGGCCGTTCGAGCCGAGCCGACGTGCAGATATCCGGTGGGCGACGGCGCAAACCGAACCCGCGGCGAGACAGCCTCACTCACCGTCTGGTGCTGACCGCGAACAGCTCAGCTCTGTTGTTGAGACAGGCGGCCTCGACCTCGCTGGGGGGCATCCGCAGAGCCGCCTCCGGAACCAGGTCCACCAGTTGTCGGGCTTCGGCATAGTGGTGGGGACGGCTGACACCAGCGAACAGCCCTTTGCGCCGCGCCACTAGCGTCTCATCAGGCGCAGGGGGCAGGAATCCGAACAACCGAAAGGCAACTTCCAAGTCAGCGGCCACCGGGGCGCGACCAAAGCAGGCCGCCCGCTTCAACGCCACACCCACGCAGCCGGCGATGGCATCGGCAGCATGCTCGCCAGGGCCCAGCAGCAGATCGCTCTCAAATCGGCGGGCCAAGCGCAAGGCGTAGCCCTGGTCGGGTCCGGGCACGCCCAGTCCCACGCCCATGGGCTGGCCCCCGGTCAGCTCGGCGGGCCGGTCGGCCAGCCACGGCTGGGGTCGACGAGGCGGAGAGACATAGTGCCGATCGGCTACCGGAGTCTCGTTGGGCACATAGTCAGGCGCGGCCATCGCTATTCCCCGCTCTCTTCCTCGGCACCTTCATCGCTGTGAAGCAGCCCGAACACCAGGCTGTCCACCAGGGCCTGCCAGCTGGCTTCCACGATGTTGGTGGACACACCGATGGTGGTCCAAACCCGGTCGCCATTGGTGGAGTCGATGATCACCCGGGTTACCGCCGCGGTCCCCGCCGCGGTGTCGAGCACCCGTACCTTGTAGTCGATGAGGGAGATCGACCGGAACGCTGGATAGCGATCCCCCAGAGCCAGCATCAGCGCGGCGTGCAGGGCGTTGATCGGACCGTTGCCCTCCCCAGTAGCCACCATGCGCTCTCCCCCAACGTGGAGCTTCACGGTGGCCTCGGTGTCCATCTCCACCGCCACCTCGTTCCACGCCCGAGCCCCGGTGCCCGACCGATGCTCAGTGGACACTCTGAACGACTCCAGTTCAAAGTACGGCTGGGTCCATCCCGACGCCGCCCGCATCAAAAGCTCTAAGGAGGCGTCAGCCACCTCAAAGTGGTAGCCGGCGTGCTCCAGCTTCTTGAGGGTGTCCACGATTTCGCCCACGGCCTTGCCGTCGAGATCCAAACCCAGTTCCTCAGCCTTAAGCTCCACTGTCGAGCGCCCGGCCATCTCCGACACGACGAAGCGGGTGCCGTTGCCCACCGCCGCCGGATTGATGTGCTCATAGGCATCTGGCCGGCGGGCGATGGCGCTGGTGTGGAGGCCAGCCTTATGGGCAAACGCCGATGACCCCACATAGGCCTGCTGGGGGTCAGGCGGGAAGTTCACCAGCTCGGCTACGTGGTGCGATACCGCGGTGAGGTGTTCCAAACGCTCAGGGGGAACCGTCTTCACTCCCATCTTCAGGCTGAGGTTGGCAATGATGGGCACCAGGTTGCAATTGCCGGTGCGCTCGCCGTAGCCGTTGATGGTGCCCTGCACCTGAGTGGCTCCGGCCCGCACCCCGGCTAGGGCGTTGGCCACCCCGCAACCGGTGTCGTCGTGGAGGTGGACTCCCACCGGGGTGTCCAGATAGTCGACCACCGCACCCACGATGTCCTCTACCCTCGTCGGCAGCGAGCCTCCGTTGGTGTCGCACAACACCAGCCGGTCGGCCCCAGCCACTGCGGCCGCCTCCAACACCGCCAGGCTGTACTCCTGGTTGTTCTGGAAGCCATCGAAGAAGTGTTCGGCATCGAAGAACACCCGCATGCCGTTCCCCTTCAAGAACCGCACCGAGTCGGCCACCATGGCCACCCCCTCGTCGAGGGTGGTCCGCAGCGCCTCGAGCACGTGGTAGTCCCAGCACTTACCTACTATGCAGGCCACTTCGGTGCCGGAGGCCACCAAGTTGGCCAAGGTGAGATCCTCGTCGGTGCGCCCCTTCACCTTTCGGGTGGAGCCGAAGGCCACCAGAGTGCTGGTTTTCAGGTTCAGCTCGTCGCGGGCCCGGGCGAAGAACTCATCGTCTTTGGGGTTTGAGCCGGGCCAGCCTCCCTCGATGTAGTGGACGCCGAGGTAATCGAGCTGGCGGGCGATGCGGAGCTTGTCCTCCACGGTGAGGGAGATGCCCTCGAGCTGGCTTCCGTCGCGAAGGGTGGTGTCGTAGATCTCTACGGAGCTGGGCAGGGACCGGGAACCGGTCGCCTCAGCGGTCGACATGCTCGTTCCAATGCCGGTACTGGGCTTGCCGACCCCTCACCGCGTCTTGGAACACCTCTTGGATCTTGCGGGTGATCGGACCGGGGTCCCCGATCTCGCGGTCGTCCACCGACCGAATGGGCACCACCTCGGCCGCGGTACCCGACAAGAAGGCCTCGTCGGCCAGATACAGGTCGCTGCGCAGCAAATTGTCGGTCAAATAGGGAATACCCAGGTCGGAGGCCATGGTGCGGATAGCGTCCTGGGTGATCCCCTCCAACGCCCCCACCGATGTGGGCGGGGTGACGATGGTGCCGTCGCGCACCACGAACAGGTTCTCACCGGTGCACTCGCTCACATAGCCCTGGGGTGACAGCAGTACCGCCTCGTCGTAACCGGCCTTCACCGCCTGCACCTTGGCCAGCTGGCTGTTGATGTAGTGCCCGCAGCCCTTGGCCGCGGTGGGCATGGAATTGGGGTCGTGGCGCTGCCAGGAGCTGACCATGAGCCGCACTCCGTTGCGAATTCCCTCATCGCCCAGATATGCGCCCCACGGCCACACGGCGATAGCCACATTCACCTCGCACGGCAGCGGGTTCAGCCCCATCTCGCCGTAGCCCAGGTAAGCCAGGGGGCGGATATAACAGCTCGTCATGTTGTTGACCCGCACCGTCTCTTTGGTGGCCGCCACCAGCTCGTCCACGGTATAGGGGATGTCGATCTGAAGGATCTTGGCGCTGGCAAACAGCCGGCGGATGTGGGGGGTGAGCCGGAACACCGCCGCGCCCTCGTCAGTCTCATAGGCCCGGATGCCCTCGAAAACGCCGTTGCCGTAGTGAAGAGTGTGGGTGAGCACATGCACGGTGGCGTCGGCCCAGTCCACCAGCTCGCCGTCCATCCACACCTTCTCCGTGGTCTCGATTGGCATCGTGCTCAGATCCTTTCTGCGGTCGGTGCTTCGTTCTTCTCCGGACTCACACCCGCTCCGCGATGGCGTCGCCGATCTCGGTGGTGGTCCCGTATTGAGTTGTGGGGTCGGCGCAAGCCGCCCGAACTCGGTCTGCGGCGACGGTCTCGCCCAGGAACTCAACCATCATGGCGGCCGACAAAATCGCCGCCGTGGGGTTGGCCCGGCCCGTCCCCACAATATCGGGTGCCGAGCCGTGTACTGGCTCAAACATCGACGGTCCGGTGCGATCGGGGTTCAAGTTGGCCGAGGCCGCCAAACCGATGCCCCCGGAGACGGCCCCGCCCAGATCGGTGAGGATGTCGCCGAACAGGTTGTCGGTCACGATCACGTCGTAGCTTTTGGGGTCTTCCACGAAATAGATGCAGGCTGCGTCCACGTGGTTGTAGGCGGTCGCCACGTCGGGGTACTCCTCGGCCACCTCGTTGAACGTCCGCTCCCACAAGTCGCCGGAAAACGTCAACACGTTGGTCTTGTGCACCAGGGTGAGGTGCCGGCCCGGCCGGTTGCGAGCCAGATCGAAGGCGTAGCGCACGCAGCGCTCCACTCCGAAGCGGGTGTTCACCGATCCCTGGGTAGCCACCTCCTCAGGGGTGTGGCGTCGCAGAAAGCCCCCTTCCCCAGCGTAGGTTCCCTCGGTGTTCTCCCGGATCACCTCAAACTCGAAGGCGCCGTCGGGGGCCCGAAACGGGCGGCGATTCACATACAGGTCGAGTTCGAAGCGCATTCGCAGCAACAGCCCCCGCTCAATCACACCGGGGGGCACATCGGGAGTGCCCACCGCCCCTACATACAGGGCGTCCAGCCCCCGCCACTCCTCCAAGATCTCGTCGGTCAACACCGTGCCATCTCGCAGATAGCGGGCCCCGCCAAGGTCGTAGGGCACCGTGTCCAACTCCACCCCGACCGCGTCCAACACCTTTAGGCCCTCGGCGACGACCTCGGGGCCGATGCCGTCGCCGCCTATGACTCCGATGACGTGGGCCATGGCCCATCAGGATACGAATACAGCGTCCCCCAAAGCGAAACACTTAGCAGTGCATCGCCGACATATCACTAAAATGGTGCGTTATGCCGGAAACCCATGAGCTGTCGCAAACGGCTTTCGACCGACTGCAAGCTGAGTTCGAACAGCTCACCACGGTCGGACGGGTGGAGATTGCCCGCAAAATCGAAGCGGCCCGAGAATTGGGCGATTTGAGCGAGAACGGCGACTACCACGCGGCCAAGGACGAGCAGGGAAAGATGGAGACCCGCATTGCCCAGATCGGGGCCATGTTGAGGAACAGTCGCATCGTGGAAGCGGGCGACGGAGACACAGTTTGCGTGGGGTCGGTGGTGACCGTGTCCTACGACGGCGATTCCGATGACGTTGAGACCTACTTGGTGGGGTCGATTGAGGAACGCCACGACGGTCTCGACGTGATCTCGCCTGCGTCTCCAATGGGGGCGGCCATCATCGGAGCCCGCGTCGGGGACACCTTGACGTATGAGAGCCCGGCTGGCGGCACGCTGACCGTTCAAGTCGTGTCCCTTGAGCAGTAGCGGCGCACCCGTCGGCCCCGCCCTCCCACCGGGCGAGTACATCGAACTGCCCGAGATCGGCCGGTTGTTCGTCCGCCGCACCGATGGTCCGCCGGGATCGCCCACTGTCGTGCTCCTGCACGGCTGGACAGTGACCGCTGATCTTAACTGGTACCCGGCATTCGAGCCGCTGTCGCAACGGGCCTCGGTGGTGGCATTCGACCATCGGGGCCATGGGCTGGGGCTTCCCACCCGGAAATTCAAATTCTCCGACTGCGCGTCCGACGTCTTAGCCGTGGTCGACGCCTTGGGCATCGACCGCTTCGTTTGCGTTGGCTATTCGATGGGCGGGGCCATCGCCCAGATGGCCGCTCGGACCGCACCCGACCGGATCTCCGGTCTGATACTGGGCGCCACCTCCACCAACTTTCGAGGGCGAGGGCTGCGGGCCGTACGCTTCGCGCTGCTTCCAGTGGTAGCCGCCGCCTCCCGCTTAGCCCCGGTGAAGCTGCGGTACTGGGGCTGGGAACAAACCGTGTTCAACGTGATCGGAACCAACATCGGGAGATGGGCCCAGACCGAAGTGCTGAAAGGCGACCCACAGGCCATGCTGGACGCCGGCACCGAGCTGTTCAACTTCGATTCGTCGCCATGGATCGCAGAATTGCCGATGCCGATCGCTCAAGTCCGTACGCTGGGCGACAAGGTGGTGCCCGACTATCTCCAACAGGAGTTGGCCGATGCGGTCGACGACATCAGCGTCTACTCCTATCGGGGGGGCCATGCATCGGTAGTCACCCATTTCGACAGCTTCTGGGACTGCTTGAGCAAGGCCCTCGACTCCGTGGGTGTTCCCGCCTATTCCCAGCCGGAGAGCAGAGGTGCCCCCGACCAATCGTCAACCGAAGCCAGCCGATAGCCTCAGCACTACCGCGGCAATCGCAAGAAACCGGAGCGCCAATGGGCCAAACCCTTAGTGAAAAGGTCTGGGACCGCCACCTCGTTCACCATGCCGACGGTGAGCCTGATCTGCTGTTCATCGACCTGCATCTCATCCACGAGGTGACCTCGCCGCAAGCCTTCGACGGACTTCGCATGAACGGCCGGACAGTGCGGCGGCCCGATCTCACGGTGGCCACCGAGGATCACAACGTTCCCACCGACAACATTGTCTGGCCCATCGCCGATCCCATCTCCCGCCAGCAAGTGGAGACTCTGCGGACCAACTGCGAGGAGTTCGGCATCACCTTGTACCCGATGGGAAGTCCTGGCCAGGGAATCGTGCATGTGATCGGCCCGGAGATGGGCCTCACCCAGCCGGGCATGACCATCGTGTGCGGCGACAGCCACACCTCAACCCACGGGGCGTTCGGGGCGCTGGCCTTCGGCATCGGAACCAGCGAGGTGGAGCACGTGCTGGCCACCCAAACTCTCCCCCAGCAGCGGCCCGGCACGATGTCGGTGACCGTGGACGGCACGCTGCCGATGACCTGCACCGCCAAGGACGTGATCTTGGCCATCATCGGGCGCATCGGCACCGGCGGGGGCATCGGCTCGGTGATCGAGTACCGGGGGTCGGTTATCCGGTCGCTGTCGATGGAGGGGCGCATGACGGTGTGCAACATGTCCATCGAGGCCGGCGCCCGGGCGGGGTTGATCGCCCCCGACGACACCACATTCGAATACCTCCAGGGGCGGCCGGGAGCACCCACGGGGCCAGCGTGGGAAGCCGCGGTGGCCGACTGGCGCAGCCTGGCGACCGACGATGACGCCGCCTTCGACAAAGAGGTGTCGATCGACGGTTCGCAACTGGTGCCCCATGTGTCGTGGGGAACCAATCCTGGCCAAGTGGCCCCCATCGACGGGACCGTGCCCCACCCCGACAGCTTCGCAGAGGCCAGCGGGCGAGATGCGGCGGCCCGGGCGCTCGACTACATGGACCTGGCCCCGGGAACGCCGCTGAAGGAGATCCCGGTGGACACCGTGTTCATCGGCTCCTGCACCAACAGCCGCATCGAAGATCTGCGCATCGCCGCCTCGGTGGTGGAGGGTCGCCGGGTGCGTTCCGGCGTGCGCACCTTCGTGGTTCCCGGCTCGGGTGCCGTCAAGGCTCAGGCCGAGGCCGAAGGCCTCCACGAAGTGTTCAAAGCCGCCGGGTTCGACTGGCGGGAACCCGGCTGCTCCATGTGTTTGGCCATGAATCCCGACAAGCTGGCCCCCGGCGAGCGGTGCGCCAGCACCTCCAACCGCAATTTTGAGGGCCGCCAGGGCAAAGGCGGACGCACTCATCTGGTGTCGCCCGCGGTTGCCGCCGCCACCGCGGTGGCCGGCACCTTCGCCACCCCGGGGGATTTGTCGTGAAGCCGGTGCGAACGATCACTGCCACCGCGCTGCCTTTGGACCGAAGCGACGTGGACACCGACCAGATCATCCCCAGCGATTGGCTCAAGCGGGTGGAGCGGACGGGCTTCGAGCAGGGTTTGTTCTCAGAGTGGCGCGAGGATCCTGAATTCGTGCTCAACGACCCCCGCTTCGCTAACGCCCGCATCCTGGTGGCCGGTCCCAACTTCGGCACCGGCTCGTCTCGGGAGCACGCGGTGTGGGCCATCCAGCAGTATGGCTTCGAAGCAGTAGTCTCCCCCCGCTTCGGCGACATCTTCCGCAACAACTCCACCAAGAACGGTCTGGTCCCGGTGCAGGTGAGCGAAGACGTGGCCCGCACGCTGCTCGACGCAGTGCCCGACGACCCCTCCATCGAGATCACTGTTGACGTAGAACAGCTCACCGTGTCGGCCCCGGCCGTGGGTGTGAGCGCCGACTTCCCCCTCGATGGCGCCGTTCAGCACCGCCTGCTTGAGGGCCTCGACGACATCGGCCTCACTCTGGCCCACACCGAAGCCATCGCCGCCTTCGAAGCCACCCGCCCCACCTGGATGCCGTCGCTGGCCTAGATTGAAGAAATCCGGGAACCAGACGGGGCGGAGGCGTCGTCTAAGGGGACATGATGAGATTGTTGAGAGTCATCCCTGTCTTGGTCGCGTTGGCCCTGCTGGCCGCGGCCTGTTCGTCTGATTCTGCCGACACGCCGGGGATCACCGGAGGGGTCAGCGGTAATGCGACGGGCGAACAACCTGGAGCACCCGACAGCACACCGGAGACGACGGTGGCGCTCGACGACATCGAGCTGCTGTCGGCACTGCGGAGCTTCGGCGACTGCGCCACGCTGCTCGACTACCTGCGGACCGAGACGGTCAGCCGGGTCGGCCCCTACGGCCTGGACGACGGGCCTCGCTTCGGCATCCCCGAGCCCTTTGCAGTCGAAGAAGCCGAGATGATGGCCGACGACTCCGCGGCTCAGCCCGCCCCCGCTGCCGAGGCCGCGCCAGCCAGCAGCGACGGCGACTTCTCCTCCACCAACGTACAGGTGGCCGGGGTGGACGAGCCCGACATCATCAAGACCGATGGAACCCGCATCCTGGCCGTGGCCCAGGGCCGGCTGCACTATGTGGACGTGTCCGGCGACCAGCCTCGGTACCTGGGCAGCGTGGACCTGACGTCGGAGAATTCTTGGGGCTGGGGCCAGGAGATCTTCATCCGGGGCGACCGGGCCATGGTGTTCTCCACCAGCCACTCCGAGGGGCTGGAACCGGTGGCGGCCCGCGATCTCGAGGGCGACCACGTCATTGCCGAGGACGTGATCTTCCGGGGCAATCCGGTGGCACTCATCCAAGAAATCGACTTGTCTAACCCGGCAGCCATGGAGGTTGTTTCGGAGCTCCGAGTGGAAGGCCAATACCTCAGCGCCCGCTCAGTGGGCGATGTGGTGTGGATGTCGATGTCGAGCTATCCGGCGCAGTTCCAGTTCGTGTACCCCAGCAGCCCGGTTGCTGAGGAGGCAGCGGAGGCAACCAACAAGCAGATCGCCGCCACTGCCGGACTGGGGGCCTGGCTGCCGGCCTACCGCTTCGACGGGCCCGACGGCACCCGAGCTGGACTGCTACCTGACTGCGATCAGCTCTACACTCCCGCCGAATTCTCCGGCTTCACCGTGCTGTCGGTGTTGAGCTTCAACTTGGACGAGCCGCTGGGCACCGGCGACGCCGCCTCGGTGCTGGCCGATGGCCACACCCTCTACGGCTCGGGCCAGTCGCTTTATCTGGCCTCCAGCACGCCGGTGTGGGCCGAGCCCTTGGTTGATGGAGACTCAGTCAGCATTTCGGCACCGACGGAGTGGACCACCGTCGTGCACAAGTTCTCGGTGTCGCCCGACGGACCAGCCCGTTACGAGGCATCGGGCACGGTGGAGGGCCACCTGCTCAACCAATTCTCCATGGACGAGCACAACGGCTACTTCCGGGTGGCCACCACTATTGGCGAACCGTGGGACACCGAGACCTCCGAGAGCCAGGTTGTTGTGCTTGAGCAGCAGGGCCGACGGCTTACCGAAGTGGGCAAGGTCGGCAACCTGGGCCGCGGCGAGCGCATATTCTCGGTTCGCTTCGCGGGCGAAATCGGCTACGTGGTGACCTTCCGCCAGGTCGATCCCCTCTATGTAATCGATCTGGCCGATCCCACTGCCCCGTCGGTGGCCGGCGAGCTGAAGATCCCCGGCTTCTCCACCTACCTGCACCCCATAGGCGATGGACTCCTCATCGGCGTGGGCCAAGACGCCGACGACACCGGCCGCACCCGCGGCACCAAGGTATCGCTATTCGACGTGAGCGACCCGGCGGCGCCCAGCGAACTCGACGTGATCGTGTTCCCCAACGCCCACAGCGAGGCCGAGTGGGACCACCGGGCCTTCTTGTACTGGGCTCCCGAGGAGATGGTGGCCATCCCGCTAACCCGTTACGACTACGACGATAGTGACGAGAGCTTCTTCGGGGTCGTGGCCCTGCGGGTGAATCGCGACGGCGTCGCTGAACTCGGCCGAGTGTCACACCGGGAGCAGCAGATCGTGTTCGAGAGCTGCCGTCCGGTGGGCAGCGATGACATTGGGCGCTACTTCGGGGGCGAGAGCATCGCCCGTATCTGCCCCCTCGACGCCCCTGAGCGCTACGGCAACGTTGACTGCGAGCCCATGAAGCCCGAGTGGGCCCGGGAGGAATGGCCCTCGATCGACATTGCCGACGACGAGAAGCTGGTCATCTGCTGGATCTGGACCCCTCCTATCCAGCGCCTACTGGTGATCGGCGACACCCTATGGACCATGTCCGAACACGCCCTCCAAGCCAACAACCTGGCCACCTTCGCCTACGAGGACCAGTTCGAACTCTCTTCTTCCTCAAACTAGGAGAGTGGATTGGTCACAAAGTAGGCAGGCTGGGGGGTGGCCCGGCTCAGGGCGCCCGCCGCCCGGACTCCATGGAGGACGGCGGGCTGGGCCGGGACAGGACCCGCCAGCCTGCCGGGGGAATTAACCCAACCCGGCGCAAGCCCGATTCAACGCACTCACGATGGCCCTCATCGACGCGGTGGTGATGTCGGTGTGGATGCCGCAGCCCCACAATTCCCGGCCATCAACGAGCAACTCTATATACGCCACCGCTTCAGCGTCGGTCCCGCCACCCCGGGCGTGCTCGTGATAGTCCACCACCTTGATCGGGGTATCGATGATCTCGTTGAGGCCTGTCACAAACGCGTCTAGTGAGCCTGCCCCCTCGCCGTGGACCACGACCTGTTCGTCGCCCGAGGTGAGCCGGGCGGTGACCACGGTGCGGTCGGCCCCCCGGGCGTTCTGGGCCGACTCGTAGCCGTTCAACCGGTAGGGCTCGTCCAGTCCGAGGTACTCGGTGGCGAACTCGTTGTGAATCTGGTCGGCGGTGATCTCCTCGCCGGTATCCTCGGCGATCTGCTGGATCACCCGGCTGAACTCGATCTGCATCCGCCGAGGCAGATCTAGCTGCACCTCGGCCTGAAGCAGGTACGACACCCCGCCCTTGCCCGACTGGCTATTCACCCGCACCACGTCTTGGTAGGTGCGGCCCACGTCTTTGGGGTCGATGGGGATGTAGGGCACCTCGAACAGGGTCTGGCCGGTCTCCTCCATGGCCTCGAATCCCTTCTTGATTGCGTCTTGGTGCGACCCCGAGAAGGCGGTGTACACCAGATCGCCCACATAGGGATGGCGGGGGTGGATGGGGAGCTGGTTGCAGTCCTCGGCCACCCGGCGCAGGCCGTTGATGTCGGAGATGTCCAGTTCGGGGTCCACCCCCTGGCTGAACAGGTTCATAGCCAGATTCACCACGTCCACGTTGCCGGTGCGCTCCCCGTTGCCGAACAAGGTGCCCTCCACCCGGTCGGCCCCGGCCATGAGCCCGAACTCGGCGGCGGCCACCGCGGTCCCCCGGTCGTTGTGGGGGTGCAGGCTCAGCACGATGCGATCCCGACGGTCCAGGTTGCGGTGCATCCACTCGATCATGTCGCCATAGATGTTGGCGGTGGACATCTCGACGGTGGCCGGCAGATTGATGATCACCGGTTTGTCGTGGCCGTCGGCCAGAATCTCCACCACCTCGTCGCACACCCGCTTGGCAAACGGCAGCTCAGTGCCGGTGAATGACTCGGGCGAGTACTCGTAGTAGACCTCGGTGTTGGGCACCTGGGGCTCCAGCGAGCGACACCACTCTGACGCCTGGGTGGCGATCTTGGTGATGCCGTCCATGTCCAACCCGAACACCACCCGGCGCTGCACGGTCGAGGTGGAGTTGTAAAGGTGGACGATGGCGTCGGCGGCGCCGTCGATGGCCTCATAGGTGCGCTCGATCAGCTCTTGGCGGGCCTGGGTGAGCACTTGGATGCGCACGTCGGAGGGGATGGCCTTCTGTTCGATGATCTCCCGCACGAACCGGAAGTCGGTCTCCGACGCCGACGGGAAGCCCACCTCGATCTCCTTGAATCCGGCCTCCACTAGGGCGGTAAACATCTTCCACTTCCGCTCAGGATTCATGGGCTCGATGAGGGCCTGGTTGCCGTCGCGCAGATCCACCGAGCACCACCGGGGCGCGCCGGTGAGCACGGCGTCGGGCCAGGTGCGGTCGATCAGCTTGACCGGCTCGAACGCCTGGTACTTGTGGATCGGCATTTCCGACGGCTGTTGGGGGTGTAATCCGGTTTTCATCACATGGCCTCAATTGGAGTTGACTCACGAAAAAACCCCCTGCCCTTGCGGGTTCAGGGGGTCGGGGCGAGCACCTCTGGGTGCTCGCCCTACAAGAGCAGCAGGTGGGTGTGAATGCGGCTCATCGAGACCATTCTACGCCTTGTCATGGGCGTTTACCAAACATGCCGAGGCTGCTAATCAGCCGGGGCCAGGCCCAGGTAGCGGGCCGACTGCACTCCATCGATGGCCACCAAAGAGTCGGCCACCTCCTTGGGCACCGGCTGAGAAGTGGCGATGACCATGGAGGCGCCCTCCCCGGTAGGGGCCCGGCCCACGTTCATATCGTTGATGTTGATGCCAGCGTCGCCCAGCAGCGTGCCCACCGCGCCGATCACTCCGGGACGGTCGTCGTTGGACAGCAAGATCATGTGGGCGGCGGGAGGCATGTGGATGGCATGGTCGTCGGCCAGCACCAGCACCGGCTCTTGGCGGGCCCCGGTCAGCCGCCCGCCGAGGCTGTGGCCCGCGCCCCGCAAAGTAAGCAAGTTCACGTGGTCCTTCGAGGTGGGTGTGCTGATCCCCCGTACCTCCATCCCCCGCTCCTGAGCCATAGTGAGTGCGTTCACATAGCTGACCTGCATGTCCGATACCGCGCTCAGCAGCCCCTTCACCGCCGACATCACCGCCACTGTGTTGTCGGGCTTGCCGATCTCCCCGATGAGCTCCACCTCCAGCACCTCGGGCAGCCGCTCACACAAGTTTCCGAACAGGCGGCCAAGCTGCTCGGCCAGCGACAGATAGGGCCGCAGCACGTCGGGCACGTTCTTGGCCGGGACATTCACTGCCGCGGGCACGAACTCCCCGCCCAGCGCCAGCATCACCTGCTCGGCAATGGCGTCGCCCGCCTTGCTCTGGGCCTCTTCGGTGCTGGCCCCCAGATGGGGGGTGACCACCACCGAGTCGAGGTCGAACAGCGGTGACTCGGTGATGGGCTCACCGTCGAACACGTCCAGGGCCGCCCCGGCGATGCGCCCCGATGCCACCGCCTCGGCCAAGTCGGCCTCGTCCACGATGCCGCCGCGCGACACGTTGACGATCCGCAGATTGGGCTTGGCCAGCTCGAGCATCTCGGAGTTGATCAGCCCGATGGTCTCTGGCGTGCGGGCCACGTGGATGGTGATGAAATCCGACTGGGCCACCAGCTCCTCCAAAGACACCAGCGACATCACGCTGTGGAGGGCCACCTCCTCGGACACGTAGGGGTCGCTGGCGATGACCCGCATAGCGAAGCCCAGCGCCCGCTCGGCCACCAGTCGGCCGATGCGGCCCAACCCGATGATGCCCAGCGTCTTGTCGCTCAGCTCAATGCCCTCCCAACGACCCCGCTCCCACCGCCCATCGACGAGGGCGGAGTGGGCCTGGGGGATGTTCCGGGCCTGGGCCAAGATCAAGGCCATGGTGTGCTCAGCCGCGGAGATGATGTTGGACAAGGTGTCGTTCACCACCAACACCCCGTGTTCGGTAGCGGCGTCGACGTCCACATTGTCCAAACCCACCCCGGCCCGGCCCACGATCACCAGATCGGAGCCTGCGTCGAACACCTCAGCAGTCACCTGAGTGGCCGACCGGATGATCAGCGCATGCACTCCCGCCACTGACTCCAGCAATTCGTCGGGAGACATGCCCGTGCGGACCTCGACATCGTGCCCGGCGTGGCGCAGCTTGGCCACCCCGATGTCGGCGATCTTCTCTGCAACCAGAACCTTGGCCATCGGCTCTCAGAATAAACCGCGCCCAATGACCCACTGGGGACCAATTGGCAGCTACGGGGTTAATTCCCCCCTAGCGGCGGATGGGCACTGGGGGGATGTTGTCGGCGAGGGTGAATCCCAGGATCTGGGCGAAGAACGAGAGCTCAGCTTCCAGGGCGGCCACGATGTTGTCGGCCTGGCGGAAGCCGTGCTGTTCTCCCTCGAACAGCAGGTAGGCCACCGGGATCGATCGCTGTTCCAGGGCGGCCACGATCATCTCGGCCTGGTTGGGGGGTACCACCACGTCTTCAGAGCCTTGGAGCACGATCATGGGGGCGTCGAAATCGTCCACGAAGTGGATGGGCGAGCGGGCCTCGTACACCTCGGCTTCCTCGGGGTACAGCCCCACCAGGCTGTCCATGTAGCGGGCCTCGAACTTGTGGGTGTCGATGGCCAGCGCGGCCAGATCGGCGATGCCGTAGCGGCTGGCCCCCGCCGCGAACACCTTGTGGAAGGCCAGGGCACACAGAGTGGTGTAGCCGCCCGCGCTTGAGCCCCGGATGATGAGCCGGTCGCCGTCCACCTCTCCGGTTTGCACCAGGTGGCGGGCTGCGGCCACGCAATCGTCCACGTCGCTGACGCCCCAAAGCCCCTGGAGGGCCTCCCGGTAAGCGGTGCCGTAGCCGGTGCTGCCCCGGTAGTTCACGTCCACCACCGCAATGCCCCGGCTGGTCCAGTACTGGATGCCGAGCTGGAGCTGGCTGCGGGCCGAACCAGTGGGCCCGCCGTGGCCCAGCACCAACAGCGGCGGCTTCTCTTCGGCTGGGGCCTTCGCGGTGGGGTGGGCCGGCGGGTAATACAGCCCGTGGGCCTCCGCCCCGCCGGTGGTGGAAAAGCTGATGGGGCGGGGATTGGACAGGTACCCCGCGTCGACCGCGGCCCGAGCGGGAGGGCGGATGACCTCATAAGACCCGTCGGCCACGTCGATGCGCACTGCGGTGGGCTGCTCCGTAGGCGAGGCGGCGATGGAGCAGATGGCGTGTGGTCCGGCGGCCCGGACGCTGGCATACGACGTCCAGGGCAGATCGAGCAGCCGAGGCTCCGAGCCGTCGGGGGGAACCGCCCACAGCTCGGCCAGCGACCCCCGCATGGCCGCCACCGCCACGGTGTTGTCGTCGCACACCGCATAGCTGGGATCGTCGAACACCCAGGCGGGGCGGTGGGTCTCGGCGTCGAGCTCGAACATGGGAACGAGATCGGAGCCTTCGAGCCGATACAGGTTCCACCAGCCCTTGTGGTCGCTCACCACGTAGAGGCGGCCATCAGGCCCCCATTGGGTCTCCACCACCGAGCCGATACCCGACACCGCGCACTGGCCGTCCACCCACAGCTCGGTTTGGTCCCAGGGCATGTTGGGGTGGTTCCACTGGACCCAGGCCAGCCGCTGGCCATCGGGGCTGGGCCGGGGCCAGCCGTAGAAGTCGGCCCCGGTGGCCACGATCTCGGGCTCGCCAGAGCCGTCGCCGCTCAGCCGGACGATCTCGTTGGCCTCCTCGCCGCCGCTCTGGCGGGCAACCAGGTGGTTCTCCCGCACGCATACGGTGCCGTCCCCGTCAGGTCGGCCGTCGGCGTAGCGCAGGCCATGGGCAAAGGCCGGCTCGGGCGACACCGGCCGAGGCTCACCCTCCGCCGGTATGTGCCAGAGGCGGCCGTCGGCGTCGTCGCTGGCGTACACCCCGTCGGCGCCGTCGGGCCACCACGCACCTCCGCCGTAGCTGTGGACTCGGGTACGAACCGAGACCGAGCCCCACAGATCGCGGCCGTCGCACACCAGTGCATTGCGGCCCGATTCCGCCGGTCGCGACTCGGTCCACCACATCCGACCCCGCTGGTGCCACAAGCTCACCGGGAGCGCGGCGTCGGCTACCATCGACCGTGCCGTGATCGGCGACGGCCAGCTGCCGTAGGGCGAGGTTCCGGAGTCCGTCACTGCAACAGATCAGCGATGCGGCCGATGCCCTCGCCCAAGTCGTCGTCGCCGAGGGCAAACGACAGCCGGGCATAGCCGGGGCCGGCAAACGCCTCGCCGGGCACGATGGCCACCTGGGCCTCGTCCAGGATCCATCCGGCCAACTCGGCGGTGGTGTCCGGAATGCCGGAGCGCCCAAGCACTCCCTCGAACGACGGGAAGGCGTAGAACGCCCCTTGGGGCTCCAAGCAGGTCACCCCGTCGATTCCGTTCAGCATCTTGTGCATGGCCCGCCGCCGGCGGTCGAAGGCGGCCCGCATCTCGGCCACCGCGTCCAAGGGTCCGCTCACCGCGGCCAGCGCGGCCCGCTGGGCCACGTTGGACACATTCGATGTCTGGTGCGATTGCAGGCTCACCGCCGCAGAGGCCGCGTCGGGGGGGCCGATCAGCCAGCCCACCCGCCAACCGGTCATGGCGTAGGTCTTGGCCACGCCGTTGAGCACCAGGCAGCGATCGGCCAGCTCGGGCACCACCACCGGCATGGAGCTGAACTCGTTGTCGTCGTAGATCAGGTGCTCGTAGATCTCGTCGGTGATCACCCATACATCGTTGTCCGCAGCCCACCGGCCGATGGCCTCCACCCGGTCACGGGGGTACACCGCGCCAGTGGGGTTGGACGGCGACACGAACACCAGCGCCTTGGTGCGGTCGGTGCGGGCCGCCTCGAGCTGCTCAACGGTCACCATGAACCCGTCATCGGCGGTGGTGGACACCTCCACGCTCACTCCACCGGCCAGGGCGATGGCCTCGGGATAGGTGGTCCAGTAGGGAGCGGGCAAGAGCACTTCGTCGCCGGGGTCCAGCAGCACGGCGAAGCCGTTGTACACCGCGTGCTTGCCCCCGTTGGTCACCACCACCTGCGACGGCTCCACCTCCAAGCCCGAATCGCGCAGGGTCTTGGCCGCGATGGCCTCCTTCAGCTCGGGCAGGCCCCCAGCTGGGGAATAGCGATGATTGCGGGGGTCGTCCACCGCCGCTCGGGCTGCGTCCAAGATGGCCGCCGGGGTGGGAAAATCGGGCTCGCCTGCGCCAAAGCTGATCACCGGTGCCCCTTGGGCCTTCAGGGCCTTGGCCTTGGCGTCCACCGCCAGGGTGGCCGAGGGGGCGATGGCGGAAATACGCTGGGATATGCGAGCCATGAGCGCAGCTTTTCACACCGCCGCTGGGAAGTCGGCGTTCAATTTCCAGTAGGCCGATCAACGCCGGTTGAGCCTCTGGCGTCGGTATCGTGGGGCTTCGTGAGCAGTGTTGCCCAAACCCCCGCAATCACCATCCCTCCCGACCTGCTGCCTGAGGACGGTCGCTTCGGCAGCGGGCCTTCGCGGGTACGGCCGGAGGCTGCTACCGCCTTGGCCGAGGCAGCCGACGGCTTCCTTGGCACCAGCCACCGCAAGTCCACCGTGAAGGACGTGGTCCACCGGCTCCGGACCGGGGTGGCCGAGCTGTTCTCGCTGCCCGACGGCTACGAGGTGGTGCTGGGCAACGGAGGGACAACTGGGTTCTGGGACGCCGCCATCTTCAATTTGATCGAATCCCGCAGCCAGCATTTGAGCTTCGGGGCGTTTTCGGCGAAGTTCGCCACCGGGGTGGCCGCCGCCCCCCACCTGCAAGAACCGGTGATCATCAGTTCCGAGCCCGGCACCCATCCTGAGGCGATAGCCGACCCATCGGTAGACGCCTATGCCCTGACCCACAACGAGACCTCCACCGGAGTGTCGATGGCACTGCGCCGTCCCAGCGAGGACGGCCTCGTGCTGGTAGACGCCACCTCAGGCGCCGGCGGGCTGCGATTCGATCCCGCCGAGACCGACGTGTACTACTTCGCCCCCCAAAAATGCCTGGCCGCCGACGGCGGTCTGTGGCTGGCTTGCTGCTCGCCGGCCGCCGTAGAGCGCATAGAGCGGATCGCAGCGGGCGACCGCTGGATCCCCCCGTTCTTGAACCTGGGCATCGCCCTCAGCAGCTCCCGCAAAGACGAGACCTACAACACCCCGGCGCTGGCCACCGTGTTCCTGGCCGTTCACCAGGTGGAGTGGATCAACGAGAACGGCGGGCTGGAGTGGGCGGCAACCCGCTGCGACCAATCGGCCGACGTCATCTACACCTGGGCCGAGAACCGCAGCTTCACCACCCCGTTTGTGTCTGACACCGCCATTCGCAGCCACGTGGTGGCCACCATCGACTTCGAAGAAGTGTCAGCTGACGAAGTGGCCCAAGTGCTGCGGACCAACGGCATCGTAGACGTGGAGTCGTATCGGGCTTTGGGCCGCAACCAGCTCCGGGTGGCCCTGTTTCCGGCCATTCCCCCCTCGGATATCGCCGCGCTGTGCGGCTGCATCGACTACGTGGTGGAGAGTCTGTAGCAGTGGACCTTGGGGCTGACACCACTGGGAAGCTGTTGGTGGCCACCCCGCTCATCGGCGACGGGAACTTCGATCGCACCGTGGTGCTGATGCTGAGTCACCAGGAGGAGGGGGCTGCTGGCGTGGTATTGAACCGCCCATCGGGTCTGCTGGTCAGCGATGCCCTCCCCCAGTGGGCCCCCCATCTGGCCCCACCGCCCACCATGTTCATCGGGGGTCCGGTGTCCAACGACTCGGTGGTGGCCCTGGCCCGGGTGCGACAAGACCCCGCACAAGGGTGGTGGACCCCCGTGCTCGGCCTGGTGGGCACTCTCGATTTGGAAGCCGACGCCGACGAGGTGGCCGGCACAGTCGACGGCATCCGCCTGTTCGCCGGCTACGCCGGGTGGTCACCCGACCAGCTTGAGGGTGAGATCGAATCGGGCGCCTGGTTCGTTGTCGACGCCGACCCCGCCGACCTCCTCACCGAAAACCCCGGCGAACTCTGGCCCGCGGTCCTCGCCCGCCAGCCCTCCCCCCTCTCCTGGTTCGCCCAATACCCCACCCACCCCAGCCACAACTGACTCCGCAATGGCTTCAGCCCATACGCGATCGGAGGTCGGCGGCGAGGCGGGCGATCTCGGGAGAAGGTTCGAGGGCGTCGAGATGATCGAGATCGGCTTGGGCCTGCTCGGTCAAGCCGAGGCCGATGGCCAGCCAGGCTCGCCACAGGCGGGCTTCGGGGTGGTTGGGAGCTGTCTCGACCGCCTGGTTGATGCGTAGGGCGCCGTCAGCGACCTGATTGTCGAGGCCCGTCTGAATGAGCATCACCCCGCTGTAGGTCAGCGCTCCGGGGTGGTCGGGATAGTCGGCCAAAACCGCCTCGTACACCCGCAGCGCCAGCGCGGGGTCGCCCTGAGCGGGCGTGGTCGGATCCCACAGGGCACGGGCTGCGGCCACCGCGTCGTTGGCAGTCAGCCCGAGGTCAGCCAAAGTCTGGAACTGCTCTTGATCCTGCAAGACAATCTGGCACAGGGCAATGTTGGTGCGCAGGCCCTGGTTTTCCACTAGCTGGCTGATGAATTCGGGGGGATTGGTGGCGTCAAAGGAAGCCAGTTCCGCCGCCGCGCCGGAGCAGTCGCCGGTGCGGTAGAGCAGGATGGCCCGAAACGCCCGAGCATCGGGATAGTCAGGCGCGACCACCACCGCATCGGCCAGAACATCGGCGGCCTCGGCCTCCTGGCCTTGCAGAACCAAGAACCAGCCCTTGTAGGCCAACGCGGTGGGATTGGACGGCGAGCGCTCCAACACCCGGTCGTAGATGGCAATGGCCTCAGCCAAGTCTCCGGCCGCGGCCGACTCCTCGGCGTTTCTCAAGAGGCTGGGCACGCTGGAAACCGCGTCATTCCCGGTGATGGTGTCGCCCGAATGCCGCGACCCCACGGCCCGGGCCAGAAACACCCCGGCAATTGCCCCCACCACGACCAACCCCGCCACCACCGCAATCAGCTTCCCCCGCCCCCCGCGATCTGCCTGCTCGGCTTTCTCCTGATGGCCCCGAATCGCCTGAGCCGCCTGGCGGGTATAGCTACGGCTCAGAACCTGATGGTCCTCCGGCTCCAGGTCGCCGACGGCCAACTCCTCATCCAGATCAATCAGCGACTCCAACCAGAATCGCTGCTCATCGTCACGGGGATCACTCATCTATCTCATCCAACTCAGGTTTGGACCGCTGAGCTAGCTGCCGGATGCGCTCCGACTCAACCCCTCCCGCACTTGGTCGAAAGCGAATGGCGCGCTTGCCCAATACCCGGTCGCGCGCCTCTTCTACTAACACCTGGTCTTCTTCCGAAACCTCTTCACCAGCCGTGCTGGCCCGGCGCCATCGGCTCAGCGTTGCCGCCAACAGGCCAAGCCCAACGACGAGCCCGACTACCGGAATAACCCAGACCAGCCCGCTCACCCCCGATGTCGACGGTGTCAAGACCACCCAATCCCCGTATCGCTCGGCGAACCGGGCCCGGATGTCGTCGTCGCTGTGCCCGGCCACGACAAGGCGGCCGATCTCGGCTCGAATCTCCCGGGCGATGGCCACGTCGGACTCCACCACTGACTGCCCAACGCACTGGGGACAGGCGATGGTGGCGCCAATGTCGTGGGCTCGTTCTGCGTTGGTGCGATCGTCCCGACCGTCCACCACCCCGAACGCCAGCATGGTGGCCACCGCCACCCCTACCAAAAGCCACGACAGGAGCACCTTCCGGCTTCGGGAGATCACAAGTCTGCTCCCGATCGCACCAGTTGGGATTCAAGCCCGTTCAAGGTCACACCCCCGGTGAACTTGGCCACCACCCGGCCGAAAGGATCCACCAGGTAGGTCTCGGGCACCGCGGTAACCCCGAAATCGATGGAAATCCGGCCGGTGTTGGTGATCACGATCGGCCAATCCCCGCCTTGCTCGGCAAAGAACCGGGCAATGACATCCACATCGTCTTGGAAGACCACGCTCACCAGTCGAACATTGGGATTATCGCGGTAGCGCCCGTGGAAGGCCACCAATTCGGGGTGTTCCACCACGCATTGCACGCACCAAGTGGAGAAGAAGTTGACCACCACCCATCGCCCTCGCTGCGCGGCCATGTCGAAGTTGGCGCCATCCAGGGTCTCCCCGGTGAACTCGGGGGCGAAGTCGGGCACCGGCGGCCCTCTCCGGTCGCGTTCCGACACCGCCAAAACCACAACGAGGGCCACAGCCAACAGGCCGATGACCAGCACCACCCACCGCACCGTTCGCAGCCGCGGCGGCTGGTCCGGCTGATCGGGTTCGACCGGCTGATGCGCGGGCGGCGTCTGCTCAGCCAACTGGCACTCCGCCGTCTCGAAGCGGGCCGTCTCGAAGGGGGCGGTCCTTCAGGGGAACTCCGGGCACCGGCGCTGACACCGGCTGGGTGGGCGAGCGGCGGCGGCCGGGAAACGCCGAGAACGCCGCGCCCAACAGCATGATCCCGCCGCCGATCCACAGCCATAGGGTCAAGGGCTGCACGGTCACCCGCAAACCGGCCGGGCCTCCGGGTCCGTCGGGCAGATCCAACACCGCCACTTGGATGTCCCGCACCGGCGACGACTTGGTTCCGGGAGTGCGCACTATGCCGCCATTGGCAAACCGGCTCACCCCTGGCCGAACCACTGAGCCGTCTACCAGCACCACCGCCTCGACTTTGGTCTTGTTGTCAAACACCTTCTCCTGGGTGCCCACAAAGACGATCTCATGGCCGCTGACGTAGGCCGTCTCCCCCGGCGCGACGGTCAGCTCGCTCTGGTGCAGGTAGCTGTTGCTGGCAGCCAGCGCCACTGCCACCACCACCACGCCGATGTGTACCACCATTCCGCCGTTGGCCCGGCCCACCAGCCCTCGCCAGCCCTGGCGACGGGCGGCGAGCGTCAACTGGCGCACTGCTGCACCCCCCGCGAACCCGGCCAGGCCGAACGCCAGCAGCGGGGCCAGCCCTCTCGCCCCTACCAAGAGCGCGATGAACAACCCAGCCGCAGCGGCCCATCCCGGCCACATCAGGCGCTCCGACAGCCGCTCGACGGTGGTCTTGCGCCACGGCAACACCGGGGCCACCGCCATCAAGAACAACAACAGCAACCCGACGGGCATGGTCATCCGGTCGAAGAACGGGGTGCCCACGCTGATCCGGTCGCCGTTGACGGCCTCGACGATCAAAGGGAACACCGTGCCCAGCAGCACCACAAAGGCAAATACCCCGAACAGCAGGTTGTTGGCCAGAAACGAGGCCTCCCGGGACATCGCCGAATCGATCTGTCCCGGCGAGCGCAGACGGTCGCCCCGCCAGGCGATCAGCCCCACGGTCGCCACCACCACAATGGCGAAGAACACCAACAGCGCGGGACCCACCGCGTCGGCGGAGAAAGCGTGAACCGAGTCGACCAACCCTGAGCGGGTCAAGAACGTGCCCAAGATGGTCAGCGCGAACGTGGCGCACACCAGCGACAGGTTCCACACCCGCAGCATCCCCCGGCGCTCCTGCACCATCACCGAGTGCAGGTAGGCGGTACCGGTGAGCCACGGCAGCAGCGAGGCGTTCTCCACCGGATCCCAGCCCCAGTAGCCGCCCCAGCCCAGAACGTCCCACGACCACCACGCCCCCAGGATGATCCCCGCGGTGAGGAAGGCCCAGGCGAACAGAGTCCACCGCCGGGTCTCGATCAGCCACCCCTCCCCCAGCCTCCCGGTGGCCAGCGCGGCGATTGCGAAGGCGAAGGGCACGGTGAACCCCACGTAGCCCAGGTACAGCATCGGGGGATGCACCGCCATCAGCCAGTGGTTCTGCAACAGCGGGTTGGGGCCGGGGCCGTTGTAGCCCGGCGGCACGTCTACCTTCCGGAAGGGCTGGGCCAGATCCAGGTTGGGCCAGTTGAACATCAGCACGAAGAAGAACAGGCACACGATGAACAGCACCGCCATGGCCCACCCCACCAGCGGATCGTGGAGGCGGTGCCGGAACCTCACCGCCACCAGTACCAGATACCCGGCCAGGATGAGGGCCCACAGCAAAATGGAGCCCTCCAGCGCGGCCCAAAGGGTGGCCACGTTGAACAGGGCGGGGGTGGCGTGGCTGCCGTTTTCGGCCACATACGACACCGAGAAGTCCCGGGTGATGAGGGCTCGCTCCATGGCGAACACCGACAGAGCGGCCCCACCCAGCACCAGCCAGGCGCACAACTGCACCCGGTCGAGCCGACGGGCGGCCACCATCACCACCCCAATGGCCGACGAGGACATAGCCACCGAGATGCCCAGAACCCCCAGGGTTATGTTCATCGCCCCTGGTCACTCCTCAGCAGGCAACCAGCACCATTCACTCGTACTGCCCGCGCTCTTCGGCGTCGTCGATCCGGTCTTGGTTGTCCACCCGATAGTCGTTGTCGTGCTTGATCAGCATCCGGTCGCTGGCGAAATACCAGCCGTCATCGGCCGCCCGGGCAAATTGGCGACTCCGGACCCAGTGGCCGTCAATCACCACCGGCACCCCTGTCTGGAATTGATCGGAGAGTCCGCCGATGTGCACCACGTCGGCCACCACCCCGTCAAGGGTCACCGAGAAGGCCACCGCCGGGCGGCCGTCTTCCAGAGTTACTTCCTGCCTAGACCCGCTAACCGGTGAGCCCATCATCCGGAACCGGTCGTCGCCCAACTCCTCCCGACGCTCCACCGCATCGTCCACCTCACGGAACACCAGGGTGGCATCGGCCAGCACCCGCCACAGCACGATGCCGATCACCACCGCCACCAGGGCCACCACCAGAACCGGTACCCACCGGCGGATTCCCCGGCGGGCGGGACGGCCCGGCCGGGGGCTGAGGTCCATGGGCTCGCCCGGGTCGACTGCTTCGTCGGTGGGGGTGTCAGTCATCGGGCATCATCCAGCGACGGCGGTTCTCGGGCACCCGTCGGCTCAACGACCGACCTCGCCACAGCACCCACCCGGCATAGGCCAGCACCGTGCCCACCGAAATGCTCCATCCGGCGATGAGGTAGCCCACGTGGGTCATGGCTGCCCTCTCTCGTGGTCAGCCCAGTCGGCTTCGGCCCGCCGCTCCGCCAGGGCTTCCTGCACTTCTAGCTCTTCGATCTGACTCTCCAGGTAGGCCGTGCGGAAGCGATGCAGCAACAGCCAGGCGAACAGCGCCATGCCCACCGCGAACGAGAACGACAGGGTGAACAGCGTCTCGTCTCGGATCTTGCGGGCGAGGAGTGTGGACTCTTGGTGCAGGGTCCGGTTCTCCCACCAGTCCACCGACCGGTTCACGATCACAATGTTCACCGCTCCCACCAGGGCGATCACCGCCGACCGACGGGCCTTGACCGCAGCGTCGGCGGGAATTCGCCGGACGGCCAGATAGCCGATGAACACCAGCACCAACACCAGGGCGGTCACCAGGCGGACGTCGCCCCACTCCCACCAGGTCTGCCAGGTGGGACGGCCCCAGATAGAGCCGGTCACCAGGGTGAGCACCCCGAACACCACGCCGATTTCCGCTGAGGAGTGGGCCATGATGTCCCACCAATCGGTGCGCCACCGCAGATAGGCCAAGCTGGCCAGGAAAGTCAGCCCGAACCCGGTGTAGGCCAAGATGGCCGACGGCACATGAACGAACATGAGGCGCACCGCGTCGAACTGGCCCACCACGTCGCCCTGTTCGGTGATACGGGTGTCCTCGGGTACCCAGGCGAAGGCCAGCGCCACCAGCACCGCAAAGCCGGCCAGCGTCAGCCAGCCCAGAACCCTGGTGGCCCGCGACGACGTTGTCGCCGGGACGACGGCTCTGTTGGCCGGTGACGACGTGGTAGCAGTGCTCACGCTTCCTCCAAGAGAGCCCCGTAGCTCAAGGCTCCGAATACCCCATAGATTGCGGCGAAACCGGCCAAAAGGCCCAACCAGGCCCAACCTTCGGCCCCGGCCACCCCGAACGCGTCTTGAAATGCCCGAGTGGCACCGATGAGCACCGGGGCCACCACCGGCAACAACAGCACCGGCAGCAGGGTTTCGCGCACGCCGAGTCCGGCTACCAGCGCCCCATAGAGTGTGCCGGCGGTTGCCACTCCGGCGGCCGCAGCCAGCCCCGCGCACACCAGCAGGCCGTAGCGGTGCACGGTCACGTCGAAAAGCAGCACCACTCCCGCTCCCAACAGCACCTCCAGCACCACCAGCTGAATGGCTATTGCTGCGGCCTTGCCACCGAACACCGCAATGGGGTCGATGCCCGACAGCAGCAGCCGGTCGGCCGCTCCGTCGGCCAAGTCCACCGCAAACGAGCGGCCGATCGCCAGCAGCGAGGCCAACAGCACCGTCACCCAGAACAGTCCCGGGGCATAGGTGCGCAGAGCCTCCTGGTCGGTGTCGAGTGCGAAGGCGAACAGCACGAGAACCGTCACCGCAAACGGCACGATCTGGTTGAGGCCCACCCGAGAGCGCAGCTCGATCCGCAGGTCCTTGCCCGCGATCAGCCAGACATCACGAAACACGGCGGTCGTCCTCCGCGTCCGGTGGGGCGTTCGGGCTTTGCGAATCAGCCGGTCCATCCCCGGTACGCACCATCCCGCCCACCACGCTCACCACCCGGGGCTCCAACACGGCGATGCGCTCCAATTCGTGGGTGGCCAGCACCACGGTGGCACCGGCCGCCGCCGCGCCCCGTACGAGCGAGTCCACCGTGTCACGAGACTGTTGGTCGAGACCGGCGTGGGGCTCGTCTAGCAGCCACAGCTCGGGCCGGCGCACCACCAGCGAGGCGATGGAGGCCCGTCGGCGCTGCCCGGCCGACAGCCGGCCCACCCGAGTATCGGCTAGACGCCCGGTGAGGGAGAGCCGCTCCATGGCCTCATCGACATCTTGGCGACTGGCCCCGGCTGCTTGAGCCCAGAAGGCCACGTTCTCGGCCACGGTGAGGTCGTCGTACAGCCCGGTGCGATGGCCCAACAGCGCCACCCGGCGCCGCACCATACGGCGTTCTTCAGTGAGATCATGGCCCAGCACCCACCCCTGGCCCGAGGCCAGCGAGCACAATCCGGCGCACAACCGCAACAGGGTGGTCTTGCCCGCCCCATTCGGCCCTTTGAGCAGGACAATCTCACCCGGTGAGATGTCGAGATCGACTCCGGCCAAGGCGGGAAACCGCCCCAATAACGTCACAGCGGCCCGGAGCCGGACGGCAGATTCCACAACTCCATTCAGGCTACAGGGGTGCTCTTCCATCCCCGAAACCAAGGAACTCGTGGCATCGGCTTCCCCAGCGAGCCAAAATCCGGCCAGAGATTCAAACAATTTGAAAGACAAGAAAATTGCTTGCCTGCTAGCAGGTGTGCCGCTAGGTTGCGGAACTAGCCCTGTCGGGCGGGGAGGTTGGAGCTCCCCGCCCTAAGGCTTGCCCTAGCCAGGGGCAAGCCCTGTTCGCAGTATTGCAACGGGGCTTGCCTGAGTCAATAGTGAATGAAATTTACTGAAATAGGCGTAATTCTCTGCCCCCACCTCTTCGCTCACCCATCAATCCCATAGCATCGCCTGTATGTATGGGCTGGTGACCGAGACGGCTTATGAGCAGCACCGGTCCCATTTCGATGCGCTCGACCAAGAGGGCCATGGCCTCCAATGGCTTCGCCTGGCCGGCGACGGCCAGCTCGACGGCCCGCCTGATGCCCACCCCGAGGTGGGATGGCTGTCTAGCGATGTCTTCTTCGGCGGGTTGGTCGAGCGGTTCTTCGAGATCGCGGAGCAATCCCCCGAATTCCGTTGGCTTCAGTCGGCCGCCGCCGGAGTGGATTTGGACGGGTACCAGCGGTTGATGGACCGGGGTGCCCGGATCTGCAATGCCCACCTCACCGCCATCCCCATCGCCGAATACGTGCTGCGGGCGGTACTCGATGTGTTCCAAGACGCCGAGCGCTGGCGGACAGCCCAAGCCGATGGCCGCTGGAAGCACCACAACTTCAGAGAGGTGTGGCGATCCCGTTGGCTGATAATCGGATTGGGCGCCATTGGGGCAGAGACCGCCCGTCGGGCCCGGGCGTTCGAGGCCCACGTGACCGGTGTGCGCCGCCACCCCACCGGCGACGAGCCGGTTGACGTCATGATCTCCCCCGCCGATGTGCTCAGGGCCCTGCCGGAGGCCGACGTGGTGGTGCTGGCCGCGCCTGCCACCCCTGAGACCGAAAACCTGGTAGACGACGCCTTCTTGTCGGCGTTGAAGCCAGGAGCGGTGCTGGTGAATGTGGCCCGGGGCAAGCTGATCGACGACGAGGCCCTGCTGCGGGCCTTGGACGGCGACCGCCTAGCCACCGCGGTCTTGGATGTGTTCAACACCGAGCCCCTGGAGCGAGACCACCCGTTTTGGACTCATCCCAAGGTGGTGCTCACCCCCCACACCTCTGGCGGAGGCATCGGTCGATGGGAGCGGGGTGCCGAACTGTTCTGCGACAACCTTCGCCGCTTCCTGGCCGGCGAACCCCTCGTCAACGAGGTGACCACGATGGAGCTCCTCACCACCGACCTTCCCTTCGCCCTGGGCCAGCAATGAGCCAACCACGAGGCGCTCTCGACGGACTCCGGGTGTTGGACATCTCGTCGTTTCTGGCCGCTCCCCAAGTGGCCACCTTCCTGGGCGACTTCGGCGCCGACGTAATCAAGGTCGAACCGCCCGCTGGCGAGGCTTTGCGCCGCATCGGGGCCAGCCGCAACGGGGAGTCGCTGGTTTGGGCCATGGTGTCGCGCAACAAGCGGGTCATCACCTGCGATCTGAATCAGCCCGAGGGCCGCGACATCCTCCGCCAACTGGTAGCGGAGGTCAATGTGCTGGTCCACAACTACTCCCCGGCCATGCTGGAGCGCTGGGACTGCACCTGGGAGCAGCTTCGGGCTCTCAATCCCGACCTGGTCATGGTGTCGGTCAGCCCCTACGGGCACACCGGCCCGCTGGCCGACCGCCCCGGCGCGGGCACCATGGCCGAGGCATTCGCCGGACTTACCCACATGACCGGGGAGGCCGACGGCCCGCCAATGCTCACCTCCATCCCATTGGGCGACACCCTCACTGGGATCTTTGGCCTCATCGGCGCGTTGGTGGCCTGCTACGGCCGGGACGTGAACGGCCTCGGCGGCCAACACGTGGACGTGTCGATGTATGAGCCCATATTGACCCTGATGGGCAGCACCCTGGCCGCCTGGGATCCCGACGGCGACGAGCCTCCCCCGATGAGGTTCGGCTCCCGCCTGGAGACCGGGGTGCCCCGCAACATCTATCGGACCGCCGACAACCGCTATCTGTGCCTGTCGGGCACCACCGATCGCCAAGTGGAGCGAATCCTGGCCCTGACCGGGCGAGACGGCCCCGAAGACCAGTCCAAGTTCGCCCGCATGGACGACCGCCTGGCCCACAACGACGAGCTCGACACCCTGGTGGCTGAATGGATCGCCCAGCGCTCCTTAGAAGAGGCCGTCGCGGTTTTCGTCGAGGCCCGCATCCCGGTGGCCCCGGTCCACGACCTGCCCGGTCTGCTGGCCGATGCCCAGGTGCAGGCCCGCAGCAGCGTCACCCTGATGGACCACAATGTGCTGGGTTCGGTCCCAATGGTCACCCCAGCCCCCATCTTGAGCGAGACCCCTGGCTCCATCAACCACCCCGGCCCTCCCATCGGGGCCCACAATGCCGAGGTCTACGCCGAACTGCTCGGATGGGATGCCGACCGTCTGGCCCAAGCCCAAGCCGATGGTCTGGTCTGAATTTAGCACTCTTATTGATATTAAATATATTTCAATATTTTTTATGCTATTGGATTGCGGCGATGCCGAATGGCCGATAACGTTAGGGCGTGGACATTGACGTGATTGTTCAAGCAGCGACGCTGGCTATGGCCGTGCTGGCCATCATCTGGCACCAGACGCGAACAACCGACAAGCTCCGCGACGAAATCAGCCGACTCGGCGACAAGGTGGGCGACAACGGGCAGCGCCTGGCCCGGATCGAGGGATTCCTGGGCATCGGAATGCCAACAGAGGCAGCTGAACGAGCTGCCGGCACAGCCATCCTGCCCGCCGACAAATAGGATTCGGCCCCATGAATCCTGAAGAGACCGCCGCAGTGACGGCGACCCCAATTGCTGCTATGGGGCGCAGCTATTTCTTTGCCGACGTTGTGCAGGAGACGATGGCCGAGTCTGGATTCACCGGACTACCGGGCTATGTGGGAGGCCGAGGCGGCGTGCTGGGGGATGTGGACTCCGACGTGGTTGTCTCGGCGTTCGCCCTGTTCAATCCGGCCATTGTCGAGATGGGCTGGAACCAGACCAAAGAACAGGGGTCGCCGTCCGACGCAGCCGCGGCCTTCGCGGTCGGCATGGGCCGGTGGGCCGCCGACACTTTCGCTCACCTCGACGGACTGGATGACTTCGCCGCCGCCACCCGCACCGTGTTCGACGCCGCGGTGCCAATGAGCCAGGCCCTGTACGCCGGGTGGCGGGCCATGCCAGTGCCCGATGATCCGGCGGCGGCCACCGCCTTGTCTCTCCAGATCCTGCGAGAGCTGAGATTCGGGTTTCACGTGCATGCGCTGAGCGCGGTGGGAATGACTCCAGTGGATGCCGTCGTTGCCCAGTCCGGACCCCAGCAGGCCCAGATGTTTGGCTGGAGCGAGCCATTTCCCGACCCCGAGTCCCTCAAGGCGGTGCATCGACAGGCCGAGGAGATCACCTCAGCCCGAATGAACGAGGTCTACGAGGCCATCGACGCCAGCCAGCGGGCCCATGTGGCGGCCACGGTCGGGGCCATCGCCGAGATCGCACTCGGGTAACCGAGATTAAGCACCGCTAGACGTCCAAAACCGACAGACGGCCCCGGGCCTCGAACTCCGCTCGGATCGCGTCGGCGTCGTCCGAAGCCAGCTGGCGATAGCCCTCCCCGTCACGCACCCAGGTCTCGTCATTTGACTCCCAGCGCTCCCGGCGCAGAGTGCGCTTAAGAATCTTGTTCGTTTCGGTCTGGGGCAGGGTGTCAGCCCAGCGCACATAGCGGGGCGTCCACTTGGTGCCCAGGTCGTCTTGGCCGGCCAAGAACTCGACGAATTCCTCCGGGTCGAAGACTGCTTCCGGGCGGCGCACCACTGCGGCCATCACTTCGTCACCCACCGACGGGCTGGGCACGGCGTAGACCGCGGCCAAGTCGATGTCGGGATGGCGCACCAGGATGCGCTCCACCGGAGCGGCGGCAAAATTCTCCCCGTCCACCCTCAGCCAGTCGAAGTTCCGCCCCGCGAAGTACACGAACCCTTCGGCGTCCCGATAGGCCAGATCTCCCGACCAGTAGATGCCGCCATGGGTGCGCTCCTCATCGGCTTCGGGGTTGTTCCAATAGCCCTCGAACGTCGGCGCCGACACCATCGACACCAGCTCGCCGATGGCCTCATCAGGGTTGAGCAGCTTGCCGGTGTCGTCGAAAACGGCCAGCGGTGCCTCTTCGCCGGTGTCGGGATCGAGGATCTTGACATTCTCATCGGCCCGCCCCAATGCGTTGGGGGGCGTGTCGGGGGTGCGGCTCACCGCCACACCTCCCTCGGTGGAGCCGTAGGAATCCTCCACCGGCACCCCGAATCGGCGGGAGAACCGCTCCAGGTCATGCACCGCGCCCTCGTTGCCGAACACGATGCGCAAGGAGTTGTCAGCATCGTCGGGCTGTTCGGGGGTGGCCAGGATGTAGGTGAGGGGCTTGCCCACGTAGTTGAAATAGGTGACGCCGAAGCGGCGCACGTCAGGCAGAAAGCCCGAGGCCGAGAAGCGCCGCCGGAAGGCGGCGATTCCCCCCGCGGTCAGGCACGGCACCCACCCGGCCATCAGCGCATTGGAGTGGAACATAGGCATGGCCTGGTAGAACACGTCGTCAGGCGTCAGCTTCCGCATCTCGGTGATCACCTCGCCGATCCGAGCCAGACGGGCCTGCGAGCAGATGGCCGCTTTGGGATCGCCAGTAGTCCCTGATGTGAACAGCAGCAGGTAGGGGGCCAACGGGTCGATGTCAGCGTCTGGGGGCTCGGCACCGGCATAGGGCGACAGGGCCGCGGCCCAATCCGGCGAGTCCACGTCCAGAACCTGGCCGTTGGCTGCGCCCAGATCCAGCCCGTCAAGCAGTCCCCGGTGGCGGCTCTCGGTGATGATGATGCCGCAGTCGGCATGGGTGATGTCGCGGGCCAGCTCCGCGCCCTGCCGGGTGGGATTGATCCCCACCACCGCGGCTCCCGCCACTGCCGCCCCGCCCAACAGCATGGAGTATTCGGGCCCATTGTCCAACAGAGCGCCGACATGGAAGGGGCCTTCCCCCCTGCGGTCCAAAAGCAGATGGGCCCGGGCAACGCAGCCCGCAGTGAACTCCCGGTAGGTGTGGCGCTCGTCCTCGAAGAGCATGGCCAGATTGTCATCGTCGACCCGGCCTAGTACCAGGTCTCGCACAGTGGGCAGGGCCTCGGTTGGGGCGTCCATTGAGAGGATCGTAGACAGGCCGAGTCAGCCTGCTAAAACGCAGAGGGATCGAGCGGCACGGGATCGGAGGGTACCGAGATGCCGGAGGCCATCCCGGTCCCGCTTCGGGCCACCAGCGTTCGGGATACAACCACCGGCTGGCTGGCTTCAACCAGCAGGGCATAGCTGTCGCCTTCGGCCAATCGGTCTACCGGCACCACCAGACGGCTCTGCGGCGCCACCTCACGGGGATTGAGCTGGGCAACCTGAGCAATCCGACCATCAGCGATCTTGGACACCGTGACTCGAGCGATGGAGTCGGGCGAAGGGTTGACCACCACCAACGCAACCTCAGAGCCCTCGGCCCGGTTGCCCGCAATCAGGTACCGCTCCGCGGCCACCGACGATCCTGCGGTAGTGGCCACTCCTGCGGGAGGTGATTCCGCTGCCGCAGCCGCTACCCGCTCAACCACGATGGGAACCCCGTTGTACACCTGCACGGCAACCCAAAACCCAGTCCCCTCTTCTGGTGAGCCTGCGGCACCGAAGGCGAAGGAAACGGGAGGAAGCGGGTACGCACCGGCTTCCCCGAACACCAATGCCACTTGCTGCTGGGGCGGCACCGACACATCGAACGGCGCCAACGACTCACTGGGGTCGGAGGTGTCCGACCGGATGCTGATGTCGGCCGCGGCCACCTGATCAGAGGGGTTGTACAGCACAATGTGCTCGACCACGGCTGGATCGGTCGGACCGGTGGGAAATACCCATTGGGCCCGAGCCTGCGGGACCCCCGGTCCCGCGGTTAAACCCTCCAGGCCTTCGGTACCGTCGAAGAGTTGGAGCCTTCCGGCCACGACCCTTCCGGCCAGGGTCTCAACAGTGGTGGAGACCGAAGAGAATCGAGGCACCAGGTCGGTGGCGTTCACCGCCACCAGCGACTGTGCAGGAACCAGAACCCCACGAAGCGCCTGGGGCTCGCGGACGCCCTCCTCGGTAGAGAAGGAGAACTTCACCACGGCCCGGTCAGGGAACGGGTTGAACAGAGTGAAGATCAACCGGGCATCTCTCCGAGTCGATCCGGCGGCAAAATGCCACACCGCCGATGATCGGGTGGCGCAGGGCACAACGTCGATCCCAGTGGGACCCTGGACCCGCTGCTCGACCACTGCCAAGCCCGAATCGATCTCAACGAGCGCGGCGGTGTACTGAGACTCCACTACATCAGCGAGCCGCAGGGAAGTCTGCGATCTCGCAGGAACGTTCAGCAGCACTTCTTCAGGAAGCGCCGACGGTGACACCCTTCCGACTGGGGTCACTGGAAACACCGAAACCTCAGCAGCAATGGCAACTGCGGTGGGATTGGCAACGATGACTGAGTGGTCGGCGAACTCGCCGGGAAGTGACGTTCCCTCCGCGCAGTACCAGACGCTTCCTTCCGCATCCGGACCGGGGGCTTCGCTGGTGGTCTCCGGGGGCGCCGGAGACGGTTCGCGTTCGTCGCCTCCGTCGGCAACAGCTAGTCCGATCACCGTCACGAGAGCCACAATCACCAGGGGCCACCGGGTCACTCGGCCGCTCACGGCCCCACGTCCTGCCCGCTTGGCCTACGGCGGCCCTCGCTGGTCTTGAGCCGGGCCAGTCCCACGAGGGCCACGATCCACAATGCCACCTGTACCGCCAAGAGCAGCCGGGTCACTGCTGAGGTTCCGTCATCTGCTGCAAAGGCGAAGGCCGCCCCGGCCGCATCCCGGCCCATTGCCGTATTGTGGTAAGTGGCAATGCCCGCAGTCAGCCCACCTGGCGCCAGGTCGAGTTGGCCAGCCAGCATTTCAAACAGCCATTCGGGGGCGGGCTGTGAGAGTTCGCCATAGGGAGCAGGGGCCAGCCGCTCTGCTACCAGAATCGTGCCGATCCCCCACCGGGACAACTCTGCGCCCAATCTGCTGGTGCCCGTCTCCGATGCTCCCTGCACCGCCTCACCCACTTGGCGGGTCTGGTCATCCAATCGGCCAGCCCAATGCTGGGCCACCGTAGGAAAGGCGCGGCTATCAGAAACGGCAAAGGACAATTGCCCGTCTAGGCGCCAGCTGCCCAATGGCAGCACATCGGGATGACCAAGCCACAAGACGCGGTGCCTGGTCTCGGCCACGGCCCATTCTTCGTCGCTGGCGAACGGCACCACTTCGGTGTAGTCGTCGCGGGTCGCGTTCCAATCGCCGCTGGAGACCGTGGCCAGCAACGGCAGCATTCCCGCCACCAATGCGGCCACTGCGGTGAAGGGAACGATCTGCCGCCACCCGAAGCGGTGGCGGCGGATATCGACGAGGAATGCGGCCACACCCATGGCGACCGCAATGGCCAAGCCCACAGCTCCGGGAGCCTGTACCACCTCTGGTCGGGGCAGAGGCACCGGAGACCAGTCCTGTTCCGCCACCAGTGCCACCGCCGCGGAACCCAGATAGAGAGTCCACCCCCGCACTGCCCACGCCAGCCGGGAGTCGTGAGCCAGAGCCAAGGGGAGCACGGCAGCACAGGGCAAAGCCCACCCGAGGCGGCTGTCGCCGAACGGTCCTGTGTCGAATCGCAAGATCTCCGCCCATGAGTTCCCGCCACTGCCCCCCGGCCGGTCCCCGAGCAGCGACGGCAAACTGTCAGCCAGCCACGGCAGGTTCAGCACCGCGGCCACAGCTGCACCGGCCACCACCACCAACGCCATGCGGGCCACGCCTTCTGCGGTTCCGGCGAAGATCGACCCCAGAACCAGCCCGGCTAGCACCAGCCCCATCACGATCAACGCGTCAGTGGCCATAGCCGCAACCAGGCCAAAGATCAGCCCGACGGCTAGGGCTTCCCGCAAAAACGACGGTTGACGCGTCCCTGGGCCGGGACTGCCGCCCACTGTGCCGTACGGAGCGAGGCCTGATCCGGCCAAGACGGCACGCATCAGCCAAGGCACCGCTCCGTACAGCAATAGGGCGCTCCATACCCCGTTGGCCAGCGCGTTGTAGGGCACTGGATTGGCGAGATACACCGCCAGCGCTACCCCTTGAATCCACTGGGAATCGAAGGGGCGCATCAGCCGCCAAACTCCCAGGGCCCCTAGCGGAACCATGCCGACAATCAACGCGGTGCGCAGCAGGTCGGTCTCCCCCAAAAACAGCCAGCTCAACAGGGTCAGAACCCCCAGACCAGTGGGCGCGAATCCCTCTTGGCCCAGTCCAACAGGCCGGAATTCACTCCACCAGCCGCTCAAGAGATCGGAACTCGATCCCAGCAGGGCCAGATCACCAACCGCAGGAATGCTCCCGGCAACGAGATCGCGAGCCCCCAGCAATACCAAGATCACCGTGACCAACCCAACAACCACCGACGCCCGAGATCGACTCAATCGGGACAGCAGGGCGTTCTGTGTCGAGGGCCTGTCGCCCACGCCGCTCCTCCAGCTCGTCAGCAACGAGGCCAACGGGGCCAAACCCCGAGTCTGCACAAGACGGATATGGGAGTCCCCCACATGACGGGCATGGCTCACGGCCTGCCGTCGTTGGCGGATGGACCCTGCTCGGACCAGGTTGTACCCCCAAGATGCCCCTATTTGGCGGGCTTGGCTTAGATGACCGGTAACCAGCGCAACCAGCAACTCGAGTGCCGAAAGCAGCATTGCCTGTGGAACCACCCGCACCGAATGCCAAATCCCGTACACCGAGAGCAGAGTTCGCACCCGATGGCGCCGAAACAGCCTGCTGGCCTGAATGCCGGAAATCCGTTCAGCCAGCCGCTGACGATGGCGAACCACCGCGGTTGGAGCCACCATGACCCGGGCCCCCACGGTGCGGGCCCGCCAGCACAAGTCGACATCCTCGTAGCAGAACGTGATCTCCGGATCGAAGCCGCCGATGGTCCGGAACAAATCCCCGCGAACCAGCATGCATCCTCCGGGGACCGCGAACATCTCCTGGACCGCGTCGTGCTGCTCCTGGTCGAGTTCTCCGATCTCAACCGTGGGAATCGGAACTCCGGTCTTGTCGACCATGAAACCAACCTGGAGGATGCGACTGGGGTCGTCCCAGTCCACGTACTTGGGTCCGACAACCCCGGCGTTAGACCGCGCCGCCTCGTTGGCCAGCAACCGCAGGGTGCTGGGGGCCAGCACCACATCGTCGTGGCAAAACACGAAGAAGTCAGGATCCGGCCCGGCATCCAGCAGCACTTGGTTGGCCGCAGGAACGAAACCGGGGTTGTATCCCAGACATCGAACCGTCGCTTGGGGCAAGACGCGCCGCACCCGCGCGGTGGGATCGGCCTCGCTGCCGGTGTCCACCACGGTCACTTCCACCAACCGATGGTCTTGGGCGGCAATGGACTCCAACATCTCGTCGAACCACAGACCCGGGTCGTGGCTCACGATCACCACGTGGATCCTGAAATCGGGCTTGGCCTGCATCAGGTCTGATTGGAGTTGCGGCTGACAAATTCCCGAAGCGCTTCGGCAAGGGCCGGGGCCTGGTCAACCGCGTCCGAAAGCACCGTCAGCACCGAATCGGGAAGCTGCTGGGCCATGTCCGCCACCGCATTGCGGACGTCTTCTGGGACTTGTTCAGCCAGATCGGAGAATGCGTCCCGCAGCTCATCAGGCATCTGACCGGCCAAATCCCTCCGAGCGGACTGCACGCGGTTGATGATCAATAGGCCGAGCCCCACAGCGGTGTAGATGCTGTTGCGAATGCACTCGACCAGCGGATCCTCCTCGGACACCGGCTCCTGAGCTGGCTGCTGCTCGCTCACCTCACCACCGTACTGGCCCGCCCGACGACAAAAGAGGCATGGGGCTGTTCACCGGGTACAACAAATCAGACTGAGAAATGGCACAGTCGATGTAATGCGAGCCCTGGTCACCGGGTACGGCAAACGTCGACGAGAAATGGCACACTCAGTGCAATGCGAGCCCTGGTCACCGGGTCGCGGGGTTTTGTTGGAACTCACCTCGTCGCTCACCTGAACACGTGTGCCGATGACGTGATCGAGGTGGATCGCGTGATCGGAAGCCCTCCCATTGAAGATGCCAGCGCCATTTCGGAGCTGATTGCGGAGACCAAACCCGACGTGGTGTACCACTTGGCAGGCCAAAGCGATGTGGCCGCCTCCTGGAACGACCCGGTAGGCACGTTCCAGGTCAATGCCGACGGGACCCTCCATGTGGTACGGGCATGTATCGACGTTGGCGTCGAGCGGCTCCTATCGGTTACCAGCAGTGACATCTACGGAATGGTCGGCCTCAACGACCTGCCTATCACCGAGCACGCCCCCCTGCGGCCGGTCAACCCCTACGCGGCCAGCAAGGCCGCAGCCGAGATGGTGTGCATTCAGGGCTTCTTGGGCCATGGCCTCGGGGTGATCCGAGCCCGGGCCTTCAACCACCTCGGCCCCGGTCAAAGTGAGCGATTTCTGGCCCCCGCGCTGGCCGCCCGGATTGCCCGCAACGAGCTATCCGGCAGCACCGCAGTCCCGGTGGGCAACCTCACGGCCCGACGCGATTTCACCGACGTACGCGATGTGGTCCGGGCGTATCGCATGATGGTGGTCGACGGGGAACCCGGCGAGGCCTACAACGTGTGCTCGGGCCGGGACGTCGCCGTGTCTGATATCGCCGAAACCCTGCTCGACCTGGCCGAAACCCCGATGACGCTCGAGCAGGACGACCACCTGTTCCGTCCCGTCGACCTGCCGGTGCAGCGGGGCGACAACGCCAAACTCAAAGAGGCAACCGGCTGGAGCCCAACAATCGCTTTGGCCGACACCTTGGCCGATACCCTCGAAGATGCCCGCAGCCGACAAACCGGCCAGACTGGTGATTCCCATGGCTAGACGACAGCCCAAAAGCAATTCGCCATCGATCAGGGTCACCGGGCTGAGCAGAAATTCCCATGGCTGAGCGGCGAGCACTGATCACCGGGATCACCGGGCAAGACGGCTCGTATCTGGCCGAGTTCCTGCTGGACAAGGGCTACGAAGTGGTAGGCCTGGTTCGGCGGTCAAGCATGGTCAGCTTTGAACGCATCGCCCATCTCCAGAACCAGATCACCATTGTGAGCGGCGATCTGCTCGATGAAGCCTCTCTGATCGAGGCCTTGCAGTTGCACCGTCCTGTCGAGGTGTACAACCTGGCGGCCCAGTCTTTTGTGCAAACGTCGTTTGGCCAGCCAGTGCTCACTGGCGAGACCACCGCCTTGGGAGTCACCCGCCTGCTCGACGCCATCCGCATCGTCGACCCGACAATCCGCTTCTACCAGGCTTCCAGCAGCGAGATGTTCGGAAAGGTGCGGGAGGTGCCCCAAACCGAGAACACCCCGTTCTACCCCCGGAGCCCCTACGGAGTGGCCAAGGTGTACGGCCACTGGATCACGGTCAACTACCGGGAGAGCTACGGCCTGCACGCCAGTTCGGGCATCTTGTTCAATCACGAGTCCCCTCGACGGGGCCTGGAGTTCGTGACCCGCAAGATCACCCACGGGGTGGCCTCCATATTTCTGGGCCGCCAAAGCGAACTGCGCCTTGGCAACCTCGATTCGAAGCGCGACTGGGGATACGCCGGCGACTACGTGAAGGCAATGTGGCTGATGCTCCAACAAGACGAACCCAGCGACTACGTGGTGTGCTCGGGAGAGACCCACTCGGTGCGGGAATTCTGCGAACTGGCCTTCGCCCACTTGGGCATGGACTACCGCGACTACGTGGTGATTGACGAAGCCTTTTTCCGCCCCGCTGAAATCGACATACTCATCGGAGACCCCAGCAGAGCCACCTCGGTGTTGGGATGGCATCGGGAGGTGGGGTTCCAAGATCTGGTGGCCATGATGGTTGACGCCGACTTGGACCTGCTCCAAGGCAAGCTCAAAGGAATCTCTTGATTCGAGCGAACCCGTATCGCCACTTGGCGGATATATTGATTGCGCCTGCTGGCTGCTTGCCCAAGGAGATCCTTTGACCCCAAGCGTGGTCACGTTGGCCGGGGGTGTGGGAGCGGCCAAACTGCTCGTTGGCCTAGTGAGGGCTCACCCACCCGGCGACCAGCTCGCCGTGGTCAACACCGCTGACGACACCGTGCTCCATGGCCTCCACGTGAGCCCCGACCTAGACACCGTGGTGTACACCCTGGCCGGGGCGGTCAACCCCGACACCGGCTGGGGCTTAGCCGGGGAAACCTGGCAGGCCATGGACGCTCTGGATCGCTACGGCGGCATCACCTGGTTCCGCCTCGGCGACCGTGATCTGGCCACCCACCTCTACCGCACCCACCGGCTCGGCCAGGGTGCCGATTTGGCCACCGTGACCGCAGAGATCACCGCCGCCTGGGGCTTGGAGCTGGGCATTTTGCCGGTGACCAACGACCGCATCGAAACCCGGGTAACCACCGTGGACGAGGGCGAAATCGGTTTCCAAGACTACTTTGTGCGCCGCCGCCACAATGTGCCCGTGACCGCCATCCGAGTAGACGGATCGGAGCGGGCTCAGCCGGCCCCTGGCCTCATCGAGGCGCTGGCCTCGGCCACCTCAATCATCATCGCCCCCTCCAACCCCATCGTGTCCATCGGGCCGGTGCTGGAGGTGCCCGGTGTGCGGGATGCGATTGCCGCCCGCCGCGACGCGGTGGTGGCGGTTTCGCCCATCGTGGGCGGCGCTGCGCTCAAGGGCCCTGCCGACCGGCTTATGAAAGAGCTGGGCCATGAGTGCTCAGTGGTTGGGGTAGCTCGGCTGTACCAAGACGTGGCCGCCACTTTGGTGATCGACGAGGCCGACGCTCACCTGGCGGACGAGGTGGAAACCGCTGGGGTGTCCTGCATAGTGGCCCCTACCATCATGGACGGCGTGGAATCGGCCACCGCGCTGGCTCAAGTTGTCCTGGGCTGCGCCCGAGCTGGAGCGGGGACATGAGACTAGAGATCATCGGCGTGAACGGACTGCCGGAGATCGCCGCGGGCGACGATCTGGCCAGCCTCATTTCCGATGCAGCTGACTTGGCCGAGGGGGATGTGGTAGTGGTCACCCAAAAAATCGTGTCCAAAGCCGAGAACGCCATGGTCGCCGTCGACCCTGACGATCCTTTCTCGCACAAGCCGGTGGTAGAGCGGGAATCTGTGCGGGTGCTGCGGCGGCGGGGCGACCTTGTCATCAGTGAGACCAAACACGGATTCGTGTGCGCCAACGCCGGAGTCGACCGGTCCAACGTGAACCCCGACCAGGCCGCGCTCCTTCCCGATGATCCTGACCGTTCGGCCCGACGTATCCGCGACGCCATCACAGCCAAGGCTGGGGTGAATGTAGGCGTGATCGTCTCCGATACCTTCGGACGGCCGTGGAGACGGGGAGTGGCTGACGTGGCTATTGGGGTGGCCGGGATCCGTCCCATCCTCGACTTGCGAGGCACGCCCGACGCTTCTGGCCGGGAGCTCCAAGTAACCGAAGTGGCGATCGTCGACGAATTGGCAGCCGCGGCCGAGTTGGCTATGGGCAAGGCCGACGGAGTGCCTGTGGCTGTCATCAGAGGTGTTGACCCCGATTGGTTCGGCCCCGGCAGCATTCAAACCGACTTGATCCGACCCCCTGGCGAAGATCTATTCCGTTAGTCGGCTATGGGCACTCGCTCGCCGTTCAGGACCGCGGCGGGAGGAATGACAATGTCGTCGCCCACTACGGACAAATCACTGAGGCGGGCGCCAGGCCCGATCTCGGCCCCAAAACCCACGATGGAGCGCTTCACTACCGCATCCCGACCCACGCGGGCACCGGGCAGTAACGCCGAATCGATGATCGACGCGCCAGGGCCGACAATAGCACCCTCCATCACACTTGAGCCCCGGACCGTGGCCCCGGGGGCGACCTTTGCCGAAGGGTGGGTCCAACCTCTGTCGGACAGGGCTTGCTGGACTTCCAGGTAGGCCTCTGGCGTGCCGGCATCCACCCAGAACCCGTCCCATGCCACGGCGCACATCCTGCCTTGCTCCACAAGAAGGGGAAACACCTCCCGCTCGATCGAGGCCCGGGCACCTTCAGGCACCGAATCCAGCGCTGAGAGCTCCAAGGCGTAGATCCCCACGCTGATCTCGTTGCTAGGGGCCTGGTCAGCTGGCGGTTTCTCCACGAACTCCCGCACTCGGCCGTTGGGCTCGCGCACCACGACACCAAAGCGGGAGGGGTCAGCCACCGGGGCCAGGGCGATGGTGGCCTGGGCGTTCGCCCCTCGATGCACAGCCAATAGATCTTCCAAGGGAAACTGACTGACGACATCGCCGTTTACGGCAATGAAGGTCTCTTGGATGTTTGCCATTCGAGCGGCAAAGGCGATGGCGCCCGCAGTGTCCAGCGGCTCGGGCTCAACCGCATAGAACAGTTCTACCCCGGCGCATCGACCCTCGGGATAGGCGGCTTCGAAGGCGTCTGGCCGGTATCCGAGGGACAGTACCGCCCGAGTGATTCCCTGTTGTCCGAGCCTGCCTACGACATGCTCGATCATGGGCCGGTCCACCACCGGCAGCATCTGTTTGGGTCGAGTCAGAGTCAGGGGCCGAAGCCGGGTGCCGAAACCGCCGACCAGAACAACCGCATCCACTATGGGTCTTGCACCTCGACGCCCGGGACGTTCCCTCCGATGCTGTCGTCGAACTGAACTGGCCCTTCAGGCTGAGAGAGATCGGCCACCAGAGATGGCGACACCCCGAGCAAGTCGTTGACGGTGAGGGGCAGCGGTACCACGGCGTCTCGGGGCGCCAGGGCGATAGTAAAAGCCTCGCCGTCCTTCTTGAATCGGACATCGCCGAAATCCGTATAGATCCGCTCATCGGGCTCTGCGGCCACCGCGGTAAGCGCACTGGACCAGCGCACGATCTGCATAACTGCTGGCTGCCCGTCGCACACCGCGTCCACGGCACTGATCACACCGAATTCGGAGGCGGTAATGCCATTTTCATCCATGGTCACGAACATCGACTCGAAGAACTTCGCCATAGTGGCATGTTGGCCGGTGGCGTTGGCGGTGAACGGGTGAATGTGGATGATCCCATCGGAGTGGGAGTGGATGCCTTCGGGATCATAGGGATAGCCCTGAGGGTTCAACCGGCCCTCGAAGACGGCCTGGTGGGCCCCGCCGCCGTCGGTGCAGTCCCACACCGTGTAGGCCGAGTGCCAGTGGTCGCTGAGGCCGGGACGGGCTTCGGCGTCGCGCAACGTGCGGGCGATCGCCACGACTCCGACGCCGACCAGGATGATGAGCACCACCACGGCTGGAAAGCCGATGAGTCGGCGCTGCTGTCCGACCCCGCCCATCGACGCGGCCCGCGCCACTTTTCGAGAACCAGAGGTTCTTGCCACGGCTTACAACGCTACCCGTCCCGAACTGGCAACCCACACCTGTAGCCCGAGGCTGACATTGGTTCTTCCTACTTGCCCACCAGCTCGGCAAAAAGCTCGAGATAACGATCAGCCACTTGTTGGGGGCCGGCCGCGTTCTCAGCGTAGGCCCTGCCCCGCCGGCCCATTTCAACCAGTTCGTCAGGATGGTCGGTCATGTGGGCCACCGCAGCACAAAAGGAGTCGACATCTTCGGGATCAATCGTTGTGCCCGCCCCGGAAGCGTCCAATAACCGCTCGACCTCGCTGCCTCGATCCACGCTGGCCAGCACTGGGCGGCCCGCGGCCAGCACCGAATACACCTTGGAGGGCACGCTGGTAGTTCCGAGCCCGGCTCGCAGTAACACCAAATGCAGATCTGCGGCCGCCAGTACCTCCCCCAAGCGCTCGGGGGGCTGCCAGCCCACCAAGTGCAAAGTGTCGAGGCGCTCTGCTGCCGCCATCACCGACGAGCGAGCCACCCCGTCACCGTTGACCACGAAGTGCACATCAGTGCGCCCCTGGTCGGCAAACCGCTCGGCGGCTGAAACCACCATCTCCAAGGGTTGGGAATGGCCCAAATTACCGGCGTACATCACCACCGTGGCTTCGGCGCCAGCCAGCCCCAACTCGGCCCGATACCGGTTGTGCCGATCCGTCGGGGTGATGCGATCTGAGTCCGCCGCATTGGGGATTACCACCACCTTGTCCGGATCAACACCAACGTCCAGCTTGGCCCGCACGTTGACGGCCATTCCCTCAGCGAGCACGGTTATTGCTGAGGCCCGCCGATACACCCAGCGCTCTAGCCAGCTGGCCGCAGCCGCCACCCTGGCACTGCGCAAAACGCCGGTGTCTACCGCCGCGTCGGGGAACACATCCTGCACGTTGAACACCAAGGGCGCCCGTCCCCGCCACGCGGCCGCCCATCCCGCGGCACCAAGAGTGAGAGGAGGCGACATGGCGAACACCACGTCGCAACGGCCCGACGCGATTACGGCGTCGACTCCGGCCAGCGCGGTAAAGCCCACGAACGACGCCGCCCTGGCCGATAGCCGCCTCTTGTCGGCGGGAAACGGATGCCAGCGCCTGATCCGACCCCACGGCTCCCGCTGGGTTCGCACCAGGCGTCCCGACCATCCGTCAGCCACGGCGTGGCCTTGATACCACGGGAGGCTGGTGATGATCTCCACCTGGTGGCCCCGGGCCGTCCATCGCTCGCAGATGGCGGTCATCACCTCCCCGGTGGGAGCGGTGTCGGGCACATAGTGCGGACAAAGCACCAGGATGGACAGCGGCTGCCCGCTCATCAGCTCAACGCCTCGTCCAGAGTCCTGCTGCGCCGACTCATCGGGCCACCATCTGGCTGTACAAGTCGCATAGATACGTTCCCGGATCGAGCTCGGCCAACTCGCCAACCCGGGAAGCGCCCGCCTCGCTCAATGCCTGGCAGGCGTCAGAGTCTCCCACCAGCTCGCCGATCGCCCGAGCCCACATTTCAGCGTCGTCGGGGTTTACCAAGCGCCCGCCTGAACCAACCACCTCGGGCAGCGCCCCCGCATCAGCAGCCACCACCGGACAGCCACGGGCCATGGCCTCAACCACCGGGAGGCCATACCCCTCATACCGTGACGGGAACACCACGGCCACGGCCTGCCGATACAGGCCGTCCAAGACAGCTCGAGGAATGCGGCCCAACCGGTGCCACCGGCCTCCCACTCCGAGCTTGTCGGCAAGATGATCGAGTTTCGAATCCAGCGGTCCGGGCCCTCCAGAAACAACCAATGCCACGTCCACTCCGTCGGCGGCCAAACGAGCTAGGGCCCGCAGCAGTACCTCGTGGTTCTTGTGGGGGTAGGTCAACGCCGGATACAGCACGAATGGGCTGGCCAAATCGGGCGCCGCCGCGGCCAGCGGCATGTCTGAGTCAGCCGAAGAGGTGTCGACCGGGGCGGAAACGACGGCGACTCGCTGGGGATCCACCTTCAAGCGCTCCACCAGGCGACTGCGGCAAAACTCGCTCACGGTCACGATCACCTCTGCCCGGCGCACCGACCACGGCAGCATGGCTCTCAAGTACAGCCGTTTGATCAAGCTGAAACGCCTGGGATGGTCCAAAGGATGCAAATCGTGGACGGTCACGATTGCCAGCCGGACTCCTACCCAGGGCACGGTTCCCCCGAAATGGTGGACCAGTGCAATTTGCCGGCGACGGCATTGCACTGCCAGCCACGTGTTCTCAATGAGAACCCGAAGCAGTCGGCTCTTGCCCACTGGCGACGTCACCACCTCGAATCGCTCTGCCAACACAGGGTGGGCCTCGGCGAACCCCGGAGGGCCGAACAGAGTCAGATGCACTGATGAGTCCAACGGAATGGCCGAGAGCATCCTGACCGCGTAGTCCTCGGTGCCTCCTACTCGGCCCGATCGCAGCCACAGCAGGTTCACTCCCACATGGGCCGCCGAGGTTTCAGGTCCTGTCGGAACATCCGAACCGGCCGAGGCTTCTAGAACTTCCGGGGCATCCGACACCATCAGCCAACCAGCTCCCTATAGATGTTCAACAGCCCCTCAGCAGTGTGCTTCCAAGTGAACTGGGCCAGCGCCCGCTCCCGGCCCTGTTCGCCCAAACAATCCGCCGCAGCCTTGTCGTCCAGTAGCCCGGCGAGCGCGTCGGCGATGTGTCGCGGCTGGGTTGGATCCACCAACCGACCCGCCGCACCGGCCACCTCGGCAGTGGCGCCTACCGCTGAGGTCACCACCGGGGTCTCTTGAACCATCGCCTCCAGCACTGGCAGACCGAAGCCCTCAGTCAGGCTCGGATAGCACACCACCTCGGCCGCCCTAACCAGCGCCCGCTTGTCGGCCTCGGTCACGAATCCCAATCGGCGAACCGGCGATCCAGACGCTGCCAAATCGCGGTCGAGGTTTGATTTCCACCCCCTCGGACCAACCAACACGAGCTCCTCGGCCTTCCGTCCCAGCAGCTGCCATGCCTCCAGCAGACAGGCCAAGTTTTTTCGGGGCTCAGCCGTCCCCACCCAAAGAACGAACCTGTCGGCCAACTGAAACCGTTGCCGCACCTTCTCGGCCTCCGATAACGGCACCAAGCGGTCATCAGTCCAGTACGGAACAACGCGCACTCTTTTGGCGTCGATCCCAGCCCGCACACAGTCATCTGCCGTGTACTGAGACGGGCACACCACGATGTCGGCATCGTTGCGAGTCAGCTCCAGCGACCGCCCGAAGAACTGTCTGCCTCGTGAAGTGAAATGGTCGGGATGGCGCAAGAACGCCAAATCATTGACCGTCACCGCCAACGGAGCGGTCCGAGGCGGTACAGCCATGCCAGTGGCATGAATCGCGTCCACCGGACCGGCCGCCCGCTGCACAGAGGGCCAGCGCATGCGGTGCCAGCACCAATACAGTCCGACTCGAGGCATTGGCACCGCAGCCATCGGGATTCCGGGATCGAACGGCTTCTGGGGGGGATTTCGATGCCAGGCCGAAACTCCCACCATCTCGGGAGGCACTGAGAGCCGGCCCAACGCCTCCACACTTCCAAGCGCGGCCACCGCCGTTCCCCCCGGCACCCGATGCCAACACTGCTCTAGCGTGATCGCCACTCGCACTGCCCCGATTCTGCCAGCCCTGACCCCCTTCAACACGCTGCAAGCAATCTGGCAATTCTCCCTGTCCGTGACCATCACAAGCCGCTGTTATCCCGTAGTCTGAAGTCTGATGAGCGGCTTTTGGGCAAATCAGCGAGTCTTGGTCACCGGGGGCACCGGGTTTTTGGGCCAAGCAGTTTGCCGACTGCTCAACCAGCAAGAACCCACCGTGCTGGCCGCCCCATCAAGTGCCGACTATGACCTGCGCCAAGCCGATGATGCTCAGAGGCTGTTGGCCGACATCGAGCCCGACACGGTGATCCATCTGGCCGCCCGGGTAGGAGGCATCGGCGCAAACCAAGACCGACCCGCCGACCTCTACCTCGACAACCTGCTAATGGGCACCAACGTCATCGAGCAGTGTCGGTTGGCGCAAACCGACCGCTTGGTTGTGGTGGGCACCATCTGCTCATATCCCAAATACACAAAGGTGCCATTCTCCGAAGATTCCTTGTGGACGGGCTACCCCGAGGAGACAAACGCCCCCTATGGGGTGGCCAAGTTGGCCCAGCTTGTGCAGCTTCAAGCCAACCGCGATCAATATGGCCAGCAAGGCATCTACCTGATGCCCACCAACCTGTACGGGCCAGGGGACAAGTTTCACCCATCGGTGTCCCATGTCATTCCCGCACTCATCAAGAAGTGCGTCGATGCCATAGAGGCCGGCCAGGACAGCATCGAGGTCTGGGGCACGGGCACCGCCAGCAGGGAATTCCTTTACGTGGACGACGCGGCCGAGGGCATCCTGTTGGCCGCCGAGCACTACCAGGGCGCGGAGCCGGTCAACTTGGGGGCCAACCACGAGGTAGCCATCAAGGAACTCGTGGAGGATGTGGCCGAGGTCACTGGCTTCACCGGCCGGATCGAGTGGAACTCCTCCCGGCCCGACGGACAGCCCCGCCGCTGTGTGGATCCCAGTCGGGCCAAAGAGCTGTTCGGCTTCGAGGCCTCCACCTCATTCGCCGAAGGGCTCCGCCTTACCTACCGGTGGTATCTAGCCAATCGTCAAGAAGCCGAGTCCCGAGGCGCATTGGACACCGCTCGGTAGTCAGCACCCACCACCAGCTCCACATCGGCCCCATCGATCCCAGACACCAGCTCCAACAGCGGCAAGGGCTCAATGAAACGAGCCAGCGTCGCCGCCTGGTCGGCAGATGCTTCGGTATGGCGGACAACGGTGCGAACCAGATCGAACCGATGGGCGTTGCCCCGGGCCACCACCGAGAACCCGGCCCGCTCCAACTCTGACTCCACCCCGGCCACTGTGCCTGATGAGGTGCCGTTCAGAACCCGCACCCGCACGCTGGCCAAGCTCCCAGCCCGGAAGAACTCAAGTACCGACTGGAGCTCTTCGTCTTCCTCCACCAATAGCAGCACTTGTTTGCCATCGATGGTGGCATCTACCACCGGCAGCTTGTACCGCTCGATGTGGTCGACGGAGAACGAACGGAACTCGTCGCCCAATTCCACAAGCTGGCCTACCGTGATGCGGTCGTCCAGGGTGATGCTGGGATTGTCGTCGTCTAGTAGCTCGTTGGCCACCCTCCGCAAGGTGAGCGGGTTGCGGATGCCCTTTTCCACTGCCCGTTTCAAGGTGGCAACCATGAACTCCTGCTGGCGTTGATTGCGCTCCAGGTCGTTCCACACTCCAAGCCGCACCCAATCGCTGTCGTTGGCAGGATTGCCGCCCTCCACCACGGTCAGAGGCCGACGGGTTCGCACATAGGCCAGAGCGGTGTCGGGTTCAAGGGTGATCACTCCGGTTTGCTCGATCCGCAGGCCCAGCGAGTCGTCGCGAATGGGCTGGACGATCTCTACTGGCACCCCGTCCACCGCGTCCACGATCCGCAAGAACCCGGCAAAGTTGATCTCCACGTAGTGGTGAATGGGCACGCCCAAATACTCCGACACGGTCTCGATAAGCGTGCCCGGCCCACCGATCCCCCGAGCGGCGTTCACCCGCTCGCTCCATCCCTTACCCGCGATCGGCACCCACAGATCGCGGGGAATCGACAGCATGGCCACCCGGTCGGCTTCAGGGTCGATTCGTACCAAGATCACTGAATCAGTGAGAAGGGTGTTGATGTCCCGGTCGATGTGGATGGGGCTATCGGGGTCAATCCCTACCGCGCTGTCGATGCCCACCAGAAGAAAGTTCTGGGCATCTGAGCTGACCTCCTCTTCAGGGTCTACCGATGTCCCGACTACATCCAGCGATAGCGATACCGACACCCGGGGAATTTGGCTGACTTGCGACTTCACCATGCCCAGACCGGCTGCCCCTCCCACTGCGGCCGCGAACACCAGCAGCCCGAACAGCACCACCACGAGCTGCCACCAGGTTCTCCTGCGGGCTCGCCGCCGGCGCGTAGAGCTCATCAAGTCTGCCTCAAACCCATTGGGGCCATGCGCGCATGCTGGGGGCTATTCCTGCATCCCATTCACCGCCAGTGTAAGTACACTGCACCCGATGGAGGTGGCGGCTGTTGCCGTGGTGGGACATCACCTGTGTTCCAGGCTGGCTGATGTTACCGACGACTTGAGCGCTTTGGAGTCCAAGGGCTTTTGGGCTGTGGCCATAGATTTCCACGGCAAGGCAGTGTGCGCCCGATTCGACTCAGTGCGCCCTGCTCGCCCTTGGAGGGGCCGCCCTTGGAAGGGCCTCCCAGCCGATACGTGGAGCAGCTCACTAGACCGGGCTGGCTTCACCTCTGGAGTGTCGGCTATCCGGGACATGATCGCGGCCGGCGACGTCTACCAGGTCAACCTCACCCGCCGACTGAGCGCTCCGCTCATCGATCCAGATACCGACATCGCCGCGTTGGGAGCGGCGCTGGCCGAGGGAAACCCCGCCCCTTACGCAGCCGTGCTGCGGTTGCCCGACCACGGCGTTCATATCGCCTCAGCCTCACCGGAGCGGTTCTTGGAGCGCAATGGGCGGTGGGTGGAGTCGTCACCAATCAAGGGCACCGCGGCCGATCCCTCGGGGCTGACACCAAAGGACCAAGCCGAAAACCTGATGATCGTCGATCTAGTGCGCAACGATTTGGGGCGGGTGTGCGACTACGGAACCGTAAACGTGCCCGCCCTGTTTTCCCTGGAGCACCATCCCGGCCTCGTACACTTGGTGAGTTCCGTTCGGGGACGGCTGACCGCTGGCTGCGGATGGCCAGAGCTGATCGATGCCACCTTCCCCCCGGGGTCGGTCACTGGCGCCCCCAAGCTGGCTGCCCTTGACGCCATCAATGCCCTGGAGACCCAACCCCGAGGGGTGTATTGCGGCGCGGTGGGCTGGGTGGACGCCGACCGCCAGCGAGGCGATCTGAACGTGGCCATCCGCACCCTGTGGATCGAAGACGACCACTTGCACTTGGGAACCGGCGGCGGCATCACCTTTGACAGCGACCTCGAAGACGAGTGGTGCGAAACCGAATTGAAGGCCAGGCGGCTCCTGGCCGTGGCCACCGGGGAGTACATCGCCATATGACGGAGACGTCGACTCCTGCTGGCGCTTCCCCTAAGGCCCGCACGGTGTGGATCAACGGGGAGCTGTTGCCTGAGGACGAGGCCCGGATCTCACCTTTCGACCATGGCTGGCTGGTGGGCGACGCCGTGTTCGAGACCCTGATCATCGTGCGGGGAATGCCGTTCGCCGCTCGCCGCCACTTGGAGAGGCTGGCCTACTCGGCCAAGCACTTGGGCGTCGCGGTGCCCGATACCGAGGTGCTGCGGGATGCCATGATCGCGGTGGCCGCCGCCAACGGTCTCCAAGAGGGGCGGCTGCGGGTTACCGTCAGCAGTGGCACCGGTCCGCTGGGCAGCAACCGCGGCGACAGTCCTCCTACTGCCACGGTGGCCGCCACCCCCCAACCTCCTTGGCCAGCAACCACCGCAGTGGCCACCGTCGACTGGACTATCAATGAGCGCAGCCCCCTGGCCGGCCTCAAGACCGTGTCGTATGGCGCCAACGTGCGGGCCCTGGCCGCGGCCAAAGAGCTGGGGGCCAGCGAGGCCATATTCGCCAACACCCAGGGGCAGCTGTGCGAGGGAACCGGCAGCAACGTGTTCTTGGCCCATCAGGGCCAGCTGATAACCCCCTCATTGGCCTCAGGCTGTTTGGCCGGAGTCACCCGCCAGTTGGTGATCGAGCTGACCGGCGCAGTGGAGCAAGATGTGCCTCTCGGTTCCCTGGCCGACGCCGACGAGGCGTTTCTCACCTCCACCACCCGCGACGTTCACCCCATCCACGCCGTCGACGGCCATCCTCTCCCCTCTGCACCCGGCCCCCTCACCCAAGCCGCCGCCCAAGCATTCGCCCACCTCAAAGCGACCCAGATTGATCCCTAAGGTGCACGACATCACCCACCACAACTCGCACCCCACCCCCCAGAATAAGCGCACCCTGATCATCGAGATCTTCAGCCAAGCCCTCCAGTACATTCCCGTCACCTAGTTCCACCGATACTCGGCAGCCCAAAGTGGCCGACTCATGGCGCGCCGCAGCCATCAGTGCGGCCTGTCCGCTGGCTCCCTCAATTCCCTCCATCCAGTGTTCGAAACCGGCCAGAATCTCCGCCAGCAGCTCTCGGCGGTCGATCACCGCATCGCATACCTCTTCAAGAGCTACCGCGGTGTCGGCAGCTTCGGAGGGCGCAGCACCAGTGCGAACGTTGAGGCCCATGCCCACGACAACGGCTTGGAGCCTGTCCCCGACCACGATTGATTCGGCCAGCACCCCGGCAAGCTTGCGATCTGCCACCATGAGGTCGTTGGGCCACTTCAATCTGGGCCGTACGCCAGCCAAAGAATCGCAGGCCTCCAACGCGCCCATAGCCAGTGCATTGGCCACCAAGTGGGATGCCTCAACGGCGAGCTTGGGCCTTGTCAGCACCGAGAACAACAGGCTGGACATGGGAGGCGCCTCCCAGGTTCTCCCCCGCCGGCCTCGCCCAGAGTGCTGATAGTCGGCCACGAGGACTTTGTCGGACTCGGCGCCGAGGCGGGCCTCAGCCAAGAGGTCGACATTGGTCGAGCCGGTCTCCTCAACCCATTCCACCCGAAAACCAGAAATCCAATTCACATCCTCTCCCCAACTCCGGTGCCCTTCGCCATTATTCGCGTGCTTGAGAACCCGTCTGCCACCATATTGCCGTGTTGTCCAAGGTACTGGTGGCGAACCGCGGGGAGATCGCCGTCCGAGTAATCCGGGCCTGCCGGGAAATGGGCATTGCCACCGTGGCGGTGTACTCCGATCTCGACCGCAGTGCCCTCCATGTGCGCATGGCCGACGAAGCCCATGCCCTCGGCGGTCAAACTGCAGCCGAGAGCTACTTGAACACCGAGGCCATCCTCGACGTTATTGAGCGCACCGGGGCTGATGGCGTCCACCCCGGCTACGGCTTCTTCTCCGAAAACGCCGACTTCGCCCGAGCCATTACCGACCGGGGAGTGGCATTCATTGGCCCCAATCCCGAGGCCATCGAGATCATGGGCGACAAAATCTCCGCCCGCCAGGCTGCTGAGCGGGTAGGAGTGAGCGGGGTCCCTGGCACCACCGACCTCATCACCGATCCTGAGCAGGTCAGGGCCTTCGGAGCTGAGCACGGCTATCCCGTGGCCATCAAGGCGGCCTACGGCGGCGGCGGCCGAGGCATGAAGGTGGTGGCCGATGAGACCGAGGTGGAAGAAGCCATCGAGTCGGCCCAGCGAGAGGCCCTGAGCTATTTCGGCCGCAACGAGATCTATATGGAACGCTATCTGGAGAAGCCCCGCCACGTTGAGGTGCAGGTGCTAGCAGACAGCCACGGCAACTGCGTCTACCTGGGAACACGCGACTGCTCGGCCCAGCGTCGGCACCAGAAGCTGATCGAGGAGGCACCCGCCGCCGGCATCGACCCTGAAATCCTGGCCGCCATGGGTGAGGCCGCGGTGAAGGTGGCCCAGGGATGCGACTATGTGAATGCGGGGACGGTGGAGTTCCTGTATGAGGACGGCCAGTTCTACTACTTGGAGATGAACACCCGGCTCCAAGTAGAACATCCGGCCACTGAACTCGTCACCGGAATCGACCTGGTAGAGCAGCAGATCAGAGTGGCCTCCGGCGAGCCACTGCCGTTCGCCCAAGACGACATTGAGATCTCCGGCCACGCCATCGAGGTGCGCATCAATGCCGAAGACCCCGCCGAAGGTGCTTTTCTGCCGTCGCCGGGTCCGATCACCGATCTGCGGATACCCAGCGGCTACGGAACCCGTTGGGACGGGGGTTACGAGGCCGGAGACGAGATCAGCCAGTTCTACGACAATCTGGTGGGCAAGCTGATCTGCTGGGGTCGGGACCGCGCGACGGCTATCGCCCGCACGCTGCGGGCCCTCGACGAGTTGGAGGTGAGCGGAGTGGCCACCACCATCAGCGCCGACAAGGCCATCCTGGCCCACCCTGACTTCGCGGCGCTGACCCACTCCACCAAATGGGTGGAGGAGACTCTGGACCTCACCGGGGTAAAGGGCGCGCTAGCCACAACCAGCCCGCCCGCCGACAACGAGCCCCTTGTACAGCGGGACATCGACGTGGAGGTCAACGGCCAGCGTTACTCGGTGAAGATGTGGGTGCCGGAGACTGCCCCCGCGGCAGCCGAGGCGACGTCAGCCGGCGCCAAGCGTCCCAAGCGGGCAGCCGCCAGCAAGAGTGGTAGTGGCGGGGGCAGCGGTGAGGTAACCGTGCCCATGCAGGGCACCATCGTGAAGGTGATGGTGGCCGTGGGCGACACGGTAGAAGCGGGCGATCCCATCGTGGTGCTTGAGGCTATGAAGATGGAGAACAACGTGTGTGCCGAAAAGTCCGGCACTATTGCGGAGGTCCGGGTGGCTGAGGGCGACTCGGTGGGCGGCGGCGACGTCGTCGCTGTGATCGAGTAGCCCACCAACTGCCACGGCTGTCTGCTCGGCCCGCCCGCCGGTAGCATCGATTTAGCTTCATGACCGCTCTCAAAGTGATTTCCCCGGGTGCTCATGGCATCGCTCTTGCTGAAGACGATATTGCTGTGTTTCTGGCGGATGACGTTCAGCTGGATCCCAGAGCCTGCGAGATCATCCTCAGCGCCTTCAACCAGTATCCCGAGGCGGAGGCTCTGTACTGGGATGTCATGGTCGACGGCCACCGCTGGGCCCGGCCGGCTTGGTCGCCAACACGAGTGCTGTCCGAGCCGGGAGTCACACTTCCGCTCGCTTTCCGGTCAAGCTGGACTGGCTTCGATATCTCCGCGGCACCCCAAGAGCTTGAGGGTCGTTTGGCGTCGAGTAACGCCTTGGTCTTGCACATTCCTACTGTGCTCACTCGCCATTCACGGACTCCGGCTGAGGGGGTACCCGACAGCGATGACTTACGGTATGAGCCGGGGCCGCGCCCCGGCACCCGAAGGTTGCGGCCATCAGCCCGAGGCCAATCCAGCACCTCCATCATCATTCCCAGCGCAGGACGTGCCCGACCCGGCGAGGACACATCCATGCTAAGCCGCTGTCTCGAGACGCTCGCCCAGCTCGAACCGCGGCCGAAAGAGGTGATCGTGGTGGTGGGCGATGAGTTCGAGGGCGAGCCTCCCCAACGAGTGGACAAGCTGCCGATACGAATCAAGCACCGGGGCACCGGTTCCTTCCACTTCTCATCGGCCATCAACTGCGGCCTGTCCGCCAGCCGTGGCGAATTCGTCCTCTTGCTCAACGACGACATCGAGGCAGAGGGCTCAGATTGGTTGGGCCGCATGGCCGCCCACCTCGACGATCCGACCGTGGGGGCAGTAGGTGCTGCGCTGCTCTACTCCGACCGAACGGTGCAGCACGCCGGAGTGGTCATCGAAGGTGCCCACCCGTACCACCCCTTCTGGAACTATTCGCTGGCCGACACTGCACCATTCGGCGGCGACGTAGCCCGTGACGTGATTGCGGTAACCGGCGCCTGTCTGCTCGCCCGGCGCAGCGACTTGCTCGCCGTCGGCGGCATGTCACCTGAATTCCCAGTTTCCTTCGGCGACGTCGATCTGTGCCTACGGCTTCGACAATTCGGGCGGCGAGTCGTGGTCGAACCCGCCGCTTTGCTCCTTCACCATGAGAGTGCCAGCCGAGAGCGAGTAATAGAGCCTTGGGAATGGGACCGCTTCCATGGTCGCTGGGGCGGTATCGAAGACCCGTGGTACCATCCCGCTTACTGGAGGCCCAACAATCCAGACTACATGAACCACAATGCCGACCATCTCGCCCCAGTAGATGCCGAGGGTTCATGGCCAATACGAACCGCCGAGCTGCGGCCCAACCCTCCTTCAGTTCCATCGAAAATGAACTCCCCTAGCGGCGGCGACCTCACTCGCATTCAACAAGAGATACAAGTAGAGGCAGAGATTCGGCGTCGCCATGATTCCGAAATTGTTCGACTTGAGAGTGAGTTGATAACGATATGGGATGAAATCGTTCCTTCAAAAGCGGTGAATTCAGACGATATTATCCCCCATGCCGAAAGTGTACCACTATCATTCGATGCAAATCCTCCGCTCGGCAATCAACCAATTGGACGCTATATCAAGCGGGTTATACGCAAGACTGTTCGCTGGACTTTGCACCATTTGGTTGCTCAAATGAATCACTTGTCACGAACACTAGACCGGCGACTAAATGAAATTGAAGCCCATGCCCACCATCAAAACAAGTTGCTCGAATACCAGAACACACGAATCGCGCACTTAGAACAGTCACTCCAGATGCCAATAGATAATCATTATCTCGTTACATCGGATTTTCTCGCGCTGCCTTCTGATCCTTCGTCTGATGTCATATCTCGCATAGTGGAATATGTCCAACCTGGACCCTGCCTGGTGTTATCGGGAGGGTGTGGGAATATCGTCAAGAGTATTTGCGACAACGGTGGTGCAGCATACGGCGTAGAGCCTGATAAGGGATCCGTCATTATTGCAATGCAAAACGATATTGACATCCGTCTAGACGACATGATTTCTCACATGGCGAGTATTCATGACAAAGAATTCGACACAATAGTATTGGCCAACGCGATTGAAATTTTGCCGTTCGGTTGCATAGTTGACCTGATTGTAGAAGCTCGCAGACTATTGAACGGCAACGGACGAATAGTTGTGGCCGTTGCTGATCCTGCAATACGGAATCCCATTGAGTCAGAGCTTCACAATGGATTGGGCATTTCTCCCGCCACATGGCAGTACTTACTCCAACAAGCTGGATTTGATGTCCGTCGAGAGGAAGTGTCAGATTCACGAATAACTCAACTTGTCATTGCTGACTTCTTATCCGACAAAGAACCGACAACGCCAACTTCTACTAGTTCAACAGACCCGTCCGAGAGATTCCAAACAAATCTCCAATGACCGTTACAGTAGATCTCCTCATCTCAGAACTGGCCTTTGGCGATGCTGTGAGCAATCACACGCTCTTGCTTCGGGAGATTCTTCGCGGGAAGGGAATTCGTACAAATGTAATCGTAGAGAATGCTCAGAACCGCTCAGACGTGATAGTCCTAGACGATTGGAGTGCTGACTGCGATGTTGTAATACTCCAGCACCACATTGGTTCTGACTTGTCTGACTACATTATTCAACATCAAATCCCCATTGTCCTCAATTACCACAACATTACCCCTGCGAGTTTTTTTTCGTCTTGGCAACCCGACGTTGCCGCACATCTTCGACTTGGATACCAGCAGCTCAGTGAATTGACTCCTCTGACACTTCGAGCCATTACTGATTCCCATTTCAATGCTCGAGAATTGACAGAGTTAGGAATCGAAGACGTTGCTGTGTCGCCGGTATTGTGGACTCTAGATGACTCCTTGCTAGACGAGGTGCCACGGGAAGCTGAACAGAGTGCCATCGCTGAGGACGGCGGAACAATCCTTTTCGTTGGCCGTATTGCACCGAATAAGTGCCACCACGATCTCATCATGGCTTTCGGCGTACTTTCCCGCACTCGGCCGAAGTCTCGCCTGGTGCTTATCGGCGACCCTTCCTCGGATCACTATTCGAATTCCCTCAAATATCTGGCCAGGCGGCTCGGCGTCTATGACCGGGTGTTCTTCGCCGGAAAAGTATCGACCCAGGATCTGCTTCGGTGCTATCAGATGGCCGATGTCTTCGTCTCCGCATCGGAGCACGAAGGCTTCGGGGTGCCCATCGTGGAAGCAATGGCCAGCGGACTGCCCGTTATTGCCTACAACGCCGCTGCGGTGGCTGAAACGGTGGACGGCGTTGGCATTGTCTTGGATGACAAGCGGCCGGTGACGCTAGCCCAAGCGATCGATCGAGTGCTGCGCGATGACCGGATCCGCCAAGACCTCTGCGCCCGCGGCAAGGAGGCGGCCAAGCGTTACGACATATCTGTCACTGGCCGACAGATGTGGGATGCGCTGAGGGATCTGCTCGATGCGAGTCCCAGCGAGGTGCGATAACACCCCGACGACGACTCATCACTTCTTGAGGCGGCGCACAATATGAGCAACCGCATTGTGCAACCGCTCTCGCCAGGCGACCCTGGCGAGTCGTGCTCGGGCTTCGGCCAGCTCCGCCTGGATGCGAACTCTCTCACCTTCGCTTTGGGCCAGCTCACCCCGAATTCTGGCCAAATTGCTTTTGGCCTCTTGGAGAAGTGCGGCCACCTCATGAGAATCAGAACGTTCGGCAACAAGGGCCCGTAGTTGCTGCACCTCTTGTTCCATTCGACGATAGGGGGCCAGCGGGCTCGAGAGTTGCTCCATCCGAGAACGCCCCCCCGCGTCGTACAGTTCGGCAAGCCGAACGGCGGGTTGCCGATAGACCCGGGCTACGAGGTCGGCCTCGGCGTCGCGCCAGCGCTGGAGCAGTTCCGAGTCGATGTCCTCCCCGATCATGCCGCCCAAGTGGCGAACAAGCCGGTCGTTGCTCCAGGTCACCGGCACCGGGATGTGGCATCTGGCCCGCAGCATCGCCGACACCGTTTTCCACAAACCCCGAACCACCGCCAGACGCGCATCCACACCGCCCATCGCCATCCATTCCCGATCCACCAAAACGAGCCCATTGGCAGTGACCACGAAATTGTCCGGCGCGACATCCAACCAATCCGGCGGAAGAACCCGAACGGTGTCCTCAGGTAGGTAGGGATGAGGGTTGGGCACCGCCGTCACCGGAACCTCTTGAGCGGCGATCACGGCGCGCCAATCCCTCAAAAGTTCGGCTACTTCGTCCATGCACCCGGCGCGAACACTGTCAAGCAGGCACTGTTCAAGATTCCGGCCCTGGTGATAACAGTCCTCGGCCACTTCAGCTTGGCCCAGCCAACCCTCGAAGTCCCCGTCACGACCATGCGCTGCCTGACAACGCCGGATCGCCATGCCCTCGTCGCCCCGGCCTCCCGATACCGCGGAATCCACGACAATGGCTCGCTGAGTCCAACGCTGACGGCGGTCGGGAGCCGATCGCCAGGCCAGCGCCTGTTCGTCCACCCGGCCAACCAATGCCCCGGGAGTCCGACCGGCCACAATCAAGAATGAGTTCGCCACCTCGGGACCCAGGCCAGCATCGATCATGGTGCGATGGGCGGCCCGATCATCGGCAACCAGCACCGGACGGCTGTATACATCGGCGACCGGAAAGCCCACGATCTGGTCCACTAGATCGGCAGCATCGACTCGGCTATAGAGCCGCTCGGAGAGCACCGCGGTAGGGAGCTTGTAATCGGGGAAGGGGTACAGCCATTTCTGGCTTGTCAGACCTACGTCGATCAGCATCCGACCCAGCTCCTTTCGAGACCAGGTATTTGGCTCGCCCTCCTGGTAGCCCTCCCAGCCCACCCAGGGCAATCCCAGGTGGTCTTCCGGATAGCCCAGCAAGTACTTGAGCCCCAGGCGGTTCTCGATAGCCAAAACCAGGATCCCGTTGGGCGCTAAGGCATCTGCCACTTGGCTCAGCAGTACAGCGGCACCCCCGCCCCCACCCTGCCCAGTTCCGGCGTACTCCAACGCCCCCACCACCAGCGCTACGTCATAGGCACTGCGCCGGTCTTCCCCCAGATCCTCAAGCCGACCGCACAACACTTCGACGCCCTCAAGTCCAGCGCATCGATGGGCAATCAGCTCCGCTCGGGCTGCGCTGCCCTCGACTGCGGTCACCGTCGACCCTCGGTCGGCGCATATGCGGGTATTGACCCCCGAACCTGCCCCTACATCCAGCACCCGATCCCCCGGTGCTATGCCCAGCGGAGCGAGAAGCATCGCCCGCTCCGGGGACAGGTGATAGGCCGTCGGCCAGTCGCGCACCGCCGAGGCCAATTCATCCGACCCCACTCGGCGATCCTCCGCAGCGCGGAGTACCTCCAGCAGTTCGGCTTCCGCCCCATCCTCATAGGGAAGTGATTCACCGATGACGGTGATAGGCCGAGGCTGGTGACTCTCAAGCATGGTTGGCCTAGGACCCGGACGTCCAGCGCCCGCCGACGTCCAGCAGGCCGTTGGCCTGCGGGTCGGGCTCACCCGAGATGAGCAGCCAGAACTCTCGGGCCCGGCGGTCATAGAGGAACGAGGCCTCGGAGTCCTGCACAGCCACATTGACGTGGTACGTACCCGATCGGAACGGGATGCGAGCTAGGCGGAAGTCTACCCACCCTGCGCCCTCCACCGATCCAGGCCGGAACCCGTCGATATGGGAGCGGGGACCAGCCAGGTGGAAATTATTTGGGTCGTAGAACCCGAGCGAGAACACGGGGTCTTCGATCCTTTCTGAGGCTGAGTAGTGGATGCGCACGGTCAACGAATCTCCGGTCGAGAAGGTCTTGGGCCGAAACCCGGCGTCGTCCAAGAACTCCAAACCGGTTATCACCAGCGGGGATTCGCGGTCAGCATCAGGTCGGGGACGATGTCCGACCGAGGCGGCGCCTTCGGTGTCAATGGTGTCCATGTAGGCGTTGAGCACCTCGGCAGGGTCCCCCACCGCCGCCAATTCTCCTCGGTTCAACCATGCCATCTGATCGCAATTGGCTCGCATCATGCCGAGGTCGTGGCTGACCAGCACGATGGTCACCCCTTCCGAGCGCAGCGTGTCCAGATGGTTGAAGCAGCGCATCTGGAACTCCTCATCGCCCACCGCAACCACCTCGTCCACAATCAGGATCTCCGGGTCGACGTGGACGGCCACCGCAAATCCAAGCCGCACATACATGCCGCTGGAGTAGATCTTCACCGGGCTGTCAATGAACCCTTCCAGACCGGAAAACTCGATGATCTGATCTACCCGTTCGGCAATCTGGGCCTTGGGCACCCCGAGTACAGAGGCATTCAGATAGACGTTTTCCCTCCCGCTCAGGGCGGGATGGAACCCGGCGCCCAACTCCAGCAACACAGAAGTCCGACCATGGGCGAGAACCCGGCCCTCGGTGGGACGATAAATTCCGGCCATGATCCGCAACAGGCTGGACTTCCCCGATCCATTTCGCCCCACCAGGCCGAATATCGATCCCCGAGGCACCTCCAGGCTCACGTCCCGAAGCGCCCAGAACGGCTCGCTGCGCACTTTGCGGACCCTGTGACCCGCTCCATGGCGTAGGTCGGTCCACGCCTCCTTGAGGCTTCGAGGCCGATCGATGGGCAGTTGGAAGCACTTCGACACACCGTCGACTACAACCGCGACATCACTCACGCCATCCTCCTCACAACTCCTCGGCAACGTCGCGAGCCCGGGCCTTGAATATCAGCCAGCCTCCCACTCCCACCGCGAGGGAGATGAGAGCCATCGCTCCCAAGCGAAGCAGCCCTGGCCAGCGCAATCCGTACAGCAGCTCACGGGAGGCTTCAGTGAATTGGGACAACGGATTGAGGCGGATGATGTCCTGCATTGGCAGCCCGATCGCCCGCTCGGGAATCACGTTGAGCGGATAGACAATCGGAGTTGCATAAAAAAGGAACTGCAAGGCGATCGACGTCAAATAGCTGATGTCGCGGTACCGGACATTCCAAACACTCAGGGCCAAGCCGATGCCGAGGGCAAGAACAGCCAGCAACATCAGCAGTACTGGCCACAAAAGAAACGTCCAGCTCACGTTGGAGAGGCTGATGAGTATCAGCATCAATATGGACACTTCGATGGCGGCCTGCAAGAGCACGGTGAGCAGGTTGGCCACCGCAGGCGCCTCAGGAGGGAAATAGACCTTGCTCAACAGCGGACCGGCTTTGAGCAGAGACTCCATGGCCCCAGTGACTACGCCGTAGAAGACATTCCACATCACCAGCGCACAGAAGAGATAGAGGGCGAAGCTCTCAAATTGGTCGTTGCCCGCCCGAGGAGGGATAAACCGCAGCAGCACGCCGAAGACGAGGGCGAAAATAACCAAGGTGGCCGCGGGATTGAGCATCGACCAAGCCCAGCCCAGCAGCGATTTCTTGTAACGCGCGCCGAGTTCGCGCTGGACGAGGCGTCCGACCAGTTCTCGGTACCCCCACAGTTCCAGCGCTCCTCCGCGACTGAAATGATGCGACAGGCGGGACCCTTCAGGGCTGCTTTGTCCTGCCCAACGCCGTCTTGCTGCTGGCACGGTCACCGGCAATGCTCGGGATCACACAAGTAGTCATAGACTCCAGCCAAATTCTGCTCCCAGCTGGCATGGCTGGCGGCAATATCGGCAACTCCCTGCCGTGCGAGCCGTTGGCGGCGGTCGGGGTCTTCCACCAGGGCGATGATCTCGGCGGCCAAGCCGTCCGCGGTCTGCACCGCCCTCAGGCAATTGCGGTCATGGTGCAGCAACCAGTCGCCCGCCGGGTTGTCAAGCGCCACAACCGCGACCCCGCACGCCATCAACTCCAGGGGGAGATAAGACGGGTGCTCAGAGGCAGTAAGGGCGATCCCGATGTCGCAGGTGCGATACAACGGCCCAGTTTCGCGGTAGTCGAGTTGGCCAATATGGGTAATGAGATTCTCCATGTGCTCGGGGAACGCCCACGACCCAGCAGTCACGATGCGCACTCTGTTTGCCAACTGTTCCTTTACCAAACGCACTGCGACAGCGGCCAACTCCCAGCAATTGCGGGTGTGGCCGGGGCGGGCATACACGAAGACATTGACCGGGCGGTTCGGATCGGTAGGAAGGCGGCCACGGGCATGAAAGACGCTCTCGTCCACCGCAGGCCAGAAGTGGCCGGCAACTCCGCCGTAGCGATCTCGGTAGATCTCTGCCAAGTGAGCGGTGTTGCACAGCCCGTAGAGGCCCAATCGGTAGGTGTGCTCTGCGAGAGCATGGAGGGTGCCCGCCGGATAAAACATCGGCTCATAGTCCTGGATCAGATAGAAGCGGCGAGCCTGGGCGGGCGTTCGGGCTGCGAAGTAAGCCGTCGTCCACATGGTGGCCACGGCCGCGTCGGCAGGAGGCACATCATCGGGATCGAATGCGAAAGAGTCGTGGTAGATGATCGGGCTGCTACCCAATGATTCGAAGGCCGCCGCGATCCCTGACCGGTACCACCGCTCATCGTGATCAATGGGTCCAGTCATCACCATGAACCGATTTTCTACCCCGTGGTGGACCGCTAGGTGGTCGGCCAGACGGAACACGGTGTGGAAGCCCCCGTAGAAGGGGTTTTGTATCTCGGGCACAAACCAATTGACCGTCTTCACCTCACGGCGGCCGGGGGCCTCTCGGTGCTCCTGGCTCACCGCTTCGGCGACACTTCGATCGGCTTTTGAGGCAAGAGCTAGGGCATTGGCCTCCTCGGGGTCGTTGCGCTGGTAGAAGACTTCCATCGACCGTCCCAGCATGCTCGAGAGCTGCTTCAAGACGTTCGGCTTCTCCTCGCGGCGCGGCATAGGCTCGGTATGGTGCGCACTGAGGATCGGCGAGAAGTAGGGGTCGCCACCCATCAGATATCGCTGATAGGACCAGTAGCTGGCAAACACGTCGTTCTCGGGCACATGCGCCCCCCGAGTGGCCGACTCTAGATGCTTGACGGGAGTGGCCGCGCAGACCACATTTCGGTATCCCAACTGCCGGGCTCGCAGCCCGAGCACCACATCGCTGCCGCACAACTCCAAGCGCTCGTCGAAACCCCCAATCTCCTCGAATACCGAGCGGCGCACCGCCAGGCAAGCCCCCGTGACCGAGATGGTGTTGCGAGTCCAGTCGGTGGACCCCAGCAAGGTGTCGGACTGGGGGGCCATGCCCTTGAACAGATGGTCGGCCAGACCGTTGAGCCCGATAATCACTCCACCGTGCTGAATCAGGCCGTCGCCGTCTAGGAGCTGAAGTCCAGCCAACCCGATTTCGGGACGCAGGGCCCAGCCGCAGAGATTGTCCAACCAGCCGGGATGGCCAAGCGCAGTGTCATCATTCAAAAACACCAGAACTTCACCGGTGGCCTGAGCTGCGGCATAGTTGTTGACTGCTGAGTAGTTGAACGGCTCTTCCCACCAGATGATCCGAGGGCTCAGATCGCCGGCATGATCTTGGTACCACGACTCGTTGTCTTCGCATCGACCTCCGTTGTCCACGATGAGGAGTTCGAGGGACGGGTGGTCTGCGGCTCGGATCAGCGCCAAAGCACCCTCCAGCAACTCTCGGTTATGGCGAGTAGCCACGATGACGCTCGCCGATGCTGATCGATCCGGCTTCCACTCCAGGGTCATGCCATTGGGACCCGCCTTGGCTCTGGCTGGCCACCCGTTCCGGGCCAGCCAACGGTCTGCCAGTTCTTCGTGGTAGGACTGGACCTGGCCGCACCGGCGAACCATCGTTTGCAGCACCATGGGCAGACGGCGCACTCGGTGGTCGTCGACGTCCAGCTCCAGCAGCAGGTCCCACCAAAGGGAGTCGTCGTCCAATCCGGCATCTCGATACCGAAGGGCGGTATCGGGTCGTAGGCATCGGGCTCGCACCGCAAACGCCCTTCCGATGTAGTTCGCAGATACCAAGAGATCCGGTGACCAGCCCGGCTTCAATCGCGAGCCGCCCAAACCATCCAAATCATCGTCGTAGTAGACGCCCTCGCTCTGGCCCGCCAAGTACCAATCCCAGACTTCACCTATGACATCCAGGTCGTCATCCCAGTAGATGAGCTCCAGCCAGGGATCGCACCACGCGGCCTTGGCCAACTCGAACGCTGCATCAGGCCGCAAACGGTCCCCAGCACGCAACACCAGTGCTATGTCATCGGGATGGTCCTGAGACAGCCTGCGGAACTCCTCGACCAACCCGCTCGGCGCTACTTTGACCACCTCGACCTGGCCCCACGATTGATCCCTCAGTGACTTCTCCGTCGCTGCCAGCTCGCCGCCGTCATCAATCACCAACCCCCACACCCTCAACGGCTTCGGCCACTGCTCGAAGAGCTCGCTTTGGGCAGCCAAGACGTCTTGCTCAGCCGGAAGCCGATAGAACCACTCGTGAAATGCCAGCACTGCCGGCTGGGGGGTTGGCCTCTCCTTGGGCTCTGACTTGCCCCGGCGGCGGCGCCATTCGACTCGAATGCGGATCGCCGCGTTGCGAATTTCCCAAACCACTACTAGTGCCCCGCTCACCCACCTGCGACGACGAGTCCCTGTGGGCAGCATTCGCTCATACAGGCGTCTGGCCGCGCGATGAACACCATCGTCCAGCCTCGGCAGCTGGGAACCAGACGAGGACTCAGACACTGCGAGAAATCCTACTCGGCCCTCTATATCCCCGCCTTTTCAGCGAGAAGATGCCGCCAGATGGAAAAAGTCAGCCATCATCTCCCCGGTTTGCGCCCATGTGTAGCCTGCAGCGCGATCCTGTCCCCGGATCACCAAATCCACGGCCAACGCAGTATCACAGAGCACTCGCTTCAGCGCGTCGGCCAGCTCCTCGGCATTGCCGGGAGCGACATACAGGGCAGCATCGCCAGCTACTTCGGGAATGGACGCTACTGGGGTTGTTATCACCGGAGCGTTCGCGAGCATGGCTTCAAGCGGCACGAACCCAAATCCCTCATAAAGGGACGGATAAACCACCACTGCGGCCCCGTGCAGGAGGGAAGAGCGGGTCTCGTCGTCCACCCACCCCAACCTTTGAATGCGGTTTCTGTAAGGGCTGTTGGCGATCGACTGGTTCAACTCCTCAGTGGCATCACCATCTGGACCAGCATGGATAAGCCGAAGGCCGCTGTGCTCCGCAGCCACTTGGTTGAACGACGCGACCAGGGTCGTGAGATCTTTGCGTCGGTCAGCGGATCCCAGGGCCAGCACATATGGTGCTCCTGGCGAAGGATGAGGCCCGGGCGGCGCCAGCCGGACCCCGTAAGGAATGGTAACGACGCGATCCGGGGCCACGTCGTAAATCTCGCGGATCTCATTGGCGACAAACTCGGAGCCGGTTTGAACCCAAGCCCCTCGCTTGATGGCGGCTCGTACGGATTGGCGATGGCCCAGTGCTCCGGGAATGGACATCGGCGGATCATGCTCGAATCCGACATCGTGTACTGACACCACCGAAGCCGCATGCCTCGTGGGCGGCACAATGTAGTTGGGGCCGTGGACCAAATCACTTTTCCCCGCGAGCCATTCAGCACTGGGAGTGGCGAAGCACTTCCAAAGTCGGCGCACAAGACCAGAGGGAAGCCGGCCCGGCATCTCTCGGACACCGCCACCAATGTCGCTCGGCAACCAGTGCTGACCCACGTGGCCGATGACAAAAGCCGATACGACAAAATCAGGGCGTCGGCCCAGTTCTTTGAGCAATTCAGCGGTAAACATTCCCACGCCCGTGCGAGGGACCAGCAGCGCGGTGGCATCAACAGCTAGCTTCACTGGCGCAGCGGGAGCCTTGGGCACAGCCGCAAGATAGCAGTTGATGATCTGCGATTATGGGCGGTGCGCCGACACGGTTTGGTGACAATTCGGCATTTCAACTGGGTGTACTTGATGGCTAGGGCGGAAGCTGGGAGAATTGCCCGGCGGGCGGCCAACCGGTTTTGGACGTTCTATGCATTGGCAGCGGTCGGCGGTGACAAGGCGCCCTCGCTCAACCCAACTATTCATCGCCGCATCGGCACTGGTCGTTGCGGCATCGGTGTTGGTCGCAGCCCCTTCGACTGCTCAGCAGAGCACACAATCCCCAGTTCTCATCGTCGACCCCTCGGCAACAGTCACATTCACAGGCAAGGGCTGGGGACACGGCGTGGGCATGAGCCAGTGGGGAGGCCTAGCCCGAGCTCAGGCTGGTCACAGCGCGCAGCAGATTCTGGGCTTCTACTACGAAAACACAGTGCTGGCAGGAAACTATGGACGCCCGGCCGATGGTGCGGCACCGACGTCGACCCCTGCTCCAAGTTCTACCGCGACTGCCGTCAATGTTCTCGCCCCGGTGCTGCTGGCCACCACCGACAGCACCACGCTTACTCCCCAAGGGCTCAACCGGATAACCATCGACAACCTGAACATCGCAGTCGGAGGCCAGAGCGCAGCCCGAGCCCCAGCCGGAACCCCCATTGCCGTCGCCCGCGTCGACGGGCTGTGGCGCATTACCTATGGCGCCACCGACGTCTGCGGCAACGGCTGCTCCGGGCAAACCGCGCAACTTCACTTCGCCACCGACACCGCCGTAGCCGTATCCACTACCGGGCGCTCCTACTCCCACGGCCGCATCAACCTCGTCGCCGTCGCCGGAGACCCGAACCGATTCCACATCACCCTCGACTCATTCGCCGTCGAGAACTTTCTCAATGACCCCCACAACAACCCGGGCGCATCCAACCCCGGCAATGATCAGGAAGCCAACCCGGTGCAGATCGTGTTGGCCGCCGCCGAGGCCACCATGCTCACGCCCGAGGGCTTGAACCGCATCACCATCGATAACCAGAACATCGCAGTCGGAGGCCAGAGCGCAGCCCGGGCCCCAGCCGGAACCCCCATTATCGTCACTCGCGTCGGCGGACTCTGGCGTATTCGGTTCGCCAGCACCGACCTCTGCGGCAGCGGTTGCTCGGGACAGACCGCCCAGCTCCACTTCGGCACCGACACCGCCGTAGCCGTATCCACCACCGGCCGCTCCTACTCCCACGGCCGCATCAACCTCGTCGCCGTCGCCGGAGACCCGAACCGATTCCGGATCGTTTTGGACTCATTGACCACGGAGAAGTTCTTCAGCGATCCTCACAACACGCCACCGGACATCCCTAAGGCCGATTCCACGCCCACCACCGAACCGGTCATCGAACCTACACCCGACCCTGTGCATCCCGAAGACGCCATTCGCATTCACCTGAGCACTACCACCGGAACCACGCTGACCCCCCAGGGGGCAAACCGCATCACCGTCGACGGCCAGGGCGACATCCGGGTGGCCGCGGGAACGCCGGTGAGCGTCATCTACCACGCCGGTCACTGGCACTTCACCAGCAATGGGGTCGACGTGTGCGGCAACGCCGGATGTCCGGGTCGTACCGCCCAACTGCACTTCGCAACCGGCACATCGGTGTCAGTGTCCAACACCGGCCGCTCCTACTCCCACGGCCGCATCAATTTGGTGCCCGCTGGCGGGGACCCGGGCACCTTCTACGTAATCCTTGATTCCCTTTCGATGGAGCAGTACTTGCGGGGCATCGCCGAGTCGCCCATGAATTGGCCACTGCCAATTCACGAGGCCCAGGCCATCGCGGCTCGTAGTTATGCCACCGCCACGCTACGGGAACGGCGAGCCTCCGCGACATGGACTCGGCCATTCGATCTCTACGCAAGCGTGTGGGACCAGGCCTACGTAGGCGACAGCCGAGAAAAGCATGCCGACGCCGCTACCTGGCTTCGAGCCGTGGAAAACACCGCTGGACAGGTGCTGCTCCACGGGGGGGCACCCATCCGAGCGTTCTACCACGCGTCCAACGGCGGCCATACCGAGCGCAGTGGATACGTGTTTTCCACCGACCTCCCTTATCTTCCCGCCAAACCCGACCCGTTCGACGACCAAGCCGTCAACCCGTATGTCTCCTGGTCGCGCACCTACTCGGTCGCCGACCTAAACCGGTGGCTGAACGACCACCCCGATACTGCTGTAGGCCAGCTCATCAGCATGGCAACTGTTGGCGGCATTGGCGGTTCAGGCCGCTTGGACAAGGCCCAAATCCAGATTACCGGCACCTCTCGCTCCATCACCGTCAGCGGCAACCGGCTTCAGGCGCGGATCAACACCGCCGCCCGAGAGAGCGGACAGGAGCAGCTCTTGTCCACGCTGTTTGATTTCAGAGTCCCCCAAGCGACAATCCCCCAAAGCCCCGCTGAGCCGGTCAGCCCGGGGGAGACTCCACCGGGCGATCCCATTTCCCCCGACGAGAAGTTCTACTCCGGATACATAGACGGCCCGGACTTCTGCGCAAACCGGAGCCTTGGCGGACCTGTCACCTATGCCCACGACGGGAACGGGGACGGAGTCGCCGAGGTGTGCTCGCTTCCCAGCACGCGCCGGCAGGCAGTGGCCCACCAGCGGACTCTGGAGAATCTGGCATTGGTGAAACCAGATATCTTCACCGCCCGCTTTGCCGAGGAGTGCCGCTCGGTGGCAGAGACATTCGGCGAGCCCAAAGCAGAAGTGGTGGACGAGTGCCAGCAACACCGAGAGCTCACCGGCAACGCGCAAGGGGTTCCGGGATCGCTCCCCGAAGCAAATGGAGGCACGGGTACGCAGTCGCCGACGCCCGACGGTACGCCTGAGCCCGATGTTGTGGATGACCCGCAGTTCTATTCCGGATACATCGACGGCCCGGACTTCTGCTTGAACGACAGCCTCGGGGGTCCGACCACGTACGCCCACGACGGTGACGGCGACGGTGTGGCAGAGGTCTGCGCCCTTCCCCGAACCCGACGGGCTGCGGTAGCCCGCCAGCGGGCCCTCGAGCACCTGCGCCACGCCTCCCCCGAACTCGAAGACCTCTATCAGGCGTTCTTGATTGTGAACTGCCACATGGGTCCCAAGACGCTCGGCGAACCCAAACGAGAGGCCGAAGACGCCTGCCAACCCCACATCCAAGCGGGAGCCGCGTAACGTCGCCAAGACTGGCTGGGATCAATTCAGCAGATCGGCCACCAGGCGTTTCAACGGCTCTCTGAAATGCGGCAGGAGATCAAGGCCAGCCAAGGCCAGGGCCCGGTTCTCCAACACCGAGTTGGCCGGCCGGGCCGCGGGGCGCTGCGGTTGCAAGTCGGCGGTTGCGATGGGCTCCACCCGGTCGGGATCATGGTCGGCGGAGGCCATGATCTCCCGGGCGAATTCATGCCAAGACACATCTCCCTGATTGGTCACGTGATAGAGGCCAGGACGTCGGTCAACACACAGCCGCTGGATCACCGCAGCCACATCAGCGGTGAATGAGGGCGAACCCCGCTGATCGCTCACGAACCGAAGGGGACCGTCTTCGGCGGCTAGCCGCAACACGGTACCCACGATGTTGGATCCGTGCCTCCCGCACAACCACGAGGTCCGCACGATGGTGGCGGCTAAGCCTGCTTCCTTCTCCCCTTCCAACTTGCTGGCGCCATAGACCGACCGGGGATCGGTCCGGTCCCATTCGTGGTAGGGCTCGGCTTTTTCGCCGGAGAACACATAGTCGGTGGAAATGTGACACAAGTGGGCATCAAATCGGCGGGCCGCCTCGGCTAGGTGGCGTACCGCCCAGGCGTTGACCTCATAGGCTCGCTCAGCATCGGCCTCGCAAGCGTCCACAGCGGTATAGGCCGCGCAGTTGACCACGGTGTCCGGTCGGATGGCGCCTATTGCACCGAGCACCTGGTCTCGTTGGGAGACGTCCAGCTCCTGACGGCGAGCCGCGACTACATCGTGGCCGGAACCGGCGAACTGCGCCGCTACATCGTGGCCAAGCTGACCCGCCGCTCCGACGACCAGCACCCTCATTTCTCCGCCAATCTCGACACCTTCATGACCGTGCCGCTGGCTTGGCTTCCTTGAGCGGTTCCCACCACCAACGGTTATCCCGGTACCAGGCCACCGTTGCGGCCAACGCCTCGTCCAGCTCCCGGACCGGCGACCATCCCAGGTCTTTTATCTTGGCCGCGTCGACCGAGTAGCGCCGGTCGTGACCCGGCCGGTCGGCCACCGGTTGGATGAATGACTCGTCCCGTCCGCACAGCGCCAACAGGCGGTTGGTCAGGTCCCGATTGGTGAGCTCGTTGCCACCGGCGATGTTGTAGATCTCCCCAGGCTGGCCTTGGCGCAGCACCACGTCGATGGCCGCGCAGTTGTCGTCCACATGACACCAGTCACGCACATTCAGGCCATCTCCGTAGAGGGGAACAGCGAGCCCGTCCAACAAGTTGGTAGTGAACAAGGGAATGAGCTTTTCGGGGTGCTGGTAGGGGCCGAAGTTGTTAGTGGTGCGGGTGACCGACACGGGCAGGCCGAAGGTCTCCCGGTAGGCCAGTGCGATCAAGTCGGCTCCGGCCTTCGACGCTGAGTAGGGCGAGCTGGGCTCCAATCGGTCGGTTTCGGCGAACGACCCCTCTTCGATCGACCCGTACACCTCATCGGTGGAAACGTGGACTACTTTGCCCACCTCCAGCAGGCGAGCAGTGTCGCATACCACGTTGGTGCCGTCGCAGTTGGTGCGTACGAATTCGTCGGGACCGACAATTGAGCGGTCCACGTGGCTCTCAGCCGCGAAATGAACCACCCCATCGCAGCCGGCCATCGCCTGGGTCATCCCATCGCGGTCACACACGTCGCCTTTGATGAACACCATGCGGGGGTCACCTTCGAGACTTCGAAGGTTGTCGCGGTTCCCGGCATAGGTAAGGGCGTCATACACCACGACATGGTCGTCGGTACGAGCCAGCAACCAGCGCACATAGTTCGACCCAATGAAGCCCGCGCCCCCGGTGACCAAGAGCCTCATGCCACGTTTGGGCTTCGAACCGGGTCCGAAGAAGATCGCGGCTGCGGTGCAGCGAAGTCGGTCATGTCGAGAAATGAGGCCGAAGATGATCGGGGATCGCCGAGCGGCGGGGATTGGACTGGTCCCGAGCCGACAGGATCGGGCTGTCCACGCCCCAGTCGGCCCCTATCTCGGGGTCGTCCCAGGCCACTCCCAACTCGTCGGCGGGGTTGTAGTAGCCGTCCACCAGATACGTGATGGTCATGTCCGACAGGGCGGCGAAACCGTGGGCCACCCCTGGCGGGATGTACACCCCCCGATGGTGGTTGACGCCGTCGGGCTCGGTGCCAAGAGGCAATGCCACTGTGCGCCCATCGGTGGGTGATTGCGATCGCAGATCGTGGAGCACAACCCGAGCCTGGCCGACCGGTACATACCAGTAGTCGGCCTGATGGAGGTGGTAGTGCAATCCCACCACCGATCCGGCCCGCCGGTCGCCCCGATTGGCCTGGATCATCTCCCCAGCGCCGGGGATCCACTCCTTGCGATAGGTCTCCACGAACACGCCGCGCTCGTCGCCATGGATATCGGGGGACACGATGAACGCGCCCGCGATCGCTTCACAGGGTCTTACCTCGGCCACTGTTGCCAATTCCCGCTACCGAAGGAGCTGCCACCCGGCGACATGTCTTCTACCCCAGCTCCAAGTGGGAATGATCGGCCAGCATTAGCCGTACAACCCGGCGGCGCTCGGGTGAGTGGGTCACTTGGACGTGCTGACCGATCAGAGAATCGGTTATCCGGCTGACTCCTTCTATACGACAGCCGTCGAGCACCACCGAGTGGTCGAGTTCGGCGTCAGTGATCTCGCATTCGCCGCCAATGGAGGTGTAGGGACCAATGAAGGTGTTCTCAATGCAGGTGTCTGCGCCAATTACAGCCGGTCCCCGCACGGTGGAATTGACGATCTTGGCTCCCTCCGACACCACCACCCGCCCCTCGACCTTGGATGAGTCGTCCACCGCCCCGTCCACCCGCCGAATCACGGTGTCGAGCACCAGGCGATTGCACTCCAACAGTGGATCCTTCTTGCCGGTGTCGATCCACCAGCCTTCCAGCATCTGATGGCTCACCCGATGCCCGCTTTGGATGAGCCAGTCGATGGCGTCGGTAATCTCCAATTCACCTCGGGCCGACGGCTCGATGGCCCGAACCGCCTCGTGGATGGTGGAATCGAAAATGTACACCCCCACCAAGGCCAGGTTGGACGGCGGGTCGGCGGGCTTCTCCACCAGATTCACCACACCCCCGTCGGGGCCGAGTTCGGCGACCCCGAATGACGACGGGTTGTCTACCGGGGTGAGAAGGATCTGAGCTTGCCATAGACCAGGATCGGATTCGCTCGATACGTCGAGGTGCTGATCACTCCGTTCTTCATGCTGCTGCTCGAACTGCTCGATGAACTCGGCCAGACCTTGCTCGAGCATGTTGTCGCCCAAATACATGACGAAACAGTCGTCGCCCAAGAAGTCGCGGGAAATGAGCACGCAATGGGCCAACCCCAGGGGAGCCTCCTGGCGGATATAGGTCACTTTCACCCCAAAGCGCGATCCGTCGCCTACTGCGTCTCGGATTTCCTGATGGGTGTCACCCACCACGATAGCGATCTCGGTGATGCCCGCGGCGGCCATGTCCTCGATGCCATAGAACAGCACCGGCTTGTTGGCAATCGGCACGAGTTGCTTGGCGCGAGTGTGGGTCAGCGGACGCAGCCTGGTGCCCGCTCCCCCCGACAAGATCAACCCCTTCATTCGCAGCACAGTGTACGGCTACCCTGCCAACTCAGCACCAACGACGGGCTGCACCGGAGCAAGCTCTTGAGCCGGCAGTCAGGGTCTTGTGCGACAGGCGCTTGTTGCCGTTCCTTCTACATTCCAGCCATCAGCATTGCCAGCCTGCACAAAGAGCACCGCTTCTTCATTGGGCTCGGCCCCATCAAATATCTTGGTCAGCCGGGTTTGCTCAAACCACGGATGTGCCGCGTCCGATCTAATGCGGTACTTGGTCGCACCAGGCACCAGATTCCATACCCAGAGATGCGATGACGTCGTCGTCGTGCATGTGACCACCAAGGGAGTATCCGGTGCCGTGCGACAGGACTTGCTTCCTGAAGGGCCTCGGTCCCATACCTGGTCATCACCAGCCTGCACCAGCAGCGTGGCCTCGGCATTGGGCAGCTGGCCCTCCAGCGTGAAGGTTGTGCCCTGATGTTCTTCCCACGACCATCCGTCAAGACTGACGTGATACGTCGTGGCTTCCGGCACTTCGTTCCACCGCCAGGAATAGGTGCTCGACGTGGTTGAGCACCAGACCCCCATGGTGGTCTCGTCATCGGGCGGAACCGCTATCGCGGTGTTGGGCCCATAGAAGACGATGCCGTGAAACATCGCTCCCGTCGTGGTCAAGGCCAACACCCCAACCATTGCTCGGACCAAGACCTGACGTCTCAACAGCGGCGCAATGGCAACCGCCGCAAACGGCAGTATCGCTAGCCCGTATCGCCCAGGGGCCAGCGAGTCACGGGAAAGGGTCCAGTAATTGGTCAGCATCGTCAACAGGCCCATTCCCACCATGGCGGCAAACACGCCCCCGATCAGGGCGCGATGGGCCGACTTGGCCGCAACAAATGCCACCCCCGCACCCAGAAGCACCAACAGCCCGATATCCGCGATCCCAGCCAGCGGCACGAGCGTGCTCCGGGGCAGGGCCTCGGGGACCCATTGTTCACGGAACGGAGTGACCACGGCACGGAGCTGATTGTCGAGCGACTCCCATCGGAAATAGTCGAAGCGCTCTGAGCCGTAAAGGGGCAAGTCTTGCTCATCGTCCAACTTGCGAGCTTCCTGCCAAAAGCGCCACCCCAACACGATTGCGAAGGCCGCCGACGCTGACGTGGCCGCTACCAGAAGGCGTTCCCTTACCTTGTCCCGCTTCTGCCATATCCGCAAGGCCAGATACACGGCAACCACACCCACTGCTGCGGAGTTGGTGAGCCGAAGAGCGACGGCTATCACCGAAGCCACTGGAACCGTCCACCATGGCCAACGGCCAGACTCCCACTTCATGAGGGCTACCAAGACAAGGCCGCCCCCTAGCAGCCCGGTGGCATCAGGGTTCACAAACGCAGAACCATGGACCACGACCGGCGACACTCCCAACAGTCCGACAACTGCCGCCCGACCCCAGATGCCAACCTGGGCCATGCCCAGCGCATACCACACCATGGCCAGGCCGGCGGCCAGCCACACCACCCCCACAAGCCGATACGCCACCAGCGAACTGTCCACCCCGGGCAGACGCAGAATCACTTCGCCAGCCAAGCCCGTCGCCGTGTAGTAGGCCGGTGTGTGCAGATAAGCCGAGTTGTACCCAATCGAATGGGTACGAGTGGGATCGGGCTGGGGATCGCCGCACTCTGGCAATCTTGGGGAGCCGGGCACCAATCCAGGCAGGTCAATGCCCCGACAGGCGTAGGTCCTCGTGGCTTCCAGTCCGTATCGCTCGCCGATCCGGACCCCGGCCGACGGCGCCTTCAGCGCATAGTCGAAGTGCTGTGGCTCATCCACCCGGGAGAATTGCGGATGATCCCTGAGCTGCAACACCGAAATGGCCACCGCCACCGCGATCACACAGGCCAACACCACCCAACGAGGAGCTACCGCCGATTTGAGCCGTTCCAGACCTCGACCGTGCGGCTTCTCCAGTTCAGTCACTGCGGAATCCTAGGCCAGCAGTTGATCGACGCCGGAGACCAGTCAAGTATCAGCCGTCTCGTTTTCATCAGGGCAGCCCCCTGGTACTACATGAAGGTCGATGCCGAACCGGCAGCGGTAGTCGTTCAAGAGGGCCTCTTGAACCCTGATCAATTCATCGCGGTCCACCAGATCTTGTCGAATGGGTACACCGGTGAACGTCGCGGCCTGTACAGGACCCGCGCCAGGCTGTCCGCCGATGCAGCCACCGGGTACCAACTGGGTCTCAAATTCGAATTGGCACCGGAGAGCATTCAGCATCGATTGCTGAGCTGCGATCAACTCATCTCGGATGATCACTTCCTCTATGACCGCAGTATCAGTTTGAATGGTCAAGACACCCGGCACATCCGGCCCGCATCCGCCGGCGAAGCCGATAGCCACTACCGCCAGCCCGACAAAGACAGTGCGGGAGGATCTGCCCATCACTATCAGGTTCTCACAGAGGAGATCGTGCCCCTGCGCCCAGAAACAAGGATGGTCAGGGTCGCTAGCTGATCGGGGCCGGGGCGCAGAGCCCGTCCAGTTCCACCACTTGAATCTTGTCGCGGTTCTCCCAAGTGATGGGCTGGTCCGGGTCGGGTCGCAGCTTGTACTCCCGGAACGACATCTCGCTGGCGTCAAACGCCAGCAGCCGGCCCACCAGGGTGTCGCCGTGACCCAAGATCAGCTTGATGGCCTCAAGGGCCTGGATCGACCCCACGATGCCGGGCAGCACGCCAAGCACTCCGGCCTCGGCGCAGCTCGGGGCCATCTCGGCTGGAGGAGGCTCTGGGATCATGTCCCGGTAGGTGGGGCCATTACGGGGGTCAAAGACTGTGACCTGCCCCTCGAACCGGAATATCGATCCATGGACCACAGGAATGCCCAACTTCACCGAGGCGTCGTTGAGCATGTAGCGCACCGGAAAGTTATCGGCGCCATCCACGATCACGTCGTAGTCCTTGATGACGTCCACGATGTTGTCGGCTCCCAGCCGCACGTCATACGTCACCACGTTTACGTCGGGGTTCAAAGCGTTGAGGGTCTTCTTGGCCGAGTCCACCTTGCGATCCCCCACCCGGTCGACATTGTGGAGAATCTGGCGCTGGAGGTTGGAGGCATCCACTACATCCATGTCGACGATGCCCACGGTGCCCACCCCGGCTGCAGCCAAGTACAAGGCGGCAGGTGAGCCCAACCCACCGGCGCCCAAGCACAGGACCTTGGCTTCCAGCAGCTTGATCTGCCCTTCAGTTCCCACCTCGGGCAACAGCAGATGGCGGTGGTAGCGGTTGCGCTGATCCGGGGTGAGCGACACCGGCAGGGCCCAGTCTCTGCCTTCGTCCTTCCAGCGGTTGAAACCGCCGTCCATGGAGACCACATCGCTGTAGCCCATCTCCTGAAGGGTCTGAGCAGCGAACGCCGAGCGCACTCCGCCTGCGCACATCACCACCACGGGGATGTCTTTGTCAGGCAAGCGGTTCTCTACGTTGGGCTCGAGGTTGCCTCGAGGGATGTGGACAGAGTCGGGTACCGCACCCTGTTCGAATTCATCGGGCTCCCTCACGTCGAGCAGCACTGCGCCCTGGGCCAGCATCACCTCAGCACCGCCGGGATCGGTTTCCCGGATCTTGGCCTTGGCCTCTCTGAGCAGATCTCTGAACGTGGACATGGCGACGGTCACCTCGGTTGACGGCGGAACAACGGGTAAAAGTGGGAAGCCTTCCCCAAAAATCCTACCGAGTTAGTCCGAATTTACCAATCCCCGAAGTCGCTGGACCTGCTCATTGGGCGACGATCAGGGGCAGCGCCTCGCTGATCGACGCGGGCACCACCGCCACAGCTAGACCGTCGAATGGGGTGGGCTCGGCATTTACGATCACCACCTCAGCGCCAGCCTGATGGGCGATGGGGACCACGTTGGCGATGGGGTACACGGTGAGGGTTGAGCCCACCGCCAACATCACGTCGCAGGACATGGCCGCCTGCTCTGACCGGTGCAGGTCTGCCATTACCAAGTTCTGACCGAAGGAGATAGTGGCCGATTTCAAGATCCCGCCGCAGATCCGACACGGCGGGTCGGCCTCCCCCGCCCTCACCCGCTCCAAGGCGAACTCCATTAGGGCGGTGTCGCCACAGTCAAGACAGCGGACTTTGGAGGTGGTTCCGTGGATCTCCACCAACCGCTCCTCAGAGGTGCCGGCGGCACGGTGCAAGCCATCGACATTCTGGGTTATGAGCGTGTGCAGCCTTCCTTGGTGCTCCAACTCCACGAGCGCCCGGTGGCCCGGGTTGGGTGCCTTGCCCTCCCACATCGAACCCTCGGCCAGTCGCTGCCAGTTGCGCTTACGCAGTTCGGGGTCGGACACATATGAGGACAAGGTGGCGGTTTTCTCGGCCTCGGGGTTCTTGGTCCATAGCCCCTCCGGGCCCCGAAAATCGGGAATACCACTGTCGGTGGAGATCCCTGCCCCAGTGAGCACCACAATCTTCTTCGCGGAGTGCAGCGCCGCCCGGGCCGCTTCAATCTCGGCCGTCAGCTCCTCAATCGGCCGCATGGATTCCCGATCCGACTATTGACAACATTGCATGAAAATGTGCAACATATATCAAAACTTCCTCCCTGAATCTCGCCCGGCGACCGCCGGCAGAAACGATCCTCCCATGACCGCAACCCTCCTGCACTCTTCTCTGTGGATTGAACCGTGGCGCGACCTGATCACCGAAGAGAACGGCCACGACCCCCGATCTAGATACGTAGAGCAGTTCTGGCTGGGAACCATCGGCCCCACTGCCACCTGGCTCCTGCGCCATGTGGCCCACGAATTCGACAACTCCCCCGATGGGTTTGAGCTCCCTGTGGTCGACATCTCCCTCCAATTGGGGATCAGCCCCAAAGCTGGGCCACGAGGCGGCATCCAACGCACCCTGCACCGACTAGTAATGTTTCGCCTCGCCTCCGAGGGCCATGCTGGTTATGCCGTCAGACGCCGACTGCCCCCGCTCAACAATGCCCAGCTCCGTCGATTGCCCCAGCACCTCCAACTCTCCCACACCTCCTACTACTCCCTAACCAAGTCTCCAGTCTGAAGCGGCGCGCCGTTGCGGGCTAGACAATGGGCGTGGAACATGATCTGAGAGCTTCGTGGGACCGGCTGTGTGACACTCTCAAGGATTCGGCCGACTATGTCTTCGACCCCGAGTTGAACGTCGATGTCTCCGAACAGGCCGAGGGATTGCGCCACCACCTTCGGATGTTCTTCTTGGCGGTCGACCGAACCCTTGAGAACAACAACCCCCAACATCCCGAACTGGGCTGGACCTATCCCTCGAAATTTGGCCAGGACAACCCCGACGGGCTGTATCAAACCGCGCCGGTTGATCTGAGCCACACGTACCGCCTCACCGGCCGCATCGACACCGTTCGCTATCTAGGGTTGTCGATATTGAATTTCGTCTCCGGCCGAGGAGGCATCACTCAACAGCTGAACGTGGGCACGCCCGACCTCACCGACATTGGCGACGGACGCATCGACGTTGTTTTCAGCCCCGACGCCGACCCCGGCAACCATATCGGCGACTGGTACCAGGTTGAGCCCGAGCCTTCCCGGCTGCTGGTGCGCCAATTCTTCTCCGACTGGAGGGCCGAGAGCCATGCCGAACTGCACCTGGAGTGCCTCGATTCCACAGTTCCTCCCAGCCGACTTGACCCAGTTCGCACCGCGACGCTGATCGACGAGGTTGCCAACGAGATCAACACCGTCCCCAAGTTCTGGACCGATTATGCGGTGGGCTACCGCGACCGGGGCGAGATAAACACATACGCTCATGTTTCGGCGAAATACAGCGGCGAAGGCCTCGGTGGCAGCGACCAGCAAGCGTACGGAGGATGCTGGTACGAGGTAGGCCCTGATGAGGCTCTGCTCTTTGAGGTGACTCCGCCGAACTGCCTGTATTGGAACATCCAAGTGGGCGACATCTGGTTCCAGAGCCTCGACTACGTGAACCTCCCCACCACCTTGAACGACTCCCAGGCCCGACTCGACCCCGATGGCGTGTTGCGAGTGGTGATCTCCCATCAGGACCCCGGCATCCAAAACTGGATCGCCTTGGGCGGCTGCCCCCACGGAGCCCTCACCTATCGGTGGAACAACGCCGATACTGCACCGGTGCCGTCCCTCAGCCTGATGTCGGTATCGGAGATCGACGGCCGCCTCCACCCCGAGACCCCCCGGCTCAGCACCGACGACCGCGCCGCACTCAACGCCGAGCGCCGCCGTCACGCCCTGCGCCGCTTCACGAGATAGTCGTCCGGCGCTCGTGCTGCCGGGATGGAAGCGTCGCGGCTAGACATACACCGTGGACAACGATCTCAGGACTTCTTGGAACCGGCTGTGCGACACGCTCAAGGAGTCGGCCGACTACATCTTCGACCCCGCGCTGGGGGCAGACGCGTCTGAGCAGGCTGAAGGCCTGCGCCATCAGCTGCGGATGTTCTACTGGGCCTTCGACCGGATCGTGGAGAACAACGATCCCGACCACCCCGAACTGGGCTGGGTTTATCCCTTCAAGGTGGGCCAGGACAATCCCGATGCGATGTACATGACGGCACCGGTGGACCTGAGCCGCACTTACCGCCTCACCGGCCGAATCGACACCCTGCGCTATCTGGGGCTCTCGCTGATGGACCACCGCTTCGGCCGAGGCCGCATAACCCAACTCGTCGACGTGGGCAGCCCCGATCTGACCGACATCGGTGGAGGCCGCATCGACATCATCTTCAGTCCCGATCCCGACCCTGGTGACCACATTGGCGACTGGTTCCAGGTCGAGCCGCTCGAGTGCCGGCTGTTCGTGCGCCAATTCTTCTCCGACTGGGCGGCAGAAAACCATGCCGAGCTGTACTTCGAATGCCTCGACCCAGCTGGCCCTCCCGGCCGGCTAGATCCGGTGCGGACTTGCGAACTGTTCGACGAGTTGGCCCGGGAGGTGGACACCGTACCCAAATTTTGGACCGACTTCGTTGGGGATCAGCGCAACCGAGGCCAGATCAATTCCTTCGACCATGTTCCTCCCCACAAGGTGAGTCAGAGCTCCCAGGGGGGAAGCGAGAAGCAGTCCTACGGGCAGTGCTGGTATGAAGTCGCCGCCGATGAGGCCCTGCTCTTCGAGGTGACCCCGCCCGACTGTCTCTACTGGAACATCCAAGTAGGCGACACCTGGTATCAGAGCCTCGACTTTGTGAATCTCCCCACCACCATGAACGACTCCCAAGCCCGACTCGATCCCGACGGCGTGCTGCGAGTGGTGATCTCCCACGAAAATCCCGGTATCCAGAATTGGATCGCCTTGGGCGGCTGCCCCCAAGGTGCCATCACCTACCGATGGAACAATGCCGACTCCGCGCCAGTGCCCACACTGCAACTCCTGCCGATGTCGGAGATTGACAACTGCCTCCATCCCGACACCCCCCGGCTCAGCACCGACGACCGCGCCGCACTCAACGCCGAGCGCCGCCGCCACGCGCTGCGCCGCTTCACCAGATAGCCCATGGAGTATGTGGCCGCGGTCTATCTGATGGCCGCGGTCCTATTGGGAGTCGCTGGGGCGGCAAAGGCCGTAACTCCCGAGCCGGCGTCGGCTTCCCTGGCTCGGCTTCAGCTCTACCACCGGCAGTGGGCCGTACGGCTCCTGGGATTGGTGGAGCTGGTGGTGGCGGTCAGCGCGTTCATCGTGGGAGGGATCGTCCCCGCTACCGCCCTTGCCGCCCTGTACGCCGGGTTCGCAGTGGTGGCCGCGGCGATGGTGCGCTCAGGATCGGCCGTGCCCTGTGGCTGCTTCGGCCGAGTCGAAATGCCCGCCACACTGAGCCACGTGGTCGTGAACATCCTGGCCGTGGTGGCTGGACTAGTGGCAGCCTCTTGGCCAGTGGAGGCCATCGACAAGTTATTCGACAGCCAGAAATGGCTGCTCGCCCCGTTTGCTGTGGTTGTGGCCGGCGGAGCCTACGGAGCGTTCGTGTGGCTCAATCGTCCTCCGAGGCGACCGCAGGCGGCTCAAAGTTGACTAGCGCGTCCAGCAGCATGCGCACCCCGAAGCCGGTCCCCCCTTTGGAGGTCTCCGCGTCTTCGGCGTCGGTGAACGCGGGGCCGGCGATGTCAAGGTGGGCCCAGGGGATGCCCTCCTCCACGAAGTTGGACAAGAACAGCCCGGCGGTCAGCGCGCCTCCGTGGGGGCCGCCGATGTTCTTCATGTCGGCCACCGACGAGTCCAACTGGGCCCTGTAGTCGTCGGGCAGCGGCAGCCGCCATACTCGCTCACCGGTGCGCTCGGCGGCATCGGCCAACTGGTCGACCCAGGCCTCGTTATTGCCCATGAGTCCGGCCACCTTGGGGCCAAGGGCCACCATGCATGCCCCGGTGAGAGTGGCCAGATCAACGATGGCATCGGGTTCTGCTCGGCACGCCAGCGACAAGGCGTCGGCCAGCACCAGCCGACCCTCGGCATCGGTGTTGAGCACCTCGACGGTCTTGCCGTTGGCAATCGTCAGCACATCGCCAGGCCGGGTGGCATCGCCTCCCAGCATGTTGTCGGTCATGGGCACATAGCCCGTGACCTTCACCGGGGGTGCCACTGCGGCAATGGCCGACATCACCCCCAGCACCGCCGCTCCCCCGCTCATATCGCATTTCATGGTCATCATTCCGGTGCCGGTCTTGATTGACAGACCGCCAGAGTCAAAGGTGAGTCCCTTGCCTACCAGTGCTACCGACCCCCGGCACTCTGCCTCCGGGTCGGGGGCATACGAAACCTCCACGAACCGAGGCGGTTGATCCGACCCCCGGTTCACCCCCAGCAGCCCGCCCAACTCGGCCTCGCGGATGGCATCCAAGTCGAGAACAGAGATTTCCAGGCCCTCCCGCTCGGCCATCTCTTCGGCAATCTCCGCAAACCGTGTAGGAGTGAGCGACCCGCCGGGCTCGTTAACCAGATCGCGCGCGAAGCACACCGCCTCGGCCACCCGCCGGCCCTGCTCCAGCGCCTCGGAGACCCCCCGGCCCCCCGGACCGATCACATGGACGTTCTCCAGCTTGTTGGGCTTGTGGTCAGACTTGAAGTCTCCGTAGGTGTAGGCGCCCAGGGTCATCCCCTCGGCTAGAGCCCGCAGCCCGTCTGACCGATCAACGCTGTCGGGCACGGCATCCAATAGCGACACCGCGATGCGCCGCATCCGCTTGGCTGATCGGGCCAGCGAAGCCGCCGCCCGGCGGATAACCGCGGCGGTTATCTGGTCGGCCGGTCCCAGCCCAACCACCGCGATAGGGCGTTCTCCCCCCGACACGATCTCCACTTGACCGGCTTTGGCCTCAAACCCACGTCCGTCCAGCACCCCCCAGTCCAGTTCCTCGGACGGCTCGGCATCGTCACCCGAGCACACTCCTACCGCATGAAGCTTGGCGCTGGCGGGAATTTTTCTGCCGGTTCGGAACGCGATCACCAGGCCTCCTCGGGTTGGTTCAAGCCCCTGCGATGTTATCTGGCACCAGTCCTCAGCCCTGTGCCCAGTACCCTGACCTGTTGTGGGTTCGTATTCGGAGGCGGCACGAGAACGCGTCCTCATCTATGACGGCGCCTTCGGAACCTATGTGCAAGAGCAGCCCCTGAGCGCCGACGACTTCGGCGGACCCGACCTCGAAGGGTGCAATGAGCTCTTGTGCTTGACCCGGCCCGATCTCATCGCCGGGATGCATGACCTCTATCTGGGCCTCGGGGTGGACGCAGTGGAAACTGCCACCTTTGGGGCCTTCGCTGTGCCCCTGGCCGAATACGGGATTGCCGATCAGGCCTACGAGATCAACCTGGCTGCGGCCCGGATTGCCCGGGAGGTGGCCCACGGCCACGCCACCGAGGACCGTCCCCGTTGGGTGGCCGGCTCGGTGGGTCCGGGCACCAAGCTGGCGTCGCTGGGCCAGATCCGCTACTCCGAGCTGCGCGACGCCTTCGAGGTGCAGGCCCGGGGTCTGCTTCATGGCGGGGTGGACCTGCTCATGGTCGAAACCCAATACGACCTGCTCGGGGCCAAGGCGGCCATCAACGGCTGCCGTCGAGCCATGGCCGCCGAGGGCCGGGAGGTTCCGCTGCAAGTGCAGGTCACCATCGAGATGACCGGCCGGATGCTGCCCGGCACCGAGATCGGCGCCGCGCTGGCCGCGCTGGTCCCGTTGGGCCCAGCGGTGTTCGGGCTGAACTGTGCCACCGGCCCGGCCGAGATGGGCGAGCACCTGCGAGTCTTGTCGGAGCAGTGTCCAGTGCCGGTGGCCTGCATTCCCAACGCCGGGCTCCCCCAGGTGGTGGACGGTTGCATGCACTACGACGTGGGGCCCGACGAGCTGGCCGACTACATGGCCCGCTACGTCACCGAACTGGGGGTGTCGGTGATCGGCGGATGCTGCGGCACCACCGCCGAACACCTGCGGGCGGTGATCGACCGCTGCGCCGACCTCGTTCCCGGATCTCGGCCCGGCGCACTGCCCCCGTCGGCCACTTCCATGTACACCGCGGTGCCCTTCGCCCAAGACACGTCGTTTCTAATCGTGGGCGAGCGCACCAACGCCAACGGATCCCGCAAGTTCCGCGACGCCATGCTGGAGGCCGACTGGGACGGCTGCCTCCAGATCGCCCGCGATCAGGTGGGAGAGGGCGCCCACCTGCTGGATTTGTGCGTCGACTATGTGGGCCGCGACGGCACCGCCGATATGGACGAGCTGGCTCGCCGGTTTGCCACCGGGGTGGCCGCCCCGCTTGTTCTCGACTCCACCGAACCCGACGTGATGCAGGCCGGGTTGGAGTGGATCGGCGGGCGGGCAGTGCTCAACTCGGCCAACCTGGAGGACGGCGAGGGCGAGGGCTCACGGCTCGACCGGGTGCTGTCGCTGGCCCGGGAGTATGGCGCGGCGGTGGTGTGCCTGCTCATTGACGAAGAAGGCCAGGCCCGGGACCTGGAGTGGAAGATGCGGGTGGCCCATCGACTGCACCGCCTGGCGGTGGAGCGTTACGGGCTGGCGCCGTCCGACCTGATCTTCGATGCCTTGACGTTCCCTCTGTCCACCGGCGACGACGACCTGCGAAAAGACGGGCTGGCCACCATCGAGGCCATTCGCCGCATCAAGGCCGAGCTGCCCGGCGCCTACACCACGCTGGGCGTATCCAACGTGTCGTTCGGGCTGAAGCCCGCCGCCCGCCACGTGCTCAATTCCATGTTCTTGCACGAATGCCTCGACGCGGGGCTCGACTCAGCCATTGTGCACGCCGGAAAGATCATTCCACTCAACCGAGTCGACCCCCACCATCGGGACGTGTGCCTGGATTTGATCTACGACCGGCGGGGGTCGGCCGGGCTCGCGTCGGAAGGCCGGGACGACTACGACCCGCTGACAGAATTGCTGGCCGCGTTCGAAAACGTGACGGCCACCGCCGCCGTCAAAGAGGACCGGTCTGGCTGGCCGGTGGAGCAGCGGCTTGAGCGGCGGATCATCGACGGCGAGCGCGACGGGCTGGAGGCTGACTTGGACGAGGCAATGGCCACCACCCCCGCGCTGGACATCGTCAACAACACGCTGTTGGCCGGCATGAAGGTGGTGGGCGACCTGTTCGCTTCCGGCGAGATGCAGCTGCCGTTCGTACTCCAATCGGCTGAGACCATGAAGACCGCGGTTTCGTATCTGGAGCCCCACATGGAGAAGGCCGAAGACACTGGGGGCAAGGGCCGGATCGTTTTGGCCACGGTGAAGGGCGACGTCCACGACATCGGCAAGAACCTGGTGGACATCATCTTGACCAACAACGGCTATGAGGTTCACAACCTGGGCATCAAGGTGTCGATCGCCGAGATGATCGACCGTGCTCTGGAGGTAGACGCCCACGCTCTAGGCATGAGCGGCCTGCTGGTGAAGAGCACTCTGATCATGCGGGACAACTTGGAGGAACTGAACACCCGGGACCTCCATCATTTGCCAGTCCTCTTGGGCGGTGCCGCGCTGACCCGCACCTACGTGGAGCGGGACATGCGGGAGACCTATCAGGGGCGGGTGTTCTACGGCAAGGACGCCTTCGAAGGCCTGGCGGTGATGGACCGACTGGGGGAGTTGCGTCGCACCGGCACCGAAGACCCCGACTTCGGACGTCGCCCGGGAGGCCGCGATCTGCCCCGGAGGGCTCGCCGCGACCCCACAGGAGCTGTCGATGAAATCCCAGACAGGGCACCGTCGGTGGCCACTGACAATCCTGTCTTCGAGCCGCCGTTCCTGGGTTCGCAGGTGGTCAAAGGGATCCCCGTCGCCGACATCGCCGAGTATGTGAACGAGACCGCCTTGTTCCGCAACCAGTGGCAGTTTCGTCCCCTTGATGGAGAGGACGATGCCGCCTTTAAGGAGCGCATCCGGCCCACCCTGCGGGACCAGCTCCTCTCAGCCACCGCCCAAGGCCTGCTGGTGCCCCAGGTGGTCTACGGCTACTTTCCGGTGAACGGGATCGGAGACGATCTCGTGGTGTGGGACAGCCCAGACCGGACGGCCGAACGGTGCCGCTTTCGATTTCCCCGCCAGCCCCGAGACCCGTTTCTGTGCATCGCCGACTTCTTCCGGCCCGCCGACGGCGATGAGGTGGACTTCGCCGCCTTCCATATTGTGACCATGGGGGCCGAGGTGTCGAAGGCCACCGCCAAGTTGTTCGCCGACAACCACTACCAGGACTATCTGCTGCTTCACGGCCTCGGAGTGGAGATGGCCGAAGCCCTCGCCGAGTACTGGCACCACAGGATTCGCACCGAATGGGGATTCGCCGACGAGGACGGCCCCACCCTCATCGGCCTGTTCCGCCAGCAGTACCGGGGCGGCCGCTACTCCTGGGGCTACCCCGCCTGTCCCGACCTCGAGGACAACCTCACCGTGGCCCAACTCCTCGACGCCGACCGCATTGGCATCCAAGTAGGCGAGGAAACCAGCTTCCAGTACCAACCCGAGCAAACCACCTCGGCCCTCATCTGCCACCACCCCCAGGCCAAGTACTTCGTGGCCCGCTAAAGCCTGGTAGGGAAGTATTGTGCCCGACTGTGAGGTTAAGGTTCGGGCCGATTCTCGTCGCCTCGGCTTTGGCCTTCTCCGCGGTAGTTGCCATACCAAGTCCTGTCGGCGCACAAGAGGACGTCAGCCCGGACGGCGCCTCAGAGGAAGCACCCAGCTCAACCGACACCTCTGAGCAACCCCCAATAGGCAGATTCTCAGCGGTCGCCGCCGGTTCTAGGCATGTTTGCGGACTCACTACCGACCAAACCATCACCTGCTGGGGCTACAACGACTTCCAACAGGCCAACGCGCCCGACGGACAATTCACCGCCATCACCGCCGGCGACGAGCATGGATGTGCACTCACTACCGACGCCAGAGTCATCTGCTGGGGCGACAACAGCCACGGACAGACCAACGCGCCCGACGGACAATTCACCGCCATCACCGCCAGCGCCTGGAATTCGTGCGCACTCACTACCGACGCCAGAGTCATCTGCTGGGGCAGCAATCACCACGGACAGACCAACGCGCCCGACGGACAATTCACCGCCATCACCGCTGGCAGTTCGTTCGCCTGCGGACTCACAACCGACCAAACCATCACCTGCTGGGGCGACAACAGCCACGGACAGACCAACGCGCCCGACGGACAGTTCACCGCCATCACCGCCAGCGTTTGGCATTCGTGCGGACTGAGGACCGACGCCAGAGTCATCTGCTGGGGTGTTGATCGGTCCTTCCGGAACAACGTGCCGGCAGAGCTCTTCAACGCAATCGGTGTCGGTAGGAGGCACTCGTGCGGACTCACAACCGACCAAACCATCACCTGCTGGGGCAATAGCAACTACGGGCAAATTGACGCCCCCGACGGACAATTCACCGCCATCACCGCCCGCGGCGAACAATCGTGTGCACTCACAACCGACCAAACCATCACCTGCTGGGGCAATAGCAACTACGGGCAAATTGACGCCCCCGACGGACAGTTCACCGCCATCACCGCCGGCGACGGACATACCTGCGCAATTGCAACCGACCAAACCATCACCTGCTGGGGCAACAACGAAAACGGACAGGCCAACGCCCCCCGCGGACAATTCGCCGCCGTCGCGGCCGGCGCCTGGCATACGTGCGCACTGCACACGACCGGCGCCGTCACCTGCTGGGGCGACAATGGCTTCGGGCAGGCCGGAGTGCCCTTCCAGCTGTTCAGCAAGCAACAGACCAGTGTGCCCTTCCAGCTGTACACCGCCATCGCGGCCGGCGCCCGGCATACGTGCGGGCTTGCAACCGACCAAACCATCACCTGCTGGGGCGACAACAGCCACGGCCAAACCAACGCGCCCGACGGACAATTCACCGCCACCACCGCCGGCGCCCGCCATACCTGCGCAGTTGCCGCCGACCAAGCCGTCACCTGCTGGGGCGACAACGGAGCAGGGCAGGCCGATGTGCCCTACCAGCTGTTCAATACCCTTGCCGCGGGCAATCGCCATACGTGCGGACTCGGAACCGACCAAACCATCACCTGCTGGGGCCATGGAGGCAGGCCGGCCGAACCCCCCGAGGGGCAGTTCAGTGCTCTTGCCGCGGGCAATCGCCATTCATGCGGACTCAGAACCGACCAAACCATCACATGCTGGAGCCTCACGCCGACCGTGCCTGCTCCAAGCGAGACGCAACAAGCGCTCCAATCCCATCTACCCAATCCGGATTTGTGCCGGCCCCACGGCGTCTCACACCACATAACAGCTGGGTTCCCGCTGCCATCGTGGGCACCTCTGGCCACTGGCACAGTACGAGTGGCGGTGCTGTTTTTGGACTTCCCCGACGCCGCTGCTGCCCACTCCACTCAAGAAGAGGCCGAACTGGGTCTGCCCTACGCCAAGGAGTACCTGAAGTCGGCCAGCTACGGACAACTCGACATCGAGTTCGTCCCCCTTCACAGGTGGCTGCGAGCTGAGAACAGCTACACCTACTACCTCAGGGACTCCTTCCTTGGGTATCCGTTGCTCAGGGGTACTGATTCGGAAGCCGTCAGACTGGCCGATCCTGAGTTCGATTTCACTGGAATCGACATTGTGATGGTTGTCACGCCCAGTTCGCACTTTGCCTCTGCTGCTGATGCTGGAGGAATGGCTTACACCGATGAGGGAATGGTCGCGCCTACCTCTCGAATCAACATCGCCCTCGCCGCCGACAGACCCCGGGACCCCGGCCAGTGGGGCTCTTCGGCGGCCCATGAGCTGGCCCACAATCTGGGCTTGCTGGACTATTACGCCTACGACGACAGCCACACGCTGCCCGAGAGCCCAGTAGGCAAGACTTGGGCGCATCTCTCTTTCGGCCTCATGGGCCTAAGAGCCTTCTTCCTGACCAATACCAACGACCCACGCATGGCCATTACCTGGCACTTTCCCAGCGGCCACCGTCAAGCCAATCCCCACTACTTCTTCACGGCGAGAGAAATGCTGGCATGGAGCCGCTGGCAGCTCGGCTGGCTTGCGGATTCGCAGATCCGTTGTGTGACCGATCCTGATGCGACAATCGACCTGAGACCTGTTGCCGCCGGTCCTGGGGACGGGATAGCAATGGCCGCAATTCCGCTGTCTGACACCGAGGTGATCGTCATCGAAAGCAGGCGCAGAATTGGCCACGACATTGGAATCCATCACCGCACGTCCGACGGCATCTCCACTACGTTTCCCGCGCTGGCTGGCGAGGGAGTGTTGGTGTACACCGTGAACGCAGCACTCGGCTCCGGGCGACTGCCACTCAAGGTTGCCGGTGACACCGGCAACGGCCAGGTCGACGGTTACCCTGTCCTCGCTCAAGGGCAAAGCGTCACCATTCGCGGCTACACCATCACCGTGCAAACAGTCACCACCGATGTCCACACCGTGGCTATCGCCAAGGCCGAATCCGCCTGACCGATCAGCTGGTGTCCAACAGCACCCGGGCCACCAAATCCATCCCGAAACCGGTCAGAATCCCCAGGTACAGCAGCCCAGTCGCCGCCATCACCGCCGAGTAGAAGCGTTCCCGCAGCGCCGCCCGAGCCAGCACGACCAAACCCGCCGTCGCTACCACACACGCCACCCAGAACCAGCCCAGGAGCCCGTTGTAGCCGTCGTCGATCGTCCCGGCGAGCACCGAACCCATGCCGGTGGGCCACAACATCACCACCAACTCGGGCAGCCACAGCAGCCCGGTCCAGCGAATCAACTCCAGCAACGGCCCCCGGGCCAAGCCGGGCTGTACCAGGTACCAGTGGCCCAAGAGCATGGCGTCGGTGACCGCCCCCAAGAAGAATGCCCCGATTACGGTGCGGGCCACCGCCAGGGCAACAGGGTCGCCCGCATCGAGCCCGCCCGCTACCACCCCGATCAGCCCCACAATCGGCGCGATGAGATCCAGCACCGGGGGAAATTCCGGCTCGCTGCGGTCAAAGCGCTGATCTGCTCGATCGATGCCCGTCATTTCGGCAATCTCGGCGCTGCGCCGCTCCACCCGTTCCCGCTGTCCGCTCACTCCAGCCCGCCGTCGGACAACCGACACCGCCAATGCCAACGCGGTGGCCAACGCGGTGGCCACCGCAGCCCAGTCCCGCACCGGGAGCGGATCGGTGGCGAAGCCCAGCCAAGCGCCGCCAGCGGCAATCAGCCCAAAGGTGCTGCGCATAAGCCAGCCGTAGCCCAACCCAGCCTCCCGGCGCCGGGTGGTGAGCCAGGTGAACGCCAGCCCTCCGACAGCCAACTGCATCAACAGCGTGGCTGGTTGAAGCTCAATCACTCGACCAGAGATTCGGTCAGACGTCGATCACGGCCAGGCGGTGATCGGTGGTGGAGAGATTGTCGGGGCCGTCGGTGGCCGCCACCACGATGTCTTCCAGCCGTAGCCCCCAACGTCCCGGGATGTAAATACCGGGCTCGATGGAGAAGGCGTGGCCAGGGCGCAGCTCGAGGGAGTTGCCCTCCACGATGTAGGGATCTTCGTGGGCCTCGGTGCCGATTCCGTGGCCAGTGCGATGGATGAAATTATCTCCGAATCCGGCCTCGGTGATCATCGCTCGACCCACACGATCGACCTCCTGGCAGGGCTGTCCGACTACTGCGGCGGCCACTTGAGCGGCCTGAGCCTCGAAGAGCACGTCGTAGGCATCGGACAGCTCGGCCGAAGGCTCACCCAAATGCACGCATCGGGTGATGTCAGAGCAGTAGCCCACTCCGTCGGCATCGGCCATGGTGCCCCCGAAGTCACACAGCACGACCTCGCCCGGCTTGATTGTCCGCTCCCCTGGTTCGTGGTGAGGGCTGGCCGCATTCTCCCCCGCGGCCACGATGGCGAAATTCACCCGCTGATGGCCCTCTGCCAACAGCCGACGGCCCAGTTCAGCCGAGACCTCGGCCTCGGTCTTCCCAATTAACTCGATATTGCCTGAACGGAGATCAGCAGCCACTCGGTCGGCGGCAGCCGCCGCGGCCCGCAGCGACTCCACCTCAGCAGCGTCCTTAATTGAGCGCAGCGAGCTGGTGACCTCCGATGCCCGGCGGAACTCAACGGACGGGAGCACTTTCATCAAGTCGACTAGGAATCCGGCCCAGGTGTGATCGCCGATGGCCGCGGTCGACACTGGGCCGATGAGCGAACGGGCCAGGTGGACGGGATCGTCAGTCTCGTCCCATGCCACGACCTCAAAGACGTCAGGACGTTCCACCACTCTGGGGGCCTCCATCCGAGGAACGATGAGCCGGGCTTCGCCGTCTCGGGGCACCACCAGCATGGTCAGCCGCTCCAGGGGCATGGCCTCGTAGCCACAGAAGTAGGGCAGGTCGGCCCCCACTGACAACAGCAGTACGTCCACCTGCTGCTCGGCCATGAGAGCCCGTACCCGGTTTAACCGCTGGCTGAACATAGGGGTCAACCTACTCCCGCCGCCTCGACCGGCGAAGCCAGAGCCTGGGCGTGGGCGTGTTGGGCGTGGTGGGAGCTGCGGGTTAGAGGGCTTGCCTCCACATGGGAGATGCCCAGCGATAGGCCGATCTCCTGAAATCGCTCGAATTGGTACGGCGGCACCCACCGGGCAATTGGAAGATGGTGCGTGGTGGGCCGCAGATACTGGCCCACGGTCACGATGTCGGTGCCCACCGCAGCCAGATCGGCCATGGTCTGGGACACCTCCTCGTCGGTCTCCCCCATGCCCACGATGATCGACGACTTAGTGGTGAGCCCCGCCGCCTTGGCTCGGGCCAGCACAGCCAAGCTGCGGGCATAGCCTGCCGAGGGACGCACTACCCGCTGGAGCCGAGCCACCGTCTCGATGTTGTGGTTCAACACGTCGGGGCGAGCTCCGAAGACCACGGCTAGAGCGTCGGGATCGCCCTTGCAATCGGGAATGAGAACCTCCACCCGCACCCCTGCGGCGCGGCGGCGGATGGCACCCACAGTGGCGGCGAAGCCTGCGGCACCCCCGTCGGGCAGATCGTCGCGGGCCACCGCAGTTATCACCGCGTAGTCCAAGCCCATGGCCTCTACCGCGTCGGCCACCCGCTCAGGTTCAGCCAAATCAGGGGATTCAGGGCGCTGGGTATCCACTAGGCAGAAACCGCAGGCTCGGGTACAGCGATCCCCGTTGATCATGAACGTGGCCGTGCCCTCGTTCCAGCATTCGTAGATGTTGGGGCATCCGGCCTCCTCGCACACTGTCACCAAATTCCGGCTGTGCAGCACCGACCGAAGCCGCCGGAATTCGGGGCCTGTTTTCAGAGCCACCCGCATCCAGGGCGGCTTGCGCTCGGCGATGTCCACGCCCTCACCAAGGCCCGCCTCGTCCATCCTGCTCTTCAGCCGAACTGCTCGCCCCGGCAACTCGCCTGGTCCCAATCCCCGGCTGAACGGGCTCAAGTCCTCAGGCCGCTGCCGCCAGGCCACGTCGGCCCGGTCCACTCCCCCGCCACCCCAGCGGTCGGCGGCCCGGGCAGCCACTGCGTCCACCACCTCTTTCATGGTCGCCCGCCGTCCCTCGGCGGCCAGCGAGGTGACTGCCTTGTCGGGGATGCCGCAGGGCACAATGCGATCGAACCAGTCCAAGTCACAGTCCACATTCAGCGCAAAGCCATGCATAGAGCGGGTGCGGCTGAGGCGCACGCCAATGGCGGCTATCTTGCGGGGATTGTCGCCTTCGGGATCAACCCACACGCCGGGGTAATCGGAAAGGCGGCCGCAGTCGGGCAGTCCCAAATCGGCCAGTGCGTCTATCACCAGTTGCTCCACTGAGCACACGTAGGCCACCGTGTCGGCCATGCCCCCTCCCCGTTTTCCCGGAACGGTCATCACCGGGTAGCCGACGAGCTGGCCGGGCCCGTGGTAGGTGACGTCGCCACCCCGGTCGGTGTAGACCACCTCTGCCCCCACTTCGACCGGGTCTACCAAGATGTTCGCCTCATCACCCCGGAGTCCCAGAGTGAACACGTGGGGATGCTCCAGCAACAGCAAGTGGTCGTCACTCCGCTCGAACATGGCCTGCTGGCAGGCATGGGCGTCTCGATACGACACCCGCCCCAACCATCGGATGCGAAGAGTCATTGGAGTATCACGTCATCTCGGTGTGCCAGTCGCGGGTCTCGATGATCGACCGAACGTGGTCCAAGAAGGCAGCCACGTATGCCCCGTCAAAAGCCCGATGGTCCCAGGCCAGGGCCAGCACGCCCACCGAGTGGATGGCGATGGCCTCGCTGCCGTCTTCGGCATCGACCACCACCGGCCGACGGCGGATCCCGTCGGTGGACAAGATGGCAACTTGTGGCTGGTTGATGATGGGGAACTGCATCATCGTTCCCCACTGGCCCGGGTTGGTGATGGTGAAGGTGCCCCCCGAGATCTCGTCGGCGTTCAGCTTCTTGGCCCGAGCGCGCCGGGACAGGTCGGCCACTTCCTCAGCAATCGCCACCAGACGCTTGCGGTCGGCGTCGACCACCACCGGGGCCAAGAGTCCCTGAAAGTCGAGGTCGACGGCTATGGCCAGATTGACATAATTGTGAACTACCAACTCCCCATCGCCCACGGTGGCGTTGATGTGGGGATAAGAGTGGAGGGCGTCGCATACCGCTCGGGTAATGAACGGCAGGTAGGTGAGGCTGAAGCCGTGCTCAGCCTTGAACGCCTCCCGGTGTGCCCGGCGCACCTGCTCGACCCGCTCGAAGTCCACCTCCACCGCGGTCAGCACATGGGGCGACACTGTCTTTGACCGCACCATGTGCTCGCCGGTGATGCGGCGGATATTGCTGAGCGGGACAATCGTGTCTCGATCGCCCGTTCTAGACAGGCCCGGTGGGGCGGTAGGGGTTGCAGCCGGCGGGGTCGGTGCTGGCGGGCCGGCGGTGGTGCGGCTCTGGGAAATGTGGGCCTCCACGTCGGACCGGGTGATGCGCCCGCCCTTGCCGGTGCCGGTAATCAGCGACGGATCTAGCCCGTTCTCTGCTATGAGCCGGCGCACCACCGGCGACAGCACAATTCCCTCTCCTCCAGAGGCGTTCGGCGCGGGCTTGGGTTCAGGCTCAGGAGCGGAGACAGGTGCAGGTTCGGGTGCTGGTTCTGGTTCCGACGGTGATTCCACCGGAGCCGGTGCCGACGTCGGCGCGGACGGCGCGGCCGCGCCGTCCGCACTCAAAATAGCGATTATCCCGCCTACTTCGACCGTGTCTCCCTCGGCAGCCACGATCTCCACAAGCACTCCAGACATGGGCGACGGCACTTCGGAATCCACCTTGTCAGTGGACACCTCGAAGAGCGGCTCGTCTTCGGCCACCTCTTCGCCCACCTGCTTGAACCACTGGATAATGGTCCCCTCCATCACCGTCTCGCCCAACTGGGGCATCCTGACTTCAGACATCAACCCACCCCGACTCCCTCTGCCTTTCTGCTTCAGACATCAACGCTCCTCATTTGACTTTTCAGTGCAGAGCCCGGCCAGTGAGCGACAGCACCGTCTCGCCGAACAACTCGCTCATAGTGGGATGGGGCTGGATGAACTCGGCCACTTCTGGGACCGTGGCCTCCCAGTTCACGGCCAGATAGCCCTGGCCGAGCTGCTCGGTGACCCACGGCCCCACCATGTGGACCCCGAGAATGCGCCCGCCTACACCGTCGTCGGCCCGCTCAGCGATCACCTTGACCAGCCCGTCGGTCTCCCCCACGATCATGGCACGCCCGTTGGCCATATAGCGGTGCATCGAAGTCGCCACTTCGAACCCGGCCTCTTTGGCCGAATCCTCGGTGTGGCCTACGAAAGAAACCTCAGGGTGGCAGTAGATGGCCCACGGCACCCTGTCGTAGTCCACCGGCGAGGGTGATTCTCCCAGCAAGTGCTTGACCACCATGATGGCCTCGGCAAAGGCCACATGAGCGAGCTGTGGTGTGCGGACCACATCGCCTACGGCATAGACCCCGGGAAGAGAGGTTTGGCAGTACTCATCCACCTCTACGAATCCGCCCTCGTCAACATTCACCCCAGCAGCGTCGAGTCCCAGGCCGTCGGTGAACGGTTGCCGCCCGACGCACACCACCACTGCGTCCACGCCCAGAGGGTCGTCGCCATCTATGTCCAGCTCCACACCCTTGCCGGTCGCGCGACATCCGCTCACCGCCACTCCGGTGCGGATTTCGATCTTGCGCTTCTTGAACGCCCGGGTCAGCATCTTCACCACGTCGTCATCGGCTCCCATAAGGATTCGGGGCAGCGCCTCCAGCACCGTCACTTCTGAACCCAGATCAGCCAGCATGGAGGCAAACTCCAAACCGATAGCACCGCCGCCGATGATGGCGGCCCGTTCGGGTAGATCGGTGATGGACAGCAGCTCATCGCTGGTCAACACCCGCTCGCCGTCTACCTCGAACCCGGGCAACGTCCGGGGCACCGATCCAGTGGCCAAAATCACATGGTTCGCGGTCAAGGTCACATCGCCAGACTCACCACCCGACACCGTCACCGACCGGTCAGGCCCGAGCTTGCCCCAACCATCGATGATGTTGACCTTGCGGCCTTCCAGCAGCTTGCCGACACCCTTGTGAAGCTGATCCACGATCTTCTGCTTGCGGGCTTGGGCGGCGCTCATATCCACCGTCGGTGATCCCGCGGAAATGCCGAATTCTTCGGCATGGGCAACGGTCCGGTATACCGACGCGGTTTCCAGTAGCTCTTTGGCCGGAATGCAGCCCACGTGCAAACAGGTTCCGCCCAGCTTCTGCTTCTCCACCAGGGCGACGTCGAGACCGGCGGCCGCGCCGTACAGGGCCGCGGCGTATCCGCCGGGTCCGCCGCCCACCACCACCACCTCATGGCTGCTGTTCATGGCGTTCAGCCTACCGGCGACTCGCCTAGTGGCCCGTCTGCAAGGCGTACCACTAGCGAAGGATAAGCACCGCTTGCACCGCGAAGGCCACCAGGATGGCCACCCCGCACAGAAGCGCCAAGAGGATCAATCGGCGAGTGCTCACAGATATACGGATCAGCGACGGTTGCGACGACGCCGGCCCATGTACCAGCTGACGATCTCCGTGCAGACCACGCTGAGCACAATGGTGATCAACAGCAGCAAGAACAGCGGCAAGTCCCAGTCCCACCCCAAGAAGTTGACCCGGGTCTCGTCAGTATTCTGCGCGATGAACACAATCAGCGCCACCGCAGCCAGCGCGCCGAGCACCATCCGGGCATTGATCTGCCGGAGCACGTCCATGAATGATCGGGATTTGGGCTCAGACCCCTCGGTGCCCTGATGATCAAAAGGGGCTCTTGGCTCGGACTCAGACATAGACCCACGCTACCCGCGACGCCTGGGGCAGAACCCGAAGAACTCCGACTAGTCCTACACGTGGCTCCAGTGTAGGAAGCCGAGAATCTGAACTGCCCCTAAGCTTGGCCCATGAGAGTGGTCGTTGCCGGAGCATCGGGGCTGATCGGGTCGGCGCTGGTCGGCCATCTCAACTCTGCTGGCCACCAAGTGATCCGACTAGTTCGCGATCCCAAATCCCGGGCCGAGGAAGCCCGCTATTGGAATCCGGCCACCGGCGATATCGATGACGACGCATTCGACGGCATCGACGGAGTGGTGAATTTGGCCGGGGCGGGAATCGGCGACCGCCGCTGGAGCGAGCGCCGCAAACGTGAGCTGCGCCAGAGCCGGGTGAACGCTACCGAGCTGCTCGTGGAGGCCATGGCTGCGGCTTCTACTCCTCCCGAGGTGCTGGTGGCTGGCTCCGCAGTCGGCTTCTACGGAGACCGGGGAGACGAAGTGCTCGACGAGCAGTCTGGACCAGGCACCGGATTCTTGTCTGCCCTCGCTGCCGACTGGGAGGCGGCGGCCGCCGAGGCCCAAAATGCCGGCACCCGGGTCGCGTTAGCCCGCACCGGGCTGGTGGTGGCCGAAAACGCCCCGTTTCTGACCAGGATGCTTCCGTTTTTCAAGCTGGGCTTGGGTGGACCACTGGGAAATGGCCAACAGTGGTGGCCATGGATCGCCCTGGAAGACCAAGTGCGGGCCTTGGCCTTCTTACTGGAGTCCGACATGAGCGGACCGGTGAACCTGTGTGCTCCCAACCCGGTCACAAACCGAGAGTTCACCCGGGCGCTGGCTTCGATTCTGCGCCGCCCCGCCGCCTTGGCCGTCCCCCGCTTCGGTCCCCGGCTTCTGCTGGGGCGAGAACTGGCCGACGAGCTCTTGTTCTCCAGCACCCGAGCCCACCCGGTTGCGCTGACCGGTTCGGGCTTCGAGTTCCGCCACCCCGACCTGTCTCCAATGTTGAAAGAGGTCCTGTGATGTACAAGCGCACTTTCACCGACAGCCGGGTTGTGCCCGCTCCTGCCGAGGAGATCTTCGCCCTGCTGGCCAATCCGGACCGCCACTCCGAGTTCGATGGCTCGGGCACCGTGCGAAGGGTGGTATCCGGTTCGGGCCCCATGCAGTTGGGGTCGAAGTTCAAGATGGCCATGAAGATGTACGGCTTCCCCTACAAGACCACCAGCACAGTGGTGGAATTCGAGGAGAACCGCCGCATCGCCTGGTGCCATTGGGGCAAGAACCGGTGGCGCTACGAACTCGAGCCGGTGGCAGGAGGCACTCGGGTCACCGAGACGGCCGACTTCACCACCTCCCCTGCTATCAACCGCTTCATGGCTGCGGTGGCGTACACACCCGAGAGCTTCAAGACCAATATCGCCGCCACCCTCGACAATCTGGTGAAGAGGTTTGAGGACGACTAGGTCATTGGCTGTCGGCGGCCTCGGTGGCCAGCCGGTCGGCCTCGTCGTTCCAGCGGTCACCGGCGTGTCCCTTCACCCACACGAAGTCAACCTCACGGGCCAGCACCAGTTCAATCAGCGGCTCCCATAGGTCGCGGTTGGCCACCGGCTTCTTCTGGCTGTTGCGCCACCCCCGGCGGATCCACCCCTCCCACCACCGGTCCCGAAAGCAGTTGACCACATAGGTGGAGTCGCTGAACACCTTCAGCGGCCCCTCCAGCGACCGTACCGCCTCCAACACCGCGGTCAGCTCCATGCGCTGATTGGTGGTCTGCGGCGACCCGCCCGAGTCCCACTGACCTTCGGGCACCACCCAGCCCCATCCCCCGGGACCAGGGTTTCCCCGGCAGGCGCCGTCGGTGTACACCACGGTGGGTCTAGATGACGCAGTCACCACCTCATGGTGGCACGACGACCCCAGAGTTGAAAGCATGGTGGCGTGGCCGTGAACTTCTCACACCAGCTTCCCGACACCGATCCCGAAGAGACCCGAGAATGGCTCGACAGCCTCGACGCCGTGGTCAGCGCCTCCGGGGGGCAGCGAGGCCGGTACCTGCTTCGCCGCCTTCTGGACCGGGCCGACGAATTGGGCGTCGGCCTCTCCGGCACCGTCCAAACGCCATATGTGAACACCATACCCACCGCTGACCAGCCGTTTTTCCCTGGTGATGAGTACATCGAGCGCCGCATTCGGGCCTTCATTCGATGGAACGCCGCGGTCATGGTGGTGAAGGCCAACAAGCGGGCTGACGGCATCGGCGGACACCTCTCCACCTTCGCCTCATCGGCCGCTCTGTACGAGGTGGGGTTCAACCACTTCTTCCGGGGCAAAGAGGACGGACTGCCCGGCGATGCCATTTACATCCAGGGCCATGCCGCGCCGGGCATCTACGCCCGGGCCTATCTCGAGGACCGGCTCACCGAGGAGCAGTTGGACAATTTCCGAATGGAGATCGGCGGCAGCGGGCTGTCCAGCTACCCCCACCCCCGGCTCATGCCCGACTTCTGGGAATACCCCTCGGTGTCAATGGGGCTGGGACCGATCAACTCCATCTACCACGCCCGCTTCTACCGCTATCTGCACGACCGCCGCATCGAGGACACCAGCGATTCCAAGGTGTGGTGTTTTGTGGGCGACGGCGAGTGCGACGAGCCCGAGACGCTGGGGTCGATCTCGCTGGCCGGGCGGGCCAAGCTGGGCAATCTCATCTGGGTGGTGAACTGCAACCTCCAGCGCCTCGACGGTCCGGTGCGGGGCAACGGCAAGATCATCCAGGAGCTGGAGGGCAACTTCCGCGGCTCAGGTTGGAATGTGATCAAAGTGATTTGGGGATCGCGTTGGGACGAGTTGCTGGCCGCCGATGTGGACGGTGTGCTGCTGGAAAAGATGATGGCCACGGTGGACGGGGAGTACCAGCGCTACGCCACCGAGACCGGCGCCTACATCCGGGAGAACTTCTTCGGGCCCGACCCCCGACTGCGAAAGATGGTGGCCCACCTCAGCGACCGCCAGCTCGAGGACTTGCCCCGGGGCGGACACGACTACCTGAAGCTGTACGCCGCCTACAAGGCCGCCATCGAGGCCACCGACCGGCCTACGGTGATCCTGGCCAAGACCATCAAGGGTTGGACGCTGGGCGAAGGGCTCGAGGCTCGCAACGCCACCCACCAGATCAAGAAGATGACCACTGAGCAGCTCATGGTGCTGCGCTCCCGGCTTCACCTGGAGGAGGAGATTCCCGCTGAGTCCCTCGAAGACGACGCCAACCCGCCGTACTACAAGCCTCCGCCCGACTCCCCAGAGCACCAGTACCTGATGGCCCGGCGCCGGGAGCTGGACGGGCCACTTCCCGTCCGAGTGGTGAACATCCGCCGGCCCATCAAGCTGCCCGACGACAAGCTGTTCACCGACTACGACGAGGGGTCCGACGGACGCGAGGTGTCCACCACCATGGTGTTCACCCAGATGCTGCGCAACATGATGCGAGACGAGGAGTTCGGGGCCCGTGTGGTGCCCATCGTCCCCGACGAGGCCCGTACTTTCGGCATGGACTCGCTGTTCCGGGAGTTCAAGATCTACGCGTCTGAGGGCCAGCTCTACGAGCCGGTGGACCACGATCTATTGCTGTCCTACGCCGAGGGCCAGGACGGCCAACTCTTAGAAGAGGGCATCACCGAGGCAGGGTCATTGGCCTCGTGGACGGCGGCAGCCACCAGCTACGCCACCATGGGCGTGCCGATGGTGCCGTTCTACTCCTTCTATTCCATGTTCGGGTTCCAGCGGGTGGGCGATCTGATCTGGTCGGCGGCCGACTCTCGGGCCCGGGGCTTTTTGATGGGGGCCACTGCGGGGCGCACCACACTGCTGGGCGAGGGGTTGCAGCACCAAGACGGCCACAGCCAGCTGCTGGCCTCCACCGTGCCGGCCTGCTGCGCCTACGACCCTGCCTTCGCCTACGAACTGGGCGCCATCGTGCGCTCAGGGCTGAACCGGATGTACGGCAACGGCGGCGGCGAGGACGTCTTCTATTACATCACCATCTACAACGAGAACTACCGCCAGCCCCGCCGGGCCGACTTCATCAGCGATGAGCACATCTTGTCGGGGCTGTACCAGTGGAACCATCCGCTGGACGACGCCGAGCAGCAGGCCTCGATCATCTTCTCGGGTACTGCCCATCAGGCCGCCCGCGACGCCCAGGCCGAGCTGGCCGAGCGCTATGGCATCGGCGTGGACTTGCTCAGCGCCCCCTCCTTCAAGGCGGCCCGGGAGGAGGCTCTGGATGTGGAGCGCTGGAACCGCCTGCACCCCGACGAAGAGCCCCGGGTGCCAATGGTGACCGAGAGGCTGGCGGAGGGCCAGGGGCCGGTGGTGGCGGTCACCGACTACATGACCATGGTGCCCGATCAGATCGCCCGCTGGGTGCCCCGCCGGTTCATCCCGCTGGGCACCGACGGCTTCGGCCGCTCAGATACCCGTGAATCGCTACGCCGCTTCTTCGAAACCGACGCCAACAGCGTGATCTCCGCCGTGTTGAGCGGCCTCGCGGCCGAGGGCAGCCTCGAACCGGCGGTGGCCACCGACGCCATCGCCCGCTACGACCTCCTCAACCCCCACTTCGACCCCACCGGCTAGCGAGGTGGCGCCGATGGGCGCCTGTTGGCTTGAGGCCAGCGTCAGGCCGGTTGCAGTTGGTTCAGCTCGGTGACGTTGTCGAGCAGGATCTTCTTCTTGATGGCGTCGTCGAAGCCTTTGTCCTTGAGCTCGACCAGGTAGTCGAGGGGCTGGGGCATGCCCTCGATGTGGGGCCAATCGCTGCCGAAGATCACCCGGTCGGAACCCATGTAGTGGACCACCTCGGCCACGTCGTCCTCCCAGAAGGGGTTGATCCACACGTGCTGGCGGAACAGCTCCGACGGGTCCTCCTTGAACCAGCCGATGCTCTTGTGGGTGGCCTGATCCAGCTTGCGGAACATGTCGCCCAAGAATTGCGAGCCGTTCTCCACCGAGGCGATGCGCAGGTTGGTGAATCGCTCGAACAGCTTTTCCAGCGCCAGAGTAATCAAGTAGTCGTAGGCGGCCCGCTCGATGTTGTAGGCCTTGATGGTGGGCTTGAATTTGCGCCTTTGACCTATCCCCGCCGAATGAAATCCATCCACGTCGTAGCCATGGGTGGTGTAGCCGCTGTCGCCGGCGTGGACCACCGCGCATATGCCGGACTCGTTGACTCGGGCCCAGAACGGGTCGAAGTGCTCGTCGGCCGGCGACATGAATCCATCGGCGGTCCATACCGCGGCCGGTCGCATCACGATGGTGCGGGCGCCTTTGTCGATGGCCCACTCCAGCTCCTGGCAAGCCCAGTCAACATCGCCTAAAGCAATGTAGGGAGCGGCAAAGATGGTGTCGCGGTAGGCGAAGCCCCACTGCTCGTCCAGCCAGCGGTTGAACCCGCCGAACAGAGCGCACACCGCTTCGATGTCCTCTTTGACGAGCTCTTCATAGAGAACACCCAGCGTGGGGAACAGCCACACCGACTGAAGCCCCTGCTGGTTCACCTTCTCGACCCTCGCGTCCCGGTCGTCCACGTAGTAGCGGGGCAGCTTCTCCCGCTTGCTCAGCATCTCGGCCGGGTTCCGGCCCTCGGGGTTGCCCCGGAAGTAGTCGTGCATGGCCCCGGGCAGGGCGATCGGATCCCAAGTGGGGTTCACCACCGCGTGGTTGATCTTGCCGCCCACCAAGTGGTAGCGGCGGCCGTTCACCTCGGCCCACTGCACGCAACGGGGGTGCATGGCCGGGTCCACATGACGGGTGAAGGCGTCAGCCGCCTCGTAGTAGTGGTTGTCGCAGTCAAAAGGGGTGTAACCGAGGTCGTCCACGAAACCAGGGTACCGCCGTGTTCTCGGCGGTGTCTGCTTGGACAGCGGTCTCAATCCCTTGTTGGCCGCGCTACCGTCGGCCCCGTGCCAGAAACCCCAGAAACCGAGACCGCCATCCTCACCGAGGACCGGGAGCGGGTGCGTTACATCACCTTGAACCGCCCCGAGCGGCGCAACGCCTTGACCATGGCCCAGCTTGGCCAGTTCTTCGACACGCTGGCCGAGGCCGACGCCGCTCCCGACGTCGGAGCCATTGTTGTTCAGGGCGCGGGCGGGGTGTTCTGCTCGGGTATCGACCTCGACCCCGACGAGATCGACCTGGACTACGACTCCCGCTCCTTCGAGCAGGAATTGGCCCTGGTGGAGCCCTTCCGGCGGTTCGAGGAAATGTGGCGGCTGCGCACCCCGATCATCGCCTCAGTGCAGGGCTACTGCCTGGCGGTGGGCACCGATATCGCCTTCCACGCCGACATGGCTGTGTGTGCCGACGACGCCCAGTTCGGCTACCCCATTGTGCGGTCGATGGCCTCCCCGTCCACCCACATGTGGACCTATCTGGCCGGACCCCAGTGGGCCAAGCGCCTGCTGCTCACCGGCGACATGATCGACGGCGCCACCGCAGCCCGGGCCGGGTTCGTGCTGGAGGCGGTGCCTACCGATGAGCTGGCCGAGCACACCCACGCCTTGGCTCGCCGGGTGGCCACCGTGCCCGGCGACATCTCTGCCGCAAACAAGGCCATCTGCAACAAGGTCCTCGAACTGATGGGCTACACCATGGCCCAGGAGCTGGCCCGCGAACACAACGTGATCGCCCACCAGTCCCCCGCCGCCCAACAGTTCGGCCACCTCATCCGAACCGAAGGCTTCAAAGCCGCCCTCGCCTGGCAAACCGAGCAATTCAGCTAGCCGGACTCAAGCAGTCCGTCTAGGGCTTGGTGGAAGTGGATGAGGGCGACCTCGTGGCGGCCGACCAGGGTTTCGCTGACCAGGCCCGAGGACAGGGACTGCTGGATCTTGACTGCTTGGGGGAAGTCCTCGCCGGCACCGACCTTCTGGTGAAGCTCCAGGGTGCGCTCGTAGTGGGGGCGGGTGCGGTCGGTGACCGGCTCTGGGGTGTAGAGGGTCATGGTGACGTCGGTGTGATCGACCGACGTGGGCAGAAACTGGTACACCGCAAAGTGGTCCACGCTGTGGCTCAGGATGGTGTTGGGGGCGATGAGGTATTCCACGGTGGCCCGGCTGAGCAGATCCCAGTCGTCCTCGGGGGCTTCGGCCAGCTCCAGGATTGATTTCTGGCAGGTTTGGAACCGCAGGTTGGGGCCATAGCCCCGATAGGTCATGGGCTGGGACAGGTAGTACTTGCCCACCGTGGTGCGGTGCAGCGAGAACACGTGGTACGACTCCAAGAACGTGTCCACCAGCAGCTTCCAGTTGCAGGGCCAACTCGACTCCCACCGGTCGAACGGCACGTAGCCGCCCACTGCGAAGTCTTCGAGGTCCTGGGCGGCGTCGCCCACCAGCCCGGCGGCGTCCACCGATTCATCGCCCTCGGGCCGCACGAACACCAGCCCACTGGCCTCCCCCACCGGCACCGGCACCAGACCGAGCTCCGACTCGTCGGTCCCGGCGAACCCCTCCCCCGCCTGGGGTCGGGCAAGTAGCGATCCGTCGAGCCGGTAGGTCCAAGCGTGAAATGGGCAGCGCAGCGATGCCGCCCCCGACCCGCAGCCGCTCACCACCGATGAGGCCCGGTGTCGACATACATTGCGGAACGCCCGCAGCATTCCGTCGTCGCCCCGCACCACCGCCAGCGGCACCCCTCCGACGGTGAAGGACACGTAGTCACCCGCGGAGGCCACCGCCCCCGACAGGCAAGCCATCACCGGGCGGCGGCGGAACAGCACCTCCCGCTCCGCCTGCCAGTGGGACTCGCTGGTGTAGACATCAGCGGGCAGCGCCAGCACGTCGTCAGCCAGCTGCGTGGTGCCCGCGGCGTGGTGATCCAGAAGCTCCCGGATCAGCTCCAGCTGAGTTTCACGCCGCACGCCCGCAGCCTACGCCGGTAACGTCGCACGGTGATGAATGACAAAACTGGGCACCCAGGAGTCCCAGCGTGAACCGCGACCTCTACCTGTACGAGGTGGTCGACATCATCGGGCAGGGCCAGTACGACTACATGGAGCACCTGTGGCAAGACCCGGTGCTGCGCATGCCGGAAATGTTCGGACTCCAGGGCGCCTTCTACATCCTGGGCGCGGGCGGAGGCCGCTGGCCCCAGGTGATCAACATCTGGGATATCGGTTCGGAGGGTTGGAAGGGCATGGCCAAGAACCTCGATCGGCTCAACCTGAAGCGGCGCAAGGCGTTCTACGGCGACTGGTGGGACGAGGCTGCCCAGTGGCGATCCGGCGGGTTCGACCGGCTGTGCGGGGGCGTGCCCGGCAGCCCCAGCACCGCGGAAATCGCCGAGGCGGGAATCAAGGGCACGCTGTTTGTGAACGAGATCCTCACCGTGCGCCCCGGCACTCCGCTGGAGTTTCTGGCCGCGGTGGCGCAAGAGAGGGTTCCCCTCATGGCCGACTACGGCCACCGTCCCACCGGGCTGTATGAGGTGCTCAACAACCAGCACGAAGTGGTGATGGTGTGGGCTACCGATATCGCTTCCCACGTCACCCTCCGCCAGAACCGCGACACCACCCGGGGCCTAAGCGATGAGGGAGTCCCCGATGATCGGATCACCGCCTGGGAGCGGCGCTCGGCCGAATACGTTACCGGCGGCGACACCCATTTGATGACCCCGCTGCCCCGCACGGTGTACGGCCCCGATGACTGGGAGGACGCCAGCCTGGAGAACTGGCTGGCCGCGCAAGAATTAGGTGGAGAAGCCAATGGATAGGTTCGACTTGACCGGGCGGGTGGCCATCGTCACTGGAGCCTCCCGGGGGATCGGCCAGTCCCTGGCCTTGGGGCTGGCCGAGGCTGGAGCCAAGATCGTGGCCGCCAGTCGCACGCTGGATGCCTGCCAGGCCCTGGCCGACCAGATCACCGCTGCCGGTGGGGAGGCCATGGCCGCCCAACTCGACGTCGGCCAACTGGACCAGCATGGGCCGTTGCTCAAGGCCACCATGGAGCGCTTCGGTCGCCTCGACGTGCTGGTGAACAACGCCGGAGTACTGCGTCCTCATGTCACCACTCGGGTCACCCCCGAAGAGTTGGACGACATATTGGCCGTGAACCTCAAGGGGCCGCTGTTTTTGTCGCAAGCCGCGCTCGACCACCTGGCCGCCGATGGGGGCGGATCGATTATCAACATCGGCGCGCTGGGTGCCTTTCAGCCCATGGAGGGAATCGGCGCCTACTGCGCGGTCAAAGCGGCGATGGCCAACTGGACCACCACCATGGCCCGAGAGTGGGCCAGCCGGCGCGTGCGGGTGAACCTGCTGGTTCCCGGCCCGGTGGCCACCGACATGATCCTGCCCCGCGACCTCGAAGCCCGGGCTCGCTTCGAAGAACAGGTGGCTGCCGAGACCATCTTCGGTCGCCTCGGCGTCCCCGAAGATCTGGTGGGCGCGGCGGTGTTCTTGGCCAGCGACGCGTCGGCATTTATGAGCGGCCGTCCCGTCTTCGTCGACGGCGGAATGCTGCGCTGACCTGGCCGACGGGTGAAGCCGGGAAAGGTGCGCTTGTCGCGTCCCGGCACCGGGTATGGTCGCGACATGGCCCCTGAAGTTCTCATAGCGCCTTCAGTGCTGCCCGCTGATTTCGCCCGCTTGGGCGAAGAGTGCATCGAGTTGGAGAAAGCCGGCGCCGACCGCATCCACTGGGACGTGATGGACGGCCGATTCGTTCCCAACCTCACCTTCGGGCCCGACGTGATCGCCTCGATCCGACCCCTGGTGTCGCTGCCATTCGAGGCCCATCTGATGGTTGAGGAACCCCATGAGCTGGCCCAGCGCTACGCCGAGGCCGGCTGCGAGCTGCTCATCGTCCATGCCGAGGCCTGCCCCCACCTGCACCGCACGCTGGGGGCCATCCGAGAGCTGGGCATGGAGGCCGGCGTCGCCCTCAATCCGGCCACTCCGGCCTCCGCGGTAGCGCACATACTGGATCTGTGCCGACTGGTGCTGGTGATGACGGTCAACCCCGGCTGGGGCGGCCAGTCGTACATCTCCTCGATGGAGTCCAAGGTGGCCGAGGTCCGGGCGATGATCGACGAAGGCGGACACGAGGTCGAGTTGGAGGTGGATGGCGGCATTGGCCGAGCGACCATCGGAGCTGCGGCCAAGGCTGGGGCCGGAGTGTTCGTAGCCGGCAGTGCGGTGTTCTCCGACGAGCTGGGGTTCAACCACGCCATCGCCGAGTTGCGAGAAGCAGCCGCCGGCTGTTGACCATGCGAGGACGCCAACGGCCGACTGCGGCTGTGCTGGCGCTGATGCTGGGAATTTTGGTGCTCGGCTTCGGTGCCTGCGGAGACGACGATCAGCCCGATTTGAGCGCCTTCTGCCAGAAACTGAAAACAGCCTTCGGACCGGAGGGAACCTTGGCTTCGGACTACTCCGACGAGCCGAGCGCTGCGACCGCGGTGGTCGGCGAGCTTGAAGACATACGCCAGGTGGCACCGCTTGAGATTGAGCCGTCGCTAGCCATCATCAACGAGACCGCGAGCCTCGTCATCGAGGCATTCGATAACCCAGAAGGCTCAACGCTCGACGCGGAGCAGCTGAAGCAAAGCGAAACCGCCGCCACTGAATTGGCCAGGTACTCAGCAAGGCATTGCGGTTTGAGATTGGAATGGGACAGCCCGGTGGTATTCGTCGACCCCGACAAGATCCCCGGCGAGGTGAGGTTGGACGTGCGGGGCTAGTTGAGGGCCGAGCTTCCTCAGAGCATCTCGCCGCGCTTGACGATCACGTGGTCGATGATGCCGTATTGCTTGGCCTCTTCGGCGGTGAACCAGCGGTCGCGGTCGGAGTCGGCCTCCACTTGCTCCACCGACTGCCCGGTATGGGTGGCAATGCGCTCGGCCAGCAGCGACTTCACATAGGCATGTTGCTCGGCTTGGATGGCGATGTCGGTGGCTTGGCCTCGAACGCCGCCCGAGGGCTGGTGCATCATGATCCGAGCGTGGGGCAGGGCATAGCGCTTGCCAGGCGCTCCGGCGCACAGCAGGAACTGGCCCATTGAGGCCCCCAAGCCCATGCATATGGTCCCCACATCAGGGGTAATGAACTGCATGGTGTCGTAGATGGCCATGCCTGAGGTGACCGACCCGCCTGGGGAGTTGATGTAGAGCCAGATGTCCTTTTCGGAATCCTCGCCCTCTAAGTACAGAAGCTGAGCGGTGATGTAGTTGGCAATGTCGTCGTTCACGTCGGTTCCGAGAAACACGATTCGGTTTTTCAGAAGCCGGTTGTAGATCTCAAAAGCGCCGCGCTCGGGGCTGCCGGGCTCGAACATCGCGGGGTTGGTCATAGCCCCAATCGTACCGGGCCGCTACTACGTCTCGGCCACCCGATCCACCGGCACCACCGTGCACAACGGGGCTTCAGGGGGCTCGGCTGGAAGCATGAACCTCCAGAACACTGCGGCCCGAGACTCACCGCAGGTGTCCAGCCAGTTGGGCACGCCGGGATCACGGTGCGCGATGACAACCCGGTAGCGGCGGTCTTGGCCTATCTCCATCTGGGCATCGTTCAGCGAGACGGTGCACTCTAGGTAGTCGGCCGTTTGGCCCAACTCGTTCCAAATCACCACGTTGGTGAACAAGCCCTCGGGAATCCGGCCTTCCATAACCAAGGCCTCGTCGGGGGCCAACTCGTACTCACCGGCCGAGTAGGCGATGTCCACTGCGCCCCATCCGCCGCCGTCGCTGTCGGTCCAATCCACCGGCGGACCCATGGTGTTGGGCACCTCGGAATACCAGCTCGGGCGGCGACGCGGCCGGGGGCCGAGCAGTTGACCGCCGAACTTCGAGCGCACCCACGCCTCGACCCGCCTGAGGCGACGGGCCACCAAGGCATCGTCAGGCACCGGGGGCTGCTCGGGTCCGTCGACTGTCACGATGCGAAGATCAGGCACCAGGTCGGGTTGAGCCGAGGCGGCTTCAGCCTCATTGAAGTAGAACCGGACCACAACCGAACCGGCGTCCTCCTCCAATGGCATCCAGTTGCCTTCTTGAGCGTCCGGCGAAAGCACCACTTCAAAGCGGCCGTCTTCCTCGCACGCCATGTCGTCCATATTGAGTTCGGCCACCACCCGGGTCGGCCAGTGGCCGTCGCGGTCACCGCCGTGCACGGTGAGCGACAGATAGACCTCCCGCCCCCGTCGTCCCTGCACACGATAGGTGAGGTCGCCCCGCAGCGGCGCGAAGAAGTAGATGGCGTCGGGGTTGTCGCCCCACTTTCGGTACGGGGAGATGAGACGCACGAAGTGGGGGCGCTCGGGTTCGTTCTCCAGATAAAGATCCAGCGCCCCCCACAGAGCCATGGCCAGGCCTCGAATGCCCAGGTGCTCCCGGCCGGGAGCAAGGCCTCGCTGCGGTCCGATCCACTCGGCATCTATCTCCGACAGCGCGCCCAGCAGATCCCGCCAAGCCTGTCGAGTCTCGCTGCCGAGCTGGGATTCCCCGGGATCGCTCACAGCACCTCCGGGCCGATGGGAATCGCGGGCAGTGTGTTCTCGTCGGCGTCGATGAGCACCGCCAGAAACGTGGTGGGCTCATCGGTGCGGTTGCGCCAGGCGTGGACCGTCCCCCGCTGCACCACGCAGTCTCCGGCTCGGAGTTGGACGTCTTCATCGCCCTCGAGTACCAGCCACAGCTCGCCCTCCAGCACACAGATGAAGTCCACCGTGGCTGTGCGGTGAAGATTCTCGCCATCGGCCACCGGACGGGGCCGGCCGTCAGCGTCCACATACACCACCGAGTCGGGAGGGAGCTTGTTGCGGATGATGTTCACCCCACCGGTTGGCGGTGACAGCCTGAAGCCGTCCCGATCGCCCGGTGCGGTGTAGCTGGTGGGGAGCTCGTCCACCGCCCAAATGGCGGTGAGGAACTGGTCGGGATGGCGGGGGCTGATCGCCACCGGCGGCAGCCCATCACTGTCCACCACCGAGTGGCCGTCGCCGTCCACCGCGGTCACAACCCGCCGAAAATCATCAGTCATGTGCGCCAGGTGGGATTTGAACCCACACGGGCTTGCGCCCACAGGGACCTAAACCCTGCGCGTCTGCCAAGTTCCGCCACTGGCGCGAGGCGCTAACAGGCTACAAGCCCAACTGGGCCGCCAAGGCCCTAAATGCCCGGCCCCGGTGGGAGACGGCGTTCTTCTCGTCGGGCGACATCTCGGCAAACGTCCGCCCGTCTCCCCCGTCGGGTACGAACACCGGGTCGTAGCCGAAGCCTCCGTCTCCACGAGGAGCGACAGCGATTGTCCCAGTGGTCATGCCCTCGGCTAGCAGCTCACGGCCGTCGGGAAAGACCACGATCGCCACTGTGCGAAAGCGGGCCGACCGGTCGACGGCCTCCTCGAGTTCGTCGAGCAGCCGGACCCGATTGTCCGCGTCATCGGCGTGCTCGCCGGCGTAGCGGGCCGACTTCACTCCCGGCGCTCCTCCCAGCGCGGCTGCCTCCAATCCGGTGTCGTCGGCCACTGCGGCCTGACCGGTATGACCGCAGACCGCGGCTGCTTTCAGCCGGGCATTGGCCTCTAGCGTGTCGCCGTCTTCGACCACCTCGCCCAGATCGGCGGGCCGGGGCAGCAGCTCGACTGCCGATCCCAAGATGGCCGCAATCTCAATCAGCTTGTGGGGGTTGGCGGTTGCCGCCACCAGCCGCCGACGCTCACCCGGGGCAATGCTCAACGCGCCGGAATTCAACGGGGCAGCGGCGGGTCGGCCAGCAGCTGGTTTTGCCGCTTGATGATCTGCTCGATCCCCAGCGTGGCCAGGTCCAACAGCTCGTCCAGCTGGTCCCTGCCGAAAGCCATTCCCTCCGCGGTGCCCTGCACCTCCACAAAGCGGCCCGACTCGGTCATGACCACGTTCATATCCACTTCGGCGGATACGTCCTCCTCGTAAGGCAGGTCGAGGGACGGCGTTCCTTCGACGATCCCGACGGACACCGCTGCGCAGGCCTCAATAATCGGGTGCTGCTCGATGTCTCCAGCGGCGAGCAAGCGGCTGAAGGCGTCGTGAAGCGCGACATAGGCACCGCATATGGCGGCGGTGCGGGTGCCACCGTCGGCTTGGAGCACGTCGCAGTCGCAGATGACTTGGCGCTCGCCGAGCTTGGCAGCATCGGTCACTGCCCGCAGCGAGCGTCCGATCAAGCGCTGGATCTCCTGGGTGCGGCCCGACTGGCGGCCCCGAGCCGCTTCCCGGTTGACCCGCTCAGGCGAAGACCCCGGGAGCATTGAGTATTCGGCCGTCACCCAGCCCGTACCCCGGCCCCTCATCCACCGGGGCACGTCGGGATCAATCGACGCAGTGCACAGCACCTGGGTGCGGCCGAAGGACACCAGTACCGAGCCATCAGCCATCTCGGTGAAATCCCGCTCGAAGCTGATGGGCCGCAGCTCATCAGCGGCTCGCCCGTCGCCCCTCATGTTTGACCTGCTCTCATACCTCATGCCTCCGGCCCTGTTGCATCGCTGGGGGCACCCTAACAAGGACACAAGACCGCACAAGAGGAACGGCCTCGACTCTGGCGGGATGAGTCGAGGCCGTTCGGCTGGAGCAGTGCTCCAGCGTGGTGGTGTGGTTTGGGTATGGGAATCCTAGCAGCGCGGGGTGCTTATAGCACATCAAGGATCACAAAACCTGTCCAAGTGGAGATTTCTTGAAATCGGGGCTCAGAAGTAGATGATCGACTCGGCCCGAGCTGTCACCTCGTCGATTGGATCAGTCCACGCGCCGGTGGACAGGTACTTCCAACCACCGTCGGCCGAGACCACGACCACCGCACCTTCGTCAGTCCGCTCGGCCACTCGAGCTGCCCCAGCCAGCGCCGCGCCGGTGGAGATGCCGGCAAAGATGCCCGCCTCTTCGGCTAGGCGCCGAGTCCACTTGATCGACTCCCGAGGCCTCACGATGCGCTTGCCGTCCAAGAGCTGGTCGCCACCCCATTTCTCATAGACCGGGGGGATGAACCCGTCATCCAAGCTGCGCAATCCGTCCACCATCTCGCCCGCGGGGGGCTCCACAGCCAGCACTTGCACCGAGGGGTTGCGCTCCTTGAGATAGGCCCCCACTCCCATCAGAGTGCCGCTGGTGCCTAGGCCAGAGACAAAATGGGTGATCTCGGGGCAGTCGGCGTAGATCTCCGGCCCGGTGGTGTTGTAGTGGGCCCGGGGGTTGGCCTCGTTTCCGTACTGGTACAAGAACGCCCACTCAGGGTTGTCGTCAGCCAGCTTCTGGGCCATGCGGACGGCCCCGTTCGACCCCTCAGCGCCCGGCGACCAGATGATCTCGGCCCCAAACACCTCCAGAAGCTGACGGCGCTCGGCTGAAACGTTCTCGGGCATGACGATCTTGATTGGATAGCCCCGGAGTCGGGCGATCATGGCCAGGGCGATCCCGGTGTTGCCCGACGATGGCTCGATGATGGTGCGGCCCGGCTCCAGGGTCCCGTCGGCCTCGGCCTCGAGGATCATCTCGCGAGCCACCCGGTCCTTAACCGACCCGGCAGGGTTGACCCCCTCGAGCTTGATGTGGATGGCCACCGCCGGATTCGGGGACAGCTCGGTGACATCCACCATCGGGGTGTTCCCGATCAGCTCAATGATCGATTTGTGTGCCGTCACTGGCCCCAGATTACCCCTCGACTGCTACCGGCTCTTCAGCAATAGCCCCGTCGAGAATGCGGTAGCAGCGCAGCGAGGGCTCGGGATCCTTCAGCGACACGATCACATAGAGCAGCGCCCCGAAGGGGTCGAACGCCGTTGCGTCGCGCACGTCGGTAGGCGAGGGATACGCCGTGGTGTGGGTGTGGGAGTGCATAACCGCCACCAGCGCCAGCCCCTCGTCATCGGCGGTCCGCTCGACTTGGAGGTACTCGGCATCGTCGAGCCGGTAAATCTGGCTCGACTCCGCCGCATTGCGCACCGGAAAGAACCGGGTGACTTGCTCTCCCCCCGCCGGAGCAGCCAGCAACCCGCAAGCCTCATTCGGCAGCCCCGACAGCGCATGGGCAACGACCTGCCCATAGACCTCACCGCTCAACCGCAGCACCCGCTCACCCTACCTATCCCAAGTGGCTATCCGGCTGCTTTGAGGCGGGTGTACGCCCATGAATCGCCTATAGCCTGCGGCACATGCCCCGGCTGTTCTTGGCTGTTTTTCCGCCTCAAGACGTGGTTGACCGGCTCGCAGAGTTGGAGCGGCCTGAGGTAGAGGGGTTGCGGTGGACGAGACGGGAGCAATGGCATATCACCCTGCGGTTTCTGGGGGAGGCTGAGCCAGAAGACGTGGAGGACAGCCTGCGAGGGTTTCAGAGGTCTGCACCCACGGTGCTGCTGGGACCGGCAGGCAGGCGGCTGGGATCGAGGGCGCTGGTACTGCCGGCGGATGGGCTGAGCGAGTTGGCGGCCGTAGTGGGCACGCGCACTGAGACCATCGGGCAGCCCCTCGACCGCCGAGGCTTCACCGGGCACCTGACGCTGGCCCGAGCCCGCAAGCGGGTGCCGGGCACGGTTGTCGCACAGCCATTCGAGGCCGAGTTCCTGGCCAACGAGCTGTGGCTGGTTTCCAGCCAGCTCCACTCTGATGGGTCCCGTTACACCCGGCTGACCCATTGGCCGCTGGCCGAACCGAACTGACGAAGCCAGGTCAGGCGTCCTCCACGAGGGGGACGAATCTCACCGGGCAGAACCGCTCGGAGGTGGTCTCGTCGCCCACTCTTCGAACCAGGGTGAGGTTCTGGGAAAAGGACGGCGGCCCGATGGGGATGACCAGCCGCCCGCCGTCGGCAAGCTGGTCCATGAGGTGGGGAGGGATGCTTGAAGCCGCGGCGGTGACCACTACTGCGTCATAGGGGGCGCCTGGTGGATGGCCCTGCGATCCGTCGGCGCACATCACGGTTGCGTTGGCATATCCCAACTCGCTCAACACTCTGGCCGCCGAATCAGCCAATTTCCGGTGGCGCTCCACTGAAATCACCGACCCCGACAACTCGGCCAGCACGGCGGCTCCATAGCCCGAGCCGGTGCCCACCTCCAACACCCTGTCGTCGGGCCCGATCACCGCAGCCTCGGCCATGAGGGCCACTATGTAGGGCTGCGAGATGGTCTGGCCCGCGGCAATGGGCAGCGGGTGGTCCTTGTAGGCATCGCTAGCCAGGGCCCGGGACACGAACCGGTGGCGGGGAACCGATCTCATGGCGGTCAGAACCCGCGGGTCTGACACTCCCCGCCCCTCGATCTGGCGGCGCACCATGGCCAGTCGTCGCTCTAGGTGCCGATCTTCGGCCATGCCCAATGATGCTCCAACCACCCCCGTTCACGGGTGGAAAATGCCCGAGAGTTTTGGCTATCTAGCCGCGGGATAGACGCTGGTCTCCTCGAACGCCGCTTGCAGGGCATCAGCGTCGCGGGTGAACTCCCTTTCCTGGTCGGCGGTAGCACTCCACGGGGGTGCCGGCGCCCACCACGGTGGCAATTCAGAGCCGCCATCGGAGGTCTCTTCCGGTATGAAGGCCAAGCACCACTGCCATGAGCCCTTCTCGCTGCCATTCTCTTCTTCGGGATAGCCTCCGGGGGGCACGAGAGCATAAGTAAATCCCGGGCCAGGACCTGATTTCTCGAGATCATACGGCTGGAGGTCGCCAGACCCAGTCCTGCTGAAATGCGGTACGCGGCGGGAATGCGGTAGCCGGGCGGCAATGAACGGCAGTGCTAGCAGCAGCACGACGATGATCGAGGTGACAATCGTTGTCAGGTTTATTTCAGGCATGTCGGGTGCCTCCGTCAAGAGCAGACGCGATGGCCTACTCAAGCCTCATTGGCCCCATTAGCCCCACCCGCAACAGGTCAGGGTAGCGACCTACCCTCCCTCAGGTCAATACAGAATGTCGCGCTTCTCAGCACAGGAGGCTTAGACGACCACCACCGACCGGAGCACTTCTCCCCGCTCCATGGCATGAAATGCCTCTTCAACACCCTCCAGCGAAATGGTCTCGGACACGAATCGCTCCAAGTTCAGCCGGCCTTGAAGGTAGAGGTCGATCAGCATGGGGAAATCCCGTGATGGCAGACAGTCGCCGTACCACGACGACTTGAGGACACCACCCCGTCCGAAGATTTCGATCATCGGCAGTTCGATGCGCATCTCCGGGTTGGGCACGCCTACCAGCACCACCACCCCGGCCAAATCCCGAGCGTAGAAGGCCTGTTCGTAGGTCTGGGGCAAACCAATGGCCTCGATGGCCACATCCACCCCATGGCCCCCAGTCAATTCCCTGATTCGCTCAACGGGATCCTCCCGGGTCGAGTTGATGGTGTGGGTGGCACCGAACTCCCGGGCCCACTCCAGCTTGGTGTCGTCGATGTCCACCGCGATGATGGTGTGGGCGCCGGCCAGACGCGATCCCTCGATGGCCGCATCGCCGACCCCGCCGCAGCCGAATACAGCCACCGAGTCGCCCCGGCCCACTCCGCCGGTGTTCATGGCCGCGCCCAACCCGGCCATCACCCCGCAGCCGATCAAGCCAGCCACCTCGGGCTGGGCCTCGGGATTGACCTTGGTAGCTTGGCCGGCCGCAACCAGCGTCTTCTCGGCGAACGCCCCGATGCCCAGCGCCGGTGACAGCTCTTGACCGTCCAGCGTCATCTTCTGAGTGGCGTTGTGGGTGGCGAAGCAATACCACGGACGGCCCCGCAGGCACGCCCGGCAGTTGCCACAAACTGCCCGCCAGTTCAGAATCACAAAGTCGCCGGGGGCCACGCCGGTCACGTCGTCACCCACTGCCTCCACCACTCCGGCTGCCTCATGGCCCAAGAGGAACGGAAACTCGTCGTTGATGGCCCCCTCTCGGTAGTGCAGATCGGTGTGGCAGACACCGCAGGCCTGCACGGCCACCAAGGCCTCGCCCGGCCCGGGATCAGGGACCTCGATGGTCTCGATGCTGACCGGCTCGCCCTTGGCCTTGGCGATAACGGCTCGAACCTGCTGGGCCATCTGCTGCTCCTCTCGCCCGGGTCTCGGCTATTGCGGCCGAGGCCATCTGCCGCGAACCTACTACGCCCCGAGAAAATGCGGCCCGTCAGGTGCCCAGTGATGGAAGCGAGAGGGGCCCGTCAGGTGTCCAGGAAGCGGCTGACCGCGATGCCGGAGCCCACCGTGCCCACAACGGCGCCGAGCCCCACCATTTGGAAGCCCAGCGTCCATACCCGGGAGGGATCCACGGTGAAACCCCGCAGGAGCTCCAAAGTGACATCTTCGTTGATCACACTGAAGAAGTTGTTGGTAAGCCAGATCAGCGGAATGGCGATCACACCGCCGATGAGCCCTTGAATGAGCCCCTCGAACATGAACGGCACTCGGATGAACCAGTTGGTCGCCCCTACCAGCTTCATCACCTCGATGTCCCGGCGGCGGGAGAATAGCGCCATGCGGATGGTGTTTAAGATCAGCACGGTGGCAGCCACCAACAAGACGATGGCGATGATGATCACCCTTTGGCGCAATCCGCTGGACAAGTCCTCGATGGCCCGGATTGTCTCGCTGGCGGTGACCACCCTGGCTACCCCCGGCTGGGCCCGGAATGCGGCCGCCAACTCGTCGACCCGCTCGGGCAGGGTGTCGGTGGGCTTGACCCGGAACGAAGCCGGCAGCCGCTCTGGAGTGATCACCTCCACCAGCTCAGGGGAGTCGCCGAGTAGGTCCTGCACTTCGGCGTAGGCCTCATCCTTGTCGATGTAGGTGAAGTCGCTGATTTCGGGGGAGTCCACGAGCTGACGCCGGATGTCTTCTTCCAACTCCGGACTGATCTCGGGGTCAACGAAGACGATGAACTCCACGCCGTCTTTCCAGCGGACGGTGGCGTTGTCCACGGCGTCACCGAACAGCAGCGCCGCGCCCAACAAGGTCAGAGAGATGGTGACGGTGATGACGGTGGCCAGTGTGAGGGTGATGTTGCGGCGGAAGTTGCTGGCCGTCTCCCGCAGGACATAGTCCAACTTGAGGCTCATCGGCTCGCGCCCGCCGATCTACTCCAGTCCTTCAAGCCCATCGGCTATTCGTACACCCCGCGGGATTGATCCCGGACGATCTGGCCCCGGTCCAACTCCACAACCCGGCGGCGCATTTTGTCGACAATGCTGCGGTCGTGGGTCGCCATCACCACCGTGGTGCCGGTGCGGTTGATGCGGTCCAGCAGCGTCATGATGCCCAGCGACGTGTTCGGATCGAGGTTCCCGGTGGGCTCATCTGCGAGCAGGATCAGCGGCCGGTTGACGAAGGCTCGGGCGATGGACACCCGCTGCTGCTCCCCGCCTGACAGCTCGTCGGGGTAGTTGTGCATCTTCTTGGACAGACCCACCAGCTCCAAGATGGCCGGCACTTTGGTCTTGATCACGCTTCGGGGGCTGCCGATCACCTCCAGCGCGAAGGCCACGTTCTGGACCACAGTCTTGTTGGGCAGGAGCTTGAAGTCTTGGAAAACGCAGCCGATGTTGCGGCGCAGGAAGGGCACCTTCCAACTAGGCAGCTTGCCGATATCCCGCCCGGCTACGAACACCCGGCCTCGGTCGGGCTTCTCCTCTTTGTTGAGCAGGCGCATGAACGTGGACTTGCCCGAACCCGACGGACCCACCAAGAAAACAAACTCCCCCCGCTGCACTTCACAAGAGGCGTTCTGAAGGGCAAGTACCTCTCCCTTGTACACCTTGGTGACGTTCTCCATTCTGATCATGCGACGTGTGCTCCGAACTGCGGCCCCGGCAGGGAACCCGCATTGGCAAGCCGGAAAGCTCGACCCACGCTACCACCGGCACCGGGCGCTGATTGCGCACCCTTCAGCCCGGGAATGGCCGCGCTCAAGACATCCGCCTCCACCGCAGGTACGCCTCGATCAACTCGTCGAGGTCGCCGGCCAGCACTGCTTCAACGTTGCCGATGGTCACGCCGGTGCGATCGTCCTTGACCTGCTGGTACGGGTGCAGCACATACGAGCGGATCTGGCTGCCCCATTCGGCCTTCTGGTAGTCGCCGGCCAAACCGGCGATCTCGGCCTCCCGCTCGGCCCGTTTCAGATCGGCGAGGCGGGCGGCCAAGATCTGCATGGCCCGATCTTTGTTCTGGTGCTGGCTGCGCTCGTTCTGGCATGACACCACGATGCCGGTGGGCAAATGGGTGACGCGCACCGCCGAATCGGTCACGTTCACGTGCTGTCCGCCCGCCCCCGACGACCGGAACGTGTCGATCCGCAGGTCTTTGTCCTCAATCTCCACCTCATCGGACACCTCGTCGAAGAACGGAACCACCCTGAACTGGGCAAACGCCGTGTGCCGACGGGCATCCGAGTCAAACGGCGAGATCCGCACCAACCGGTGCACCCCCCGCTCCGACTGGAGCAGGCCGTAGGCATTGCGCCCCGAGATGGTGAAGTCAGCCGATGAGATACCTGCGCCCTGACCCTCCGATACAGAGTCCACCTTGAACTCGAAACCGCGGCGCTCAGCCCATCCCTGGTACATGCCCAGCAACATCTCAGCCCAGTCCTGCGCGTCAGTGCCCCCCGCCCCACTGTGCAGCTCGCACACCGCATCGGAGTCGTCGTGCTCACCACCCAAGAGCGACCGCAGCTCTAGGTCGTCAACTTTGGCGGTCAGGGAGTTCAGCAATTCGGCGATCTCGGGGGCCAGCGATTCGTCGTCTTCCTCAGCGGCAAGCTGGTGCAAAGTGTCGGCGTCTTCCAGCGTCGCCTCCAGCCCGGCGAACAGCTCTAAGTCCTCAACCAACTCGGCCAGTTCCCGAGTCACTTTGCGGGCCCGATCGGGGTCATCCCACAGGCCGGGAGCAGCAGCAGCTTTCTCCAGTTCAGGGCGGCGGATGGTCAGGTCTTCGATGTGCAGGTAGCGCCGAGCTTCGTCCAGTTTGGATCGGAGCAGGGCAAGGTCGTCAGCGAAGTCAGGCACGGGGAATCCCGGAAATAGGTGTTCAGCGCCCGTGGCACTGCTTGAATTTACGACCTGATCCGCACGGGCAAGGGGCGTTGCGAGGAGTCTTTTCCAAGTCCGACTTCACCACCGGTTGCTTCGACCTGGGTGCCGACTCCTGCACCACCTCGGGGCCAGCCGCAGTGCTGGCCAATGACCGCTGGGTGGACGGATCAGCCGGACCCGATTCAGTGATATTGCTCGTACCGGCATCGTCGGCCTGCGCCGGGGCATCCACGTTGATCTCCACATGCATGATGTAGGTGACAAAGTCCCGGGCAACGCCGGCCATCATCTGGCCGAACATCTCAAACCCCTCCCGCTGCCACTCGGTCAGGGGGTTCTTCTGGCCGAGAGCCCGCAGGTTGATGCCCTCTTTGAGGTAGTCCATCTCATAGAGGTGCTCGCGCCAGCGCTGATCGATGATGCGCAGCATGATCTGGCGCTCCACCTCCCGCATAGCCTCGGCGCCGACCAGCTCCTCCCGCTGCTCGTAGTGGGTTACCGCCTCTCCAACCAGCAAGTCATAGAGTTCGTCGGTAGAGGCGGCCTCGCCCATCTGGTCGGGCCCCAGCTGAGTGGGCCACAGCACCCGGGCCTCGGTCTCCAGCTGGTCAAGGTCCCAGTCCTCATGGTCTTCAGACGTGCAGTGCCCGGCTATCACGGCTTCAACTGCCTCACCCAGGTGCTCGAGGGCCTCGGCCCGCAATTCGCTGCCCGCTAGGATCTGGGCTCGCCGCTTGTAAATCACCTTGCGCTGCTCGTTGAGCACCTCGTCGTACTTGAGCACGTTCTTGCGAGCCTCGGCGTTCTTCTGCTCCACCGTGCCCTGGGCCCGCTCGATGGCCTTGGTAACCATCTTGGCCTCGATGGGCACGTCCTCGGGCAGGGCCTTGTCCATGACCCAGTTCATGGCCCCGGTGGCAAAGATCCGCATGAGCTCGTCTTCCAGCGATAGGTAGAATCGGCTCTCTCCGGGGTCGCCCTGACGCCCGGAGCGACCCCGAAGCTGGTTGTCGATACGGCGGCTGTCGTGGCGCTCGGTGCCCAGCACGTAGAGACCGCCCAGCTCCCGGACCTTCTCGCCTTCTGCGCCGCACTCAGCTTCGTACTTCTCCAGCAGTTCCGCCGCCCGGGTCTGGCCCTGCTCGCTGGAGGGATCGAGTCCTTCAGCAGCCACATCCCGGCGGGCCATGCCCTCGGGATTGCCCCCCAACACGATGTCCACTCCTCGTCCGGCCATGTTGGTGGCCACCGTGATGGCGTGCAGGCGACCGGCCTGGGCCACAATCTCGGCCTCCCGGAAGTGCTGCTTGGCGTTCAGAACCTCATGGTGAATGCCCCGCTTGTTGAGCACGTCGGACAGCTTCTCGGAGTTCTCCACCGAGACGGTGCCCACCAGCACGGGCTGGCCCCGCTCGTAGCGCTCCACCAGGTCTTCCACCAGGGCATTGAACTTTCCGTCCTCGCTCTTGTAGATGAGGTCGCCCTGATCGGCACGGATCACCGGCAGGTTGGTGGGTATGGGAACCACGTGCAGGCCGTAGGTGTCGAGCAGCTCGCTGGCCTCGCTCACCGCAGTTCCGGTCATGCCGGCCAGCTTCTCGTAGAGTCGGAAGTAGTTCTGGAGGGTGATGGTGGCCAGCGTCTGGTTCTCCTCTTTGATCTTCACCCCCTCTTTGGCCTCCACCGCCTGGTGCAGACCCTCCGACCAGCGGCGGCCGTCGAGAATCCGCCCGGTGAACTCGTCGACGATCTTCACCTCACCCCGCTGCAAGATGTAGTCCTTGTCCTTGTGGTACAGCTCCTTGGCCCGCAGTGCGGCCTGGAGGTGGTGGACCAGATTGGCGCTGACCGAGTCGTAGAGATTCTCCACCCCCAGGGCCCGCTCCACCGCGTGGACCCCTTCCTCAGTGGGGGCCACGATGCGCTTCTCCTCGTCCACGTCGTAGTGGACGTCTCGCCGCAGGCCCCGTACCACGCTGGCGAATTTGTTGTACCTGTCGGTTGCGTCGGCCAGGCGTCCGCTGATGATCAGGGGGGTGCGGGCCTCGTCGATGAGGATGGAGTCGATCTCGTCCACGATGCAATAGTTGTGGCCCCGCTGGACTCGGCGGTCGGCCGACAAGGCCATGTTGTCCCGCAGGTAGTCGAAGCCCATCTCGTTGTTGGTGCCGTAGGTGATGTCGCAGTCGTACTGCTGGCGCTTGAACTCAGAGCCCCGCTCTCCGGGGACCACCAGCCCGATGGAAAGACCCAGCCAACGGTGGATGGCCCCCATCCAGTCGGCGTCGCGCGAGGCCAGGTAGTCGTTCACCGTCACCACGTGCACGCCCTTGCCGGCTAGGCCGTTCAGGTACACAGGCAGCGTGGACACCAGGGTCTTGCCCTCGCCGGTGCGCATCTCGGCCGCCCAGCCGAAGTGGAGGGCCGCGCCCCCCATCAACTGCACGTCGTAGTGGCGCTGGCCGATGACCCGCCAGGCCGCTTCCCGAACCACGGCAAAGGCATCGATGAGCAGGTCGTGAAGATCTTCGCCGTTCTCCAAGCGCTGGCGGAACTCCCCGGTGCGGGCCCGTAGCGCATCGTCGGACAGCGCCTTGGTCTCGGGTTCGAGCGCGTTGATATCGGGCACCAGGCTCTCCAGTGCCTTGATCTTCTTGCCCTCGCCGGTGTTCAGGACCTTCTGAAACACGCTCATGTCAGGCCCACTCTACTGTTGTGCTGGCGCGATTTAGTCAACGGGGCCAGCCAGAATCCTGTCGCCGGACTGCTCTCGAGGGCGCGCCGAAAAGCCTTTCGACGCCAGCGCAGGGCTAACTCGCCCGGCGCTCCCGAGAATGGTGCTGGCGGTCCACCCGCCGGGTCTTGGTGCGGCGGAGTTGGCGCTCCAGCTTGGCAATGGCTCGGTCTAAGGCCGCAAACGGGGTCGGTCCGTTGACCCGGCTGCGGATGTGATAGCCGTGGCCCTCCAAGGTGACCTCGCAGATATCGGGCTCGGGAATGCGGGGGTTCTTCTCCTCGCTGAACCGAACCGTGGCGTGATCGATGCCCGACAAATAGCGGTCGAGTTTGCCCACCTTCGTTCGGGTGGTCTCCCCCAGTCTCTGCGACACCTGAATCCCGCTGCTGCTGATGGTCACATCCATGGCGGCTCCCTTTCGACTGGGGTTGAGTTGTGAGTTCTCATGGTAACCACACCAAGGGGCTGTCGTGCAGGAAGCTGCTGATAGGGCAATGGCGTAGCCCCAGCCACCACCGCGCCAACCTGCTGGACACCCACATTGATCAGGGACTTTGCCGCGGCCTGGAGGGTCGCGCCGGTGGTAATCACATCGTCTACCACCAACACCGCTGTCAGTTGCGCACGGCGGGATGCGAAGACAGGGGCGCAGGAGCGCTGGCTGCGGTTTCGTCCGGTCTGGCCTGCGGCGTCAATTCTCCTCAACAAGGAGACGACAGGCAGCCCGATCTCTCGGCCCAAGGCTCGAGCCAGCAGCTCAGCTTGGTCGAAACCCCGACGGCGACGGCGCTGCGAAGACGTCGGGGCCCACGTCACGGTGTCGACCGCCAGACCCGGTGGCAGGGTCCGAGCCATAGCCGACGCCACCCAGCCCACGCACGACCGCTGGTTGCGATACTTCAGCCGGGCCAGCAATTCCCGCCCGGCTCCCGCGTAGGCGAAAGCAGCCCACAGCCCAGCTAGAGGCTCCGGTGGGGGCATTTCCCCCACCACTCGCATATCACCAGCGCACCGTGAACACGGCGATGGCCCCGGCCCCCCACATCCTGCGCATGTCCGTAGCAACAACATGGCTGAACACTAAGGACGGCCAGTGACACAATGGCTTGCCTCCGCGGGTCGCTCCAACCAGGCGGATCAATACCGGTAGTGGTCGGCCTTGAACGGCCCGTCGGCCGACACCCCCATGTAGTCGGCCTGGGCCGGAGTCAGCGCAGTGAGGCGCACTCCGAGGGATTCGAGGTGCAACCGGGCCACCATCTCGTCCAGCTCCTTGGGCAGGGTGATCACGTCGGTGCCGTATGACTCGGCGTTGGCGTGCAGCTCCATCTGGGCCAGTACTTGGTTGGTGAAGCTGCATGACATCACGAAGCTGGGGTGGCCGGTGGCGTTGCCCAGGTTCAGCAGGCGCCCCTCCGACAAAATGATCACCGAGTGGCCGTCGGGAAAGACGTACTCGTCCACCTGGGGCTTGATGTTGATGCGTTGCACATCGGAAAGGGCGTTGAGCCCGGCGATGTCGATCTCGTTGTCGAAATGGCCGATGTTGCCCACCACCGCCTGATGCTTCATCCGCCCCAAGTGCTCGGCGCTGATCACGTCTTTGCAGCCGGTGGCGGTTATGAACAAATCGGCGGTCTCCAGCACGTCCTCAAGCCGCTTGACCTCGAAGCCCTCCATTGCTGCTTGCAGCGCACAGATGGGATCCACCTCGGTGACCACTACCCGGGCCCCCTGGCCCCGCAGTGATTGGGCGCAGCCCTTGCCCACATCGCCGTAGCCGCACACCACCGCCGTCTTGCCGCCGATCATCATGTCGGTGCCCCGATTGATGCCGTCGATCAGTGAGTGCCGGCAGCCGTAGAGGTTGTCGAACTTCGACTTGGTCACCGAGTTGTTCACATCAATGGCCGGAAAGCGCAGCGCGCCATCGGCCTTCATCCGGTAGAGCCGGTGAACCCCGGTGGTGGTCTCCTCTGACACGCCGCGGACGCCGTTGGCAATGGCAGTCCACAGCCCCGGATCGTCGGCCAGGTTCCGGTTCAGTAGGCGGCGAATCTCAGCCAAGTCCTCAGAGTCGGCCTCATCGGGGTCACCGGCGGTGCCCGTCGCCTCGGCATCGGCGCCCATGTGCACGAGCAAGGTGGCATCGCCGCCATCGTCCAGGATGAGGTTCGGCCCCCCGCCGTCGGGCCAGCGCAGCACCTGCTCGGTACACCACCAGTACTCCTCCAACGTCTCGCCCTTCCAAGCGAAGACCGGTATCCCTTGGGGATCTTCTAGCGTGCCGGTGGGGCCGACCGCCACCGCGGCCGCGGCAGGATCCTGGGTAGAGAAAATGTTGCACGACGCCCAGCGAACTCGGGCACCGAGTGCCGTGAGGGTCTCGATCAGCACCGCGGTCTGCACCGTCATGTGGAGCGATCCGGTAATGCGGGCTCCAGCCAAGGGCTGGTCGTCAAAGTGTTGAGCCCGCAGCGCCATCAGGCCGGGCATTTCGTGCTCGGCCAAGCGGATCTCCTTGCGACCGGCCTCGGCCGATGCCAAGTCGGCCACTTTGAAGTCATGCTCTACAGCCACTGGGTTCTTTCCTTGCCGTCTCGTGTGTTGGATTCATCGGGAGCGGCCCGCCAGCACCTGGCGGGCGGCCAGGATGGCCGGTACCGGCCCGGGATCGAGGCCCACCACCGCCGCCAACTCCAGCGCGGTGATCGACCCCTGGTACATAAGGTCGAAGATTTGGGCCACCGGGCCCTCCCCGGCCGCCTCCACGGTGTGCACCGCGCCCACCACCTCATCCATCAGGTCGATCAGGACGTCGAGGCCCCTCATCACCTCGGGATGCTCGTGATCGTGGCGCAGCAGCACCAGGCTGAATACCTGTCTGGTGAGGTCGCCGTGCTGGCCCCATCCGGCGATCTCGTTGTGCAAGAGGTCGGGCACCCCTGCGCTGAACGCCGGGGCCTTGGCACTGGTGTTGATCATGTTCTTCCAGTGCCGGGCGGCCGCCGCTCCCAAACCTCCGCCCCCGTAGACCAGAGGAACCGTGCCCGCGAGCTGGCGAGCCAGGGCCGCGGCCGGCTCTCGAACAGTGTCTCGGCGTCTTCGGACCTGGTCCACTGCATGTCGCACCCATTGGGCCGCGCCGGGAAACAGCCCCATCTGGCCCAAGATGATCATGGGCGCCACGGTAAGCACGCTCAGCCCGGCCCGGGGCGGATACAGCATGGGATCGACCTCGACGAGTGGAGCGCCCCAAGCGTTGGCCATCTTGGCCAATTGACCGCCGCCGGTCACCGCTACCACCTGGCCTCCTGCTTCAGCGGCCTGGGCCGCGGCTTGGACGATCTCGGGCGTGTCGCCGCTGGCAGAAAGCGCGAACACCAAGGTCTGCTCGTCCACGTACGACGGTGGCTGATAGCTCTTGACCACCACAATGGGCAGGGGCATGAACGGCCCCGCGGTCACCGCGAGCAGGTCACCGGCAAATCCGCCCGGGCCCATGCCCAGAACCAGCACGTTGGTGATCTCTGTCCGATCGGGCAGCCCGCTCAATTCCATGGAGCGTTCCAGTGCGTCGAGCATCTGCTCGGGCATTCGATTGACCGCTGGCCACATGCCCAGCGTGTCCATTCGGTCGCCGGACGCTTCGTCCTTAGAGGAGCTCACTGGGTGCCCATCCTTCACGGAGCAAATGTGAAGGGAATGGACTCAGACTCAGCTCTCGCCATCAGTCGCTCGTGCTCAGCGTCGCCCACAGTTTCGGCCTCGTCGATCAGCATGTTGGGAATGTCGTCCTCCACCAGATAGCGGCGGTGCAGACGAGGGTTGTACAGCGAGTCCTCATCGGTGAAATACAGCAAGGGCCCCTTGTCGTCGGGACAGGCCAGAATCTCGAGCAGTCGGGGGTCCAGCGCCATGGCCACAGTCTTACTCACCCGCTGCCCCTAGATGAAGCAGCCATTGCCATCAGGGCTCCGAAGTGCCTGTCCGCGCCCGGAACACCAGACCATCTCCAGCAACCTCGTATTCGCCGGTAGCTGCCGGCACCCACACAGCTTCACCGCTGCCGATCAAGTGGCCCGCCACGCTCACGCTCCCCGAAGTGCACAGCACAATCTCCGGTCCCGACGGAAGGAATCGCCGCCCCCCGGTCAACTCCACACGGGACAGGTCGAAATCCGGTACCGGCGCCTCAAAGGGGAAGCACGGGCCGTCGGGGCTTTGCACCAGCACTTCGAGGGGACGGCAGTCCACAACATCCAATACCGCGGGAACATCCACGTGTTTGACGGTGAGTCCTCCCCGCAGCACGTTGTCGCTGTTGGCCATGATCTCCACTGCCACCCCGTGCAGGTAGACGTGCAGATTGCCCGCTTCCAAGAAGAGGGCCTGCCCCGGGTCCAGGCGAACCAGGTTGAGCATCAGGGCGACGGCTACGCCGATGTCTTCGGGGTGCTGTTGGCCAATCCGAATCCCCCACTCCCGCTCGTCGGGAAACGGCCCCGGCTGGGCGCAGGCCTCCACCACCTGGCGGGCAATCGAAGCCCCGGATTCCGGGGGGAGCTCAAGCAGCCATCGCAGCGCGCGGTCGGCCTCACCCGACCTCAAGAAGCCGATGGCCGGGCCCAGGTCGGCAACTCCCAGCGATTCGAGCAGCGACGCCGCGGTGCTTAGCGGCCGGAACCCGCAGAAGGCAGTGAACGGCTCGAGCGCGCAGATCAGCTCCGGCTTGTGGTTCCGGTCGCGGTACGACCGATGGTCGGCATGGAGGGGGATGCCCCGTTCGCTCTCTGCATCGAACCCTGCTTGGGCCTGTTGGCGGGTGGGATGGGTTTGGAGCGACAGCGGCTGGTCAACGGCCAGGATCTTGAGGAGAAAGGGCAACTCGTCGCCGAACGACCGAACTGCATCCGCGCCCAGCTCGCCCACGGGATCCTCGGCAATCGCCTGGCTGAGCAGCTGGTCCACCCCGCCGCGCCGCAGCACCGACGGTCCCCGGGGATGGGCCCCAAGCCACAGCTCAGCCTGGGGCTCGCCGGTGGGTTGCTCGCCCATGATGCGGGGTAGTGCCTCGATTGAACCCCACGCGTAGCGCTGGACTGCCCCAATCAGAACACCGGGTGTGCTCATGATCTCAAGTTAGGCCAGCCAGATCAGGTTGATCACTGCAACCAAGTTGAAGCCGATGTGGGCCCAGATAGCCGGTCCCAACCGCTGGTAGCGCCGGGCCAGTACCGCCGCGATGATCCCGAAGGCCATCAGCGCGGGGAATTGAAGGAGTTGAAGGTGCACCGCGCCGAACAGCGCCGATGAGGCCAGCACTCCTATCGCCGACCCCCATTTCCGCTCGAACGCCCGCAACACCAGACCACGGAAGAAGATCTCTTCGAAGATGGGTGCCCCCACCACCACCCCCAGCATCACGAAAGCGATGTCGGTCCCGGTTGCGGCCCGATCAGTGATCTCTCGAGCAGCCTCGCTCACGTCGAAGTCGAAGAACTGCTGGAACGGCGCATAGATGAGCCAAACCACCGCGATCTGGGCAAACACGCCGACCAGCAGCCCGACCGGGACATCCGATGGCTTCATCGACAAGCCGAAGTCGCGCCGCAAACCGGTTCCTCGCAGGGTGCCGGCCACCAGCGTGGTCAGGGCAAAGCCGCCCCACAACCCGATCTGCCCCACCGGCAGAGTCCAAAGGGGAAGCGCGGGATCGCTGCGCTCCTGGCTCATGGCATCGCTCAGCCCATAGCGCCCCACATATGACCCAGTACCGGTCTCACCCCCGGTATCCAGTCCAATCGCGGCCAGCACAACGAAGAAAACCACCACCGCGGCCACCCAGGAAAACACCACACCGATGAACACATCGGGCAAACCCCAGCGGATCTCCCGTGCTCTTGTCCGCTCAGTTGCTGCCACCGGCCCGCAGCGTAATGGTGAATTTGCCGTCAGCCACTCGTAGAATTGGCCAATGGCCTCTCCGCCACCCCCTCCTCCCCCGCCTCCTGAGCGGCGAGACCCCGAGCGCGGGCCGGGTCAGCAGCCGACCACACAGGGTCGCATGCCACGCTGGATCTGGTTCGTTGTGCTGGGGCTACTGGCCGCCCTGTTGTTCTCCAACGTGTTCGGAGGCGACGACAACGGCGAGGAGATCTCCTTCCGGGCATTCGTCGACTCGGCCCAGACCAATCAGATCGAAGAAGCGGAGTACAACAACAACACCGGCGACATCAAAGGAACGATGGTCGATGGCTCCAGATTCCACACCACCGGGCCGGTCCCGCTGAGCGAACAAGTCGAGCAGGACTTGCGCAACAACATCACCACGTTCGAGTTCCACACGCCCAAGAACAGTTTTTGGGTCAGCCTCCTGCCATTGCTGATCCCGGTGGGTCTGATCTTCTTGATCTTCTGGTGGTTCCAGCGCCGAGCCCAGGGGCAGATGAGCGGGATCATGTCCATCGGCCGGTCCAAGGCGAAGACCTACACCACCGAGCGGCCGGGCACGACCTTTGAAGATGTGGCCGGCTACGAGGGAGTGAAGAAGGAGATCGTCGAGGTTGTCGACTTTCTCAAGCACCCCGACAAGTTCGCTCAGATCGGGGCCCGCATCCCCAAGGGCGTGCTGCTGGTGGGACCACCGGGTACCGGCAAGACCCTCATCGCCCGAGCTGTAGCCGGTGAAGCCGGGGTTCCCTTCCTGTCGGTCACCGGGTCGGACTTCATGGAGATGTTCGTCGGAGTGGGCGCCAGCCGGGTCAGAGACCTGTTCCAGTCGGCCCGGAAGATGGGCCGAGCCATCATCTTCATCGACGAGATCGACTCCATCGGCCGCAAGCGGGGCGCCGGCTTGGGCGGGGGCCACGACGAGCGGGAGCAGACCCTCAACCAGATGCTGGCCGAAATGGACGGCTTTGAGGCCACTGAAGGCATCGTGATGATGGCCGCTACCAACCGCCCTGACATCTTGGATCCGGCGCTGCTGCGACCGGGACGGTTCGACCGCCAAGTGGTGGTTCCGCTGCCCGAGGCCGACGACCGCCTGCAAATTCTCAACGTCCACGTCCGATCCAAGAAGATCGCCGCCGATGTGGATCTCCCGATGATCGCCCGGGGATCGCCGGGCATGAGCGGGGCCGACCTCGCCAACCTGGTGAACGAAGCAGCGCTGTTTGCGGTGCGCAGCGACTCTGATCAGATCCGCATGATCCACTTCGAGAACGCCCGTGACCGGGTGCTCATGGGGCAGCGGCGGGAGTCGATGGTCATGTCCGAGGAAGAGCGGCAGATCACCGCCTACCACGAGGCCGGCCATGCGGTGTGCGCGGCGGTTCTGCCCCACGCCGACCCGTTGCACAAAGTAACCATCATCCCCCGGGGAATGGCGCTAGGTGTGACCATGACACTCCCTGAGGAAGACCGTCACACCCTGCGGCGCAACTATCTGGACGACATGCTGGTCATGCGCATGGGCGGGCGCATCGCCGAGGAGTTGGTATTCGGCGTGTCGTCCAGCGGCGCGGCCGACGACCTGGCCGGTGCCACCGAATTCGCCCGGCGCATGGTGCGGGAGTGGGGCATGAGCGACCGCATCGGGCCGATGGCCTGGCGAAGCGCTGGACAGGTGTTTTTGGGCGATGAGATGATGACCAATCGGGAGTACAGCGACGAAACGGCCCGGGTCATCGACGAAGAAGTGGCTGAGATCTTGCGAACTCAGGAAAACCGGTGCCGGGAGGTGCTCTCCAAGCACCGCAACGGACTCGATCTGGTGGCCCGTGCCCTGCTGGAGCACGAGACCATCTCCGGCGAAGAGGTCGGGCGGCTAGTGGAATTGGGCGCTGAGGGCCCCGTTGGAGATCCCCGGGACGTGATTGGCGCAGCTCTCAGCTCTCGGAGCACAGCGGGGACGCGGGGCTCGGCCACGACCACCGTTGCCTCGACAGCCGAATTGGAAGAGCCTGACACCCCGGAGTCGTGGTCCGCACCCTGATCGCTCTTGGGGTCATCGCCGGGGCACTGGCAGTGGCCTGGCTCTATCGTCGTCTCCGCCCCTCAAGCCCGACTGCGCCGACATACTCGGTGCCCACCCGTCTGGAGCGCTGGGACTTCGCCCAGCCCAACGCCGAATGGCTCCTGGCCGTGTTCACCTCCAAAACTTGCTCTACTTGTGCCGCGGTGGTGAAAGCGGCTGAGGGCTTGGCCGACGACTCGCTTGCGGTGCAAGAAGTGGAGTACCGGCGCCACCGCGATCTGCATAGCCGCTATACCGTGGACGCCGTTCCCCTGGCGGTCTTGGCCGATCGCTCTGGTGCAGTGTGCGCCTCGTTGGCCGGCCCGGCCACCTCAGCCGAGCTGTCGGCCCTCATCGCCTCGGTCCGCTAGACCCATGACGCACCACTCCCTGCCGGGTACGGTCTGATCCAGTGACCTTGTCAAGGGATTTGGCGCAGACCAGGGAGTTCTTCACCTCTCGGGCTCACGGCTGGGAGGATCGTCATCCCGACGACGATGTGCTGTTCAACTGGGCCGTGGACCAGCTCAGGCTGTCGAACGGAGATGTAGCTATTGACGCCGGCTGCGGATCGGGGCGAGCGCTGGCACCCATGCGGGCCGCGGTCGGATCTCAAGGGGCAGTTTTCGGCGTCGACGCCACCCCGGCCATGCTCCATGAGGCCGCCCGATTGGGACGCCAAGCGTTCTCTGTCTGCGTTCTGGGTGATGTTGGACAGCTTCCCGTGCGAGACGGGTGCGCAGCCGGAATCCTGGCTGCCGGGCTGCTTCCCCACCTCCCCAACCCGACGGGCACCCTGCAAGAATTCGCCCGGGCCGCTCAGCCCGGCGCCCGGCTGGGCGTGTTCCATCCCATCGGCCGCCTCGCCCTGGCGAACCGACACCGGGAACGAGGGGCTCACGCCCACGACATGAACATCGATCCACATCGCATTGGGCCGCTTCTCTCTGAAGGAGGTTGGACAATGGAGCTTTTGGACGATGCCGATGACCACTACTTGGCCTTGGCGGTGCGCAATGGCTGACCATCCGACCAGCGAAGCGGTCTTGTTCGAAGTCGCCGAAGGTGTGGCCTGGGTGACGATCAATCGTCCCGAGGCCCGCAACGCCGTCCACCAAGCGGTTTCAGAGGGCTTGGCCGCCGCGTGGGACCGGGTGGAATCCGAAGAGGACATTGCGGTCGCCGTATTGACCGGCGCAGGCGAGGCCGCATTTTCGGCCGGTGCCGACCTCAAGGAGATGGCCGAACGGGCCGAGCGAGGGCTGCCTTCCCATTTGGCTGGAGGCCGTTTGGCCGAAGGCGGGGTAACCAAGCCGGTCATCGCCGCGGTGAACGGGGTGGCCTACGCCTTCGGCTTCAACCTGGTCATGCAGTGCGACCTGTGCGTAGCAGCCGAACATGCCCGCTTCGGCATCCTTGAGGCCAAGGTGGGCCGGGGCTCGCCATGGGCGGCCCAACTGGGCTGGCTGATCCCACCCCGAGTGGCTGTCGAACTTCTGTGCACTGCCGAGCCGATCACCGCACATCGGGCCTACGAGCTCGGGTTGGTCAACCGGGTTGTACCCGCAGATCAGCTGAAAACGGCCACCGCTGAACTCGCGGCGGCAATCGCCGCCAACGCACCGCTCACCGTCCGGGCGGGCAAGGCCATGATCCGAGCCACCGCCGGACTGTCACCGGCTGAGGCGACGGCCGTGGCCGACAAGATCTACGAGCCTGTCTACGTCAGCGACGACGCCCAAGAAGGCCCACGCGCTTTTGCCGAAAGGCGCCCTCCCCGCTGGCAGGGGCGCTAGCCCAATATTCGGAGAAGCTCGTCCAGGTTGTCGGAGCTAGGTGATCTGGTACCGGCTTCGATCTCCTTCACCATCCGGCAGACCGCCTCGTTGGCCGGGGTGCGGATGCCCAGCCGCCGTCCTTCCTGGGCAATGAACCCGCTGAAAGAATCGATCTCCGTCTTGCGGCCTCGCTCGATGTCGGTGGGCATGGAGCCCTTGACCTCCCCCAACTCGGCCGCGGTGGCCTCCCACTCGGCGGCCAGCTCAGTGGCTCCCGGTCCGCCTGCGCCGCCAACCAGGATGTGCTCGGCTTCGATTCCGCTCACCGGCTCAATGCGATGGCCCCGGGCTAGTCCGACCGCCACCGCCTCCGACCCGCAGGCCAAGCTGATCCGCCGAGGCTCGGGCTGCTCCCGGCAATCTCGAGCCCGGCCCCCCAGCACCGCGTTGACCGGGTTGCTCATGCAGTTCATCACCAGCTTGGACCAGATGGCCCCCCAGATGTTGTCGCTGACCACAACGTCGATACCTAGCCCCAGCCCTGACGCCACCAGGTTCAACCGGTCGGTGCGGGTTCCGTCAAGCTCACCGATCTGAAGCGTGGGACGCCAGTCCAGCCTCACCTGACCAGGGCCAATGATCTCGGCGGGAAACAACACCACCGCGCCGATCACCCGCTCTGGCCCCAGCATTTCGGCCAGTAGCGGCTCGTTGACCCCGTTCTGGGCCGATACCACGGTGGCGCCGTCGGCCAAACAAGGAGCCAGGAGGGGGGCGAGCTCCTGGTTGTCGAATGACTTGGCGGCAATAACGAGTATGTCGATGGGAGCCACTTGCTGACTCTCGCTGGTATGCCACGCGTGAAGCGGGGTCGTGCGCTCTTCCCGTGGTGGCGGACCAACCAGGCACAGCCCGTCAGCCCGGATTGCCTCAACGTGGTCGGACCAGCCATCGACCACACTCACGTCGCCGCCAGCCAAGGCGATCTCACCGGCGATGGCGCCCCCGATTCCCCCAGCACCGGCCACAACCACACGCATCACTACCATGCTAGGAATTCTCTATGGCCCTCACCCGGTATCGAGACGTGGAGTGGTTCCAACCCGACGAGAACCCCGACCCCGATGATGTTGGTTTGCACAAGGCATGGCTCCATCGAGGGTCGTTCTTCGCGCATGCCATCCGACTGGCACCCGGCTACGTGGTCCCACCCCATAGCCATGACCGAGACGAATTGATGGTGGTGTTGGCCGGCAGCGCCACCCTCGACAGCGGTGCGGTGGTGGAGCCGCCCGACACCCTGCTGCTAGCCGCCAACGTGGAGTACGGCTTCACCGCCGGACCGGAAGGATTGGAATTTATGGTGGTCCGAACCGGTCAGGCTGGCCTCACCATCTCTGGATGAGCTCCGCGTCGAAAGACCTCACCCCATTGGTGCGGCCCCAGTCCATTGCGGTGGTCGGAGCTACCCCACCGGGCGGCCCCAAACTGGGGTCCTGGGCGCTGGGCAACCTGCTCAAGCACAACGTGCCCGCCGAACTCTTCCTGGTCAACCCCCGTTACGACACGCTGGCGGATCGGCCCTGCTACGCCGATTTGGGTTCCTTGCCCGAGCCTCCCGACCTAGTGCTCGTGCTGGTGCCCGCCGCCGCGGCCATCGACGTGCTTCGTCAAGCCGAGTCCATTGGCGCCCGGGCTGCCATCTTGTTCAGCGGGGGCTTCGGTGAGGGCGACCGGGCCGGGTCGCCGCTGGATTTGGAATTGCAGGCCTTTCTGGCCGATACCTCGATGGCGGTGTGCGGACCCAATACCAACGGCGTCATCAACTGCGTCGACCGCATCCCAGCCGGTTTCCCCCCCTATGCCATGGCCGATGAACTGCCTGTTGGCACCCTCGGAGTGGTGTCCCAAAGCGGTGCCCTGGTGTCCTCTCTCGTGCAGCACCTGCTGGCCAACGGCCTCGGCCTCACCGTGGGATTTGCAGTGGGAAACGGCATCGATCTGAAGGTAAGCGACTATGTCCGGTACTTGGCCGGTGACGAGCGTACCAAACAGATCGTGGTGTACATCGAGGGCTTGGACGACGCCGGCCGCTTCTTCGACGCCGCCGATGAGGCCGCTGGTGCGGGAAAACCGGTGATCGTGCTGAAGGGAGGCCGGTCTCCCGAGGGCGCCGACGCAGTGCGCGGCCACATTGGAGCCCTGGTGGGCGACTACGACGCGTTTGCCGCCCGCTGTCATCGACACGGCATCCTGATAGCCCACGACTTGACCGAACTGGCAGCCCTGCCCATGGCCCAAGGTCACTGGGGCAAGCGGGTCGGGGTGTTGTCGTCTTCGGGGGCAGTGGCGGGAATCCTGGCTGATTCTGCCCGTGGCAATGGCTTTGCGGTCCCCCCATTGGAGGAGACAGCCCACTCGGCGCTGGCCGAGTGCATGACACTGGGAGAACCTCGCAATCCGTTGGACCTCACCGGACAGTCAGTGGTTGACCACAAGCTGCTGCCGGCAGCACTGGATGCCATGGGCGACGACCCTGGTTTGGATTTCCTGGCCCATGGAATGCTGATCGGCCCAGAAGTAATCATCGACAAGCAGATTGACGCCTTGGTGGCACAGGCCGGGCGGGGAACGCCGATAGCGGTATTCAGCGCTCCGGGATGGCACGCAGTGGACTATCCCGGGCTGCTCGAAGCAGGCATCCCGGTGTTCGGTTCAGCCGACCTCCTGTTCCAGTGCTTGGCTAGCTGGCAGAGCCGAACGCCCCAGCCGCCTTCGGCAGAAGAGCGGCAGGCCTGGCTGGAGGAGTCCCTCGACGATCTGCTCGCCGACATCATGGCTCCCGCCTGCGCACCGGCTGAGTACGCCGACGACCGGCCCGCAGCAGTCAAGCTGCTGTGCGAAGGTTTGGACCACAAGACCGACCTCGGGCTGGTGGAGCTCAACGTGCGTCCCGACGATGTTGCTGAGGTCGCTGACCGCCTGGATGCTCGCGGCCGGGATCTGGGCTTGGCCGGCACCACGGTGGTGGTTCAGCCCATGGCTGACCCCGGTGTGGAGCTGATCGTCGGCACCAGGGTCGACCCCGAAGCCGGTCCCTGCGTGGTGGCCGGACCGGGAGGTTTGCTGGCCGAACTGGTCGACGATGTGGCCATCGCCCCGGCCCCGCTGAGCTTGGCCGACGCCCATGCCCTCTTGGACGCCACCAAAGCGGGCGCGCTGCTGGACGGCTACCGGGGCGAAACAAGCCGCGACCGGGACGCCGCCGTCGACGTGCTGGTGCGATTGGGGCACATGGCGGCCCGACACCGGGTAGAGGCCGAGATCAACCCGCTCATCGTGCATACTTCTGGGGTCACCGCCGTCGACGTGCTCATCGGCGGCCGCTGAGTATCGGCTCCTGAGGGAGGCACCATGGAGTTCACCCCCGAACAGGAGATGCTGCGGGAATCGGTGCGGGCATTTGCCGCCAATGAGATGCCCGACGGGTTCGCCCGGGAGTGGGACATCAAGGGAGAGCCCCCGCTGGAGACTTACCAGCGGTTTGCCGACGCCGGGTTCATGGGGGTGGGCATCCCCGAGCAGTACGGCGGCCAGGGGGGCGGCATCGTGGAGGTGGCCATCGTCTTGCACGAGCTAAGCCGAGCCATGATGTCGTTCGCCATCATGGTGTACCGATCGGCCATCCACGCCTCCGGGGGTTTGCAGATCTACGGAACCGAAGAGCAGTGCGAGCGGTTTCTGCCTGGCATCGCCAGCGGCGAATACAAGTTCTGCTTCTCGCTCAGCGAGCCCGACGCCGGATCAGACGCCTTCAACCTGAAGTGCCGGGCGGTGCGCGACGGCGATCACTACGTGGTGAACGGGACCAAGATGTGGAACTCCTTCGCCCGTCACGCCGACTACGTGCTGCTGGCCACTCGCACTTCCGACGAGCCGAAAAAGCAGGACGGCATCACCTTCTTCGTGGTGGACCTGTCCAGTTCTGGCATCGAGATCACCCCCGTCGAGACCATCGGCGAGCGGGCCAGCGGGACCAACATGGTCACCTACACCGATGTGCGGGTGCCGGTCGACAACATCTTGGGGGCCGAGGGCCAGGGGCACCGCAACCTCCAGGCCAATCTCGAACGGGAGCGGTTCTCCTCGCTGCCCATCAACCTGGGGCCGATGGAGGCCATCTTGGAGGAAGCCATCGAATACGCCAACACCCGGGAGCAGTTCGGCCAGGCCATCGGGCGCTTTCAGGCCATCCAGCACATGCTGGCCGACGTGGCCGTCGACGTGAACATCGCCCGCACCCTTACCTGGGACCTGGCCCGGCGCATCGCCGCCGGCGAGCCGTGCTCGCTGGAAGTGTCGATGGCCAAGCTGTGGATCAGCGAGGCCATGATGCGGGCCAGCTACACCGGCATGCAGGTGATGGGCGGCTATGGCTACACCCTCGACTCCAATATGCAGCTCCACTGGCGCAACGCTCGCCTCGGAACCATCGGCGCCGGCTCCAGCGAGATCCAGCGCAACATCATCGCCCGCCAAATCGGCGTCGGCCGCCAGCCCTCCTGACCGGGATCGGACTCGGCATCCAGGCGATCCGCCTGGACTCCGGCTGTTGCAAACGAGGTCGGTAGTGTCGCAGCGGTGAGCGAACCCTCGGTGCTGGCTGAGTTGGCCAAGCGGGACCCGGATGACCTGGCGTTGGAGGACGACTCCCACCAGGTGACATGGGCCGAGTTGGACCGCCGCACCCACGCCATCGGCCGGGGATTGCAGGCCGCCGGTGCCTCTCCGGGGGATCATGTGGGGCTGGTGTGCTCCAACCGCACCGAGTTTGTGGAAGTCATGCTGGCCTGCTTCCGGGCCGGGCTGAAGATGACCCCGATCAAGACCAACTGGACCGCCACCGAGATCGCCTACGTTTTGGACGACGCCGGGTCAGCACTGGTGGTTGCCGACGCCCCCGCAGCCCGAGACGCGGCGGGCGACCGCCCTGTGGTGTGGATTGGCGACGATTTCGATGGCTGGGTGGATGCCCAAGACCCGACACCGTTTCCGGCGGGGGGCACTGGTTATCGGATTCCCTACACCTCAGGCACCACCGGTCGTCCCAAGGGCGTGGAACGCACCCTGGACTCCGATTCGACTTTCGAGCAGTGGTGGGAGTTCTCGTCACTGGGCGCTCAGGGACTGGGGCTTCCCCGCGACGGCAAGCACCTCATGGTGGCCCAGCTCTTCCACGGCGCTCCCCTGGTCTTTGCCCTAGGGGCACTGGCCAACGGCGCTCCTATGCGGGTCATGGGACGGTGGGACGCGGGTCAAGCGGTGGAGGTGATCAACGACGGCGTGACCGCCACCATCATGGTCCCCACCATGTTCCGCCAGCTCTTGGCCCTGCCCGACGAGCGCAAGGCCGAGCTGGACCACTCCCGCTTGGCCACTGTCCTCCACGGCGGCGAGCCCTGCCCCGTGCCGCTGAAGCAGCGCATGATCGAGTGGTGGGGGCCCATCTTCACCGAGTACTACGGCTTCACCGAGGGCGGCATGACTATGTGCAACTCGCACGAATGGCTGGCTCGGCCCGGCACCGTGGGTACCCCCATCGGGGAGCTGGCCATCCAGATCGTGGACGACAACGGCGAGCTACTGGGTCCTGGAGAGCCCGGCACCGTGTATTTCCGCCGCCCTGAGGGGCGCTATTTCCGCTACATCAACGCCGAAGACAAGACCGACGATGCCTACAACAATGCCGGGTTCTTCTCGGTGGGCGACATCGGCTACCTCGATGAGGACGGCTACCTGTACTTGTCGGGACGCAGCTCGGAGGTGATCGTTGCCGCCGGGGTGAACATCTATCCGGCTGAGATCGAAGACGTGGTGTTCGCCGTCGACGGGGTGGCCGATGCCTGCGCGGTGGGCGGTCCTGACCCCGACCGGGGCGAGCAGGTGGTGGTGTATCTGGCCGTGGCCGACGGTTTTGCCCCCGACGCGGTGACCGCGGCCATCGACACCGCCTGCGCTGAGCACCTCGCCGGCTACAAGCGTCCCCGCCGCTACATCATCCGCCCTGCCGTTGACCGCGACCCCACCGGCAAAGTCCTCCGCACCAAACTTCGCGACGAGTTGTGGTCCTAGTCGCCTGACTCCGGCCTTCGACAGTCAGTCGGCCAGGATCATGAGATGGTCGACGACAACAGCACCCTGGCCGCGGTCGAGTACAACGACCGGGTTCAGGTCGAGCTCGACAAGCCGATCTCCCAAGGCAGCGGCCAGGGTTGCGGTGGACATAACCACTTGGGCGAGTGTGTCCACATCGGCGGGCGGGCGACCCCGGGCCCCGTCGAGCAGGGGAAAGCCCTTCAGGGAGCGGATCATCTCGTAGGCGTCGGCCTCGTCCAGCGGCAATGGGCGCACGGCGGTGTCGGCCAAGATCTCGGTGAACACTCCGCCGGTGCCCACCATGACTGCGGGGCCGAGGGTGGGATCGCGGGTCACCCCCACGATCATCTCGGTGCCGCCGACCACCATCTGCTGGACCTCGACTCCGTCGATGGCCGAATCGGGAGCAGCGGCCCGAGCCCGGTCCAACACCGCCTGGGCCGCCCGCTCCACTTCATCGAGGGACTCCAGTCCAAGCACCACAAGGCCGGCATCTGACTTATGGGGGAAGTCGGCCGAGGCGATCTTCACCGCTACCGGCAGGCCGATCCCGTCCGCTGCCCGGCGGGCATCGCTGGCCGAGCTCGCCACCTCACCGGCCGCCAGCGGCAACCCGAAGGCCCGGAGCACCGCTCCCGCGTCGGGCGGCACAGCATCGAGGGCCGCCTCTGCTGCCGCCGGAACTGCCCGGGGCAGCGGTGGGCGCACTCGGAACGTAGCCTGGTGGCGCTGATAGCGGTGATAGGCGGCCAGCGCTGTGAAACAGCCTCGGAAGGAGCGGAACAGCGGGATCCCCGACTCCACCAACCGATCGAACCCCAGCTCGTCCACCTTGAACGAGTTCCACGTGGCGATGATCGGCTTGTGCACCTCGTCGACCAAAGCCAAGATGTCGTCTCCCAGCGGGTCGGTCATGGACGCCACCGCACCGGTGATTCCCACCACCGTGTAGCCCACCGCCGCATCGTCGCAGATGTCTCGGATCACTTCGCGGCGAATCTCCGCGGGCTGAGTGGTTATGAACGTTCCCCCGTTGTCCACCGGGTTGGACACCGACAGATAGCCGGGGATGTGCCGGTGCAGCTTCTCCTGGGTCTCCTCGGCCAGCAAGGGCGCGACCACTCCGGCCAACTCGGCAGCCTCGGCCATTAGCGTGCTCGACCCCCCGGAAATGGAGTACAGCCCAGCCCCCTCAGCCACCCCCGGGCCCAGCTTGGCGAAAAGGGCGGCCGACTCCAGCAGCTCGTCGAGGTCGCGCACCCGCACCACCCCGTACTGCTCGAACAGTCCGTCGATCACCTCGTCTGATCCAGTTAGGTGGCCAGTGTGCGACGACGCCATGCGCGACCCCGCATCTGTGGCTCCGATCTTCAAGATCACCACCGGCTTGCCTTGAGCGTTGGCCGCCTCCAGAGCGGTTCGCAGCTTCTCGGCTGAGCAGAAGCCCTCGATGTAGCCAGCGATCACCGCGGTGTCGTCGTCGTAGGCGAAATACTCGATGAAGTCGCTCACTTCGAGGTCAACTTCGTTGCCGCACGGCACTTGGCGGCTGAACCCGATGCCGAAGTGAACCCCCTGCATGATGGGCCGACCATTGTGGCCCGACTGGGTGACCACACCGATCTTGCCCCCTCGCAGCCCGGGCACCTCGGGAACCGGCTCAAAGGCGTTGGTATTGGTGTTGGGGCCGAAGATGCGGATGTTGTTGCGGCGGCCCGCTTCCCCCAGTTCGGCCTCCAGAGTGGCCCCCTCGGGACCGACCTCGCTGAAACCAGAGGAGAACACGATGGCGAAACGGACCCCGACGGCCCCGCACTGGTCCACGACTTGAGCACAGGCCGCAGGCGGGGTGGAGATCACCGCCAGCGTGACCGATTCAGGCACGTCGGCCACGGTCTCGTAGATGGGCACTGATCCAATGGACCCGCCCTTGGGATTGACCAGATGCCAGTTTCCCACCCCCCAGCGGGAATCCATCGCCGCCCGTAGCGCATCCTCGGTCTGAGTGCGGTCGATGCCGCCGATCACCACCACCCCGTCCGGGTGGAAGAACTCCTCAAGGTCGCCTCGCCGCTGGGCCATGAGATTCCGATGGTAGTTATCGGAGGGGTCGCGCCAAGAGGCAGAACGGACACCACCGGCTACGCTTGGCGCCCATGGAGATCGGCCACGTCTATGACATGCCGCCCATGCGGCCCGACGACGCCCGCACCACCTACTTCGACGCCGGGGTGCTCAAGATCGGTGTGGAGTACCGCAACCTCACGCCCGAGGCGCTGATGGAGTACTACCAGGCCGACGAGGCCTACATCGAGGAGTTGCGCCGCACCGCACCTCTGGGCATCGAGGACCGAGGAGTGTCGCTGCACATCTTCGACGCCGACGGCCAGTGGGAGTATCTGCGCTTCGACCTGTTCGAGGATGCTCCCCACTACCACTACAACTACGCCGGTGGCGGGCGGAACCACATCATCCCATTCGATGAGACCGCCCACGGCCCCATCGCCGAGTGGGCGGTAGGCAAGATCCGCACTGGCGAGCTGGCTCCCATGCTGGCCCAGGCCGGTGCGACTGAATTGGCCGACGGGCTCGACGCCGAAATCCTGGCCGACGTTGCCGATCAGGTAGCCGACCTGACCGCCGAGCTCCAGGCCCGATTGGCTGCCGCGGTCTAGCGGCCGCGACCCGCCGAACTAGCCAGCCAACTCTCCAAAATCCACCTGGCCGGTGATCACCGAGCCTTGGAACGCGTTGTCGATGTTGACGTTCACGCCCGACACGAACGACGCCGCGTCCGAGCCCAGGTAGGCCAGCAGGCTGGCCACTTCGGCCGCGGTCACATAGCGACCGCCGGACTGGGCTGCGGTCCAATCAATGACCGCTTCGCCCATGGTCTCCTTGAAATCGGGCAGCAGCGGGGTGTCGATGGGCGCCGGGCAGGCGCTAGCGATGCGCACACCGTTGGCCAGCATCCCCTTGGCAGCATGCATGGTGAAGATCTGCACGCACTCCTTCGAGAACATGTAGCCGTCGGCCACCACCTCGGGGTGCTCCTCCACCCAGGCCACCGCTTTGTCCCAATCGTCGATGGACAACAGCTCGGTGATCTCGGCCTGGTGGGCCGGCCAGTTCATGCCGGCAATGGAGGCGGTATTGACCACCGCTCCCCCAGCGGGGATTTTGGGCAACAAAGCGTCGGTCAGGCGCATCAATCCCAGGGTGTTCACCTTCATCACATCTTCGGGCGAGAAGGTGGCCGCAATGCCGGCGTTGTTGAACAGCACGTGTACCGGGGCGTCGATGGCCGCGGCCGCCTCGTCCACTGCAACCGGGTCGCCCATGTTGGTGGGGATGTACCGGGTGATCGGGCCCTCAGGTTCCTTGATGTCCAGTGCGGTGATCGACGCCGCACCCAAATCGGCCAGCAGCTCCACCAGCGCGGCTCCCACGCCGGAGTAGGCGCCGGTGACCACGACGTTGCGGCCTTCGTAGCTCATGGGGTTGGACATCGGGGGGCCTCCTGGGGGTTGGGGGGATAGCTCGGCTGGCGAATATTACTGCGCCAAGTATCGTTGAGGTCACACTGGCGAACGACGAAAACCGACGGAGGACGCTGTGGACCTGAACGACATGATCATGGTCAGCGTGGACGACCACTTGTGCGAACCGCCTGACATGTTCGACAACCATCTCCCGAACAAGTGGCGGGACGAGGCACCCAAGGTGATCCATACCGATTCCGGCGATGATGTGTGGTCGTTCAACGGCGCCATCATCCCCAATGTGGGCCTGAATGCGGTGGCCGGGCGGCCTAAGGAGGAGTACGGCATCGAGCCCACCGCCTTCGATGAGATGCGCCCCGGGTGCTACAACGTCCACGATCGCGTCAAGGACATGGATGCCGCCGGAGTGCTGGGCTCCATGTGCTTCCCGTCGTTCCCCGGCTTTGCCGGCCGCCTGTTTGCCAACCACCCCGACAAGGAGTTCGCCGCCGATCTGATCCGGGCCTACAACGACTGGCACATACACGAGTGGGCCGGGGCCTATCCGGGCCGGTTCATCCCCATGGCCCTGCCCATGATCTGGAGCGCCGAGGAGTGCGCCGCCGAGGTGCGCCGGGTGGCCGAACTGGGCTGCCACTCCATGACCTTCACCGAGAATCCGGCCAAGCTGGGCGAGCCCAGCTTCCACAGCGACTACTGGGACCCCCTGTGGCAGGCATTCAGCGACACCGGCAGTGTTTGCTCCATTCATCTTGGGTCCTCGGGCGAAATGGTCATCACCGCTCCCGACGCCCCTATGGATGTGATGATCCAACTTCAGCCCATGAACATCAGCCAGGCGGCTGCCGACCTGTTGTGGTCGCCCATCCCCCGCCGGTTCCCCGACCTGAAGATCGCCCTGTCGGAGGGTGGAACCGGATGGATCCCCTATTTCATGGACCGGGCCGATCGCACCTACGACATGCACCACCTGTGGACCGGGCAGGACTTCGAGAACCTGTTGCCGAGCGAGGTGTTCCGGCGGAACTTCCTGACCTGCTTCATCAACGACCCGGTGGGAGTTGCCCTTCGCCACGAGATCGGCATCGACAACATCTGCTGGGAGATGGACTATCCCCACAGCGACTCCACTTGGCCCAACGCCCCCGAACTGTTGGATGAGACGCTGACCGGGGTGCCCGACGACGAGGTCGACAAGATCACCCACCTCAACGCCATGGCTTGGTACCAGTACGACCCGTTCGCCCATCGGGACCGGGCCGACTGCACGGTGGGGGCGCTGCGGGCCTCGGCCGCCGACCACGACATCTCGGTGCGGTCGTTGGACAAGGGACGCCACCAGGGCAAAGACCGCGACCTGGCCGGGTTCACCACCCGGAACAAGGGCGTCAACCGCTGAGGCTGCGCTTACTCTGACTCCTCCGGCCCTCGGAGCTGTGCGCATCGGCATTGACACCGGGGGGACGTTCACCGATGCCGTAGTGATCCCTGCTGCGGCGGGGGGACTCCTTCCAGTGGGGCAGGGCAAGGCCCTGTCGACCCCGGGCAATCTCATTGCCGGGGCGCTGGCCTCGGTTGAGGCCGCCGCCGTTGATATCGGCCTGACCCTCAGCGAAGTGCTGAGCCGAGCTGAAACGGTCGACTACGCCACCACCGTCGGGCTCAATGCACTGCTGACCGCAGGCGGAGCACCCATTGGCCTCATTACCACCGAAGGATTTGAAGCCACCTTGCCGGTAGCCCGGGCCGCCAAAGTCGCTGGTCTATCGCCCGCCGAAGCCACCGAGGCCGTCTGCTGGTCCAAGCCCCCGATGCTGTTGAGCCGCCGACGCATCAAGGGGGTGCCCGAGCGCATCGACTCAGCCGGTGAGGTACTGCGCCCGCTGGACGAGGCTGCGGTTGTCGCCGCGGTGGAGTCGCTGCGAGACGATGGGGTGACGAGCTACGCGGTCAGCCTGCTGTGGTCGGTGGCCGATCCCCGCCACGAACACCGCATCGCCGCACTAATCGGCCAAATCCACCCCGCAGCCCAGGTGACGCTGTCTTCGGCTGTACCCCGAATCGGCGAGTACGAGCGGACCATGACCGCGATGCTCGACGCCTACGTCGCCCCGCTGGTGGCCGACGAGATTCAGGCGCTGGCTGATGCGCTGGCCGAACGAGGGTTCTCCGGCCAGCTCCGGGTGATGCAGTCCCGGGGCGGCTCGTGTCCGGTTGGCGATGCCCTGCGGCCGGTGGAGACCCTGCAATCCGGGCCGGTCGCCGGCCTCTTGGCTTCGGCCAAGCTGGCGAAGGCGCTGGGCCGTTCCGAGGCCATCGCCACCGACGTGGGCGGCACCAGCTTCGACGTGGGGCTGATTACCGATGGTGAAGCCTCGGTGGCCCGTCGACCGATGATCGGGCGATGGGCGCTGGCCCATCCTGTGGTGGAGGTGGTGTCGATCGGCACAGGTGGCGGGTCGTTGGCCTGGATCGACCCAGTGCTGGGCAGCCTGCGGGTGGGACCGCAGTCGGCCGGCGCCCAGCCTGGCCCCGCGTGCTACCGCCGAGGTGGGACTGCCCCAACCCTCACCGACGCGGCGGTGGCCCTGGGCCACATGAGTGAATTGGGCGGCGTGGTGGACCTGGACCGCGAGGCGGCGACTCTTGCCCTAGACCAAGAAGTGGCCTCCCCTTTGGGGTTGTCGGTTCCCGATGCCGCCGATGCGGTGGTAGGCGTGGCCTGCTCCCAGATGGCCGATCTGATCCGCCGCGTGACCGTGCAGCGGGGCCACAACCCCGCCAATTTCGTCATGCTGGCCTACGGGGGAGCTGCCCCCCAGTACGCCACCCGCTACGCCGCCGAGGTGGGGGTGGGCGAGGTGGTGGTGCCCGCGGCCGCGTCGGTGTTCTCGGCACTGGGTGCGGCGGGCGGCGACATCGGGGCAGGAACGAGATCCTCCTCGACGCTGGAACCGCCAACCGTGGAGCGCCGCGACGCTTGGTTCGACCGCCAGATTGTCGACTGTCCGGTGTACGACGGCCCACGACTGGCGCCGGGCACCCGCCTGGAGGGGCCAGCTTTCGTCGACCACCCGTCCACCTCCATCGTGCTGCGTCCCGGCGACCGGGCCGAGATCACCGCCGAGGGCCACACCCGATTGTTCCCGGGGCCACCGTCATGACCGATGCCGCTCTCTTCGAGGTGCTGCGCAATCGGCTGTGGGCCATCAATGACGAAGCGGTGGACGCCATCGTGGCGGTGTCGGGGTCGCCCATCGCCACCGAGGGCAACGACTTCAACTCCGGCATCTTGACCGCGGCGGGTGAAGTGGCACTGGCTGGACCGTATGTACTGGTGCACGCCGCGGCACTGGGCCAGGTGGTGCGCTACGTCATCGAGCAATTCAGCGAAGACCCCGGCATCGGCCCCGGCGACATGTTCATCACCAACGACACCTATGTGGGCGCCCCCCACCAGCCGGATGTGATGGTGGTGGCCCCCGTGTTCCGGGGCGACGAGCTGATCGCCTGGTGCGGGTCGTGCGTCCACCAGAACGATGTGGGCGGACCGGTACCGGGTTCGATCACCGTGGGGGCGAAGTCCATCTACGATGAGGCGGTGCCCATGGCCCCCACCCGGATCGTGGAGGACGGGGAGCTGGTGGCCGTCGTCGAGCGGGAGTACCTCGGACGCTCTCGCACCCCGGAGCTGAACCGGCTCGACCTGCTGGGCCAGATCGAGGCCAACAGGGTGGTAGCCCGCCGACTGAACGGCCTGTGCGATCGCTATGGCACCGACACGGTTGTCGCGGTGCTCGAGGGGCTCATCGACCGAACCGAGGTGGCGGTTCGCGCTCGCCTGGCCTCGTTGCCCGACGGGCGGTGGCGTCACCGGGGGCTGGTGGAGCACGACGGCATCGATGACCGGGTGTACGAGATCGGTTTGACCATGACCAAGCGGTACGACTCCCTGCATTTGGACTTCACAGACGCCAGCCCTCAAGCCCCCGCGCTGATCAACACCAGCCGAGCCATCACCTCCAGCTACGCCATGGCCGCGGTGATGACCGTGCTGGGCTACGGCCTGCCCTGGACACCGGCCGGGTTCTGGCGGGTCATGGAGGTTGACACCACGCCGGGCACAATCGTGGACTGTCAGTGGCCCGCGGGCATGTCGATGGGAGTGACCGCCGCGGGCCAGGAGGTGCGCACCGCGGTGAACGTCTGCCTGAGCCGGATGTTCGACGCCTCCGACGACCCGGAGGTGCGCAATCACATATTGGCTTCGTGCGTGTCCGGATCATTCACCCAGACAATCTCCGGCGCCTTCGACGACGGACAGGACTTCTCGGCCATGCTGCTCGATGGCCTGCCCGGTGGTTCTGGAGCTTGGTGGGGCGGCGATGGACCCGATACCGGGGGCTACCTCACCTCTCCTGCCGGCTTATGCACCAACATCGAGACGAACGAGCACCACTACCCGGTGCTCTACCGCTACCGTCGGGAACGGGTCGATTCCGGAGGGCCCGGCCGATGGCGGGGTGGGGTGGGCGTAGAGCACGCCTATCAACTGCACCGAGCTTCCGACCCGGTGACTTCCACGGTGTTCGCCCACGGCCAGCAGCCTCCTACCGCCGCTGGCATCGTCGGCGGTGAGCCCGGCATGCAGCACACCGGTATATACGAGCGGTCTGACGGGGCAATTGAAGTGCCACCCCCCAAGCAGGTGGGCGAGTTGGCCGCCGGCGACGTTTACACCAACCTCTGCGGCGGAGGAGGCGGGGTGGGCGACCCTCTCGATCGCGACCTCGCCGCGGTGGAGCACGATGTGGCCGAGGGGCTGGTCACCGAGGCCGGCGCGGCCCGGGACTACGGCGTAGTAGTGGGCGATGAAGTCGCCACTGAAGCACTGCGAGCGCAGCGTCGCCGTGAGCGAATCGGACGAGCCCCTGCGCCTCCGCTGGAAGAACCCCTCGCTGGTCGACGGCTTAGCTCTACCGTGGTCCAAGCTGATGGCCGCTACCTATGCCGCCGCTGCGGTCACAACCATGGACCCACCATCGAGCCCCTGGTGAGCCTGCTTATGCTGGCCCGCTCTCCCGTCGACGAGCGCACCTCCTGGCCCTCCGCCCGCCCTGGTGCCAACCGATTCGAGATCCGCCGCCTTTTCTGCCCCGCCTGCGCTATCCAGGCTGACGTCCAAGTCGCCCTCGCCGACGCCCCCCTCTTGGATACCGCCGAACTGATTGATCCCTGACTACCAGCGGGACCCGCCGGCCACGGTCACACACTCACCGGTGACGAACGAGGCCTCGTCGGAGAGCAGGAAAGCGATGACCGCGGCGGTTTCATCGGGGTCTTGGAGACGTTCGAGGGCGATCTTGGACCGCACCCACTGGCTGCGGTCGCCACCCGACTGTGCCACGGTCTGCTCCAAGTAGGGGTGGCCGCCGCTGATGGCATCGGGGTCCACGCCCAAGGGACGCACACCATTGACCCGGATTTGGTGCGGAGCCAACTCCATGGCCAATGCGGCCACTAGCCGGTCCACCCCGGCTTTGGCTGCGGCAAATGCCGAGGTGCCAGTAGCCGCAGCCACCGTGGCATACGACGACAGCAGCACAATCGAGCCGCCGTCGCCCTGGCTAACCATCTGGCGGGCGGAGGCTTGGGCCACCAGGAACGCTCCGGTCAGGTTCACATCCGTCGACCGCCGCCACGACGCATCGGTCAGCTCCAATAGCGGTGCCCATCCCATCTCGGGACCCAACCCCCCGGCCACATTCACCACCAGGTCGAGCCGCCCCAACTCCTTGGCACACCGTTCGACTGCCTCGTTTACCTGGGCGGCATCGGAGACATCGGTTTCCAATCGCAGTGCCGTCTGCCCTTCAGCCCGCACCGCCTCGACGGTGGCATCCAGCGCTTCTGGCGATGCGCAAGCCGAATCCGGATGACCGACCTCCACCCGGTCGGCACAGGCCACGTCAGCCCCGGCCCGAGCCAACCGCACCGCAGCCGCCCGCCCAATTTCCGGCGGGCACGCCGCCCCCATCACCAGCGCCACCTTTCCGGCAAAGTCGTGCATCCCCCCAGCATCCCCCACCCACTGTGCTGGCTTCCACCACTGGTCCCCCGAAAGACGGCCAGTAGGGTGGCGGCGTGCAGGTGGGGGCGGCCCGGTATCAGATGGCGGGAGGAATCCACCGGATCCCGGTACCCAGCGCCGCGGGGAGTCTCCACGCCACGGCCTTCGCAGTAACCGGACCTGACCCGGCAGCGGCCCTCGAGGACGTGGGCGCCGAGGTGATGGTGTGCTTGCTCACCGATTCGGAGATTGCTATGCGATTTCCCGACTATCCCGCGTGGTTGGCCGACCCCGCTCCCCACCAGGCCCTCCATGTGCCGATGGTCGACCAAGGAGTCACCGGCGACGACACCATTCGAGAGTTGGTGGACGACATCAACCAGCACCTCGACCAGGGCACTGGGGTGATGGTCCACTGCGGCGCCGGATACGGCCGAGCCGGGATCGTGTGCATTTCGGTCCTCACCTCGCGGGGAATGGACCTCGATGACGCGGTAGCCGCGGTGCGAGCCGCCCGGCCCGCAGCGGGGCCCCAGTCTCATTCGCAGGAGGCTCAGATCACCCGCTTAGCTACCGGAGTCTGAAGAGCCGCGACTCACATGCCTCCGGCGATCTTGAAGTCGTGGCCGGTGGCATACGACGAGGCGTCAGAGGCCAAAAACAGGGCCAGCCCGATGATCTCGTCGCAATCGGCCACCCGCTTCATCATGGTGGCCCGCCCCGATCGTTCGGGAAACTCAGGGTCGAATCGCATTGATCCCTTCATCATCTCCGACATGAACGGCCCCGGTACCAAGGAGTTGACCCGAACGTTGAGCGCAGCCCACTCGCCAGCCATGGCCCGGGTGAGGTTGTGCAGAGCGGCCTTGCTTGAGGTGTAGATCCCGACACCGGGGCCACCGCCATAGGCGCCCATGGTGGTCACGTTGATGATCGACCCGCCACCGACCTCCCCCATACGGGGGGCCACTAGCCCTGCCAGTCGAATAGGCCCTTTCACGTTTACCGCGTACACCTTGTCGAAATAGGCCTCGGTGCACTCAGCCACGGTGACTGGCGCGGGGTTGATTCCCGCGTTATTGACCAGCACGTCAATCTGGCCCAAATCGTTATACACCCGGTCCACCAGGCCATCGATTTGGTCCCACTCCCCCATATGGCAGGCGATGCCCCGCACCGACTGGCCGTCCAGTTCATCGTTCAGCTCCGCGGCGGCCTCGTCGCAACCCTCCTGGCGCCGCCCGGTAATCACCACCGCGGCGCCGGCCATGGCATAACCCTTGGCGATGGACCGGCCGATGCCTTTGGTGCCCCCGGTGACCACTGCCACCTTGCCCGTCAGATCGAAGAGATCGCTCATGGACTGATCTTACGAACCACTCCCCGGTCGCCCCCATGCGGGCTGGATGCCCGCTGACCTGTGGGGCAGATGGATTCAGTAGATGCCCAGCTCCAGGCCGGCGGCCAAGGTCATGCCCAATTCCTGGCAGGACTCCAGGTGGTCATCGGTCAGCTCGCCCATGGCTATTACCGGTGGGGCCACCGCCTTCCAGCCCAACCCGGTGACCAGGGGCTCCACTGCCCGCACCGCGCCAGTGCCGTCGTTGCCAGCCCGCACAAACAGCCCGTAGGGTCGGCCCCGGGTGTGGTCGAGGCAGTCGTAGTAGACGGTGTCGAAGAAGTGCTTGAGGGCGCCGCTCATGTAGCCGAAGTTCTCTGGGGTGCCTAGCAAATAGCCGTCGGCCGCCATCACATCGTCGGGCGTGGCCTCGAGGGCGGCTACTTGCACCACTTCCACCTCCTCGATATCGGGGTGACTAGCCCCGGCCACTACTGCCTCGGTCATAGCCTGGGTACCCCCGGTCTTGGTGTGAGACACCACCAGCACGCGCACTGGCCCGACGGTACTCCTGTTCACCGAGTGCCTGCGGGCTAACTGGCGGCAGTGCCCACGTCCATGGAGGCGAACCGGCGGGTGCTCACCAGCCAGGCGGCCAGCACCACGATGGCGGCCGCGCTGATTGACACTGTTACTCGGGGGCCGATCCAGTCGTACAGCGCCCCTTGGATCATGGTGCCCACGCCAATGGCCACATTGATCACCATCAGGTACAGGGCGATGACCCGACCCCGCATTGATTCGTCCACCTGGAGCTGGATGACAGTGTTCAGCGTCGAAGCAGTGGCGAGGTGGCAGCCTCCCAGGATGAGGAGAAACACGATGGCCATGGCGTACCACGGGGCCAGCCCGAATCCGGCCAGCGCCAGTCCGTAGGCGCTCAGCCCGATGGCCAGCAGTCGGGATCGGGCGGTGAATTGACCCCTCCCGGCCACCAGCGGGAAGAAGATCACCGATCCGATGCCGGTGCCGGCGGCCAGCAGGCCGAGCTGCCACCCGGAGGTGTTGAACTCCTCCTCGGCGAACACCACGATCAAGAAGATGATGGGCTGGGCGCAAGTGGCGGTGATGAGCACCGTCTTGAACGCCCTCTGGATGCCGGGCTGGGTTCTCCAGTAGCTCACAACCTCACGCAGATCGGCGAACACTCTGATGGGAGGCGGGTCGTCGGGCAGCAGTCGGGGCACCTGGATCAGTACCACGGTAAACAGCACCGCGAAGAAAGAGACCCCGTTGGCGAAGAACACCCAGCCCGGCCCGAAGAATCCCAGCAGCACACCGCCGAGGGCCGGTCCAACTGCTCGGGTGGCCTGGAACTGGGTGGAGTTGAGGGTCACCGCGTTCAACAGCAGTTCTTTGGGCACCAGTTCGGCAATGAATGCCTGCCAGGCAGGCAGCATGAACCCGTTGAGGATCCCGTAACCCCAGGCCAGCAGCATGTAGATCACCGGCGAGCGCACCTCTGTCGCCCACAGGGCGGCAAATCCGAATGCCCCCACGCACAGCAGGCTCTGGGTCACCAGGATGATGCTGCGCCGGGGCACCCGGTCGGCCAGCGGCCCGGCCCATAGGTTGGTGAACACCGTCATCAGCATCTGGGTGATCGCCACCAGCCCGACCCACGCCCCCCGGTCGGTGATCTCGTCGATCACATAGGCCAGCACCAGGATCTGCATCCACGTTCCGGTGTTGGACACCAGGGCCCCGAACCAGAACAGCCGGAAGTTGCGCAGCCGCAGGGCCCGAGTCGACGCTCGGAACCCCGCTCGATCAGCCACCCAGCGACCCTACCCTCCGCACTACAGGATGACCGGAGACAGGAGCACCGCCAGTAACATGCAGCCCCATGCGGGCATGGTCCGTTCAACGGATCAGCATGGCCGCGTTGGGAGGGTGGTCGTGACGACGGTGGTCGAGGTCGACCGTGTTTCGAGATCATTTGGTGCCCAATCGGTATTGCGGGAACTCTCGTTCTCCATTGAACAAGGTGAGATCTTCTGCCTGCTGGGACCGAACGGTGCGGGCAAAACCACCACCTTGGAGATTCTTGAGGGATTCCTCGAGCCTGACTCCGGATCGGTCCGGGTTCTCGGGTGCGACCCTCTCGCATCTGGTGAAGCCCTCCGGCGCCGTGTCGGGGTCGTACTCCAGGAAAGCGGGTTCCCAAAGTTCTTTCGGGTGGGGGAGATGATCGAAACCTGGCGGTCCTACTACGACCATCCGTTGGCTTACGATGACATTCTCGACCTCGTTGGTCTGCGCAGCGACGAGGCGAAGTTGGTTCGAAAACTCTCTGGAGGGCAGCGTCGCCGACTCGATTTTGCTCTGGCGGTTGCCGGCGATCCGGAGGTCATCTTTCTCGATGAGCCGACTACTGGCTTCGACCCCGAGGCGCGAGCGCGGTGTTGGGAAGCCATCGTTAGTCTGCGCGAGCTGGGCAAGACCATACTGCTGACCACCCACTATCTAGACGAGGCCGAGCGCCTTGGAGACCGGATTGCAGTGCTCTTGGACGGCGCGGCTGGTGCAATCGGTAGTACCCAGGAACTGGCTCAGCTAGCCAATCTGAGGGCGACAGTCTCGTTTCAGGCACCGTCCAAGGATGCCGAGCAGCTTGCTCGCGAGTTTCCTGGACTCGATGCAGCCAGCGAGACCGTGGAAGGTGAGGTCGACGAAGTCCGCTCCCTCACCCGTCGACTCGAATTGCTCGACGAACACGCATCGCAGCGTGCCTTCGCCAGCCTCCGGGTTCAGCCTCCGAGCCTCGAGCAGGCCTACCTCGCGCTGGTCGGCAGGCAATCGGACCCGATGGATTCAACACCACAATGATGTCCATCCTTGTCCGACTGGGTCGCCAGACAAAGCTCGAGCAGCGCGCCTTCTGGCGGAACCCCGACTATGCCTTCTTCACTCTTCTATTGCCGCTTTTGTTGCTGGCACTGCTCGGGGCCGTCAACTCAGGGGACGAAATTGGCGACCGGACCGACATCAACGCCATTGACCTGGTGGTACCCGGAGTGGTCGCCTTCGCGGTAATGGTTTCCGCCTACGCCAACCTGGCATCTCGCCTGGCTGTTCTCAGGGCCGATGGGGTCTTGAAGAGGATTCGAACCACGCCACTCGATCCGCGGGCGTATCTCACCGCACAACTCCTTAGCACCCTGGTCACAACCCTGCTGGCCAGCGCCGCGACCATCCTTCTGGGATTCGTCGCCTTCGACGTCTCGCCCCGAGCCGAGGGTGTGCTTGCTCTCGCACTCGGTCTCGTTCTCGGCATCATCTGTTTTGCCGCCCTGGGACTCGCACTCAGTTCAGCCATCTCCCATGCTGATGCTGCTGGGCCCATCACCCATGCCACCTACCTTCCTCTGGCACTGGTCTCCGGCGTATTCGATCCCAGCATCAACATCCCCGGCTGGTTGGAGACTCTGGTCTCCTTATTTCCCGTCCAAGCGCTCGTCGAGCTCCTTGTCGCGGCCTACGACCCGACAGCCGACGGTGTGCCCCTCGGGGCCTCATTGGTGCTGGCCATCTGGGGCATCGGAGCCATCGCCATTGCCATGCGGACATTCAGCTGGGTCCCATCGCGCAATTAGAACGTTCAGGCCGCACCACTAGTCTTCGCTGCCATGCGAGCATGGCGAGTTCATCAATACGGGAGGCCGACGGAGGCGCTGCGGCTGGACGACATCGAAGAGCCGGTGCCGGAGCCGGGCAAGATCCGAGTGGCGCCCACTCGGACGGTGCTGAATTTCAACGAGATCGACGGCTGCCACGGGCGCTACCGCACCGTGAACCCCGAGCTCCCCTACACCTTGGGCATGGAGGTGCTGGGCACGGTGGACGCCGCTGGGGAGGGGGCCGAGGACTGGCTCGGACGCCGAGTGCACGCCACCGCCGAGAGTGCCTTCGGGGGCTACGCCGACAAGGTGATCGCCCAGCCCGACATGGTGTTCGACGCCCCGGAGTCGCTGGATGACACTGAGGCGGCCGCCTTCTTCTTTCCCTTCCATTTGGCCTGGTTGGGGTTGCACGAGCGGGGCCAGGTCCAACCCGGGGAGTGGGTGCTGATCCACGCCGCGGCCGGCGGGGTGGGATCGGCCGCGGTGCAATTGGCCGTGGACGCCGGGGCCCGGGTGATCGGCACCGCGGGCAGCGAGGCCAAGTGCGAGCTGGCGCGCTCTCTGGGGGCGGAGGCCGCGGTCAACTACCGGGACGGGGACTTCGCCACCGAGGTGCGGGACATCACCGGCGGGGCTGGAGTCGACCTGGTATTCGACGGAGTGGGGGGCGAGGTCACCGAGGCCTCGCTGCGGTGCATGACCCGGGGCGGACGGCTGATGATCATCGGCTTCGCCAGCAAGATCGAGGCCGAGGATGCCGTCGGCCTCCCCCCGAGACTGCTGTGCTTCTCCCAAGTCTCGATCGGCGGGGTGCTTTTGGCCTACAGCAGCAACCCGGCGGTCTACGGCGGCATGGCCGGGTTCAACATCAACCCCCGGTCGTTGGGCGACCGGATCCACGACGAGCTGTGCGGGCGGCTGGCCGAGGGCCGGATCGCCCCGCTGGTGGGCGGCACCGTGGCCTTCGAGGAGCTCCCCTCCGCCCTGGAGCAGATGGAGGACCGCCTTACTACCGGGCGCATTGTGGTGGTCTGCTGATCTCAGGCCAGAGGTTGGTCTGGCGGCAAGGCTCAAACGGCATGGATAGGCCAAAATAGAGCCATGACCGAGCTCGGATATCTCGCCTTCGACGCCGACAACCACTACTACGAGGCCACCGACGCCTTCACCCGCCACATCGACCCCAAGATGGCCAAGCGCTGCATGCAGTGGGCCGACATCGGGGGCAAGCAGCGGCTGATCGTGGGCGGGCGCATCAACCGGTTCATCCCCAACCCCACCTTCGACCCGGTGGCCAAGCCCGGCATCCTCGATGAGTACTTCAGGGCCAAGACCTCGGCCAGCGACATGCGGGAGGCGTTCGGCGAGCTCGACCCCATCAGCCCCGCCTACCGCAACCGCGACGAGCGGCTGGCCCTCATGGACTCCCAAGGGCTGGGCGGCTGCTTCCTGTTCCCCACCCTGGGCGTGGGGATGGAGGCCTGCCTGGAAGACGACATCGGGGCCATCACCGCCGCGTTCGGCGCGTTCAACCGCTGGCTGGACGACGACTGGGGCTTCTCCTACCAGGAGCGCCTGTTCACGGCCATGTATTTGAGCCTGGTGGACGTGGACTGGGCACTGGGCGAGCTGGAATGGGCCATCGGCCGGGGCCTGCGGCTGGTGAACTTCCGGGCCACCTCGGTGCCCGACGGCCACGGCAACTATCGCTCTCTGGGCCATCCCGCCCACGACCCGGTGTGGCAGTTCCTCAACGACCATGGCGTGTGCGTGGCCTTCCACTCCGGCGACTCGGGCTACTCGTTCATGAACCACCGCTGGGGGCTGGGCACCGAGACCGAGGCCTTCCGCTACAACCCGCTCCAAAGCCTGCTGTCCCACTCCCCCATCAGCGACACCATGGCATCGCTTCTGGCCGACGGCGTGCTGGTGCGGTTCCCCAACCTGCGGGTGGCCACCATCGAAACCGGCTCGTACTGGGTACGACCCCTCATCCAGAAGCTGGCCAAAACCTACGGCCAACACCGCCACGCCTTCGACGAGGACCCAGTGGAGACATTTCGCAACCAAGTGTGGGTGTCGCCCTACTACGAGGACGACCTCCACGAGCTGGCCGGGCTGATCGGTACCGATCACATGCTGTTCGGCTCCGACTTCCCCCACGCCGAGGGCTTGGCCGACCCGGTGTCGTTCGTCAACGACCTGGAGGGGTTCAGCGACGACGACATACGCCGCATCATGTGCGACAACGGCGCCGGCCTTTCGCAGCTGGCCGTCTAGACCAGTCCGCCGCCCGGCGAGAGTTCACCACCCAATTGAAAGGGGCCTTGTATGGCCTGGGATTTTGAGACCGAGCCCGAGTTCCAGGAGCAGCTGGACTGGACCCGGGAGTTCCTCGACGAGCACATCCTTCCGCTGGAGACCATCGAGCTAGAGGTGACCGACGAACAGTGGAAGGTGCTGACCGCACCGCTGAAGCAGCAGGTCAAGGACCGGGGTCTGTGGGCCTGCCACCTCGACCCCGAACTGGGAGGCCAGGGCTTCGGCCAGGTGAAGCTGGGGTTGATGCACGAGATCTTGGGCCGGTCGTCGATCGCGCCGGCCATCTTCGGCAACAATGCCCCCGACTCCGGCAACGCCGAACTGCTGGCCATCGGCGGCAACGAGGAGCAGAAGAAGAAGTGGATGGAGCCGCTATTGGCCGGCGAGCTGCGCTCGGGGTTCTCCATGACCGAGCCCGACACCGCCGGCTCCGACCCCACCTTGTTGAAGACCAATGCGGTGCGCGACGGCGACACCTGGGTGATCAACGGCCACAAGTGGTTCACCTCCGGCGGATCAGGGGCCGACTTCCTGATCGCCATGGTGGTGACCAACCCCGATGTCCACCCCTACCAGGGGTCGTCCATGATCGTGGTGCCCACCGACACCCCCGGCTTGGACATCGTGCGGGACGTGCCCAATATGCACCACCCGTATCCGGGCCAGTTCGCCCGCCATCCCCTAGGCCACTCCGAGGTGATCTACCGCGACGTGCGGGTGCCGGCTGAGAATCTGATCGGCGAGCCAGGCGACGGATTCGTGCTGGCCCAGAAGCGCCTCGGCCCCGGCCGCATCCACCACGCCATGCGCTGGATCGGCCAGTCGCAGCGGGCACTGGACATGATGTGCGAGCGGGCCCTGTCCCGCTTCGCCCACGGCAGCCTGCTGGCTGAGAAACAGATGGTGCAGGACTTCATCGCCGAGACCCGCATCGACATCGCCTCGGCCCGGCTGCTGTGCCTGCACGCCGCCTGGCACATGGACAAGCACGGCTCCTCGGGGTCGCGCACCGAGATCGCCATGATCAAGGTGTACGGCACCAAGATGCTGTTCAACGCCATCGACCGCTCCATCCAGGTTCACGGCGCCCTGGGCTATTCGGCCGACATGCCCCTAGAGGAGATGTACCGCAACGCCCGAGCCTCACGCCTGGTGGACGGAGCCGACGAGGTACACAAGGTGTCCATCGCCCGCCGCACATTGAAGGAGTACGCCGCGGTGGACGGCTTTCCCACCGAGCACATCCCCACTCGCCGGGCCGCCGCTCTCGAGCGCTTCGCCGACCACCTCGACATCGAGGTCATGAACAGCTAGCTCCGGCTCCACGGGGTAAGGAGGCCGGTAGCCTTTGGGGATGTCCAAGCCGCTGACGCTGCGCTTTCTGCGGTCGGCCAGCGATGCCGGCCAACTGCCCGAGTCCCGCTGTGAGGTGGCGCTGGTGGGCCGGTCGAATGTGGGCAAGTCGTCGCTGCTGAACGCGGTGGCCAACCGCAAGGGACTGGCCCGAACCTCCAAAGCCCCGGGGGCCACCCGGCTGTTGAACATCTTCGAACTGGAGGGCGAGCCCGGCCGCTGGCTGGTTGACCTCCCCGGCTACGGCTTCGCCAAAGCCCCCAAGTCCGACCGCTACCGCTGGCAGCAGATGATGGACGGCTACCTGATCGACCGGCCCGCCTTAGTGCAGGTGCTGCTGCTGATCGATGGGCTGGTCGGCCCCACGCCATTGGATATTCAGACCGTGGAATGGCTGACCCACCACGACGTTGCGCTGCGCCCGGTGGCCACCAAGGCCGACAAGGTGAAGTCCTCCCGCCGCGGCGCCCGCCGAACTGAGCTGGCCCAGGGCCTGGGAATCGAACCGGGCGATGTTTTGTGGACCAGCGCGGCCAAGGGCCAAGGCATCCCCGAACTACGGGCCGAATTGGCTGCTGCGCTGCGGCTCAACCCCTGAGCGAAAACCCCACCGCCGCTTCCAGTTCGACCAACGCCTCATCAGGATCGACCACCTTGATGGTGGTCATCCCCATGGCCCGAGCCGGCTTGAGGTTCACCCCCAAGTCGTCGAGAAACACACAGGCCGACGGCTTCACGCCCAGCGCGTCGCAGGCCATTGAGTAGAACACCGGGTCGGGCTTGCGCACCCCCACCACTGACGACTCGATCACCACGTCGAACCACCCCAGCACCTCGGCCAGCTCCGCAGACCGCTTTGAAGACCCCATCGGAGAGTAGTTATTGGTCAAGAGCCCCGTCTTCAGCCGCTCCGAACAGCGCCGAACCGCCTCCGCCATGCTGGGAAGCAACTCCCCACCTAGCCCGTTCAAAACCGCCATCCCGTCCACCCGATACCCCAGCCCCTCCGCCTCGGCCTCAAACGCCTCGGCAAACCCCTCCAGCCCGATCTCTCCCCGCTCCATCCGCGCCCAAGCATTGCTATCGGAATCAGTCGAATTGATCCGCCGAATCAACCCCTCCGGCAGCCCATTCTCCCGCTCATAGGCCGCAAACCCCTCCCAAGGCCCCGACACGATCACCCCACCCATGTCGAACAACACCGCCTCAACCACCGCCCGACCCTACCCAAGCAGCCAGAAGAAGCGAACAGACTGCTGAGTGCTCCAGCAATGACTAGCCACTTCGATTGGGAAACTACCGGTTGGCTCTTTGACTAGCTGGCCTCAGATTCCGGGTTTGTCGATGACTCTTCAGGCTCTTTGTGCATGTGGCGTCGATGGACAGGTCCCTGGGGCATGAGATTCTCAGGTTCGCTATAGAAGGCGTGTTCTTCTTCCGGAGTCACCTCGCAACTGTAGTGCAGCACGCGGGCTAAGAAGCTTGGAAGGGGTAACGATTACGTCGTCTCTTGGCGGACAGGGGTGGGGACAATATTGGAGACAATTCAGTGGACAATTTAGGGGTGTGTTAGTACGGTTCAGGTGATGAAGGCCTACGCAGAGTCCCATCCGTGGATCACGTTCAGCGCCTCAGATGTCAACAATCTGCCGCCACGAACATGGATGCTCCTGGGTGAGGCTAGGGCGATCTGCGAGCAGATCACCAGCACTCCGCTTAAGCCCGGTGTCGTCGAGCACCTCAATGAAGTAGCGCTGATTAAAGGTGCACTGGCCACCACGGCTATCGAGGGAAACACCCTCAATGAGGAGCAGGTCGCTGGCATCTACCGCGGCGAGTACACCGCACCCCCATCACGGCAATACCAAGAACGAGAAGTGCGCAACGTGTTGGATGCCCTCACCAAGATCGATGAGCAGGCAACGAGTGGATCGCTCGCTCCCGTCACCTCCGAGCTCATATGCGACTACAACCTCCAGGTTCTCGATACGACCGAGCACGCTCTAGACGCCGTACCAGGTGAATTCAGGGACCACTCAGTCATGGCAGGCAACTACCGCGGGGCACCAGCCCAAGATTGTCCATACCTGACCCGCCGATTGGCCGAGTGGCTGGAGAGCGAGATGTTCAGCTCTGACGACCCTGACACGGCCTTCGCGCTCACCGTCATCCAAGCGATCTACGCCCACCTCTACATTGCCTGGATACATCCGTTTGGAGACGGCAATGGGCGCACAGCCCGATTGCTGGAATTCATGCTCCTGGCGCGTTCAGGGCAGCTGCCTCTGTTGGCTGCACACCTGCTTTCCAACCACTACAACCTCACCCGCGACCGGTACTACCGGGAATTGCAAGCCGCCAGCCAGACGAGCTCAACGCAGAGCTTCCTCGCCTATGCCGCTCAGGGACTCGTAGACGGGTTACGGGAGCAAATCGAGTTCGTGCGAGAACAGCAACTAAGCGTCTCTTGGACCAATTACGTGAATGAGGCAATGGATCGCTTCCCCACCAGCCAAGCCAGCAACCGCCAACGGGCCTTGGTCTTGTCCATGCCATTTGACGAGGCCGTAGCCCGGAGTGACCTGGCTGCCCTCACCCCGGCGCTAGCAGCTCTCTACGCCAAAGCCGGTCCCCGAACGCTGAGTCGGGATCTCAACCGACTGGCAAATGCAGGATTGATCGTGCGTGATGGACGGAGCTGGAAGGCGAACATCGATGTCATGTTCACGTTCATGCCTGCTGCCGCTCCCTGATCGACTAGGAATGCCCTCGAAGTCGAACTGAGGCGGGGGTGAGGTCGGAGGCCTTGGGGACGCCGAGGAGGGCGAGGGTGCGGTGGAGGTCTTCGGTGAATTGGTCGATGAGGTGGTCGACGCCGGGTTCGCCCGCGGCGGCCAGGACGTAGAGGTAGGGGCGGCCGAACATCACCGCACCGGCGCCGAGGGCCATGGCCATGGCGACGTGGCTGCCCCGACGGACGCCGCCGTCGCAGATGATGTCGATGTTGCCGCCAACCGCGTCGGCCACCTGGGGCACCAACTCCAGGATGGGGGGTGCGCCATCGAGCTGGCGACCGCCGTGGTTGGACAGGATGATCCCGTCAACCCCCTGATCAACCGCCATCTGGGCATCGGCCACCGATTGCACGCCCTTGAGCACCAGCTTGCCGTTCCAACGCTCCCGCAGCCAGTCCAGGTCGTCCCACGACAGCGCCTGGTTGAACTGGTTGTGGGCGAATTCGGCCAGGCCCAGCGCCGAGCTGCCGTCGTAGTCCGCCACTCCGGTCAGGTTGGCGAAGGTGATCGGATCGGACCGCAGCAGCGACCACGTCCATCCTGGCCGCCGCAACCCGTCCAGCACCGTGTCGGGGCCCAGCGTGGGCGGCAGGGTGAAGCCCCGGCGCACGTCTCTCTCCCGTCGTCCGAACACCGGTGTGTCCACCGCCACTAGCAGCGCCTCGTAGTCGCAGTCGGCCGCCCGTTGGAGCCAATCGGCCACCAGGCCCCGGTCTCGCCAGAAGTAGAGCTGGAACCACAGCGGGCCGTCGCTCACCTCTCTTATCTCCTCGATGGAGCGGGTGCTCAGCGTGGACAGCGAGTAGGCGATGCCCTTGCGGGCCGCGGCCCGGGCCACAGCCAACTCTCCGTCGGGGCACACGATGCGGGTGAACCCGGTGGGCGCCAGCGCGAACGGCACTGGATGGCGCCGGCCCAGCAACTCCACCGAGGTGTCCAGCTCCGACACGTCCCGCAGCACCCTGGGGGCGAACTCCCACTGGTCGAAGACGGCGGCGTTGCGCTCCATGGTCAGCTCGTCCTCGGCCGCACCGTCGATGTAGTCGAACACCCCGGCGGGCAGCCGCTTGCGGGCCAATTCCCGCAGGTCGGCCACCGACGCCGCCCGGCTCAACCGCCGCTTGGCCCGATTGGGCTCGAAGCGCCGAAACCGCGCCACCGACCGCAGCGTCCGAATCATGCCCACAGTCTGAACTTACAGCGGACCCGCTCGCCGCCCCTCAATCGGGATTGTGGGAGCATGGCCCATGATGGGCACTGACTACTGGCGTGACGGCTACGTCATCCGGCGCCAGTTGGTGCCCGAAGAGATGATCGACGACCTCAACCAGCGGTTCGCCGATATCGCCGATGGCACTATCGCCCAAGCCCCCAACATGCAGATAGCCCGCAACGTGGAGGTGGCCAAGGGATTTGTCACTCCCCGTACCCCGGCCCACGGCATCGCCAAGGTGAACTTCGTGAACGGCGACCCGGTGCTGTCCCGCTATGCGCTCTATGAGCCGATCATTGACAAGGTGCAAGGGCTCATCGGCGACGACCTCATCGCCTTGAACAGCATGTACCTGAACAAGCCCACCGACGTCGACGGCCGCCACCCCTTGCACCAGGATCTGCTCTACTTCCCCCTCCGCCCCGCCGACCGCATCGTCGGGGTGTGGACGGCGCTCGACACCATCACCCGGGAAAACGGTTGCCTGGTGGTATTGCCCGGCACCCACGCCGGCGAGCTCCTCGAGCACGACTACCCCGATTGGGAGCACAAGAACTTCCTCTTCTTCGGGGCCAAGGGCATCGACGTCGACCAGCGAGTCCACCTGGAGATGGACCCCGGGGACACCCTGTTCTTCCATCCCCTGCTGGTCCACGGCTCCGGCTACAACCGCACCGAGGACCTACGCCGGGCCATCGCCGTCCACTACGCCAGCTCCCACTGCGAAGACATCTGGCACGGTGAAACCAAAACCATCGGCGATTTCGACCCCCGCCTGGACATCCGCCTCATTAGAGGCCAAGACCCCCACCACTACGCCCATAGCCCTGCCGCATCAAGCTAGGGACACACCCCCGTACGCAGAATCGAACTTTGCCTGAAGCCACGGCCCGGCTTCCACGGTGCCATACCTGGCCGGGTTGGTTGCACTGACGCAGGTTTCGATTGGCGTCACCTCGGTGTGCCAGTTCGGCAGATGGAAGAACGCAATCGCATAGCGGTGTTCGTGCCGTGCCCGCTCGGTGGCCGGGAGAGCCACGCGGTGACGAGTAGAGCGCCATCGACCGTTGGTCCATTGCGCGAGGAGGTCGCCAGTGTTGATCACGAAGCAGCCGTCGATTGGCTGGACCGGAACCCAGTGACCTTCGACGTGTTCAACTTCGAGTCCTCCAGTGCCCTCACCCGGCAACAGGATTGTGAGGGTCCCGTAGTCAGTGTGAACACCTGCTCGCAGCTGGCCCTCCTCCGCGGGCTGGACGACGGGCGGGTAGTGAATGCCGCGCAGCGCGGCCAGGTGTTGGTCAATCGATGGTTCGAAGTGCGCTGTCGGCAGGTGGAGGGCTTCGGCCATCAGTTGGAGGATGCGCCCGGCGAGGTCCTCCATCGCGTCGTAGTACGCCTCCCAGGCCGGGCGGAGCGTGGTTGGGTATGACGGCCAGAGTCGATCGTTGCCCCCGAACGCGCCAGTGGGATCAGGGTGGTGTTTGGGGGGTGCCACGTTGAAGGTCTCTTTGAGGTCCGGGGGTGTCGCTTGCCCCAGAGATGCCGCGAGGGTCTCTTGTTGGGGCGGGTGGTAGCCATAGGGATGGTTCGCATCCGTCGGGTGATGCGCAGTCATCTTGACGTCGTGAGATTGACCGAAGAACGCAACGATCTCATTCCAAGCGGTGTCGATCGTGTGGCTGTCGACGCCATGGCCAACAATGGCGAAAAACCCAACGTTCGCTGCGGCGTCATCGATCTGGCGTACGACCGCGTCGCGTGGGCCACTCAGGTCTACGACCGGAATGCTCATGGCCATGGATCCTCCCTCAGCCTCAGGCCAATTATGCCCCGCATTACAGTGTCGGCATCACCCGCTCATCGGTCGCCACCCACATCAGCAACCTCACTGCTCAAGGCAAGGAAAGGGGGCGCGGCTACGTCGTGGCCGACGAGCCCTATGTTGTCGTCATTGGCGGAGCGAACGTCGATATCGAGGGCCGATGCTCCACACCACCACTGCCCCACGAATCGAACCCTGGTGCCGTGGCGATCTCGGCTGGTGGCGTCGCCCGCAACATCGCCGCGAACATCGCCGCTACCGGACTCCAAACCCACCTGGTAACCGCCCTCGGAGAGGACGACCACGGCCAACTCATCTACGACCGCACATCAACGACCGGTGTTGATCTGTCGTCGGTGCTGTGGACCTCCCAGCACCCGACGGCCACCTACCTGTCGATCGTTGACGCGAACGGCGAGCTCCTCATGGCCGTGAACGATATGGCCATCACCGCAGTCGTGGACCGCAAAGCCGTCGCGGCGCGCGCTGAGCTCTTGCGCCACGCCCGGGTTGTGGTCGTGGACTGCAACGTCGGTGACGAGGCCCTCGATGAGATCACCAGCCTCTCCCCTACCTTGTTCGTCGACACAACCTCGGTGGCCAAGGCACCCCGGATTCGGCCCTATCTAGATCGCGTCCACACGCTGAAGCCGAACCGCGCCGAGGCGGCCGCGCTCACCGGGATCGACATTCACAACACCGAGACAGCTCGCAGAGCTGCGCAGTGGCTCCTTGATGCTGGTGTCGCCACCGTCTACGTGACGCTCGGACCCAACGGCGTCGTCTGGGCCGACCAAGAAGGCTGCGACGGATTCCTCTCGGCGCCACAGGTAGACGCGCTCAGCACGACCGGCGCTGGTGACGCATTCACCGCAGCACTCGTAAAGGGATTTTGCAACCTCACCAGCCCCGACGAACTTGTCGAGCTCGCCACTGAGCAAGCAGCAGCCATCGCAACCGAACTCACCCCCGGCCCCCAGTAGGCCAGCAAGCCCCAGGAGAAGAATTGAACTCGCAGGACACGCCCCCCATCGTGCTCAGCGACGAGGTCGCCGCCGCGGCAACCAACCAGGAAGCGATCGTCGCTCTCGAGTCCACCATCATCACCCACGGAATGCCCGCACCTGACAACGTCGAGACCGCCCGCCGCGTGGAAGCAGCCGTTCGCGCCTACGGCGCAACCCCAGCCACGATCGCGGTCGTCGACGGCGTCGCCCGCATCGGACTCACTGACCAGGAGCTTGACCGGCTCGGCCAGCCCGATCCAGAGCTCGTCAAGATCGGCAATCAGAATCTCGCCGCGTCGTTCCACCTTGGGCAAACTGGTGGTACCACCGTCGCGGTAACGATGAAGCTCGCCGCTCTCGCCGGAATCAAGATCTTCGCCACGGGCGGGATCGGCGGCGTCCACCGAGGCGCGCAAAACAGCTTCGACATCAGCGGCGACCTCGAAGAGCTGGCCCGCACCCCCGTGGCCGTTGTGTCCGCAGGCTTCAAGTCGATCCTCGACATCGCCAAGACCACCGAGTACCTAGAGACCCTTGGTGTCCCGATCGTCGGCTACCAGACGAAAACGCTCCCGTCCTTCTACAGCATCGACAGTCCCCATGAGGTCAACCTCCAACTGGACAGTCCCGAAGCCATCGGCGCCTACCTTCACACCCACTGGAGCCTTGACCCGGCCTGCGGTGCCGTGATCGCGAACCCCATCCCACAACACGCCGCGATCCCTACCGACCGCATCGAGGCGGCCATCGCCCAAGCGTGCGTTCACGCCGATGCTGAGGGCATCAGCGGCAAAGAACTCACCCCATTCCTACTGCAATGGCTCGTCGATGCAACCGACGGCGAGAGCCTAAAAGCGAACAAAGAGCTGGTGGTCAACAACGCGAAGGTCGCCGCGCTGATCGCCCAGCACATAACTTCGCCTGCGTTCGACGGCAAGTAGCCAAGTACGATGACCAGGCGATGACCGCCCGCAATGTCCCCGAGAAGCCCGCGCTCGAGGGCCTCGAAGCCAAGTGGGACGAAATCTGGGAAGCCAACGGCACGTATAGGTTCGACCGCACCGCGACCCGCGATCAGGTCTACTCAATCGACACCCCACCCCCCACTGTCAGCGGAAGCCTCCACGTCGGCCACATCTTCAGCTACACCCACACCGACACCCTCGCCCGCTACCGACGCATGCAGGGCAAGCAGGTGTACTACCCCATGGGTTGGGACGACAACGGCCTGCCCACCGAGCGCCGGGTGCAGAACTACTTCGGCGTCCGCTGCGACCCCTCTCTCCCCTACGACCCCGACTTCCAGCCCCCCGACGAGCCCGGCAAAGACCAGGTCCCCATCTCCCGGCGCAACTTCGTCGAGCTGTGCGAACAGCTCACCGCCACCGACGAGCAGGCCTTCGAGGAACTCTGGCGCCGCTTGGGCCTGTCCATCGACTGGACCCTCACTTACGCCACCATCGATGAGCGCAGCCGGCGAGCCTCCCAGCGGGCTTTCCTGCGCAACCTGGCCCGAGGCGAGGCCTACCAAAGCGAGGCCCCCAGCCTTTGGGACGTGACCTTTCGCACCGCGGTGGCCCAAGCCGAACTGGAAGACCGGGAGCGCCCCGGCGCCTACCACCGCCTGGCCTTCAAGCGCCCCGACGGCAGCGACCTGCTGATCGATACCACCCGGCCCGAACTGCTGGCCGCGTGCGTCGCCGTGGTGGCGCATCCCGACGACCAGCGCTACCAGCCCCTATTTGGCCAGACCATCACAACCCCGCTGTTCAAGGCGTCGGTCCCCATGGTGGCCCATCAGCTGGCCGACCCCGAAAAGGGCACCGGCACGGCCATGATCTGCACCTTCGGCGACACCACCGACGTGACCTGGTGGCGGGAGCTGGACCTGCCGGTGCGGGCCATCGTCGACCGGGGCGGCCGCCTGGTGCCCGACGCACCAGGGGGGATCGATCCCGCCCCCTACGCCGAGATTGCCGGGCGCACCATCAACGGGGCCCAGCAGCGCATGGTCGAACTGCTCACCGAGTCGGGCGAGCTGATCGGCGAGCCCCAGCCCATCACCCACCCGGTAAAGTTCTTCGAGAAGGGCCAGCGCCCCCTCGAAATAGTCACCTCCCGCCAGTGGTACATCCGCAACGGCGGGCGCGACCAGGCCCTGCGCGACGCCCTCATCCAGCGGGGCCGGGAGCTCAACTGGGTACCCGAGCACATGCGGGTCCGCTATGAGAACTGGGTTGGCGGGTTGAACGGCGACTGGCTCATCAGCCGCCAGCGCTTCTTCGGCGTCCCCTTCCCCATCTGGTATCCGCTGGATGCCGACCGACAGCCCGACTACGACCACCCCATCGCCGCCGACGAGGCCAGCCTCCCCATCGACCCCTCCTCGGACACTCCTCCGGGCTACACCGAAGACCAGCGGGACCAGCCCGAAGGGTTCACCGCCGACCCCGACGTGATGGACACGTGGGCCACCTCCTCGCTCAGCCCCCAGATCGCCTGCTACTGGGAGGACGACCCCGACCTGTTCGAGCGCACCTTCCCCATGGATCTGCGCCCCCAAGCCCACGAGATCATCCGCACTTGGCTGTTCGCCACCGTGACCCGGGCCCACTTCGAGCACAGCGGCTTGCCGTGGACCACCGCGGCCATCTCCGGATGGGTGCTCGACCCCGACCGCAAGAAGATGTCCAAGTCCAAGGGCAACGTGGTCACCCCCATGGACACCCTGGAGTCATTCGGCGCCGACGCCCTCCGCTACTGGGCATCGTCGGGACGGCCCGGCACCGACACCGCCTTCGAGGAGGGCCAGATGAAGGTAGGCCGGCGCCTGGCGGTGAAGATCCTCAACGCCAGCCGATTCGTGCTCGGCCAAGAGCCCGCCGCCAATGCCCAAGCCACCGAGACCCTCGACCGGGCTCTACTCGGGCATCTGGCTGATCTGATCGACGACGCCACCGCCGCCTTTGACAAAGGTGACTACGCCCGAGCCTTGGAGAGCACCGAGACGTCGTTCTGGTCGTTCACCGACGACTACCTGGAGCTGGTGAAGAACCGGGCCTACGGCGGCCGGGGCGGGCCAGCGGGTGAGTCGGCCCGCTACACACTGGAAACGGCCCTCACCGCCTATCTCAAGTTGTTCGCCCCGTTCTTGCCCTATGTGACCGAAGAGGTGTGGTCGTGGTGGCAGGAGGGCTCGGTACACCGCTCGGCCTGGCCAAACGCCGCAGAGCTGCGGGCCGCGGCCGGCGACGTGAACCCCTCGGCCACTGCAGTGGCGGCCGACGCCCTGCGGGAGATCCGCCGCATCAAGAGCGACGCCAAAGTGCGGCTGGCTACCGCGGTCACCACCGCCACCGTCACCGATACCGCCGAGCGGCTGGCCATCTTGGAGCAGGTGGCCGACGACGTGGCCGATGCCGGACGGTGTCGGGAACTGCTCACCGCGGTGGGTCTGGAGCTGTCGGTGACCGCGGAACTGGAAACCGAGTCCGCGGCCTGACATGCGCACACTGGGCCTCGGTGTTCTGGCCGGGGTTCTGGCCTGGATGGTGACAGGATGCGGGGGTGGAGGCGAGACCACGGTGACGGTGTACGCAGCAGCATCGCTGTCGGAGGCGTTCGAGGACCTGGCCACCGAGTACGAGGCCGCCAATCCCGATATCGACGTGAAGCTCAACTTCGCGGGCAGCGCTCGACTGTCCGCCCAGATCAGCGCCGGCGCCCGGGCCGACGTGTTCGCATCGGCCAACGCCGCCACCATGAGCCGGGTCGTGGCCGAAGGGCGCACCGCCACACCCCCTGTTTTGTTCGTCCGCAACCGACTGGCTTTGGTGGTGCCGATCGACAACCCCGGCAACGTGACCGCACTCGAAGACCTGTCCAATGACGACTTGGTTTTGGCAGCATGCGCCCCCGAGGTGCCCTGCGGTGCCCTCGCCCAGGCCGTGCTTTTGGACGCTGGGATCGAGGCTGACCCCGACACCGAGGAAACAAGCGTGCGGGCCGTGCTCACCAAAGTGACGCTGGGCGAGGCCGACGCGGGTCTGATGTATGCCACCGACGTGGCGGCAGGCGGCGACAAAGTGGCCGCCGTGCCCCTCGGCCCCCAGATTCGCTTCAACGACTATCCAGTGGCCGCAGTCAGCGAACGGGCCGTTGCGGCCGATTTCGTGGATTTCGTCCTCGGTCCTGACGGCCAGCGCATCCTCTGGAGCCACGGATTCGATACCCCATGACCGACCGGGCCTCCTCCAAAGAGTCGAACCGCCGGCCACCTATCGCCATCGTGGTGATGGCCCTCATCGCAGTAGCGGTGTTGGCGCTGCCCCTGGTGGGCCTGTTGCAGCGGACGCCGTGGTCGTCGCTGGGCACCACACTGGGCGAAACCGCCACCCTGGAAGCCCTCCGGGTGTCAGTGGTGGTGTCGCTTCTGGCCGCGGCGGCCTCGGTGGTGCTGGGTCTGCCTCTGGCCTGGGTGTTGGCCCGACTGTCATTCCGGGGCCGGGCGCTGGTGCGGGCCGTCGTGCTGCTGCCCATGGTGCTCCCTCCCGTAGTAGGCGGCATCGCCCTGTTTTTCGCCCTCGGTCGCCGGGGGCTCGTGGGTCGAGCGCTGCACAACTGGTTCGGCCTGGACACCCTCATCGGCACCACCGCGGGCGCGGTGATCGCCGCCGCATTCGTGTCGATGCCGTTCTTCGTGATCACCGCCGAGGCCGGCCTGCGCCAGCTCGACCCCCGTTTGGAGTCGGCTGCGGCCACCTTGGGCGCCCGACGCTGGACCGTTTTTCGCCGGGTCACCCTGCCGCTGCTGGCCCCGTCGCTGGCCGCAGGGGCCACCCTGTCTTGGGCCCGGGCCCTGGGCGAGTTCGGCGCCACCATTACCTTCGCCGGCAACCATCCGGGCCGCACCCGCACGCTGCCATTGGCCATCGCCCAGGCCAACGAGGCCGGCCAACCAGAGACAGCCATTGCCATGTCGGTGCTGCTGATCGGGGTGTCGCTGCTTGTGCTCATCGGCCTGCGCCACCGCTGGATCGCCCCCCGCACCCGCCAGCCCGCTGACTCCACAAAGACGTCCCCGTCATGAGCATCCAAGCCGAGATCCACGCCGCCACCGGAGGCTTCACTATCCAAGCCGTGTTCGACGCCCCCCAAGGAAGCTGCACCGCCATCGTCGGTCCCAACGGGGCAGGCAAGACCACCTTGATTCATGCGCTGGCCGGGCTGATCCCCTTGCAACAGGGCAAGATCGCGCTGGCTGGTCAGGTGGTCGACAATCCTGCTCAAGGTATCTGGGTGCCCTCCGACCGCCGCCCCATCGCCTTGCACAGCCAGCACAACCTGCTGTTTCCCCACCTCAGCGTGCTGGACAATGTGGCGTTCGGCCCTCGGTGCTCGGGTATGGCCACCCGACCGGCCCGCCAGCAAGCAGAGGGGTGGCTCCAAAAGCTGGGGCTGGCCGACTTGGCCCACCTGCGTCCCACCCAGCTCTCCGGCGGTCAGGCCCAGCGGGTGGGTTTGGCCCGGGCCGCAGCCTGCCAGCCCGACGTGCTGCTGCTCGACGAATCTCTGGCCTCCCTCGACGCCGAGACCCGCACCGACGTTCGCCACCTGTTGGCCGACATTCCCGCCACCCGAGTGCTGATCACTCACGACCCGGTGGAGACCCGGGTGCTGGCCGACCAACTCCTCGTCATGGAGCAGGGACAGATTGTGCAGGCCGGCACCCCCGAGGAGGTGACTGCCGACCCCCGAACTCCGTGGACCGCCGGACTTCTGGACATCAACTTGCTCACCGGGCATGCCGCCGGTACCCAAGTGGCCCTTGACTGCGGGCTCGCCCTCACCACGGCCACGCCCATGACCGGACCAGTACTGGTCACCTTCTCCCCCGCCGCCGTCACTCTGTCAACGGCCCAGCCCCACACCAGCGCCCGCAACACCTGGGAGGCCGAGGTGGCCCGCATCCAGCCCGAGAGCGACCGCGTACGGGTGCTGTTAGGGGCACCGGCACCCTGCCATGTATGGGTCACGCCCCAGGCCGCCAGCGAGCTCGGCCTCAGCGCCGGATCGAAGTGCTGGGCCGCTCTCAAGGCCACCGAATTGACCGTCCGGGAGGCGTAATCCGCGCGCGCGCCCGCGCGCGCCAAAGAGCCTTCTGGAGCACCTTGAGAAATTCCTTGAGCGCGAAATCCCTGGTTATAGCGTCGCGCTCAAGAAGTTCATTGATGAAGTTTCCCCTTTGTAATTACACTTTGAGAACTTCGCGCTGACAAGCCTCGTCCGCAGGGGGGACTGATGACACTCATACAGGAGCCACTGGCCGCAGTAGGCACCAACGGGTCCGATGCCGTCCAGAACGGGGATCAGGCAACCGGCGACACCGGGATGCGGGTGCGAAAGCGCAACGGAGAGTTGGAACCGGTCGACGTCAACAAGATCGTCAACGCGGTGGCCCGCTGTGCCGAGGGACTGGTGGGAGTCGACCCGATGCGGGTGGCCACCCGGACCATCTCCGCCTTGGCCGATGGGGCCACCACCCGAGAACTGGATGAGCTGTCCATCCGCACCGCGGCCGGGCTGATCGTCACCGAGCCCCACTACTCCAAGCTGGCTGCCCGCCTCCTGTCCACCTGCATCGACAAAGAGGTCCGCAACCAGAACATCCCGTGGTTCACCGAGTCGATCAAAACCGGCCACAGCCTGGGCCTTATCAGCGAGGAGACGGCTGCTTTCGCCGAAACTCACGCCCCGGCGCTGAATGCCTCCATCAGCTCGCTTCGCGATCGGAACTTCGAGTTCTTCGGCCTGCGCACGGTGTACGACCGCTACCTGTTGCGCCATCCCGACACCCGCCAGGTGATTGAGACCCCCCAGTACTTCTTCTTGCGGGTGGCCTGCGGTCTGTCGGTGGATGCGGATGAGGCCATCGCCTTCTACGACCTGATGAGCTCGCTGGCCTACCTGCCCTCGAGCCCGACCCTGTTCAACTCGGGCACCGCCCATCCCCAGATGTCGTCGTGCTATCTGCTCGACTCCCCCGAGGACAGCCTGGAGGGCATCTACGAGCGCTATACCGACATCGCCCGGCTATCCAAGTTCGCCGGCGGCATCGGCGTGGCCTGGCACCGCATCCGCTCCAAGGGATCGCTCATCCGGGGCACCAACGGGCTGTCCAACGGCATCGTGCCGTGGCTCAAGACCCTGGACAGCTCTGTGGCCGCCGTCAACCAGGGCGGCAAGCGCAAGGGCGCGGCCTGCGTGTACCTGGAGAGTTGGCACGCCGACATCGAGGACTTCCTGGAGCTCAAAGAGAACACCGGCGACCACAACCGCCGGGCCCACAACCTCAATTTGGCCAACTGGGTTCCCGATCTGTTCATGGAGCGGGTGGAGCAGGACTGGCAGTGGTCGCTGTTCGACCCCAAGAAGGTCCCCCATTTCACAGACCTGTATGGGGATGAGTTCCGGGAGGCTTATGCAGAAGCCGAGGCTGCCGGGCTGTACGAGCGCCAGCTACCCGCCCGCCAGCTCTACAGCCGCATGATGCGGTGCCTGGCCCAGACCGGCAACGGCTGGATGACCTTCAAGGACGCCTCCAACCTGCGGTGCAACCAAACCGGCCAAGAAGGCCGCACCGTGCACCTGTCCAACCTGTGCACCGAGATCATCGAGGTCACCAGCGCCGATGAGACCGCAGTGTGCAACCTGGGCTCGGTCAACCTGGGGGCATTTGTCGACACCGATACCGGCAAGATGGACTTCGAACGGCTGGGCGAGGTCGTCCGCAGCGTCGTGCCCTTCTTGGACCGGGTAATCGACATCAACTTCTACCCCACCCCCGAGGCGGCCAACTCCAATGCCAAGTGGCGCCCAGTGGGCCTGGGGCTTATGGGCCTCCAAGACGTGTTCTTCCATTTGGCTATGCCCTTCGACAGCGACGAGGCTCGCCAACTGTCGGCCCGCATCTCCGAGGAGATCTATTTCAACGCCTTGTGGGCCTCTACCGAGCTGGCCGAGAAGCACGGACCCCATTCGGCGTTCCCCGAAACCCGGGCGGCCAGCGGCCAGCTCCAATTCGACCTGTGGGACAAGGAGTCTTCCGATCCGGCCCGGTGGCAGACACTGCGAGACCGCATCGCCGAGCACGGCCTTCGCAACTCCCTGCTCATCGCCATCGCCCCCACCGCCACCATCGCCTCCATTGCCGGGTGCTACGAGTGCATCGAGCCCCAGGTGTCCAATCTGTTCAAGCGGGAGACCCTCTCCGGTGAGTTCTTACAGATCAACCGCTATCTGGTCCGCGATCTCCAGGAACTGGGCCTGTGGGACGACCAGATGATCGCCGACGTCAAGCGATCCGAGGGCTCGGTGGCCGACATCGAGCGCATTCCCGACGGCCTCAAGTCGATATACCGCACGGCGTGGGAGCTCCCCCAGCGCTCGCTCATCGACATGGCCGCCGACCGGGGGGCATTTATCGACCAGTCCCAGTCGCTGAATTTGTTCATGGAGTCGCCCACCATCGGCAAGCTCAGCTCCATGTACTCGCACGCCTGGAAGTCGGGGCTGAAAACCACCTACTACCTGAGATCCCGACCAGCCACCCGGATAAATCAGACCACCACCGGCGGTACTCCCGCTGCCCCTGCTTCTGCCCCGGTAACCGACGCCGAAGCGGTGGCCTGCTCCTTGGAAAACCCCGAGACCTGTGAGGCATGCGAATAATGGCTCTGGCAGAAACCCCCCTCCTTGGAGAAGAACTGGGCCTCAGCCCGTCATCAGAATCGACGCTTCCGGCGCCTGAGGCGACTCCAGCCCTAGGGCGGATCCTTGATCCCGGCTTCAAGCTGACGCTTCGCCCCATGCGCTATCCGCAGTTCTTCGACATGTACCGCGACGCCATCAAGAACACCTGGACAGTGGACGAGATCGATTTCTCCGATGACTTGGTCGATCTGGAGCGCACCCTGCTCCCCGCCGAGAAGCACTTGGTGAATCGGCTGGTGGCCTTCTTCGCCACTGGGGACTCCATCGTGGCCAACAACCTGGTGCTGAACCTTTACAAGCACGTCAACGCCCCCGAGGCTCGGATGTATCTGTCCCGGCAGCTCTACGAGGAGGCTCTGCACGTTCAGTTCTATCTGACCCTGCTGGACAACTACATCCCCGACCTCGATGAGCGGGAGGCCGCTTTCGCCGCCATCGACAACATCCCCTCCATCCGCCAGAAGGCCGAGTTCTGCTTCCGGTGGATGAATTCAATGGACGACATCGACCAATGCGACACCCACCAGCAGCGCCGCCAGTTCCTATTGAACCTGATCTGCTTTGCCACCTGCATCGAGGGGCTGTTCTTTTTCGCCGCGTTCGCCTATGTGTACTTCCTGCGCTCCAAGGGACTGCTGAACGGGCTGGCTGCCGGCACCAACTGGGTGTTCCGCGACGAGAGCTGCCACATGAACTTCGCCCTCGAGGTGGTCAACACCGTTCGGGCCGAGGAACCAGAGCTGTTCGACGCCGAGCTCAGCGAGCAGGTCACCACCATGATCCGCGAAGCGGTGGACTGCGAGTACCAGTTCGCCGAAGATCTGCTTGGCCAGGGCGTGCCCGGCATGTCGGTGGCCGACACCCGCCGCTACCTGGAATTCGTGGCCGACCAGCGCCTCACCCAGCTCGGTCTGCCTAAGCAGTTCGGCTCCAAGAACCCGTTCTCGTTCATGGAGCTCCAAGACGTACAGGAGCTGACCAACTTCTTCGAGCGCACCGTGGCCTCCTACCAAGTAGGCGTAGAGGGCGACGTCGCCTTCGACGAGGATTTCTAACCGCACCGCTTCTGCGACGTTCGCGGCGACCGAAATCCGCTGCTTCCCCAACTGTCGGCCGGACGCGCCGCGCCCCCGGGCCGGAGGGGGGCAGCCCAAGGGCGCACTTGCCCTGTTGAGGGATCTCCTATCAGGCTATGGGCACGGTGAGGATTCCGGGTGGATGCTGTAGGTGGCGGCTTGGAGGGTGACCTCGAAGCGGGCACCGCCGAGTTCGGCGGAGTCGCCCACCTGAATGGCACCCCGGTGGCGGTCGACGATGGCCTTGACGAGGGAGAGGCCAATGCCAATGCCGCCGGTCATTCTGGTTCGGCTGCCATCGAGGCGAACGAAGCGTTCAAAGATGCGCTCGCGGTCCTCAGGGCTAATTCCCGGTCCGTCGTCCTCAACCGCGATCAAAACTCTGGTGTCCTTAGCCGTCACGGTTACCACCACGCGACCCGCGGCATGAATGACTGCGTTATCCACCAAATTGAACACCACCTGCTCGATCTGCGAGGCCACGCCATCGGCTCGCGCCACTGCCGGGCAATTCAATGAGATTGCGGTCACTTCTTCTTCGAAGCGATCAACCGCGTCACGGCACACAGCGGCAACGTCAACCTCGTTGGTGTCGAGTTCCAAGCGATCCTCTTCGAGCCGGGCCAGATCCAGCAGATTGGCAACCAGCAACTGCATGCGCTGAGCCTCGCCCGACACCGTCTCGGCCAGCTTTTGGAGCTTGATCGGGTCGGGGCTGACCGACGCAATCTCGGCCGCTGCCATAATCGTCGAGAGCGGGGAGCGAAGTTCATGGCTAGCGTCGGCTACGAAGGCGCGCTGTCGCTCCGATGAGGACTGAAGCCGGTCGAGCATCTCGTTCATCAGAGCCGCAAGCTCAGCGATCTCGTCCTCGCTAGCCGGCACCGGAACCCTCTCATCGAGGGTAGACCCTGAGATCTCAGTGACTTGGGCAGAGATGTCACGCACCGGCCGCAGGGCCCGCCCAACTGTCCACCAGATGGCGAGACCAAGCGCCACCACTACCACGGGAACGATGATCAGCAGCGCATTCGACGCGGCATCAACCCCGGCTTCTACCTCCCGGACGGAAGCATCGGCCAAGGCACGCTGCTGAGCATCGCCAGGCGATCCTGATTCGCCCGAGCCCTCACCGCCTTCGCCGCTGGAACTGCCTTCGCCGCTGACGGAGTGGGAGGCCGATTCCAACGCGCTGCTGAGCGCGCTTCTGGCGTTGCCCTCCAGATCGCGCTCCACCAGCCGGACGATGAAATACGATGCCAACCCCAGCACGAGCGCCGTCAGCAGAGTGGCCGCCACCGTGGTCTTCCACCGCACCGACCGCAACCGGCCAAGCTTCATGCCGCCACGATCCGGTAGCCGACACCCCGCTGATTCTTGATGGTGCTCACGTCGAAAGGCTCGTCGATCTTGCGTCTCAAATAGCGCATGTAGACCTCGACGATCTTGGGATCGACATCGGCGTCGAATCCCCAAACCCGATCATAAATCTGCTGCTTGGACACCGGTGTGTCGCCCCCGCGCATGAGCACTTCCAACACCTGCATTTCGGTGCGGGTCAAATCGATCGCCGTCTCTCCCCGGCGCACGGCCGACGAGGCGACATCAAACACCAGGTCGCCTACCTGGAGCACGACGGGCCGCTCCACTGATGGGCGGCGGGCCAGCGCTCGCAACCTAGCCAACAACACGACGAACGAGAACGGCTTGGACAGATAGTCATCGGCGCCAGTGTCGAGGGCCTCGGCTTCGTCCCACTCCCCGTCCTTGGCCGTAAGCATCAGAATCGGGGTCCAGATCTCGGCCTCGCGCAGTTTGCGGCAGATCTGATAGCCGTTGAGCCCGGGCAGCATGATGTCCAACACAATGACGTCATAGCTGCCCACCTTGGCGCGAAACAGCCCTTCGCGGCCGTCGTGCTCGATGTCGGCGGTCACGCCGTGCTCGCTGAGCCCGTCGCGGATCGTTTCGGCCAGCCGTTCTTCGTCTTCTACCAGCAGAACGCGCATTGGGTTACATCATCCCTCACACTTGCGAGTGAGGGGCATAACAGTCCGCAGAAACACGTGCCTTTGTCGACATTGCGCTGCTCGGAGGAGTAGTTGGTGCATAGGGGTCGGCTGGAAGTGCTGCGCCCCTGGGCCGGAGGGGGTCGACCCAGGGGCGCACATGCCCGGTTGCGGTTCCTTTCTCAGATCAGGGGCATGGGGAGGATTCCGGGTGGATGCTGTAGGTGTCGGGAACCACCGGGTCGGCCGAGAGCACAACATCGATGGACTCGCCGGGTCGCAGGTCGACGCCGATGGTGGGTCCCAGTTCGATGACCTGTCCCTGAGCGCCCATGTGGATCTCCAATCGGGAGGCGCACACCGTTTGGCTGGTGTTGTTGGTCACCGTCGCCATGAAGGAGTTGGTGGCTCGGTCATAGGCAACGCGGTAGTCCAGGTTGTTGAACGTGCCGGACACGGGCTGGCTGATGGGTGTGGACGGGCTAGTCTCCTCGCCGCCTTCGCCACCGCCTTCGCTGCCACCGCCTTCATGACCCGCTCCCTCGCCGCCGCTTTCGTGGCCGGGGCCCTCGCCTCCGGTTTCACCGCTGCCGCCTTCCGCGCCTTCGCCGGGGTGGCTGGCAACAGAGGTACAGGTGAAGGTCTCGGTTTCGGCTTGCCACGTGCTGAACCGGGATTGGGGGGCATCAATGGTGAAGTCCGCTCGGCCTGCCACGTCCAGGGCGGGAATCAGGACACCTTGGGGAGCGGATCGGCCATCGGTCACCACCCTGACCGACGTGTCACAGACTGGCACTGTGGCCTCATTCTTGACTCGAGCCACGAAGCGGTCGTTCTGCTCGTCGTAGGTGATGGCCAGCTCCAGGTCATTCAGATTCCCCGCGTAGGAGTCACCGATGTCGAGCACCTGGGACGACATGACTCCCCGGCTCACGCCAGTGCTGGCCAGATAGGTAGCCGAGCCCGGCCTAGCCGCCTGGCGGCCGGTTTCGGTCCCCTCGGGTCCCTCGCCGCGGCCTTCGCTGCCACCACTTTCGTGGCCCGCACCCTCGCTGCCCTCGCCGCCGGAGCCTTCACCGGCTTCGCCCGATCCGACTTCGACGTGGGCGCTCCAAGTGTCGAATGGAGCTGCCGTCGACGGCAGTGTCAGGCGGAGGGATTGGCCGGGTGGCAGATCGGTTGGCGTGGTAGGGCCAAGCTCAGTCCCGTTGGATAGGTGGACCTCCACTCGGACTCGGGTCAGAGTCTGGTTGGTGGTGTTCTCCGCCGTGCCCACGAAGGCGTTGGCCGCCGGGTCGAAGGCCAGCTGGAGACGGGCGCCTCCGATGGTTTCGTCGTAGGTCTGGTCGGGTGTCAGCAGGGTGACGTTGCCGCCCTCGGCTGCTTCGCCGCGGCCAGCTTCGCCGCCGTGACCGGCTTCCGCCGCTTCACCCATCCCGCCGCCTTCGCCGCTTCCTGAGTGTTCCCCGGCGCCTTCACGGCTGCCTTCATGACCGGCACCATCGCCGGACTCGCCGCCGGCGCACGCACCGGCCACCAGGGCAATGGCCAGCACGACGGCACCAGCCGCGGCGGCCACCCGCTTCTTTGATTTGCCGAAGAAGCCGAGAACTTTGTTCTTGTCTCCTTGGGTCTCTTGGTTCTCTGGTCTGGTGTCGATGGTCATTTTCCATCTCCTTTGATGTGACCGGTTCTGCTCCTCACAGAACCTGATGGTCACAGTGTGCCGAGGAGATGGTTAATGGACGGTTGGAATGCGGAGCGCTTTAACCCTGCTTTAAGCAGGCGATTTAGCGAAACCAGCGCTGAGGGGTTGGACGAGAATTGCTAGGTGCTGGGCCGCAGCAGCTCAAGCAGGGCGCGAGCCTGCTCGGGATCCCACTCCGACTCCCGGAGTTTGTCCATCGCCGTCTTCAAGCTGGCCACTCGGCGCAGCAGTTCGTCGTCGGCTGAGCCGGTGCGTGCTTGGCGCTCCAGATAGGCCAGTTCTCGCTGAGCCGACTCGAACAGCAGGATCGCCATAACTACTTGTTGGCGGTGGGTGCTGCCCCGCAATCCCTCGTCATCGTCTACCAGCAGCTCACGCATCATGGCAGTGAGCCCCGTCTCGGCTTCGGCCAGCAGAGCTTCCATGTCCGGATATTCCAGTAGGGCCTCAAACCCACCTCGATAGAGGGGATAGTCGAACATCTCAGGAACGATTTCCGGCCACACGGCACTCGGTTCATTGGCCGCCAACCACAGCACCTGGCGCTCCACATTGTTGGGTGGAGGACCATCGCTGCTCCCGTTGTGCTCAAAGGCTGAAGCATCCTCGCGGTCACCGCTTGGGCCGAAGCCCACGTCGGCCGGATGGGGCGCGTCGTCGACCCCGGGGCGAGGGGGCCGACTCGGACCACGGCGACGGGCGTCGGCCACCACCCCCCGCAGATGATCGGGGCTCACCGAGCAGCGGTCAGAAATCTCCACCAGATACTTGTCTCTGATCTCGGGGTTGGGATGTTCGGCCACCAGCTGGGCCGCCCGCTCCCCTGCCCGCACTTGGCCCTTGACCGTCGAGAGGTCGGCCCCGCCCAGCACCCGGTTGATGCGGAAGTCCATGAAGTCCACCGCGTCAGAGACCACAGCTGCCAGCCGCTCCGGATCGCTCTGGGCCAAGTCGCCGGGATCAGCCCCCGGAGGCAGATCGGCCACCGCCACCTCCAACTCGAAAGCGTGTTCCCACTGAGAGAAGCGCTCGGCCGCCGTCTGGCCGGCGGAGTCGGCGTCGAAGGCCAGCACGATGCGGGAGGCGAACCGGCGCAGCACCCGTACGTGGTCCTCGGTGAGGGCGGTGCCGCAGGTGGCCACCGCCCGAGCGATGCCAGCCTGAGCAAAACCGATCACATCGGTGTAGCCCTCGCACACGATCACCTCGCCCGCGTTCACGATGTCCTGCTTGGCCCAATTGAGCCCGTACAACACTCGCGATTTGCGGTAGACGGCGTTATCCACCGAGTTCTTGTACTTGGGCCCCTCCCCGCCGGGCAAAACCCGCCCGCCGAAGCCCACCGGCTTGCCGCTGGGGTCGAAAATGGGAAACAACAGCCGAGCCCGGAAGCTGTCCTGGATGCGCCCACCCTTGTTGCGGAATCCCAGACCGGCGTCAGAGAACACCTGGGCGGACATGGCGCTATCGGTACCCACCCCCAAGTCCATCGCCAGGGCGTCCCATTCGTCGGGAGCCCATCCCAGTTTGTACTGGCGCACGATGTCGCCGTCGTAACCCCGCTGACGTAGATAGCCCCGGGCGGGGCCAGCGTCGGGCGCGGTCAACAGCCGCTGGTGATACCACTCAACCGCCTGCTCCAAGGCCTCGGTGAGCTTGCCTCGCTTTTGGCGGTCGGCCCCTTCGCCGGGCGAGGTGTAGCGCAGTGCAATCCCCGACCGCCCGGCCAGGCGCTCCACCGCCTCGGGGAAATCGGCGTGCTCCACCTCTCGGAGGAAGGTGATGGCGTCGCCGCTGGCCTTGCAGCCGAAGCAGTGGTACACGCCCATCTCAGCGTTCACCGAGAACGACGGGGTCTTCTCGGCATGGAACGGACATAGTCCCTGCCAGCGGCGCCCGACCCGCTTCAGCTGCACGTATTCGCTGATGACCGCGACGATGTCCGTCGCTTCTCTCACCCGGGCCACGTCTTCCTCGTGGATGCCCACAGTGTGAGACTACGCGGAATCGATGACAGCTTGGGCAGCCGCTAGCCAGGTTCGGAGGCGAGAACCGCTTGCGCGGCCGCCAACCGAGCCACCGGAACCCGGTGCGGAGAACAGGACACGCAGTCCACGCCGGCGGCAGCCAAGATGGCGATGGAGGCCGGGTCGCCGCCGTGCTCGCCGCACACCCCGATCTCAATGCCCGGCCGGGCGGAGCGAGCCGCAACTACCGCATCGGCCACCAGCCGGCCCACGCCCACCTCATCCAGGGTCTCAAACGGATTGGCCTCCAACAGGCCATGATCAATGTAGGGACGCATGATCTTGGCCTCGATGTCGTCACGGCAGAATCCGAAGGTCATTTGGGTCAAGTCGTTGGTGCCCACCGACATAAAGTCGGCCCACACCGCGATCTCGGCCGCAGCCAGCGCCGAGCGAGGTGTCTCGATCATGGCCCCAACGGGAATGCTCCTGCCTCCCAGACGATTCTCGAAAGTCGCCAGCTCGTCGGCCACCGCAGCCCGAATATGGGCCAGCTCGGGGCCGCCCACCACCAACGGCACCATGATCTGCACCTGTGGGTCGCCCCCGGCCGCCACCCGGCGGGCCGCGGCTTCGGCCACCGCTTTGGCCTGGGCCCGATACAGCTCGGGGCGCAACACCCCCAGCCGAGCGCCCCTCACTCCGAGCATGGGATTCTCCTCGACCAGCTCAGGATGGTCGGGCAGAAACTCGTGCAGGGGCGGATCGAGCAGGCGGACGGTCACCGGCAAACCGTCCATGACTGCCAAAAGCTCCACCAGATCCTCAACTTGAGCTTCAGCCAGCGCATCGAGGGCGGCCTGCCCGCCGTCGGTGATGGCCCGCTGGATCAATGGCAGCCGCTCCCCCAAGAACATGTGCTCAGTGCGGCACAGCCCCACCCCGGTCGCCCCAAACTGCCGGGCCAATTGGGCAGAGAACGCGTCGTCGGCGTTGGCCCGCACCGCCAAACGCCCGTCTCGCAGTTCGTCGGCCCACCCCAACAACGTGAACAGCTCGTCGGGGATCGCCATTTCGTCCACCTCAGCGGCCCCCAGCATGACTGTGCCCGCCGAGCCGTCCACAGTAATGGGGTCGCCATCGCGCAGTTCCACGTCGCCCAACCGGGCCGCCCCAGCCGCCACGTCGATCGCCAACGTCTCTACTCCCACCACAGCAGGAATGCCCCAGCCCCGGGCGATCACCGCCGCGTGGCTGGCCATACCCCCCTTGGCGGTAAGGATGGCCGCGGCGGCCGACATGGCCACCTCGTCGGCGGGACTGGTGAACGGCCGGACAAAGACGGCGGGAACACCCTCGTCCTCGGCATCCAGCACGGCGTCCACCGTGAGACACACCCGGCCTGAAGCCGCCCCCGGTGAGGCGGCCACTCCATGGGCGACCACGGGCGCCGACGAGTCGTCAGTCATCTTGGCGTGAAGCAGGTCCTCGACGTCTCCAGGGGAAACTCCCATCACCGCCTCAGTCTGTTTCATTTCGCCGCGCTCGACGGCTCGCACCGCGGCAACAACCGGGCTGGTCACTGTGTCTATCTCACAGACCGAGCTTGGCGTCCAAGTGCTCGGCCAGCCCTTCGATGGGCACCCGGTCCTGGTCCATCGTGTCACGGTCCCGCACGGTGACTGCCCTGTCTTCCAGAGAGTCAAAGTCCACGGTCACGCAGTAGGGGGTACCGATCTCGTCTTGGCGGCGATAGCGGCGACCAATCGACTGGGTCACGTCGTAGTCGGTCATCCACCGGGGCTGGAGCAAACCCAGCACCTCCTCGCACACCGACTGGAGCTCGGGCTTCTTCGACAGGGGCAGAACCGCCGCCTTGTAGGGCGCCAGCCGGGGGTGCAGCCGCAGCACCGTTCGGGTCTCCCCTCGCACCTCCTCAGTGTCAAAGGCCGCCAGCAGAAACGCCATCATCGTTCGGGTAGCGCCGGCGGCCGGCTCGATCACGTGGGGCCGGTAGCGCTCGTCGGCCTGTTGGTCGTAATACTCCAAGTCAACGCCGGAATGCTGGGCGTGCTGGGTGAGGTCGTAGTCGGTGCGGTTGGCGATGCCCTCCAGCTCGCCCCACCCCCAGGGGAACAGGTACTCCACATCGGCGGTGCCAGCCGAGTAGTGGCTGAGCTCGTCGGCATCGTGGGGCCGCAGCCTCAGCTTGTCGGCGGGGATGCCCAGCTCGGTGTACCAGTCCATCCGAGCACCACACCAGTACTCGAACCACTTGGTGGCCTCGTCGGGAGGCACGAAGAACTCCATTTCCATCTGCTCGAATTCCCGGGTGCGGAATATGAAGTTGCCCGGGGTGATCTCGTTGCGGAACGACTTGCCGATCTGGGCGATGCCGAACGGCGGCTTGTTGCGCACGGTATTCAGCACGTTGGCGAAGTTGATGAACATGCCCTGGGCGGTCTCGGGCCGCAGGTACACGTCAGCTCCGGCCCCAGCCACCGGGCCAGCCTGGGTGCGGAACATCAGGTTGAATTCCCGGGCCTCGGTGAACTGGCCCCGGGCCCCGCAGCTCGGGCAGACGTCGGGGTCTTCCAACTGATCTGCCCGAAAGCGCATACCGCAGTTGCGGCAGTCCACTAAGGGGTCGGTGAAGTTGGTCAAGTGTCCCGACGCCTCCCACACCTCGGGAGGCGACAGGATTGAGGCGTCCAGGCCGACCACATCGGTGCGGAGTTGGACCATGGTCCGCCACCAGGCGTCCTTCACGTTGCGAAGCAGCAGCACGCCCAATGGGCCATAGTCGTAGGCGCTGCGGAAGCCGCCGTAGATCTCGGCTGACTGGTACACGAACCCCCGCCGCTTGCAGAGATTCACCACCTTGTCCATCAGGTCGTCGCCCGCACCCCGGTCGACGTCGCCACCGCTCATGGCCCGCAGGCTACCGGGGGCCGTCCACCACACCAGAGTCGAATTCGTCTAGCCACTGGTGAAGCCCGCTACAGCCGGAGATCAGCCTCCCGTCTTGGTGATGACCACGGTGTCGGTTTCAGGACTCGAAGATTCGAATGTGACGGAGTATCCGCGGACATTGACGCTTTCGCCAATCCCGAGGATTGGGGAGCGCTCGATATAGCCATTTCCAGCATCTTCGCCGATCTTCAATGGCAACTCTCCCGACCCTAGGGTTACGTCAACCGTGTAGACGAACACACCCCCATCCAAGAAATTTCCATTTTCTTCGGTGTCATAACCGAGCTTCCGCCTGCTCTCTATGACTATGACCTCTGTTTCCGACAAGGGAATCGCAGCCATCGCGATTCCATCACCGGGTTCTGCTATCGGCGACAACGGAATGACGGCATCTTGGCCAGTTATACAACTGACCTGTTCTGGTTGCAACCAGCCCAACAGCCACCTACTCCACGCCAGCATTTCGAATGCGTAGGTACGCGGATAAAACGAGGAATCTGTCGGAAAATTGACATCGAGTCCCATGAGGCCAAATTCTGCCACAGACCACCTCTTGTCTGGAGGTAGATCAGGTCTTGATACGACATGAGCATAAAGATCATTCAACCCAAGTCCATGAGTAAATTCGTGGGCAGCTATATAGCCCCAGAATTTTGCTCCTTCAGGTCCTCCAATGGTGTTCATGCCATTAATCACTGGCATCCAATACGAGTTTCCGTCCTGTGTCTCATGCCTTCCTCCGGCATTTCCACCCGAAAAATGGACACTGGGCATAACCACCAAGATTGCATCTGTCTCTGACAAATCGATATCTGACCCTGCTAGTCGGATCGCCTCACTTTGAATTGTGACTCCCACAAGCTGCCATCCGTCTGGTCCATATTCCTTTCTCCCATCTATGTTGTAGAAGTCTCGTTCGTTTTCGGTTTTCAACCACTTGTGCAGTAGTGAGAATTCGACATCTAACCTTCCATAACTTGCAGATTCGAGATAATTCTCCATGTAATCCAGACTTTGGCCAATTTCTTCATGCGTCGTATAGTCGGCCTCTGCATCGGGAAACTCGACGAATAGCACCGCCACCCGAACGATGCCAGTCGAATGCACAGTGTCTTCGTGCATTGGAAACCCTGTTCTTCCAATTGGACGACAAGGGGCATGATCAATGCCATACGCCAGTCTTGCCTGTTCCAATCGTTCTAACTCTGCCCTCCGCTTATCCTCGTCATCCTCCGATTCTCCAGGTTCGAGGTCTTCGTCGGAGGAGGCTGATGCGGTGGGCGTCGGGTCAATGGCAACCGTCGCTGGGGGGGTGGGCACCGGATCAACAGCGGCGGTTGCCGACGGGGCGGGGACCGGGTCAACAGCGCCAGCCGCCGACGGGGTTCCTGGGGCAGTTGTCGGGTCTGAGGTGCCTTCGGGAGCGCGGACAGCCTCCCTGTCTTGACCGCCCTGGCCGCATCCCCAGGCAGCCAATAGCGCCACCACAACGAGAGCTATGCCCAGCTTTCTCATAGCTCTCTCACCTTAGGTATAGGCACCAACGGCGCGAAGAATCGTCATCTCAAACCGCATAATGTCGGCTTTGTGTGATGATCAGGCCGTGGCTGCCTCTGGAGCGATGACTACCTCTGGGTCAACGCCTACCAATTCTCCGGCTTCCTGGATCATGGCCTCAAGCTCGCTGAGGGTGGCAGCGTTGGCGTAATAGGCGGATTCGCCAATGTCGCCCTCGGCCAGCCAGTCTCCGCTGCCATCGTCGTCTTTGGTGATCACGACCTTCTTCATACCCTGTCCTCCCATAGAACGTTCAAGTGTAAGCGCCGGCGGCGCGGAGGCGGCGTTCGAGGTGGTGCTCCATGGCAGAGGTGGCCAAGTGCTCTACCTCGCCGGTGGCGGGCGTGGGGGGCAAGGCTAAGGCGGCGCTGAGGCTGCCCCCCAGCACCATGCGCATCAGCTCGAGCGCGCCGGACGACAGCGCCGAACCTCGTCGACAACTTCGGCACAGCACCCCGCCGCTGCCGTAGTCGAAGGCAACCAAATCATCCTCAGCCCCGCACGATGCGCACGCCCCTACCTCGGGTCCTACTCCGTCGTGGACCAAGAGCTTGAGGTAGAAGGCGGGGACCACCAGCGCCGAGTCGCCCGCGTCCAGCGCCCGCAGCCCACCCAGCAGCATGCGATACAGCGCGCCGTCGGCTTCTCGGTCGACTCCAACCCGGTCGACCGCCTCCAGCATGGCCATGGCCTTGCCCAGCCGACCCAGGTCCTCTCGCACTTCCCGGAACTGGTCCACCGTCTCAGTCTGAGTCACCACGTCGAGCTCGCTTCTCCCCCGGTGGAGTTGGACCTGAACATGGCTGGTGGGCTCCAGGCGCCCCCCGAACCGGCTGCGGGTCTTGCGGACTCCTTTGGCCACCGCACGCACCTTGCCGTGGTCCCGGGTGCAGAACACCACGATGCGGTCGGCCTCGCCCAGCTTGTAGGTGCGCAACACGATTCCCTGGTCCCGGTAGAGGCTCACCGCAACCAGTCTTTCACCCCCTCGCCCCGGCAAGGGCGCACCGGGGCGGCCTTTATCTCACTCGGCCGAAGCGACGGTGGCGGTGCTGGTATTCGGCGATGGCGGCGAACAGGTCGTGGCGGGTGAAGTCGGGCCACAGCACATCGCTGAACACCAACTCTGAGTAGGCCAGCTCCCACAGCAGGAAATTGGAGATGCGGTATTCCCCCGAGGTTCGGATGATGAGGTCGGGCTCAGGCATCTCCTGGTCGTAGAGATGCCGGGCAATAGTCCGCTCGTTGATCATGCGAGATGGAATCCGCTGGGCCGCGATGCGCTTCACCGCGTCCACGATCTCGGCCCGGCCGCCGTAGTTGAAGGCCACCGCAAGCGTCATCCGCTGGTTGTGCTCCGTGAGCTCGATAGCCTCGTCCATCTCTTTGATCAGGCCTTTTGGCACTCGCCAGTCACGCCGGCCGATGAAACGAATCCGCACTCCCATCTCGTTCAACTCGTCGCAGCGCCGGCGCAAGATCGTGCGGTTAAAGTTCATCAGAAAACGCACCTCGTCATCGGGCCGGTTCCAGTTCTCGGTGGAGAAGGCGTACACCGTGAGCCACTCGATGCCCAGCTCCAGCGCGCCCTCAATTACGTCGAACAGGGCGTGCTCGCCTTGCTCGTGGCCCTCGGTGCGGGCCATGCCCCGCTGCTCGGCCCAGCGCCCGTTGCCGTCCATCACGCATCCGACATGGCGGGGAATTCGATTCAGATCCAGGCCATGACCCGACAAGTCCACACCTGCACGGTACTCCCCCACGAGCCCCGATTGTGTGCGGGAGAGGGCTGCTATTCGGGTTTCTCCCCGATTCTTCTATCTCCCACTACTAGCGTCAGGGTGATGCCCGAAATCGCCGCCGTCGACGAGGCTCTGGAAGCGGCCGTCTCGTCGCTGGACGGCGGGGGCGAGCGGCGGCCAGGCCAGCGAGACATGTGCCATGCGGTGGCCGAGACGATGGAGTCGGGGCGGCACCTGGTGGTAGCCGCCGGTACCGGTACCGGCAAGTCGCTGGCCTATCTGGTGCCACTCGTTCTAGGCGAGGGCCCCTCAGTGGTGGCCACCGCCACCAAGACCCTCCAAGACCAATTGGTCGACAAGGACCTCCCCCAGCTGGCCGAAGCCCTGGAGCAATCGATCCGATTCGCCGTGCTCAAGGGCCGGTCCAACTATCTGTGCCTTCAGCGCTTGGAGGAGCACCTCGAAGACGACCAGCTCAGCCTGGAGATCGCCGACGGTCCCAAAGCTGAGATCAAGCGGCTGGCGGCGTGGGCCGGGCAGACAGAGACCGGCGACCGGGCCGAGCTGGAATTCGAGCCCTCCCCTGTGGCTTGGGACGCGCTCAGTGTGTCGGGCCGGGAGTGCCCGGGGGCCCAGCGCTGCCCGTCGGGTCCGGTGTGCTTCGCCGAGAAGGCCCGGCACCGGGCTGAAACCGCCGACATCGTGGTGGTGAACACCCATCTGTATTGCCTGCACCTGTTCAGCGATACTCCCCTGCTGCCCGAGCACGACACGGTGGTCATCGACGAGGCCCACGGTTTGGAGGACATCGTGTCCGACACCGCAGGCTTGTCTTTGACCGGAGGGCGGTTCGACGAGTTGGCCCGCAGTGTGCGGGCGGTGGTGGCAGATTCGGCCGCCGCTGGCGACCTTGAGGATGCCGGCGAGCTGATGCGGGAGACCCTGGCTCCGTTCAGAGACAAGCCTCTGCCCGTTCCCCTCCCCGACGAGCTCCAGCGGGTGGCCGTTTTGGCCCGGGGCCGGGTGGATCAGGCCATCGCCGAGCTGCGCGGGGTGCCCGACGATGCTCCCGGCGACGTCGGTCCCCGAAAGCTGCGGGCCATGCTGTCCGCCGGCGCCCTGGCTGAGGACTTGGCCCGGGCGGTTGAGGCCACGCCCGCCGAGGTGGCTTGGGTTTCGGGCACCGAATCGGCGCCCGCGTGGCGCATCGCCCCCATTCAGCTCGGCGAGCTGTTGACCGAGCATCTGTGGGACCACACCACCGCTGTTCTGACTAGCGCCACCATTCCCATGAATCTTGGCGAGGTGCTGGGCCTCGACCCCGACGAGCACGACGCCATCGACGTGGGCAGCCCCTTCGACTATGAGGCCAACGGGCTGCTGTACTGTGCCAAGCACCTGCCCGATCCCCGCAGCCCCGGCTACGAGCCGGCCCTGCATGAAGAGCTGGCCGCGCTGATCGAGGCCGCCGGGGGCCGGACACTCGCCCTGTTCACCAGCTACCGGGCCATGGACCGGGCCGCCGAAGTGCTGCGGGAGCAACTCGACTTCGAGATCTACACCCAGCGCGACCTGCCCAAGCCTGAGCTGTTGCGGCGTTTCACCGCCGAGACCGAGAGCTGCCTGTTCGCCACCATGAGCTTTTGGCAGGGGGTGGACGTGCCCGGCGAGTCGCTGTCGCTGGTGGCGATCGACCGCCTGCCGTTTCCCCGGCCCGACGATCCCCTGTTGGAGGCCCGCCGGGAGCGCTACGGCAGCGACGCCTTCCGCCTGGTCGACCTGCCTCGGGCTGCCACCCGGTTGGCTCAGGGCGCTGGGAGGCTTATCCGCCGGGGAGATGACCGGGGCGTGGTGGCGGTGCTGGACTCCCGGATGGCCACCGCCGGCTACCGCTGGGAGCTGGTGCGGGCCCTGCCCCAGTTCCCCCGCACCGCCGAACGGGACCGGGCCGTGACCCTCTTGCGCTCAATCCGCGACGGGGTCTGACTACAGATCGGGGCTGGCCATGGACCCCGGTCCGTAGCCGAAGCGATCGAGCATCTCAGGGCGGCGCTGCCAGTTCTTCTCCACACCCACGTGCAACTCGAGAAACACGCCCTCGGGAAGCTGGGCCCGGGCCGCGGTGCCCACTTCTTTGAGCACTGAGCCCCGCTTGCCGATCACCATAGGCTTCTGCGACTCCCGCTCCACCAGGATCTCCACCTTGATGCGGGGCCACTCCCACTCGGTCACCGCCACGGTGATGGAATGGGGCAGTTCCTCTCGGGTCACAGCCAGAAGCTGCTCCCGCACCAACTCGGCCACCCAGCGGGCCTCGGGCATGTCGCGCACCATTTCGGGCGGATACAGCGGCGGACCGGGGGGCATCAGCTCACACAGCCGGTTCACCAAGGCGTCTACCCCCTTGCCGGTGCGGGCTGAGGTGGGAAAGTACTCGGCGAACCCGAGCTCGCCGGCCGCGGCCAGCTGGGCCACCACTTTGGAGCGGGGGGCGGCGTCGATCTTGGTCACCACCACGATGGAGTCGGGGCTGAGCCGCTCGGCGATGAACCGGTCCCCCCGGCCCAGCGGGCGGGTGGCGTCGATGCACAGGCACACCACGTCCACATCGTCGGCCGCGTCGGCCGCGGTGGCGTTCAGCCGCTCCCCCAGCGCCGTGCGGGGCTTGTGGATGCCGGGGGTGTCCACGAACACCACCTGAACCCCGTCGCGGTGCAGCACTCCCCGCACCGCATGCCGGGTGGTCTGGGCCTTGTCGGACACGATGGCCACCTTGGTGCCCACGATGGCGTTGACCAGGGTGGACTTGCCCGAGTTGGGCCGACCCAGCAAGGTCACAAACCCCGACCGGAAGCCCTCCCACGGATTGTCGGCGCCGAAGTCGCCGACAATTTCGGGCGTCGGCGTGTCTTCCTGGTCGGCCATTGCGCCCACACTACCCCTCAATTGCCGCCGCCCATCCCCAGTGGTCCAGGTACCGTGAGCCCATGGCCGGGTCAAAACCGGGATCAGACAGCGAGCAGAGGCGCACCAAGGTGGTGGCCACCAATCGCCGCGCCCGGCGGGATTTCGAGATCCTCGACGAGTACGAAGCCGGCCTGGTGCTGGTGGGATCGGAGGTGAAGTCGCTGCGGGAGTCCAAAGTGACGCTGACCGAGTCGTACGCCCGCATGGCCGATGGCGAGCTTTGGCTCCAGTCGTTGCACATAGCCCCCTACTCCCACGCTGGCGGAATCGCCGGCCACGACCCTGACCGGCCCAAGAAGCTGCTGTTGCACCGGGGCGAGCTCAGCCGCATCAAGGCCCGCCTCGAACAAGACCGCCTGACCGTCGTCCCACTGTCGCTGTACTTCAAGCAGGGACGGGCCAAGGTGCTGATTGGGGTCGCCCGGGGCCGCCGCCGAGCCGACAAGCGACAAGCCATTGCCGAACAAGACGCCCGCCGCGAGGCCCGTCACGAGATGGGCCGGACGGCCAAATCCTAGGGTTCGCTGTCAGAGTGAGCCGATATCATGGCAGGGCACCTTGACAAGAAGTGCACACGGGGCTGATCGGTTTCGACGTTGGGACCGGGGGCTGCGCTGTGCGACCCGAGTTGCTCAGACTCGCAAAACGGGGCAACCAACTAAACGGCAATGACCGTGAACTTCTCGCAGCCTGATCATTCTGGCCAAGAGAAGAACCGCGACCGGTAACGGCACGCGGGGCCAGTCCACCGCAGCCCGGCAACAGAAGCGGCGGAGACAGTAGGGACAGACCACTGACGGCGGGAAAGACCGCTGGCTCCGGGGAACAGACCCGGTGGCGGGCCTCCTAACGGAGGCCACCCGACCCGGCGACGCAGCTGCCATCGACGCCGCACACCGGGAATGGTCGTATCACAGACAGATCTCGCCCAGCGGACGGGGGTTCGATTCCCCCCAGCTCCACCCAACTCGTTCAGTCTGGCGTCAGGCGTCCTCAGCCGGGAGCCTGGGCCAAGCCGCCGTGGACCTTGATAATGGCGGCTGGAGGCATCAGATCTCGGTGGCTCGCCAGCAGTACCAGGCGGCAACGCTGCGGTAGGGACGGAACTGGTCGCCCAGCGGTTCCAGTTCGCCAGCGGTGGGGGGCTGGGTCCAGTTGTGGGCCAGGCCGTACCCCTTGCGCACTCCGAAATCTCCCACCGGCCACACATCCAGGCGACGCAGGGAGAAGATCAAGAACATGTGGGCAGTCCAAGTGCCGATACCCCAGACCTGACTGAGCTGATCGATCACCTCCTGGTCGGACAACCGACCCAGCTTGGCCAAGTCGAGCGAGCCCTGTTCGCAGTGGGCGGCCAAGTCGAGCATGGCCCGGGTCTTGGCCCCCGACAGCCCAGCCGCTCGTAGCGGCTCCTTGCCCAGCGCCAGCACTTCACCAGGCGCCCACTCCGGCACTTGGCCCCGTACTCGGCCCCAAATCGCCCCGGCTGCCTTGCCTGCCAGCTGCTGGTAGGCGATCTCCCGGCTCAGCACCTCGAACCGCTCCCCTACAGCGGGCTTTGGTCCCAACCGAGGCGGTCCGAACCGGCTCACCAGTCCGGCCATCACCTCGGAGGAATCACTCAGAACGCGGCTGGCCTCGGTCAAGCTCACTTTGCCCACGCCACTGCTCCAAGAATGAACGGACTAAAGAACCGCGTTACCCGTCAGATGCCGCCTGGGAAACCGGCTTCACGATCACTCGGGCGATGCGCCGACCGGTAACCCGCTCCACCAGTAGCTCCCAGCCCTCCATAACCAGCGTTTCCCCCTCGTCGGGCACATGGCCCAAGGTGTTGAAGATCAAGCCGCCCACGGTGTCCCAGTCGCCGTTGGGCAGCGGCGCACCCAGCACCTCGCTCAGCTCGTCGATGGGCACCCGACCGTTCACCCGCACCGTTCCGGGTGCCAGCCGCTCGATCATGGGCTCCTCCACATCGAACTCGTCGACGATCTCGCCCACCAGCTCTTCAATGAGGTCTTCCAGCGTGACCACGCCCGCTGTTCCGCCGTACTCGTCCACCACGATGGCGATGTGGAACTTCTCCGCCTGCATCTCCCGCAACAACAAGGAGATGCGCTTGGTCTCGGGCACGAAGTGAGGGGTTCGGGCCACGACTGCGGCCCGGGAACCGGGGCCCTCCTCCCTCTCGGCCCGCATCAGATCTTTGGCGTGGACCACGCCTACAACGTCGTCGATCCCTTCGCCATACACGGGCACCCGGCTGTAGCCGTGTTCGATGACGATGGCAATGGCCTCCTCAACCGTGTGCCGGTCGTTCATGGCCACCATGTCGGTGCGGGGCACCATCACCTCTCGGGCCACGGTGTCGCCGAACTCGATGATCTGGCCGATCAGCTCCCGCTCTTCGGGTTCGATGGCGTCGGACGCCTCGGCCGCCTCAGCCATGGCCAGCAGCTCTTCCTCTGACACCTGCGGCGCCTCCCGGCGCCAGCTGGCCCGCAATAGCCGCCCCAGCAGCCCGAACCGGCCGAGGACGCTCATCGCCACTCTGCCGACGTCAGCAACTCTTGCTCCCGACCCTCCATCAGCTCGGCGTCGGAGTCGTTGATGTGGTCATAGCCCAGCAGGTGCAGGGTGCCGTGCACCACAAGCAGGGCCAATTCATCGTCGAGGGTCTTGCCGTGGGCCTCAGCATTGGACGCGGCCACCGAGGGGCAGATCACCACGTCGCCCACCAGCCGGGGCTCATCGTCTGCTCGGGGGGCGTGGCCGTCGTCCGCGCCGAAGGCCAACACATCGGTGGGCCGGTCGATACCCCGGTGGGCGGCATTGAGCGCCGCCATCTCGTCGACAGCCACGAACGACAGGCCCGCCTCCCAGGGGACGTCCACCCGCTCCTCAGCGAGCACCCGGCGAAGCAGCCCGGCCCAGCGGTCTTGGACCACAAGAAGATCTTGTTGGCGGTCGGACACCACGACCACCTCTCGATCAATGCCAGAGCCGGCGGGTTTGGGAACTCCGTCGCCGTCAGCCATCACTGCTGGGCCTGCTCGTAGGCGTTCACGATGTCGGCCACAATGCGGTGGCGGACAACGTCGCGGGAACTGAGGTGGACGAACGACAAGCCGTCGATTCCCCCCAAGATCTTTTCGAGGGAATCCAGCCCGCTGCGGCCGCGGTCGACGTCCACCTGGGTCACGTCGCCGGTGACCACTGCCTTGGAGCCGAACCCGATTCTGGTCAAGAACATCTTCATCTGCTCGGGGGTGGTGTTCTGGGCCTCGTCCAGAATGATAAAGCTGTCGTTGAGCGTCCGGCCCCGCATAAAGGCCAGAGGAGCAATCTCAATGACCCCCCGATCGACCAGCGACTGCACTTCTTCGGTGTCGAGCATGTCATAGAGGGCGTCATAGAGCGGACGCAGATAGGGATCGACTTTGGCGATCATGTCACCAGGCAAGAACCCCAGCCGCTCTCCTGCCTCCACCGCTGGCCGGGTCAGAATGATGCGCTCTACGGTGTGGGCCTTCAACTCTCGAACCGCCATGGCCACCGCCAGCCAGCTTTTCCCGGTACCGGCCGGGCCAATGCTGAACGTGATGATGTTGCCCCGCATGGCATCGACGTAACGGCGCTGTCCGGCAGATTGGGGTCGGATCACCCGTCCTCGACCCGACCGCAGCACGTCGGTGTCCATCACCCCCGAAGGGCTCTCGTCAGCCTCCACCATCTGGATCGCCCGATCCAGCGTCCGGGAGTCGAGCTGGTGTCCACCCTGCAAGAGCAGGACCATCTCATCGAAGAGGCCAGCCACCCGGTCGGCGCTTCGGCCCGACACAGTGATCCGGTTGCCCCGCACGAAGATGTCGGCATCGGGAAACGATTGCTCGATTTGGCGAAGGTGTTGATCGCGCTCACCCAGAAGGGCCGCCATGAGCCCATTTCGCGGGATGTCTATGGTGACCGGCGCTGCGGTGGTCATTCAGGAGTCAGCGTCTGCGTCGCCGTCATCACCCTCCTCACCGGCGCTGCCGGCGGGAACAGGATCGGGGTAGAGATGGCCAAGCGTGCCGGGCTCGATGCGGCTGTGCTCGATGAATTCATCCACGTCAGCTTGCTTGACGCGGATCACCCGTCCCATCCGATAGGCGGGCAGCCCCCCCTCATTGATGAACCGGTACAGCGTTCTCGTGGTGATTCCCAGCCGCTTCGCCGCGGTCTCGGTGTTCAGCCACACAATCTGGGTGTCGCTCATCTATCCACACTCTATCCTGTTCCCCCGCTGTGTATTCCAAAAAACTTGGGGACGGACCACCAGTGGCCGGTCAAACCGCTTCGCTCGGTGGCGAGGGGTCGTTGGCGTGGCGCAGCATCTGCGCCGCGCTGGCAATCAGCAGGATGGCAAACAGGATGCCCGACAGCCGGGGACTGAGAGCACTGGCGCCCAGGGCACCCACGAATGCTGAGGCCACCCCGGATCCGCCAACGGCCAGCGCCGTATTGGGATCGATATTGCCGGATCGACGATTCCGCAGGGTGCCGATGATGGAGGTGGGAAGAATCACCAGCAATGAGGTGCCCTTGGCGGTGGCATCCAAGAAACCGAACAGCAAGATCATGGCCGGGATCATGATCACACCTCCGCCCACCCCCATGGTTCCGGACAGCAGCCCGGTAGCCAGACCGCAGGCCACATAGGCAAAGGCCAGAGCCACCGTGATATCGCTGTGGCCGTCGGTGTCGGGGGCCGCAGCCAAGAACCGAGCCGCAGTGACCAGAAGCAGCAGGGCGAATCCGATGCGAAGCGATCGGATGGGAAGATGATTGAGCAGCGAAGTGCCAACGGTAACCCCCACTGCGGACCCAGCGAAGATCAGTAAACCAGGGGCCCAAGCCACTGAGCCCTCCAGCAGGAACCCACCGAGCGCCGAAGCAGAGATGAGCACCATGGCCCCCAGCGAAGTGCCGTGGGCTCGACGCTGCTCCATGCCCAGCAACAGCACCAGGCAGGGAACCATGAGGATCCCCCCGCCCACCCCGAAGAGCCCGGACAAGAAGCCGGTAGCCACTCCGACGCCGACTGGCCCCCACCGAGAGTTGTTCATGACACGCCGATGATTGCAGTGTCAGGGGCTATAACAGCAGTCACTCCGCGGCTGCCTGCTCGCGGAGCACGTACTTCAGCACCTTGCCGGATGCGTTCAGGGGCAGGGCATCGGTAAATCGCACCCGGCGGGGCACCTTGTAGTTGGCCATTTGGTCGCGGCACCAGGCAATGACCTCCGCCTCGGAGAGCTCGACGCCGGGAGCGGGCACCACGGTGGCCACCGCCACCTCGCCCAGTCGGTCGTCGGGCATCCCGATCACCGCCACCTGTCCGATTTGGGGATGGGCCAGCATGATGTTCTCGATCTCGGCGGGATAGGCGTTGAACCCGCCCACGATGAACATGTCCTTCTTGCGGTCGGTGATGTCGATGTTGCCCTGTTCGTCCATCACCCCGATGTCGCCGGTGTGGAGCCAGCCGTCGGCATCGATGGTCTCCGAGGTCTGCTCGGGGTCGTCCAAGTAGCCCTGCATCACGTTGTAGCCCCGGACCACGATCTCGCCGGGCTCGCCCCGTGGCACTTCGCTGCCGTCATCGTCCACGATCTGCACCTCGACGTCGGGAATGGCCCGACCCGAGGTGTTGGCGATGGTCTCGGGATCGTCGTCATGGCGGCACATGGTGGCGATGCCCGATCCCTCGGTGAGGCCATAGCCGGTGACGATGGTCTCGAATCCCAGTCGAGCCCGCATCTGAAGGATCATCTCCACTGGGATGACCGCCGCCCCGGTCACCGCCAAACGCAGGGTGGACATGTCGAAGCTGTCCAGGTCGGGGTGGTTGAGGATGGTCTGATAGATGGCCGGAGGTCCGGGGAGCATGGTGATGCGCTCTTCGGGCACCCGAGCCATTACCGACGGGACGTCGAATACCGCGTGGGGGATATTGGTGGCTCCCGTCATGAGACAGGCCAGGATGCCTGAGTTGAGGCCGAAAGCATGGAAGTAGGGGTTGACGATCAGATAGCGGTCGCCAGCCCGCAGGCCGATCACCTCGCACCACGTTTGGAAGCCCCGGCAGATGGCGGAGTGGATGAGCATGGCCCCCTTGGGCAGGCCGGTGGTGCCCGAGGTGAACATGATGTGGCACAAGTCGTCGCCTTTCACCGAAGCCGCCCGGACGTCGCCATCCGCTTCGGACACCTGCTCGGCCCGGTCCAAGAACTGGGCAAACTCTGTCGTGCCCTCAGGCGCGGCCCCTCGCAGCACCACGATCTCGTCGAGACCGGAGCCGCCGTCGGCGGCTCGCAGCAGAGCCACATAGTCGGTGTCCAAGAAGTCGGTGACGGTGAACAGAATGCGGGCCCCCGACTTCTGGAGAATGAAGTCGGCCTCGCGGCCCTTGAATCGGGTGTTCACCGGCACCAGCACACCGCCGGCCAGATGGACACCCAGGCCGGCCACCACCCACTCCCAGATGTTGGGAGCCCAAACCGCCACCCGATCACCAGGCTCGATGCCCGAGGCCATCAGGGCCCGGGCCGAGGCCCTAATGTGGTCGCGCAGCTCGGGAAAGGTCCAGCGCACATCGCCGTCCACCAGCGCCTCCATCTCGGGAAACCGCTGGGCAGCGTCGTCAACCAACTCGCAGATGGTGCTCCACGAAGCGTCGGACATGGCTGCGACCCTAATTCACTGCTTTCGACGCAACGGAGTTGGCCAGCTAGTCGGGGGTTTGGACGGTGCCTTGGGCGATCAGCTTGTCGATCTCCTCGTCGTTCTTCCCAAGGTCGTCGGCCAGGATGGATCGGGTGTCCTCGCCGAGGCGGGCGGTTCGGGGGGTGACTCCGACGGTGGCGTCGCTCATGGCGAAGGGCTTGGCCGGCACCGGGATACCGGGACGGATCTCAGCGACCAGACCCCGGTCTTGAGCCCAGTCGGTGGCGGCCAGCTCGGCCACCGAACCGATGCGGGCCGCGGGCAGGCGCAGACCCTCGACGGCTGCGGCCAAATCGGCATGGGTGGCGAAGCCGCAGGCCAACTCCTGCAATATCGTGACAGCCTCCTCGTGGGTGGGATTCTCAGGGCAGGCAGTCGGGTCACCGCCGAGGGCATCCACCCACCGGGGCAGCAGGCGCTGGGGGTTCCCGACCAGCGATACCGCCTGGCCATCGGCGGTGTGGACCACGGCGTAGTTCCAGGTGTCGAACTCCCGAGGGCCGTCATAGCCCGACAGGTCGTTGCCCGCCTGGTCGTTAGCGTAGATGAGGGTCTCGGCCATGGCGATGTCGAGATGCTGCCCGGCACCAGTGTGCTCGCGTTGGTAGAGGGCGGCCAGCACCGCCGATACCGACAAGAACCCGGCGTACAGGTCGCCGTGCTGGTGGATCTCCTGGAGCGGCTCGGCCCCCCGAAGGCGAGCGGCCAACTCGATGGTGCCGGCTTCAGCGTGCATCAGCGGGGCATGGGTTTTGCGGTCCGACCACGGACCGGTCTGGCCGAACCCGGTGATCGAGCAGAACACCAGCCGGGGGTTGCGAGCCGACAGCTCCTCATACGACAGTCCGTAGCGAGCCATCACGCCGGAGCGGTAGTTCTCCAGCAGCACATCGGCCCGGTCGGCCAGCGCGGCCACCACCCCGGGGCCGCCGTCGGCTTTGAGGTCAACGCAGATGTTGCGCTTGCCCGCGTTCATGTGGCTGAAGGTGGGACCGATGCCGTCGTCGTCCACCGGGGGGACCGGCCGGGTGAGGTCGCCAGCGGGGGGCTCGATCTTGATCACATCGGCGCCCAAATCGGCCAGCACCCGTCCGCAAATGGGACCGGAGAAGATCCGGGTGAGGTCCACCACCCGGATGCCGTCGAGCGGCCCCTTGGTCATCAGCGCTCAGACGCGGCCGGACCCGACCTGCCGCCGGTGGGGCAGCTGATCGGGCCCGGCACAGTCGCTATTAGTTCAGTTGGTTTACCGGTTGGGATCGCCGTAGCAAACGAACTCGTGGGCAACCTCGTAGAAGCCGTCTACCACCTGCACCATTCCGGTGCAGTCGGGGGCAACGACGTGGTCGGCCGGATACCTCTGCGCCCCGACTCCTCCAGCAAGCTGGGTGGCCTCGAAGCCGTCGATGTTGACCGCTTGGTAGAAGCTGGCGGTGTTTAGATCCTCGCCAGCCGCAGCGATCATCTGCACCATCAGATCGGCCGACCAGTAGCCAACCAAAGCGCCGAAACCGGGATCGGCCTCTATCGCATCGAAGTCGGCCAATAGCTGCTGGATGGCCGGCTGCGATGAAGCCTCAACGGGGGGCACCTGGGTGACGGCAAACCCGCCCTCGAGCGCCTGGCCCAGGTCGGGACTCATCTGGGGCAGTCCGGGCACGTAGGTCAGGTAGTCAGCCACCGGGCCTTCATAACCGGAGGCGGCGATGGACGCCTTGAGGGTGATGGCTCCGGGGAAGTCGGTGGAGGCGATCACGAGATCGGGATTGGTTTCCAGCACGGTATTGATAAACCGGGTGGGATCGGTGATGCCGCCCGCGCTCTCCGTGGGAACGAAGTCGTTGAACGCCAGCTTGCCGGCCCACAGGTCCTCGTACAGTGCGTGTCCACCACGCCCGGCGTCATCATCGCTGTTGAATATGCCGACGATGATGTCCTCGGTGCCGAAGTAGTCGTACCAGATGTTCTGAACCGAAACCAGTGGATCGGCGCCCTCGACGCCGAAGGCGAAGCCGCTCAGACAGCCGTTGAAGCCGAAGCCCCAGTCGTTGGGAGCACAGAAGCCGGGCATGAATCCCCAGCCGGTGAACGGCACCTGATTCTCGGCCAGGTAGTCCGTGGTCTGGGGCAGCAACAGGGCCGAAGTGGAGATGATCCCAAACACCTCATCGTTTTCCACCAGACTGCGGGCGCCGTCGAAGTTGGCCTGCGGATCGCTGTTGTCGTCAATAATTTGGACCAGCTCAATGCTGCGCCCACCGGGCAACTCGCCGTCGCGGTTGGCTCGCTCGAGGCGTGCCTTGATGCCGACCTCATAGCCAGAAAACTGCACTGCTTGATACAAGGCGCCGAGACGTACCGTGTCATCGGTGACACCTCGGGTAGAGGGCTCGAAGTCGATCTCGTAGGTGAAGGCACCCCACGTCCGAGAAGTCGCCATCTCCTCATCGTCCATGGGCTCGGCGTCGTCCATCGGCTCGGCGTCGTCCATCGGCTCCTCGTCGTGTTCGTGGTCGTCGTCGTCCTCGTGCTCGTGGTCGTGGTCGTCGTCGTCCTCGTGCTCGTGGTCGTCGTCGTCCATCGGCTCCTCAGCCGGCTCTTCAGCCGGGGCGGGAGCAGCATCTTGGGCCGGAGCGTCATCGTCGTCGTTGCCGCAGGCGGCGACAACCAACGTCAGCGCGGCTAAAAGCGCGAGGAGCTTGTACAGCAGTGATTTCTTCATGTCCCCCTCCGAGAAATGGGCTGCGCGACATAGTAGGACAGAGCTTCTCGCCTGTCACCCTCGCGCTGCTATGACTCGATCAGTCTGCCGAGGAAGTCGCCTCGCCCAGATAAGCGGCGTCGAGTTGGTCGTGGTCCACATCAGAGCGGGGACCGTGCCAGGTGATGTGGCCCAAGCTGATGAAGGCCACCGAGTCGGCGATTTCCAGCACGTCGCGGGCCTTCTCCTCAACGAGCAGGAGGGCCACCCCCCGTTCTTTGAACTCGATGAACAGCTCGAGGATCTGATTCACGATGAGCGGGGCTAACCCCAGCGACGGCTCGTCGGCAATCAGCACCTCCGGCGGGTGGGCCAACAGCGGGGCCAGCGTGAGGATCTGCTGCTCACCTCCCGAAAGGTTGCCAGCCAACTGGTCTTGGCGGTCCCCCAAGATGGGGAATCGCTCACAGCACAGATCGCGGTCCTCTGGATTGGGCAGCCAGAGTTGCATGTTCTCCCGCACGGTCAGACCGCTGAAGATGCCTCGAGCCTCGGGGGCCAGCACCACGCCCCGGTGAGCACGGCGATGGCTGCGCAAGGCGGTAATGTCCTCCCCGTCCAATCGGATGGTTCCTTGGGTGGCTAGCTGAGAACCAGCTGCTACTGCACAAGTGGTGGACTTTCCTGCGCCGTTGGGGCCGAGCAGGGCGGTGATCTCGCCTCGGGGCACCGACAGGTCGATCCCGTGGAGGGCCTCCACCAACCCGTAACCGGCCCGAACATTTACGAGTTCCAACGCCGGCGGGTGATCGCCGACGTATTGGTCGCCCGCTGCTGCGCGGGGTTCGACCACATCAGATGGGGTCGAACCCGTCACCGCAACTGCCGGGGCCGATTCGACTGCCGGACTCGGCCCCGCATCCTCGACCTCTCCCCGCCACGCGGCTAGCCGCCGACGCCACGCGTCGCGACGGGCCCGGTTTTGGGCCGCGGTGAATGCGATTATCCCGTCAGGCTGGATGGCCAACTGCATGGCGCCCAGCCCGAACATGATGGCCGGGATGTTGCGGGCTTCGTCGTACTGATCGAAGCCGTCCCAATCGATGGGATACCAGGAGTACACCCGGGCCAGGCAGATAAACGCCAGCACCGCCAGCACACCGAGTATGGGCGGCGAGAACGGCAGCCCCACTTGCCTGTCCCGAATGGCGGTGGCCAGTGCCGCCGCTCCCAATATCGAGCACGCCAACACCACATGCCACGACTCCAGCCATTGCAAATGCCAGCCAGTGCCCATCAAGTGGCCGCTGGCCGCCACCATGATGCCAGCCATCACCGCGCCTCCCGGGCGGCGGATGCCAACCAAGATCACCACCGCCAGCCAGAACAGCCCGGCTTGGGTGGTGGCGGTGAATGGAGTGACGTTGCCAATGAAGGTGGCGAAGAACACCCCGCCGAACCCGGCAAGCAGGGCTGAAAGCGCGAACACGGCCAGTTTGGTGCGGACCACCGAATGGCCTGACGTGGCCGCGGCGGGCTCGGAGTTGCGCACTGCGATGATGGCCCGTCCAGTGACCGAGCGTTGCAGGTTTCTCACCAGCCAGCCGGCAAGGAACACCAATAGCACCACCAGTACTGCCAACGAGTTCTCATCCTCGAAATCGAACGGCCCGATCTTGGGGCGGGGGATGTCCCATCCCTTGATGCCTTGGCCGTTCTTGAGCCAACTCCACTCGAACAGCACTCGCTCACTCATGAAGGCCAACGCCAGTGTGGCCAGGGCCAGCGGCAAACCGCCCAACCGCAGGGCAGGAAGGGCCACGATGACGCCGAGCACCCCGGCAATGACCGTGCCCACAATCAAAGCGGGGATGAATGGCAACCCAGACCGGTTCAGAACCAGCCCCGCGGTCATGGCCGCCATGGTCACGAACGCCGCTTGAGCCAAGCTGACCATGCCCCCAAGGCCGGTGAGCAGCACCCACGACATGAACACCAAAGCGAGAGCCAAGCCCGTGATCCACAGACCGAGCCAGAACTGATCGGCGAAGATGAAGACCTGAAGCAGTATGAAGACGCCACCCAGCAACCACGGCATCCGAACACGCCAGGGGGGGAGGTCGTCGGTGTACTCGGTTATCGGCGTGGCATCAGCCACCATGCCGCTGCGACGGGTTCGCTCCCGAGCCATGAACAGCAGGCCAACCAGCAGAACCACAAACGGCACCGAGTTGTGGAAGCCTCGGATGTCCTGGGCAAAGGTGGCGTAGCGGCCCACCCAACTGGTAACCACGCCCAAGGCCACACCGCCGACAAACGCCAGTGGGATGGAGCGCAATCCACCAACCACCGCAGCAGCGGTGGCGATGAACATGAACACGTTGTACTGATTCGCGTCAAGGGAGTTGAATACCGGGGCGCCGATCACACCGGCCAATCCGGCCAACATGGTGCCGATGATCCAAGCGGCCGACGACGTGAACGACTCGCTCACTCCCCGCAATCCGGCCAACTCGGGGCGGTCCACCACCGCCCGCATTTGCAGCCCGAGGCGGGTATGGCGCATCAGCGCCCACAACAGCACCGCGACTACTACCGCCACGACAAGCACGGTCCATTGGTTGCTGCTGATGCGTAGATCCAAGCCGCCTTCGTCGTAGATCCAGGTTTCGCTGGGCACCTTCCATACGCCAGGGGTGAGGAATACGTAGTCGGTGCTCTGAAGACCCCAGTCCCAGGTCTTGGTGCCCAGGTCCACAATGAGCTCAGTCAAGGCAGGCAGGGCCACCAGGATGCCGATGGTGGCCATGACTTTGGCCGCGTCGCTGGCTCGGGCCAGAGGTCGGAACACCGCCACGTTCAAGAGCTGGCCCAGAAGAGGACAGAACACGAACACCACAATCACGAACGAGATCAGGCGCATGGCGAAACTCTCGACACCCAAGGCGCTGATCAGCTGGAAATAGAGCATCGCCGAACTGAAGGCGATGCCCCCATAGGCCAGGTTGAATATGCCAGTGGAGGTGTAGCTCAGCGTGAGCCCGGCGGCGATCAGCGAGTAGATAGAGCCGGCGATGGCCCCGCTCACGAGCAATTGGATGAACTCGCCCACCCGACTTTTCCCCCCTCAACTATTCGACCAGCGCCACTCTAGTGGCCCGCTCTAATCAGTACATTCGTTGGATGGACGAAGTGCTCTTGAGTGATCTGGCCGCCGAACACCAGGTGTTGGACGAACTGGTGGCCCCGCTGCCCCCCGAGGTGTGGGCCAAGCCGTCGCCATCCCCGGGGTGGACTCTGGCCCACCAGATTCACCATCTTGATGTGAGCGAGGGCGCGGCCCTGCTGGCGCTGACGGGTCGCAGCGATCAGGTATTCGCCCCCACCGGCCGCTGGCCCGACCGCCCCCTGCCCAACGATCCGGCCGAAGTGCTGGACAACTGGCGGACTTCTCGGACAGCCAGCTGGGAGGCAATGACAGGACTGGACGCCAAAGCCTCGGTGGTCTGGGGCGACGGCCCCATGACCTGTCGTTCCTTTGCCACCTCCCGACTCATGGAGACCTGGGCCCACGGACTGGATTGCTTCACCACCGTCGGGGTCGAACCGGTGGATACCGACCGCCTCCGCCATGTAGCCCACATCGGCTACCGGGCCCTCCCCTACGCCTTCCGGAGCCAGGGGGTGAACCCGCCCGCCCCGCTATCGGAGCTCCGCTTGGAGCTGGTCTCACCATCGGGGGAAGACTGGATTTACGGCGACGACAACGCCCCCCAATCCATCACCGGCTCGGCCGCCCACTGGTGCCGAGTGGCCACCCGCCGCATGGACGCTGCTGACTCCGACCTGGTGGCGAACGGCCCCCTGGCCCAGGCGGTTCTAACCGTCGCCCGCGCCTACCTCTCCGACGGAGCAACCCCCTAACCAACAACAACCAGTCGATTGCTCAGCCAGCGATAGGAGGGGCGGCGGGCCTAAAAATGGGTCGTGGTGGGGGGTGGCCCGGCTCAGGGCGCCCGCCGCCCGGACTCTATGGAGGACGGCGGGCTGGGCCGGGACAGGACCCGCCGCCACGACCCGACGAAAGAGAGCCCGCCGCCACGCCGGCGGGAATCAATTCATGCCAGACTTGAACATGGCCGCAACGCGAGATCAGATCCGAGTCATCGACGTCGACACCCACTTGACCGAGCCCCACGACCTGTGGAGCAGTCGGGCGCCAGCGGACTACGTCGACCGCCTCCCGAGGGTGGCCGACGTGGACGGACGGCCCCACTGGGTCCTCGACGGGGAACCGCTGGGCTTCGCCACCGCCAGCGGGGTGGTGCGCCCTGACGGCTCCAAAGCGCTGGGCACCGAATTTATGGGCTGGACCATCGACGAAGTCCATCCCGGCGCCTACGACATGGACGCCCGGTTGGAGGTCATGGACCAGGTCGGCATCCACGCCCAGATCATCTACCCCAACCTGGCCGGCTTCGGCAGCCAGAAGTTCGGACAGATCGAAGACGTGGAGCTCAAAAGGTTGTGTGTGTCGGTGTACAACGACGCCATGGCCGAGATCCAAGAGAACTCCGGAGAGCGGCTGTTCCCCATGGGGCTGATCCCATGGTGGGACATTGAAGGCTCGCTGGCCGAGTCCGAGCGCATCGTGGATTTGGGCTTGCGAGGAATCGTGATGTGCAGTGATCCCCAGCTCCGGGGCCTGCCCGATCTGGGTGAGGAAGCGTGGCGACCGATGTGGGAGTTCTGCTGCGACCACGAGCTGCCGGTGAACTTCCACATCGGGGCAAGCGAGAGTTCGATGGGCTGGTTCGGCACCTCACCCTGGCCCTCACAGGGAGACGACGAAAAGCTGGCCATCGGCTCGGCCATGATGTATTTGACCAACGCCCGAGTGCTGGCCAACTTGATCTTCTCCGGGGTGATGGAGCGGCATCCGACGCTCAAGATCGTGTCCGTGGAGTCGGGGGTCGGCTGGATCCCGTTCGTGTTGGAGTCGCTGGACTACCAGATGGAGCAATTGCGTACCGACGTACAGGCCCAGTTCAGCCTGAGCCCCAGCGAGTACTTCCGCCGCCAGATGTACGGCTGCTACTGGTTCGAGGACCTGTCCCCCGACAAACTCATCAACCAAGTCGGACCCGACAACGTGCTGTTCGAGACCGACTTCCCCCACCCCACCTGCTTGTACCCCTTCGGCCTAGATCAAGCCACCGATGCGTTGAGCGATGTGGGCGACGACGTGGCCCGCAAGGTCCTCCAGGACAACGCCGCCGAGCTCTACAAGATCGCGGTCTAAGTCTTAGAGATCCTCGTAGTCAATCCGGTCGCTGCGGTGGGGTTGGCGGCCGGTGCGGAACGGGCATAGCGGGGCGTCTACCAGTAAGAACCGGTGCCAGCCTTCCACCAGGTCGTCCACCTCGGCCCGCCACCGGGCTAGGCCCTGATCGGTGGTCTGGGCCTTTTCGAAGTCGGCCCACGCTTCCCAGGTGGGAATGGCCCACAGCAAGAAGGCCTCGTCGTCGGCCACCATGGCCGTCTCCCACGCTCCGGCCAGCTCCCAGCCGAAGGTCTCATAGGCAGGAACGGCGTCGGTGCGCACCCGCTCCAAGAACTCGGATGAAGCCCCCCGCTTGAGGCTCACCTGCTCGTGGGCGTAGCACTCGCCGGTCACCCCGTCGTTGCACAGCTCCTCGATGGTCCGGGTCCACGGGGCGGGCACCAGCAGCCGGTCGGTGCCCCCGCTGCGGTAGTCAGCCGCTTGAGCCCACCACTTGGCCAGCTTGGGGTCTTGGGCACCGGCGCCCTGGCACTCGAGGCGGAACGAGGTGGCCATGCCGTCCCACCCATCCTCCTCCCACAGGTTCAGCACCTGAGGCCAGCCCCGGGTGGTGCCGACGATGGCCCACACCCCATAGCAGAGCTGATCGCGCTCATCTTGGGCGATGGGCGACCAGTTGGCCGTCATGTGGTGCATGTAGTTGGCCCGGTGATGGCCGATGATGTCGATGAACTCGTGGATGTAGAGCTTCTCGTTGGCCACGATCAGCCCTTATCGCTGCCGCGGTTGAAATCGGGGGTGCGCTTGTTCAAGAAGGCATCCACCGCCTCCCGATGGTCGTCGGTGTCGAAGGTGATCGCTTCCAGCGCGAAGGCCAGGTCGTAGAGGCGGTTCACCCGGTCTTCCAGCTCCTTGTTGCACAGCCGCTTGTTGAATTCGATGGCGTGGCGGGGGCCTGAAGCCAGCCGCTGGGCCGTGGCCGTGGCCGACACCAGCACCTCATCGGCCGGCGCCACGTGGTTGACCAGCCCGTAGCGTTCGGCCTGGTCAGCATCGAGCAGGTCCCCGGTCATGAGCAGCTCCTTGGCCCGGTTGAGCCCCACCAACAGCGGCCACAGAACCGCTCCTCCATCACCGGCCACCAGTCCGGCGTTCACATGGGGGTCGCCGATCCGAGCTGCATCGCTCATGTAGACGATGTCGCAGAACAGGGCCAGCGACGCCCCCAGGCCTATGGCATGGCCGTTGACCGCAGCCACCATGGGCTGGCGGACCCGCAGCGCCCCCCGGGCGATGTCGATGCCGTCGTCGAGCAAGTCGGGACGGCCCTCGGGATAGCCCGTCTCCAGGTTCTCCTCCATGACCGCGAAGTCGGCCCCCACGCAAAACGACCGCCCCGCTCCGGTGAGCACCACCGCCCGGACCTCGGCGTCCTCGGCAATGCGGCGGTACAGATCCCGCAAGTCGAGGTGCATCTGCTTGTTGAGGCCGTTGCCCCGATCAGGCCGGTTCAGTGTGGCGGTGAGCACTCCTGTGGAGTCCAGCTCGGTGGCAATGGTTTCCAGTCCGTACCTGTCACCCATGGGGCTAGCTTCGCACTTGGTAGGCCGGGTGGGGAAAGCTAGGCAGATGCGAGCTTGGGTGGTCGAAGGATCGGGGGCACCGGGTGAGGTGCTGCAATTGACTGACAGGGATGCCCCCGATCCCCGGGAGGGGACATTCCTGATGAGGGTGGGGGCGGTCGGTGTCGGCCTGCCTGACGTATTCATGTGCAAGGGGACGTATCCGCTCGCACCAGAGGAAGGGTCGTTCACCCCCGGCCAAGAGGTGTGCGGAACGGTGATAGAGGCCACCGACGGCGTGGGATTGGAAGCCGGCCAAAGGGTGATGACCGTCACTTCCTTCCAGACCGGCGATGGCGGATTTGCCGAGCAATGCCTAGGCCTGAGCCACTCGTGGTTCACCGTGCCCGACTCCATGGGCGACGTTGCCGCGGCCGGGTTCTTGATCCCCTACCACACCGCCTGGATCGGGTTGGTGCGGCGAGGAGGGCTGGCGGCAGCCGAGACGCTGCTGGTGCTGGGCGCGGCCGGAGGCACGGGGGCCGCAGCCTGTTCTTTGGGGGCCGCGCTGGGCGCCCGGGTGATCGCGGTGGCCGGTGGACCGGAGCGGTGTGAGGCAGCAGCCTCTTTCGGCGCCCACCAGACCGTGGACCACCGAGAAGGCGACATTGCCGCCGCAGTCATGGAGCTGACCGACGGGCGCGGGGTGGACGTGGTGTACGACCCGGTGGGAGGCGATGCCTACACCGCGGCTACCCGGTGCGTTGCCCGAGACGCCCGCGTGGTAATCATCGGGTTCGCCAGTGGTGAATGGGCGCCGGTCAACGTCCGCCATGTGGTGCAGCGCAACTACTCGGTGGTGGGGGCCATACCGGCTCGCTATAGCCGGGAAGAGCGCCTGGCGGACCACCGCGAGCTGAGCGCGCTGTGGGACGCGGGCAGCATCAGCTCGGTGGTCACGGCCTCCTATCGGTTCGAAGAACTTCCCGAGGCCATGAGGGCCTTGGAATCACGCGAGGTTATTGGCCGGGTGGTGCTGGATTTGGGCACGTGACCACTCCGGGCTGAGACTGCCTGACATCAGACGAGTAGTCTGCGAACCGCAGCCACCAAGGGAATAGAGGGAGAAACACCGTGGAGTTCGCCATTTTCTTGCAGGGATCGCCTCGCCGGGGCGGGGCCCGCAGCCCCTATTGGGAGCATCAGGCCTTTGAGAACGAACTGGAGATAGTGCGGGTTGCCGACCAAAACAACTGGAAGTACATCTGGGTGAGCGAGCACCACTTCCTGGAGGACTACTCCCACACCTCGGCCAGCGAGGTGTTCATGGCCTACTCCTTTGCTCAAACCTCTCAGATCCATATGGGATCGGGCATCTTCAATTTAAACCCCATCGTGAACCATCCCCTCAAGCTGGCCGAGCGGGTGGCCATGCTCGACCACATGAGCAAGGGCCGTTTCGAGTTCGGCACCGGCCGGGGGGCGGGCAGCCATGAGATCGGCGGCTTCGGCCTCGACCCATCGGAGACCAAGGCCAACTGGGACGAGGTGATCTGGGAGTTCAAGAAGATCTGGGGCAGCACCGCCTACTCCCACCCCGACGGCGCCGCCTTCCAGACCCCCGAAACCGGCACTTGGGGCACGTTCAACGTGCTGCCCAAGCCCTACTGCCACTCCCATCCGCCCATGTGGGTGGCGGCGGGCAACACCCCCACCTATGAGAAAGCCGCCCGCCACGGCCTCGGGGTGCTGGGGTTCAACGTGTCGGCCATCTACGACATGGCCCCCCACGTGGAGGCCTACAAGAACGCCATACCCGATGCCGAGCCCGCCGGCGAGTACGTGAACGACAACGTGATGATCGCCAACGGCCTGGTGTGCTTGGAGGACGGCCAGGAGGCCCGCCGGGTGGTGGTCGAGCAGATGCAGCTCAGCTATCTCCAGTCGCTGGTGTTCAAGTACCACGACACCTTTCCCAAGCCCGAGGGCCTGCCGGTGTACCCCGAGCTGGTCCCCGAGCCGACCATCGAGGACGTGGAGGAGCGCATCGAGGCTGGGTTCCTGCTGTGCGGTGACCCCGACGAAGTGCTCGAGCAGGTGAAGCGCTACGACGAGATCGGCTGCGACCAGGTGTCGTTTGGCCTCCCCATCCAGCTAGACCATGAGGTCTGCCTGGAGACCATCCGCCTGTTCGGCACCCACGTGATCCCCAAGCTGGACAAAGACCCGCTGCACCGCAGCACCCGCCAGCGGATCGAATACGGCGGTCCGCTGGAGATGACCCCCGATCCCCTGTACGAGGTTCCCCGAGCCGAGGAATACAAGTAGCCGCGACACTCATTTGGAGATGAGCGACCAAGGCCCCGACATCCTGGGGGCGAGAAGCGACCGGTCCGAACTGCGAGAACCGCTGGCCGGATGGCTGGCGGAGCAACTCGGCGCTCAGAGCGTAGAAATCGGACCCTTCGAGGTGCCGTCGGGTGGGTACTCAGCGGAGACCCTGCTGTTCGACGCCACCGTGGACCGAGGAAGCGGTCCGGCAGTGGAACGCTATGTGCTCCGCCGGGAGCTGCCCGAACCGGCGGTGTACCCCCAACAGGCACCCGGTGAGCTGGATGTGGAGGTGGACATCCAGTACCGGGTCATGTCGGCAGTAGCCGCCCACAGCGACGCCCCCGTCGCTCCGCAGGTCGGGTACGAAGCCGACGATTCCGTGCTTGGCGGGCCGTTTTTCGTGATGGGGTACGTGGGCGGTGACATCCCCCGGGAGGATCCCATCTACACCAGCGCCGGCTTCTTCTTCGACGCCCTGCCCGATCAGCGCCGCCAACTGGTGGACCGGGGTTTGCGAACCATGGCCCAGATCCACGCCATCGACTGGCAGGCCGCCGGGCTCAACTGGCTGGTGGCCACCGGCGACCGGCCGGGCACCGCCACCCAAGTGCGCATCTGGCGGAAATACTCCGACCGGGAGCTCGACGGCCGTGATCACCCGGTACTCGAAGCCGGGTTCGACTATCTCTTCGAGAACATGCCCACCAACGACGGGCTGTGCCTGAACTGGGGCGATGGACGGCCCGGCAACATCATCTGGCAGGACTTCGAGCCCGCCTGCGTCACCGATTTCGAGGCGGCCTGCATCGCTTCTCCCCTGGTGGATCTGGGGTGGTGGCTGATGTTCGACCGGTGGTCGCACGAGCACATGGGCAACCAGCCCCGCCTGGACGGCGAGCCCTCTCGGGCTGAGCAGCGTGATTTGTACGCTGCCCACGCGGGGCATGATCCGGGCGACACCACTTGGTATGAGGTGTTCGCTGCGGCCCGCTACACCGCCATCGTGGTGCGGGTGATGAACCGCACCGTTTTGCGGGGCGAGATGCCGGCCGACAACCCCTTCTGGCTGGAGAACCCTTCGTCGGACTGCCTCAGAGCCCAACTCGACGAACTCTGAGCGGTACTCGGCTGGCTTTGGCTAGTTCCCCACCACTCGGTCGGTCTGCTCGCGGTATTCGTAGACGAGACGGACCAGCCAGTAGCGCATGAAGCGCTTGAATGAGCTGACCGCGATCATCACCAGGCCGATGAACGTGAGGCTGAGACCGAATATGGCCGAGACCACCAGATCCAGGTGGTTGACCGCGTTGGAAGCCCCGCCGGTCATGATGAACGAGACCAGGGTGAAAGCCAGCCCGACAATGGTGAAGATCAACCCGATGCGGAACACCCACCGGTCGGGGTTGGCCCGGCCACCGGAAGCCCGGAGCTTGGCCACCTCTTGGTGGAACTCCTCCAACCGGCTGCTGTCGCCTGTGTCACTCATCGTTTTCTCCTCAAGTCATGCCTAAATAGGCGGCGGTCAGTTCTTCGGCGATCTCTTCTGGAGATCCAGTGCGCTGGATGCGGCCATGAAGCATGATGGCGGCCTCATTGGCCACCCCCAACACCGCTTGGGCGAACTGCTCAACGATCAGGATGGACAGTCCAGCCTCGGCCAGCGACGACACCTGCTCATAGAGCTCCTCCACGATGATGGGGGCCAGCCCCATGGATAGCTCGTCCAGCATCAAGATGGCCGGATCGGTGGACAGCGCCCGGGACATGGCCAGCATCTGCTGCTCACCGCCCGACAGCGTGCCCGCCATCTGATTGCGGCGCTCCTCCAAGCGGGGGAACTGGGCGAAGGCCCGCTCTTGCACCTGCTTGTAGGACACGCCGGCGTAGGTGGACATCCGCAGGTTTTCGGCCACGGTGAGGTTGGGAAAGATGCCCCGACCCTCGGGGATCAGACACACCCCGGCCCGGGCCAGGCGGTCGGGAGAGACCCCGTTCACCTCGTGGCCGTCGAGCAGCACCGAGCCGGCGTGGGGCTGGATCTGCCCACTTGCCACCCCCAAGGTGGTGGTCTTGCCCGCACCGTTGGGCCCCAGCAAGGCGTACACCTGGCCGGGCATGACCCGCAGATCCACGCCGTGGAGCACATCGATGGTGCCGTAGCCAGCCCGGATGCCGACCAACTCCAGCAGCGGGGTTTCCGTCTCGACGCTCATTCGTCCAGCTCCACATAGGCACCCCGAAATTCGTCGCTGCCCAGATAGGCAGCCCGAACCGCGGAGTCACCCTGCACCTCGATGGGAGTGCCCACCGCGATGATCTTGCCGAAATCCAGCACATGAATGCGGGCACAAACTCCCATCACGAAGCTCATGTCGTGCTCCACCAGCAGTACCGCGAGCTCGTTGTCCTCATCGGCCACCAGTCCCAACAGCAACTCGCCGATGGAAGAGGTCTCGTCTTCGTTGAGACCAGACGACGGTTCGTCCAACAGCAGCACCCGGGGCCGGCACGCCAAGGCCCGGGCCAGCTCCACCAACCGGGCACTGCCGGTGGGGAGAGTACCCACGGTCACATCAGCCACCTCGTCGAGGCCTACCTTGCCCAACATCTCGTGGGCCACATCGCCGACTCTCCGGTGCTTCCACTTGGCCCGGTGGTTCTTCTCTACCGCCACCCGCACGTTGTCGAACGCGCTCAGCGTGTTGAAGGCCTCCAGCTTCTGGAAGGTGCGGGCAATGCCCATCTGGGAGCGCTTGGCCACTGTGGCCCGGGTGATGTCGACCCCGTCGAACTTCACCCTGCCGCTGGTGGGGGGCAGCAAGCCGGTGACCACGTTGAACAAGGTTGTCTTGCCCGCGCCGTTGGGGCCGATGAGGCCAGTCACCTCACCGATGTCGATGTCCACTGAGGCGTTGTCAAGGGCCACCACGCCGCCGAAGCGCATGACCACTTGCTCAGCTTCGAGCAGTGCCATAACCCTCCTTCGGTACCACCTCGTCCAAGATTCCCAACCGCCGGTCGATGGCAATCACCTCTTCGGGGGTGAACGGCCGATCGATGCCCAACTCGCCGATCTCCGGCTCCCGCTTTTGGGCGTTCTCGGCGGCGATCTCGGCTCGAGCATCGCGGCGCCACGGCAAGATCGGCGAGAATCCCCGACCCATCTCGAAAATCGCGCCCCGAGGGTTGAACACCATGCCCAGCACCATCAAGCCTGGTCCGTAGGTGGTCATGATGTCGAGCAACGTGACCAGGAAGTCGACGTTCCCCGCGTCTTCCAGTCGCAGCCCAAACCCCTTGAACAGCGGGATGAAAATCAGGAAGATGCCGGCCATGGGAATCGACACCCCCGCAGCAGCCACCAGCAATACGATGTTGAATCCGATGAGCAGGTCGAAACCCTGCACGCTGTCGACATTGCCCGACACGGTGGCCCAGAACACTCCGGCGATTCCGGCCATGGAGGCCGATACGGCATACACCACCACTTTGGTCCAGACAACTGGTACGCCCAAGGTGGCCGCGGCGGCCTGCGAATCGTTGATGGCCATCCATCTTCGGCCGTATCGAGATCGTCGCAGCAGCACCAATCCGTATACGAAGATGGCGAAGACGCACACCATCAATAGGAAGAAGCCCCGGCGATCGTCAAAAGTGACTCCGAACAACTCGATATGGGGGAATTGGCGACCGGTACCGATGATGGGCATGACCCACGGGTGGGGGAAGAAGATCAACGACATGGCCTGGGCGAAGGCCATGGTCATCAAGGCCAGGTATAACCCGCGCAATCGAGCGGCGGGCAGGGCGACAAGGGCGCCCAGAGGCGCGCACAGCAGACCCACCAGCAGAATCCAATAGCCATTGCCGGAGTCCCCAGCGAATTTGAGGTACACGAATGCGCCAAACCCGGCAAAGGCCAAGGGCGCAAAGTTGATCTGCCCGGCCCAGCCAATAAGCGGGACCAACGACAATCCTATGAGGGCAAGGGCCATCGCCTCGTTGGCCGAGTTGAGCTCCCGGCTCCCCCAAGCACCGGGATCCCAGATGCCGAAGTCCAGCCAACCGCCGGAGAAGGCTACCGCCAGCAAGATGACCACACCGCAGCCGATGAGTCCCTCCCACCACTTGGTGTATCTCTCGTGGCGGCGGAGGTGATGGGCCAGCCGGCCCACCTCCAAACGAGCCTGAGGCAAGGCCACGACCACGAACAGAAGAATCAGAGGGGCCACAGCTAGGTGGGCGAATCGGAAGTCGGGTCCAAAGTCGAGCCACGCCCCGGTATGGGCCCGCAACAGCCCGATCAGCATGGCTCCGATCACCGCCATAGGCAGGTTCCGCAGGGCACCGAAGGCGGCGGCCGCGAACGCGATGATCACCACGTTGTTGAGGGTGGCGGGATCGAGTCCCAGTTCGGGGGCGATGAGGATGCCGCCCAATGCCCCCAGCATGGAGCCCAGTGCCCAAGATGTGGAAGACACCACGTTGGGGCGAGCTCCGTTGAGGGCAGCCAACTCCCGATTGTCCACCACCGCACGCATAGCCGTGCCAATACGGGTGCGGCGCAGCAAGAAACGCATGGACACGGCGATGGCAATTGCCACTACAAACACGATGAGCCGGTGCCAGGGAAGCTGCGAAGGACCCAAGTCGATGCCGTTGTTGATGCCGAACAGATAGGGCACTCGTCGTGGTGTATCGGCTTCCCAGATGTCGCCAACCACCGACAGCAACAGCACCATGATCGCTACCGTGACCATGAGCTGTACCACGAGCGAAGCGGTGCGCAGCCGCCTCATGATCACCGCATCAAGCGTCACTCCCAGCGCAGGGGCGAACAGGCAGACCACCACGAACAGGGCGAGGATGGAATGCCAGCCCCGGTTCACGTGGAGCTCCCAGTAAAGGAACGCCGAGAACACCCCGATGGCGCCCTGGGCGAAGTTGAACACCCCGGTGGTGGTGTAGACCACCACCAATCCGGTGGCGTACATCGCCCAGAGGGCGCCGAGGAAGAGCCCGATGTAGGTGGTGACCAGGAAGGACTCGCTAGTGACCTGCGAGCCTTTCCAGGTGAGCACGGCGAGCACCACCGCTCCGAGGGTTGCCAACAGGGTGGCAACCACCACGGAGTGGCGGACCCCAAAAATCATGAGAATTCAGCCTGTAGCGGCCGCCGCTCGCTCTGCGTCAGATCAGCCGCCGAACTCCGCTCCCCAATCCTTGGTCAGGCCGACCACGTTGTCGGGATCGCAGTCCAACTCGCCCGGAGCTGAGGGGTGTACCCGGACGAACTCGTTGTTCTGCACCTGCATCAGCATGAAGCAGGGCATGATGTTCTCGGTGGTGGAGTAATCCGCTGGGCTCCACCAGCCGTTCACGTCGAAGGACGTCAGGCTGCGAGCACCATCCAGCACTGCTTGGCGGGTGAGGGCGTTGGGGCCGCCTTCGGCCACGATGCCGTTCACGACCTGTTCGAACAGCACGCCGTCGGCCCAAGAGCCCGCGGCCCACGCCGGCGGGAAGGGGTCGTCGATAGCCACCATGAAGTCGGCCAGCTCTTGGTTGTGCTCGACCTCGTCAAAGGGCAGGAACCAGAGCCAGATATAGGTGTTCTCAATAACATCGCCAGCCTCAAGGAAGCTGGGGGTGTAGCAGGCCAGCTGGCACATCCAGGTAATGGAGTCCACGTCCATTCCTTGTGCCTCGGCCTCACTGCGCCACTTGATCATGGACTGGTCGTCAGAACCGGTGTAGGCGAAGTTGGAACCGGCGTCCCGCATGACTTGAATGAAGGCCCCGTACTCCGACTGGGTGGTGAACCCGCTCACGCCGGGCTCGCCATCGATCACGATGCCAATCTCCTGGAAGGACCGCAGCTGGGGCATGGTCGAGGCGATGGTGGACGGCAGGTCGGAGGGCACCAGATACACGCCATGGAGGTCGGAACTGATGTTCTCCAGCGCCCACTGTGCATGGCCGACCTGGCTCTGCACCGCTCGGGGACCGCGACCGCTATAAGGGCACTCGCTGTTGGGGCGGCTGGTGGCAAAGGTCACCACCGAGCACTGGTGGGGTGGCTCCGTGGTGATGTAGGCAAAGTCGGGCACCCCGATGTCATTGCCGTGGGCATCGGAGCAGGACTGCAAATCGGTGGTGTCGAGGGCGAACAACGCCGTGGTGCCCACCAAAGCGAAAGCCTCCTCGCAGGCCACTAGGAACCCGTTGGTGGTCTCGGTGGGGTTGATGGCTGAGTCGTGCTCAAGAACCTCGACCTGGCGGCAGGCCAATCCTCCCTCGGAGTTCACATGGTCAGCCCAGGCCTTGACTCCGTCGATGGAGCCCTGGAAGAGGCCAGGAGCCAGCGGGGAGCCGACATCGGCCATGACCAGCACGGTGATGGTGTCGGAGGTGATACCGACATCGGTGGCCTCCAGATCGACGGCCTCGCACGGATCGACCTCAGGCTCCTCAGTGGCAACCGGCTCCGCCTCAGAGTCGTCCATCTCATCGTCCATGGAGTCATCCATCTCGTCATCCATGGAATCGTCCATCTCATCGTCCATGGAGTCGTCCATCTCGTCATCCATGGAATCGTCTGGTGCCGCGGTAGGCGCAGCGTCGGGCGCGTCAGCACCCGAATCATCGTCGTCGTTGCCACCGCACGACGCGGCAACAAGTGCGAAAACAGCCAACAGGCAAATAAGCAAACGGAAGTGCTTCACGTTTCCCCCTTCAAAGGACCGGCACGCTCCCATACAGCGGCCGGCGGTATGACGGGTGCCATTTTTACCCATCACGCCACTTGCTCGCCATATTCGGCGGGAATCTGCACTGTGGCCGTCGGTGGGCGCGGAGGGACTTGAACCCCCGGCCTCTTCCTTGTAAGGGAAGCGCTCTTGCCATCTGAGCTACGCGCCCGGTGAGATGCCCAGATTAGCGGCGTCCCTCGGCCTCACCCCCACCAATAGCTCCAGGTTCGCTTACCTCTCCTGCATCAATACCGGCAGGGTCGCGGCATACGTCAGCCCCAGATTGCCGTGTGGCTGTCGAGGTCGAAGAAGTGAAGATTCTCTACGGCAACTGCGATGTCGACTTCTTCCCCGGCGTGGCAACGGCTCCGCGGATCGAATCGGGCTACAGCGCTGCCGGCACCTCCGTCATCGGCCGCATCGGGATTTCCCGGATCCACCGGCTGGGCGTCAAGCACGAAATGGATGACGATCTCACTGCCCAGGGATTCGGTGAGCTCCACCGCACAGGTGATGGTCGTACCGCTGGTTGGGGACGGGACCAGCGAAGCATCTTGCAGGTCCTCCGGTCGCACCCCAACAATCACCCTTTTGCCTTCGTAGCTTCGGAGTGCTGGGCGGCGCTCGAAGGCCGAAGGGGGAAGCAGCAGCTCATGCGGTCCGAGTTGAAGCCGTTGATCCTGTATCTCGGCCTCATAGAGGTTCATGGATGGCGATCCTATGAATGCAGCCACAAAGACGTTGTCCGGGCGGTCGTAGAGCCCCTGTGGCGTATCGACCTGTTGGAGAAAACCGTCTTTGAGAACCGCCACGCGATCACCCATGGTCATCGCCTCGACTTGGTCGTGCGTCACATAAATTGTTGTGACCCCGAGCTGCCGTTGAAGCCGGGCAATGTCGGCTCGCATCTGGACCCGGAGCTTGGCGTCGAGATTGGAGAGCGGCTCGTCCATCAAGAATGCGGCGGGTTGGCGCACGATTGCCCGGCCCATCGCCACCCGCTGCCGCTGGCCGCCGGAGAGCTGGCCTGGCCTCTTGTCAAGCTGCTCCATCAGTTCGAGCATCTGAGCGGCCTCCTCGACACGTCGGGCGATCTCCTTTTTGGGCACTTTGGCGAGCTTCAAGGCGAATCCGACGTTCTCCCTCACAGTCATATGGGGATAGAGCGCATAGTTCTGGAAAACCATGGCGATATCACGGTTCTTGGGCTCAACATCATTGACAACCCGGTCGCCGATTGTCAGTACACCGGCGGTGATCTCCTCCAGGCCAGCGACCATTCTCAAGGCCGTCGACTTGCCGCAGCCTGAAGGCCCTACCAGAACGAGGAACTCTCCGTCCTCGATCTCAAGACTGAGGCTGTGGATGGCCTGAAAGTCATTGGGGTAGACCTTGTCCACCTGGTCAATCGTTATCGAAGCCACAACTCTTTCCCCTTTCTTGTGGACTGCAATTTCATGCCCAATTCTCCCCGCGATCCAGTCTCCGCGCCTGCACCCCCGCATCGATTCGCTTGATCGACCCGTCTCGGGCAAAAAGCGCATGACTCGATTCCCGATCCAGCCGGTTGCCGCCGGTAGACACGCTACCGTCGGCCCAGGTCACACGGGTCCATGGCGTTCCATTTTGCCGGTGATACACGACCGGGACCCCGCAGTAAGTGAAGCCGATAGTGTTTGCCTCAAGGAACTCGCCTGACCCGAGCGGCGACCACGGGCGGGGCTCGACGAGAAACTCTGCCTCGTCGAGAAGGACGGGGTGAAAGCCCACGGAACCGGCCTCGACACGAATGCCAAGCTCGCCCCATCGCAGCAGTACCCCTTCTTTCACCGCACCGGTCATTCCGGGCTGCTGGGCGCCCGAATGGGTTGGAGTATGCGAGTGAGGATCGGTGGGGAAGGCTCCGTGGGCTGCCACAGGCTTCAAGGGTCCGAGTCCGGCCCTCACCCTGCGGTAGAACCCGAACAACTCGCCCACGAGGGTCTCGTCTTCGTCGGAGTCGATGGCGCCAATGAGGCGCTCCTGCAACGCGAGCAAGAGCTTCGCCACCATATGCCAGTAGACCGACCCGAGCCCCTCGTAGCGGTACATGGTCTGAGAACGCCCGGTGAACCCTCGGTGGTTGAACACGGCCTCATAGGCATTCAAGACCTCGGACCGGCCCGTGTCGTCGAGGGCGACCACATCGTCTAGCCCATCAAGGGCGATGACGAGATCTTGAGCGCACTGCAAGTGGCTCCCAAAGCGGGCAATGCCATCTGCATCGCGGTGGATGATTCCCTGCCCGGAATCAGCCAAAGCGCCCATAGCGGGGCCAAAATGCTCTCCTGGTATTTGGTTCTTTTGCATGAATGGCAACCGCGGGCTGTTGGGATACAGGAGGAAGGACTCTTGGTCGGGCCGGTACAGCTCGCTCTCGAATGCAGCATTCATGAGTCCAACGACAGAGTCGAGTTCGGTACACGAGGAGCTGATGGCGGCTACCTGGCCCTCGAGCATGAGATAGAGCGGCTCCAACTCGGCGACACCCGGGGCCAGTCGAAGCAGCCGATAGGCATCCACCAGACCGTCGGGGCGATGGGCGGATGTCGCGGCAATGTCGAGGTGCAGCTTGGCCACGCCGAGGAACTGGCGTAGCTCTGAGATACCCACCGAAGAGGCTGAACTTCGTTTCGGCACTCCGTTGTACACCTGCCTCCGATACACGGAGAAGGCGTCCCCCAGCTGATCGAGCAGGTTTCGGCGGTCCTGAGCTGAGATCTCGCGGTGTTCGGCGAGAGCAGCCCAAGTGTCCAAAGCCGATTCCACCTCACGGAGCCAGTCGAGTACTGACTGGTTGATCGGCACTTGCGCAACCGGCGATCGCTCCAGCAGACCATCCACAAACGCGAGGTACTCGCTCAGATGGAAGGCAGTCACCACCGACACGCCGAAGCCGACCAGCGCATTGTTGGCGTCGTTCCACTCCGGACGTTGGGTATTCAGCCAGATTCCCCCGCCGGACACCAGGTTGGAGAGCTTGGCGAGGGCAGGCACGAGCAGCTTCTCAGCCAACGACGCGTGCAGCACTCCTCCGTCGTCGGCGAAAACGAGTTTTCCATCAGAGCCGATGGACTCCACCCGTCGATCGATTTCTTCCTGCTCAGCGAGATCGAATTCGAGCGTGTGCTTCGGATCGGCGACGATGTCGCCATAGGGGAGAATGCGATACGGCACATTGGCGTAGGAGAAGAGCTGGCGATGCAACATCTCCTCAAGGCGTCCGGGGTGAAAGCGCTGCACAGCATCGAGAAGTCGGTGGAGATAGACAATCTGATGGTCTCCCCAATAGCCGAAGTTCGACCAGCTTCCGTCCTCCGGCACTTCCCAGTCGATCCCCTCGTTCGTAATTCGATACGGATTGTGCCCGTCCATCGTGGATGCATTGAGGAACTTCGCGACCACCGATTCGGCGTAGCCGGGAAAGCTGTGAACGAGCGCTTCCCAGTTCTGGAAGATGTCTCGCCAGTTGCCTTCATACGCGTGAGCTGCCTTTTCCCCACCTGATCCGATGCCGATGTGAAAGCTGTTCCACGGCCGAGTGGGATCGCCATGACGACGGCTGAAGACCAATGGCAGATACTCGCTCACAAGGCGGGAGAGATCGACGTCGCCGGCCACGGCACCACGAAGGACGTCAAGCTCGACTACGGGTTCTAGTGCCTCGACTAGTGGGCCAAGCCGAGCATGGACCGGTCGGTTCCGCGACGCAATAAATCGGCTGATATCGGCGACCTCGACGCGGTGGCTATCAACCGGCACCCCGCCGCGTGAGCAGTTGTACAGCACGTTGGCGAAATGGCTTACGGAAATTCGACGATCTGCGGTCTCCTGATGCGCATCGGCCGCCCCCACGAGATTCATCAACTCCCCATGGGCTGCTTCAACCGCAGCCTCCACTTCGACCTCCGGTGAGGACGACTGGCCCAGCCACTGGCGGAGATTGGCAATCCCAACATGGTCTTGGCCAACATCGGCAACCATCATCCAGCGCAGCGGGGAACCCGCTTCCAGACGCACCGTCGTTGAGAGCAGGAATGCCCCCTTCCTGCCGGTGACGAGGTGTTCGGGATTGATCTTCTCGCCCGACCGGAAGCGTCGGATCTGGCGGTCCGACAAAGCCGTGGTCGCATTCTCCAGTCCGACCGACCACACCACCGAGGCGCTCAATGACTCCGCAGGGTCAGGCCGATCGCTGATGAGCGCCTCCAGTGTGAACAGCGCGAGACCGGAATCGGGCTCATATTCCGAACGGCGGTAGGCATCTACCAGAGTGCTCGACGTCTGCTGCACGGAAAGCTCGACGCCAGCGGGCAGCACATCGACCAGTCCATCGAGCAACCAGACGGTGACCGGCTGCTGAGGTTCATCGCGCACCAACTCGCAGCTTCGGACCAATCCGAGTTCCGGCGCGGTGGACCATGTGTAGCGAAATGCAAGGCCCAGACCCGGGTGGTGCTCCTCGAACCGCAGACGATCGCCCGCGACCGTCTTGGCTATCGACCGGCGAACCTTCCCCGCCGGCGTGTGAGGAGCAAACGGCTCCCAGACCTCGTCGGCGCCCTCAATGCGGATCACCGTGACCGGGCCGGTCTGTCCGCCGCCGCGATGGAGGCGGTCTTCGGTCTCATAGGGAAACAACGCCTGCTCTGCGCTGCGGCGGCCCGCAGTCAGCGCGCCCGAGCTCGAGACGAACAGCCACTGGTCGTGGGAGGTGATGATGCTGATCATGAACGGATCGAGCAGGTCGTATTGGTCAATACGGAACCACTCGAGGCCGTCTTCCGAGCAGAATCGGCCCACCGGCCCGCTTTCAGACATCATGGACTTCGACAGAGCTATGCCGCCGGCGCTGATTCCGCGACGGGCTGGTAGACGCGCACATAGTCGACATAGAGGTTTACGGGGAACTCCACGTCGAGACCGATCGGTCCGGGGAACTGTCCACCGACGGCAAGGTTCAGGATCATGAAGAACTCGTGGTCGAAGACCCATTCGCGGTTGCCCACGAAGTCTCTCGGCAAGGTCTGGTAGTGCTCGCCGTCGTAGAACCAGCTGATTCCCTCCTCGTCCCATTCGATGGCGTAGGTGTGGAAGTCGTCGGCGATGTTGTAGGTCTGCCGGTTCCACTTGGTGATTCCGAGCGCACCCGCGTAGCCAGGGCCGTGCAGCGTTCCCATGATGAGGTCGGGCTCGCGGCCGATGTACTCCATGATGTCGATCTCCCCCACAGTGGGCCAGTGATTGGCCGGGTCCTCGGAGTGGCGGTCGAAGTGGGCGCCGAGCATCCAGAACGCCGGCCACAACCCGGCGCCGGCGGGGACCTTAATGCGAGCTTCGAAGCGACCGTACTTGAACTCCCGCAGTCCCTGGGTCAGAAGACGGGCGGAGGTGTAGTACGAATTCTCGAATCGCTCTTGGCGGGCTTCGATAACCAGCAGCCCATTCTCGACCCGGGAGTTCTGAGGACGGGAGGTGTAGTACTGCGCCTCTCCATTTCCCCAGCCCCAGCCGCCGATGTCGTACGTCCAATTGGTGAGGTCGATCTCGTCACCATCGAATTCGTCGTGCCAGACCAGCTCCCATCCCTCAGCCGGCTCAATCGGGATGGGCTCGGGTGCGGCGATCGGCTCCGAGGTCGGCACTTCGGTGGGTGTGGGGCTAGCAGTCGGCGTGGGCTCGACTACTGGCGTAGCGGCCGCGGTGGGAAGAGCGGTAGCTGTTGGGGTCGGCTCGGTTGCCGACGGGCTATCGGACCCGCACCCAGCGCCAATGATGAGGACGGCCAGGGCGGTGATGAGCGCACTATGCCAGGTGTGTTTCCCGCAGCGGACCATACCGACTGCCCTCAGCCCTTGACCGCGCCAGCGGTCAGGCCCGACACGATGTACCGCTGCAAGAACACGAAGAGCAGAAGCATCGGGATCATCAGCATGATCACTGCTGCGGACAGCTGGGGCCATTGGCTGCCGTAAAGGCCTTCGAAGACGATCAGTCCGCGTGTCACCGGGTAAAGGTCGTCGTTGGTCAGGTAGATGGTCGGCAACACCAGCTCATTCCAGATGCCGATTGCGTGGAGCACCGTCACCGTGGCAACGGCGGGACGGATGAGGGGGACGATGATGGTGAAGATGAACCGGTAGTACCCGCAGCCGTCTATGGCTGCTGATTCGTCCAACTCCTTCGGAATCGACTTCATGTAGTTCACCAGGATGATGATGCCGATCGGGTTGACCAGGAACAGCAAGATGTATCCGATTCTGGTGTTGAACAGGCCCAGGTTCAGGATCAGCTGGAATTGGGGGATGAGCGCGGGCGGCAAGAACAGCGCGATGAGATAGAGCGTCAAGATGAACTTCGCCCCCTTGAAGTAGCCCCGGGCGATCGGGAAGGCGACCAGCACCGATGTGGCCACAAAGATCGCCGTGGCGACAGAGGTGTACAACACGGTGTTCAGCAGGTAACGGGGGAAGTTGGCGAGATCCCAGGCCTCGGTGAAGTTTCCGAAGCCGAAGCTCTCCGGCCAGCCGGTTGGATTCCTGAAGAACTCCGGCAGCGTTTTGAACGAGGTGAGGACCAACATAAGCAGCGGCCCGATATACACGGCGGCAAAGACCAACAAGACCGCATACGTCGCGATCTTCCACAACTTAGGTCCCCTTCTCGGGCGGAATTCCCGCTTCGGGGCCTCTGTGGGCAGTTGCGATGCAACGGTCACAACATGTACTTCTTCTCTCGGCGAGAGACAATGAAGTTGGCGGACAGCGCGATGAGCAGCACCAGCATGAACAGGGCAATAGAGGCGGCCGCGGCATAGCCCTGGCGGAAGGCTGTCATCACCGATCCCGAGGTTTGGCCGAACCCCTCGGCGAAAACGAGATAACCCAGCACTTGGGTACCGGGGCGGTATCCGATCAGCACAAGGAACAACTGCCACGCTTGCAGCGAACCGATGATGTTGAGCAGGAAGTTGGTGTTGGCCGCAGGAGTCAGCAGCGGCCAGGTGACGTTCCTGAAGAGCTGCCAGCCGTTGGCGCCGTCGATTTTCGCCGCCTCATATAAGTAGTCCGGAATCGTCTGCATGCCGGCGAGGAAGATCACCATGGTGATACCTACGTTCGACCAGATTTGAACGACGATGACCCAGGCGAAGGCCTGCTTGGGCTGTCCACCGAGAAATTCCGAGGTCGTCCCGAACAGGCTGAACAACTCGGCCGCAGGACCACCTCGGGGCAAGAGGAACAGCTTCCAGATGAGCCCCTGTATCGCCACTCCGAGAATGACGGGCATGAAGAAGAGGGTCCGGAAGAATGTCGTTCCCTTCAGCTTGCTGTTCAACAGCACGGCGAGCAGCAACCCCAGTACGAACTGGATCGTGGTCACAAAGAAGCAGAAGTACAGCGTTCGGGTGAGCGCTGCGATGTTGTCGCGCGATGCCGCACCCCGAAAGAGGAACTCGTCGTAGTTCTCGAAGCCGACCCAATTGATCGCGATGCCGCGGATCCCCGTGGCGTCGGTGAACGAGTAGACGGCAGTGGCCATCGAGGGGCCGACCGCAATCACCAAATAGAGGATAAATCCCGGCAGGAGCAGGATGATCGGCGCGGCGCTCTTCCAACCCCTGGCAAAGAGGTAGTTCCTCTTAGTGAATTGCATGCCGATTGTCCCCCACGACCGCCTGGGTGCGGGCTCCCCGACTCTCAGTGGGGAGCCCGCACCTCAGCGCAGTTGTCTATGAGCTGGCGTCGAGGCCGGCTTGCAGGTCGGATTGAGCCTGCTCGGCCAAAGCGACCGGATCAGTCCATTCGTTGAACGGGTCGAACCATGCGGCTGCCTGAGAGCCGTTGGCCCATTGGCCGGCACCGGTGGGCTGCACCCAGTATTGCTCGAAGCCAACACGGTAGTTGGCCAGATAGGGAGCCACCTCGGCACCGAGCTTGGTGTTGAGGGCGGCAGTTGGCTGGGTCGGGATGAAGCCGACAGCATTGGCGAAGGCCTCATAGTTGCTCGGCTCTGAGAACGCCGCGAGGTAGGCAAGCGCAGCTTCCGGATGTGGTGTGTCTGCCGCGATGGCCCAGCCCTGGTCGTACTTGCCGAACAGGTACTGGTTGTCCTCGGGGTTGTCGCTGCCCGGGAAGGGAATGTAGGTCCAGTCGAACTCGACACCGGCGGCGTCGAGGGCGGGCGCCTGCCAAACCCCGGTGGGCATCATGGCCACATCGCCGGCCGCGAAGCGAGATGGGGCGGCGTCATGCGAAAGTCCGGTTACTCCGTCCTCAAGCATCTCGGTGGCATAGATCTGCATCCGGCGGAACATCTCAACGGAGTGCTCATCGTCCCAGGTGATGTCACCGGTCCATAGACCCTCGACCAGTGCTGCCTGGTCGGGGTACATGGCGCCGAGGAGGCCATAGGCGCCGACGAAGATCGGCCAGCCGTCGCCACCGCCGGCGGTCATGCACGAGTTACCGGCCGCCACGAAGGCATCGCACGCCGCTACTAATTCGCTCCAGGTGGTGGGCACGTCAACACCGGTGGCCTCGAACAGATCGAGATTGAGGAACATGCCGCTGTAGGACACCCGCCCGAGGTTGATGGCGTAGACCCGTCCGTTGAACGAGCCGGCATCGGCAATCGTGGGGGCGTCATAGAGATCCACAAAAGGCTGGCCAGTCAGGTCCATCAAGAGCCCGGCCTCGATCAACGTCTGCCAGTTCGGCGGGGTTACATCAGACATGTAGGGCTGGGCCGCATTGGCAAACCCGAAAATGTCGATGACGTCGACGTCGCTGGCCGAAAGCCGCGTCTGAGTGGAGATGCTCAGATCGCCGGCCTCTACCACCGACATGTCGATCGAAATGTGGGGGTTGGCGGCCTCGAACGAGTCGTTGAACGACTCCATGAACTCCACCATCGGCGGGTTCTGGTGAACGAGCACGCGCAATGTGACGTCTTCGGGCGGCGCCTCTGTCGGCTCAGGCTCTGGCGCCGGTGCCGCTGAGTCATCGGCGGCCTCTGCGGTCGCAGGGCTCGAGTCATCAACGCTCGGCGCGGCAGGGGCGTCGTCATCGTTGCCGCACGCGGCAGCAACCAGGCCCAACGCGAATAAGACGGTCAGCAACCGCCACATAATTGGTCTTTTCATGGTTGTGTATCTCCATTCAATTGGGATGCGCCGCAAGACGCCTGCTTGACCGGACTGGCCAAAGTTGTGGGAGCGCCCACAGATTCTTCCGCTGGAGGGGATTTGCAGTGAATCTGGGAGCGCTCCCAACATTGAGTACAACAAAGGCCTGAGAGCCGGCACGAACCAGAGTCTCAGCCATGATCACAACACCTTCTCGGGCAACGCGCCGCACGACCCGCCCACAGCAAGCTCGGTGGGAAACACGATGCACTCGGGCAACGCGACGGTGTCGTCGACGACCGCCTTGAGCAGCTTGACGGCGCGCTCACCCACTTTGCGCACCGGCTGGACAACCGAGGTCAAGGGCGGTGAGGTCTGATCGGGGGCGATAAGGCCGTCGAAAGAGACGACACCAACATCTTCCGGGCACCTGAGACCAGCAGCGCGTATGGCGCTCATCGCACCCACGGCCATCCGATCAGAGGCCGCGAAAACAGCATCGGGCTGATCGGCAAGCAATTCCTCCATCGCCGCTCGCCCCGAGCCCTCTGTCCAGTCTCCCTCGCGGATTCGGCCTTCTAGATCAAGATCGGATTCGGCCAGGCCGTCTAGAAACCCACTTGTTCGATCAACGCCCGCGCTGGTATTGGCCGGAGCGGAGATGAGCGCCATTCGCCGCCGGCCCAAATTGGCCAAATGCAAGGCTGCCGCCCGGGCGCCACCCCGATTGTCAACGTCGACAGAAAAGACGGGACCGCCGTCGTCGGGTCGTCCGATAACGACGAAGGGCATTTCTGCACCCCGCAAGTAATCGATCAGCGGATCGCCCATCGTGGTTGCGGTGACGATCACGCCGTCTACCAATCCTGGGCTAACTACCCGGGAAATGATCGACTCCTCGTCGGGCACGTCTCCGAACAGGAACAGCGTCAGGGTCATCTGCACTTCGTTGGTCGCTCTGCTAATGCCGAAAATGAGGCGGCCGAAATAGGGGTCGGCGAACAGAGTCTCGACAGCGCTGGGGATGACCAGCCCCAAGACGTCGGTGCTGTTCAGGGCGAGGGACCGCGCCGCGGCGTGAGGACGGTAGCCCGTCTCGGTGATGACTGCCTCGACCCGCTTCTTGGTCTTGAGGCTCACATTGGGGTCATCGTTGACGACGCGCGAGACGGTGGAGCGGGATACCCCTGCCCTGCGTCCGATCTCCTCTAGATTAAGTCGTCGCGCCATAGATCCCCCCTGGGAGCGCTCTCACAAGCTACAGCGGCAATCGTGGGCTGTCAAGACCAGAAAAATAAACGATATTTCACCATGAGCGTATGTCGGTTGTTTTTGGGAGCGCTCTATATTGTGAGCGCTCCCAAAGGCAAGCGACATAGTGGTGTCGTCAGCTAAGGATTGATCACCCAGCTAGGGATTGATCACATCGTCGGCGCCGAAAGTGCGCCGCTCGGCTAGAGCCTCGGCCAGCAGCGACGGGGTGGCGGCTACAACCGGATAGCGTCGCTCAGCGAGGTCGTCGGGCAGAAGCTCCCGTCCCCAAGCCTCGCCCATGGCCACCCCGGCTTCGGCGCATACCAACGCGGCGCCCAGATAGTCCCAGGTGGAGTGGCCCTCATTCGTGCAGTCGATATAGGCGTCGAGCACGCCTTCGGCCACCGCGCACATGTCCAGGGCAATCGACCCCAGCACTCGATACTGCTTCCAACCCAGATGCCGGGGAGGAATGTAAGTCAACCCCACCGTGGCCTCCCCCAAAGACCGCTGTCCCGAAGGCCCTGATCCCCGACCGCGGTCTTCCCCGGTGTTCGGGGCCAACCGGCGGCTGTCGACGGCTGCCCCTTGACCTCTGACGGCTCGGTAGGCCTTTCCGTTGGCCAGGTTGAGCACCAGCGCAGCCACCATCCCCTCGGAGTCCAACGCGCAAAAGCTGGTGGAATACCAAGGCAAGCCGCGGGCCGCGTTAGTCGAGCCGTCCACCGGATCGAGCACCACCTGGAGCTCCCGGTTGGGGTCGTGCGATCCTGACTCTTCGCTGTACACCCCGTAGCCAGCCTCGGCCAACACCTCTCGGGCAGCCTCATCAGCGGCCACATCGAAGCTGTACTGGCCTTCCCGGTCTCCGGTCAGATACCAGCCGTCGATGCGGTCGACCACCTCGGCCACCCGGGCCGCGGCCTTGTCGAAGACCGTCAGGATTGCGTCGCCATCCACCGGGTTGAAACTATCTGCTCATAGATAGCCAGAAGCGGTCATTTAGTGGCAGTGTGGGACTCTTGGCTGTCGTCGATATCGCCACCTTCATCGCCGATCTCAAGGATCATGCCGCCGATCACGGCTTTCACGTCCACGATGATCGCCACTTCGTCGAGACCTATTCCATGCGCCAGGCCTGGGAGGTGGATCTGCACCCCTCCATAGCGTGCGGCGGTCCGCTCGACGTCCATATCACTCTCGAAGTCGATCCCCGGGTGATGCTGGGCTTCGAGGACCACGTGATGGAGCTGCCCGAGGGAGTGGAGCCCACCGAGGACTTCAAACTGCCCTTGGTGGTGTCGTGGAGCCTGCCGCCGCTGCCCGACGGCCCCGACCTGCTGCTGCTGGCCACCGACCTGGCCGGTATCGGCGGCATGGAGTTGCCCTTAGACGTTTCTGCCATCGACGCCTATGCCGCGGTAACCGACGCCCCGGAGCGAACCATCTCCATCACGGCCCGAGTGGAGGTGTCGATCAGCGGCATGTTCACCGGCCAGGAATGCCTGGGCAGCGTGATGCCCAAGGTGGCCCAGATCAGTGAGTTCCTGCTCGATCGAGCCCCCGCCTGGCTGGGAGAAGACCTGTCGTAGCTCTCGGCCTTTTGCCGACATGCAGGCCGGAAAACGCGGGGCGACAAGACGGTAACGAATCGGTAACATTGAATTACCATGGTTCGTCGGCTCAAGATCATCGTCGCGCCGGAAATCGCCGGCGGTGCGCGGGGTTGGCGCTACTTTCCTGGCCAAGTCTTCATTGTGACGGTGGCCGCGCTCATCTACTTCGGTGTGCGGATGGCCACCAAAGGGGCTGAGGTTGCCGCATTCAAGAACGCCTACGACCTGCTGACCTTCGAATCCACGCTGGGTTTGGACCTTGAGGCTTGGTCTCAGTCGGCGGTGCTCGACTACCACTGGCTGGTCACCTTCTTCAACTGGGTGTACATCTGGCTGCACTGGCCGGTGATAATCGGCGCTTTGCTTCTGCTGTACCACTACAACCGAAGCCGCTACACGCTGATGCGCAACGCCATGATCGTCTCTGGCGCTCTGGGCTTGGTGTTCTTCGCCTTCTTCCCGGTGGCACCTCCTCGATTCTTCGACGGCTTCACCGACACGGTCACCGAGCTGTCCACCTCTTACAAGTACCTCCAGCCCCCGTCGGTGGTGAACAAGTACGCCGCGTTGCCCAGCTTCCACGTGGGATGGAATGTTCTGGCCTGCGTGATCCTGTTCCGCACCGTGCGGTCGATTCCGGTGCGTATCTTCGCGGTGGCCTCTCCGGTGTTGATGTCGGTCGCTGTTGTGCTCACCGGCAACCACTGGGTGATCGATGGTTTTGTGGGCATTGCGCTGGCCATGATCGGCCTTTATGTCGCTCATCGCCTGGGCTGGCTCACCCGCCGCTGGCAGGAGCCAAGCGAAGAAGAGGATGCGGAGAGCACCGAGCAACCTGAACTGGCCAAGGCTGGCCACTTGGAGAGGAGCCAGCAGGTGCTGGCTGAAGTGGGCCCGGCGGGGATCGAACCCGCGACCGAGCGATTATGAGTCGCCTGCTCTGACCACTGAGCTACGGGCCCGCCGACAGCCTATTGGGCGGGCCTCCCAGACTGGTGCTGGTTTGGCTCCGGGGGTGAGACTCGAACTCACAACCTAGCGGTTAACAGCCGCTTGCTCTGCCGGTTGAGCTACCCCGGATCGACCTGAGATTTTACCCCGCCAGCAGGCTGCCTCACTCATCCAATATGACGGCCACAATCGAATTCTGTCCTATCACTCATCCAATACGACGGCCAGCACCGAAATCACCACGAGGGGAATGCCCAGCCACTGCAACCCGCCGATCTGCTCGTCGAACAAGAACCAGGCCCACACCACGGCCAGGCCCGGTGCAGCCATGTTCAGCAGCGAGAGGGCCCGCATGGGCACATACCTGTGGCTGTAGTTGAACAGCAGATGGGCCAGACCAGCAGTCACCGCCATGGTGGCAGCCACCCCCCAGCTCCAGCCGTCGGCGATCACAAGGGGGTCGAACGACAACAGCGAGATGGGCAGCATGAGCCCGGCAGCGATGGTGGACCATCCGGCCTGGTACTCCAACGCGCTCAGGTGATTCCTGGCAATGCGAGACGCCACCAAATAGCCGGCGAATGCGAACATGGCGACCACCGCCAGGACATCGCCGGTCAGCGATGCATCGCCGCTTCCGCCTGAGCGGCCTACCAGCATCAGGATCATCCCGGCGACCGCAATGGGAGTGGCCAGGACTACTCGGAAGCTGATCCGCTCCTGGAAGACCCGGCTGGCGGCCCACAGCAGGAAGATGGGGGCGGTGGCGCCGACGACCATGGCATTGGCCACCGCGGTGGTCTTGATTGCAGTGAAGAAGGTGGCCGCGTTGACCGTGAACACCAGCCCGCCGGCCAGCGAGTGGCGCAGCACTCGGCGGTCGAGTCGACCGCCCCGCAGGTACAGAGCAGCAACCGCCCACATCGCGGCGCCGAACAGCCTCCAGAATGCAAACGGCAGGGCGCCGAACTCGTTGTCGCGGACGAAGACGGGTCCCCAGCTGAACAAGAAGATGCCGGTGGCCGCGGCCCACATGCCGAGGCCCATTCCGGCTTTGGGCGGCGCAGCCCCAGCTGCGCCGGGTCCCGATACGGGGGGTGAAGAGCTAATGGTCAAAGGCCGGCAGGACGTGGCGGCCGAGGAGCTCGATGGAGGCCATGACCTTGTCGTGGGGGATGTTGTAGGGCTGCACGGCGCAGAACAGCAGGTCGGTGCCGATCTCCTCGTAGCCCTTGGCCAGGCGGATCACCTGGTCGGGATCGCCGATCAGCGCGGTGCCCATCTCCACCAGCCCTTCTAGGTTCATGGCCTGCTCGGCCATTCCGCTGTCGAGCATCTCGGTGATGCCACTGAGGTATTGGAAGTCGTTGAACTCCAGGTTGCGGTCGGCTTGCCAGGCCGGCATCGAGGCTGAGAGCTGCAACCCGGCGATGGGATACCACTCGAACGACTGCCGCCCCACCTCATAGGCCTCTTCGGTGGTGGGGGCGCAGTGGACCATGGTGAAGCTGGCCACCCGGTTGTTGATGCGCCCGCCCACCGGGTCGGCGCAGTCGGCGATGGCACTGCGGTAGATGTCGATCTTGTTCTTCAGGTCGGGCATGGGCACGAACACGCTGAAAGACAGCAGCCCCATGCCCATCGACCCCACGATGTGATGGGTCTCATCGCTTCCCGCCGCGGCCCACATGGGCGGGCACGGCTTCTGGAGGGGCTTGGGGATCACCCGACGGCGGGGCATCGACCAGTACTGGCCCTCGAAGCTGTGCTCGTCGTTCATCCAGCAGCCAGCGATGTGCTCCACGGCCTCGGTCCACATGGCCCGGGTCTCGTTGGGATCGATGCCGAAGCCTTCCAGCTCGGCCCGGCTGTTGGACCGGCCGGTGCCGAACTCCACCCGTCCGCCGCTGATCACATCCAAGGTGGCGGCTGACTCGGCCGAGCGCACCGGATGGTTGTAGGGCTGGGGGGCGAGCCGCACCCCATAGCCGATGCGGATGTTCTCAGTCCGGGCCGCGATGGCGCCGTAGAGCACCTCGGGGTTGGAGCAGTGGGAGTACTCCTCCAAAAAGTGGTGCTCTACCGTCCACACGCTGTCGAAGCCCAGCTTGTCGGCCAAGATGGCCTGCTCCAGCACTTCTTGATACGCCCGACGCTCGCTGTCCTCGTCCCAGGGACGGGGCACGGGGATCTCATAGAACAGGGCGAACCTCATTGGTTGGGCACTCCTAGGAGTCGGAAGCCGAGGCGATCAGGCTGAGCACGGCATTGGGGTCGAGCGGCTGGCGGTTGGGGTACACCCCGAAGGGGGCCAAGGCGTCGGCCACCGCGTTGAACACCGCCGGGGGCGCGCCGATGGCACCCCCCTCCCCGGTGCCCTTGTGCCCTCCGGGGGTGTCGGAGGGGACTACCACGTGGCCAGTCTCCAGATCAGGCACTTCGGCTGCGGTGGGCACCAGGTAGTCGAGGAAGGTGGAGGCCAGCGGATTGCCGCTCTCGTCGTATACGCAGTGCTCGTAGAGCACGCCGCCGATTCCCTGTACCACTCCCCCGGCGATCTGGCCGTCGACCACCATGGGGTTGATCAACACACCGCAGTCCTCGCTCACCACGTAGCGCAACAGCGTGACCTTGCCGGTTCCCGGATCGATCTCACAGGTGCAGATGTGGCAGGCATTGGAGTGGGTGGTGGGCGGGGCCTTGTAGCGGGCGGTGTGCTCCAGCCCGGCCTCGGTTCCCGGAGGCAGCGCGTCGGAGTTCTGGTAGGCGGTGGCTGCCACTTGGGCCATCGTCATCGAGGCCGCTGGCGTGCCCTTGACCGAGATCACCCCGTCGGCCACCTCCAGGTCGTCGGCGGAGGCCTCCATCAGGTGGGCGGCGATGGCCACCACCTTCTCCCGCACGCCTGAGGCCGCAGCCCGGGCCGCGCTGCCGGCGATCACCGCTGAGCGGCTGCCGCCGGTACCGAAGCCGTAACCGGAGCCGTGGCCCTGGTGCAAGGTGACGTCATCGGGGCGCACCCCGAGCTCGTCGGCCACCAGCTGGGCGATGGTGGTCTCCAGGCTTTGGCCGTGCGAGCCGGTGCCCATGAACACGTTGACGTGGCCGTCGACCTCCACCCGCAACATGGCCGACTCAGTGCCCAGCGGGCCCATGCCCATCGACGTGGGCTCGATATACAGGGCCATGCCCAGCCCCAGGTAGCGGCCCTCCTCGCGGGCCTTGGCCTGTTCGGCTCGGAAGTCGTCGTAGCCGATCATCTCGGCCGCCTGCTCCAGGGTCTGCTCCGGGGAGATGGTGGTCTCATAGAACAGCCCGGTGGACACCTGGTAGGGCAGGTCCTCGGGCTTCAGCACGTTGCGGCGGCGCAGCTCCAGGGGGTCTATGCCGATCTCCCGGGCCACCCGGTCGATCATCTGCTCGCGGGCCACGCTCTCCATCTGCCATGGGCCCCGGTAGGCCCCCCGGCCACAGGTGTTGGTGTACACGGTGCGGGCCCGCCAGCTCACCGGTCCCATCCGGTAGGGACCGGGATAGAGCATGGTGGCCATGGCTCCCGGCGTGGCCGGGCCGCCCAGCGGGTAGGCGCCGTCGTCCTCGAGCTGGTCCAAGTCGGCGGCCAAGAAGTTGCCGTCCTCGTCCACCGCCATGGACACGGTCATCTGCTCGATGCGGGCGTGGTTGGAAGCCAGCAGGTTCTCCCGCCGGTCCTCGATCCACTTCACCGGGCTGGCAAGGAGCTTGGCCGCCACGAGCACCGCCATGTCCTCTCGGCCCAAGAACATCTTCTGGCCGAAACCGCCGCCCACGTCGCCGAAATGCACCACCATCTTGTGCTCGCCGATGCCCAGCACCCGGGCTCCGACGAGCTGCATCTCATGGGGGCTTTGGGTGGAGGCCCACACCTCCATCACTCCGGCGTGGGGCTGCCAGGAGGCCACGATGCCCCGGGTCTCCATGGGGACGTTGGTCTGGCGGTGCTGGTGCCAGGTTTCGGTGATGATGTGGGCAGCGTTCTCGAAGACCTCCTGCTGGGCCGGGTTGGGCACGGGCAGGTCGTGGGCCAGATTGCCGCCCAGCTCGGGATGGACGTGGTTGTCGGATTCGGCTGCGGTCTCGTAGTCCACCACCGGATCGAGCGGCTCGAACTCCACGTCGACCAATTCGAGGGCGTCTTCGGCGATGTAGCGGCTCTCAGCCACCACCATCACATAGGGGTCGCCGACAAAGCGCACGTCGCCATCGGCCAGCATGTTGGCCGGGGGCGCAGGCGACTCGGGCGGGTGTAGCGACGCCCGCAGCGAGTCGTTGTGGGAGTTCAGGTCGGCACCGGTGAACACGGCGTGGACGCCGTCGAGGGCCTCAGCCGCCGAGGTGTCGAGATGGGTGATGGTGGCCCGAGCCAAGTCGCTGCGCCCGAAGGCCACATGGAGCATGCCGGGCAGCATGATGTCGTCCACGTACCGGCCGTGGCCAGTGACCAGCCGGGGGTCTTCCAACCGCTTGACTGATTGGCCGACGTAGCGGGCGGCGGCTGTACTCATATCCTGCCTACTTTCGGGTGGGCGGCGCTGATGCCCAGGGCCGTCAGGTGAATCATGATTGCCCGCTTCCTTTCATAGCGGCGGCGGCTTGGCGAGTGGCGGCCACGATGCCCTGGTAGCCGGTGCAGCGGCACAGGTTGCCGGCGATCCCGTGGCGGATCTCTTCGTCAGATGGATCGGGGTTGGCCTCAAGGAATGCGGTCACCGAGACGATGAAGCCAGGAGTGCAGAACCCGCACTGGAGGCCGTGGCAGTCGCGGAACGCCTCCTGCACCGGGTGCAGTGTCTCCTCGTCGGGGGCGAGCCCCTCCACCGTGGTGATGTCGGCACCGTCGGCCTGCACTGCGAACAGCAGGCAAGAACGCACCGCCTCGCCGTCCATCAGCACGGTGCATGAACCGCACACCCCGTGCTCGCAGCCCAAATGGACGCCGGTGCACTGGGCCTGTTCCCGCAAGAAGTCGGCCAGCGTCAGCCGGGGCTCGGCCACCCCCCGCCGGGCTCGGCCATTGATGGTCATAGAGAGGGAGATCTGATCAGCCACCATTTGCCTCCTGGGTCAGCTGGGACAGGGCGTCGGCCAAAACCCGGCCCACCAAGGTTGATCCGGCCCGCCGGCGATAGTCGGCGCTGGCATGGACATCACCGATCGGGTTCATGTCGTCAGCCGCCAGCCGCCCGATCTCGGCGGGGTCGGCATCGGCTACGGCCAATCCCGTCAGAGCCGCCTCCACCGATGAGGCTCGCAGCGGGGTCGGTCCCACGCCCAGCATGCCCACCGCGGCCCGGTTGATGCGGCCCCCGCCGTCGGTGCCGATGCCCACCGCGACGCCGGCCAGGGCAAAGTCGCCGCTGCGACGGGCGATCTCGTCGAAGGCGAACCCAGCTGGCTGCTCCCATGCTGGGAACCGAAGGGCGGTTAGCAGCTCGTCGGGGGCCACCGCGGTCATGAAGGTGGATTCGAAGAACTCGGCGGCTGGCACCTCCCGGGTGCCCGATGCCGATGCAACCTCAGCCACCCCGTCCAGAGCGAGCATCACCGCGGGGTACTCCGACGCCGGGTCGGCGTGGGCCACCGAGCCACCGATGGTGCCCCGATTGCGAATCTGAAAGTGGCCGATGTGGGGAGTGGCCAGGTGCAAAAGCGGCACCCGCTCGGCCACGGTGGCATCGGTCTCCACAGCAGCTTGTCGGGTCATGGCCCCGATGCGGACGCCGCCGTTGTCGGCAGTCACGCCGAACAGCTCTTCCACCTTGTTCAAGTCCACGATGTGCTCGAAGCGAGTGAGGCGCATGGCCAGCATGGGCACCAGGCTCTGGCCCCCGGCCAGCGGCTTGGCATCGTCGCCGTGCTCGCCGAGGAGGCCAACCACGTCGGCCACCGACTCGGGAGCGTGGTATTCAAATGGAGCAGGTTTCACCGCCGGGGACTGTAGCCCGCCTCGCTGCCAGTGTCGCAGGAGTAGCTGGTCCAAGCGTCGGTACACCACAGTGTTCTGACCCCGGTACTTGGCCTGCCCCCTTGCCAGAGTGTTCTGGCAGACTTGGGCCATGACCGATGTAGCCGAGGATCTTCGCCTCTACTGGAACGACCGGGGACCGGTATGGGTGGAGCACCGGGAGAGGCTGGATGCGATGCTGGCCCCTCTGGGGGAGGCTGCAATTGCCCGATTGCATCCCGACCCCGGCGAGCACGTGCTGGACATCGGCTGCGGCACCGGCACCACCAGCCTGGAGTTGGCCCACCTGGTGGCCGACGGAGGACACGTGACCGGGGTTGACGTTTCGGCGCCCATGCTGGACGAGGCCCGCCGACGGGCCGCCGACGCCGGTTTGGACAACACCACATTCGTGGTGGCCGACGCCGGTGCCCACCAATTCGAGCCCCGACACTTTGACGCCGCCTTCTCTCGAATGGGGATCATGTTCTTCGCCGAGCCGGTGGCCGGTTTCACCAACCTCCGCAGGTCGCTGCGGCCGGGCGGACGGCTGACCTTCGTTTGCTGGCGGTCGCCCGAGGAAAACTCCTGGGTTACCGAACCGGGCCGGGCGGTAGCCGAGGTTCTGGGTCCGCCCGATCCTATGGATCCCGATGCCCCCGGACCGTTCTCGCTGGCCTCGGTCGATCGGATCAGCTCGATCCTCACCGGGGCCGGGCTGGTGGACATCGACATCACCCCCCACGACCTGCCGGTGAACATCGGCGGCGGCACCACTGATGAGCTTGTCCGCTACTACATGGACTTGCTGCCCGGAACGGCCATTCCCGAAAACGCCGACATTCATGTGATCGACCGGGTCAAAGCCGCCCTTGGAGCCATGGTCGAGCGCCGCCGCACCACCGACGGCATCACCATGGGCGCCGCCGCCTGGCTGGTCAGCGCCCGGGCCTAACCACCCGCTGTCTGCGCCTGGGCTCTGGACGCTTCCGTCTCGCGGCGGGCGCTGCGACCGGCAATCACCGACCAGACAACCACTAGAACGGTGGCCGCGGCCATGTATCCGTGCATCTCCCGCAATCCGATCTGGTCGGCCAATGCGCCGAGCGGGAAGGCGACAAGGCTCTGGGCGCTGAACGCGATCATTACCAGGCTCTGCACCCGGCCGTGGTACACCGGCTCGGCCAGAAGCAGCGACATCGACATGTTGGCGGTTTGGAAGGTGGTGGCCGCACCGCCCAGGAAGAAGAGCACCGGCAGAGCCACCAGGTGATTGGGGGTGATGGCCAGTACGGCCACCCCGACAGCCACCACGCCAAGACTGAAGACCCGCAACCGCCAAAGCAGGGCGTTGTCCCGCATCCGGGCCACTTGCAGAGCAGTAACGGTGCCGCCGAGGGCATTGGCCCCCTGGAGGACGCCAAGCCACAACGCTCCTACCCCGAACACGCTCTCGGTGTACTTGGGCAGAAACGCCAGATACGGCATGGCTACCAGGAGCATGAGCGCAGTGGAGATCACCACCACGCGCAGATAGGGCTGTCGGGCGACATACGCCACACCTTCGGCTATCTCCTCAAAGGGACTGTGAGCCTCCCGCTGCTCCGGTCGCGAGGTCGGCAGCATCAGCACCGGGATGGTTGCCACCGCGGTAAGCCCCGCGCTCAGCATGTACACCCCAGCCAGCCCGAAACCGGGCGTGTCGACCAGAAGCCCCGCCACGAAGGGTCCCACTGACTGTGTGCTGGCCACAGTCAATTGGGTGAGTGAGATGGCGTTGGAAAGCAGCTCTCGCTCGACTACTTCGCCGGTCATGGCAATCCGAGCCGGTCCCATGAAGGCAAACGACGCGCCCTGAATCACCGATGCCACCAGGAGCATCCAAAACCGCTCCAAGTCCAGCACCATCATGATGCCAAGCCAGAGAGCGCTCAGGGTGAGCGAGACGTGCGAGCCAAGAATGAGGGCTCGCCGGGGGAAGCGGTCGGCGGCCACTCCTCCGAACGGGGTGACGGTGAACATGCCGATGCCGAAGGCCAGCAGCACCAAGGCGAAGCTGGAGTTGGTTTCGGTGAGCTTGATGGCCAACCAGCCCCGGGCCAGGATCTGCATGCCGACGGCCAAGAACGCCAACAGTCCCGACCACCACAGCAAGGTGTAGTCCCGGTTGGACAGCGACGCGAATATCCCTGAAGCAGAAGTAGGGGCGACGTCGCTCACGCTGCGACGGTACTGGCCCCCGGCTCTCAAACACAGCACTACCAGGTTTTGGACAGGTTCTGGGAAATTCATCCCGGATTCGCGCCCGCGTTGACATGGAGAAGCGTTGGTGTGGCAGATTGGCGTTGGCGTCGACCCGATGGGTGCCAACCGGTGAACGCCCTTTGAGGATCCAACAAATCAAAGGAGACAACCGGTGGGCATTCGAAGGATCGTGTGGGCATTGATCACCCTGGGGCTGGTCACGGCGCTGCTGGGCGCGGTAGCGGCAAATGCGCAAGACGACGGTGACGCAGCCGGTGACAGCGGCGAGCTCCAATTGGTGATCTTGCACCACAATGACGGCGAGTCGCAGCTGGTGCAGGCGTCGTCGGACTTGCCCGATTACGGCGGCGTGGCCCGCTTCGCCTCCCTGGTACACCAGCTGCGGTCCCAGGCCACCGATGACGGCGCGGCGGTGATAACCATCTCCTCGGGCGACAACTTCCTGAGCGGCCCCGAGCTATCGGTGAGCCTTGGCGACGACAGCCCGTTCTACGACGCCCTGGCCCTCAACCTCATCGGCTATGACGCGTTGACCATCGGCAACCACGAGTTCGACCTGGGCCCCGACCTGTTGGCCCGGTTCATCACCGAGACCACCACTGCGCCGTTCATCAGCGCCAACCTGGACTTCTCCGGCGAGCCGGCGCTGGCTGCGCTGGTCGATGAGGGCCGTATCGCCCCGTCGGCAGTGGTGGAGAAGCAGGGTCGGCGCATCGGCATCATCGGCGCCACCACCCCGGAGCTCTCCTACATCTCCAGCCCCCGAAACGTGGCGGTGATGTCGAATGTGGCCGAGATCGTGCAGGCCGAGATCGACCGGCTCACCGGCGACGGGGTGGACATCATCGTGTTGTCCACCCACTTGCAGGCCCTGAGCGGCGAGACCGATCTGGCCGCTGAGCTCACCGGGGTGGACGCCATCGTGGCCGGTGGCAGCGGGGCGCTATTGGCCGACGAGAACACCGCGCTGCTGCCCGGCGACGGCGACCCCTACGGCCCCTACCCGCTCACCGCCACCCTGGCCGACGGCAACAGCGTCCCGATCGTGACCACGCCGGGCGACTACACCTACGTTGGCCAGCTGATCTTGACTGTCGATGCTGACGGCAATGTGACCGCCATCGACGAGACCAGCGGCCTGCGCCGGGTGGCCGGCGGGGACGAGCCCGACGCGGTTGAGCCCCACCCCGACGTGGTGGCCCAGGTGACCGAGCCGGTGGCCGCGGCCCTCGAAGAGCTGGCCGCCTCCCCGGTGGGCAACACCGAGGTGCCCCTGGACGGACGACGCTCGCCCGGCATCCGCACCCACGAGACCAATCAAGGCAACCTGCTGGCCGACGCCCTGCTGTGGAATGGACAGCGGCTGGCCGCCGACTTCGGCGTGCCCGAGCCGGTGGTCGCCCTCCAAAATGGTGGCGGCATCCGCAACGACTCGGTGATCCCGGTGGGCCCGATCAGCGAATTGGAGACCTTCAACATCTCCCCGTTCGGCAACTTCGTGACCGTGATCGAAGACGTATCGCCCGCCCAGATGAAGGTGATCTTCGAGAACGCCGTGTCAAGGGTGGAGAGCTCCAGCGGCCGCTTCGCCCAGATCGCGGGCATGAGCCTGGTGTACGACCCCGCCGGCACTCCTCAAGAGATCGGCGAAGACGACACCGTCACCACCGAGGGCTCCCGAGTGCAGTCGATCACCCTGGACGATGGCACCGCCATCGTGAGCGACGGAGCCGTGGTGGACGGTGCCCCATCCATCGCCCTGGTCACCCTCAACTTCCTGGCCAACGGCGGCGACCAGTACCTGTTCGGCGACGGCACCCGCACCCACCTGGGCCTCACCGACCAGCAGTCCCTGGCCGCCTACATCGCCGACGGCCTCGGCGGCACCATCACTGCTGCCGATTACCCCGAAGGCGGCGAAGGCCGCATCACGGCAGTAGCCGCGGACATGGACGACATGGCCGACGACATGGACGATGACATGGACGATGGAATGGCTGACGACATGGACGACATGACCGGCGAAGAACTCCCCGCCACCGGCGCGGAAAGCCGCCTGCTCTTCATCATCGCCGCCACCCTCGTCCTAGCTGGCCTCCTCCTGGCCAGCCTGTCCCGCCGCAGCAAGCGCCTCACCATCTAACCCCAACCAGCACCGAATCCGCCCAGGGGACGGTTGGCACAATTTGTGCCAGCCACCCTGCGGCGGCCTGGGGTTTTGGAGAAACTGTCATAGGCAATGTCCATCATCTAGGGAGTCAGCGGGACTACCGTCAATGACAGCGGTGTAATTCCCTAATCAGCCCCTTAGGAGATGGCGTGCACGAGGTTTACCTCGACTACAACGGGTCTGCACCACTCGACCCACGAGTGGCCGATGCCATGATGCCTGCTTTAACAAGCGGAGTAGGCAACGCTGCTTCAGTTCATCGCTTCGGTCAACGACAAGCAGCAGCAGTGGAAGATGCACGCGAACGCGTTGCCACCCTCGCTGATGCCTCCCCATCAGGGGTTATTTTCTGCGCTGGGGCCACCGAAGCCAATAACTTGGCACTGATCGGACTGGCTGAAGGCGCGCCTGCTGAGCGGAACAGGATCGTGGTCTCGGCTGTAGAGCATGCCTCGGTACGCGAACCGGCCCAATGGCTGCATAAGCAAGGTAAGGCAAAGGTGGATGTAGTCGGGGTTACCCCGGGTGGACATATAGACCTAGATGAGCTCGATTCGCTGCTAGGACCGGACGTCTTGGCTGTTTCGGTGATGGCCGCCAACAGCGAAACCGGTGTTCTGAATCCGATTGAGGAGGTGGCGCAACAAGTGCAAGCCATCGGGGCAGTGTTTCACTGTGATGCCACCCAGATGGTGGGTCGACTTCCATGTTCGGTGAGCGACACCCCTATTGACTTCTTGTCGATGAGCGGCCACAAGATCTGCGGCCCGGGAGGAGTGGGTGCACTGGTCGGCACACGCCAATCGCTACCTCAACTTCGGCCCGTGACCCATGGAGGAGGGCATGAACGAGGCCTGAGGTCAGGTTCGTTGAACGTAGCCGGAATCGTGGGTCTCGGAGCTGCGGCCAACCTGGTCGTAGAAGAACGAGACTCCGAATCAGCCAGGGTAAGAGCACTAAGGGATCGGCTAGTGGATGGTTTGCGCTCAGAGCTCGCTGGAGTCCACGAGAACGGAGACCCGAACAGACGTCTCCCCAACACAGCAAGTGTGCGATTCGAAGGGGCTGATGCAGAGGCGGTGGTGTTCAACATGGACCCGGTAGCGATTTCGACCGGTTCTGCGTGCAGTTCGGGCTCCATTGAGCCCTCCCAAGTTCTCTTGGCCATGGGGCTCTCACGAGACGAGGCATTCGAATCGGTCCGCTTCAGCTTGGGTCGGTTCACTACCGAGGCCGAGATAGAGACCGCCATTCGACAGGCCGTGAAAGCAGTGGAGTACGTCCGTGCAATGACCGGAAGCGATGACCGATGAGGCTTGCCGATGCCGCTGAAGGTGTATTTGCCAGACATGAGACGTTTCATCCCCGCTATGGATGGTTCCGCAAGGCATACGCCACAGCAGCAGCGAATGAACGTGGGTTCACAGCCGATGACGCTCCGGTTGCAATCGGCGTCGGAAAGAACATGGTCCGCTCGATCAAGTTCTGGGGCCTAGCGGCCAAGATCATCACTTCGGATCCCGAATCAGTCAACAAGCGCTCCCCTGACATGATTCCCACCCGATTCGGCCACAGCCTCTTCGGGCCAGATGGGTGGGACCCCTACATGGAAGACCCCGGGACAGTGTGGCTCCTTCACTGGATGCTTCTCGCCCCTCCATCTCTGTTGCCTGTCTGGTGGCTTGCCTTCAATGAGCTGCACGCCGTCAACTTCGACGATGACATGCTGGCTGGAGCCATAACTGCCCAGATCGAGGCGGCCGGAGCATGGCCGATGCCTCACCACACAGCGATCGAGAAGGACGTCTCTGCACTCCTCCGCACCTACGCACCTGCGGTACGAACCTCACGAACGAGCTTCGACGATCTACTTGACTGTCCAATGCGCGAACTTGGGCTAATCGTCCACTCTGCCGCCACTGGCAATCACCGATTTGTACTAGGACCCAAACCGACATTGCCTGATGAGATCGTGGCCTTTGCCGTGCTGGACTATCTGTCTCGCTGCCGGCAAGGCGGGCGGACGATCACCCTGGCACACCTCGCTAACGAGCCAGGCAGTCCAGGCCGAGCCTTCAGACTTGGCGAGCAGGACCTCCATGTCGCCCTGGACCGGATCGCAAAGAAACAACCTTCGATGGAGTTGCTGGCAACTACCGGCGCCCAACAAGTCGCATGGAAGACCGCTGCTGCCGAGATTGCGGTTGCTGTCCTCAATGACTACTACGAAACGAAGCCCGAGGCTCCAGCCATCGGTCCTGACGGTGACGAACCAGTGGATCGAGATTTGCTGCTTGAGCAATCACCAGCAATGTCAAGGCTCCGCGAAGCCAGTGCCCGGCATCGGACGGAGGCAATTGCATGACCACTCTCGCCGACCTTGTGTCTGTCTCAGCGCGCTTCGCCCGCTCGGCGAATCTCGAGCGCGATGTGTCCTCCGTCGACCCCCTTGACGGCTACATCGTTACCGCACGGGCTGTAGATGTAGTAGATCGTCTCGCCACCCGAGCTACAAGCAGCACAGCGGGTGGGGCGTGGTCAATCACCGGACCGTATGGATCAGGAAAGTCCTCGCTAGCTCTTCTGATTGATGGAGCATTCGGCGAAGAAGGGGAAGTACGCGACAAGGCTCTAGACCTCATTGGATCTGCTTCCCCCGATCTAAGAGCGAAGATCCTCAATGCCCACAAACTTCATGGCACAGGCCAGTCGGGCTTTTGTCTTGCAGTAGCAACAGCGAGCCGGGAGCCGATTAGCCACACAGTCCTACGAGCTCTTCACTCGGCCGTCATACGCCGATTTGGCAGGATCCCACCCCGCACAAAGTTCAAGGCCGCACAGGCACTCACAGATGCCCTGTCCGACCAATCCTCTGACGATCCTCGTCGGACTGGACCATCTCCCGCAGCGCTCCTTGCTGTCGCTCGGTGCCTTGCTGAATCAGCACCCCTCCTCATCGTGATCGACGAGTTTGGGAAGAACCTTGAGGCAATCAGCAGCTCGGTCGATTCCGACCCTTATCTCCTTCAGCAACTCGCGGAGGCCGGGCAGGGAAGTGAAATCCCAATTTTCACCTTGACTCTGCAACATCTGTCGTTCGAGGACTACTTCGCAACAGCTGGAAACTTGGAACATCGTGAGTGGGCCAAAGTACAAGGACGATTCGAAGATGTGCCCTTCGCGGATTCACCAGCGGAGACGCGAGCCCTGATCGAAACCGTCTTTGAAGTTGACGACTCGCTTTGTGAACGGATCGACTCCTGGGCTTCAGGCATGGCAACGGCCATGGGAAAGCTGGGTCTTGAGGACCTGTCCACTAGGGACGCTGTCGCCGATTGCTTTCCGCTCCACCCGCTCGCCGCGGCCATCCTTCCTGAGTTGTGCAGCCGGTATGGGCAGAACGAACGAACGCTCTTCTCTTTCCTTGCAGGAAGCGATGCCGCAGCAGTTCCAGCTGTTCTTGCACGACAGGAACTTGCCGACACGGAGCCACTCCCCGTCTTAGGGCTGTCTGAGGTATACGACTACTTCATTGAAGGAGAAATTGCTGGATCTCCCGGCGTTAACGGGAGCCGGTGGAGAGAAATCGCCACTTGCCTGCGGGATGCGCACGGCCTCAGTGCACAGGAATGGACCTTGGCGAAGTCAATCGCCATTCTGAATCTGGTCGGAGCTTCGGGAACGATACGAGCTTCAAAGACTCTTCTGGGACAGGTTGCGAAGCGACCAACGACAACACTCCGGAAACTAGAACAGCGCGGTCTCATCACATACCGCTCTTTCGCTGACGAATACCGAATATGGCAAGGAAGCGATCTGGACGTCCGCACACTCGTTGAAGGTGCCTCAGCGACCCTGGCAAAGCTCCCCCTAATCGAGGTTCTTTCGCGCTTCGATTCTCCCACTCCGGTGATAGCAGCCCGCCACTCCGCTGAGCACGACACGCTTCGCGTCTTTGGCCGCCGCTACGCAACAACATCGGAGGTCGTTAAGCCACTCAGCCCATTCTCGGAGGTTGATGGCGAGTTGTTGCTTCTAGTCGATTCTGAATCCCGTTGTCCGGCCATCGCCGAAGCCGGATTGAGCAAGCCGATTGTCGCTGCGCTTCCCACATCCCTTACGGCTTTGGACACGTCAGCGCGGAATCTTGCTGCAATCCACCAGGCTCTCGAACTGCCCGAAGTGATCAATGACTGGGTAGTTCGCAGCGAGCTCGGGGAACAGCTCGCGCAAGCTGAAACGCTTTTTCACGAAGCCTTCATCTCAACTTTCGATCCGCAGAATTGTGCTTGGTTCCTTCTGACGGAAGACGGAGCAGAACCTCTGACTAGTGGTCGCGGGACCGCAGCGCTGTCGGCAGCCGCCGATAGGACGTACCAGTCAGCACCGCGGGTCGGAAATGAGATGATCAATCGCACTGCACTCACCTCACAAGGGGCAAAGGCGCGGGGCATGCTGCTGACCGGGATGATCGAACGCGCTAGTGAAGTCGATCTCGGATTTGAGGGCTATGGGCCAGAGGTCGCGATGTATCGGGCCGTTCTCGAGCGAACTGGCATACACCAGGTCGATTCGCAGAATGACGCTTCAGCTTTCAGCAGACCCAAGGATCCCTCACTGCTGCCGGCGTGGAAGACCATGGAGGATGAATTCAGGCGCTCTAGAAAACGGCGCGTAAATCTCAACGATCTGTACGCGGCGCTCATGTCCCCACCGATAGGGATGAAGGCAGCAGTGATTCCGGTGGTTGCAACCGCCGGCTTGCTTGCATTCGCGGACGATGTGGCCATCTACGAGCACGGAACGTTCAAGCCGCTGCTTAGTCCAGAGCTCTCAGAACGAATGGTGCGTAACCCCAGTCACTTCGAATTCAAGCATTTTGCAAACACAACAGGGGCGCGGCGGCAAGTCATTGACGAATTGGCAGCTCGGCTGGAAGTTCGCCCATCGTTCCGCCAACACCGAGTTGCCAACGTTCTTGCCATAGTCGGCCATCTCGTTTCCCAAGTTAACGGACTCGACAACTACACACTTCGGACTGGGAACCTCCCGGAAACCGCCACAAAGGCACGGGAAGCACTTGTCACCGCAGTTGAGCCGGATGAACTCCTGTTCACTGCTCTACCAAAAGCACTCGGATTCAGGCCAGTGCCTGCAAACACCAAGACATACACGAAGGCGCGAGACTACGCAGACAGTGTCGGCAAGGCTCTTGAGGATCTCACCGGTTGCTTTGGCAATCTCCTCGGTGACTTATACGACCTGCTTCTTGAGGAGTGTTGTGAGAGCTCCCGCACCGCAGTCGTCGGGCAAGCCGCTGCTCTAGAGAACGAAGTGCTCGATCCGAATGTTCGGGCGTTTGTCTTTGCTCTCGCCAACGAGAGCCTCCACAACGACATCGATTGGATAAAGGCAATTGCGATGGTGGTAACCGAAAAGGCTCCCGCCGAATGGACCGATGATGACTTGGCGCGATTCCAACGTGTAATGCCCGAGCACATTGCCGCCTTCCACCGGCTAGTGGCCCTTCACGCAGAACGCAGAGCTGACGGAGGTGGCCCATTCGATGCTCTACGTGTGACGGTCACCCAAGCTGACGGCTCAGAACTGGCTCGCCTTGTTGGAATCGACCAAAGCAGTCGTCAGATGCTTGAGCAGGTCCTCGATGACGCTCTTGACAAGCTCTCGGAAGTGACCGGTTCCCAGCGGCGTGCTGATCACGCACTTCTTGCACTGCTAGGTGAGCGGATGCTGTCGACAGGAAGGTCCGAGGAAGGTGCGGGCACAACTGAAGCTGAGCTTCAGCAAGTAGAGGAGGCACAAATTGCCTGAGGAAATCCGGCATATCTGCGGCATCTCGGGAGGCAAGGACTCCAGTGCATTGGCGGTGTACCTGAAGGACCGGGTGCCTGAGATGGAGTACTTCTTCTGCGACACCGGCGCCGAACTTCCCGAGACCTACGAGTTCCTAACCCGGCTAGAGGTGATATTGGCCAAGCCAATTGCCCGGCTGAATGCTGATCGGGGATTCGACCACTGGTTCGAGATCTTCAGGGGTGCCCTACCATCACCCCAGATGCGCTGGTGCACCAAGAACATGAAGATAAAGCCGCTGGAGCAGTGGATCGGCGACGATCCAGCAATCTCCTATGTCGCCATACGATCCGACGAGGCCAATCGCAAGGGTTACGTCTCTACCAAGCCGAATATCGAGAGCCGCTTCCCGTTCGTCGAAGACAGCATCGACCACGCCGGCGTGATGCGGATACTCGACGATGCTGGCATCGGCCTCCCGGCATACTACGAGTGGCGAACACGTTCGGGGTGCTACTTCTGCTTCTACCAGCGCAAAGCGGAATGGATCGGCCTCGCCGACCGCCACCCCGACCTATTTGAGCGAGCCGTCGCCATCGAGCAGAAAGTCCTCCAGGACGCCGGGGTAGACGGCGATGCGGACTTCGGCAAGCAGGCAATGAAAGGCCGCCAGTACACCTGGTCGGGCGGTGAGACACTCGTACAACTCCGCGCTAGGCGAGATGAAATCCTCGAACGCCACGAAGCAGCCATCGCCCGTACCGCCAGCACCCGGCCAAACCTCCCCTTGGTGGATTCCTTGGCCGATGTCTTGAACGAGGACGACGACACAACCCCCTGCACAGTGTGCGCGCTGTGACGTGGCGGCCTGGCAATCAGTGTCGCGGCTGAGATGCCTAGACGACCGGAAGCCAACCTGGCGACGGCCCGACGACGAGGTTGTCGAAGATGTGATCGTTCCTGCGCTACAGGTATCAGATCGATTCGAATGCATGGTCGGCTACTTCGGTGGTGCCGCGTTGCGAGAGTTGTCGCATGGGTTGGCGGCGTACATCCTGCGAAGCGATCAGCCACTGCGCCTCCTTGTCAGTCCCGTGCTATCCGAGGCCGACCAGGAAGCAATTCGCCTGGGGGTCAGGACACCCCCTGACGCCCTCACGGACGCGATCAAGATTGCATTCACCGACGAAACAGCGCTTGCCAGCGCGCTAGCGCAACATACGCAACAGTGCTTGGCGTACTTGCTCGCCACGCGTCGACTGCAAATGAAGATCGTGCTGGTGCGGGATGCGACATTCCACCTAAAGGAGTGGATATTTCGAGCCGGCAAAGACGTAGCTGTACTTTCGGGGTCGGCGAACTTCACCGGCCAAGCTCTCCTGGGAAATGTCGAGCGGCTCAATCTCCATCGCAGCTGGCGTGATGGGGATAGCGAAACCGCATGTCGTGATGCCGTTGACGAATTCGAGGCCTACTGGACGAACTCTAAGCCCCACGCAGTTGCTGTCGATCTTCCACTAGCGCTGCAAGAGGACTTAGTTGATTCTTATGACACAACTCGGCCTCCAACCGAGGCTGACTATCGCAAAGCCCTCGATCTTGAAGGAAGGGTGTACAGGAGCGATCTTGGAAGCTCGGTCGAGGCCAGCGTCAACCTTGAGCGATTCGCTCCCCCTTCTGATCTCGTTTGGGAGGCAGGGCCATTCTCTCATCAGGGAAAGGCAGTATTCAGGTGGGAAGGTGCCGGGCGACGCGGGATCCTGGCAATGGCCACTGGCTCGGGGAAGACCATCACCGCTCTCCTCTGCGCTTGGCGACTCTGGCGTGAAGTTCGACGCTTGGTTGTAGTCGTGGCCGCTCCAACACTCCCCCTCATCGCACAGTGGGCGGATGAATGTCAGAACTTCGCTCTCACGCCGTATGTCGCAGGCAGCCACAACAGAAGAAGGCGCCTCAGAGAGATCGACGAGAGACTCCAACGCATTGAGCGGGGTAATCGTGGGGTTGAGGTCCTAATTGTGACCAACAACTTCTTGAATGACGCTGAGTTTCGCGAGCTAATCGACCGTTTCCAGGGCCCACTAATGCTGATCGCTGACGAGGTGCACAATCTCGGGACCGACGCCTTTCTCAACACACCGCCCAATCAGATCGCATACCGCCTCGGTCTGTCAGCTACCCCGGAAAGGCAATACGAACCTGAAGTATCGGATCGGTTGGTGGAGTACTTCGGCAACGTCGTATTCGAGTTCAGCCTTGGCGATGCGATTGGCGTCTGTCTTGTGCCTTACGACTACCACCTGCACCTAGTCGAGCTCAGCCACCACGAACTTGAGGACTACAGGCATCTGAGTGATCGGATTCGACGCCTTAGGCTCGCTGCAGGACGAGATCCAAGCACAGAAGATGAGGAGCGACTCCAACTACTTCGGAACCAACGACGGTTGATCTTGGAGGCTGCGAAAGGGAAGCTAGATGTCCTCGAATCGCTGCTCCTGCAAGGCTCAGCAGGGCAAGTTCAGCACACGCTCGTCTACGCAACGGACAAGGACCCCGGGCAGCTTGACGCCGTGAACGACATCATCCGGTCGACTGGGTTGAGATTCCACCAGATCACCGCCCAGGAGACAGGAAACGCCAAACTAGTTGACGCTGTGCTAGATGCCTTTAGAAGTGGAGGGCTCAAAATACTCACAGCCAAGCGAGTTCTTGACGAAGGATTGAATGTCCCGGAAATCTCGACAGCGATCATCCTCGCGAGCACAACCGTCGAGCGACAGTGGGTACAGCGCCGCGGCCGGGTCTTGCGCATGTGTGCAGCGATAGGAAAGGAATACGCCACGATTCACGACTTTCTGGTCCTCCCACCACCGGGGGAACCCAGAGACGACGACATCAGAATCTTGATCGGCGGCGAACTCGCAAGGTGCGACGAATTCGCGAATCTCGCTCGGAACCGTGCCTCCAAGGACGGACCAAGGGATGTGCTCCAAGATGTCCGGCTGGAGTACATCGTATAATCGCCGCTGCCCAGGTGGAGGTAGACGAAGTGACTGTCAGCCAACAGAAACTCCTTTCAGTAATCCGCGACCGAGTAGACCAGATCGACGAGTCAGACAGGGTCCCTGGCTATCGAAGAGACCTACTCGAGACGCTCGCTCAGATCGTTGTCCTCGAGAAGGAGCATCTCGAAGCGAAGACGCAGATTCAGAAGAAGATCAATGACCAAGCGCAGGCATTGGGCACGATTCTGCACAAAGCTGGCTGGGAACCATCCTGATGATCAAGCTCGTCCAGGCGAAAGTCCAGAACTTCAGGCAGCTCCGCAACATCGAGCTCTCATTTGCTCGCGACCCAGACAGCCCTCTTACCGTGATCCGTGCCGAGAACGGTACAGGCAAGACCACACTGCTCTCGGCGCTGACTTGGGGACTCTTTGGCGATGACGCTCTACCCGGCAAGAGAACGGCGTACCGAATACACCCCCTCGATTGGGTTGTCGACAGGGATGGCAAGGTCTGTGCAATCGAGGTCTCCATCAAATTTGCCACTATCGATGACGAGACCGGCATGGAGCGCACATATGAACTAGTCCGCGTCACGAGGGAGCGACCAGCTAACTCCGGAACCTTCGAAGTAGACGGATCGGATTTGATGCTCTTTGAGCAGAAGCCAACTGGCGATCAACCTGTGCCAAATCCCAACGCCTTCATCGCCAATCGGGTTTTGCCCATAAGCCTCAAGGATGTGTTCTTCATAGATGGGGACCGCGCGTTGGCCTTCATCGAAGCGACCGACGAACGCTCGGCAAAGCGAGAGCGGGTGGAGCGGGCCGTGAGACAGCTACTTGGCCTGGACATCCTCGAAGAGGCAGAACGACATGTCGATGTTGCCCGTAGAGAGGCGGTCTCCGCGGTACGAAAGGACGCTGCTGGCACTGACGTCGAACAGCTTGCAGCACGAGAAGCTGAACTGAATGAACGGTTGCAGGAATTGGAGGACTCCAAGAGCCAGATCGATGAAGACAGGCAGGCGACAGACAGTCGCAAACGTAAGGCCAAAGACGCCCTACACTCAGCGCTTGCAGCTGGCGGTGCTGACCGCCGAAAACTTGAATCAGATCTTGCTGATCGAACGCAGCAACTGGAAAAAGAACGGAAACGCCACACGAATCTGGTTCAGAAGCAACGAGCGCTCATTAACGGATCTGACGTTCTTGCACGAGTCGGCAGAGAGCAAATTCGCCAGGCGGGAACCTTGCTCGCCCAACTCGAAACTGAAGGTGTCATCCCGGACACTCTGCCCGACGTCGTGCGAGACCGGCTCAATCGCGAAACATGCATTTGCGGGCGGGACGTATCGGAAGGAACAGACGGTCATGCTGCCCTTTGCGAGTTGCTGGAGGAGGTGGACCAACTGGAGGAAAGCCATGAGATCCTTCTTCACCTCAGTTCCGCAGCACGCCACCGTGAAACCACAACCAGAGTCGATGACGATTCCGGATCGTGGGTTGCCCAGGCGGGAGACTCCCTTGACGATGTCATTGGGTGTAGCCAAAACCAAAGCCGGCTCGAGCAGGACATTGCTGAACTGAGAACAAGGATCCGAGACATCCCCGAACAGGACATCAGCGAACTCGAACAGATGCTGACAGACGAAGAAGCCGAGGCCAAGCGCCTCAGTGGTGACGCGGGAAGAGTGTCAGAGCAAATTCGGACGACAAGCCAACACCGAGCTGCCGTCATCAAGGACCGGCAAGCGGCACAGAAGAAAGTCGAGAAGTACCGACGTCGACTTGCTGAAGAAACTGCCGCCAATGACCTGCTTGCCGTCATTCGGAACACAGTCGAGACGTTGGAAAGCGAAACGGTCGACCAGGTGAGCTCCGCGATGAGCGAGATTTTTCTGAAGATGATCGTCGCTGATCCAGAGGCCGGAGGACTCATCAGCCGTGCGGAGTTGACACGCCAACATGACATTGTTGTGTTCGGCTCTGACGAACAACGTCTGGACCCGGACAAAGATCTCAGCGGTGCCCAGCGTAGAGCTCTGACACTTGCCTTCATTCTTGGGCTCGTCCGTGTGAGCGGCGTGAGCGCCCCCAACGTTGTAGACACCCCACTTGGGATGACCAGCGCCTTAGTCCGAAGATCCCTGCTCGAATACGCGGCTGCGAACTCAACTCAGTTGGTCATGTTCCTTACGGGGAGCGAAGCACAGGGTGTGGAGGACATCCTCGACAGATACGCAGGGCGTACCTACACGATGACCTTTACCGATCACTATCCAAAGCAACTGGTCAACGACCCAGAGACCGGCCGGCTCGAGACATTGCTCTGTGACTGCGACTACCACTCCTCCTGCCGCCTCTGCGAACGAAAGGCGGCTATCTAAACATGGCCATATCTCAAGATTTCAACCCGTTTGCCAACCTCGCAGTTCACGTTCCGAAGGCCTATCACGAGGATGTGAATCACTACAGCTCAACATTCGGCTCAAAGAGCCCCGAAGATGCTCCGTTCAAGCGGTATGTCGACTTCTGGCTCCTCGCTGCTGCGGTCGGTGCTTCGGAAGAGCAATTCATGACCGTCGACTCTTCTGAACGACATGAGTTCATCACCGGTGTCGTATTCCAACGAGACTTGGCCACCATCGAATTCCTATTCCTGTTGGCGATCGCTCACTCCGGCGACCCTTTCGTAGCTCGAGAGCCCCGACAGGTATTGGATATTGCTGAAGGCTATGCCGCTGCCGGAATCCCACTCGTCAAAGAGATGATGGAAACAGGGCATCTCCCCGCACTGCAGAACTTGACCCGAAGCCTGGTGAAGAGCCTGGCTGACGATTCTGGTGCTACCGATGGATGAGCAATTCAGATGTGACATTGCTGTGTCTAGGTTTAGCTGAGTCCTGCTCGAGATCCGCCCAGAGCCGGTGGAGCGCACCGGCCTAACTAGGGGGTCAGGAGCCCCTTGGCGTTCCCTGAGCACATGTCGCACTAGCCTCGCAATCGATCAAGCTCCTCAGGGATGACTTGCATGAGATGGTCATACCGCCTGCGGAGAACGCGTCGGTAGTAAGTGTCGTCGTCTTCAGTCGGTAGCTTCTGGTAGCTACTAGCACCAGAAGGGAGGAGATGTGTCAAAGGTGACGATGTCGGCACGTGCTCCATGTACTGGTGAATTGACCGCGCTCCGAGGGTGCGGTTGCTTGTCTTTAGGATGAAGGTCCTATTGAGCGGACTGTTCAGAATGTGGCGCTGCTCTGCCCGGGACCGGAGCTTGCTCGTCGACTCACCGACTGAAGTAGCAGTCTGAAGTGGGATTACGTGGTGTAGCTCAAGTTCCATATCGAACTCCCACGCAGCGAGCCTTGAATCCTCGAGAAAGTCCCGCGGGTTTCGGCTGAGTACGTATTGTGCGATGTAGTCGCCGACGTCGGACGTGACACCGGCCTCTTCGTGCTGACGAAGCAATGTCGTCTCGTCGCTGTAATTGGGTGCGGCCAGTACATGGCCTTCCCGACCAGCAAACGGGTTCGTGTCGCCCTCGACCAGCCAGTCGTTGAGTAGTTTGATGTCGTTGATGCAGTTGTCGGTCTGACGCTCCGTATAGGTGCCCGCCAAGGTGGTACACCAATACCAATACTCCAAGCGATCGAGCGCCTGAGGGTCGCCCCAGATTTCATCATTTGAGATTGCAAAGGCGATGGGGAGAAGGATGAGCTTGTTGCGAAGATCTCCGCTGTTGCGGATCCCGCAGCGGAGGCTCAGAAACGCCCAGGCTCTTATGACAGCATTGGCGGCGTCCCTCCACAGGCCTTCGATTTGTGCGGCGTCGAGCTTCAGGATCGCAGGCCGCTTGATGTGATCTGTGTCGAGGTCTGCTACCGAAGAGGCTGAACTGTGTGCCCTGGCCGACAGGAGATTGAGGAGTGCGTTCTTGAAGTTGTTTGACAGCGAGTCACGTTCGACAACGAAGTTGTAGTCACTGACTTTCCAGAGGTCCGGTCGTTCGGCACTGTTGATATTCCAAAGTGCATCAGTGACGTCGACGGTGGAATCTAAGGCATGTTGGATCAGCTGTTCGGCGAGGCTCCTCTCAGCCGTCTCCCTATCAACAGACAGGCGCGCCATCTTGGCTACTACCAAGTCGAATGTAGTTAGGGGCGTACCACCCTGGTTCATGACTTCAAAAATTGGGATTGCCCGGTCAATTTCGTCTCCGGGCAAGATCACCTGCGGAACCTCTCGATCGCCAAGTTCATCGAAGTAGTCCCGCATCGCCTTCACCCAGGTGGCAGACATGGATGTGATGGCTTCTGACAGGTTGGCGTATGTCACTTCGTCGCCAGCTTGCACGAGGCCGGGACGAACTTCTTGAGCAGCGGCAAGGACGGCATCATCGACAGGCCCCGATCGCGCCGCCAACTGATCGGCTCGAGTTTGAGCGATGATCTGGAGTGCCATCCCATGAAGCGATCCTGCGTCTCTGGGTCTGGAGACAACTTCCCACAGGGGAACAAGACCCTGATCAGCGAGACCGCGAGCGATGCGATACCTAAGCTCCCCCTCGTTGCCATTCTCGTTGACCAGCTTCTCTGCAAGCCACGCTGGGTGAGCGACGGCATCTCTGCTGCCCGTCAGATTCACCCTAAAGGGCTCGACAAAATCGCGGAGTGCTTCCGGTTCCTCTCGAATTCCACGGAAGTGGAGGTGGAAATACCCGAAAGGGTCTGGTTTGTCCTGTTCAGGCACCACACGAGCAAGCCATCGATATCGCAGGTTGTAGTACGTGTCCCTGGTTACAGACTCCCACCCAGACTCCTCGCTCAGCGGATCGCTTAGGAAGTGGTAAACGCAGGAGAGCCTCTGCTGGCCGTCGAGCAGGAAAGTGCACTCGTCGGTCGGTTCAGCCGCTACCCGTCGCCCGAAGGGCCTCGCCGTGAAGTCAGTCGAAGTCCCGAGCAGCAGAAGCACAGCACCAATTGGGATATCCGCAAGAAGTGACGTCATCAGCTGCCGCTGGTCCTCGACTGACCACACAAACTCCCTTTGAAAATTGGGCAATACGAGTTTGCCGAGAGTGTGCGAATCGATGATTTCCCGAAGAGTCGCTGTCTTGTAGTGAATACCCATCAGTCACTCCTTGCACTCAGGACCACAGCCATCTTGGCCTGTCGACACATTTGACTCGGCTTCCCGCATACAAGGAGACCATTCATGCAGACTTGGAATGAAGGGTCGCTGGCACTTGCTGGGATGACTATCCGACGGATCGGTTCATGGCCCCGAAGTCGGCGCAGTCGCGGCCGATCCTGATGAGGGAAAACTTGCCTTCGCCGAATTGCTCGTAACCTGCGATGTTCGCAGTTTCAAGGTCGTCAAACACACCATCAAGATCGCCATCGTGCATGAGGGCGATCCTGCCGCGGTCGTCGCGCTCCAAGCGCACACGGTGGTCGGACTCGTAGGCGGCTCGGTTCATCTTGACCTGTTCCAGGTCATCCTGCATGCCTGGCCTCCGGGGTCTTTTCCACAACCACGAGGCTACCTTTCGGGACCTACTCTTGCGGATAGACCTAGTAGCCGTTGACACCTGCCAAGTATGCCCATACCGCAACCAGTTCGGTCAAGCAGTTTTCATGATCTTTCAGATAATTTCGACTATCACGATCCCATGGGTTGGAGTTCGTCTTCTAGGCCTTCTTCTTCGCGGACCAGGTTCCAGCCGAAGCGCTCGGAGAGGGCTTCGCGGCCTTCGTCGGGGCCGCTGGCGACGATCTCGTCGCCGGCGTAGAGCACGGCGCTGCCCCGGGGTCGGTAGATGTAGCGGCCGGCCCGGCGGATGGCCAGCACGGTGAAGCCGGGCTCGATGTTGAGGCCCAGTTCTTTGAGCGAGGTCCCATCGGCACCGCTCAGGCGGGCTACTGGCAGCTCGACCACCACCTCGTCGGAGTCGCCGAGGGCGATCTCCAGAATGGGGTGGACCTCTTCGCCTTGTTCCACCAGCGAGATCATCTGGCGGGCCTGGTCGCCGATGTCCTCGGCTGCTTGGCCCAGATGCAGCAGTCCCCGCAGCGGCGAGGGGTCGATGTTGTTGGACGCGGCCCGCAGCACCCACAGCTCCAACTGGTGGTTCATCTCGTCGAGGCGGCCCTCCAGCAGCCGAACCTGGGCGGCCAGGCCCCGGTCGTTGAGCACTAGCGCCGAATAGGCCAAACCAACCGCGGCCTCCGAAAGGTCCTTCATCTCCACCAGTACGTCCACCGCCCGATCCAGATCGGAGATCCAAGGGTCTTCGGGAGCCACCGGCTCCTCCCACATGGGCGCGGCGGCCAGTTGGTGCAGCCGCATGATGCCCGCGGGTGAGCCCCGCAAGAACAGCACGTCGCCGGGCATCATCAGCTGATCGCCCCGTACATCGGTGATCCAACTGCGTTCCCGGCGGATAGCCATCACCCGCATTCCGGCCACCACGGGCAACTCCAAGTCGCCCAGGGGGCGGCGCACCATATGGGATCCCTCGTGCACAACGAGGCGGTGGGAGATCTCCTCAGCGCTGGACAAGTCGGCCACCAACTCGGCGGGGATTCCCAGCCGGCGGGACACGATCCGGGAGATGTCCACCGCGTCGTTGGCGATCCGCTCGATGGCGCTGATCACCTGGAGCACCGACGACATGCCCTCGGCCTCGCGGGGGTGGCGCACGGCCATGATGCAGGTCGCCCGCATGTCCTGCACCAGCTGAGTCATCTGGATCTCGAGTTCGTCGACTTCGGTGGCCATGTCCGGGTCGCCGAAGTACAGGGCGGCGTAGGCAAGATCGACCATCAGCTCGGAGAGGTCCTTGGCCTCGGCGAGCATGGCCCGAAGATTGCGGGGTTTATCGTCCATTGTCAGGTCTCTCCACGTTAGTCATCAGATTCAAAATGAGTCATTGGCCTTTCACCCTGCTCCCAAAACCGCGATGGCGAATACCAGCGTGAGCGCTCCCACCAGGTCGAGCACCGCGGTCACCGTCGGAATGCCCACTGAATCGGGATCGACCCCGAATCGCACCGCGGCGATGGTCCCGTAGTAGGCCACCGCCACCGCGACCATCACCGCTAGGACTCCGCCCACCAGGGCGACCCCCACCAACAGGCCCACCCCTGGTCCGGCCAGGTCCACCAGCGAACCCGCCCCCTGCGAAACCAGGGCCACAATGGCGAACACCGGCAGCGCCAGCCCGATGGTCACGCCCACATCGGTGCGGGCCCCCCGCTGGGGCAGCACCGATGGGCCGATCAAGCCCAGGTGAAGCTTGCTGGACAGCCGATTGGCCAAGATGCCGCCCAAGGCTCCGGCGATGGCCAGATAGCCAGGCACCAGCACCAACAGCACTGGTCGGTCCGAGAACACCTCGAACCGGTTCTCCACCGTCACCCCGGCCATCAGCGACAAGAACCCGGCCAACACCAGAACCGGGACCGACTCCCGCATCACAGTCTTGATCTGCGGGGCTTTGGACCGGAACGCGGCCGCCAGCGAAACCACCGTGATGGCCGCCAACAGCCCGGCGACCACCGGGGTCACCGTGTCGCGGCGCACCAGATAGGAGGCCAGGATGAGCGCGGGCAGAGCCAACACGTCGCCGGCTGCGGTCACCATGGGGGCGGTCACGTTGTCGGGGTCGAGGCCCCAGCGCACCGACGCGGTGGCCATGCCCAGCGTCACCAAGAGCACGAACACCGAGGCCAGCGTTCCCCCCACCACCGACACCACCACGTAGTCGGCCACACTGATGGCACCCTCCACCCCGATACCCGACGCCATCGCGGAGGCCAATAGGGCCAGTACCAGCGTCATCAGGAGCGTCAAGACCAACGAGGCCCACACGTTCTGGCCCACCACGCTGGATGAGCGCAGCGACAGCCGGAACGTGCCGGTGTGGATGGCGGTGCCCAGCCGGCTGCCCAGCGCTCCGAAGATCTTCCCCGGCAAGGCGATGGCCGCCGGAACCAGCAGCAGCAGGCCAGGCAGCTCGGCCAATCGCTCGTGGCTGCGACCCAGCACCACCCCGGCGATCACGCTGGTCACCGCCAAGATGCACAGCGCCCCCAGCGACTGGCGCACACCCCGAGGGTCGGGTCCGAGCAGGCGGATCAGTTGCAGCCGGCTACCTGACCGGCGGAGAAGCGAGAGCATTGTGCGGGAGAGCATGAAGATGACTTCCCGCCCGGCTACCCCGTCGCGGCCTGACCCAGTTGGCGCAATAGGGACTGGCAGTCGTCCCAGGCCTCCCGCAGGATGTCGGCCACCGGGCGCACCTCGTCGATGCGGCCCATCACCTGGCCGCCGAAGGGCACAGCCACGTCCATCTGCCCGCCGAAGTACTGGTCCATGAGACGGTCCAGGCCGGGCATCTGCACTTGGTCGTGGTGCTCCAACTCGGCGGTGAGGTCGGTGCGCAGCGCCCGCATGCCCGGTCGGCCGAACCGGTTCAACAACACGGTGTCGGTTTCCGCCGCGGCTACCACCGCCTGCTTCCAGTTGTCGTGCACCGGCGACTCGGCGGCCGACAGCATCCGGGTGCCCATCTGCACCCCGTCGGCTCCCAGCACTAGCGCAGCCGCCATCGACACCCCGTCGCAGATCCCGCCGGCGGCGATGACCGGCACATCCACTTCGGCCACCACCAGTGGGGTCAGCACCATGGTGGACGACCCGTGGGGGTTCTTGAACCCGCCCCCTTCCACCCCCTCCACGATGAGCCCGTCCACCCCGGCATCCACTGCCTTGATGGCCCCCCGCAGGGTGGGCACCACATGGAAAACCGTGATCCCCGCCTCTTTGAGCATCGCGGTGAACCGATTGGGGTCGCCCGCCGATGTGGTCACAAACCCCACTCCATGCTCGATGACGAAGTCGATCACCGTGGCGTCGGGCACCAGCAACTGGGCGATGTTCACGCCCCAGGGGCGGTCGGTGAGGTCGCGCATCTTGGCGATCTCCACCTTGATGTCGTCGAGCTGGCCCGAGGAGGTCTCGATTATGCCCATGCCACCGGCGTTGGACACCGCCGAGGCCAGCTGGGCTCGGGCGATGTAGCCCATCGGGGCCTGCACCACGGGAATGTCGATACCCAACAGCTCGGTGATGCGAGTCTTCATTGCGCCAGCCTCATCGGCCTCGGTGTCCCTGGAGAAATCAACGCCGCCGCCCTGCGCCGAATCCCCGCCGCCGGAGCTCGCGCAACAGCGGGGGCAGGGGGCGGCGCAGGGGACGGTGGAATAAGCGCAGACGTTGGTAGGGAGAAGGCCGGTCGGTGCTCCACTTGCCCGGAGGTGCCGAAGTGATTGAGGCCAATCCCACCAGGCAGTTGTCGTAGTTCACCCGCCATCCGGAGTAGTCGCGCCACGCCTGGTCGCGGTCTCCCACTACCGGGACCCCCTCATTCTGCAAATACTCGTACGTTTCGTAGAACTCGTGGCGGTGCACGGAAATCGGGTCCGTGGGCGCCGGGTCGGGGTCGTAGTCGATGGCGAAGAAGTCGGCGATGTTGCGCAGCGCCACGTAACCCGCTCGGATCATGAACGGCGCCGCGGGCGAATGGGGGACCGCCACCGTCGACAACATGATGGCGGCAGTGTCCAGGATGCAGCCTGCTGCGGTCACCCATGACCGGTCAGAGCGCACCGACCGGAAGTAGGCCAATGCGGGATAAGACTGGTGGGTTTCTTCAATGTGGATAAACCAGTGCTCCCACTCGGTCCAGGTCTCCTCCATGTTCTCGAGGCCGCCGGTCTCGTGGGCCAGGATGATCATGGCCTCGGGTGTGGGCGGGGTTCCGGCTCTGATCTCCAGGCGAGCCACGGCCGACTCCCGAGCGCTGAACGCGCTGTACATGGTGGGCAAGAAGCTGATCAAGAAGGCCACTATGCCCAAGCCGATGAGTGCTTCGAACCCGGCCAGCGTCAGGGTGAAAAAGTCGGTGGTCACCCGATAGCCCAAGGTTGTGAGCGACCATCCGCTCAGTGTCAAGGCCTCGCGATACGGACGCACATCCAGCGCCCAGAACATCAGCGAGAACCCGTAGATCACTCCGGTGGCCCAAACCACTGGCAAGAACATGAGCGTGGTTGGGGCGTAGCGGGCCAGCAGGGCATCTTTGGCCTCATAGCTCTTTCGGCGGCGGGCAAGCACCGAGAACAACATCCACATGCCCACATACACGAAGCGGATCAACAAGCTGCGCTCGGCTCGGGGCACCACCACGGTCTGGATGGCAGCAAGGAGCGTGCCCAATGCAACCAGCGCCCCGACTGTGAACACAATGGCTTCGCCCGGTCCCATACGGGATTAAAGACTACGGGACTGCTGAGGCCGCCTCGGTCAACCCGCCTACGCTTTAGCCATGGCGAAAATCCAGATCGGCCATGAGCTCACCAACGATGCCCCGGTGGGAACCGCCATCGGAGCGGTCCCGCCCCGGCGCACGCCTGTCGAGGTGCCCACCCACCGCTACATCTCCCCGGAATGGGCCGAGCTGGAAATGGCCCACGTGTGGCCCCGGGCCTGGCAGCTGGCCTGCACCGTCGATCATGTGCCGTCGCCGGGCGACTGGTTCGAGTACTCGGTGGGCAACCTGTCGGTGCTCATCGTGCGGGGCGACGACGGGGTGCTGCGGGGGTTCCAGAACGTGTGCCGCCACCGGGGCAACGTGCTGTGCACCGGCTCGGGCTCGGGGCTCACCGAGCTTCGCTGCATCTATCACCGGTGGAGCTGGACGCTGGACGGCAAGCTGCGGGAGGTGCCGTCGCGCCGGGGCTTCGGGGCGCTGCGCAACGACGACTACCCGCTGTTCCCCGTGCAGGTGGGCACCTGGGGGCCGCTGGTGTTCGTGAACCTCGACCTCGACGCCGAGCCCCTGGACGACTACCTGGAGGCCATTCCCGGCCTGCTGGAGTGGGCCCGCATGGACGAATACGCCTGCGCCTACGACCTCACCGTGCCTCTGCCGTGCAACTGGAAGACCCTCATCGAGGCGTTCAGCGAGACTTACCACGTGCAGGGCATCCATCGGGAGATGCTGCCCAGCTGCGACGACGTCAACTCGGTGAACCGGCTCTACGGTCGCCACGGCTCATTGCACCAGCCCTATGGCGTCCCCAGTCCCCGGCTGCGCGATGGGGCCACCGACCAGGAGATCTGGGAGTCCATCATCGTCACCCAGAGCGCCCGCTACGGCCAGGACTCCGAGAACCCGGGGCCGTGCCCGCCGGTTCCCGACGGGGGCAGTGTGCGCGACGTGCTGGAGGGCCTGGTTCGGACCCAGACCGCGGACAAGGGCCTCGACCTCGACAGTTTCGACCAGTCGCAGATGCTGGATTTGTTCCAGTTCAACCTGTTCCCCAACATCACGGTGATCGTGATGTGCGACAGCATCACCGTGCTGCGGTCCCGGCCCGGCGACACCCCCGACGATGCCTACATGGACTTGCTACACCTCGACCGGCGCCCACCGGACACCAACCGGACCCCGCCGATGCAGGCTGTTATCCCCGCTGAGGAGGCCTCCATGAACCTGGTGTTCGACCAGGATCTGTCCAACCTTCAACGGGCCCAGCGAGGCCTGCACCAGCCCGGCCTCGACCACATCGTTTTGAGCCGGGAGGAAATGCGGATCATCAACCTCCACTACAACCTCGAAGAGTTCATCGGCATCCGCGAGCTCTCCGACGAGGCGGTGGCTGAGATCGAGGCACTACGGGCTCAGCCAGCGGCCATCGGCCCCGTCATCGGCTAGACCCCAGAATCCAGCAGCTCAGCTGCGGCGCTGGCGGGCGACCTCGAAGCAGATCACCGCAGCGGCCGAGGCCACGTTGAGGGACTCCACCGACTCGGCCATGGGGATGGACACCCAGCGGTCGACCGAAGCGCCCTGATCGAGGCCGTGGGCCTCGTTGCCCACCACCAGGGTGAGGGGTCCGGAGAGGTCGACTTGGTCGCAGGGCTCGCCCTGGTGGGGATCGGTGCCGATGCGCTCCCCCACTAGTGCCTCTACGGTCAGCGGGACACGGAACAAGGCGCCAGCTGATGCCCGAACGGTCTTGGGGTTCCAAGGATCCACCGACCCGGGGCTGAACACCACGGCCTGGGCACCCGCGGCGACCGCGCTGCGGACGATGGTGCCCGCGTTGCCAGGATCGGCTACTCCGGCCAGCTCAACGATGAAGTCTCCTTCAGCCAGCGGTGCCAAATCGGGAATGCGGGCGGTGGCCATGACTCCTTGAGGGGTGACCACCGAGCCCACCTTGGCCAGCACGCCGTCGCCTACTGTCCAGGTAGGGGCATCCACTGAAACTCCCAGGTCGGCCCACAGGTCGATCACCGGCTCCACGAATACGTCCACGATCTCCAAACCGGCCGCCACCGCTTCGACCAGCAGTTGCGGGCCGTCGATGACGAACTTACCGGCCTCGGCGCGATCTCGGCGGTTGCGGACGAGGCGGCGAAGTTCCGCTATTCGGGGGTTTTTGGCGCTGAGGTTCAGCGCTACCCCACCGAGGCGGCCTCTTGCTCGGCCGCAGCTTTGGCGACCTCGACCAGCGCGGTGAACGCAGCCGGGTCGTTGACGGCCAGCTCGGCCAAGATCTTGCGGTCGACCTCGACGTCGGCCAGCTTCAGGCCATTGATGAACCGGCTGTAGGTGGTGCCGTTCTGGCGGCAGGCGGCGTTGATGCGCTGGATCCACAGGCGGCGGAACTCGCCTTTGCGGGCCCGGCGATCCCGGAAGGCGTACTGGCCGCTGTGCATCAACTGCTCGTTGGCACCCCGGAAGGTGCGGCTCTTGTTGCCGTAATACCCTTTGGCCCGCTTCACCACCGCCCGGCGGCGCTTGCGGGCGGTGACGGCGCGCTTGACTCTGGCCATCGTGTGCTTCTCCTTGGACTCGTACTCGTCGGCTACAAGCCCAACTGGCGCTTCACGGCCGGGGCGTCGGCAGCCGACACCTGGGCCGGGCCGCGCAGCTGGCGCTTGCGTTTGGGGGCCTTCTTCTCGAGAATGTGGTTCTTGTAGGCGCTGCGACGGCGGATCTTGCCGGTGCCAGTGGTCTTGAACCGCTTGGCCGCGCCTCGGTGGGTTTTCATCTTGGGCATATCAGTTGCCTGCGCTTTATTGAGCAGATTCGGCTGCCGACGCCTCTTCGGCCGCTTGGCTGGCCGACCGGGCGGCCTGTTTGCGGGACTGCCTCTTCGCCGGTCCCAGCACCATGACCATGTTGCGACCATCCAGTCTCGGATAGACCTCGACCTTGGCCACGTCTTCTACCTCGTCGGCAATGTCATCGAGAATGCGCCTCCCCAACTCGGGATGTTGCACCTCGCGGCCGCGGAACATGATCGTGACCTTGACTTTGGAGCCTTCTTCCAAAAAACCCCGCACCTTGCGTGTCTTGGTCTCGAAGTCACCAGGTCCGATCTTGGGCCGGTACTTCATCTCCTTGACAATGATGTTGGTGCTGTTTCGTCGAGACTCCTTGGCCCGTTGGGCGGCCTCGTACTTGTACTTGCCGTAGTCCATGATCCGACACACCGGGGGGTTCGCCTTCTCAGCCACCTCCACCAGGTCCAGGCCGGCATCACGGGCCATGTCCAACGCCTCAGGCAGCAGCGTAATGCCTATCTGCTGTCCATCCTCACCAACGAGCCGCACCTCTCTGGCTCTGATCCGGTCGTTGATCCGGGGCTCAGCATCTGCCGAAGCTATGGCCGATCACCGCTCTGCAATGCGCATAATCCTCTCTCTCGATTATTGGGACTGGCACGCTGGAAACTGTTCGATCCCGCTTGCGTGCCGAAGTTGCGGGGTAACAGTATCAGCGTTAAGGCACAATCACGCCAAACGAGGCAAAAAGGAGCCGAGAAAGACGATGAGCACTCTGTGGACACCAGGCGGCGAGGTACCGGTTGACGACGGCAGGGGGCAGTCGGCCGGCCCTGCTCCGCAAGGCGCACCAGACCCGGTCGATGGCCCGCTGGCCGGATTGAGCGAGGAGGAGCGGGCCCAGGCCGAGGAGCTGGCCCAGCAACTGGCCGAAGCCCGAGAGCAGATTGCCAACGCCCCGGCGTCGGTGGTGGTGGGGAACCATGCCATGGGGCTGTATGAGCTGGGGGCGATCCATCTCAGCCAGCAGCCGCCCAACTTGGAAGAAGCCCGTTTGGCCATCGACGCCCTCGGCACGCTGATCGACGGGCTCGAGGGCCGCCTCGGCGAGCACGAGGCCACGCTCAAGGAAGCCCTCCACCAGATCCGAATGGCGTTTGTGCAGGTGTCGCGCCTCGTCGAGGGGGCTGACGAGGAAGCAGACACCGAGGAAACAGGGGACGAGGAAGCTAGCGAGGAGTAACCCCGGCCGCCTCCCACACTCCTCGGTGCCCTGGGGCCAGGTGGAAGGTCACCGCAATTCCTGGTTCGATCATGCGGCTTCCATCGGCGATCGCCGTGCAATGGAACGGGTAGGCGACTCCGTTCTGGGCCTCCACCACTCCCCAGCCGGTGGTGTCGTCGAAGCGGGAGACCGCGCCGGCAAGCGGAACGCCTCGAGCGGTCAGACTCAATGGACGATCTTGGCCAGCGGCAGTTCGATGATGTCGCTGGCCCCGGCGTCGCGCAGGTCGGGGATCAACACATTGATGTCGACCTTGGGCACCACTGTCTCCACCGCATAGCCGTGGCCTCCGAACAGCTCGTTGACCGTGGGTGCCTTCATGGACGGCAACAGGTCGATCACCTTGTCCAGGCTGGCCGCGGGCACATTCATCTTCACCAGCACCTTGCCTCTGGCCTCTAGCACCCCGCCCAAAAGGGTGTGGATCTGCTCCATGGCGTGGCGGCGCTCGGGGTCGGCGTAGCTGGCCGGGTTGGCGATCAGCTCGGTGTAGGAGGTGAGGATGGTGTGGATGATCTTGAGGCCGGCAGCTCTGAGCGCCCGACCGGTCTCGGTGATCTCCACCACCGCATCCACGATGTCGGGCGCCTTGGCCTCGGTAGCCCCGTATGACAGGGCGATGTCGGCTTCGATGCCCAGGTCGTCGAAGAACCGCCTGGTGAGGTCGGGATACTCACTGGAGATCTTCACGCCCTGGGGCAGGTCCTCGACGGCTTCCCACGGCGAGTCGTCCGGCACGGCCAGCACCATCCGAATGGGCTGGGAGGTGTTCTTGGAGTACTGGAGCTGGCCCAGCGATACCACTTCGCTATCGGTCTCCTCTACCCAGTCCCGCCCGGTGATGCCTAGGTCGAACAGCCCGTCGGCCACGTAGCGGGGAATCTCCTGGGGTCGGAGGATGCGGACTTGGTCGATGCGGGGGTCGTTGATCGTCGCCTTGTAGGCCACGTCCGAACTGCGGTTTACGGGGATGTCGGCGGCGTCGAAGAGCTCCAAGGTCGCTTTTTCCAGCGACCCCTTGGGCAGAACCAACGAGAGCATGACCTAAACGCTACTGGCCGCCGACTCTCAGTCTGCGATCAATACTCGCTATCCGGGCCGTAGGTCGATGCGCAGGTCGGCGCCCAACCGGGTGGCCGCGGTGATCTCCCCTCGCCATAGGTCATCGATGGTGGGGGCACCGGGGCCGGTGAACATGGGGCGGCTGTCGTCGCCGCCGAATATGGCGGGGGCCAGATACACGGCGTAATGGTCCACCAGCCCAGCCCGGTGGAAGGCAGCCGCGGTGGTAGCCCCTCCTTCCACGAGGAGCTGGAGCACGCCCCGCTCCCCCAGCTCACCGAGTATTTCTTCCAGCGGCCCGTCCATTTCCAGAGCGGGGCGGATGCGGGCACCGGGTGGGGCGGTGCCCAGCACAACTCGCAACGGCTGGCTCGTGCGAGGAGCGATGCCCGAGGGCGGCTGCCAGTCGCGCACCGTGAGGGCGGGATCGTCGGCCCGTACCGTGCCCGCTCCTACCAACACGGCGTCGCTCTCGGCTCGCAATCGGTGGACATCGATCCGGGCTTCGGGACCGGTGATCCAACGACTGGTGGCATCGGGGGCGGCAATACGCCCGTCCAGAGTGGCGGCCAGCTTCAGCACCACCCAGGGAAGCCCGGTTCGGCGGTGCTTCAGATACGGAGCAAGCAATTCGGCAGCCTCAGCAGCCCGCACGCCCGCTTCCACCGCAATCCCCGCCTCTTGGAGCGCGGCGATGCCCCGGCCCGACACCGCGGGATCGGGATCCTCAATAGCTACAACCACCCGGGCAACCCCAGCGGCAATGATGGCCTCGGTACACGGTCCGGTACGACCCTGGTGGTCGCATGGCTCCAGGGTGGTGTAGAGGACGGCCCCTTCAGCTCGCGGGCCCGCAGCCTCCAGAGCATTGATCTCGGCGTGGTTGCCGCCCGGTGGCGTGGTAGCTCCGATGTACTGCTCGTCTCCGGCATCGATCACGCACCCCACCCACGGATTGGGCGAAGTGACCAGCCGACAGGACCGGGCCGCCTCCAGAGCCAAGTCCATCATCTGAGCTTGTTGAGGCGAGTTCGACGTCAATGGTCAGTGGGCTGGTCGGCCAACAGGCGCAGGGCGTGAGGGAGCACCTCGAGCACCGCGCCTAGGCACTCAACCGAGCCCTTGGGTGAGCCGGGCAGGTTCACGATCAGCGCCGTGCCCCTAGTGCCGGCGATGGCTCTTGACAAGCGCCCGAACGGGCTCACCAGCCGGGAGGCTTCGGCCAGACCGTCGGCTCGGCGCTCCAACACGGCGGCGGTGCCCTCGGGGGTGAGGTCGCGAGGGCCGAAGCCGGTCCCCCCGGTGGTGACAATGAGGCCGGCGAATTCGCCAGACATGTCCAAGAGGGCGTCGCGCACCGACTCCACGCCGTCTTCGACCGCTCTGCGGTCGGCGATCTCATAGCCCTCGCCGGTGAGCATCTCCACCAGAGCATCACCTGATCCGTCTTGGCGGGTGCCGGCAATCACACCGTCCGACACAGTCAACACCTTGGCGGCCAGGCCCGCCGTTTCTTGATCAGCCATTGCCGGTCACACTAGTGGTCCGGGGGTTTTGTATATGACAGCAAACATGCCGTCGGTGCTGTGGTCTTGGGGGAGGACGATCGCACCACGGCCATGGGAGCGCCAGCGATGGTCGTCAATGGGGACAGCCACGATATCGGGGTGCTCTTGGGCCACATGTTCGTCAATGGCCACGGTCTCGGGCCTGGTCATCGTGCAGACGCTGTAGATCACCATTCCCCCCGGGCAGACCAAGTCGAATGCGGCTCCAACCAACTCGGCCTGGAGGCGGGCCAGCTCCTCTACGTCATCGGGACCTACTCGCCAGCGGGCGTCGGCCCGCCGACCCAGCACTCCCAGACCGGAACACGGTGCGTCCACCAGCACCCGGTGGAAGGAGTTGGGGCGAAATGGCGGACGGCGGCCGTCGGCGGCCACCACCCCAGCCAGCGCGGCGCCGGTGCAGGAGGCGTTGGCCGCCACCAGCGACGCCCGGTGCCGTCGATGATCAGCCGCCACCACGGTGGCCCGACCGCCGGCCAACGCGGTGGCTTTGCCGCCTGGTCCGGCGCACATGTCCAACACCTGCTCTCCCGGCTGAGGATCGACCAATTCCGCCACCCACTGGGACGCCCGATCCTGCCTGTAGCCGTCGGGCCGGACGGTGACCGGTGGCGGCCGGTTCATGTGTTGCAGAGCGGCGTGAGCATCTTCAGCACCGAGGTCGTGCTCTAGCTGTTCAACGACCCAATCCGGGTAGCTCAGCCGGACAGCGTCGGTGGGCCAGGCTGGCACCACGTCTGCCACCCGGCGCAGGACGGCGTTGACGAACCCCCGCTGGCGGCGGGGCGCAGCTTCCACGGTCTCGCTCACCGCGGCGTAGGCCGGGGTGTCCATTAGGTGGAGTTGGTAGGCCCCGATCCGAAGCAGATTGCGGGTGGTGAGACCGGGAGGGTCGGACACGAAGCCGTCGATGAGGTGATCCAAAGCCCGGCGCATGCGGGTAACCCCATAGACCAACTCGGTGATGAACCCAGCATCTCGCTCGGGAAGCTCGGCTGAGGCCAAAGCCAAGTTGGCAAACGCGCCGTCGCCCTCAATCCGATCGAGGAGCTGGGCGGCAACCGCCCGGGCATTTCCCGACGCCCCACCCGATCGGGAGCGGCTCACGATCCGAGCCGGTCGCCAGGAGTGGGACGAGCTCCCCGGAGCCAGTCCTCAACGGCCTGACGAGACTTCCCCTCGGCCTGCACCTCCACCAGGCGAAGCTGCCCGTCGCCGGTGCCGACAACGGGACCGTTCAGCTCCCCCGGCGGCTGGGACCCGTCGACTGGCTCCGCCGACCAGATCTTTAGGGTCTTGTCTCGCCACATCGTCCACGCTCCGCCCACCCGGATTTGCCGATACAACAAGTCCGCCGGGTGTTCCCACTGGAGGCGAAGTTCGTCTCGGCTGATTTTGGCGGCGTAGACCGGCTCGCCCTTCTGGGGATATGGCGTGCCCAAGCCGTCGCGCAGTGCGCCAATCAGCATGGGAACGGCGGCGTCCACCAGAACAGCCCGAAGCGACGCCGCAGTGGCCTCAAGGGCGATGGGCACTTCCACCTGGCGGTATACCCGGCCGGTGTCGAGCCCCTCTGCCACCTCCATCAAGCACACCCCGGTGGTCTGGTCGCCGGCCAGGATGGCCCGCTCCACCGGGGCAGCCCCCCGCCAGCGGGGCAGCAGCGAGAAGTGAACGTTGACCATGGCCAGACGGTCGAGGACGTGGGGCTTGATGATCTGGCCGAAGGCCACCACGACGCCCAGATCGGCATCGGTGACCAGTGCCTCGTCCACATCGGAGGTGACCGGTATGCCCAGGTTCTGAGCCGCGGCCTTCACCGGGCTGGGAGTGGGATCGGCTCGCCGCCCCCGTCGCTTGTCGGGCCGGGTCACGGTCAAGACCACCTCGAAGCCAGCCTCAGCCAGCGCTTCTAGAAAGGGCACCGACTCACTGGGAGTGCCGAGATAGACGAGCCGGCGTATACCCGCCGGCGGGTCGATCACGGCAGCGACAGCCCGTCGCCGGTGCCGGAAGGACCACTCGGCCCACTCATGGCCCGCTCTCGGAGAATGCGCTTGGCCTCTCGGCGCTGGTCCTCGTCCAGGTAGTCGAGCAGGATCTTGCCCGCAAGGTGGTCGAGTTCGTGCTGAAACAGGCGAGCCTCGAGATCCTCGGCTTCAAGGCTGACCTCGTTGCCGTCCAAGTCATAGCCCTTCAAGTGGATGCTGCGGGGGCGGACGATCTCCCACGACAGCTCGGGCACCGACAGACAGCCCTCGTTGTAGGTCCACTCGCCGTCGCTCTCGGTGATCTCGGGGTTGACCAGCACACCGGGCCCTTCCCCGAAGTCGTACACGAAGAACCGCTGCGACACTCCCACCTGCGGAGCGGCCAAACCGATGCCGGGGGCCTCGTACATGGCGGTGAGCATCTCTTGGCACAGGTCGGCCATGGCGCCATCGATGTCGGTTACCTCTTCGGCCACGCGCCGCAGTACCGGGTCGCCATACACCCGTATCCGCAGTGGGGCCATCGTTTCAGGTTACCGTCAATCCGTGGGCGACTCGCATTACTTCAGCGCCTCACCGGGCGGGAAACGGCGGCCGGGCACCGTCGGCTTACGGGTCGGCGACCTGGATGTGGAGTTGGCCACCGACCGGGGGGTGTTCTCACCGGATGAGCTGGATTTCGGCACCAACTACCTGCTGGCCGAGGCGCCCCGACCTCCACAAGATAGGCCCATGCTGGACTTGGGCTGCGGCTACGGGCCCATTGCGGTGGCGCTGGGACAGTGGGCGCCGCAAGCTCCGCTGTGGGCCATCGACGTGAATCCCCGAGCCCTGGAGCTGTGCCGGGCCAACCTGGACGGCTGTGGCCGCCCTGATGCCGCGGTGTGCCACCCCGACGGAGTGGCCCCCGATGTGCGCTTTGCCACCATCTACTCCAACCCGCCCATTCGCATCGGCAAGGCCGCTCTCCACGAGGTGCTCGCCACCTGGCTAGGGCGGTTGGCCGACGATGGGCGGGCCTATCTGGTGGTCAACAAGAACCTGGGCTCCGACTCCCTGGCCCGCTGGCTCAACCAACAGGGCTGGCCCACCACCCGGCTCAGTTCCCGCCGCGGCTACCGAATCCTCGAGGTGCTGTCTAAATCGCTCTGATGGGGTCGACGTCGATGCGGAGTCGGCCGCTGGGGCGCTCCACTGAGGCCAGAGCGTCGCAGAGGGTGTCGTAGTCGGGGGCTCGCAGGAAGAACTGCCCGCCGGGGTCGGAGGCGATGCGAACCCCTAGCGGAGTCCCGAATCGCTCCATGTACTCCCCCGCCACCGGGCCAGAAACCACGGCAATGGCCCCGTAGGGAGGCAGGCCCAGCTCTTGGCGGCGGTCTCGTTCAGCGCGGGCCAACAGCGCCGGATCGGCTCGGAGCGCGGCCGCCACCACGGGGCTGTCGGGCAGGCGAGTTTGCAGCACGATCTTCCCGCCAGCATCACGGGGACCGGTGATCCGGGCCGCCCGGGCAATGAGGGCCAGCGCCTGCTCCCGGGCTCGGAACCGGGGGGCTAGCAATTCCTGGTCGAACTCCAAGAAGGCAACCAGGTCGAACGGCCGGCCCAAGTGCAGCACCGCCTCGGTGCCCACCACCACCCGGGCCGTGGGTGGACCGTCGTAGCCGCTGCCAGTGGCCTCGGCTACGGGCGTGCGCACCAGCGCTTCGACCTCCTCGCGAACCCGCTTGATTCCGGCCCGGAGGTTGCGCATTTTGGTGCTGCCGCACTCGGCGCACACCAGGGGACGAACATGATCACCCGCCCGACACCGCAACTGCTTGTCCTCGGTCTGGCGCATTGGTGCAGTGCATTCAGTGCACACGGCGAGTTCGCCGCACAGGTGGCAGGCCAGCAGCAGCGACCGGCCCCGGCGGTTCAACACGCAGGCCGCTCGGCCCCCGTCTCGCAGCGCCTGGACCAGCTGCGGAGAGTACAGCCCCGCCCGACCCGGGTCTTCGCTGCGGCGGTCCACCACCTCCACCTGCGGCCAGCCAGCCCGTTCAGTGCCCTGCGTAGGGCGCATTACCAGCCGGGACCGCAGCGCCTCCAACGAGGGCACCGGCGACAGCAGCACGCAGGGCACGCCCGCCCGCCGGGCCCGCTCAATGGCCACATCCCGGCCGCTCCACGTGGGAGCAGCCTCTGAGCGGTACGACTCGTCATGCTCGTCAATCACCAGCACGGCGGACAGATCAGGGGCCGGTGCCCAGGCGGCCGACACTGTGCCCACCACGGTGGCCCCTGCCGCGGCCGCGGCCCAGCCATCCGGGTAGCGCGCCGCCCACACTCCTTCCCTGCCCAACCGCCTCGCCAGCTCGTCAGCCCGGCCGTGGTCGGGCACCAAGATCAGCGCCTGGCCTCGGGACGCGGCAGCAAGAGCTATGGGCAGGGCGTCGTCTGAAGGCCCTTGGCGCAGGGTACGGCCCTCTCCCTCAAAGAGATCGGCGTAGTCGGCGGAGGGCACCATCCGGGAGCGCTGAGGCCGTGATAGGGCAGCAACCACCCGGGGAGGCGAGGCGGTTCTCAAGAAGTGGGCCCGGCGACCAGCCCAGCGCCATGCGGCCCATTCGCTCAAATCGATGAGTTCTCTGCCGGGTCCCAGGCTGCTGAGCTTGGCCAAAGGAGTGAGCTCCACTCCTTCGGGGGACTCCACGTCCATCTCGGTGATCCAGCCCCCCACCCGGCGACCATGCAACACCACCCGCACCATGGCCCCTATCCCGAATCGGGGATCGTCGGCCCAGCCCTCGGGGACCGTATACGTGAACTCGCGGTCTACAGCAACAACGTCGGTCAGAACCCGAACGTTCAAATGGCTTACACCACTACAGGCCTAGGGCCGAGCGGAGATCGTCCACCCGATCGGTGCGCTCCCAGGTGAAGATGCTGTCGGGGCTGCGCCCGAAGTGACCGTAGGCCGCCGTGTTCTGATAGATGGGCCGAAGCAGTTCCAGGTCCCGGATGATGGCCGCCGGGCGCAGATCGAAGATCTCGTTCACCTGATGGCTGATCTTGACCGGGTCCACCGTCTCGGTGCCGAAGGTCTCCACCATCACCGACATTGGGCGGGCGATGCCGATGGCATAGGACACTTGCACTTCGCAGCGGGAAGCCGCTCCAGAAGCCACCACATTCTTGGCCACCCAGCGGGCTGCGTAGGCCGCCGACCGGTCCACTTTGCTGGGGTCCTTGCCGGAGAAGGCGCCCCCGCCGTGGCGGGCCATGCCCCCATAAGTGTCGACAATGATCTTGCGCCCAGTGAGCCCAGCATCGGCCACTGGTCCACCTCTCACAAACTTCCCGGTGGGATTGACCAGCACGTCGTAGTCGTCGTCGCGGAACTGCTCGGGCACCATTGGATCGATGACCTGCTCCTTGAGGTCGTCCTTCATCTCGTTGAGATCGGTTCCATCGCGGTGGTGGGCCGATATGAGCACGGCACTCAGCCCGACCGCCCTGGTCCCCTCGTACTCGAACGTGACCTGGCTCTTTCCGTCGGGTCGGAGATAGGGCACCGTGCCCGCCCGGCGAACCTCGGTGAGGCGCTCCACCATCCGGTGGGCGATGTGGATGGGCAGCGGCATCAACTCGGGGGTCTCATCACAGGCAAACCCGAACATCATCCCCTGGTCGCCGGCCCCCTGCTCCAGGGGGTCGAGCCGGTCCACCCCCTGGGCAATGTCGGGAGACTGGTCGTCGATGGACACCATCACCCCGCAGGTGTTGCCGTCGAAGCCGTAGTCCTCCCGGTCGTAGCCGATCCCGGTGATGGTGTCGCGCACCACCCGGGGAATGTCGATATAGCCGTCGGTGGAGATCTCTCCGGCCACCACCACCAGTCCAGTGGTAACCAAGGTCTCACATGCCACCCGGCTGCCGATGTCCACGGCCAAAAGGGCATCCAGCACACCGTCGGAAATCTGATCGGCGATCTTGTCGGGGTGGCCGCCGGTGACCGACTCAGACGTGAAGCGGTGTCGGCCATTTGACCCTTGGCTCATTGATTCTCCTCGGAGGCGTCGCGGTCTCCCATCACCAAGTCGAGGACAGCTTGGGCCACCTGGCGCTTGGAGCGCATTCCGACCGGCCGAACTCGGCCATCGGAAGCTAGCACCGTCACTTCGTTGGTGTCGTAGGCGAAACCGACGTTCTCAGCCGCCACATCATTGGCCACGATGTAGTCGGCGCCTTTGCCGCTCAGCTTGGCGGCGGCGTTGTCAGCCACCTCGCAGGTCTCGGCGGCAAACCCCACCAAGATCTGCCCTTCCGGCTTGGACGCCCCCAACCCAGCCAGGATGTCGGGAGTGGGCTCCAATTGGATGGCGGGCACGCCATCGCGCTTTTTGATCTTGACCCCCGCAGGATCGACCGGGCGGAAATCGGCTACTGCCGCGGCCATAATCACTACATCGGCCTCCTTGGCAGCCTCAGCGGTGGCCGCAGCCATCTCCTCAGCAGTGTTGACTCTTACCACTGTGATCCCTGACACCACGGTGGTGCCCAGAGGTCCAGGACGATCCACAGTGGTGATGATGGTGACTTTGGCCCCCCTAGCAGCGGCCTCCTCGGCGAAGGCATAGCCCTGCTTCCCAGAGGAGCGGTTCCCGATATAGCGCACCGGGTCAATCGGCTCCCGAGTACCCCCCGCAGTAACCACGACAGACAGACCGGCCATGTCGAGGCGTCGACCGGTGGAATCGAGCACCCGATCCACAGCGGCCACAATGTCGGCCGGCGAGCTGAGTCTTCCCGCCCCCTCGTCACCGCCCGCCAAGCGACCCGACTCCGGCCCCACTATGGAAACGCCCCGCTTGACCAGGGTGGCGATATTGTCCGCCACCGCCGGGTGCTCCCACATCTCGGTGTGCATGGCCGGGCAGATCACCACCGGAGCCCGCGTGGCGATGAGGGTGGCGGTCAGCAAGTCGGAGCTGATGCCAGCGGCGTAGGCGCCGATCACTCGGGCAGTGGCCGGGGCGACGAGCACGCAATCGGCCGTCTGACCCAACGTGGTGTGAGGAATGGGATCGTCCTCGTCAAAGAGGCTCATCTGGACCGGCTCCGAAGCCAGAGCATCAAAGGTGGCGCGGCCCACAAACCGGGTGGCGCCCTTGGTGAGCACCGGAATGACGTGGGCACCGCTGTCCATCAGCCGGCGGCAGATCTCTACCGCCTTGTACGCCGCGATCCCCCCGCTCACGCCAAGAACGATGCGCTTGCCGGCGACCGAAGTCATGGGTTTGTCAGGACGCAGAGTCCAGATCGGCGTCGTCTTGATCGGCTTGTTCTAGACCGGCTTGATCCAGATCAGCGTCGCCGGAGGGGATCATGGAGTCAGCCAATACATCCTCATCAGGGATCTCTGGGGGATCGGTGGCGATGATCTTGTCGGACGCGATCTCCTCGAAAGCAATCGACAGGGGCTTGCGGGACATGGTCAGCACCTGGGGTGGCACCATCGCCCCTAGCCCCTCGCCGAGCTGGCCGAAATAGGAGTTGATCTGGCACGCTCGCAGTGCTCCCAGCGTCACCAGGCGAAACTTCGAATCGGTGCGGCCAAGGAGCTCCTCGATTGTCGGATACATCATGGTGTCGTGCTGTTCGGTCATCTGCGCAGCCTTCTTCCAACGGGCACTGGGGAGAGCGGGATAATGATATCAGGACAGGCTGACTTAACCGTCATTGCCCCCCAACGTCGTCGACCTCAACCGTCATTGCTAGACCGCTGCCGACGGGTCTCTTCAATAAGTAGCGCGACCGCCGACACCGCCTCTTCAAGGCTGTCGTTGACGACGTGGATCGCGTTGAGCTCGTAGGCCTGGATTCGCTCTGAGTCGGCCAGAGCCAGCCGTTTGGCAATATGAGCCTCAGGATCACCTCGACCCCGCAGGCGGGATTCCTGCTCAGCCGCCGATGGCGCTTCGACGAAGATGCACAGGGCATCGGGGTGGCTCTCCCTTACTTGGGCTGCCCCTTGGACATCGATCTCCAACAGAACGTCGCAGCCAGCCGGGGGATCGGGTTTCGGCGTTCCGTAGAGATTTCCGGCAATCTCTGCCCACTCCACAAATCCGCCCTCGGCGATTTTGGCCCGGAATTCGGCCTCGTCAGCGAACACGTAGGCGGCTTCTGACTCTCCGGGTCGACGGACGCGAGTCGTCCACGAGCGGCTAAGCCATAAATCGGGATCCGCGGCCACGAGGACGGCCGCGATTGTGCCCTTGCCGACCCCGCCGGGGCCGGACAAAACGATGATCAGTGGTTGATCTACTAGTCGCCGCAGCGTGCCAGCAGCGAAGCCCGCTGCTGATCGCCAAGACCGCGGATGCGGCGGCTATCGGCAATGCCGATCTCCTCCATCATCCTGCGAGCCCGAACCTTGCCCATGCCTGGAAGGGACTCCAGGACGGCGAGCACTTTGGTTCCTGCGACCACGTCATCGGTTTCCGCTTGTGCCAGCAAGTCAGAGAGCGAGATCGACCTCATCTTGAGCATTTGCTTGACTTCAGCACGCTTGCGGCGCACCTCGCCGGCCTTGGCCAGCGCCGCCCGGCGCTGCTCAGCTGTCAATTGTGGGGGTCCTGCCATTACACCATTGTAGTTTGGACTTCAAGTCTTATAGCGGATTTCCCCGGTTAATGCTGGTCGCTACCAGTCGAGCCTTGTCGGCCATGTCGGCCAATGCCTTGGCCAGATGATTCGAGCGAATGGTCAACCCTTGAACGTCGGCAGTCACAGTACGGCCGACCACCAGGATGGAGGCTCCGGCGGCGATGGCGGCATCGGGGGTGGCCACACTGGCCTGATCGTTGTGACTTGAGCCGGGGAGGCGGATGCCGGGCACAACACAGGACAGTTCCGGCGCTATCCCTTTGACCACCGGAAGATCTGCGGCCGAGCAGATCACACCGCCGCAGCCGGCGTCGCGGGCCAGGGCTACCCTCGATTCGAGTACGTCCTGGGATCGGTCGGCGTCGCTGGTCAGAATGGTCACTCCCAGAACCTGGGCTACCCCCTCGCTGCCTTCGGCCAGGCCCTCCACCCCGGCCCGCAGCATGTCGGCCCCGCCAACGGTGTGGACGGTGAGCCAGCGAACTCCGGTTCGGCCCAATTTGGCCGCGGCCCGCCCCACCGTGGCGGGGATGTCGTGCAGTTTGAGGTCGGCGAACACCTCGTAGCCCCGATCAATCATGGCGGTGATCGCGGTGGGGCCAGCAGTGGCGAACAGCTCGAACCCCACCTTGGCCACTCCCATCCAGGGGTGGACGGCATCGGCCATCACACAGGCCATATTCAGATCATCCACATCCAGCGCAATGGCCAGGCGGGAATCGCGCGTCGTCTCACTCATGGGCTGCTCCAATCAGCTCGTTCAGTCGACTTACATCGTGGGATGTGCACCAGCGGGCCAGCTCCCGCAGGACTTTGGTCGGGGCCTGGGGGTCAGCGAACGTGGCCGTGCCCACCTGCACGGCGCTAGCCCCGGCCATCATCATTTCCACCGCACCGGAACCCGAGGCGATCCCGCCCACCCCGATGATGGGCACATCGGGCATGGCCGCGTACACGTCGTACACCGATCTCACTGCTACCGGGCCTATAGCCCGGCCTGACACTCCTCCCCCGCCCCCGCCCAACACCGGCTTGCGGGACTCGGTGTCGACGACCATACCCAGCAGAGTATTGATGAGGGTCAGGGCCTCCGCGCCACCCTCAACCGCGGCGGCGGCAATCTCCACGAGGTCGCCGGTGGCGCTGAGCTTGGCCCATCGGGGAAGGCCGCAGGATTCGGTGGCGGCCAGCGCGGCCTGGGTCATGGTCGCGGAGTGGGAGAACATGCGGCCCCGATCCTCCAGATTGGGACAGGAGACGTTGACCTCCACCGCGACCACGGCCTCCATAGCAGGGCCGTCGGCAGATGCCAGCAGCTCGGAGGCGGCGGCGTAGTCGTCCAGGGTGCGCCCCCAGATCGACACCACCACCCGAGCGCCGGAGGCGGCCTGCGCCGGCAGTTCTTCGGCCAGCCATCGGGGCAGGCCGGGACCTTGCAGGCCCACGCTGTTGATCATTCCTGCGGGCACCGGATGGACCCGGGGCGCAGGGTTGCCCGGCCATTCGTAGGGGGCCAGCGACTTGACCACCACTGCGCCCACCTCCGAGTAGTCCAGGTAGCGGGCCAGCTCAGTGCTGTGGCCCACCGTCCCCGAGGCAGTCATTACGGGATTGGGCAACAGAACCGAGCCAATGGCGGTTTCCAGTTCCAAGCTCTGGAAACCGCGCCTGCTCATAGCTCCAAGGCCAGCTGATCGCTGGTTACGCCTCGGTGGTATTCCTGAAGCGACCGCACCCGCAGCGGGTGGCGGGCCGAATCGGCCATGCCGTCGGCCGCGGCCAGACCGGCTGAGGCGGTGGTCAACAGCGGAACCCGATTGCGGCTGGCTGCCCGTCTGATGTGATCGCCATCAGCCCGAGATCCTCGACCTCTCGGCGTGTTGACCACCAACTGCACCTGGCCGCTGTCGATCAGCTCAACCACGTCGGTGCCTCCCTCGCCCACCTTGGCCACTGTCTCGGATACGGGGACACCAGCCTCGGACAACGCCGCCGCAGTGCCGGAGGTGGCCGCGACAGCTAAGCCCAACCCGGTGAACACCCGGGCCATCTCCACCCCGGCGGCCTTGTCCCGGTCGGCCAAAGACATCAGCACCGTGCCGTGAGTGGGCAGCGGCGCCCCTGCCGCGACCTGGCTCTTGGCAAACGCCAGGCCGGGCCGCAAGTCGATGCCCATAACCTCGCCGGTGGACTTCATCTCCGGACCCAGAATGGCATCAGCTTCGGGAAAGCGGCTGAACGGCAACACGGCTTCTTTCACGGAGATATGGTCGCCGTTGGACCTTCGCCCCAACAGCCCCTCCTGGCGCAGATCGGCCAGGCTGGCGCCCATCATGACCCTGGTGGCAACTTTTACCAGGGGCACGCCAGTGGCCTTGGCCACAAACGGCACGGTACGCGATGCCCGGGGGTTTGCCTCTAGTACGAACACCTGGTCGGCCGCCCCGGTGCCGAACTGTTTGACCGCGAACTGCACATTGATGAGCCCCACCACGTCGAGCGCGTGGGCGATGTCCTTCAGATAGCGCTCCAACAGGGCCACCGTCGCCTCGGAGAGATGAACCGGCGGCAGCATGCAGGCGCTGTCGCCGGAATGGACCCCGGCCTCCTCGACGTGCTCCATCACCCCGCCGATGACCACTTCGCCGGTCATGTCTCGGATGGCGTCCACGTCTACTTCGGTGGCGTCCTCCAAGAACCGATCGATCAGCACCGGCCGCTCAGCCGAGAGCCCGCCCTCCCGACCCAGAGACCCCGAGGCGGCCATCTCGGCCATGGCGTCGCGCAAGTCATCGTCGGCGTAGACGATGACCATGGCCCGACCTCCCAGCACATAGGAGGGGCGCACCAGCACCGGATAGCCGATTCGGTCGGCCACAGCTAGGGCCTCATCCACAGTCGCCGCGGTGCCCCCGGCGGGCTGGGGGATGTCGAGGCGGGCGCACAGGGCATTCCAGCGCTCCCGGTCCTCGGCCAGGTCGATGCTCTCTGCGCTGGTGCCCACCACCAACCCATCGGGCAGTACGCCGGCCAGCTTGAGCGGTGTCTGCCCGCCGAGCGACACCACCACCCCGGCTATGCCGGAACCCCCGGCGGCCTGCGACGAGCGCATCTCGGCGTCGATCACGTTGCGCACGTCTTCCTCGGTGAGGGGCTCGAAATAGAGGCGGTCGCTGGTGTCGTAGTCGGTGGACACCGTTTCGGGGTTGCAGTTGACCATGATGGTCTCATAGCCCGCCTCCGACAGCGCGAAGGCCGCATGGACGCAGCAGTAGTCGAACTCAACGCCCTGGCCGATCCGATTCGGCCCCGAGCCCAAGATGATCACCTTGGCCTGATCGGAAGGGGCCACCTCGCCCACGTCCTCGTAGGTGGAATAGTGGTACGGGGTCTCGGCCTCGAACTCGGCCGAGCAGGTGTCCACCGTTTTGAATGTGGCCTCCACGCCAGCGGCGATGCGAGCCTCTCGTACCTCGGCAGCCGGCACCCCCCAGAGATAGCCGAGCTGGGCGTCGGAGAATCCGAACTGCTTGGCTCGCTTCCATGCCCGGGGAGTCATGGCGTCGAAGCCGCACTCGACCAGCGCGGCCCGCTCCTCGGTGATCTGAAGGAGCTGATCGCAGAACCACGGGTCCACCTTGGTGGCCTCATAGAGCTGGGCCACGGTGAAACCCCGGCGCAGCAGGGCCTCAAGTTGGAAGATCCGCTCAGGGGTGGGGACCGCGGCCGCGGCCAGCAGCTCGTCGTCGCTGAGCGCGTCGTAGGCGGCCTCGGCCGGATCGGCGTTGAGGCCGTGGCGGCCCAACTCCAGCGAGCGCAGCCCCTTTTGGAGCGATTCGGTGAAGGTGCGGGCGATGGCCATGACCTCCCCCACCGACTGCATCTGGGTGTTGAGCACACCGGACACCCCGGAGAACTTCTCGAACGCCCACCGGGGCACTTTGGTGACCACGTAGTCGATGACCGGCTCGAAACAAGCCGGAGTCTTCTCGGTGATGTCGTTGGGAATCTCATCCAGGGTGTAGCCCACGGCCAAGCGGGCGGCGATCTTGGCAATGGGGAACCCGGTGGCCTTGGAGGCCAGAGCGGACGACCGAGACACCCTCGGGTTCATCTCGATAATCACGAATTCACCGTTGTCGGGGTTGACCGCGAACTGGATGTTGGAGCCGCCGGTTTCCACCCCCACCCGGCGAATGCAGGCAAAGGCGGCGTCTCGCAGCACCTGGTACTCGACATCGGAGAGGGTCTGGGCCGGGGCCACGGTGATGGAGTCACCGGTGTGGACCCCCATGGGATCGAGGTTTTCGATGGTACACACCACCACGCAGTTGTTGGCCCGGTCTCGCATCACCTCGAGCTCGTATTCCTTCCAACCAGCGATCGACTGCTCGATGAGGATCTCGCTGATGGGGCTGGCAGCCAAGCCGTAGGCCGCCATCTCTCGGCCCTGCTCGGGAGTATGGGCGATGCCGGTGCCGGTGCCGCCCAGGATGTAGGCCGGCCGGATGATCACCGGCAAACCGATGCGCTCCATGATCTCTATGGCCTCGTCCAGGGTGTTGGCGGTAGCCGAGGGGGGCACGGGCAGTCCGATGTCGATCATGGCCTGGCGGAATTTCGCTCGGTCCTCGGCGGTGGAGATAGCGCTTTGGTTGGCCCCGATCACCTCCACCCCGTACTTGTCCACCACCCCCGCCTCGATCAGCTCCATGGCCAGGTTCAGCGCGGTCTGCCCGCCCAGGGTGGGCAGCAGCACGTCGGGTTGCTCCCGCTGGATGATGCTGGTGAGCACCTCGAGGCTGAGGGGTTCGATGTAGGTGGCGTCGGCGAATTCGGGGTCGGTCATGATGGTGGCCGGGTTGGAGTTGGCCAGCACCACCCGGTAGCCCTCGTCGCGCAGTACCCGGCAGGCCTGGGTGCCGGAGTAGTCGAACTCACAGGCCTGGCCGATCACGATGGGGCCCGACCCGATGAGCAGGATCGACTCGATGTCGGTGCGCTTAGGCATCTGTCGACCCCCCGGGCGGCGGGTCCTGTCCCGGCCCAGCCCGCCGTCCTCGCCGACGCTGCGGGCGGCGGGCGCCCTGAGCCGGGCCACCCCCCGCCCTCTTTTGTCCAGCCATGAGTTCGTCAAAGAGTTTGAAGAGATAGCGGGAGTCGTGGGGGCCGGGGCCAGCTTCGGGGTGGTATTGGACGCTGAACGCGGGCAAGTCTCGGCAGCGCAGACCCTCCACGGTGTGGTCGTTGAGATTGATGTGGGTGATATCGGCGCCGGGAATAGTGCTGTCGGCCACGCAAAAGTTGTGGTTCTGACTGGTGATCTCCACCGCACCGGTGGCCAAATTGCGTACCGGGTGGTTGCCGCCATGATGGCCGAAGGGCAGCTTGAAGGTCTCCGCGCCCAACGCCGAGGCCAGGAGTTGATGGCCCAAACAGATGCCGAAGATCGGAACCTCGCCCAGCAAGGCGGAAATGGTGTCGACCGCCCCCACTACCGCCTCAGGATCACCGGGGCCGTTAGACAAGAACACCCCGTCGGGCTGACGGGCCAGGATGTCGGCGGCCAAGGTGCTAGCCGGCACCACCTCCACCTGGGCGATCGTCCGCAGGTGGTGGACGATGGTGGCTTTGAGCCCGTAGTCGAGAGCCACGACCTCGTGGGGCGGCTTGCCGTCATCCCTGGTGCTGGAGAAGTGCTCGGATTTGTGGCGGGTGACGGTGGCCACCAAATCCACGCCGTCGGTGCCGGGCTCGGCTTGCGCCGCGGCCCGAAGGTCGGATTCGGCCGCGGTACCGAAAGCACCGGGCATGGCTCCGGCATCGCGGATGTGGGTGGTGAGCCGCCGGGTGTCCACCCCGGCCAGGCCGGCGATGCCCTGTTCGCCCAAGAACGCCTCCAGGTCGCCGGTAGCCCGCCAGTTGGAGCGGCGGCGGGCCATGTCCCGCACGATCACTCCCCGGCAAAAGGGGCGGCGGCTCTCGTGATCGGCTGGAGTAACGCCGTAATTGCCGATGTGGGGGTAGGTGAAGGTGATGATCTGCCCGGCGTAGGAAGGATCGGTGATCACCTCCTGATAGCCAGTGAGCACGGTGTTGAACACCACCTCGCCAGAGGTGATGCCGGTGGCAGGCTCGGCACCGATGGCCTCGCCCTCGAACACCTCGCCGTCGCTGAGCACCAATGCCGCCTCGCGGATCATGGATTTGTCTCCGACGCCACCAAGGCGAAGCCCTGCCCTTGGGTCATGGCCTCATCACCTGGTCGACCAGCACTGTCTGGCCGCCGACGATGGTATGGCGAACCCGACCGCGCACCGTGCGTTCGGCATAGGGGTTGTTGCGGGAACGGCTGGCCGTGTCGTGTGGGTCAACGGTCCAAGTCTCTTGGGGATCGAACACGCAAAGGTTGGCTGGCGCGTCGGGCACAATTGGCCCGCCATGAACGCCCTTCAACCCAGCAATGGCCGCCGGTCGCCAACTCAACAGCCCCACCACCTCGGCAACGGGAAGGTTCAACTCAGTCAGCGCCAGAGCCAGGGCCGTCTCCAGCCCGAGCATCCCCGGCGGCGCCTGATCGAAAGGCCTCTCCTTGGCATCCATCGTATGGGGGGCGTGGTCGGTGGCGATGGCATCGACGGCTCCGTCGGCCAAACCCTCGCGCACCGCATCGCGATCATCGGCCGGACGCAGAGGGGGGTTGACCTTGAACACCGGGTCGTAGGAGGCGCAATCCTCGTCGGTGAGGGTGAAATGATGGGTGGCTGCTTCGGCGGTGACCGCCACCCCGGCTTGACGGGCTGCCCTCACCATGGCGATGGAACCCCGGGTGGACAGGTGTTGGAAGTGGACGGGGGCGCCGGTGAAGCGGCTGAGGGCGATATCCCGCATGACCATGAGCTCCTCGGCCTCGGCAGGCACGCCGGGAATGCCCAGCCGGCTGGACCACTCCCCCTCGTGCATGTGACCCCCGGCGGCCAGGGAATCTACTTCGCAGTGCTGGGCCAGTATCACTCCCAAGCCAGCGGCGTATTCCATGGCCCGGCGCATAAGCCCGGCTTCTTGAACCCCGTTGCCGTCGTCGGTGAACAGCCGCACGCCCAGCTCGGCCATCTCGGCCATAGGTGCAAGCTGGGCCCCTTTGCGCTCCACGGTGATGGCCCCGGAGGTGTACACATCGCAGGGCGCCTTGGCCCCCAGAGCCAGCACTTCTTGCACCACGGCGGCACAGTCGATGGGCGGGTTGGTGTTGGGCATGGCCACCACCGCGCTAAATCCGCCTCGGATCGCAGCCCAGCTTCCGGTTTCGATGGTCTCGGCCTCCTCGGCGCCAGGTTGGCGCAGGTGGGCGTGCAGGTCGACGAAGCCGGGGGCCACCACGCAGCCTGATGCGTCCAGAATCTCATCCCCCGACAGATCGGTGCCGACGGCCACAATCCGACCATCGTCGACCACTACATCGGCGGTGCGCTCTCCGGTCTGGTCGATGACCAAGCCGCCTTTGATCACTGTGCTCATGAGGCTTCGCCTTCGGGGTGGAGGTCGGGGTCGGCGGCCAATAGGAGATAGAGCACGGCCATGCGCACCGCCACCCCGTGACGGACCTGCTCATTAAGGGTGGCATTGGGCTGGTCCAGCACTTCGGGAGCGATCTCCACCCCCCGGTTGACCGGGCCGGGATGCATGACCAACGCCCCAACGGGCAGACGGGCCGCCCGATCCACCGTGAGCCCCCACTGGGCGGTGTACTCCCGCAGCGACGGCAGCAATGCCTCAGCCTGGCGCTCGTGTTGCACCCGAAGCCCGTACACCACGTCGCAGTCGCTGAGCACGGCGTCGAGGCTGAAGCTGACGTCCACCGGCCATGAGTCCACCGCGGGGGGCAGAAGCGTGGGAGGGGCCACCAGCGTGACCTTCGCCCCCAGCGAGGTGAACGCCATCACGCAGGAGCGGGCCACCCGGGAGTGCTTGATGTCTCCCAAGATCACGATGCGCCGACCGGCCACCGACCCCAATCTGTCGCGGATGGTGTAACAGTCGAGCAGCGCCTGGGTGGGATGCTCGTGCCAGCCGTCCCCGGCATTGATCACGCCGGCGCTGGTCCAGCCGGTCACCTGGTGGGGCACCCCGGCCGAGCGGTGGCGAACCACGAGGGCATCGGGCCCCATGGCAGAAATGGTGTTCACCGTGTCGCGCACCGACTCTCCTTTGTTGACCGACGAGCTGGACACGCTGAAGCCCATCACGTCGGCTGAAAGGCGCCGGGCCGCCACCTCGAACGAGAGCCGGGTCCGGGTGGAGTCCTCATAGAACAGCATCGCCACCGTCTTGCCCCGCAGGGCGGGAACCTTGGGAATGGGCCTCTGCGACACCTCGGTGAAGAGGTCAGCCAAGCGGCAAACCTCGTTTATCCCATCGGCACCCAAATCGTTGATCGACAACAGGTGCTTCATTTGACGATCTCTCCAAGATCGACGCCATCGCGATGGGCGTCAACCATCTCGTCGCGGCGGGTAGGCAGGTTCTTGCCCACAAAGTCGGGGCGGATGGGCAGCTCCCGGTGGCCCCGGTCCACCATTACCGCCAGCTGCACGGTCCGAGGCCGCCCGTAGCTGTTCAGCGCGTCGAGCGCGGCCCGGATGGTTCGGCCGGTATACAGCACATCGTCGACCATCACCACCGCTTGGCCGTCGAGGTTGAACGGGATATCGGTGGGCGCCTCCGGCAGCAGGGGCCTTAGCCCGATGTCGTCGCGATGGAAGGCCACGTCGAGGGTCCCCAAAGGAGGCTTGGCCCCCTCGATCTCATGCAAGGCACCGACGACGTCCTCGGCCAGCCACACCCCGCCGGTCTGCAAGCCCACAATCACCACGCCCTCAAGGCCGTGATTGCGCTCGATGATCTCGTGGGCCATGCGCCACGTCGCCCGCTTGATGTCCTCGGCTTCCATCACTCGGGTGCGGGCAGAGAAAACGCCCCCGTAGGGGGGCGTTCGCCGGCGCTCGCGTTCAGCCAAACTCGATTTCCTCCATGTCCGTATGGGCCTCGCTGGACCCACTTCACGGGTGCTCAGAGCACTATACACCTGCCGACGCGAAGTTCGGGGATGGTATTTCTCTACCCGTCCTCGGTAGGCCGAACGATGGCCGCCACCTGGGACAACAGGCCGTTGATGAACCCGGCAGACCCCGGCGTGGAGTACTCGTGGGCCAACTCCACCGCCTCGTTGATGATCACCGCCACAGAGATATCGGTGCTGTGAGAGAGCTCGAAGCTGGCCAGGCGCAAAATGGCCCGGTCGAGCGCGGGCATTCGGGCCACCGTCCAGCCCTCGGACAGCTCCTCCAAACGGGCGTCGATCTCGCCCTGGTGATAGGCCGTCCCGCTGACCAATGTGTGGGCGTAGGGGTCGAGGGCGAGCTCTTGGGCGGCCAGCAACTCCGCTGCCTCTACGCCCTTGACTTCGGCCTCATAGAGCAGGCCCAAGGCCCGCTCCCTCACCTGGCGGCGCTGGGATCCCGCAACCAGCGGATCGGGCGAGCTCATAGGTCACCAACGAGACACCATGTCGACCGGGACGCTCACGCCCGGCTGATGTACTCGCCGGTGCGGGTGTCCACCTTGATCCGCTCACCGGGGTTCAAGAACAAAGGCACCTGCACCACCAGGCCGGTCTGGCAGGTGGCCGGCTTGGTGGCCCCCGACACCCGGTCGCCCTGGACGCCGGGCTCGGTCTGGGCGATGTCCAGCTCTACTGCGGCGGGCAGATCGGTGCCCACAATCTCGGTTCCGAACATACCGAGAATCACCGAGTTGTTCTCCACCAGATAGTTCACCGCCTCGCCCAGTACGTCGGCGCCTACTTGGAGCTGCTCGTAGGTTTCGCTGTCCATGAACACGTAGCCGTCGCCGTCGGAGTACAGGTACTGCATCTCTCGGCGGTCGATGTTGGCCCGTTCCACCTTCTCCCCGGCCCGGAAGGTTCGGTCCAACACGGCCCCGGTGCGGGCGTTCTTCAGAGTGGTGCGCACGAACGCGCCACCCTTGCCCGGCTTGACGTGCTGGAACTCGACCACGTTGAACAAGCCGTCGTCCAGGTTCAATGTCATGCCGTTCTTGAGGTCGTTGGTGGTGATCGTGGGCATGGCCAAATTCTGGCCTACGACACCCCACTAGACCACTTCGAGATCCTTGGGTGAGTGGGTCAGCCGTCGGGGGCCGTCTTCGGTCACCACCACAGTGTCCTCGACGCGGGCACCGCAGAATCCGGGCAGGTACACGCCCGGCTCTACAGTGATCACTTGGCCAGCCTCCAGGGTGTCAGTGGCCGTGGCCCGCACCCAGGGCTGCTCATGTATGTCCAGCCCAACGCCATGGCCAGTGCCATGGACGAAGGCGTCGCCCCAGCCATCAGCTCCAATGCGATCCCGACAAGCCTTGTCCACCTCGGAAATGGGTCGGCCAGCTGCCACCTGCTCCACGCCGAGCTGCTGGGCGTCCCGAACGGTGTCGAACACTCTTTGGGCCTCGGGATCGGGCTGGCCCACCGCCATAGTCCGGGTCATATCGGAGCGATAACCGTCGATCACTGCCCCCATGTCCACGATCACCAACTCGCCTGGCTCGATGGGGCGGTCGGTGGGACGCTTGTGGGGCAGGGCGGCATTGGGACCTGAAGCCACAATGGTGGGAAATGCGCTGCCGTCGGCCCCCAAGCGGCGAAAGGCGGTATCCAAGGCCAAGGCCACCTCCTTCTCGGTGGCACCGTCGGCCAGCATGGGACGGACCTCGGCCAGCGCGTCATCGGCGATAGCCGCGGCGGCGGCCATCCGGTCGATCTCACCGTCGTCTTTGATCTGTCGACATCGCTCCACGACGCCAGCAGTCGGCACCAGCTCAGCGGCGTCAAACCATTCGTCGTACTTGCGCTGATCAGCCCAGCTCACCGAGCCCGCCTCCAAGCCGATGCGGCCCACCTCGGCGGCTACTGCGGCCAAAATCTCTTTGGGGGCGTCGTTGGTAATCTCGATTCGCATGTCCACGCCGGCTTGGCCGGTCTCGACCTCTGATTGCTCGGCGTAGCGGCGGTCGGTGACCAGCACCAGCTCATCCGGCCCCAGCCAGACCAATCCGGCCGAGCCGGTGAACCCGGTGAGATAGCGCACGTTGACCACATTGACCACCATCAAGGCGTCGCAGCCGGCATCAACAGCCGCGGCCCGTACTCGATCGGCCCGACCCGCCACATCCATGGGGGCAAGGCTTCGGGCTGCGGTCATTCTGAGAGCAGCCGGGCCACCGCTTCGACGGCCAGCTCGTAGCCGTGTCCGCCGAAGCCCACGATGGTGCCGGTGGCCACCGGGCTGACCACCGAGGTGTGGCGCCACGGCTCCCGGGCGTTGGGGTTGGACAGATGCAACTCCACCACCGGGCCTTCGAAGGCAGCCAGGGCGTCGTGGATGGCCCAGGAGTAGTGGGTGAACGCGCCGGGGTTGATGATGATGGCCGCACATCGGCGTCGGGCCTGGTGGATGTGGTCGATGAGGACGGCCTCGTCGTTGGACTGGTGGTGTTCTATGGTGAGACCGTGGCGGTCGGCGGTAGCGGCCGCGGTGGCCACATGGTCGTCCAGGGTGTCGGTGCCATAGATCTCGGGCTCTCGATCGCCGAGCAGGTTCAGGTTGGGTCCCGACAGGAGAAGGATTGATTGGCTCATCGGATGGCCTCCAGTGTTTCTCGCAACAGGGCGGGCGCCAATCCGGCGACCGGTTGGATGCCTTCGGGGCCGTCAAGCATGAAGGTAACGCCGTCCACCGCTTTCTTGTCTCGGCTGAACAGCCCAACAAGGGCGTCGAGGTCAGCCCCGGCTGGCAGGCTGGTTGGCAGGTCGTAGCCACCGACCACCCGGCGGTGCTCGTCCACCCGCTCAGCTTCGATGCGACCCGTGCAATGGGCCAGCTCAGCGGCATAAACCAGACCGACGGCCACTGCCTCGCCGTGGCGGAGGTCGTAGCCGCCGTGAGCTTCGAGGGCGTGGGCCAAGGTGTGGCCGTAGTTGAGCACCGCCCGGCGGCCGGACTCGCGCTCGTCGGCGGCCACAACTTCGGCCTTGATCTCCACGCAGCGGGCGATGCGCTCGGGCAGGCTCAGGGCATCGAGGTCGGCATCGGCGATGAAGTGGTACTTGGCCATCTCTCCCAGGCCTGATCGCATCTCCTCAGGGGGCAAGGTCTCGAGCGCATCGGTATCGCACAGCACCGCGGAGGGCTGCCAGAAGGCGCCAATCAAGTTCTTGCCCTCGGGCAAGTTCACGCCGGTCTTACCCCCCACCGACGCGTCGATTTGGCCCAGCAGGGTGGTTGACACGAATACCACCCGGATGCCCCGGTGGTAGACGGCAGCAGTGAATCCAGCCAAGTCGGTCACCGCGCCCCCGCCCACAGCCACCACCGCGTCGCGGCGGGTAAGCCCCCATTGGGCAAACTCCCGGCACAGTTCCTCCACCGCTCCCATCGACTTGATGTGCTCGCCGTTGTCGGTGATGAACACTCGGTGCTCGACCCCTGGATCAACGGTGATGCCGGCATCGACCACCGCGGCCTGGGTGACCACCGCCACCCGCTTCACATCGCCGGGAATGACCTCGGGAAGGCGATGGCGGACTCCAGCGCCTACCCAGACGTCATACGACCGATCCCCCAGTTCAACAGGGACCCTGATCGCGTCCATAGAGCCGAGTTCGGCTTCGACGGTCATCGAACCGGTACTGCCCGGGGCCACAAACGCTTGATCTGCTCGGCCACTTGCTCGGCTTCTAAGCCGTCAACATCGACAACTTCGTTGGCTGCCTCCGCGTAGAGCCCAGCCCGAGCCGCGCTGATGGCCTCCAGATCGACCATCGGGTTCTCACCCAGCAGCGGCCGGTTTTCACCGGCTCGGACTCGCTGGCCCAGGGTTTCGACAGTGGCCCGCAGCCAGCACACCCAAGCCCGATTCCGCAGCAGTTCCCGGTTTTCGGCCCGCAGCACTGCTCCCCCGCCGCAGGACACCACCAGTGGCTGAAGGGAGGTCAAGCAGGCAGCCAACTCCGACTGCTCCATGTCGCGGAAGCAATCCTCACCGTCAGCCTCGAAGATCTCGGGGACAGATCGGCCCTGACGCTCCTCGATGGCGGCATCCAGGTCCACGAACCGCAGTCCTTCTGACTGTGCGAGCCAGAACCCTGCCGTTGACTTTCCCGACCCCATCATCCCGATGAGGGCCACATGGGGCCTACTTTCCACAACCCGATACTACAAGTGGGCTACCGCTGCCCTGAGAGCACTTATCGTCAGCTCGTCACAGGAATAGCCAGCACCATGGCCGCGGCGGCAACGGCTATGCAGGGGGCGAAGGGGAATACGGTGGGGCGTGGGTTGTCGGGATCAGCCAGGGGGTCGGGCAGAACCTCGTTGCCCCACTTCCGCATCCCCCACACGGTGAGGCCCATAGTGGCCCCAAAGAACGAGGCCAACACAAAAGCCAGAAATACAGCCAGCAACGACTCGCCGTAGCCTGAGGCCACCCAGCCAAGCACCAGACCGATGGGCAAGGCCAGCTTCACGTCCCCCAGTCCGAGACTGCCCCCCGAGATCACGTGCAGCACCGACATGATGACCCCGTAGAACCCGGCAGCGGCGACTGCTTGTCCAATGGCCCCTGGATGGTTGCGCAACATGGAGATCAAGGTCATCAGCACCAGAAGCACGGCAACGGTGGGAAACACGATGGCGTTGGGAATGCGGTAGTGGAACAAATCCACGGTGGACACTCCGACCAGGGCGATGAACAGCGCCCATATCGGAAGTACATCCCAGGTAGTGCCCAAGACGCCACCGGCGACTCCCAATGCACTGGCAGTTGAGAACGGGACGACCACTCGCAAGGAGCGGCTATCGCGCACTCGGAACCTCCACAACAGCAACAGCAAGTAGCGCCCAGCGACAGTGCCGATGGCTACTCCGGCAATGACCATGGCCGCTTTGCTCATCTGGCCACTCCGGCAATGACCATGGCCGCTTTGTCTATCGGCTCTCGAGCGCGGCGGTGGCCGCGGCGGTCATGGCATCCACCGGTGGCTCGGAACCGGTCCATATCCGAATGGCGTGTGCGGCCTGGTACACCAGCATGCCCAACCCAGTGGAAGCCGGTACGCCTCGGCGATGGCATTCGGCCAACAGCGGCGTCTGGAGTGGGTTGTACACCAGTTCGGCCACATGCTGGTGGGGATGGAGGAGATCAGGATCAACGGGCAGTTGGCCCGCGCCCTCGGTTTCGGCCATCCCCACCGGGGTGGCGTTCACAACCAGTTGGTACCTGCCGACATCGGTCGGCCCAGCCGTTGTGCCCACCGATCCGGCCAGCGCTGCTGCCGACGTCGCCCGCTCCGGCCGGCGGGCCACCACCGCCACTTCAGCCACTCCCCGGCGGGCCAGTTCAGCCACCACCGCCCGGGCCGCCCCACCTGCCCCCAGCACCGCGCAGCCCACTCCGGCCAGCTCCATCCCGTCGGCCAGCAGGGCGTCGCAAAACCCAGCCCCGTCGGTGTTGTGGCCGATCAGCCGGTCACCATCGCGGCTAACGCAGTTCACCACCCCCAGGGTCGCGGCAGCCGGACTCAGTTCATCCACCATTGCAGCCACGTCGGCCTTGTGGGGCATGGTCACCGACAATCCGGCCATGCCCCGGTCGCGCATGTGGTTGAGGGCCTCAGCGGCGTCGCCGGGGAGCACTTCGAAGGCCGCGTAGATCCAATCCAAGCCCAACTGGTCAAACGCGGCCTGGCAGATTGCCGGGGACAGAGAGTGCCGCACGGGATAGCCGATCACCCCAGCCGCGACCTCAGTGTTGGGAGGCATTCCGTATGGGGTCAGCATCCCAGGTCCCTCTCCCGGCAAATGGCCACCGCTTCCTGGTGCTCCTCGAAGGTGACGCTAAAGGTGTGGGCGCCAGGCACCGGATCGTCGGTGCGGGCGTAGAACAGCCAGAAGCCGTTGGCGGGATTCAAGGCGGCCTCAAGCGATGCCCGCCCAGGAGCGGCAATTGGACCGGGCGGCAATCCGGCTCGGTTGTACACGTTGTAGGGATTGTCCACGTCCAGATCCGCGAGGGTCAGCGGCTCGGATGGCTTGTTCAGCGCGTAACGCACCGCGGCGTCGATCTGGAGCGGCATTCCCAAAGCCAGTCGGTTGTAAATCACCCGGGATATCTTGGCCCGGTCTTCGTCGACAAGGGCCTCCTTTTCAATCAGCGAGGCCACAATGACGGCTTCATACGGGCTTACCCGTACCGCATCGGGAGCGGTTTCCAAGCCCACCTCGTCGGCCACGAGGTCGAACTGGTTGATCATGCGGACGACGAGGGCGGCTTCGTCCTCGGAGGTGGCCGCGTCGAGCAGATAGGTGTCGGGGAACAGCATCCCCTCCAATGTGCTGTTCGGTGGCTGATGGTCGGATCGCAGAGGCGGGAAGGCCAAAGCTCGGGCCAACTCGTCGGATTCGAAGGTGGGAAGCTGAGACAGTAGCTGGCTTTGTATCTGGACCAATGTGAGGCCCTCTGGAACCAACACCCTCAGGGCATCCTCCGCAGGTCCGGAGGAGGGACCGGCCAACAGCACGTCTTTGGCCCGCCAAACCGCCATGTTCTCATTCAGGATGTAGTTGCCAGCCTGAAAGTCTCCGGCGTCCTTGTAGCGCAGGTAGTAGCGGAACACTGTGGAGTTGGGCACCACACCCTCATCTTCGAGAATGCGGGCTATGTCGTTGATCGACGCGCCCTGGGGAATACTGACCACCAGTTCCGGACCCTCCTCACCCGGGGGATCTAGCCGATCACCGATCCAGCTCCTGATCAACAGCGAGGCGACTAGTAGGACCACGCCCAGAAAGGCCAGGATGATAACTACTCGAGTGAGTGTGGAGGTTCTGCGAGGCAACCAACCCCAGTCTTGCGGATCATCGCCCTCCGACAAGATGACCGGCGGCTGATAGCCCTCTTTCGGGTCGTCGCTCACCACTGGGCCTTCGAGCCGGTGGCATCCAGCCAACTTTGGAGAATCACCGACGCAGCCACCATGTCCACCCGTTGGCGGCGAGCCTTGCCGCTGAGGCCCGACTCGGCTAGAGCCCGCTCGGCAATGGCGGTGGTGAACCGCTCGTCGTGGGTCAATACCGGCACGGCCAGAGCGGCTGTGAGTTCCTCGACCTCGTGCTCGGCGGCCTGTGCGGCGGGACCGGTGCTGCCGTCCAGCGACAACGGGAGGCCCACCACCACCACCCCAGCCTCATACTCGACAGCCAGATCGGATATCCGCTGGTGATCGCGGTTTCGACTGCCAGAGCGCTCGATGACGGTCAGGGGTGTGGCCACCCGGCCCTCGGCGTCGGAGACAGCCACTCCGATGCGGCGCTCGCCGAGGTCGATGCCCAGCGCTCGACCCACCACTAGCCCGCGATGCCAGCGGCGGCTCGCACCTGGCCGAGGGCTTCCTCCAAGCGAGATGGATCCCGGCCACCGGCGATGGCCAGCTTGGCGTCTCGGCCCCCGCCACCGCCGATGGTGGCAGCTGCTTCGGCGATCAGCTCACCGGCGTTCAGGTCGCAGTCGGCGGCCACCGCCGCTACCAGGGCGGCGCCGCCGCCCTCGGGGGCCCCCCCGAGGATGACGGCATTCACGCCAGGGCGGTCTCGGGTGGCGATGGCCAGGTCGCGCAACTGGTTCCGGTCTAGGCCTTCAGCCAGCGCCACCACGACTCCGTCAACTGCCTGTTGGGCCAAATCCCCAGACTGATCGGCCGAGGCCGCCTTGCGCAGCTCATTCAGCTCTGCTCGGAGGCTCTTGATCTCGGCCATGCGCTTATCGGCCCCCGCCAACAGCTGATCGGCGGGAACGCCCAATCGTTCAGCGGTCTGAGCCAGTACCTGCTCCCGCTCGGTGAGCAACTCCACCGGCCGGGTGCCGGTCACCGCCTCAATGCGGCGGATGTTGGCCCCGATGGAGCCCTCGGAAACGACTTTCACCGGGCCGATGTCGCCCAGGGCCCGCACGTGGGTGCCGCCACATAGCTCCAAGGAATGGGGACCGGCCTCTAGCACCCTCACCCGCTCGCCGTACTTGTCGCCGAAAAAGGCGATCGCCCCGGCGGCGGTGGCCTCAGCCATCGAGGTCTCATAGTGGCGAGTGGCGGGGTTGTCCAGGATGTCGGCGTTGGCCAACTGCTCAATCTCGGCGATCTGCTCGGCGGTGAGGGCCTCAAAGTGGGTGAAGTCGAAGCGCAGCCGGTCGTCGGCCACCAGCGAGCCCTGCTGTTTGACATGGTCACCCAGCGTCTTCTTCAGCGCCCAGTGCAGCAGGTGGGTGGCGGTATGGTTGCGCCGGATGGCCGCCCGGCGGTCGGCGTCGATGGCCGCGATCACGGTCTGCCCGACGGCTATCTCACCGTCGATGGCTCCGGCATGGTGCAGGTGCAGCTCTGGCACCACGTACGTGGTGTCGGTGACTCGGGCCGAGCCGGTAGGCGAAGTGATGGTTCCGGTATCGCCCACCTGACCACCGGCTTCGGCATAGAACGGGGTCCGGTCCAAGACAATGCCGTCCTCGGTGACGGCCAGCACCACCACCTCGGCGGTGTCGTAGTCACGGCCCACAAACTCGGTGGGACCGTGCTCGGCAACCAGGGCGACATACGCGGAGACATCGGTCGAAGTGGCGTGTCGGGCATCGAAGTCTTCCCGGGCCCGAGAGCGTTGGCCCTCCATCAGCTGGTCGAATCCGGCCCGGTCAACTTCCAAGCTCCGCTCGCGGGCCGTCTCCTCAGTGACCTCGAACGGGAACCCGTAGGTGTCGTGTAGAAGGAAAGCCAGATCCCCGGACAGCGCCTCGCCCTTGCCAAGCCGGTCGAGTGCATCGTCCAAGATCTGGGACCCTTGGGCCAGGGTGGTTCGGAAGCTCTCCTCTTCACGGGCGACCACTTCCCGCACGAAGCTGTGGTTGGCAGACACGTCGGGGTAGTCGTGACCCATGATGTCAACCACCTTGTCCACCAGCTTGGGGGTGACTACCTCGGTCACCCCGAGCATGTAGGCCCGGCGGATGGCCCGCCGCATGATGCGTCGCAGCACGTAGCCCCGATCCTCGTTGGAGGGGAATACTCCGTCGGAGATGAGGAAGGTCATAGTGCGGGCGTGCTCGGCCAGAATTCGCAGCGTGACGTCGCTGTGCTCGGCCGCCCCGAGCTTCACCCCGGTGACCGCGGAGGCCTCCCCCACCAACTCAGCCATCTCGTCGATGTCGAACACCGACTCCACCCCTTGGATCAAGGTAAGGATGCGCTCAAGGCCAGCACCGGTGTCGATGCTGGGCTTGGGCAGCGGAACCTGGCCGTCGGGACGCTGGTCGAACTGCATGAACACCAGATTCCAAAACTCCAGAAAGCGCTCTTCGCCGCCGTGGGCCGGCCCGCCCTCGGGTCCGAACTCCGGACCCTTGTCGAAGAAAATCTCCGAGCACGGACCGCACGGACCGGTATCGGCCATGCGCCAGTAGTTGTCCTCATCCAGCCGCTGAATCCGATCGGGAGGCACACCCGCCACGTCCCGCCAGATCTCAGCGGCTTCATCGTCACTGAGGTGAACCGTCACCCATAGCCGATCGGGGTCGAAGCCCAGACCCTCGGTGACGAACTCCCAGGCCCAGTCGATGGCCTCGGTCTTGAAATAGTCTCCAAAGCTGAAATTGCCCAGCATCTCGAAGAAAGTGAGGTGGCGGCGGGTACGTCCGATCTCGTCGAGGTCGTTGTGCTTGCCGCCAGCCCGCACGCACTTCTGGACGGTGACTGCCCGAGGATGGGGCGATGCCTCCTCACCCAAGAAGTAGGACTTGAACGGCACCATGCCAGCCACTGTGAACAACACCGTAGGATCGCGGGGAATGAGGCTGGCCGACGGCAGCACCGCATGGCCCCGCTCGCCGAAAAAGGAGGTGAACGCGCTGCGGATCTCCTGGGCTCGCTTGGGGATCAAGACGCCGTCCTCACCGACCGGGGGGATCGTCGAGCGCTCGGCGGGCGATCTCGGCCCGGTAGCGTCGGACGGCCGCGGTGCCCTCGGCCAGTGCGGCCCGGGCTTCGGTAGCGGCAGCCCGCACCCGGGCACTGGCGGTGGAGCTGGGCCTAGCCGGCGCTGACCGGCGAGCGGCTTGGCGCAGCTTGCGTCGCAGATAGGTTGCCCCGGCCGCGCCTGCCCCGGCCCCGGCGGTGAACCACACGAGTCGCTTCGGCATCAGTCTTCCTCTTCTCGACCCTTCATCCGCTGGCGAATCTCCTTTTCGGCACCGTGTTCAGAAGGATGGTAATAGCGTTGATCCTCAAAGCGATCGGGGCGATATTGCTGGCTGACCCAGCCCTGAGGATCATCATGAGGATACACGTAGCCTGTGCCGTGCCCTAGGCCGGCCGCTCCCTGATAGTGGGCGTCGCGAAGATGAGTGGGCACCTCGCCACCGCCGTCGCCGGCATCGGCACGTGCCCTCCCCAGAGCGGTGGTAACGGTGTTGGACTTGGGAGCGGTGGCCAAGTAGACCGCTGCGTGGGCCAAATTGAGCTGGGCCTCGGGCAGTCCGACGTACTCCACCGCGCGAGCAGCGGCGTCGGCCACTACCAAGGCCTGAGAGTCGGCCATGCCGATGTCTTCGGAGGCCAAAATCACCATGCGGCGGGCGATAAATCGGGGATCCTCCCCTGCCTCCAGCATTCGGGACAGCCAATACAATCCGGCGTCGGGGTCAGATCCCCGGAGGCCCTTGATGAAGGCGCTGATGACGTCGTAGTGCTCGTCGCGGCCATAGCGAATAGCACTGGCCCCCAAGGCGCTCTCGGCATCGGCCAACGTGATCCGGGGCGGATTGTCGGCCCTCGCCGATGCCAGGGCCACCGCCACTTCCAGACTGGTCAGGGCTTGGCGACCATCTCCGGCGGCCTGGACCGACAAGTGGCCGAGAGCGTCGTCGTCAGCCTCGGCCCCCTCAGCCCGGAGCCCGCGCCGTAGCAATTCGTCCAGAGCATCGCCGTCGAGAGGCTCAAGGCGGAACAGGGTGGAGCGGGACCGTAGCGGCGGATTCACTTCGAAATAAGGATTCTCGGTGGTCGCCCCGATCAACGTGATGAGCCCCGACTCCACCGCGGGCAATAAGGCATCTTGCTGGGCTCGATTGAACCGGTGGACCTCGTCGAGGAACAAGATCGTGCCCCGATCGCGCTGGCCGAGGCGGTCGCGGGCTGAGGCAATCACCTCCCGTACATCCTTGACGGTGGCAGTCACCGCCGAGAGTTGGATGTAGGCCCGGGCGGTGGTGCCAGCCACCAGCCGGGCGATGGTGGTCTTGCCGGTGCCGGGTGGCCCCCACAAGATGGCCGACGACAAGCGGTCGGACTCAATGAGGCGGCGAAGCGGCTTTCCCGGGCCAAGCAGGTGCTCTTGGCCAACCAATTCGTCCAGGGTGCGGGGACGGAGACGATCGGCCAAGGGCGCGTTCTGCGCCAGCCGCTCCTCCGCCGCGGCGGCAAACAGGTCGTCGCTCATCGCCTGCCGCGCGCCATCGGCTCACCCGGCGGCGGGGGGTGGGAGCACGCGCAAGCCGAGTTCTTCCAAGTGGCGGTCGGCTATCGGGGTAGGCGAGTTGGAAAGCGGATCGGCGCCCGATTGGGTCTTGGGGAAGGCGATCACCTCGCGGATGTTCTCCTCGCCGGCCAAGATGGCTACCAGTCGGTCGATGCCGAAGGCGAACCCAGCGTGGGGCGGGGCCCCGTAGCGGAAGGCGTCGAGCAGGAAGCCGAATCGCTCATCGGCGTCGCCATCGCTGATGCCCAAGGCTCGGATCACTGCCCGCTGTATATCGGACCGGTGGATCCGCACACTTCCCGAGCCCAGCTCCCAGCCGTTGAGCACCAAGTCGTAGGCCTGAGAGCGCACTGCCAGAAGCTCCTCGCCCTCGCCGTCGAGCAGGCTCACATCATCGGGGTGGGGCATGGTGAACGGGTGGTGGGCAGCGATCGGCCGACCCTGGTCGTCGATGGACTCGAACAGCGGGAATTCGGTGACCCACACGAAGTTGAGACCGCCCTCCGAGATAGGCGGACGGCCCAGCTCCAGGCGGAGCAGGCCGAGGATGTCGCGCACTGTTTGGCGGCGGTCGGCAATCAACAGCAGCAGGTCGCCCGGTTCGGCATCCATAGCCGGGCCGAGGGTGGCCTGCTCCTGCTCGGACATGAACTTGGTCAGCGCACCGTCGAGTGCGCCGTCATCCCCCACCCGGAACCAGGCCAGGCCCTTGGCCCCCCACTCCTGGCACTTGCGGGTGAGCTCGTCGATAGCGTTGCGCCCCAGGCTTTGGCTCCCGCCCTTGCAGTTGATGCCCTTGACACAATCCACCTGGAAGACCTTGGCCTCGGTGCCCTCGAACAGCTCGGTCAGCTCGATCAGCTCCATGCCAAAGCGCACGTCGGGCTTGTCAGAACCGAATCGCTCCATGGCATCGGTCCAAGTCATGAAGATGGGATCATCGGGGCGGGTGCCGGTGACTGCCTCCACCGCAGCGACCACCGCCTCGGTGATAAAGGCCATCACCTCGTCTTGGCCCACGAAGCTGGCTTCAGCGTCGAGCTGCATAAACTCGAACTGCCGGTCGGCCCGGAGATCCTCGTCTCGCAGACAGCGGGCGATCTGGTAGTAGCGGTCAATGCCCCCCACCATGCAGAGCTGCTTAAAGATCTGGGGTGACTGGGGAAGGGCGTAGAACCGGCCCGGATGCAACCGAGACGGGACCACGAAGTCGCGGGCGCCCTCAGGAGTGGAGGCCACCAGCATAGGGGTTTCGATCTCGGTGAAGCGCTGGGCCTCCATCGACCGGCGGATGGCGCTGTTCACCGTGGCCCGCAGTTCCAGGTTGCGCTGGAGGCGCTCTCCCCGCAGATCGACGTAGCGGTAGCGCAAGCGCACGTTCTCGTCCACCTCGGTACGGGAGTGGAGCGGAAACGGCGGGGGCTCGGCGTCGGATAGGACCTCCACCCGGCAATCGCCGACCTCCACCTCGCCGGTGTCCAGCTTGGGGTTGACGGTGCCTTCGGGTCGGGGCCGCACCGTGCCGCTGATGCGAACCACGTATTCTGAGCGCAGATCGTGGCGCTCATCCACCACGCACTGGATTACGCCGGTGCGATCCCGCAGATCGATGAAGGCCAGATTCTCGCCGTGCTCCCGGCGGCGATCTACCCAGCCGCACACCGATACCTCTCGCCCGATGTCATCAGCGCGCAGCTCTCCGCAATAGTCAGTTCGCATGCCGCGATTAGTCCCCATGGCAATAGTCAGTTCGCATCGCGGCTATTTCACTCTTTCGCCAGCCTCTGAGCCACCTCATTAGCCACTTCGGGCCGGGGCAGCGAGGTTTGTCCGCCCCCCGAGCGCAGGTCGCGCAAGGTGACCGTGCCCGACTCCTGCTCGTCCTCTCCGACCAGAAGGGCCAGCCGCGCCCCCGACCGGTCGGCCACCTTCATTTGAGCCTTCATCGACCGGGCATCGAACGCCCGATCAGCCGAGATGCCGTTGCGGCGCAGCTCAAAGGTGAGATCCCGCCCAGCGTCTCCGCCGGTCACGTCAACCACGAATACGTCTACGGCCGCCTCGGCTTCGGGGAGAGCGTCCTCGGCGTCGGCCGCTAACAGGATGCGCTCGATGCCGGCGCCGAATCCCACGCCGGGAGCGGGCTTGCCACCCAACGACTCGGCCAGACCGTCGTAGCGGCCCCCACCACCCACCGCGTTCTGGGCCGAGGTCAAAGCACCGGCCACAAACTCCCAGGTGGAATGGGTGTAGTAGTCCAAGCCCCGTACCAGGCGGGGGTCGATCTCGTAGACCACCCCCAGGGCGTCCAGTCCGGCCTGCACCCGCTCAAAGTGGGCAGCGGCCTCGTCGGAGAGGCTGTCGACAATGAGAGGGGCGTCGGCCACTGCGGCGATGGTGCGCTCCCGCTTGGAGTCCAGCACCCGCAGCGGATGGTCGGCGGCGTTGGCCCGGTCGGCCTCGTCCAAATCCCCCACCCGCTGACCCAGCCAGACGGCCAACTGCTCGGCGTAGGCCTGTCGGTCGCCGAGGCTGCCCATGGAGTTGAGCCGCAGCGACAGTTGGCTCAATCCGAGTGCCCGATAGAAGTCGTGTTGGAGGGCGATGACCTCCACATCGAGGTCGGGATCGGCCGAGCCGATGGCCTCGGCCCCAACTTGGTGGTGCTGGCGGAACCGCCCGGCCTGGGGCTCCTCGTAGCGGAAACAGGGGGTGAGGTACCACACCTTCCAGGGCACGGTGGGCCGGTGCTGATTGAAGGCCCGAACCACCGAGGCAGTGCCCTCCGGGCGTAGAGCCATGTGGCGGTCGCCCTTGTCAAAGAAGTCGTACATCTCCTTGCGGACCACCTCGGTGCCCTCGCCCAGGCGCTGGAACACCCCGATGTCCTCGAACATGGGATTCTGCACCAGCCCATAGCCGGCCCGCCCGAACACCTCGGCGAACACGGCCACCAGCGCCTGCCAGCGGTCCGATTCCGGCGGCAAGATGTCGCGAGTCCCCTTGGGCGCTTGGAACATGTCAGCCAGCGGCGGAGGGAAGGACCCGATAGGCGTTGTAAACCGACTCGATGCCCCGGATGGTGCGCAAGAGGGCGTCGAGATGAGTACCGTCGCTCAACTCGAAGTCGAAACGCATGACCGAGATGTGATCGGCACCGGTGCGGGTCTCGCAGGCCATGATGTTGACCGATCCGGTGGACAAGGCATTGGCCACGTCCCGCAGCAGACGGGTGCGGTCGAACGCCTTGACCTCGATGGTCACGCAATAGGTGCCGCTGCGCTCGGCACTCCAGTCCACATCGATGAGCCGGTCGCCCTGCTCGAATGACAGCGAAACCGCATTGGCGCACTCCGTACGATGGACCGAGACCCCCCGGCCCCGGGTGACAAAACCGATGATCTCGTCGGGGGGAACCGGTTTGCAGCAGCGGGCCAAGTTGACCAGAACATCGTCGAGGCCCTCCACCTCCACCGGCTGGTCGGTGCGGCGGGGCAATACCGCCGGCGACGGAACCGCAGCCAGATCGTCGTCCAGCACTTCTTCGGCCTCCGGCTCCACCCTCATTCCGGCCACCCGCTCGGCCACCGCCTTGGCCGACACATGACGCTCCCCCACCGCGGCGAACAAAGTGTCTAGGTCGCGGTAATTCATATCGGTGGCTGCGTGCAACAACTCCTCTCCTGAGAGGATTTTCGCCACCGGCAGACGCTCGCGGCGCAAGGCGGCGGCCACCGCGTCGCGGCCGGCCTTGATGGCATCCTCCCGCCGGGCCTGAGCGAACCACTGGCGGATCTTGTTGCGAGCCCGATGGGAGGCCACCAGACCGAGCCAGTCACGCGACGGTCCCTTGTCGGCCACCTTGGAGGTGAAGATCTCCACCATGTCACCGGGCCGAAGCTCCCGATCCAGCGGCACGAGTTGGCCGTTGACCCGAGCCCCGATACAGGCGTGGCCCACCTCGGTGTGGATGGCGTAGGCGAAATCGATGGGAATCGCCCCCATCGGCAGCGACACCACGTCGCCCTTGGGAGTGAACACCTGGACCTCGTCGTGGTCGAGGTCGGTCTTGAGGTTGCTCAGGAATTCGGCGGCGTCGGAGGTCTCCTGCTGCCAGTCGATGATGCGGCTCAGCCAGGCCAGATCGTCGGTGGTGGCACCCTCCTTGTAATCCCAGTGGGCGGCCACTCCCTGCTCGGCCCGGGCATGCATCTCGTTGGTGCGGAGCTGCACTTCCAGCGACTTGCCCCCCGGCCCGACCACAGTGGTGTGCAGCGATTGGTAGAGATTGAACTTGGGCATGGCGATGTAGTCCTTGAACCGCCCCTGCACCGGCTTCCAGGTGGCGTGGATGGACCCCAGGGCGGCGTAGCAGTCTCGCACCGAGTCGACGATCACCCTCATGCCCACCAAGTCGTAGATCTCGTCGAAGCTGCGATCCTTGGTCATCATCTTCTCGTAGATGCTCCACAGGTGCTTGGGACGGCCGGTCACTTGAGCAGGGATGCCCAGTTCGGCCAGACGGGCCTCCACACTGGAGAGAACCTGGGTGAGATAAAGGTCCCGTTCGGGCGCCCGAGTTGCCACCATGCGATCGATCTCGGCGTAGCGCTTGGGATGCAGGGCGGCGAACGCCAAGTCTTCGAGCTGAAGCTTCATGTCCTGCATGCCCAGGCGGTTGGCCAGCGGAGCGTAGATGTCCATGGTCTCTCGGGCCACCCGATGCTGCTTCTCCAGCGGCAGCGCGGCCAGCGTCCGCATGTTGTGCAGCCGGTCGGACAGCTTCACCACCAGCACCCGCAGATCCTTGGCAATGGCCACCAGCATCTTGCGCATGGACGCGGCCTGCTCCTCCTCCTGAGTGTTGAACTTGAGCCGGTCGAGCCGGGTAACGCTGTCGACGATCGAAGCCACCTCACTGCCGAAGTGCTGCTCGACCTCGGTCAAGTCCATGGAGGTGTCCTCAATGGCGTCGTGCAGAAGGGCGGCGATGACTGAAACGTCGTCCAGTCCCAACTCGACCACGATGTGGGCCACAGCCAGAGGATGGGTGACATAAGGTTCGCCCGACTTGCGCAACTGCCCGGCGTGAGCCTGCTCAGCGAGGCGATAGGCCGTCTCGATGCGATCGGCAGTGTCGTTGGGGTAGCGCTCGAGATAGGCGTTGAGCAACGGGCCCACGCCTTGTCCGGGCTGATCCATCCAGGGCAGTGTCCGCTCGGCCAGAGTCATTCGTCACCCCCAAAGCAGAACAGTGAGATCACCGGACAGTCGGCACCGACCTTAATTTTCTCCCGGCCCTCCAAAAAACCCAACTCGATTAGGAAACCCACCCCGGTTACCTCCGCGCCCCCCGCATTGACGAGCTCCACCGCGGCGGCGGCCGTGCCCCCAGTAGCCAGCACATCGTCCACGACAAGCACTCGTTGGCCAGCGGCCAGAGCGTCGGTGTGAGCCTCCAGCGACGCAGTGCCGTATTCGAGCTGATAGTCCACCGACCGGGTGCAGTAAGGGAGTTTCCCCGGCTTTCGGAAGGGCACAAAACCGCAGCCCAAGCGATAGGCCACTGCCGCACCCAGAATGAACCCTCGGGCCTCGACCCCCACTACCCGGTCAACGGAGGTGCCCGAAAACCGGTCAGCCAGCTCATCGGCCGCCCATCGAAGGGCATCGCCATCATCGAGCAGCGGGGTGATGTCCTTGAACACGATCCCTTCGGTGGGAAAGTCGGGAACATCCCGAATAAGGCTCTCGGGCCAGCCGGACTCCACTTCCCCCACCCTACCTGCCCGCCGGTTGGGGACTAGCGCCGCTTGCGCTTGCGGGGACGAGGAGGGATGGCCGTACCCGGTTGCGATGGGCGCCGAGCCGGACGATCCGAGGGAGGAGCAGCGGGTCGGGACGGTGTCGGACCCACCGCGACTTCTTCCACGTCTTGCATGGTGGTGCCCCGGGACTGGGCCCGAGCCTCCAGGCGCTCCCGCTGCTCTGCGAACTCAGGTTGGCGCTCCTTCAGCCAAGCGGCGACCGGGGCGGCCACGAACAGCGACGAATACGTGCCCACTAGCAAGCCGATGAGCAGAGCCACGGCAAACTCGGCCAGGGTGACCGCTCCCAGCACCAACGTGCCGATGACCAGCATCGACAGAACCGGCAATACCGAGGTGATGGTGGTGTTCACCGACCGCAGAAGCACGGTGTTGAGCGCCGAGTTCATGATCCGGGTGTAGGTAGCCCGCCCGACCAGGGCAGAGCGGCGCTGGTAGTCGCGGTTCTTGTCGAACACCACCAAGGTGTCGTACAGGGAGTAGCCCATGATGGTGAGGAAGGCGATGACCGTGGCCGGGGTGACTTCGAGTTGGAACAGGGCATAGATGCCCACGGTTATGACGATGTCGTGGGCCACTGCCACAAGAGCGGCCAGGGCCATCCTCCACTCCAGCCGCAGCGTGATGTAAATGGCCACCACGATGAAGAACACAATCAGCGCCCGGATGGCCTTGTCGGTGATCTCATTGCCCCACGACGCGCTGATGGAGTTGAAGCTGATGTCGTCAAGGCTCTGGCCAGTGAGGTTGGCCAGGGCCAGCGACACCTCGGCCACGCTCGAAGCATCGGTAGCATCCAACTCGGCTCTTACCCGCAGCACATCGCCGCCCACGAACTGGATCTTGGCGTCGGCCTGGCCCACGTTTCGCAGGGCGTCACGCACATCGGCGGTTGACACGTCGGGCGCGGATGCCTCCCACGCCGTGCCCCCCTCAAACTCGATGCCCAGATTGACCCCTCGCACCAGCAGGGCCACGATGCTGATAAGGACCAGGGCGGCGGACACCTTCAGGGTGGTCTTCCAAAGCTCGGGGAAGTCCACCTTGGTCTGGTTGCGCCACAGGCGCTGGAGCCGGCTCATGATGCCTCAGCTCCCGCGGGAATGGCCTCTTCCCTGGTGGGCAGGCCGAGGCGGTGGGGGTGGGCCATCAAGCTGGGCGACCGGGACATCAGCTGGGCGCAGGGCCGCAGGAAGAAGTAGGTGGCCACCAGGTCGAGCACCGAGGCCAAGCCAAGCATGAGGGCGAAGCCCCGAACCGAGCCGGCCGAGAGCCAGTACAGGATGACTGCGGCGATGAGCGAGGCGAAGTTGGCCCAGAATATGGTCCGAAATGCCGCCGGGAACGACAACTCCAAAGATGAGCGCAGTGAGCGGCCGGTGGCCACATCCTCTTTGAGGTGCTCGAAGTAGACCACGTTGGAGTCGAGCGACACACCGATTGACACGATGAGGCCGGTGACCCCGGCCAGGGTCAAGGCCAAATCCTGGGTCTCGCCCAACCAGGCCACGATTACCCACAACAGGGTGGCCGATACGCCCAGGCTCAGCATGGCGATCAAGCCCAGCAGGCGGTACATGCCAATCATGAACAAAAACACCAGCGCCAGCCCGACGATGCCAGCGATGACTCCGGCGCGAAGGGAGTCGCCCCCGATGGTGGCCGACACGGCCCGGCTGGTGCTATCGCTCTGGGGGTCGGTGGGATCTTGGAACTCGATGGGCAGTGCGCCGTAGCGCAGCACCAAGGCCAGATCATCGGCCTCTTGCTCGGAGAATTGGCCGGAGATGACCACCCGACCGTCGAAGTTGGCCGCGTTCACCACCGGTGCCGACTGCACGTTGCCGTCAACCACGATGGCCAATCGGCCTCGCCCCTCGGCGCCGGGCCAGCAATAGTCGGTGCCCCTGAAACACTCGATGGCTATCTCGTCAAACTTGTCGGCCCCGTCATCACCGCCCTTGAAGGTGGCGTCCACCACAAACTCGTTTCGATAGGAGCTGTCAGCCCCCGAAAGGCCCGCACCGGTGAGGGCCGACGGGCCGAGCAGCAATCGCCTGGTGACCTCTCCGTTGTTGTCCCGCTCGGGCAGGACCACGAAGCGGTCGAGTTCGTCTTCAGCCGATGTGGACGTCGCCAGGCTGTTGTAGTCGATGCCAGTAGGGCACGGGGCCAGCCCCCGCTCGTCCAACACGGGATCGGGCAGGGTTGGGGCCGGCGGCAACTCAATATCGGATTCCGGATCGGAGAAGGCAATCGGCTCGGCAAACAGGTCGGCGCACACCGGCCGGAACCGCAGTTCGGCGGTTTGCCCCACGATGTCGATGGCCCGCTGCTGGTCGCTGATACCAGGAAGCTGGACAACCACCCGGCCGCCTTGGCGGGTCACATCGGGCTCGCCTACTCCGAGTCCGTCGATGCGCTCGCGGATGATTTTGACCGCGGTGTCCAAATCACCATCGGTGATTTCCTGGGGACGCTCCTCCGGCTCCAGCACCACCTCGACCCCGCCCTTCAGGTCGAGGCCCAGAAGGGGTCGGTTGCCAACGGCCAGCGAGGCGGCCAGCAACCCGGCCGCCAAGGCCAGGATGAAGCCAAGCGAAACCAGCGACCGGCGGCTCATTGGTGCTGGGGATTGCGACTAGTCGTCGCTCATCAGAGGGCCCTGGCCCTCGTCGCCATCGATGTCGATGTCGGAGGAGTACACCACCTTGTTGGCGATGGTCTCGCGGCTGATCTTGATCTCGACACCGTCGGAAATCTCAATGAACACAGTGCCGCCGTCGAAAGCGGTGATCATCCCGTAGAGGCCCGATGCGGTGATTACCTCGTCGCCCACTTCCAGGGAGTCGAGCAGCGCTCGCTGTTCGCGCGCCTTGCGCTGCTGGGGTCGCACCATGAAGAAGTACATGGCGACGAACATCAATAAGAGAAGGGGGAGGATCTCCAAGGGTCTGAACTCTACCGGAAGTCTTCACCGGGAGACGACTTGGCGGGCCACCCTTGGGGGTCAATGCCCTGGCTGCTCATCCTCCGCAACAGGACGATTCCAGACCTCGGCTATCCGCTGGCGAAGCAGGCCGAATGTGCCGGCGGCAATGGCATCTTGGACTGACTCCATGAGGGCCAACAGCCAGGCCACATTGTGGAGGGTGAGCAGCCGAGCCGCCGACGGCTCGTCCACGTTGAAGAGGTGCCGAATATAGGCTCGGGAGTAGCGGGCCACCGGACTGGCCGGAAATTCAGGATCGATGGGCCGGTCGTCGGTGGCGAACGATGAGTTGCCGATGTTGAGGCGACCCTCCCAGGTGAGAGCGGTACCGTGGCGGGCCAGCCGGGTGGGCAGGACGCAGTCGAACATGTCCACACCCAGGGCCACGCATTCCACCAGTCCAATGGGATCGCCCAACCCCATGAAGTAGCGGGGTTGATCGCCGGGCAGGAGCGGGGAGGTGGCGGCCAGTGCCTCCAGCATCCGGTCTTGGCGCTCCCCCACCGAGAGCCCGCCCACTGCATAACCGTCGAAGCCCACCTCGATGGTCCGGGCTGCGCTCTCGGCCCGCAGCGCGAGATCAGTCCCGCCCTGGACGATCCCGAACTGGTTGGCCCCGGTGTCGTGCCCGCTTGTCTCCAGGAAGCGGCGGCGGGCCCGGATGGCCCACGCCGCGGTGCGGTCCACCGCTTGGCGGAGCAATGAGTCGGGGGCATCCGACGGCGGGCACACATCGAGAACCATTTGGATGTCGGAGCCCAGCTGGAGTTGGACATCTACAACTCGTTCAGCAGTGAACCGATGGGTAGAGCCGTCGTAGGTGGACTGGAACGTAACGCCGTCGTCATCCACTTTGGGATCGAGGGAGAACACCTGGTAGCCCCCCGAGTCGGTCAGAACATGGCCTTCCCAGCCGGTGAACCCGTGGACACCGCCCATTTGCTGCACCACTTCGGGCCCGGGCCTCATCATCAGGTGATAGGTGTTGGCCAGCACCACCGAGGGATTGAGGATCTCGAGGTCTCTGGTGTCGAGAGTGCGGACTGCGGCCCGGGTGCCCACCGGCATGAAGCACGGGGTGGTGAATGAGCCCCTCGGCGTGGTGATGCGCCCTTTGCGGGCCTGCCCGTCTTGGGCCAACACGTCGAATTGGAGGGTCACTGGCCAGGACTTCTCGCGCAGAACATGGCGTCTCCCAGGGAGAGGAAGCGATAGCCCTCAGCCAGGGCGACGGAGTAGAGATCCCGCCAGCGAGGGCCCACAAAGGCAGCCAGCAGGGCCAACAGGCTGGACCGGGGCAAATGGAAGTTGGTGAGCATGGCGTCCACCACGGCAAATTGGTGTCCCGGCTTGATGAACAGGTCGGTGCAGCCACTGGCCGATCCGGTGGCCGCCGCTGACTCCAGCGCCCGCACCACGGTGGTGCCCACCGCCACCACCCGCTCAGCCCGAACGCAGGCGGTCAGCGTGGCCTCGGGGATCCGGTACGACTCGGTGTGCATGGCGTGGTCTTCAAGGTCCTCCGCCGTAACCGGGGTGAACGTGGCCGTGCCCACGGCCAGCTCCAGCGCGCACACCTCTGCCCCGGCGGCCTGGCAGCGGTCCAGCACTGCTTCGGTGAGGTGGAGCCCGGCGGTGGGCGCGGCCGCCGACACTGGCCGTTCGGCATAGACCGTCTGGTAGCGCTCGACGTCGGCCAGCTCCCCGGTGACGTAGGGGGGCAGCGGCACCTCGCCAGCTTGATCCATGAGGTCGTTGGGATCGCCGGTGGGCCGCACCCGACGCCGACCGTCGTCGCCGATGCGCTCCCCCACTTCCATCGCCAGTTGGTCGCCGAACCACAACTCGGTGCCCGGACGTACTCGGCGGCCGGGGCGTACTAGCGCGCTCCACCATCCGTCGTCGTCCGATTCCAGCAATAGAACTTCGACCTTGCCCCCGGTGGCCTTGCGGAGCCGCAGTCGGGCGGCCATAACCCGGCTGTCGTTCACCACCAGCACATCTCCGGGGCCGAGCAGCTCGGGAAGATCACGGGTCAGGCGGTGCTCGGGCGGAGCAGATGGCCCTCGATCCACCAGCAGCCGCGAGCTGTCCCGGGGCTCGGCCGGCTGCTGGGCGATGGCGGCCTGAGGCAGCTCGTAGTGAAGCTCCTCAGTCCGCATGGTGTGTTTCTATCCGACCGAAGCCCTTATCCCGAAAACTGTCACACCAGCCCGGTAGTTTGGGGCTGATGCTGGTGATGGGGATCGATCCCGGCCTGTCGCGCTGCGGCTATGGCGTCGTCCGCCAAAAGGGCCGCGCCACCGAGGCCATCGCGGCGGGCATCATCCGCACCGACAAGGACGATCCCACTCCCCGGCGGCTGTACGAGCTCCAACACGAGCTAGCCGACTTGATGGACACCTACAGCCCCAATGCGGTGGCGGTGGAACAAGTGCTGTTCCAGGTGAATGTCCGCACCGCCATGGGGGTGGGCCAGGCCTGCGGCGTGGCCATGGCCGCGGCGGTGGGGGCAGGCGCCGAGGTGTTCGAGTACTCGCCCACGCAGATCAAAAAGGCGATCACCGGCTGGGGCGGTGCCGACAAAGAGCAGATGGGCAAGATGGTGCAGACCCTGCTGGGCCTGCCCCGTCCGCTCAAGCCGGTGGACGCTGCCGACGCGGTGGCGGTGGCCCTTTGCCATCTGGCCCACGCTCCTGCCGCCTCCCGGATCCAGGCCGCAATGTGATCGGGCTGCTTCGGGGCACGCTGGCTCTGCGGGACTCCGACGAGGTGATCGTGGAGACCGCAGGCGTCGGCTATCGAGTGGCCGTCTCGCCCGATACCTCGGCCGCTTTGGGAGAACTGGGCGACGACGTGCTGTTGCACATCCATCACCACATCCGAGAAGACGCCCAAACCCTCTACGGATTCGACACCGCCCACAAACGCCAAGTCTTCGAAGGTCTCATCTCCGCTCACGGTGTGGGGCCGGCGATGGGAATGGCCATCTTGTCGATATACGGACCCTCGGAACTGGCCGCGATCCTGACCAGCGACGACATCGACGCCCTGTGCCTGGTGCCCGGAGTGGGCAAGAAGACCGCGGCCCGGCTCCTGGTGGAGCTCAAGGCCCGGCTCGACATCGGCGACGTGACCACCTCAGTGGCATCCGGCGAACCGGCCGACGGGCCGGCCGATGCTCGCAGCGTGGTCCGCCAAGCGCTGGGCGAACTGGGTTACAGCGCCGAAGAGGTCCGTGGCGCCATTGCCGCCCTGCCATCCGATGGCGACTCCTCTGCCCTTCTCAAAGCGGCCCTCCGCCACCTTGCCTCAGGGAGATGAGCAGGCCATGAGGAACATGAACAGCGCCTCGAGGACATGAGCAGGCGATGAGTGAGAGAGAGGAGCTGTTGGCGGGGACCGTGCTTCCCGAGGATGCCGAAGCCGAATCTGGGTTGCGGCCAACGCGGCTGGACGAGTTCGTGGGCCAGCCAGAGCTGAAGGAGCATCTTCACATCATCTTGGGCGCAGCCCGGGCCCGATCGCAGCCTGCGGACCATCTGCTGTTCGCCGGACCCCCGGGCTTGGGCAAGACCACCCTGGCCCACATCGTGGCCAAGGAGATGGAAGCGGGGTTACACGTCACTTCGGGTCCAGCGTTAGAGCGGTCTGGTGATCTGGCCGCCATCCTCTCCAAGCTGGAGGACGGCGATGTGCTGTTTATCGACGAGATCCACCGACTGCCCCGCATCGTCGAAGAGGTCATGTATCCGGCCATGGAGGACTTCAACGTCGACATCGTGCTGGGCAAGGGTCCGGCGGCCCAGTCGGTCCGCCTCGATCTGGCCAAGTTCACCCTGATAGGCGCCACCACTCGAACCGGCCTCATCACCGGGCCGCTGCGCGACCGATTCGGCTTGGTGTCGAGACTCGACTACTACACCTCCGCCGATTTGGAGGCCATCATCGCTCGGGCCGCATCCATCCTCAACATCCAGATCGACCCGGAGGGCGCAGCCGAGATCGCCTGTCGGGCTCGGGGCACCCCCCGCATTGCCAACCGGCTGCTGCGCCGGGTGCGGGACTATGCCGAGGTCCGGGCCGACGGCACCATCGACCAGGTCACTGCGGCCGCGGGGCTGAACCTTTTCAGCGTCGATCAGGCCGGGCTCGACAAGATCGACCGGGCCATCTTGTCGGCCCTGTGCGAGCGCTTTGGCGGCGGACCGGTGGGGCTGTCCACCCTGGCCATCAGCGTGAGCGAGCCCGCCGAGACCGTGGAGGATGTCTACGAGCCGTTCCTCATCCAACAGGGCCTGCTCATGCGCACCCCCCGGGGTCGAGTGGCCACTGCCACCGCCTGGCAGCACCTGGGCCTTGCGCCGCCCGCCAGCGCGGCAGACCAGTCCAATTTGTTTGACTGAGGATTCCGGTTCGGGGCATCAGTTGGCGGCGGCTTGGAGGATGTCGTCGGGGATGTCGAAGTTGGCGTAGACGTCTTGGACGTCGTCGTGGTCATCGAGGGCGTCGATGAGGCGGAGAACGGAGCGGGCGGCGTCGGTGCTGTCGACGCCCACCACCGAGGTGGGCAGCATGGTGGAGGCCGCCGACACGAAGGCGATTTCCACTTCAGCCAAGGCGTCGCGCATGGCCGAGAGGTCAGAGGGATCGCAAGTGAGCCGCCAGGTGTCGCCCTCATCGGCCAAGTCCTCGCCACCGGCGTCGAGGGCGGCCATCATCAACTCGTCCTCGTCCACCGAACGGTCGAGGATCACCACCCCCTTGCGCTCGAACTGCCAGGCCACCGCGCCGGGCTCGGCCAGCGATCCCCCATTGCGGGTGAACAGCGCCCGCACCTCCGAGCTGGTCCGGTTGCGGTTGTCGGTGAGCGTCTCCACATACAGGGCCACGCCCCCAGGGGCGTACCCCTCATAGAACACCGACTCGTAGGCCACTCCTTCGAGCTCGCCGGTACCCCGCTTGATGGCCCGCTCGATGGTGTCCAGCGGCACCGAGTTGTCCCTGGCCTTCTGGAACATGGTGCGAAGGGTGGGGTTGGCGTCGAGGTCGCCCCCACCCTCGCGAGCCGCCACCTCCACCTGGCGGATCAGCTTGGCGAACAGCTTGCCCCGGCGCTTGTCGGCGGCCCCTTTGCGGTGCTTGATGGTGGCCCATTTGGAGTGTCCTGACATAGGTGCTCCCCTATTCCTGCTCTATGAACCAACGGTGGATGCGATCGTCTTCAGCCAACTCTGGATGGAACGACGACACCACCACAGATCCTTGGCGACAAAGAACCGGCACCCCGTCCAATTCGGCCAAGACCTCAACGTCAGGGCCGGCTGAAGCGATCACCGGGGCGCGGATGAAGACACCGGGAAAGGGCGACTCCCATCCTTCGACGTCAATCGGCGCGTGGAATGACTCTGACTGACGGCCATAGCCATTGCGCCGCACCGTGGCGTCGATGGCACCGAAGCAGTGTTGGCCGGGATAGCCGTCCACCACCTCGGCGGCCAAGAGGATCAGCCCGGCGCAGGTCCCCAGCACTGGCAGACCGTCGGCCAAGCGTCCGGCCAGCGGGTCGGCCAAGCCGTTGGCGTCCAACAGCTTGGAGATGGCGGTGGACTCCCCGCCGGGAATGACCAGCCGGTCGACCTCGGCCAGCTCTTCTGGGGTGCGGACTTGGACCGCGGCCACATCGAGCCGGTTCAGGACCCTCTCATGCAGTCCGAATGCGCCCTGGAGGGCCAAGACCCCGACTTTCACCCGGGGGCTCCGGGTCTCGGGGTGATGCCTCGATCTGCTGCACGCTCAGTCGCGGCTACCAGCCGCGGTCGGCCAGCCGGGTTTCGAGGCCGTCGATCTCCAGGCCGGGCATGGGCTCGCCGAGGCCGCGGCTGACCTTGGCCAGGATGTGGGCATCGCGATAGTTGGTGGCCGCCTCCACAATGGCCTTGGCCCGGGGCGCCGGGTCGGAAGACTTGAAGATCCCCGAGCCCACAAACACGGCTTCGGCACCGAGCTGCATCACCAACCCGGCATCGGCGGGGGTCGAGATACCCCCGGCGCAGAACATGGGCACCGGGAGCCAGCCGGTCTCTGCCACTTCTCGCACCAGCGGCAGCGGGGCCCGAAGCTGCTTGGCCCAGTCGAACAGCTCAGCGGAATCAGCCTGAGTGATCTTGCGGATATCGCCGATGATCGAGCGGAGATGGCGGACGGCTTCCACGATGTTGCCGGTGCCAGCCTCGCCTTTGGACCGGATCATGCACGCCCCCTCGGAGATGCGCCGCAGCGCCTCTCCCAAGTTGGTGGCCCCGCACACGAACGGCACAGTGAACGCCCACTTGTCGATGTGGTGGGCCTCATCGGCGGGAGTCAATACCTCGCTCTCGTCGATGTAGTCAACGTCGAGGGCTTCCAGGATCTGGGCTTCCACGAAGTGGCCGATGCGGGCCTTGGCCATCACCGGGATGGTCACCGCCTCCTGGATGCCGGTGATCATCTCGGGATCGCTCATGCGAGCGACTCCGCCGTCGCGGCGGATGTCGGCGGGAACCCGCTCCAGGGCCATAACCGCCACCGCCCCGGCGTCCTCGGCCACCTTAGCCTGTTCGGGGGTAACCACGTCCATGATGACGCCGCCCTTGAGCATCTCGGCCAGTCCCCGTTTGACCAAAGGGGTTCCCGTCTCGCGGCTCGACATCGACTCAGCAGCCATGGTTGCAGTCTATGGCCTCCCATACCGACAGCGCGATGTCGGTTTACCGCTGATAGCTCAGATCAGCGATTCCTGAGCAGGTTCTCGGCGAAGTCCTGCACCATCACCAGCACATCTCCCCCCGGCAAGGCAATGAATGTCTGGCCGGGGGTGAGCCGCACCGGATTGCCGTTGTCGTCGGTGACCTGCCAGGGCTGGTTTGCCGATGAGCGGGTCCACCGGCCCCTAATCAGATGGCCGTCGGTAAACACCAGGGCTGCCCCGCCCCCGGGATCAACGGTGATGGCTTCAGGACAGTAGGAGCAGGCCGCGCTGCCGGTGTATCCAGTTTGCAGAACCACCACGTTGGCTGGGGTTACCTGAACGGGAGCGATATCGGGATTTGGGGTGCCATTGGGATGGCGGGCCATGTCGACATGGGGGGTTCCGTCCTGCCAGCGAGCCCAGCCACCAGCTTCAGCATCCCAAACAAAATGAGCGATTGTGCCGCCGAGGTAGCGGACCTCTACGCCAGGGACTGGCTCAGCCCCAGCCGGAAGGGCCTCTCCCGGTCTGCGGTAGTCGAAGAGAGGTTCAGGGGCCACCAAATCGCGAGGAGCGGCCTGCCAGATGTTGGCAGTGGAGGTGTACAGGTTGAAGGGAGCCACCCGATCCCCCACCCGCCAATAGTCGGAGGGCAAATGGTCCCAGCGCAGCTCGTAGAGCTTGCCGGACGATTGGCCCTGGGAGATTTCCCGCAGCACACCGGGGTTGGCCCCCGAATGGCCGTATATCGGCTGACTGAAATTGGCCAGGATGTCGGGGTCGGAGCTGCGGGCAGATCGAACTGGACCCAATGAGTCAGCTCCCTGGCTGTGGAACACCGCCATGAGGCGGGTGATGGTCTCTACCCTGACCTCGATGAGCACATCGGCTTGGTTGATACCGGTCTGGGGTCGCCCCACTGCGCTGGTGCCGACCTTTACCGCCAGAGCGGGCCGTTCCATAATCGACGGATCCTCCAGCGGCTCGCCGGTCAACGGCTCAATTGGCCCTGGCGTCGGGGTGGGCGTTGCCGGGACAGGATCTGGGCCCCCTGTATCGTCCCCAATCTCGGTGGGGGTGGGGATGGACCCTTCCTGGTCAGAACTGGGGGGCTCTTCAGGAGTGGATGGGACGTCTGGACTCTCGGGATCCGTGCTATCACCAAGGCCGTTGTCCGCGGTCGAGGTTGGTGCGGCGATACTCGTCTGCGAAGCTCGGTTGTCCTCACCACCACCATTCGAACTCCCGCAGGCTGCGGCGACCAGGCCAACGGCGAGCAGCGCCGCAGCAAATCTCCAACACCACTGGGGGCGCTGGGCCCTCGGCGCAAGCGGCCTCAAAGCTCGTTCAGCGCGGCGATCCGAGTCTCCAACTGGGGATGACGGATGGCATCGGTGACTCCCCAATCGGGCTCATCGATCCACATGTGAAGCGCTGCCACCGTTGGCGATGGTACCTGAGCAGACTGTCCAGAAAGTGTCATCAGTGCAGACAGCAGGCCCGGGGGGTACCGGGTGAGCGACACTGCCTCGAAGTCGGCGGCCAGGCCTCGCCCCGCGGGTAGCACCCGATCCATCGCCCGGCGACGCAGCCAGCCAACCGTCGTGAGCGGCCAGGCCACAAGCACCCCGGCCAACGTCTCAAAGGCGGCATCGCCCCGACGGATGCGGCACAAGTGGTGGGCCAGCAATCCCTCCAATTCGATGCGCTCAAGCTTCTCCACGGCGCCGGTGGTGATGACGATGGCGGCGTGGGCCGGGGTTCGAGCAGTAGCCAGAGCATTTATGGAGTGGGAGTGAATGACCCTCAACTCCGGGGTGGGGATGCCATGGCTGACGCACAGGCCCTCCAGCACATTGTCGACCACCTCCTCAATGGCACCATCAGCAGCAGTGCTCTTGGCGAGGCGCAACAGAAGGCGCCACGCAGCTAAGTGCATTCCGATGGCTGTGACCACGCCAACGATCGCGCCAGCGATTAGGCCGACAAGCCAGGGGAGCCCAGCCAAGACCAAGATCGCCAAGACCACTGCACCGACCACGGTGCCCAGAGTGCTGAGGGCAATTGCGGACCGATGTCGACTTGTGCTCACTCAGCCTCCTCTTGATGACGACTCTCGTCTTGATGGCCACTCTCTTGCTGCGGGCGCTTGGGGCTGCGGACCTTTCGATGGGCGGCCAGGTCGGTATAGATCTCGACATAGCGTTCGGCCAAGGTGTCCATGGAGAACTGCTGAGCCCGGTCGAGCCCCGAGGCCACCAGCGAGTCCGCGGTGTCTCGGTCGAAAAGAACCCGTTTCAAGGCTGCGGCCAACGCCGCGGGGTCACCGGGCTCCGACAGCAGTGCATCGAGCCCAGGCCGGGCCACAATGGCGTAGGCATCGAGATCGGAGGCCACAATCGGCGTCCTAGCCGCCATGGCTTCCAACAGCACTACTCCGAACGACTCGCCGAACAGCGACGGAGCGCAAAAGACATCGGCCCCTCGCAGGCGGGCCTGCTTCTCGGCGTCGGAGATCCGGCCCAACCACTCCACTCGGGGATCGTTGCTGGTGCGGGCCTTCAATCCGTCGGTTTCGGGGCCGTCGCCTCCCACCCACAGCCGCACTTCGTCGGGAAGGTACTGGAGTGCATCGATGAGGATGTCGAGTCCCTTGCGGGGTTCGTGGCGGCCTACGAAGAAGATGGTGGGATAGGGCGTGGCAATGGGCTCGGCCGAGGGGGCGTCGAGCTCCACCCCGTTGAACACCAGCTCGTAGCGACCACCGAGCTGGTCTTGGGCCAAGCGGCGTGCGTCTTCAGACACCGCGCAGCGATAGTCCAAACGGTTGGCCACCGCCTGAACGATCGGGCGCAGAAACTGGTAGGCCGCGCTGTGGCCAGCTCGGTGGAACGTGCCCAGCAGCGGTGCCGACTTCATCACCGCAGCTGTGTTGGTTGGACCAGGGGCAAGGGGCTCATGGAGGTGGAGCACGTCGAATTGCTCGTCGCGCAGTACCCGGATGGTGCGGAGCTGGGCGGGGGGGTCGGGGGCCAAGGGGGCGATGGAGCCGTTGGCCGCGGTGGGCAAGCTGTTCCCCAATGGAGTGACCGACTCGTCGGGGGGAGGGCCGTCGCACGGGGCCAGAACCCGGGCTTCCACCCCCATACGGCGCAACGAGCGGGCCAGCCCCATTACCTGGCCTTGGACACCACCAGGAATGGTGAGGCTATAAGGACAAACCAGCCCAACCCTCATCCGGGTGTCCTCACGCGAGGGGATTGCTCAACTTGGTCAGACTGTTGGTCGAAGCCCCTTCGTTGCTGACGAAGTCTTTCCAGGGCTTCTTCATCACTGGGCCAGTTGGGCTGCATGAGATGCCACTGCTCAGGAGCAGCGCGGATCAGATGCTCTAAGGCCGAGGCCAAATCCTGGGTGACCCGGGCCACATCCTCCCTCAAGCGGCCCCGGCGCTCGGCGGGAACCGGCGGAAGCACCACACCCCGGTGGTTGGGTCCGTCTTGGTAGACCGCAGTAGGCAGAATCGCCGCTCCGGTTCGCAGGGCGAGGGTGGCCGGACCGCCGGGCAACAGAGTGCGCTCTCCGAAGAACTCCACCTCGATCCCCCCTCGGCCAACCTGTCGATCAGCGAGAAGGCACACCACCTGCCCCGACCGCAACGACTTGATGAGCACCGAGACCGCGTCCGGTCCCAGGGCCACTATGTCGATGCCCATGCGGCGGCGCTCCTCCACCATCCAATCGAATAGCCGAGCCGGTTTGAGCGGCTCGACCACGGAGATCACCGGGTACCCCGGGATGCGGGCCATCCATGTCCCTGCCCACTCCCAGCCCCCAAGGTGGGGAAGAGCCAGTATCGGAGCAGTGCCGGTGTCGATGGCCTCTTGAATGTAGTGATACCCCTGGTGGCTGAACCCGGCTTCAACCTCGGCGTCGTCCAGATCACCGAGCCGAGCGCCGTCGTACCAATAGCGGGCGTACGACTCGAAGGAGGCCTGCACCGCCTGGGCCAGTGCCTCACCCTGCAATTCTGGGCCGCACACCCTCTGAAGACGGCGCTCGGTGATGAAGCGACGCTCAGGCAGCAACCGGCACGCGCTCCGGCTGATGGCCCGGGTGAGAGCTGCTCCCACCGGTTGCGGCAATCGGCGGGCCAGAGCAGCACCGCTGCGGTACAGCATCACATCAGCCGAGAGGCGGCGGGTTCGATGTATCGGAGCAGCCGTCCCGGCAGTGTCGGTCATACTGTGTGTACGGAGTCGGCCTGACGCCAGACCTTGGCAAATCGATAGACGGCGGTGGCCGCTGTGAGCACCAGCATGGCCCACAGTATGGGAATCATCACGAAACTGAAGGCCAATCCGGCGCCGAGTACGAAGAATCGTTCGGCACGCTCCATAAGGCCGCCCTTAGCGTCGAGTCCCAGCGACTCTGCCTTGGCCCGTTGATAGGAGACCAGCGAGGTCACGGCAATGAGGGCCACCGGCAGCATGAAGATGCGACCGGGCTCAGTGGACCCCAAATGCCAGGCAAAGCCCGCGATCAGAAGTGCGTCGCAGGCCCGATCGCTGACCGAGTCGAAGAAGGCACCCCGAACTGAGCTGGTGCCCGACGCCTTGGCGATGGGCCCGTCGAGGGCATCGGCCAGACCGGTGAGGATCAAAAAGACTAGGCCGAGGATGAGTTCACCTCGGCCGATAACCACGGCGGCCGCAGTGGCCATGACTATTCCGAAGGCGGTAACCGCATTGGCGCTCACGCCTATCCGGCAGAGGACGGCGCCGATGGGATCCAGCCCCCGATTGACCGCCGAGCGCCAATTGCCGTCGAACATGCGGCTTTAACTCTACTGCTGAGCTTGAAGGAAGGTGAGCCGAGGTGCCCAGTGTTGGCTCACAGCCCAGGCGGAACTCTACTTCTCAGACGTTTCCGAGGTCAGCCCAGTCTTCGGGATTGGGCTGCACTAGCTGGTCAATCACCTCGCCGGTAATGCCGTCCACAAACACCAGGCCCCGCTGATCGGGCTGGGGCTCGTTGGAGTAGAGCAGGATGCGCCAGGTGGGGCGACTGAACCAACCCCGCCACCCCATTTGGGCCGATGCATGTCCCACAGGAAAGCCAACGGCGCCAACGGCGATCACCAGGGCATCCGACTCGTCGATCTTCAGCTCTTTCCCGCAGACGAAGCCATAGGCGGCGAAGACAGCCAGGGCGATGGCGGCGGCCAAGAATCCTCCATTAACCAGGGGACTGTCGGAGGCCACGGCCCAAACCACTGTGCAGACCACCGCGGCCGACAAGTAGATGATGGCCGGAATCCGGCGGCGACTGTTGTTCGGAAACAGGTAGGGGCCGACGTACTCGCTGACGTTGAGCTCTTGGGGTAGCTCGTCGGTTATCTCGGCGTCAGACATCGTCTCGCTCTCAGGAATGCTCGAGTCGGCGTCGGACACCCTACCCAGCCTCCCAGGCGTTTCTTAGCTTGGACCACGACTCTGACAGGGGCTCGGGAAGCACTCGGGCCTCGGCCACGGTGGTCATGAAGTTGGTGTCGCCCTGCCAGCGGGGAAGACAGTGGACGTGCAGGTGGTCGGGAACGCCAGCACCACCAGCCGCCCCCAAATTGAGGCCCACGTTGACACCCTCGGGGTTGTAGGCCCGTCGGATCGCCGCCACCCCGGCCTGTACCCCGGCCCAAAGCTCCTCACTCTCGGCATCAGTGAGGTCGGCCAAGTCGGCCACTGCCCGATTGGGGGCCACCATCAGGTGGCCGCTGCCGTAGGGATAGGCGTTGAGCACCGCAAAGCAGGTCTCACCTCGCCACAGCACCCCTGTCTCCTCATCGGGCGCCGGGGACGCCAGAATGCGCTCAAAGAGAGTGCCCTCTCCTTTATCGGAGACAGTGGCGTGAATTTCCGACACATAGCGGCTGCGCCACGGAGCCCACAAGCGCTTGAGCATCAGCGGTGCGCTTCCACGTCGTCGGCCAGTCGGGCCGCAAAGTCTTCCAACTTCACACCCCGCTCGTCGCCGTCGCTGCCCCGGGCATTTACCCCCACTGTGCCGTGGGCCACGTCGTCGTCGCCCACCACCAGCACATAGGGCAGTTTCTGGAGCTTGGCCGCCCGGATGCGCCGACCCAGCGGCTCCTGAGCGTCTGCCACCTCGGCTCGGAACCCGTCCCGGCTTAGTCGGGCCTCCACCACGGCGGCGTAGTCGGCGTGGGTGGTGGCCACCGGCAAGATGGCGGCTTGGACCGGCGCCAGCCACGCCGGGAGAGCACCGCCATAGTGCTCGATGAGAACGCCGAAGAAGCGCTCGATCGATCCCATCAAGGCCCGGTGGATCATCACCGGGCGGTGGCGGTTGCCATCAGAGCCCACGTATTCGAGACCGAACCGCTCGGGAAGCTGGAAGTCCACCTGAAGGGTGGACAGCTGCCAACTCCGTCCGATGGCGTCGCGCACGTCGATGTCGATCTTGGGCCCGTAGAAGGCGCCCCCGCCCTCGTCGAGTTCGTAGTCGAGCTCTGCGGCCACCAAGGCATCGCGGAGGGCGTCGGTGGCCAAATCCCATTCGGCGTCCTCGCCGATCGACTTCTCCAGTGGTCGAGTAGCTAGTCGTGCCTCGAATGACTCGAATCCAAAGGCCCGCAGCACCGACAACACGAAGGCCACCAATGAGGTGATCTCGGCGGGAGCCTGCTCCCGAGTGGCGAAGATGTGGCTGTCGTCCTGGGTGAACCCCCGGGAGCGCATCAGTCCGTGTACCACGCCCGACAGCTCGTAGCGGTACACCGTGCCCAACTCGAACATGCGGATGGGCAGGTCGCGATAGGAGCGCTGGCTGCTCTTGTAGATCAGCACGTGGAAGGGGCAGTTCATCGGCTTGAGGTGGTAAGAGGCCCCGTCCATCTCTAAGGCTGGGTACATGGACTCCCGGTAGAAGTCCAGATGGCCGCTGGTCTCCCAGAGCTCAGAGCGGGCAATGTGGGGGGTGACCACGGATTGGTAGCCCCCTTCGTCGTGGCGGCTCCGGCTGTAGTCCTCGATGATGCGGCGCACCGCAGCGCCCTTGGGGTGCCATACCGCCAGGCCTGGTCCCAGTTCCGTGGGCCACGACAACAGGTCAAGCTCTCGGGCCAGGCGGCGGTGGTCGCGCTTCTCCGCTTCGGCCAGGCGGTGCAGGTGCGCAGCCAAATCCTTGCGGGAAGCCCAGGCGGTGCCATAGATGCGCTGTAGCGAGGGCCGGCCGGCGTCGCGGCGCCAATAGGCCCCGGCCACGCTCATCAGCTTGAAGTGTCCCAGGCGGCCAGTGGACGGGACATGGGGACCGCGGCACAGGTCGATGAAGGAGTCCGAGTTGCGGTAGTAGCTGATCTGGCCATCGCCAGCCACCTCATCAGCCAGCTCGTCGGCTGACTGCCCCGCCCCTTCGGTCTCGGCGGCCATAGCCACCGTTTCGATGATCTCCCTCTTGTATACGTGGTTGGCGAAAAGCTCCAGCCCTTCGGAGGCCGACACCTCGTGGCGCTCAAAGGGCTGGTCGGCTTCAATGATCTCCCGCATCCGGGCTTCGATGGCCTCAAGGTCGTCATCGCTGATGGTGGCGCCTTCGGGCAGGTCGAAGTCGTAGTAGAAGCCGTCTTGAATGGGCGGGCCAACGGCATAGGTGGAACCCGGGTAGAGCTCCAGCACCGCCTGGGCCAGCACATGGGCGGTGGAGTGGCGCAGCGTGGTCAGGCCAGCGTCGCTGTCAGCGGTGATGATCGAAACCTGCTGTCCGTCGGCCAGCGGAGCGTTCAAGTCCACCTCGACGTCATCGACCGTGGCGATGAGGGCGGCTTTGGCCAGACCGGGGCCGATGTCAGCAGCCAAGTCACCCGCGGTAGCACCCAAGGGAATGGTGCGCGTGCTGCCGTCGGTGAGAATGACGCTGATGTCAGCCATGGCTCAACAAATTAACCCTTCGCCCTGCCTGTGCCTGTTCAATTATCGCGAAAGGCGGACGCCAAGCAGAGCAGATGCTGATTGGATTCCCCCGCTTGAGGCGGCATCGTCGATAACCGCTACCGCCGAAGGGGAATCCAAGTCATCATCCAGGCAGGCCCGGACCTGATTGAGGACCATCGAAGCAGCATCGGGGCTGCCATCGGCCGCCGCTTGCCAGGCTTCGAGACGCTCGGCCGCCGCTGGCATGATCGAATCGTCCCACTCCCAGGAATCCCGGTAGTGGTGGGCCACGATGGCCAAGCGGATAGCACGGGGGTCGTACTCCTTCAGCAAGTCGGACACGAACACCAGGTTGCCCAATGACTTGGACATCTTGGCACCGTCCATCCGCACCATGGCCTGGTGCATCCAGTGGCGGACAAACTGCTTGCCGGTGACCACTTCCGACTGAGCGGCCTCACACTCGTGGTGGGGGTAGATCAGGTCGGATCCTCCCCCGTGCAAGTCCACGGTGTCACCCAACTCCCTCATGGCCAGCGCCGAGCACTCGATGTGCCAGCCGGGGCGTCCCGGGCCCCACTTGGATTCCCAGGCAGGCTCGTCGGGGGCTGACTTCTGCCACAGCACGAAGTCCAACGGATCGCGCTTATTGGGATCGTCGGGATTGCCTCCGTGCTCGGCAGCCAGGGTCAGCATGGTGCCTCGGTCGAAGTGGCTGACCTGGCCGAACCGATTGAACGCGGAGATGTCGAAATACACCGACCCGCCGGCCTGATAGGCGTGCCCCCGATCCAGAACGAGGCCGATCATCTTGCGAATGTCGGCGATAGCCGATGTGGCCCGAGGCTCTGACCAACACGGCAGCATGTCCAAAGCCTCCATGTCGGAGTCGAACCGGGCGGTCTCGGCCGCAGCCAGATCCAGATAATGAACGCCGATCTGGCGGGCCTTGCGCAATATGTCGTCGTCTACGTCGGTGATGTTGCGCACACAGCGGGTTTCGTGGCCCCGGTCGCGCAATCGCCTCTGGAGCACGTCGTAGGCGACATAGGTAGCAGCATGGCCCAGGTGGGTGGCGTCGTAGGGGGTGATGCCACAGGTGTACATGGCCACCACCGGTCCCGGCTCGAACGGCACGACCGCTTGCCTCGCGGTGTCGTAGAGGCGCATCGGACCTTCAGGGTCGGCACCAGAAGGCAAGGATGGCATGGCTCAGCCGTCTTCGAGGCCCAGCCCGGTGAAGCGGACCGCCACCCGGGTCTTGTAGCGGACATTCAGATGCAGCAGCACTGCGGTGAAGGCCTCCACCGGGGTGGCGCACGACAGCGGACCGGCGTCGAGGGCTCGAACGCCGGGGAGCTTGTCCATGATCTCCATGGTCGTGGCCGTGGCCTCGGGATGGTCGGAGCACACCAGCACATCGCAGTCCACCGGATGGTTGAGATCGCCTAGGTCGTGGGCGGGCACATGGTGGAGGGTGGCAGAAACCAAAGCCTGAGGCACCGCAGCCTGTACTGCCGCGGCAATTGAGCCTCGAGACGGCGCCAGGGGCTGGAACTCCCGACCCATTTTGGCTAGAGCGTTGGCCATGCTGATGACCACCTTGCCGGCCAACTCATCGGCCACGGTGGCCGCGGTGGCCGCAGCGGCGTCCCACGGTGTGGCCACCACCACCACATCGCAAGAGGCAGCACCAGGGTTGGCCGCGCCAGACAGGGGAAGGCCGTAGTCGGGCCATTCGGCCAACAAGCCTTCGCAGATCTCGGTGGCCCGATCAGCCGAGCGCGACCCCACCACAGTTTCGATCCCCACCGATGCCAGCCGGACGGCCAAGGCGCGACCCGCCGGTCCTGTGCCCCCAAGAATCCCGATCCGCATCGGCCCAACGGTATAGGAGGTGCACTCCCGAACCCACATAGGACCATGACCGCCGCCAGACCGTGAATGCCGCTCCACGGCGAGTAGCCTCCAACGATCATGGGACTCCTCGACGGAAAACGGATCTTGATCACCGGAGTGCTGACCGATGCCTCAATCGCCTTCGGGGTCGCATCGCTGGCCGCGGCTGAAGGCGCGGATCTGGTGCTGACGGGAGCAGGGCGGGGCCTCAGCCTCACCGAGCGAACGGCCCGCAAGCTTCCGGGTCCACCGCCTGTGCTGGCTTTCGACGTGACCGACCCCGACCACCCCGCTGCCCTGCGGGACGAGCTAGCCGACCGGTGGGGCTCGGTGGACGGCGCCCTGCACGCCATTGGATTTGCTCCGGAGGTGTGCCTGGGAGACGACTTCATGGCTGCCGGGTGGGATGACGTGAAGGTGGCCCTGGAGATCTCGGCTTACTCGCTCAAGACCCTGACCGAAGTGGTGGCGCCGCTGATGGACAACGGCGGTTCGATCGTGGGTCTGGACTTCGACGCCACCGTGGCCTGGCCCTTCTACAACTGGATGGGGGTGGCCAAGGCGGCCTTCGAGTCCACCGCCCGCTATCTGGCCCGGTCACTGGGCGACCAGGGCATCCGGGTGAACTTGGTGGCGGCCGGACCGGTGCGCACCATGGCTGCCCGATCCATTCCCGGCTTCGAGGTGTTCGAGGACTCTTGGGCTGGCCGAGCCCCGTTGGGCTGGGACGTCAAGGACAGCTCCTCTGTAGCCAAGGCCGCCGTTGCTCTCTTGTCGGACTGGTTCCCGATGACCACCGGCGAGATGATCCACGTAGACGGCGGCTACCACGCGGTAGGCGCCTGAGCAAGAGTCCCGCTAGCCCCCGGCAAGGGGGTGGACGATGTCATCGGCGAAGCGGTTGATGGCGTCGCGATAAGCGTCGGCGTTCTCCAGTAGTCCTCCGCGTTGGTCGGTGCTGACTTCGAGGAGGGTGGCCCAGGGAAGGGCAAACAAGCCAGTGACTCCCAACTCCTCGGCCGCCCGCTGGTAGAGGTCTAACGAGGGGGGTTCGTAGAACCCGGTGATGATCTCGAAGGGCTCGTCGGCCCGGCCTTCCTCGGCCAGCATTGCCCGGAGTCGACCGAGAATGTCGGCCAGCGTGTCCCAGTCGTAGGCGTTGCCGATCCACCCGTCGGCGTGGCGGGCCGCCCGGCGCAATGCCGGAGTGGAGTGGCCCCCGGTGTAGATGGGGATGGGCTCATCGGGTGCCGGGCCCATCATCATCGCCGGGATGTCGTAGTACTCGCCGTGGAACTCCACCCAGCCCGGCTTCCATAGCTCGCGCAGCGCTTCGATCATCTCGTTGGTGCGGGGGCCGCGATTGTCGAAATCCTGGCCCATTTGCTCGAACTCCTCGCGCATCCAGCCCGCGGCCATGCCCAGCGCCACCCGATTACCGGAGATCACTGCGGCGGTAGACACCTGCTTGGCCACCGACAGGATGGGCCGATTGGGGGCGATGAAGACGTTGTTGGAGAAGTGCAGGCGCTCAGTGGCACCGATCATGGCCCCGATGGTGACCCAGCTATCGGGCCAGGACGTCTCCGGGTCCCAAATGGGTCGACCGTCCTCATAGGGCGAATACGGGTACGGGCTGTTGAGGTCTTGGGGATAGAAGATGTGATCCGATAGGAGCATCCCGTGGTATCCGGCTTCATCCACCATCCGGGCTATGGGCACCAGCTCGGTGCTCTTCATGAACGCGGTCACACACCAAAATTTCATGCCGTCATTATGTCCCATGCCTTGACGGAGCGGGCCCGGCTGGGTCGGTCTCGTCGAAGAGATCACCCACCAACACCTCCAGCACATCCTCGAGCGTGACGAGTCCGACGGTGCGCTGATGAGAACCTTGGCGGACAACGGCCAAGTGGCGGCGGCTGCCCTGCATCAGTGCCAGCGCGCCTTCGAGCGAGGTCTCCTCCTCGATAACAGGCACAACTCGGATCAGCTCGTCGCCGAGGGGTTGAGATGCCCGGACACCGGTCAAATCGAGGAGGTCCTTGGCGTGGACGAACCCCACCACCTGGTCGATCGAGCCGCCTTGGACCAAGACCCGAGAGTGGCCGCTGGCGTTCATCACACCGAGCACTTCGGCCAACGTGGCCTCCCGCTCCACCGCCACGATTCGGTCGCGGGGAACCATCACGGTGCGTACCGGACGGGCAGCCAGCTCCAACGCGCTGGACAACAGCGAACGGTCGAATTCGTCCAAGAAGCCCTCGGCAGCAGAGTGCTCCACCAAGACGGCGAATTCCTGGGGAGTGCGAGCGGTGGGTAGCTCATCGACGGGCTCCACGCCGCCCAGCCGCACCAAACCCCGGCTGATGCTGTTCAACAGTCCGATAAGCGGGCCGAAGACGATGGCGTAGAGGCGGTTTATGGGCGCCAACCACATGGCGGTGCGCTCCGCCCCAGCCAAGGCGATGTTCTTGGGGACCATCTCTCCCAGCACCATGTGCAGGTAGACCACCAAGGCCAGCGACACCGCGAACGAGATGGTGTGCAGCGCACCGGAAGGCAGATGGACGAACGATTCCACCGCCCGCTCAATGAGGCGGGCTACCGCCGGCTCGGCCATGAATCCCAACCCCAGCGACGCCATGGTGATGCCCAGTTGGGCACCGGCCAACTGCCGGTTGAGGTCGCTCATGGCCGCCAGCGTCATCCGGGCCCGTCGATTGCCGGCTTCGGCTAGCGGCTCCAGGCGGGAACGGCGGGCGGCGATCAGCGCGAACTCCACCGCCACGAAACCGGCATTGGCTACCAACAGCAACACCGCCACTGCGATGTAGAGCGCGGTCATCGGGCGGCTCGATCCTGGCGGGATGGGGCCACTGGGCGCAAACGGACGGTGTCAACGCGGTGTCGGTCGACCGACTCGATCAGGAATTCCCACCCCTGTACGCGAAACACCTCTCCGGCGGCCGGAATGCGCTGGAGATGGTCGAGGATGAAGCCGGCCAGGGTCTCGTAGTCGCCGTCGGGCACTCGGAGACCTGTCATATCCTCCAGCTCATCCGGGTGGGTCCCGCCTTGCACCAGCAACTCACCAGCGTCTCGAGCCACAGCTGGGGGCTCGGTATCGTCGTGCTCGTCGGCGATCTCGCCCACGATCTCCTCCACCAAATCCTCCTGAGTGACGATGCCCGCGGTACCGCCGTGCTCGTCCATAACCACGGCCAAGGGACTGCGCTTAGATCTCATATCGAGCAGCAAAGAGCGCAGGTTCCGGGTTTCAGGCACAACCAGCGGTGCCCGCATGATGTCGGTGACCGGAGTGTCGGCCCACCGCTCGGAGGGCACTTCATAGACGTTTTTGACCAGAGCCACTCCCATCACATCGTCGATGTCGGCGCCGATAACCGGGAAACGGGAAAACCCGGTCTGGCCTGAAAGCGACACCAAATCAGTCACCGACTGGTGGTGTTCGATGGCGCTCACCGAAACCCGGGGAACCAGCACATCGGCAGCGTCGCGCTCGGTGAAGCGGATGGCCCGGGTCAACAGGCGGGCTCGGGAAGGGCGCATGGATCCCTCTTGACCTGAGGACCGGATCAACCAGGCCAACTCTTCGCGCGAGCGGGCTTCGCTCAACTCCTCGGTGGGATCGATCCCCAGCCGGGTTACCACCCAGTTGGCCGAGCCATCCAAGAAGCGAATGAACGGCCCAGCCACGGTGGCGAAGCCCTTCATGGGAGCGGCCAGGCGCAATGAAGTGGGCAGCGGCCGGGAAATGGCCAAGGTCTTGGGAACCAACTCCCCCAGCACCATCTGAACCACCACGGCGATGATCAGGGCCGCCGCGATGGACAGACCTTCGGCGGCGCCGCTGGCAATGCGGTCGGCGACAGGCTCCAACGCCGCCGCGATGGAGGGTCGGGCAATGAAGCCCAGCGCCAAGGAGGTGACGGTGATCCCGAATTGCGCACCGGACAGCTGAAATGAAAGGGATTTGAGCAGCGACAGCGCGGTCCGGGCCGCTCTCCTGCCTTCGGCGGCCAACCGCTCGATGCGAATTCGATCTACCGCCACCAGGGCGAATTCGACCGCCACAAACAGCGCGTTGGCCGCGATCAACAGCGCGGCCGCCACCAATCCCAGCACCGTGGTCCCGTCCATTAGCGCCCGTTTTTCCAGGTCACGGCTTGGCAGCGCCGATGTTCTTTAGAGAGACTAAACATGTGAGTCTCAAACAATCGCCTTCCACTGTGGCGCTGGAGGCGGCTCGAGCGGCGACGCGCCTGGCCCGTCAAGTGGCAGTGGCATTGGGCGACCTGGACTTGTCACCTTCCCAGTATCGCCTGTTGCTGTTCCTTTCGGAAGGAAACGCGGCTGCTTCGGCCGTGGCCGGGCGGCTGGCGGTGAGCCGTCCCAGTGTGACCGCGCTGGCCGACGGGTTGGAAAAGCGGGGTCTGCTCCAACGGAAATCCGACCCATCTGACCGCCGCAAAGTCGCCCACGAGCTGACCGAGGCGGGCCGGGAGGCACTGGCCGCAGCCGACGCCGCGGTGGTCGAGCGGATCTCAGTCATCGCCGCCAACCTCGACGAGCACCAGACCGATGAGGCCGTCGACGGGCTGGCCCTTTGGAATGAGGCGCTCAACCGGCATCGCGCCGCACTGGAGACTCGACAGTGACCGCGGTTGACTTTGGCCCAGAGGCGAAACGATGACCGCGGTTGACGTCGGAACAGTCGGCACGCCTGATTTCGAGCCGGTCGCGGAAGCGGCCCATTACGACCCGCCCCCGGCCAGCATCGATCCCGATCAGACCAAGGGCTGGATGAAGCGGCTCTGGCCGATGGTCCGGGCCTATCGCCGGACAATGTTGATCGGCGTAGTGACTGGGGTGGTGGCCCTGGCCATCCAGGCCGCCGTGCCGGCATTGGGCCGCTCAGCGGTGGACGCGGCCATCGAAGGCAACCGTGGGGCACTGTGGCTGGTCTTCGGGCTCACCGCCGCCTTTGGAATCGGGCGGATGGTGTTCGGCGGCATCTACCGCTACCAGTTGTTCAAGCTGGGCTGGAACGTGGAGACCGACCTGCGGGCCATCATGTACGAGCACCTGACCCGGCTGTCGTTCTCCTACTACGACCGCACCCAATCGGGGGAGGTCATCTCCCGGGCCAACAGTGACATCCGCTCGCTGCAACTGCTGCTCGCATTCGGACCACTGGTCAGCATGAACGTGCTCATGTTCGTGATGGCCTTGGGGTTCATGGTGTACGTACACCCCTGGCTGGCGCTGGTGGCGCTGGCCCCGCTTCCCGGCGTGTACTGGTTCGGCCTCAAATTCCGCAATCAGGTGTTCCCGCTGTCGTGGGTGACCCAGGCCCGCATGGCCGATTTGGCCACCATCGTGGACGAGAACGTGAACGGCACCCGAGTGGTGAAGTCGTTCGCCGCCGAAGAGCGCCAGATCGCCCTGCTGGGGCGGTCGGCCCAGCGCATCTATTGGACCAACGTGGAAATCGCCAACAGCCGGTCCCGCTGGAATCCCCTCATCGAATCGCTGCCCCGACTGGGCACCGCCATGGTGGTGCTCTACGGCGGCTGGCTGGCCATCGAAGGAGTGGTTTCGATCGGGACTCTGCTGGCCTTCAGCGCGTATGTGATCATGCTCCAAGTTCCCTTCCGCATGGCGGGGTTCATGCTCATGCAGGGCCAACGGGCCAGCGCCGCGGCCCAGAGGATCTACGAGATCCTCGACGAACCACCCCAAATCGTCGACTCCCCTACCGCGGTTGACATCGTTGAACCCCGAGGAGAGGTGGACTTCGAAGGGGTCAGCTTCGGCTACAACCCCGACACCCCGGTACTCGACGATTTCACTCTGCACATCGAACCCGGTGAGCGAGTGGCCATCGTGGGCAGCACCGGAACCGGCAAGTCGACCGTGGCCCGGCTCTTGGACCGGTTCTACGACGTGGACGGCGGCTCGGTTCGCATCGACGGGCTCGACGTGAGGGATGTGACGCTGCGAAGCCTGCGCCACACCGTTGGTCTGGTGCTGGACGAGCCGTTCCTGTTCTCAGCATCAGTGCACGACAACATCGCCTACGCCCGCCCCGACGCCTCCCGCTCTGATGTCGTCACCGCCGCGACAGCCGCTCAGGCCCACGGTTTCATCAGCGAATTGGAACATGGCTACGACTCGGTGGTCGGCGAGAGGGGCTACACCCTGTCGGGTGGCCAGCGCCAGCGCATTGCCATCGCCCGGACGCTGCTGGCCAACCCCAAGGTGCTGGTGCTGGACGACGCCACCAGCGCCATCGACGTGACCGTGGAAGAGGCCATCCACCAGGCATTGCAAGAGCTGATGGCCAACCGCACCACCATCATCATCGCCCACCGCCTGTCCACCATCAGCTTGGCCGAGCGGGTAGTGGTGCTGAACCAGGGACGGGTGGCCAACACGGGCACCCATACCGAATTGCTGGCCACCGATCCCCACTATGTGGAGATCCTGGCCCGCCATAGCGACGACGAGTTGGACGGCGTTTCAGGCAACGGCGACGGCGACCGCAGCAGAGACCGCCGGTTCGACAACGAGATGCCGAGATTCCCCAGGGGCGGCGATGAGCCCTGGACCTTCGGGGGCGGCGGCTGATGGGCTGGGGAGGTTACTTCGGCGGGCCCCAGGCCCAGAGCGCGGCCCGCGACGCCGGGCTCCCCCACGCCGGCGTGCCCGGGAACTTGCGAATCCAGGTGGAGGAAGTGCTGAGGAAGGAGCCGGAGTATCCCCCGGTCAATGTGGACTTCAGCCACCGCCAACCGGCCGAACCGCCGCTCACCCTGCGCACGCTGCTGTGGCCATTCCGGCGTCAGTTGGCCGTGGCGCTGCTGTTGGTGGTGATCGAGTCGGCCATGATGCAGACCGGCCCGCTGCTGGCCCAGATCGGCATTGACAGCGGCGTCAGATCGGGCAACGTCCAGGTGCTCTTGGTGGTGGCCGCCGTGTTTTTGAGCACGGTGGTGGCCCACGCATTCAGCTCGTCTCTGCGCATTCGCTATACCGGCAAGCTGGGCGAGCGGCTGATGTACGCCCTGCGTATGCGAGTGTTCTCCCACTACCAGCGACTGTCGCTGGACTTCTTCACCAGGGAGAAGGCGGGCGTCTTGATGACCCGCATGACCAGCGACATCGAAGCCCTGACCGTGCTGTTCCAAGAGGGCCTGGTGAACTTCGCGGTGCAATCCCTAGTGCTTTTGGTGATCACCGGCGTGCTGTTCTATCTGAACCCGCTGCTGGCGGTTCTGACCCTCGTGATCGTGGTGCCGGGCACGTTCCTGCTCAGCATCTGGTTCCGGAGAGTGTCCAACCTGTACTACGGGCTGGTTCGAGACCGCATTGCCGATGTGCTGGCTGATTTGCAGGAGAGCCTGGCCGGCATCCGGGTCATCACCGCTCACAACCGCCGACGCCACAACGTGGTCCACCACAACAACGTGGTGGGGCGGCACAAGGACGCCAACTTGGCCGGTGTGCGGGCCGCGTCCATCTATGCCCCGACTACTGAGGCCATTGTGATTATCGGACAAGCCCTCCTGGTGGTGATCGGTGGAACCATGGTGATCAACGGGAGTCTGACCCCCGGTGAGCTCACCGCCTTCGTGCTGTATCTGACGTTCTTCTTCGCCCCCATCCAGCAGCTCGTGCAGCTCTACAACGGCTACCAGCAGGGGCAGGCATCGGCTAAGAAGCTGCGAGAGGTGCTGTTGAACGAGCCCTCGGTCATGGAGGCCCCCGATGCGGTGGAATTGCCTCCCATCGAGGGAGAGATCACTCTCGACCAGGTGAGCTTCGGCTATGACGACGACACGCCCGTACTGCACGACGTGAGCCTGCGGCTGGCCCCCGGAGAGAGCCTGGCGGTGGTCGGGCCCACCGGAGCCGGCAAGTCCACGGTGGCCAAGCTCATCGCGCGGTTCTACGACCCCCAGGAGGGAACGGTCTGCATCGACGGCCACGACCTTCGCACCGTGACCCTGGCATCGCTGCGCCGGCAACTGGGCGTGGTTCCTCAAGAACCGTTCTTGTTCTACGGCTCCATTCGAGACAACGTGGCCTTTGCCCGGCCCGAGGCTTCGATGGCCGAGGTATTGGAGGCCTGCCACGCCGTCGGTCTCACCGAGCTGCTGGAGCGGCTGCCTGATGACGTGAACTCCCAAGTTCACGAGCGAGGCGCCTCCCTGTCGGCCGGTGAGCGGCAGCTATTGGCTCTGGCCCGAGCGTTTCTGGCCCGGCCCCGAGTGCTCGTGCTGGACGAGGCCACCTCCAACCTGGATCTGCGGTCGGAGTCGAAGATCGAAGCCGCGCTGGATGTGGTGCTGGAGGGACGGACCGCCATCATCATCGCCCACCGACTGGCCACCGCCATGCGGGCCGACCGGATCGCGGTGGTGGAAGCGGGCAGAATCACCGAGATCGGCACCCATGATGAGCTGGTGGCCCAGGGCGGCCACTACGCCGAGATGTACGCCACCTGGATGGCCCACGCTAACTGAGCACTATGGCCAACCAGGAAAAGACGCTGGCATTGCGGATGACCGGAGTGAGCTTCACGCGCGACAAGCGGCCGATCCTCTCCGATGTGGACTGGGAGGTGGCGTGTGACCAGCGTTGGGTGGTGCTGGGGGCCAACGGCAGCGGCAAGACCTCGCTGTTACGGATAGCCGCCCTATACGAGCACCCCACCACAGGGACAGTCGAGGTGCTGGGCGAGCGGTTGGGACAGGTGGACGTGCGCCGATTGCGGCACCGGATGGGGTTCGTGTCACCCGCATTGGCCCAGATGCTGCGGCCTCATCTGAAGGCAGTCGACGTGGTGATGACCGCCCGCCATGGCGCTCTGGAGCCGTGGTGGCACGACTACACCGACGCCGATCGCGAGCGGGCGGCGTCGCTGCTGGAGCAGGTGGGAGCGGAAGGCCTGGGCGATCGCACCATCGCCACCTTGTCGTCGGGCGAGCGTCAGCGAGTGCAGATCGCCCGCAGCCTGATGACCGATCCCGGCCTGGTGCTGCTGGACGAGCCCGCCTCCACGCTGGATTTGGGCGGCCGGGAGATGCTGGTGGCCGACCTCGCCCGCCTGGCCACAGACTCTGCTGCCCCGCCGCTGGTGATGGTGACCCATCGAACCGAGGAGATTCCCGCCGGCTTCACCCACGGGCTGCTGCTTCGCGACGGACGAGTGCTGGACCAAGGCCTCCTGGAGAGCGTGCTGACCTCCGAATCTCTGTCGGCCTGCTTCGACTTGCCTCTGGAACTGGAGCACCGCCACGGCCGCTGGCACTCCCAAGCTCGTTGAGCCTACTGACACGCTGCTGTTATATTGGCCTCAACCTTCCCCCATGTGCTGAGTCCTTTGAGGAGAACTCATGGAACAAGCAATACTCGCCATGCTGGGGATCATCATCACCCTGATGCTCTACCTCGACCGTGGCCGCCGCGCCGACATCGCGCTACTGCGCAACGATAATGCCCAACTTCGAAGAGACATGGAAACCGGTTTCAAGGAATCCCGCTCCGAATTCAAAAGAGACATGGAAACCGGTTTCAAGCACGTCCACAATCGTCTGGACAAGCTCACCGACGTTGTTATGGACCTGTGCCGCAGGGTGGGCCGGCTAGAAGGCCGAATCGAAGCGTCGGATCCCAAGGCTGACACTTCTTAATGGCGGCGAAGTTCCGTCCTCCGCCAAGTTGTCACTGCTGCGATGTAACTTCGATAGGTGGAGTCTGACCGGCGTCGGCAACCGACGGCGACCTCAAATTTCGGGGTGAGCAGACGGGAAGGCCATGACGCCTCCGCGTTCTACGACCGGTTTCCGGTGCCGGAAATCAGCGAAGAAGATGAGGTTTCCCCTCCTTCCTGCGTTGACCAGCTTTGGGTGGGAGACGCCCGCAAGATGGACGTATCCGGGGAGATCGCCGACAACTCGGTGGCGCTCGTGGTGACTTCTCCCCCCTACTTTGTGGGCAAGGAATACGAGGAAGCGGTCGGACAAGGCAATATCCCTGCCGACTACGTGGACTTTCTCGCCATGCTGGAAGAAGTGTTTGCCGAATGCGCACGCAAGCTGGAACCGGGTGGGCGCATCGCGGTGAACGTAGCCAACTTGGGCCGCCGCCCGTATCGATCCCTATCAGCCGATGTGATCGACATTCTCCAAGATCGCCTTGGGCTGCTACTCCGTGGCGAGGTGATTTGGAAAAAGGCTCCCAGCGCAGGAGGCAGCTGCGCGTGGGGCAGCTTCCAGCGTCCGGGAAACCCGGTATTGCGGGACGTTACTGAGCGGGTTGTGATCGCCTCCAAGGGACGCTTCGACCGGGCTCGACCCGCGGCCGAACGGGCTGCCCAGGGTCTTCCCTCAGAGGGCACTTCTTTCGTGGATGAGTTCATGGAAGCCACTACCGATGTGTGGGAGATTCCCCCAGAGTCAGCGACGCGGGTGGGTCACCCTGCGCCGTTTCCGGTGGAGCTCCCCCAACGATTGATCGACCTTTACACCTATCGGGGCGACTTGGTCCTAGATCCCTTTGTGGGAGCGGGAACGACCGCGGTGGCCGCAGTACGTACGGGACGGCACTACGTCGGCTTTGACACCGATCCCGGCTATATCGAATTAGCCGAACAGCGCATCGCTGACGAACGGAAACGGCTTGCGCAACATTCAGACAAGCTCCAGTGGAAGGTCACAGTTGCACCATCACGCAACGACAATTTGCGGCTATTCGAAGACTCCGACAACGAATCAGCATCAATGCGAGTTGACCGTGAAGGCTCGCTCGATGGAACTGTGGCGACAGAAAGCAACGACTTCCAAGTTCGGGCCGGACAACAGGGTCGGAAAGCCCAGAAGATGGCCGAAGTAATTCTGGAGCAAAGTGGGTTCCGCAATATCCGGGAGAAGGTCAAGATTTCCTGCGGCGTGGAGGTGAACTTTGAGGCCATTGACCAGATGGGGCAGACGTGGCTGTTCGATGTATCCGGTGCCTTCAGTGTCACTCAGCGGCCTGGGCTGCGCCGCACCGACACGCTATGGAAGGCGCTGGGCAAGGCGGCCGTGCTTCACTCCTTCGACCCGAAGATTCGGCTAGTGCTACTCACGACCGACCTCCCAGCACCCAATAGCGCAGGTTCCCGTGCCCTTCAGACTGTCAGAGGCCCTGATAAACCCGTCTACGACGTGATCGAAATGCTGGATCCTGCCGACTTGGCTCGTCTTATTGAGTTGGCCCACGGTCAAGCCTGAGAAATCCGCAACCTCTACAGCGAGATGACTTGGCCGCCCTGTTGGGTGGCTTGCCAGCGGAGGGCTTTGCGCTCGGAGAAGCCGATGATGCCATTCATGATCAGGGCGATCAGGGCCAGGATGAACACGATGGCGAAGGTATCGCCATAGGAGAGCTGGTTGGCTGCGGTGATGAGCCGCTGGCCGAGACCTCGCCGGGCCGAAAAGATCTCGCCAAACACCACGGCCAGCACTGAGATGACCGCCGCCAGTCGCAGCGCGCCGAACACCGCCGGGGTGATGCCGGGCAGCGTGACCTTGGTGAAGAGCTGGCGCTGGGACGCGCCCATGGTCCGGGCCACCAGGTCTAAATCGGGATCGACCAGCGCCACCGCGGCTTGGGTGGGCACCTGCACGATGAAGAACACGATGATCACCGCCAAAACCACTTTGGAGGTCTCGCCCACGCCGTACACGATCAAGATCAGCGGCAAGAAGGCGATCTTGGGCATGGCGTTGATGATGACGATGAATGGGCCCAGCGTCTTGGCCGCTTGCCGGAAGCGCCCGAGAACGATGCCGACGAGGAGACCGAGGATTGAGCCGATGGCAAAGCCGAACAATGCCTCTTTCACCGTGACCCACAGATCCTTCCAGAACAGCTTCTCGTGGTAGATCTGGGTGAAGTACTCCCAGGTCTCGCCCGGGCTGGCCCGGAAAGTCTCTTGCACATAGGGAAGCGGTTGTATTCCGAAAAATGAGGCATCCCAGCTGAACCACGTCATGCTCCAGCCGAACCAGCCGAATACTTCCACCCTGTCCCAGCCGAAGAACGAAATCGAAGTCAAACCATCCCAGACAACGTCGTAGTGCCATAGAGCCCAGATAGCGAACAGGATCCCGATCCTCAAAAGCTGCACTGGGATGTCGAGGCGGCGCAGCCGATACGCCCAGATGGATTCGTGGGGAATCAGCGCCTCGACTTCTTCTTGGCTGAGGGCGTCGGCCAACCGAGCCTGGTCGGCCATGTCGGCTTCCCGGGGCTCGTCGACGTCAGACGATCTCACCGCGCAACTCCTCCCAAATCTTGTGCTCGGTCTCCCGGAACACCGGGTCGAAGCGGAGCTCGTCGATCACCCGGGGCCGGGCCAGATCGACGATGGTGTCCGACTTGATGCGTCCGGGGCGGGCGGTCATTACCACCACCCGGTCGGCCAACAGCACGGCCTCTTCCAGGTCGTGGGTCACGAAGATGACGGTCTTGTGGGTCTCATACCAAAGCTCCAGGAATTCGGCCTGGACGGTGAGCCGGGTCTGGGCGTCTAGGGCGCCAAATGGCTCGTCCATGAGCCACAAGTCGGGGTCTATGGCCAGCGTGCGGGCAATGGCCACCCGCTGGCGCATGCCTTGGCTGAGCTGGGATGGGAACGAGTCGGCGAAGCCCTCCAAGCGCAGCTTGGCCAGCAGCTCCATGGCCCGCTCGCGCCGCTCTCCCCGGGGCACACCCCGAAATTCAAGCCCGAGCTCGACATTACGGCGAGCGGTGCGCCACGGGCTCAACCCCGAGCGAGCCAGCATGTAGCCGATGTCGTCGCTGGGCCCGTCGATTGCTTCGCCGTGTCGCATCACCGATCCCCGGGTGGGGCCGATGATCCCGGCCAACATGTTCAAGATGGTGGTCTTGCCGCAGCCACTGGGACCGACCACGGCCACGAACTGGCCAGCGGGAATGGCGAGATCGATGTCCTGGACGGCGAGCACCGGCTCGTCTTTGGGGTGATCCCCCCCGAAGATGAGGGTGACGTCTTTGAGTTCGACCGCTGGACTCACGACTCCACCATTCGGACACCTTAGTCAGCCCCTCCGGTCGGGCGGCCTGACCTAGGCCACCCGACCAGAAGAGGGGTTTGCTATGGAGAAACCGTGAACTCGTCGAAGTCCTGGGCCTCTTCGAGGATGCCCCGGCCTACCGCGTAGTCCACGTTGTTCTGGAGCCGAGCGGGCTGGAGGGCTCCGTTGAGCGACAGGCTCCCGATGTTGGAATCGAGGACGGCCTCGGCCACTGCGCCTTCCAAGCTGAGGAAGTCTCGCATGTACGCCAAGACTGCTTCACGGTTGGCCGGGTTGCGCATGAAGTCCATGGCTTGGCGGGATGCCCTGGCGAAAATGGCCACCGTGTTGGGGTTCTCCTCGGCGAATTGCCGGGAAGTGGTGTTGACCAACGACGGCCAGTCAAGCTCGGTCGGACCATCCCCGGCTCGCAGGTTGAACGGGGCGTACCCGATGTCGTCGACCGCGGCCTGGCTCAAGCCGGGTTCGAAGGTTATGGCCCAGTCCACCTCGCCGGACGACAATGCAGCCAGCGTGGTGCCTGACAAGCCGGTGGCGATATAGGTCGCCCCGTCGGGATCAAGACCGGCGGAGTCGACCAGCTGACGGGCGATCTGTTCGGCCGCCGCGCCGCGGGCCACCACGCCGACGTTGGTGCCCTCAAGCTCTTCCATGGCGCACTGCCAGTCGCCCTGTTCGCAATCGATCGGCCCGAAGTTGTTGGACACCACGATGTCGAAGAAGTGCTTGTCCACCAGCTGCTGGAACATCACCACGTCGAAGCCGGCGTTTCGGATGCCCAGCATGTTGTCGGGCGTATTGCCCACGAACTGGACCTCACCGGCAATCAGCGCGGCGGCATTGGCCGGACCGGAGTGGCACTGGACGAATTCGCCGGTAACTCCTTGGTGGGAGAGGTAGCCCTCCTCAACCGCGATATGAGCGATCATTCCGTTGAACGAGGGCGCCTGGCAGATGTTGACGGTGGTCGCCTCCGGCACCAACGCTGGCGGAAGGATCACGTCAATGCCCGGGCCCACCGCGAATTCGCCGAATGCCTGGGACTCTTTGAGGATGCCCCGGCCCACGGCGTAGTTGACGTTGTTCTCGATCCGGACCCGGTCGAGTTCGGCCGTCACCGTCATCGAGCCGATGTTGTTGTCGAAGACGATCTCGGCCATGTCTGCCTCGAGGCCCAGATAGCCAAGCATCTCTTCGATGACGGCATCTCGGTTATCCGGATTGCGCAGCCACTCCATGGCTTCGAGGATTGCGGCCCGGTATTGCAAGACAGTGTTGGGATTGGCATCCCAATAGGACCGAGAAGTGATCATCACCGCCGACGGCCAGTCCAACTCGGCCGGACCATCGCCGCCCCGGAGCCGGAAGGGGGCGTAGCCGATGTCCTCGACTTCGGCCGTGCTCAAGCCGGGCTCGAAGGTGATGGCCCAGTCCACCTCATCTGACGACAAAGCGGCCAGCGTGGTACCGGCCAGGCCAGTGGCGATGTAGGTGGTGTCGTCGGGGTCGTACCCGGCGGAGTCCAAGAGCTGGCGGGCGATCTGCTCGGCGGCGGCGCCACGGGCCACCACACCCACCCGGGTGCCGTTCAGCACGGCCATCACGCACTCCCAATCGCCCTGCGGACAGTCGATCTCACCGAAGTTGTTGGATACCACGATGTCGAAGAAATGGTTGTCGACGATCTGGGCGAACATCACCACGTCGAAGTCGGCGTTGCGGATGCCCAGCATGTTGTCAGGAGTGTTCAGTGCGATATCAACCTGGCCGGAGACCAGCGCCGCGGCCTGGGCCGGACCGGAGTGGCAGGCCACAAAGTCGATCTCGAATCCCCGGTTTTCGGCAAAGCCCCTATTGGCCATCACCTTGGCGTAGATCTGGGTGAACGACGGCGCATCGCAGACGGTGACCACGGTGTCCTCAGGTGGCCCGATTTCCTCCATGACGACGGCGTCGTCCGCCGGGCCGTCGCCAGCGTCATCCGCGGCAGCATCGCCGGAGTCGTCCGCCATATCGTCTGCGGCTCCGTCACCGGAGTCGTCTGCCATATCGTCCGCGGCTCCGTCGCCGGAATCGTCCGAAGGAGCCGACGGGGTATCGCCCGCCCCCGGGTCGTCATCGTCGTTGCCACAAGCGGTGGCAACCAACGAAAACGCCAACAAAATGGCTAAGAGCGAATACAGCCAAGAACGTGCTTTCATTGATCCCCCTCGGGTCCGCGCGAATCGACGCCGTTCAGGGCGATAGTTCAGCACTAATCAATTGGAAGCGCAAGAAATAGAGAACCAATCGCCGCTACGCTCCCGATGATGCCGAAAGCGAAGCCGCCCAACATCTTGCTATTGGTGTCCGACCAGGAGCGCCAGCGGGATTGGCTGCCTTCCGATGTGCCTTTACCCGCCCGCCAGCGCTTGCTGGACCAGTCGCTGGAGTTCCGCCGCCACTACACCCACACCTCGCCCTGCTCGCCGTCGCGGGCCACGCTGTTCACCGGGCTCCACATGGAGGAGCACGGGGTGACCGAGAACTCCAGCTATCCCGAAAACACACAGCTCTCCACCGACATACCCACCCTGGGCACCCGGTTGCGAGAGGCCGGCTATCGCACCGCTTACAAGGGCAAATGGCATCTCGAGGCTGCCGCCGAGCCCGACATGGAGGCCTACGGCTTCTCGGATTGGACCGGTAACGACATGGCTTTTTGGGGACTGCCGGGCAGCGGCACAGAGTTCGACGAGCCCATCGCCGCCGACTCGGCCGCCTGGCTGCGTGACCAGCGCAACGCCGCCCAGCCGTGGTTCTTGACGGTGGGGCTGGTGAACCCCCACGACATCATGTGGTTCCCACTCGACCAGCCCTGGTTCTGGGAACAGGAGCCCGACTACGTGGCCCAGAGCCGGGAAAAGCTGGACCGACGCAAGTGGGGTCGGGCCACCAACCTGCCGGCCTTCGCCCCCGAGATCGAGCGGTGGTGTACCGAGCTGCCCGAGAACTTTCACGACGACCTCCACACCAAGCCTGAGGTACATCGCCGGTGGCTGCTGGAGATGGAGCGCAATAGCACCCCGGGGCCGATGGATCCCGGCGACCGCGACCTATGGCTGCGCCAGCTCGACTACTACGTGAAGCTCCACCAGCTCAGTGATCAATGCCTGGGGGTGATCTTGGCCGCGCTGGACGACATCGACCAGTGGGACAACACCGTGGTGATGTTCACCTCTGACCACGGCGACCAGTGCGGCTCGCACGGGCTGCGATCCAAGGGGCCGTGGAACTACGAGGAGACCATGCGGATCCCGCTGTATCTGTCGGCGCCCGGGCTGACCACCGCGGGCACCGCCACCGAGTCGCTCACCTGCCATACCGACCTGGCCGCAACCGTTCTGGAACTGGCTGGGGTAGACGCCTCGGATCTTCCTGGCCAGAGCCTGAGCCCGCTGTTTCACAATCAGTCGGCACAGGTCCGCGACCACATCCTGTTCGCCCAGCGGTGGCCGTGGTACCTGGGGGTGGAGAAGGTGCGCTACGCCTCCTCCGGGGTGTTCGACGGCCGCCACAAGTACTGCCGCTACTACGGCATCGGCGGCGGGGTGAGCAACCTCGGGGTATCGCTGGGCGACTCCATGCTGTTCGGGCCTGATGCCGACTTCGACGACCACGACCACGAGTGGTACGACCACGACGACGATCCCCACGAATTGGTGAATCTGGCCAACGATCGCAGTCGGCGAACTGAGTTGCGGGAGCGGTTTGAGTTGCTAAAGGAGCTGGAGGCGGCTGAGTACGGGGGCTAGCTACTCCAGGGCCATGCCGAATTCGCGAAATTCTTCTAGGAGAACGTCGTCGGCGTCGGGGGCCGGGGGGCCGGGGGTGTAGGTGACTTGGTGGATGGTGCCGGTGTAGGGGAAGGTGCCGTGGCGCTGGTAGATGTCCCACGACACCGGAGAACGCCGATTTAGGCCGACATCGATGCCCTGCCAAGGCAGAAAGCCGATCATCTGAGGGATGTCGGAGAGCGAGGTCCCAACTTGGCCGTCGGCGCTCACTGAGACGTTCCAGATGCGGCCGCCGGGGGCTTGGACATCGACCACCACCTGCCGGCACTCCCCCGGCAGTTCCATGGGATCGGCCATCAGGTACCGGCCAGAGCTGTTGACCACGAAACACACGGCGTCGTTCTCGATGTAGAGCACATAGCCCGATGCCTGGCTACCGTGGGCCACCAGCACGCCCTGGTCGCCGGGGCGGTGGTGCAAGTCGACTACGACGGTGAAGTTGCCGCCGGCGATGAGCCGGGACGATCGCAATCGCTCCACCGTGGGCGATCCGGGCAGAATGCGCATCTCCCGAGTCAGCTTGGCGTGCTCGGGCGGCTTCACCGTGCGGAACAGACCAGAGGCCTCATCGAGAGGGAAGACCCGGTTGCGCCAGGCGGCCTCCTCCCATGCCTCGACCAGCTCGGCCAGCTTCTCGGGCTCGGCGTCGGCCAGGTCATTGCGCTCGTTGAAATCGTCGGCCAGGTTGAACAACTCCCAGCGGTCGGAGCTGAACGGGGTGTGATGTTCGTGGAAAATGGCCGCCGACCAGCCGTCGCGGTAGATGCCCCGGTGGCCGATGCACTCGATGTACTGCTCGGTGTGATCGGAGGGGGCGTTGGGATCATCCAGGGAGTCGGCAAACGACACCCCGTCGGGAGCGTCTGAGGCCTGACCGTGGCGCTCGGTAAGCACGTCTAGGCCCAAGAGATCGGCCAAGGTGGGCAGCAGGTCGGTGATGTGGGTGTACTGATGGCGCAATTCCCCGCCGATCGCCTCGGTGCGGGCCGGCCACGACAGCACCATGGGCACCGAATGGCCGCCCCGGTGAGCGGTGATCTTGTACAGCCGGAAGGGGGTATTGCAGGCCATGGCCCAGCCCCGGGGATAGTGCGGCCAAGTGGTGGGACCGCCAATGGCGTCGGCCTCGAGAGCCTCCAACTCGAATTCGCTCACTGGTGGCGAGGGCCGGGCTCCGGTGCCGCTGTGGGTGAAATACGAGGTGCTGCCCTGGGCTCGGCCCTCGCGGGATGCGCCGTTGTCGCTGGTGAACACGAAGATGGTGTTGTCGAGCTGGCCGAGGGCTTCAAGCTCGGCTGAGATGCGGGCCACGCTGTCGTCGATCGACTCCACCATGGCGGCGTACACCTCCATATAGCGGGCCATGACCCGGCGGTCGGGTTCGGGGTAGCTGTCCCATGCCCGCACGTCCTCGTTGGGCTCGGTATTGCGGGGAGGCAGTTGGGCGTCGGGCGGTACGATGCCCAACTCCTTCTGGCGGGCCAGACGCTCCTCGCGGAGCTGGTCCCAGCCTTTGTCGTAGTTGCCCCGATGGCGGGCCGTGTCCTCGGCTTTGGCGTGCAGCGGGGCATGGACCGCCCCGTGGGCGTAATACAAGAAGAACGGCTTGTCGGGATCAGTGGTCTTGACGTCGCGGATCATGCGGCAGGCCCGATCGGTGAGATCGTCGGTGAGGTAGTAGCCCTCCGGGTACTGGTCGATGTGGACAGGGTTGTTGCCCTCGTAGAGCAGGTGGGGGAAATGGAAATCGGTCAGGGCCTCCAAGAACCCGTAGTACTGGTCGAAACCCCGCTGCAACGGCCACGAGTGGGTGTCCCCAGCCACAGACAGGTCGGACTCCAAACAAAGATGCCACTTGCCCACCGCCATTGTGGAGTAGCCGTTGGCCCGCAGCATCTCGGCCAGCGTCGACTGGTTGGGGGGCAGCTCGCCGGCATAGCCAGGAAAGCCAGGATTGGCGTTGGCCACGAATCCCATGCCCGCGTGATGGGAGTTGAGCCCGGTCAACAGCGCCGCCCGGGTAGGCGAGCACAGCGGGGTGACGTGGAAGTTGGTGTAGCGGACACCGGTGGCGGCCATCGCGTCGATGGCTGGAGTGGGAATCTCCGAGCCGTAGCAGCCCAGATCGGAGAAGCCCAGATCGTCGGCCAGAACTATCACCACGTTGGGAGCATCGGCCGGCGGCATGGGCTTGGGCGGCCACCATGACTCGGAGGTGGCGATAATGCGGCCGATCTTGCCCCCGAATCCGGGATAGTGCTCCTGCTGGCGCTGATCAGTCATCTGTCCCCCTTGGTCGTGTGCGACGGTAGTGCTTGGCACCATCCGGTTAACCATCCCCCGGCGGGGCGGCGGGTCCTGTCCCGGCCCAGCCCGCCGTCCTCGATGAACTCCGGGCAACGGGCGCCCTGAGCCGGGCCACCCCCCGCCCCACCTATCTTGGGATCAGCGCTCTTTGTTATTCGAGGGCCATTCCGATTTCGCGGAGCTCGGCGAGGCGGACTTCTTCGGTGTCGGGGGCGGGGGGGCCGGGGACGTAGGTCACTTGGTGAATGGTGCCGGTGTAAGGGAAGGAGCCGTGGCGCTGATGGAGCTGCCACGACACCGGGGACCGGCGGTCGACGCCGACATCGATGCCCTCCCACGGGATGAAGCCGTAGATCTGGGGGATTTCTGTGGCTGTGATGCCGGTTTGGCCGTCGGCGCTCACCGAGATGTTCCAGATGCGGCCGCCCGGGGCTTGGACATCGAGAACGATTTGTTGGCACTCCCCCGGCAACGCCATGGGGTCGAACACCATGGGCTGGCCGCCGCTGTTCACCTCGAAGTGCAGCTCTCCGTTTTCGACGTAGAGCACATAGCCCGATGCCTGACCGCCGTGAGCCACCAGCACGCCCTGGTCACCCGGTTGGTGGTCGAGGTCGACGGTGACGGTGAAGTTGCCCCCGGCAATGACCCGGGAGGCCCGGTAGCGCTCAACGGTGGGCGTGCCGGGCAGAATCTGCAGCTCTCGGGTAAGCAGCTCGTGCTCGGCCGGCCGGAGCAGGCGGTACAGACCGGTGCCCTCGTCGAGGGGGAAGACCCGGTTGCGCCAGGCGGCCTGTTCCCAGGCCTCCACCAGCTCGGCCAGCTTCTCGGGCTCGGCCTCAGCCAAGTCGACCCGCTCGTTGAGATCCTCCTCCAGGTTGAACAGCTCCCAGCGGTCGGTGCTGAACGGGGTCATGAACTCGTGAAAGGCAGCCGCCGCCCAGCCATCCCGGTAGAAGGCCCGGTGGCCGATGCACTCGTAGTACTGCTCGATGCGTTCAGAGGCGACGTCGGGATCTTGGAGCGAGGCCGCGAACGACACCCCGTCGGGACTCTCCGACTCCAGCCCGTGGCGCTCGGTGGGTACATCCACCCCCACCAGCTCCGACAAGGTGGGCAGCAGGTCGATGATGTGGGCGTACTGGTGGCGCAGCTCCCCGCCCACCGCCGCGGTGCGAGCCGGCCACGACAGCACGAACGGCACCGAGTGGCCACCCCGATAGGAGGTGATCTTGTAGAGCCGGAAGGGGGTATTACAGGCCATGGCCCAGCCCCGGGGGTAATGGGGCCAGGTGGTGGGGCCGCCGATGGCGTCGAGGGCGTCCATCTCCTCTTCGCCCACCGACGCCGACGACATCGCTCCCGGGTTGCTGTAGGTAAAGTACGAGATGGTTCCCTGGGCCCGCCCCTCTCGAGACGCCCCGTTGTCGCTGGTGAACACGAAGATGGTGTTGTCGAGCTGGCCGATGGCCTCCAACTCGGCCCGAATGCGGGCCACGCTGTCATCGATCGACTCCACCATGGCGGCGTACACCTCCATGTAGCGGGCCATGACCCGGCGCTCGCCCTCGGGGTAGCTGTCCCAGGCGGCCACGTCCTCGTCGGGCTCGAAGTTCCGAGGGGGCAGTTCGGTGCCCGGTGGTACTACCCCCAGCTCGATCTGGCGGGCCAGGCGCTCTTCTCTCAGTTGGTCCCAGCCCTTGTCGTAGTTGCCTCGGTGGCGGGCGATGTCATCGGCCTTGGCGTGTAGCGGGGCGTGGACGGCCCCATGGGCGTAGTACAAAAAGAATGGCTTGTCGGGATCTGTGGCCTTGACCTCGCGGATCATGCGACAGGCCCGGTCGGTGAGATCGTCGGTGAGGTAGTACCCCTCGGGGTATTCGGCGATGTCGATGGGGCTGTTCCCCTCGTACATCAAGTGGGGGTGGTGGAAGTTGGTGAGGGCCTCCATGAACCCGTAGTACTGGTCGAAGCCCCGCTGGAGGGGCCAGGAGTGGTTGTCGCCGGCGATCGACAGGTCGGTTTCCTTGCACAGGTGCCACTTGCCCACCGCCATGGTGGCGTAGCCACTCGCCTTGAGCATCTCGGCCAGCGTCGACTGGTTGTGAGGTAACTCGCTGGCGTAGCCGGGGAAGCCGGGATCGGCGTTGGCCACGAACCCTACGCCAACGTGATGGGAATTGAGCCCGGTCAACAACGCGGCCCGGGTGGGCGAGCACAACGGGGTGACATGGAAGTTGGTGTAACGAACTCCGGTAGCGGCCAGTTCGTCGATGGCCGGCGTGGCGATTTCCGAGCCGTAGCAACCCACGTCGGAGTAGCCCATATCGTCGGCCAGCACGACCACGATGTTGGGGGCGCCGGCCGGAGGCGTCGGGCGGGGCGGCCACCACGACTCGGAGGTGGCCATGATCTTCCCTACCGTGCCCCCAAACCCTGGATAGTGCTCCTGCTGGCGCTGATCGGTCATGAATCCTCCCAGTGATCCGCCGACACAATACGGCACTTGCTACGAGGCGCCGCCCTTCCTCGACGGGGTGGAGCTCAGGCCGGCTGGTAGTCCTCGAGGATCGTGCCCTTGAAGAAGCTGGGGTCGGCGCCGGTGCAGAGCCGCACTGCGTTGTCGCACATGAAGGCCCGGAACTGCTCCTCGTCGAGCCAGCCGTTCTCTACCTGCTCATAGGCCTCGGGCATTACGTCGACCATGTTGGCCACGTCCCAGTGGGCGATGTCGGAGCTGAAGACGGCGTTCAACGGGACGCCCCCCGGGAGCTCCGGGTCGAAGGCCAGTCGGGTGAGGGGGTCGTCGGCCTCACACCCGAACCAACAGGTAGTCGAGATCTGGCGGATCACATCATCAGGCCCGGTAATGCCGGCCGCCTCGAAGTCGTTCACCACGTCAGAAGTACGGAAGAAGTCGGCGAACTGGGCCCCGAAGCCGGGCTCAGGATTGAGCCCCCCGGCATGCTCGGCCAACAACTGGTCGAAGCGGTCGGGTTCGAAGGCGTCGGGGTCGTAGGCAGGCAGACCCTCGGGGCCGCGCTTGTGGTAGTGGCCGATCATGTCGTGCACCAACTGCACCGCCCAGGTTGTGCCCCCCTCCAGAAAATTGAGCCGGAGGTCGGGAAATCGGTGGAGCACGCCGCCGAACAGGAGCGACTTGAGGGTGGCCTCGCTGGCCCCTGCGAAGTTGCCCATGTGGTTGTAGGAGAAGTTGGTGATGGAACGCCGACCGCTCCACCCCATCGACCCGGAGTGGAAGCCGGCCACCACGCCAAGCTCCACTAGCCGCTGCCAAAGCGGGTCGTAGTCGTAGGCGCTGTCGAGGCCCAGCGAGTCGATCCAGGTGCCTCCGCTGTCGAGATCTCGCACCGCAAAGCCGCCCAGCATCACCACCTTGAAGCCCAATTCGACCACGGCGTGGTCCAATTCGGCCACCGCTTCTTGAGGGGTCGCGGTGGGAATGGTGGCCACCGGCACCAGCCGGTCGCCGAAGCCGTCATACACGTCGGCGGTGTAGCGGTTCCAGGCCCGGCACAGCCCCCTGCGGATCTCGTCGTTGCGCTGGCTGGGAACCACCAGACCCCACGTGGGATAGCAGACGGCCAGGTCCAAGCCCAGCTCGTCGAGTCGGCGATACATGAGTGATGGGGCCATTGCGGCAGCCAGGTCGTCGGTATTGGCGAACGGGACGCCCCACCATGTCTGGCGAAACGGCCGAACTCGGGGGCGTTCTTCAGGGGCAACCCCGGCCCAGTGAGGACTCCCGTCGAAGGTTCCCGTGGCCCACAACGCGTTCAAACCCTCGCTGATGCCCTCGTCTCGCACATAACGGTCCAAGTCGGGCCAGTGCTCCCAATAGTGGCCGTCGCTGTCCACCACTGGGTGGTCGATCCGCTCCCTGACCTCGGCGGGTGACATCTCGCTCATGGATCGATCTTACGTAGGGTGTGCCAGCGACGAGAAGGGAAGTCGGATGGCAGGTGACCGAAACCGACGGTGGATATTGCGGGCCCGACCGCAGGGGGACATCACCGCCGACGACTTGGAGCTGACCGAACTCCCAGTGCCCGAGCCGGGCGAGGGTCAGCTGCTGGTGCGGAATGCGTTTTTGTCGATGGATCCCACTCATCGGATCTGGATGAGCGACATCGACGCCTACATGCCCCCCATTGAGGTGGGTGAGCCCATGCGGGGTCGGACTTGGGGCACGGTGATCGAGTCCCGCCATCCCGAGTTCCAGCCCGGCGATGTGGTCACCGGCGGGCTGATCTGGGAGGAGTACTCGGTGCTCGACCGGGCCGAGCGCATCCCCATGGAACTGGGGTTGCCGCTCGAGGCGTTCACCAGCGTCCTCGGCCCCACCGGGATGACTGCCTATTGGAGCCTGCTCGACATCGGCGAACCCCGCCCAGGCGAGACCCTGGTGGTGTCGGCGGCGGCCGGAGCCACCGGCTCGGTGGCGGGCCAGATCGGCAAGATCGTGGGCTGCCGGGTGGTGGGGGTGGCCGGGGGGCCGGAGAAGTGCCGGTTTGTGACCGAGGAGTTGGGCTTCGATGCCTGCGTGGACCACCGGGCCGGCAACCTGGAAGAGCAGTTTCGGTTGGCGTGCCCGAACGGCATCGACGTGGACTTCGAGAATGTCGGCGGCGAGGTGATGGATGCCGTCTTGGGCCAGGTGAACAACCATGCCCGGGTCGTGCTGTGTGGACTGATCTCCACCTACAACGCGGAAGGCGACTGGTGGTCGCCCCGGCTGTTCCGCAATATCTTGTTTCGGCGGTTGAAGGTGCAGGGCGTGATCATCACCGACTACTTCCACCGCTTCGGCGAGGCACTCCCCATCCTGGCCCAGTGGGTACGCGATGGGCGCATCCGCTACCGGGTGGACGTGGTGGACGGCATCGAGAATGTCCCCCAAGCGCTGGCCCGGCTCTTCGAGGGCCGCAATATCGGCAAGCAGCTTGTGCGAGTTTCGGCCGACTAGCGTGCCAGCCATGACACCAGAGGATTTGGTTGAGATTGAGGCCATTCGCCAGCTCAAGGCTCGGTACTTCCGATTGATGGACCAGAAGCGGTGGGACGAGTGGGAGGACGTGTTCTGCGACGACGTGGTGATCTCCACCCCCGACGACACCGGTGAAGACTCCGACATCACCGGCAACAAGGCCTTCCGGGTGTACTTGGAGCCCATCTTGGCCCCGATCATCACCACCCACCACGGCCACATGAGCGAGATCAGCATCGACGGCCCCGATACCGCCTCGGCCGTGTGGTCGATGGAAGACCACCTCGACTGGCCGCCGGAGAGCGGCGTAGGGCAGATGTGGGGCACCGGCTGGTATGAGGAGACGTATCGCAAGGGTGAGGATGGGCAGTGGCGGATTGCCACGCTGCGGCTGCGGCGGCAGCGGATCGAAGTCGAGGGGAATCGGGTTTTTCCGAAAGAGCGGCCTAGCTAGTTTTCCAACCGGGGTCGGCGGGTCCTGTCCCGGCCCAGCCCGCCGTCCTCGATGAACTCCGGGCGGCGGGCGCCCTGAGCCGGGCCACCCCCCGACCCCTACGGGTAGGGGATCACCACCAGCACAACCCCCTCGTGCACGGAAAGTTGAGGAGAAGATGTATTGGCTTGGTTGCTTACGCCTCGGCTGGTGAGGGGGTTGAGGATCTCGTCGTGCAGCGGCCAGGCCAGGCCCGTGGTGGTCACTCGGGCGGGGCCGCCCACGGCGAACAAGGACACGGTGGCACCGGGCTCGACGTCGAGCGTGCTATGGCCGTGGACTACGACCGCTCGGGCGTTGTCGAGCCAAGCCTCAATATTGACCCCAGACCACTGGGGCGAGGCCAGCACGGCCAAGTTGCCGATGAGGTGGTCTAGACGACCTCCTCCGGCACCAATCACAATCACCTGGTCGGCCAAACGGGCGGCCAGTTCGAGGGCCAACTCCAGATCGGTCTGGTCCTTGTCGGCGGAGTAGCGCTCGATGCGGGCACCGGCCTGCTCGGCGGCGACCAGCGCCTCGGGCGACACCGAGTCCATGTCGCCGACCGCTACGGCCACCGTCAGCTCGGCACTCAGGGCGTGGTCAAGTCCCGCGTCGGCGGCCACAACCACTAGGTCGGCAGGGAGACGGGCGATCTCTTCAGGGGTCGGCGGGTCGCCGCCAGCCACTACGACCACGGTGACCCCCGGTTCAGGCATCAGAACGGGCGGGTGATGGCCCGGGTGGGGCCGAAGTTGTGGAGGCCGCCGGCGTGGAGGTTGCCCAGGCCGCCAGCGCACATCACAATGACGTCGGAGGGCTGCTCCACGATGTGGGCGGTGCCGTCGGGGCCGATCCGGTCGCGCTCGGCCAGCCACTGCTTGTGGGTATCGGGGAAGTCGCCCACCGGGTGGCAGGCATTTCGCCACAGAGCCTCTTGCACGTCTTCGATGGTCGGATAGGCGGCGGCCAGCATGTCAGCCCAGGGCGGGGGCACCACCACCATGACCTCAGCCCCCCAGTGGGAGATGTAGGCGTTGGTGCCCACATAGGCCAGCGACTGGCCGATGACCCAGGCCAGCGAGCGGCCGTCGTCGGCCGCGATGTCGGCAATGTCCATGGTGCCGATGGTCCCGTAGACGGTGACCGCGTCGCCGCTCACCCCTCGGCGCTCGGCCAGCGGCGGCCACGGCGATCGCTCCTCCCATTCCCCCATCACCAAGCCCACCACCCGAGCGGGTTGACCCAACACACACTTGGACGTCTCCCCGGCCACTTGACCTCCCACGTTGCGCATCACCAGCCGAATGGCCCGGCCGACGGCCGGTCCCGCCCCCGCCGCGCCGCCGAAGCAGCCAGCTTGATAGGGCAGGTCCAGCCGATCGCGGGCCGGGCCGTTCACGAACAGGCAGGGCACCACCGAACTGGTGGTGGTGTTGAGGGCGAACAGGTCGAACGGACGCTCGGCCATGGCCTCCAGCGCGGCCATCATCAGCGGCATGGCCTCGGGAGAGGCTCCCGCCATGCAGGCGTTGACGGCCAGTTTCTCCACCGTGCACCAGGCGTTGGCCGGCGGCACCTCCAACAACACCGAATCGGCCGGGCGGCCCGCGGCGGCAGTGAACTGGGCTACCCGCTCTTGCGTGGGCGGGATCAACGGCAGACCGTCACCCCAGCCCTGTGCCGTCGCCCAGCGCATGAATTCCACCGGGTCATCGGGGGCTTCGACCTGTCCCTCAGGAGTGGCGCCGCCGTCAGTGGTCATCTAGTGCGGCACTCCCAGCGATTCCAACAGCTGCTCCCAGAAGTCGAGTGCGATCTGGCGTACCTCGGGTTCGGGACGAGTGTCCAACGGATAGGGCAGCACACACAGCCGCAGGCCGGGCCGCTCCATATTGCGGGCCATGATCTCGGCTAGCGGCACGAACTCTTCGGTTACGACGGCGACCGCCGTCTTGTCCTGGGCCGCCACCGCAACTGCGTCGTGGACGGTCCAGGACGTGCAGCTGCCTCAATTGCCCAAGCCGACGATGGCGATGTCCACGTCGGTGGCGAAGCTCTCCAGCTCCTCCAGCACCGCGTCCTCGAGCTTGACGTCTTGGCGGGACTCAGAGCACCACGGCACCACCTCGGCCCCCGCCGCCTCTAGTTTGCGGGTCCACTCGTCGGTGGTCCACAAGAAGGAGCGCCAAGTGAGGTCGTAGCGGATGCCCACTCGCTTGCCGGTCAGCGGACCGGCATCGGGGCCCCGATCTGGGTCTACTGCCGGCGGAGCCGCCGTCGGATCCAATACCAACATGCCCGCAGACTACCGGGCGGTGTGGTTGGAGCTGGACTGAGAACTTCTTAGTGGCCGGTGAATTCGGGGGGGCGGTCTTCTTGGCGGGACGAGGCCCACTCTCGGAAGTCGGCCGAGCGGGACGACAGCTCCATGGCAAACGCCTCTTCGCTCAAGTGGGCCTCCAGGCTGCGTTCTCTGCCCCGCTGGACGAGGGTCTTGGTTAGCCCGACGGCCACAGTGGCCGATGAGGCCAGCCGAACGGTCAATGCAGCCACCTCGGCATCGACGCGGTCGGGGGGCACAGCCCGGTAGATGAGTCCCCAATCGGCCGCTTCTGCTCCGGAAACTTCCTCGCCCAGCATCAGCATTCCCTTGGCTCGGGCCACACCGGCTAGCCGGGGCAGCAGCCAGGAGGTTCCGCTGTCGGGGGTGATGCCCATGGCCGTGAATGGCGCCCGCAGTCGGGCGTCGTCAGCCGCCACCGCGAAGTCCGAGGCCAGCACCAGGCTGAGACCCAGGCCCACCGCCCATCCCCGTGCCGCGCACACAATGGGTACCTGCACCTCCAGCATCACCGGGATGAGCCGGTTCACCAGATAGGGCATGCGCCGGGAGATGCTGCCTGGCCGGGGCCGGATTCCGTCGCCAGCGCGACCGGCCAAGTCGAAACCACTGCAAAAATTGTCGCCGGTAGCGTTGAGCAGAACCGCCCTGATCTCCTCATCGGCGCTGGCCGCTTCCAAGGTGTCGATCAGAGCCAGAACGATGTCGTCAGTCAGGGCATTGCGACGCTGGGGACGGTCGAGGGTGAGGGTCAAGATCGGCGGCGCCACGACCACTTGCAGGCCTTCGGGTGGCGTTGGATAGGGCTTCATGCCCGGCCCAGGCTAGCCAGAATCAGTTAGGGACAAGCTCGGCGGCACCGAACACCACCGAGAATCTCACGCACCAGATCACCACGGTGGAGTAGAGGTCGAGGTCGAGATCGCGGGGGACCTCGTAGTTCTGCGACCCGACGTTGCCCTTTAGATCGCCGAGGTCGACATACAAGTCGGTGAACTGGTCGACGGGGGCGTCGGGGGGAGCCGCGCTCAGATAAACGTTTAGGTCGGGGCCATTGTCGGTCCTGAAGTCCTCAAACCGCAGGAACCGCTGGCCGGTGCCGTCGCCCAACACCTCCACTTGCCCCCGCGTCGGGTGACTTCGGCTGATGAACTCACCCAATGCCTCCACCCTCACCTGGGGCATATCCGGCATGGTCTCCTCGACCGGCATCTCCTCGGGCATGCCCAGCTCTTCCATAGCCTCGTCCATCTCGGCGATGAGCTCCTCCGACAACTCGTCGCCCGGCATGGAGCCTGAGGTTGGTGTCGGCGCGGCGGAATCGGTCTCGGGAGCCGGGGCTGTCGTCTCCGCAGCCGGAGTGCCGGGGTCGGCAGCCGTAGGGGCTGGGGCACCTGGTTCGACAGCCGGGGTTTCAGCCACCGCGCCGCTGTCGAACACCGGGCCAGCCTCTTCTACCTTGTCGTCGATGAAATAGGTCTGGAAGGCGAACCAGAAGAACACCAACCAGATCAACACGCCCAGCAGGGCAGCCAACACCACGGCGATGAGCACCTTGGTCCGGATCGACAGTGCCTTCAACCAGCCCCACAAGCGGGATATCAGCCGTTTCATACCCCTCAATGTACGGGGAGAAATCCAAAATCACAGATGATGACCCTCCCCAATGACCGGGCATTTCTGTGACCGCTGCGACAGACTGGCGAGATGGGCTACGAGACGCTGATCGTGGAGCGAAAGGGCCGGGTGGGATGGCTGATCAACAACCGCCCCGACCAGCTCAACGCCATGAACTCCAAGATGCGAGAGGAGTTCGCCGACGCCTGGCTGGAGCTGGACCGAGACCCCGAAGTGCGGGTGATCGTCCACACCGGCGAGGGTCGGGCCTTCCAAACCGGGGTGGATGTGGTGGAGTTGGCCACCGATGGGCAGGGCATGGAGCGCTACCGGGAGTCGGTTGAGAACTTCGATCTGCACTTCACCTCTTGGCACCAGAAAGTGCGCAAGCCGGTGATCACCGCGGTCAACGGGATTTGCTGCGGGGGCGGGTTCCACTGGGTGGCCGACGCCGACATCGTGATCGCCGCCTCCGATGTCCAGTTCTTCGACCCCCATGTGTCGGTAGGGCAGGTCGTGGCTCTGGAGGCCATCGCGCTGCTGAAGAAGATGCCCGCTGAAACCGTCATGCGCATGGCGTTGATGGGGGCCCACGAGCGAATGGGCGCCCAACGGGCCTACGAGCTGGGCATGATCAGCGAGATCGTCGATCCGCCCGAGCGCCTGCGGGAGCGAGCCGGCGAGATCGCCGAGGCCATCGCCCGCAACTCCCCTTCAGCCATGGCCGCCACCAAGAAGGCCCTGTGGGACGCCATGGAACACGGCCTCACCGAAGCCAGCAAGACTGGCGCATTCCACATGACCGGCATATGGGGCCACCCCGACCAGATCGAAGGACCGGCCGCCTTCGCCGAAAAACGCGAGCCCCAATGGGCACCCCTGGACCCCGGATGAGATAAGGATTTACCCATGGGAACGATTGTCATCACTGGATCCGCAGGCGGCATTGGCCAAGCCACCAGGGAGCGGCTCGCCCGAGACGGCCACGAGGTGATCGGGGTGGACATACGCGACGCCGAGGTCATTGCCGACCTTTCCACTCCCGAGGGGCGTACCGAAATGGTTGGCGCGGTGGCCGCAGCTAGCGGCGGGCGGATCGACGGACTGGTGGCTGGAGCGGGGATCACAGGACCTGATCCCGAGCAGGTTGTGTCCATCAATTACTTCGGGGCCGTGGCCACCGTAGAGGGGCTGCGCCCCTTGCTAGCCCAGGGCACCGACGCCTCGGCGGTGGCCATCAGCTCCAACTCCAGCACCACGCTGGTCTCCCTGCCCGACGGGCTGGTTGAAGCCTGCCTGGACGACGACGAGGCTCAAGCCCGAGAGCTAGCCGGCTCCGACCCTGGCACGGCCTATGCAACCAGCAAGCTGGCCCTGGCCCGCTGGATCCGCCGCACCGCCATCGGTGACGACTGGATCGGCTCGGGCATCCGGCTCAATGCAGTGGCTCCCGGCCTCATCGACACCCCACTGGTGGCCGACAATCTTGAAATGATCATGAACCTGGGCGACGTGTACCCCATCCCCATCGGACGACCCGGGCGCGCTGCCGAGGTGGCCAACCTCTTGGCCTTCCTGCTGTCGCCCGATGCCAGCCTCTTCTGCGGCTCAGTGGTGTTTATGGACGGCGGCAGCGACGCCGCCCTCAACGCTGACGCCTGGCCCGCTACCAACACCACCGCCGAACGCTGGCCTGCCATCGAATAGACACCCGGAAATACCCCGGCGCAATGGAACCTACCCTGGGCTTTGTGCGTTTAAGTTGCAGTGGACGGATGCGTGTCGGCTGAACGACCAGACGAAAATACCAAGGGTGATGAGATTCAGATCCCTGATATCCGGCTCGAGGCGGTCCCCGATTTCGAGGTCTTCTATCGGCGGAATCACGCTGGCGTTTGTCGGGCTCTAACCCTGACGCTCAACAACGTGGAATTGGCCCAGGACGCCGCCGCCGAGGCGATGACCCGGGCCTACCAACGCTGGAACTCGGTGGGCAAGTACCAGAATCCCGCCGGATGGGTGTACCGGGTGGGCCTCAACTGGGCCCGCTCCCGCCTCCGCAAGATTCTTCGCCGGCCCTTGCCCCAGTCCCGCCCAACCGAAGACATTGCCCTGGGGGTGGTCAACCAAATGGACCACGCATTGGAGCAGCTCTCGGTCGGGCAGCGATCGGTTGTGGTGCTCCGCTACTACCTCGACTGGTCCGAGCGACAGATCGCAGATGCCCTGAACATCGCCCCGGGAACGGTCAAGAGCCGGCTCAGCCGCGCCCTGCACCGCCTAGAGGATCTCCTGGAGGACCCCTATGGGAATTAGCGAGGAACTGAGAAAACACTTCGACCGAAGAGCCGGAGGCATCCGCCTCGACCAGCCCGCGCTCCGCGACATTCGAGCCCGGGCCCGACGGCGACAGCGGAACCAGCGGCTGGGCGCCAGCATCGCTGTGCTCGCCCTGATCGCCGCCATCATCATCAGCGTCCAGGCCATCGCCAACAACAGCGAAGCCCCGCTTGAAACCCGGTTCCTGGATACCGATGAGACCTTTGACGCAAACCCCCGGCCGGAGAACGGCGGCAGCTCCCAAGAAGAAGGGCCTTCCGAAACCGACAGCGGCGTTACCACGCCTCCAGCGCCACTAGAAGCACAAGAGCAAGCCTCAGAACAGGCTGCTGAAGCGCTATCCACCGATGCAGAACCCTTGACGTTGCCGACCCCAGACCCGGCCCCAGCCCGCATTCCGGGCACAGAACCCGCCTCAACACCTGAACCAACCCCACACGCAATTCCGACGCTAACCCCGGAAACAGATTCTTCGACCAAAGACCGATTCACGGTCATGACCGCCGGCTACGAACACTCGTGCGGGTTGCGAATTGACCGATCCGCTATCTGCTGGGGTCACAACGGCTACCAGCAGGCGGAGGCGCCATCAGGACAATTCACCGAAATCTCCGCTGGCGGATGGCATACATGCGGTCTGCGCACCAACAATATCGCCGTCTGTTGGGGTTCCGAAGTTGACTGGGCGCTGTCCGCCCCTTCTGGTCAGTTATCTGCCATCGATGCCGGAGGCTTTCACACCTGTGGGTTGCGACTCGACCAAACCGCTATCTGCTGGGGACAAAGCCTAGCGGGGTCATTAGATGCACCTTCCGGCCAGTTCACCGCGATCACCACTGGCCACTACTACGCCTGCGGCCTGCGCCCGAATCAGACCGTCACTTGCTGGGGCAACTCATTAGAGGGGAGAACGAGTGCCCCTTCGGGTCAGTTCACCGCCATTTCTAGCGGAGGCTTGCACTCGTGTGGACTGCGAGCCGATCAAACCATCGAATGCTGGGGCGTCGACATCTTCGGGGTGCTAGAAGCACCGTCTGGCCAATTCACCGCTGTTGCGGTTGGAGAAAATCACACTTGCGGGTTGCGATTGGATGCAACCGTTGCCTGCTGGGGTGCAAACAGTTTCAGTCAATTGAATGCACCTCTAGGACGGTTTGTTGCCATTGACAGCGGCGCTAACCACTCGTGCGGAATCCGAGCCAACCAAACCGCAGTGTGCTGGGGAAACAACTTCGGGGGACAGGCGGACCCTCCCGCAGGCCAGTTCACCGCCATCTCCGCGTTCGATTCTCATACATGCGGAATCGGTGCCAACCAGACCGCCGTATGCTGGGGAGACAACACCGATGGCCAGGCAAGCGTGCCGTCAGGCCAGTTCATCGCCGTAGATGCAGGCGCGTGGAATACCTGTGGGGTGAAGGTCGATCAAACCATCGAATGCTGGGGTGAATTGGACAACCGCCTGGATCTTGTGCCGCAAGGTGAGTTCACTTCGGTCTCGACCGGTTCTTCTCATGCGTGCGGCTTGCGCATCGAGCAAACCATCGAATGCTGGGGCATCTCCTTCTTCGGACAAGCGGAGCCACCCCCGAGCCAATTCCTGGCGGTGGCCTCTGGGGTCTTTCATGCGTGCGGTTTGAAATCAGACCAAACCGTCACCTGCTGGGGTGAAAATCACAGCGGACAAACCGACGCGCCCTCCAGCTTGTTCACCGCCATCACCGCTGGCCACAACCACAGCTGCGGTCTACGCGACGACCAAACCATCGAATGCTGGGGTGCTAACGCTTATGGACAGGCAGGTAGCGTCACTGGCCAATTCCTAGCCGTGACCGCCGGGGCATATCATTCGTGCGGCTTGAAGTCAGACCAAACCGTCACCTGCTGGGGTGAAAATCACAGCGGACAAACCGACGCACCCTCCAGCATGTTCACCGCCATCACCGCTGGCCACAACTACAGCTGCGGTCTACGCGACGACCAAACCATCGAATGCTGGGGCAATGGAAACCGGGCGGTGCTGCTGCCCTGAGGCTTCAGTTCAAGGGGCCTTCTTTGCGCCTTGGCGTTTTTGGATGCGGGCCCACTCGTCTCGGAGACCGACGGTGCGGTGGAACAGGTCGGGGGTTTCGGGGTCGCGGGCGAAATAGCCGAGGCGCTCGAATTGGACCACTTGGCCGGGGGCGATGTCGGCCATGGCCGGTTCGAAGCGAGCGCCCTCGATGAGCTGGGCGGAGTCGGGGTCGAGCGAGTCCATGGGATCGGCGCCGTCGGCGCCGGGATGGGAGTCGGTGAACAGGCGCTCATAGAGCACGGCCCGGCCGTCTATAGCATGGGCGGCCGACACCCAGTGGAGGGTGGCTTTGACCTTGCGGCCGTCGGGAGCCTGACCAGAGCCGGTTTCGGGGTCGTAGGTGCAGCGGACCTCGGTGACGTTGCCGTCGGCGTCGGTGTCCACCCCGGTGCAGGTCACGAAGTAGCCCGACCGCAGCCGCACTTCCCGCCCCGGCGCCAGCCGGAAGAACTTGGGGGGCGGGTCGAGCATGAAATCGTCCCGTTCGATGTAGAGTTCCCTGGAGAACGGCACCTGCCGGGCGCCAGCCGAAGGATCTTCGGGGTTGTTGCCCGCCTCTCGCATCTCCACTTGGCCTTCGGGATAGTTCTCAATCACCAGGCGCAGCGGGTCGAGCACCGCCATCCGACGCAGCGCCGTCTCGTTCAGCTCGCGGCGGACGAACGACTCCAACAGCTCCACCTCCACGGTGCCGTCCACCCGGGCCACCCCGATGTGTCGGCAGAACTCCCGTATGGCCTTCGGCGGAAAACCGCGGCGGCGAAGGCCCCGCAAGGTGGGCATGCGGGGGTCGTCCCAGCCGTCAACATGGCCATCTCCCACCAACTGCAACAGGCGGCGTTTGGACAACACCGCGTGGGTGATGTTCAGGCGGGCGAATTCGGTTTGACGGGGGCGGTCGCCGGGAAGGTCGAGATGGTCCAGAAACCAGTCATACAGCGGGCGGTGGGCGTCGAACTCCAGAGTGCAAATGGAGTTGGTCACCCCTTCCACCGCGTCGCTCTGGCCGTGGGCCCAGTCGTAGGTGGGATAGATGCACCACCGGTCGCCGGTGCGGTGGTGGGTGTGATGGCGAATGCGGTACAGCACCGGATCGCGCATCAGCATGTTCTCGTGGGTCATGTCGATGCGGGCCCGCAGCACCCGCTCGCCATCGGAGAACTCGCCGGCGGCCATTCGCCGGAACAGGTCGAGGTTCTCGTCAGGCGTGCGGTTGCGCCACGGGCTGTCAGTGCCTGCCTCGGTGAAGCTGCCTCGGTTCTCGGAGATGGCCTCAGCGTCTTGGTCGTCCACATAGGCCAATCCGGCCACTATCAGGTCCTCGGCCCACTGGTAGAGCTGGTCGAAGTAGTCGGAGGCGTACAGGGTGCCCCGGTCGGACTCGTAGCCCAACCAGGCGATGTCCTCCTCGATGGCGGCCGCGAAGTCGGCCCGCTCCCTCTCGGGGTTGGTGTCGTCGAACCGGAGGTTGCAGGTGCCGCCGAATTCGGCGGCCAAGTCGAAGTTCAAGCAAATCGACTTGGCGTGGCCGATGTGGAGATAGCCGTTGGGCTCGGGCGGGAATCGAGTCTGCACCCGGCCGCCATAGACGCCATCGGCGATGTCCTGGCGGATCAGGCTGCGGATGAAGTCGCTGCGCTCGCCGGGCTCATCGCCCCCCGGGCTGCCAGCGTTGCTCATGCCCTTAATCCTTGACCGATCCGAAGTCCGCCGCCAATGCATTAACGGCATGAACGGCGCGAGACTTGTGTATGGCCTATTCGATCATCGATGTCGACACCCACATCACCGAGCCGGCCGACACCTGGACTAGCCGGGTGTCGGCCCGCCACCGCGACCTTGTTCCCCGGGTGGAGGTAGCCGAAGGTCGAGAGGTGTGGCTGCTGGGCGACGAGCGCATCGGTGCGGTGGGCCCGACGGCCCCGGCAGGGTGGTCCAAGCCGATGCCCGACTCCCCGGCTGGCTACGACGAGGTGCATCCGGCAGCCTACGACGCCCAAGCCCGCCTGGAGCTCATGGACCAGCGGGGGGTGTGGGCCGAGGTGCTGTATCCCAACGTGGGTGGGTTCGGCGCCCAGAAGTTCTTGTCCATCGAGGACGCCGAGCTGAAATACGAGTGCGTCCGGGCCTACAACGACTTCCTGTCCGAGTGGTGCAGCGCTGATTCCCGGCGGCTCATCCCGTCGATGGCCACCCCGTTCTGGGACGTGGACAGTGCAGTGGCCGAAGTGCAACGGTGCGCGGCGAAGGGCTACCGGTCGGTGAACTTCACCGGTGAACCCCAGGTGTTCGGCCTTCCCTATCTGGGCGAACCCCACTGGGATCCGTTCTGGTCAGCGGTGTGCGACTGCGACATGGTGGTGTCGTTCCACATCGGCAGCGGCGAGTTCAACTGGGACCGCACCCGGGTAGAGCGGCGGGGTTTCGCCGAGGCTTACGCGCTGCAATCGGTGGATCTGTTCACCAAGAACGGCATCCAGGTGTGCGACCTGCTGCTGTCAGGTGTGCTCCCCCGCTTCCCCAAGCTGAGGGTGGTGTCGGTGGAGTCGGGCATCGGGTGGCTGCCCTTCATGCTCGAGGCGGTCGACAACCAGTTCGTCGAAGGCGGCGGTATGAATGACCGGCCGGAGTTTGACAGGCTGCCCAGCGAGTACTTCACCGGCCAGGTGTACACCACCTTCTGGTTCGAGGAATCGGCGCCCCAGGACATGCTGGGCGACCGAATCCCGCTGGACAACGTGCTGTTCGAGACCGACTTCCCCCACCCCACCTGCCTCTACGACAACGTGGAGGAGAAGATCGCCGCCAGCATCGGCCACCTGTCCCCCGAAGCCCAACACCAGCTCCTCTGGGGCAACGCCGAGAAGCTGTACCGGGTCGAGGCGCCCGCCTGACCACGTCCGGGCGGCGGGTCCTGTCTCCGAGGCGGCTCGGCGGACGGTGCCGCCGAGTCCTGGCCTCGGAGCCACCCACCGCCCTCTCAATAGGCACTCGACCCTCTTGCACCTCCTCTTGTTGTGGGGAAATAAGTAACAATGTCCGCCATGAGTGATGGATGGGACCGGGAAGCTGACGTAGTGGTGCTGGGGATGGGGGCGGCAGGTTGCGCCGCGGCTATTGCCGCAGCCGATGCGGGGGCGTCGGTGATCTTGCTGGAGAAGATGCCCGAGGGCCGCGAGGGTGGCAACACCCGCATCTCGGGTGGCATTTGGTACAACAGCCTCGATCGCGACGGGATGGCCACATACCTGCGGTCGCTGTGCGGCCCCTACACCCTGCCCGAGGAGATCATTGAGGTATGGGCTGACGAGACCTACAAGAACACCGAGTGGCTGGAGAGCCTGGGAGTGACCCCCGGTGTCCATGCCGACTACAAGCCCGAATACCCCGAACTGCCCGGCGCCGAGTTCTACGGCGGCTACCTGGGGGTCAACGGAGAAATGGGCCAGCAGCTATTGTGGAAGGCCCTGTCGGCAGTGGTGCGCGACCGGGGGGTCGAGGTGGCGCTGGACACCCCGGCCAAGGAGCTGGTGACCGACGACGACGGCTCGGTGATCGGCGTGGTGGCATCCTCGGGTGGCCAGCCGCTGCGAGTGGGGGCCCGTCGGGGCGTGGTGCTGGCCACTGGCGGTTTCGAGAACAACCCGGAGATGGTGCGGGACTACTTGCAGCTGCCCGGTTCTCCCGTGTGGGGCTCGCCGGCGGGCACCGGCGATGGCATCAAAATGGCTCAGAAAGTCGGTGCCGATCTGTGGCACATGGACAACATGATGGCCGCCCTCGGTTTTGCCGCCGACGGGTTCGAGGCCGGGATGTACGTGATGTTCATCTACTCCATGGGATTCATATGCGTGGGCAACGACGGCCGACGGTCCCACAATGAGATCCCGCCCCAAGGCCACGGTCACGGCCTCATCGACGGCGACTACGAGCTGTTCCAGCGGCGACCTGTGCATGTGATCTTTGACGAGGCCACCCGGCAGGCCGGGCCCATCTCGCCGCCTAGAGAGATCTTGCCGGTGGGGTGGAATCTGCTCATGGAGGGCTACGAGTGGAGCGCCGATAACTCTGCCGAGATCGAAAAGGGGTGGATCCAACAGGCCGACACTCCCGCCGAGCTCGCTGAGATCTTGGGGATCGACCCCGACGGATTGGAGGCTGCGGTGGGCTCGTGGAACGACGCCTGCGCCTCCGGGCACGACCCGCTGGGACGCCCCGCGGCCACCCTCGCCCCGTTGGCCACGCCCCCCTACTACGGGTTCACGTCCGCTCCCTTGTTGGGCTGGACCAATGGCGGCCCCCGCCGCAACGAGAAGGCCCAGGTGCTCGACCCCTTTGGCGAGACCATCGGCCGCCTCTACGCCGCCGGCACTGTTAGCTCCACCTACAGCCGATGCAAAGACGGTGGATTTCACATCGGCGACGCCCTGGCTTTCGGCCGTGTCGCCGGCCGCAACGCCGCGGCAGAAGCACCTCAATAGGACCAGGCGCGCCAGTTGGTTATGTCCATGGCGATAACCGGACCGGTCGGGCGGGTCTCTCGGTACTGGTCGTACTTGGCAGCCAGCAGGTCGAGGGCGTGGTTGTGCTCGTCGCCATCGACCAGCACCCGGGCGGTGCCGTCCACCCGGATCCACCACAGCTTCGACCAGTCGTCGTCGTAGCAGTCGACCAACAAGCAAGCCGCCGGGTTGGCGGCCAGGTTGTCCAAGCGCCGCAGCGCCAGAGTGGACTTGGGCTTGGCGTCCACTGCCGAATAGACCACGTCGCCCTTGAGGAAGAAGCAGCACGGCACAGAGTGAGGGCGGCCGTCGGCGGTAACGGTGCTGAGCACTCCAGAGCGAGCCTCTCCCACGCGCCGCCGCATATCCCCGCTGTCCATTCCTGCACTCTATGAATCCTGCGCACGAAACGCGGATAAGGCCGACTTGGCCCGCGCCTCGGGGGCGGAGGGGATAGAACACAGTGGTGGTTCGCTTGCCCCGTTCGGAGTCAGTCGCCCCCGAACCGCTGTTCGTGGTGGGGGCGGTGTCTCAGTATCTGGGTGCGGCAGTAGCCGTTCACCTGTTCGACGAGATGGCCCCGGCAGGCGTGGCATTGATACGGGTGCTGAGCGCGGCGCTGATGATCATCCTGCTGCGGCGCTCTTGGCAGCGCCGCTGGAAGGCCCGCGACCTGGCATGGGCCTCGGCCTTCGGGATGGCGCTGGCCGCCATGAACCTGTCGATCTACCTCTCCATCGACGACCTGCCTCTGGGAAACGCGGTGGCCATCGAGTTCACCGGCCCGATTCTGGTGGCCGCGGCCTTCACCCGCACCTTGCGCTCCGGGGCTGCGCTGCTGTTGGCCGCGGGCGGCGTGGTAGTGCTGGCCGGCGTGGAAGCCGAGGGCACCATGCGGGGGGTGGGATTCGCCCTGCTTGCCGGGTTGTTCTGGGCCGGCTACATCGTGCTTGGCCACCGAGTGGCCCGCGGTCCAGCGGCGGTCGACGGGCTGGGCATCGGGATGCTGGCCGGTGCGGCAGCCATCAGCGGATTTGGCGCCCCTGAGTTGGGGCCTGCCCTCGATTCACCGGTGGTGTTGCTATTAGCCCTGGTCACTGGCCTGCTGTCCAACGTCATTCCCTACTGGATCGATCAACTGGTGATGAAGCGCATCACCCAGCACCGCTTCGCCCTCTTGCAGGCACTGCTCCCCGCCACCGCGGTGCTGGTGGGCTTAGCCGTGCTCATCCAGGTGCCCAGTGTTCGGGAATTGCTTGGCATTGCCTTGGTGATCGCCGCTATCTTGCTCAGCCGCTCCGTGAAGGGGCCCGGCGGCAGTGCCGCTGAGGCGGGCATACGGGCAGCGGATTAATCGAGATTGACCGTCATTTCAATCTCCCCAATCAATCTGGACACCCAAGAGCCCCAAAATGCGCCCACTACGCCTGTTTGCCTTCCTCGCCCTGTCCGCTTTCGTTCTGGTTGCCGCCGGAAGCCGGATCGAGAGCTACGACCACTTCGACGTCGAGCAGTGGCGTCCATTGGTGGAAGAGATATTCCCGGCCGACGAGGTAGACGACGTGCTCTCGGTTATGGCCTGCGAGTCTCACGGCAACCCCAGCACCCGCTACATGGAGGAGTGGGGAGTGGAATCAGTGGGCCTCATGCAGATCAACGAGGGCTGGCTCACCGGCTGGAGTCGCCCGGAATGGTCGATCCTCTCCCACAACGGTGAGCCGGTTGACCTGACCGATCCGGCGACCAATCTCCAAGCGGCCAAGTTCGTCCGGCACTTCGAAGACGCCACCGGCCTCGATCCTTGGTCGCAGTGGGCCTGCCAGCCCCAGTAAACGGGATATTGGCCGATACGCTTCAGCGTGTCTCTCGTAGGGATTTACGACGCCGACGGAGGCCTCAGCGGCGAGGTGCGATACGCCATCGGGAAGCTTCTGGGCCGAGGAAAGTGCGCTTTGTGCGATATCACCCATGGGTGGAATCCGATGGGGTCACGGAACTGGAAGCAGGCCTGCGAGGTCTCCGACGTTGAGCTGGATCTGGTCCACCGAGACGAGGCCACCGCGGAACAGCTGGCTGCTGCTACTGGGTTGCCTTCCATTGTTCGCCAGCACGACGGGCAGTGGAGCGAATTGCTGACAACCGCTGAGATCGCCCAATACGTGGGTGCCCCCACTCAGTTCCTCGAGCGCCTCGACGAGCTCAGTTAGCGGAGAGCGGCAGGTACTCGTAGCGGCGGGTCGACCAGCCGGAGGCGAAGCGGGCGGTGTCCTCATCGACTGAGTAATCCGGGAAGCGACCTAAGAGCTCTTCGAGGGCGACTCGGCATTGGAGCCGGGCCACCGACGCACCGAGGCAGTGATGCGCGCCGTAGCCGAGGGCCACGATCTTGTCGATCTTCCGCTGCACGTCGAGCTCCCCGGCGGTGGGCCCGAACTCCCGCTCGTCCCGGTTGGCCGAGGCGAAAAGCAGCAGTGCCTTCTTACCCTCGGGAATGGTGACCCCGTGCAGGGTCACGTCGCGGGTCAGCGTGCGGGCCAGGTTCTGCACCGGCGACGTCATTCGCAGCAGCTCCTCCACCGCGTTGGGAATCGCCGACGGGTCGTCGATCAATAGCTGGCGCTGGTCCCGGTGGCGGTCAAGCAGCACCGCCGAGCTGCTGAGCATGCCGGTGACGGTGTCGTTGCCGCCGGTGATCATGGTGAAGATGAATCCCACGATCCACATGGCCGACGCCACATCCTCGCCCTGTTCAACCAGGCCGGTCACCAAGTCATCGCCGGGTTCGGCCTTGCGGCGCTCGATCAATCCGGTGGCGTACTCGAACAGCTCCAGAAACGCGCTCTGGTTCTGGCCATAGGCGGCGGTTGACTCGGCCGTAGCCTGCACGATGCGCTCGGTCCAGCGGTCGAACAGCACCCGGTCTTCGGGCGGGACCCCCAGATAATGCGCCACCAGATAGCTGGGCAGCGGCTTGAACAGCGCTTGGACGATGTCGACGTCCCCGGCATCGGCCACTGCGTCGAGCTTGTCGGCCACGAAGGCCCGAACCTGGTCTTCCACCGGCGCCACCTGGCGAGGGGTCATGGGCCGACTAACCAACCGGCGCATGGCAGTGTGCTCGGGCGGGTCCATCATCACGATGGGCCGGGCCTCGTCACCGAAGCTGGCCATGTCGTCGGGCGCGGTGGTCAGGCCGTTGGCCGACGAGTAGGTGTCGGTGTCGCGGGCCGCGGCGAAGACGTCGTCGAATCGGGACAGAACCCAGAACTCGCCGTCGCCCACCTCGTGTACCGGATCCTCATCGCGCAGCGCCCGGTAGTCGTCCCAGGGCTCGGCCCAGGTCTCGCCGCTGCGATAGGCGAACTTGACTGCCATCGGCTCAGCTCAGCTCGAGGCCTTCCAGGGACCCCTCGTCGCGCCACGCCTTGAGAAGCTTGAAGAACTCCTGGGCGCCGCCGCCGTAGGTGCCGCCGAACCAGCCGGGGCCATCATCGGGCTTGCCCTCGTTGTTGTAATAGCCGGGCGTACACGACTCGAGGAAGCCAGCCCGCCGGTAGGCAGACTCGAAGATAATGCGCACCCACTCGGTTTCGGCCTCCTCGGTGGGCTCGATCACGGTCGCCCCCGACGACAGCCCCTGCTCGACGATGTAGGCCACGTGCTGGCTCTGCTCGTTGTAGAGCTCGGTGAAGTTGGGCGAGACCCCCGACTGGATGCCACCCATGTGCAACAGGTTGGGGTACCCCCGGCTGACCACTCCGTGGAAGGTAGACATGCCGTCCTTCCACCGCTCGCTCAGCGTCACGCCGCCCCGGCCGTAGATCTCGCAGTTGGCCCGGTGGGAATAGTCGGTACCCACCTCGAACCCGGTGGCGAATATCAAGCAGTCCAGCTCGTACTCCTGGCCGCCGGCCACCACGCCACGAGTGGTGATGCGCTCCACGCCCTGGCCGTCGGTGTCGACAAGGGTGACGTTGTCGCGGTTGAAGGTGGGCAGATAGTCGTCGTGGAAACAGGGCCGCTTGCAGAACTGCCGGTAATAGGGCTTCAGCGCATCGGCGACGTTCGGATCGGCGATCAACTCGTCGACCCGGCTGCGGATCTGTTCCATTTTCTGGAAGTCAGCCATCTCCATGGCCTCGGCAATCTCCTCGGGGGTGCCCAGTCGGGCGCCCTCGCCCAGTGCGGTGAGGTTGCGGAGGATGTCGGTCCAGCCGTCGCTGACCAGGTCCTCCTCCTGCATGCTGCCGGCCACGATGTTGCCGAAGTTCTCGATGCGGTGCTGCTGCCAGCCCGGCTCCAGCGACTCGACCCATTCTTGGTCGGTGGGGCGATTGCCCCGCACATCGATGGACGACGGGGTCCGCTGGAACACGTACAGGTGCTGGGCGGCCTCGCCCACATGCGGGATGCACTGCACTGCGGTGGCGCCGGTGCCGATCACCCCGACCACCTTGTCGGACAGGTTGGTCAGGCCACCGTTGGTGTCCCCGCCGGTGTAGTCGTAATCCCACCGGCTGGTGTGGAACGAATGGCCCTCGAAGGTGTCGATGCCAGTGATGCCGGGCAGTTTGGGCCGGCTAAGAGGGCCGATGGCCATGATCACAAACCGGGCCCGCATCCGGTCGTTGTGGTTGGTGTGCAAAACCCAGCGATCATCAGCGTCGTCCCAGTGCATCTCGTGAACCCGGGTGCCGAAGCACACGTCGCGGTACAAGTCGAAGTGGCGGCCCAGCGCCCGGCAGTGCTCCAGGATCTCCGGGCCGTAGGAGTACTTCTCCTTGGGCATGTATTCCATTTCCTCAAGGAGGGGCAGGTAGATGTACGACTCGATGTCGCACTGCACACCGGGGTACTGGTTCCAGTACCAGGTGCCACCGAACTCGGCTCCGGTCTCGATCATGCGGATGCTCTCCACCCCGAATTGCCGCAACCGGGCCCCGGCCAAGAGCCCGCTGAAGCCCGTACCGATGATGGCCACGTCCACCTCGTCGGTCAGCGGCTCCCGGGTGATTCCGGTCTGGGCCGGATCGTCCAGATAGCGCGAGAACTCCCCGTCCATGGCGATGTACTGGTCGTTGCCGTCGGCCCGCAGGCGCTTGTCGCGCTCCTCACGGTATTTCTCCCGAAGGGCGTCGGGGTCGAAATCCAATCCAGCGGTGTCCGAAGAGAGGGTGTCGGTCATAGCTCACTACGATACGGCCCATGACCTTTGAGGCTCGATTCGATCTAAACGACTTGGACTGGACCCACATGGAGGGCGGGCCGGAGTTCGACTATCTGGTCGATTTCGACTTGGCCGTGCTCGGAGCGCAGCCCGAGAACAACACGCTCGACTTGCTAGTGCGCTTCGCCCCCAACTCGCACTGCCACTTCCACCGCCATGTGGCCGCCACCCGCACCCTGGTGCTCCAAGGCGAGCACCACGTGTTCGACATCGAGCCCAACGGCGAGACCGTCCACAAGATCAAGCCGGCCGGCACTTACAGCCAGAGCCCCGGCGGAGAAGTCCACATGGAGCGGGGTGGGCCCGAGGGTGCCATTGTGCTGTTCAATCTCCACTCCCCCACCGGAGTGTTGTTCGAGTCCCTCGACGCCGACCACAATGTGATTGCCTCCTCCACCATCGAGTCGATGTCTGAGAATCCCTCGTTGGGGGCTTAGCACCGGCGTTTTGGTGGACCGTACTGGACTTGAACCAGTGACCTCTCGCGTGTGAGGCGAGCGCTCTGGCCATCTGAGCTAACGGTCCGGGGGTCGTTCAGGATAGCGCAGGCCACATCGGGGGCGCGAACAGTTCTTCGCAGTAGGCCATCGCCTGGAGCACCCGCACATCCCCCAGTTGGTGGCCCACCAGCTGGAGTCCCACCGGCATGCCGTCGGCGGCGAAACCTGCTCTCACGCTGCCCGCCGGCAGCCGGGTCAGGTTGTACGGGTAGGTGTGGCGGATCCAGTTATCGACCAGCTCCCCGTTGACCAGCCCCTGGCCCCCGCACTCGGGAAAATGGCCGGCCACAGTGGGGGTGAGGAGCAGGTCGGCGTCAGCCAGCACGCCGTTGAGGGTTTCGGACATGTCATAGAAGATGTCAAGCGCCCGGTTGAAATCGGCCACTTGAGGGGCGGTGGAAAGCCCGAAGTAGTAGCGCAGACCGGGGGTGATCTTCTCCATCTGCTCGTCGGTCAACTCGCCCAGCTCGCCCGACACCGCGTTGGCCGACAACAGCACGTACTCCCAGATCGGGTCGTTGAACAGGCCCTCTTCCCGAACCTCCACCGCCACGCCGGCCGCCTCCATCTGGGCCACCGCCGCTTCGCACACCGCAACCACCTCGGCGTCGGAGGGGTTGCCGTCGGGTGACGGGCACCAAACGGCACGCTTCGGCTGCCAGCCCTCGTCCAGCGCCTCCCGCCATGACTGGCCGGGACGGGGCAGCGAGTCGAGGTCGCGGGGCGACGGCCCCATCACCAGGTCTTGCACGAACGCGACATCGGCCACCCGCAGCGCCATCGGCCCATGGACCGAAAGGGGCCACAGCCGGTAGGTCCCTTCCACCGGCACCCGGCCCAGGCTGGCCTTGAAGCCGCTGAACCCGCAGGCCGCAGCTGGGATGCGGATCGATCCGCCCCCATCGGAGCCGGTGCACAGCGGCACCAGGCCCGCGGTCAACGCTGCCGCGGTGCCCCCCGACGAACCCCCTGGCGAGCGCTTCGGATTCCACGGGTTGCCGGTGGCCCCGAACACGGGATTGTACGTGTCGCCGGTCCAGCCGAACTCCGGGGTGTTGGTCTTGCCCATCACCACACAGCCCGCGGCTCTCAGGCGCTCTACCAGAATGCTGTCGGCCTCCGCCGGCGGGTCGTCGGCATGAAGAAACGAGCCCTGGGTGGTCACATACCCGGCGGCGTCCTCCAAGTCCTTGACCCCGAATGGAATGCCAGCCAGCGGCCCGACCTCGTCGCCTGAGGCCAGTCGGGCGTCGATCTCGTCGGCCTCGGCCAGCGACCGCTCGGGGTCGGTGGCCACGAATGCGTTCAACTCCTCTTGGGCCTCGATGGCTGCTAGTGAGGCCTCGACCATCTCCCGGGCCGACACCTCCCGGTCCCTTACCGCTGCGGCCCACCCCTGCACCGACCGCTCACGAAAATCCATCTGGGTCACCTCCGTCGCCGAAACCCCGACAGTACCGCTCCTAAAGCCTGGAAAGGGCAGTGGCCACGGCTTCCAGGCCGGCGGCTCGGCTGGCCTTGACCAACACCGCGGTGTCGGCGTCGAGCGCCCCAAGGGCTGCTACCGCGGCGGCGGCGTCCGCGACCGGAGAAAGTCCGTATTCGGCAGTGGCCACCGGGATGACCTCGATGCCCAATTCTTGGGCCAATGCGCCGATGGCGGCATGCTCGGCCGCGGCACGGTCCCCCAGCTCGGCCATGACCCCTAGCACGGCCACCCGGCGGCGGCGGTCCACCGCGGCCAGCGACCGCAGGCCTGCGGCCATCGACATGGGATTGGCGTTGTAGGCATCGTTGATTAGCACCGCCCCCGAGACCAGCTCTGTCACCTCCATGCGCCACGGCGACAGCTTGGCCGAGCTCAACCCGGTAGCGATCTCGTCTACCCCCACTCCGACCGCTAGCGCGGCAGCCGCGGCCGCCAGCGCGTTGTCCACCATGTGCTCGCCGCACGCCGCCAGCGACACCTCCGCCTGGCCATTGGGCGTCTCCAACCGAAACCGGGCACACAGCCCATCGTCCAAGCTCACCCCCGACGCTCGCACCTCCCCCGCCGTCCGGCCAAAGGCCAGCACCTCGGCCTTGGTGCGACTCGCCATGGCCGCCACCAGGGGCTGGTCGGCGTTGAGCACGGCCACGCCTGATGCATCCAGGGCCTCCACTAGCTCCCCCTTAGCGTCGGCCACCGCCTCCACGGTCCCGAACAGCTCGGTGTGGGCCGCCCCGACGGAGGTCACTACTCCCACGGTGGGCTGGGCCAGCGAACAGAGCCAGGCGATATGGCCCTGGCCCCGAGCCCCCATCTCCACCACCACTGCCTGGGCGCTCTCCGGGCAGTTCGCCAGGGTGAGCGGCACCCCCAGCTCGTTGTTGAACGACATCGGGCTGGCGTGGGTCGGGCGATCGGCTCCGATGGCGGCAGCGGCCATGTCCTTCACCGAGGTCTTGCCCACCGACCCGGTGATGCCCACCACTGGGCCGCTGAACCGACGGCGGGCGTAGCGGCCCAATTCGGCCAGGGCGGCGGCGGTGTCGTCCACCACTACCGCGGTAGCCCCTCGGGGAACTTCAGCAGTCAGATAGGCGGCCGCTTCCGCGGCCAGGGCATCGTCGATGAAGTCATGGCCGTCTCGCTCGGCCACCACCGGAACGAACAACTCGCCCCGCCCCACTGTCCGGGAGTCGATGGACACTCCAGACACTGCGACATCGGGACCGACGAGTCGACCACCCACTGCCTGTACAACCTCCGATGCCAAAAGCCTCACCCCCCTAGCCTCCCACCGTCAGGCCGAGCGGTGGGGTACCGTCGGCCTGTGGGAAACCGCACCCGTTTGGTGCTGCTTTTCGGCGGCCGCTCGGCCGAGCACGACGTGTCCTGCGTGTCGGCTCGCCACGTGGCCGCCGCTGCCAAGGACCGCTTCGAGGTGGTGGCGCTGGGCATTACCCGAGAGGGGCAGTGGCGGCTGGCCCAGCTTCCCGATCCACTTCCCGACCGGTTGGACGCCGACGGGCTGGGTGTAGCCCCTGCTGAGATCTTCGCCGAGCCCGACACAGTGGTGTTCCCCCTGGTGCACGGCCCGATGGGCGAGGACGGCACGATTCAGGGTCTGCTGGAAGTGGCTGACGTTCCCTATGTGGGATCGGGGGTACTGGCCTCGGCGGTGTGCATGGACAAGTCCGTGGCCAAGCTGGTGTGCGCCCAGCACGGGCTCCCCCAGTGCCGCTACCGAACGGCATCGGCCGACGCCGACGCTGAGACTGTTTCTAGGGACGCGATCGCCGAACTGGGGCTGCCGCTGTTCGTGAAGCCGGCCAACATGGGCTCGTCGGTGGGGGTGAGCCGGGCCACCACCGAAGTCGAGACGGTCAAAGCGCTGGAGGCAGCCGCCCAGTACGACCAAACGCTGATTATCGAGGAGGCTGTCACCGGCCAGGAGATCGAGGTGTCCGTTGTGGGCAACCGCGACCCCAAGGCGTCGGTCCCGGGCGAGATCGTGCCCGGCGCCGACTTCTACGACTACGCCGACAAGTACCTCACCGACGGCGCCAAGCTGCTGGTCCCCGCCCAGATTTCGGAGGCTGCCGCCCAAGAAGCCCAGCGCCTCGCCATCTCCGCCTACCGCGCCCTGCGGTGCGAGGGCATGGCCCGGGTGGACTTCCTCTACGAGCCCGACGGGAGGGGCATGCTGCTCAGCGAGATCAACACCATTCCCGGCTTCACCCCCATCAGCATGTACCCCAAGCTGTGGGAGGCATCGGGCCTCTCCTACCCGCAGCTCATTGAGACACTGGTCGACCTGGCCGTCGAGCGTTACGAACGCCGGCATCAACACCGCCGCACCGACCGCTGAGAGTGCTAGTGGGCTGGGGAAAAGTGGCTGGGTTTGGTAAAACACTGCGGTGATCTCTGATGCGCTGGCCGGCAAGCGGCTGGCGATCACCGGCACGACCGGTTTCCTGGGCACCGCTCTCGTGGAGCGGCTGCTGCGCTGCGTACCCGACGTAGAACTGGTGCTGCTGGTGCGCCCCGGCCGACGCGGCGCCGAGCACCGCATCCGGCGGGAGATTATCCGCAACGACGTCTTCGATCGATTGCGCGACCAGCTGGGCACCGACGAGTTCGAGCGGCTGTGCGCCCAACAGATAACCGGCGTGGCCGGCGACGTGGGCATCGACGGCCTGGGGCTTGACGACGCCGGGCGGGAGCTGATCGCGGGCTGCGACATCATCATCCATTCGGCCGCGGCGGTGGCGTTCGACAACCCGCTGGACACCGCGGTGGAAGTCAACCTCATGGGTCCGGTTCGACTGGTGCAGATGCTCAACGAGATGGGAGCGTCCCCCCACTTCATTGCGGTGTCCACCTGCTACGTGGCAGGCAGCCGCCGGGGCAACGCCCCTGAGGAGCCCCTGGCCGACGGCCCCATGTACGTGCCGGTGTCATGGCAGGACGAGGCCGACGCCAGCCGCCGTCGGCGCATCACCACCGAGACCGAGAGCCGTGATCCCGCCCGACTGGAGGAGTTCCGCAGCCGGGCCCGCCACGAGTTGGGCGCGGCCGGCACCCCGGCGCTGGCGGCCAAGACCGAACAGCTCCGCAGCCGCTGGGTCAACGACCAGATGGTGGAAGCCGGCCGGTCCCGGGCCGCCTCGCTGGGCTTCCCCGACGCCTACGCCTTCACCAAGGCGCTGGCCGAGACCGCGGTGACCGAAATCAAGGGCGACTTGAGGGTCTCCACCGTGCGGCCCTCGATCATCGAGTCGGCCTATGCAGAGCCCTTCCCGGGATGGATCCGGGGCTTCCGCATGGCCGAGCCCATCATCATCGGCTACGGCCGGGGGCTGCTCACCGACTTCCCCGGCATCCCCCAGGGGGTGCTGGACGTGATCCCGGTAGACCTGGTGGCCGCGGCCATCTGCGCGGTGGCGGCCCGTGGGCATGACCCCGACCAGGAGATCATCCAGGTTGCGTCGGGGGCAATAAACCCGTTCCGCTTCAACCAACTGGTCGACCTTGCCCACCGATGGTTCAGCGAGAACCCCATATACGACGACCGGGACCAGCCCATCCCCCCGCCCAACTGGACCTATCCGGGCCGGGGCCGAGTGGTCCGCCAGCTGAAACGGCTGCGCACTGGTCTGAACGCCACCGAGCGGGTGCTGGGTCGGCTGCCCATCCGGGGCCGCCAAGCCGAGATCACCGCCGATTTGGACGAGCGTCGCGATCAGGTTGAGCGGGCGCTGGGCTATGTGGAGCTCTACGGCGCCTACACCGAGTGCGAGGCCTTGTTCGGAGTCGAGCGCCTGCTGGAGCTGTGGGACAGCCTGGAGGGCAGCGATCAGCAGGAGTTCTGCTTCGATCCCCGGATCATCGACTGGCCCCACTATGTGGGCGACATACACCTGCCCACCGTGGTGGCCCAGGGCCGGGTCAAGACCGCTCCCTCGGGGCGATCGGGGCCGTCTCGAAGAGACCGACAGCGAATCCAGGTGCTCTCCCCCGACCGGCACATGGCGGCCTTCGACCTGGAGAACACCGTCATTGCCGCCAACGTGGTCATGGCCTACGGATGGCTGGCCACCAGGCGGCTGCCAGTGGACGAACGGGCCCGGCTGGTGGCCAAGATCCTGCTGGAGGCCCCTTCGCTGCTGGCGCTGGACCACCGCGACCGCAGCGACTTCCTCCGCCACTTCTACCGTCGCTACCAGGGTGCGCCGATCGAGCAGATGGCCGAGGACTCCGGCGAGATGTTCAGCGACCTGATCTTGACCCAGTCCTACCCCGCCGCCATCCGCCGGGTGCGCCAGCACCGGGCCGCCGGGCACACCACCGTGCTCATCACCGGGGCGCTGGACTTCATCGTGGAGCCGCTCCGCCCGCTGTTCGACCACATCGTTTGCGCCGAACTGGCCCAGTCTCACGGCACCTACACCGGCCAGCTGGCCGAGGTGCCCCCCACCAGCGAGTCCCGGGCCGAGGTGCTGCGGGACTTCGCCAACGCCGAGGGGCTGCTCATGTCGGAGTCGGTGGCCTATGCCGACTCGGCCAGCGACCTGGCCCTGCTGGAGGCGGTGGGCTACCCGGTGGCGGTAAACCCCGAACCCAAGCTGGCCATGCTGGCCCGCAAGCGGGGCTGGCTCATCGAGTACTTCGACAAGGCCCCCGGCGGCCCCCGCAAGCTGCTGCCCATCGGTTCCCGGAAGGCGTCATGAAGGATCGGGCATGAAGGACCGGGTTCGACCAACCCCTCGTCCGGGCATGGTGCTGGAGGTAGACCGCTCCACCCCGCCCATCCTGTTCCACCACGGCGAGGGCTTCCGCACCGAGAAGCTGCCGGCCGGACGCAGCCGGGTGATCTATCCGGCCGAGCCGCTGCTGGGCCTCGCCGACCCCGAGGGCGCCATCCGCCGGGCGCTGCTCAACCCCATCGACCAGGACCCCCTGCCTGCCCAACTGCGGCCGGGCATGAAGCTCACCATCGCCTTCGACGACATCTCCCTGCCGCTGCCCCCCATGCGCCGCCCCGACATCCGCCAGATGGTGATCGAGCAGGTGCTGGAGATGGCCGCGGCGGCCGGGGTGGACGACGTCCACATCATCGCCGCGCTGGCGCTGCACCGGCGCATGACCGAAGACGAGCTGCGCTACTGCCTGGGCGACCGCACCTACGACGCCTTCGCCCCCTCGGGCTGCCTCTACAACCACGATGCTGAGGATCCCGACGGCATGGTGGTGCTGGGCACCACACCCCACGGCGAGGAGGTGCAGTTCTCCAAGCGGGCCGCGGAGAGCGACCTGGTGGTGTACGTGAACATCAACCTGGTGGCCATGGACGGCGGCCACAAGAGCACCGCCACCGGCCTGGCCGGCTACCAGGGTCTCCGCCACCACCACAACGTCAAGACCATGCAGGAGTCCAAATCGTTCATGGACCAGCACCGCTCCGAGCTGCACGCCTCCAACTGGCGCATGGGCAAGGTGCTGCGCGATGCCGGGGTGAAGATCTTCCAGATCGAGACCACGGTCAACAACAACACCTTCGGGGTGGACGGGCCTTTGGCCATGCTCCAGAAGCGGGAATGGGAGTGGACGGCCAAAGACCGGGCCGCCTTCGTGGCCATGACCACGGGATTGAAGTACACCCCGCCCCAGATGGCCCGCCAGATCTTCCAGTCGTGGCGGGCGCCCTATGAGCTCACCTCGGTGCAGGCCGGCGAGGTGGAGGCCGTCCACAAGGTGACCACCGAGAACGTGTACGCCCAGCACTTGGTGCCGGTGGAAGGCCAGACCGACATCTTGACCATGGGGCTGCCCTACATCTGCCCCTACAACGTGAACTCGGTGATGAACCCCATCCTGGTGATGTGCCTGGGGCTGGGCTACTTCTTCAACCTCTATCGGGGCCGACCGCTGGTGCGGGAGGGCGGCGTGGTCATCATGGGCCACCCCACCCGATGGGAATTCCACCCGGTACACCACCCCAGCTACATCGACTTCTTCGAGCAAGTGCTGGCCGACACCACCGACCCCGTGGAGATCGAGGCCCGCTACGAGCGTCAGTTCGCCGAGGACGAGTGGTACATCCACCTGTACCGCACGTCGTACGCCTACCACGGGGTCCACCCCTTCTACATGTGGTACTGGGGGGCGCACGCCCTTCAGCACCTGGGCGAGGTGATCATAGTGGGCGGCGACACCCGAGCGGTTCAGCGCATGGGCTTCCGCCCCGCCTCCACCCTCCAAGACGCCCTAGAGATCGCCAGCGACACCGTGGGCCGCCAGCCCACCGTCACCCACCTCCACAACCCCCCCATCCTGATGGCCGATGTCAGCTAGGCGGGTGATCTCGAAGCTGGACTTCCCGTATCGGGCGGCTCGACCGCCCGCGGGGGTGCCGCCTGCGCCCGAAGCCAAGAATCGGGGGGCCGACTACGACACCGAGTGGGCCCGCAAGCCAGCAGCCCGAGCGGCCCGACGGGTCATCACCGAAGTAGTGATGCAGCCGGCCATGGCCGCACTAGCCCGACCCCAGCGCAGGGGCCTCGACCGGATTGAGCGACTAGAAGGCCCGGTGATATTCGCCGCCAACCATCACAGCCATATCGACACCCCGTTGCTGTTCACGTCCATCCCGCCCAAATGGCGCAACCGGCTGGTGGTGGGGGCGGCGTCTGACTACTTCTTCACCGGAGCAGTCAAGTCGGCCGCTTCGGCGTTGGTGATCGGGGCTATCCCTATCGAGCGATCCAAGGTGGGGCGGCGCTCGGCCCGGTTGGCCGCGTCGCTCATTGAAGACGGTTGGAGTCTGCTCATCTTCCCCGAGGGCGGCCGCAGCCCCGACGGCTGGGGCCAGCCCTTCCTGGGGGGCGCCGGCTATCTGGCCGTGCGCTGCGGCGTGCCGGTGGTACCGGTCCATGTGGAGGGCACCGACCGGATCCTCCCCAAGGGCCGCAACGTGCCCAAGGTGTCGGCCACTACGGTGACCTTCGGCGACCCCCTGGTGCCTAGCGAGGAGGACAACGCCCGGCGGTTCGCGGCCCGCATCGAGGTGGCAGTGGCCACCCTGGCCGACGAGTGCGCCACCGACTGGTACCAGGCGCGCCGCCGGGCCCACGCCGGAACCACCCCCGGCCTCACCGGCCCCAACATCTCCCCCTGGCGCCGGGCCTGGGCCCTCGGCGACCGCTCCCCCCGCTCCCGCCGCCAACACCGCCGCTGGCCCTAGCAAACCACTGGCAGAACCCCTCAATCGCGCCGTTCTGCGACAAGGCCATTTTGCCGGGAAGCCCGTAGGATCAGAGGTATGCCGGTTGCCGCTTCCACCCCTATTGAGCTGATTGAAAACGTGTATTCCACCCTGGACGAGCGGGTTGGCGCCGCCCGGGAGCGCTTTGGACGAGACCTCACTTTGACCGAGAAAATCCTGGTCAACCACCTCGACGACCCCACCGTCACCCCGGAGCGGGGGGCCACCTACGTGGATCTGCGGCCCGACCGGGTGGCCATGCAGGACGCCACCGCCCAGATGGCCTGGCTCCAGTTCATGACCGCCGGGCTCGACGAAGTGCAGGTGCCCACCACCACCCACTGCGACCACCTCATCTCAGCCCGCATCGACGCCCAGCGCGACCTGGCCGCCGCCCTCGACAACAACGAGGAGGTGTACGACTTTCTGGAGTCGGTGTGCGCCCGCTACGGCGCCGGGTTCTGGAAGCCAGGCTCGGGGATCATCCACCAGGTGGTGCTGGAGCAGTACGCCTTCCCCGGTGGCATGATGATCGGCACCGACAGCCACACCCCCAACGCCGGCGGCCTGGCCATGGTGGCGGTGGGTGTGGGCGGCGCCGACGCGGTGGACGTGATGACCGGATTCCCCTGGAACGTGCGCTGGCCCAAGCTCATCGGCGTCTGCCTCACCGGCGAGCTCGACGGCTGGGCCGCCCCCAAAGACGTCATTTTGAAGGTGGCTGAGATCTTGACCGTGGCCGGCGGGACAGGTGCCGTCGTGGAGTACTTCGGTGAGGGGGCCCACTCGCTGTCGGCCACGGGCAAGGCCACCATCTGCAACATGGGGGCCGAGATCGGCGCCACCACCTCGCTGTTCGCCTACGACGACGCCATCGCCCGCTATCTCAAGGCCACCGGACGGGAAGCCGTGGCCGATGCGGCCAACGCCGCCGCCCACAACCTGCGGGCCGACGACGCCGTGCTGGCTGATCCCAGCGGTTACTTCGACCGGGTGGTGGAGATCGACCTGTCCGAGCTGGGACCGCACATCAACGGCCCCCACACCCCCGACCGGGCCCGCCCGGTGGCCGAACTGGGGACCGAGGCCAAGCTCAACGGCTGGCCGCTGGAGGTGAGCGCCGCGCTGGTGGGGTCGTGTACCAACTCCAGCTACGAGGACATCACCCGGGCGGCCAGCATCGCCCGCCACGCCGCCGCCCACGGACTCACCGCCAAGTCGCCCCTGATGGTCACCCCCGGCTCCGAGCAGGTGCGGGCCACCATCGAGCGCGACGGGCTATTGGCCGACCTGGAGTCGATCGGGGCCACCGTTTTGGCCAACGCCTGCGGCCCGTGCATCGGCCAGTGGAACCGCGACGACGTGGCCGAGGGCACCCCCAACAGCATCGTCACCAGCTACAACCGCAACTTCCCCAAACGCAACGACGGCTACGCCTCCACCAACGCCTTCGTGACCTCGCCGGAGACAGTGGTGGCCTTGGCGTTGGCCGGAACGCTGGACTTCGACCCGGCCACCGACACCATCACCGCTCCCGACGGCACCGAGGTGGCGCTCATGGTGGGACCGGGCACTGAGCTCCCCGACCAGGGCTTCGACCCCGGTGCCAGCGGATTCGTGGCCCCGCCCGACGACGGCAGCGGCGTGGAGGTGCGGGTGGCACCCGACTCCGAGCGGCTCCAGCTGCTCGATCCGTTCTCCCCGTGGGACGGCGAGGACTTCAGCGGCCTGCCGGTGCTGCTCAAGGCCCAGGGGAAGTGCACCACCGACCACATCTCCATGGCCGGGCCGTGGCTGCGATACCGGGGGCATTTGGAGAACATCTCCGGCAACCTCTACCTGGGAGCGGTGAACGCCTTCACGGGGGCGGTCGGCGAGGGCAAGAACCAACTCGACGGCAGCACCGGCTCGTTCCCTGACGTGGCTGCGGCCTACCACGCCGCCGGACAGCGCTGGGTGGTGGTCGGCGACCGCAACATCGGCGAGGGCTCGTCTCGGGAGCACGCGGCCATGGAGCCCCGCTTCCGAGGGTGCGCGGCGGTGATTGCCCGGTCCTTCGCCCGCATCCATGAGACCAATCTGAAGAAACAGGGCGTGCTGGCCCTGACCTTTGCCGATCCCGACGACTACGACCGCATCGATGAGGACGACCGCATCTCAATTCTGGGCCTGTCCGATCTGGCTCCGGGCGTGCCGGTGCAAGTGCAGGTAGAAAAGCCCAACGGCGCCACCATTGAGGTCTCCGCCGAGCACACCCTGTCGCACGACCAGATCGAGTGGTTCCAGGCCGGCAGCGCGCTGAACCTGATCCGTCAGCGAACCGCGGGCTGATCAGGCCCCTCGAGCCGCTATGGACATCCGCCCGTACCATCGACCGTAGATTTGCCGCTATGGACATCCGCCAGCTCGACGCCCTGTTGGCGATAGCCGAGCACAAGACATTCTCCAAGGCGGCCCGGTCGCTGCACACCGTGCAGTCCAACGTGTCCAAGCACATCGCCAAGCTGGAGGAGGAACTGGGCACCCGCCTGGTAGACCGCGACGCCGGCACCCTCACCGAGGAGGGAGAGGCTGTGGTGGCCCGGGCCCGGCGCATCCGGGCCGAGACCGACGCCATTGCCGACGACATGGCCGCCATGCGCGACGACATCTCCGGCACCACTCGGCTGGGCACCATCGACTCCACCGCCCGGTGGCTGATCCCCATCGTGCTCCCCGCCCTAGAGGCCAAGTACCCCAACGTGAGGCTCGAGGTGCTCACCGCCACCACCACCAGCCTGCTCCCCCAGGTGGTGGCCGGTGACCTCCACAGCGCAGTGGTGAACTTGCCCCTCGACGACCCGGAGATCCGCTCTGAGGAGCTGTTCGCCGAAGATCGCCTGCTCATCGCCCCGCCCGATCATCCGCTGGCTCGCAAATCGTCGGTCACCCCAGCCGAGCTGAGCCGCCATGAGCTGCTGCTCCCCCCGGTCGGCACCGCTTTTCGGGACGAGATCGACTCGGAACTCAAGAACCAGGGCGTGGAGCTCACCACCCGAGCTGAGATCGACGGCATGCGAATGATCGCCACCCTGGTGCTCACCGGCTTTGGCGCCGCCATCCTGCCCGCCACCGCCGCCCCCGATGACGGCCCGTGGCGGCGCATCCCCATCACCGGGCTGGTGCGGCGTTCCGTGGGCATAATCGTCAGCCGGCGGGTGGCCCCATCGGCCGTCACCCGAGCAGTGCAAGACGTGATCTTCGAAGTGGTGGGCACCAACGGCTACGACCAAGCCGGGGTGTACCCCAGTTGAGCACGGCGCGAGACTGACTGCACCGCTTATGTCCGACGCCATGACTGCCACTGGCAACCGACCGAGCCGGGTTCCGCTGCGGGCCGGAGCACCGGGGTCGGCCCGCGCCTGGCTGGACTCCTTCGATGGCCGGGACTGCGTGGTCTTCGAGGTAGAGGACAACGAGGCCGATCGGGGAGCGCTCAGCCCAGCCGACAGCGAGACGCTGGAGCGGGCTGCCCAGGAGGCCCTTCAGCGCCGTATCCCCCTGGTGGGCTTCATCGCCTCGTCGGGTGCCGACATCGACTCGGGCATAGCTGCCACCATGGGCTGGGGCCGAGTGGCCAAGGCAGTGGTGAACTGCTCGGGGCAGGTGCCCACCATCTTCTGCGCCACCGGCCCGGCGGTATCGGGACCAGCGCTGCTGCTCGGCCTGGCCGACATCGCCATCGCCACCGAGGACAGCTATGCCTTTGTTTCCGGCCCCCGCATGGTTACTCAGTTCACCGGCGAGGTGATCAGCAACCAGACCCTGGGCGGGGCTGGCCAGCTCTCCCGGCGCAGCGGGGTGGCCGCCTTCTTGGTGGAGGACAAAGAAGCAGCCGACGATCTGGTGGGTGCGCTGTTGAGCCTCCTGCCTGCCCATGCCGATGAGCTGCCTCCCCGCTATCCGGTCGACGACCCCGTCGACCGCCCCACCCCCGAGCTGAGGGATCTGCTTCCCGACTCACCCCTGGGCAGCTACGACGTACGAGACGTGGCCCGGGCAGTGGCCGACGACGGCGATCTGCTGGAATACAAGGCCGACTGGGCCGCCAATCTGGTGTGCGCCTTTGCCACGGTGGCCGGGCGCCCGGTGGGGATACTGGCCAACCAGCCCCAGAGCTTGGCTGGCACCCTCGACATCGCGTGCAGCCAGAAGGGGGCCCGCTTCGTTTCATTCTGCGACGCCTTCAACCTGCCGCTGGTCACCTTCGTGGATACCTCCGGCTTCCAGCCGGGCAAAGACCTGGAATGGCGGGGCATCATCCGCCACGGGGCACAGCTGGCCTTCGCCTACGCCCGAGCCACCGTGGGCAGGGTGAACGTGACCCTGCGCAAGTCCTACGGCGGCGCCTACATCGTGATGGACTCTCGGCACATGGGCAACGACATCGCTCTGGCCTGGCCCTCGGCGGAGATCGCGGTCATGGGAGCGCGGGGCGCGGTGGAGATCGTCCACCGCCGGTCCAGCCCCGAGGAGCGGGCCGAACTGGAAACCGCCTACGAGGAGCGGTACTTGAACCCCTACATCGCCGCGGAGCGGGGGTCGATAGACGCGGTGATCGACCCAGCCGACACCCGGGCCGAGGTGGTCGCCGCCTTAGAGGTACTGGAGTCCAAACGGGAGTCCCTCCCCCGCCGACGTCACGACAACACACCTCTTTGATCAGGGGAATTTCCTTCTCTGGGGTGAAATCGAGCTCCTGGGCTAAGCTTCAGCATCGCCGGAGGGAAGAGCGGAAGGAGCCGTGCGTGCCTGAGTCCATAACGATCACCGACAATCGGACCGGTGAAGCAATAGAGGTTCCGATTGTCGACGGCGGTGTGGATGCCTCGGCATGGCGCAAGCTTTTACCCAACGTCTGGTTCCTCGACCCCTCCTTCAGCACCACCGCGGCCACTACTAGCGCCATCAGCGAGGTAGACGGCGAGAACGGCATCCTGCGGTACCGGGGCTACCCCATCGAGCAGCTGGCCGAGCACTCCACCTTCCTGGAGGTGGCCTACCTGCTGCTGCACGGCGAGTTGCCCACTCCCGGCGAATACGACGTGTGGATGGACGAGATCACCCATCACACCTTCATACACGAGCGCTTCCGCAAGCGGTTCATGGAGTCGTTCCTCCATGACGCCCACCCCATGGGCATGTTCGTGTCCACCATTGCCGCCCTTTCCACCTTCTACCCCGAGGCCAAGGACATCGAAGATCCCGAGAACCGTATGCACCAGATCGTGCGCCTTATCGCCAAGGTGCCCACCGTGGCCGCCGCCGGGGCCCGGTTCAACACCGGTATGCCGTTCGTCTACCCGGACAACGACCTGGATTTCGCCACCAACTTCCTGTCGATGATGTTCAAGATCGCCGAGCCCACCTACCAGTGCGAGCCGGCCTTCAGCCGAGCACTGGACCTGCTGCTCATCACCCACGCCGACCACGGGCAGAACTGCTCCACCAGCACCGCCCGGGTGGTGGGCAGTGCCCACACCGACCCCTACTCGGTGATCGCCGCTGCGGCTTGCAGCCTGTACGGCCCTCGCCACGGCGGGGCCAACCAGGCCGTGATGGAGATGCTCGACGACATCGGCAGCTACGAGAACATCGACCCGTTTATCAAAGCAGTCAAGGCCGGAGAGACTCGGCTGATGGGGTTCGGCCACCGGGTGTACAAGAACTACGACCCCCGGGCCCGGATCATCAAAGAAGCGGCCTACGACGTGTTCGAGGTAACCGGCTCCAACCCGCTGCTCGACATCGCCTTAAAGTTGGAAGAGGTGGCTCTGGCCGACGACTACTTCGTCAGCCGTCGGCTTTACCCCAATGTGGACTTCTACTCCGGCCTCATCTACCAGTCGATGGGCTTCCCCACCGAGATGTTCACCGTGCTGTTCGCCATCGCCCGCACCGCCGGCTGGCTGGCCCACTGGGTAGAACTCCTCGAGCAAGACAGCCGCATCGCCCGCCCCCGCCAGGTCTACACCGGCTCCACCGAGCGCACCTACACCCCCATCACCGAGCGCTCCTAACGGACCACTAGCCGGCAGAGATTGTCTCGTCGCGGAGGGCGGTGAGGAGGGCGGCGGCACCGATGGCGGCGGTCTCGGAGCGCAGGACCGACGAGCTGATGCGGAGGGCGTCGAGTTGGCGGCGTTCGGCGTCGGACCAGCCGCCTTCGGGGCCGATGAGAACGGTGGGGTGATCTAGGGATGGAGGGTTGCCGGTGATGTCGGCTCGCACGGCTCCCGGAATAACGGCCAAGTCGGCAAACTCGGCTACTTCGCCGATCTCGGGGATTCGCACTTGGCGGCTTTGCATGGCGGCCTCCCGGGCCACTCGGCGCAATCGCTCCACATGGCGGACACCCCGGTCCGCATCCCAGCGCACCACGCTGTGCTCGGCGGTGAACGGGACGATGGCGTCCACCCCCAGCTCGGTGAGCTTCTGCACCACCAGCTCGGGCCGCCCGCCCTTGATGAGGGCGAAGCCGATGGTGAGCTTGGGACTAGGTGCTTCGACGAGCACCACCTCGCCATCGAGCTCAATCTCGCCGTCGGAGCCAGGTCCCAAGCGGCACAGCCGCCACGAACCGACGCCATCGGAGGCGGTGAAGGCGTCTCCGGGCCGCAACCGCAACGACCGGGTGAGATGATGACGGTCCTCGTCGCGCAGCTCGGGGTGTTCTAGGTCATCAACAAAGACGTGGGGTCCGTCACCGCCGCCGGGCTTCACGGCGTCGCTTCCTGGTCGAGGGGGCCACCTCTTCACCCCGCAACTCGGCAAGCTGGTGGAGCAGGTCGATCTCGTCGTCGCTCAATCCGGTCGGCGTCTCCACCATGGCCTGCACCAGCAGATCACCTCGGCCCCGGCCCTCCAGTCGGGGCACTCCTTGGCCTCTGATGCGGAACACATCGCCGGTCTGGGTGCCGGCGGGAATGTCCAGATCCTCCACGCTGTCCAGCGTCTCGTACTTGATATTGGCCCCGAGGGCCGCTTGGACCATGGTCAGGTGCAGCCGGTCCACCAGATCGTCGCCATTGCGTTCGAAGCGAGGGTGGGGCCGCACGTCGATATGCACGTACAGATCACCAGGGGGACCGCCCCTCGGGCCGGCCGCGCCCCGACGGGTTACCCGCAGCGTGGATCCCTGGCCCACGCCGGCGGGGACGGTCACGGTGTAGTCCCGGTCACCCACCACCCGGCCCTCGCCCCGACATTCTCGACACGGGTCGGCGATCACCTCGCCGCTGCCCGAGCAGGTGTCGCACACGGTGCGGGTAACCATCTGGCCGAGGATCGATTGGCGCACCCGCTGCACCTGGCCCATGCCATCGCACGTGCGGCAGGTGATCGGCTCCGTGCCCTCGGCAGCCCCCCGGCCCTCGCACTGCTCGCATACCGTGGCGGTGCGCACGGTCACCTCGGCATCGGTGCCCAGCACCGCGTCTTCAAATTCGAGAGTCAACACCGCTTCCAGGTCGGCGCCCCGCTGGGGACCGGTGCGGGTCCGCCCGCTAGCGGTGCCGAACGGGCTCCCTCCAAACGGGCTCGACCCGCCGAAGAAGGCGTCGAAGATGTCACCCAGGTTCATGCCCGCAAACGGGTCGCCCCCACCCGCCGAACCCGGCGCGGTGCCGAAGCGGTCGTAGTGGGCTCGCTTTTGCGGGTCGCTCAGCGTTTCATAGGCCAGTGCGATCTCCTTGAACCGGGCCTCGGCATCGGCGTCGTCGGGGTTGGCATCGGGGTGATACTGGCGGGCCAGCTTGCGAAATGCCTTCTTGAGGTCGTCCTCAGTGGCGTCTCGGCCCACGCCGAGCAGTTCGTAGAAGTCGGAGGCCATCTTCTAAGGCGCCGACAGCCTGTTGCCCAGGTTCTGGCTCACCACCGCTACTGCGGCCAGCGCCTGGGGATAGTTCATGCGGGTGGGGCCCAGCACCCCGATGGAGCCCACCGGCTGGCCGGCCACCTCGTAGGGGGCCACAATCAGCGAACACTCGGCCAGGGGGGCCACCCCGGTTTCTGAGCCGATGGCCACCGTGAGACCTCGATCCAGAATGTCTCTCACCAACGAAACAACCACCAACTGCTTCTCCAGTATTCCCAGAACCGAGCGAACCGTCTCGGTGGCGTCGAACAGCCCGGCCACGCTGGCCGCCCCACCCACGTAGAGCTGCTCCTCGGCATCGCCCAGGTCAGCCAGCGACTCAAGCACCCGGGCCGCCAGCGGGGTCAAGGCATAGGCCAGCCCGCGATCTCGCAGGGCACTGGCCGGGCTTCCAGCCAGCAAGTCGGTGAGCTGGGTGGACGCCCGGGCCATCTCCAACGAGTCGGCGGGCTGGTCCACCTCGATGGTGCGCTTGTCCACCGACCCGTTCTCGTACACCACCAGGGCCATCACCAGCCGTTCCGACAGATCCACCAAGCTCACCGACCGGATGGTGGCGCTGGAGTGCTGGGGGGCCACCACCAGCGCGGCGTAGGCGGTGAGGTCGGCCAACAGGGCGCTGGTGTCGGCCAGCATCTGCTCGAGTTCGCTGTGCGTGGTGTCGAAAAAGGAGCGCACCTGCTGGCGCTCGGTGCGGCCCAGGGTGCCGGATACGTCGGTGAGAGAGTCCACAAAGTGGCGGTAGCCTTTGTCGGTAGGGATGCGGCCGGCGCTGGTGTGGGGCTGGCTCAGGTATCCGGCCTGCTCCAGGGCCAGCATCTCGTTGCGCACCGTGGCCGGGGACACACCCAAGTCGGCGATCTCGGAGACATGGGAAGAGCCCACGGGCTGAGTGGTGGAGATGTATCCCTCCACCACGGCCCGCAGCACCGCGGCCTTGCGGGCCGACAGCGTCTCGGCTTGGCTTCCCATAAAACTTGAATACTACCGGGGTGGCCTGATGCGCCACCCAGCAGACGTCAGACGGGCGGTCTCAGTCGTCTAGGCGGAGAGCGGAAATGAAGGCGTCCTGGGGCACATCCACCCGGCCGATGGCCTTCATCTTCTTCTTGCCGGCCTTCTGGTTCTCCAGCAGCTTGCGCTTGCGGGTCACATCGCCGCCGTACAGCTTGGCGGTGACGTCCTTGCGGAAGGCCTTGACCGTCTCCCGGGCGATGATCTTGCCGCCGATGGCCGCCTGGATGGGAACGTCGAACTGCTGGCGGGGAATCAGCTCTTTGAGCTTCTCGGTCATGCGCCGGCCGTAGGAGTAGGCCGCGTCCCGATGGACGATGGAGCTGAAGGCGTCCACCGGCTCGTGCTGAAGCAAGATGTCCACCTTGGTGAGGTCGGACGAGGCGTAGCCGTCGGGCTCGTAGTCCAAGCTGGCATAGCCCTGGGTGCGGCTCTTGAGCTGGTCGAAGAAGTCCACCACCACTTCGGCCAGCGGCAGCCGGTAGGCCAGCTCCACCCGCTCGGGCGACAGGTACTCCAGCTTCTTCATCTCCCCCCGGCGGGCCTGGCACAGCTCCATCAGGGTGCCGGTGTAATCGGCGGGGGCGATGATGGTGGCGGCCAGCATGGGCTCTTGGATGCCCCGCACCTCGGCGGCCGGGGGCATTTCGGAGGGGTTGTCCACCTCCAGCTCCTCGCCGTTGTCCATCTCCACCCGGTAGGCCACCGACGGGGCGGTGGCGATGAGGCTGAGGTTGAACTCCCGCTCCAGGCGCTCCCGCACTATCTCCATGTGCAAGAGCCCCAAGAAGCCGCAGCGGAAGCCGAAGCCCAGCGCCCCCGACGACTCCGGCTGGTAGTTGAAGCTGGAGTCGCTCACCCGGAGCCGCTCCAGGGAGTCGCGCAGCGCGGCGAACTCGTCGCCGTCGATGGGATACAGCCCGCAGAACACCATCGACTTGGGCTCCTGGTAGCCGGCCAGGGGCTCGGCCGCGCTGTCCCGGGCGGTGGTGACGGTCTCCCCCGACCGGGCCTCGGCCACGTTCTTCATGCCGGCGATGAGGTAGCCCACCTCGCCGGGTCCCAGTTCGTCGACCGGTGTGGGCTGGGGGCGCCATGCCCCGATCTCGTCGGCTTCCCGGTCGGTGCGGGCCTGCATGAAGCGGATCTTGGCCCCCGACCGCAGCCTCCCGTTCATCACCCGTACCGAGCTGACCACGCCCCGGTATTGGTCGAAATGGGAGTCGAAGATCAGCGCTTGGAGCGGGGCGTCGGGGTTGCCGACCGGCGGCGGAGTGCGGGTTACCACCGCATCAAGCAATTCCCGCACACCCTCGCCGGTCTTGGCGCTGATGTGCAGCACGTCCTCGGCGGCAATGCCCAGCACCTGCTCGATCTCCTCGGCTCGTTGCTCGGGCTCGGCCGCGGGCAGGTCGATCTTGTTGACGGCGGCCACCACCTCCAGCTCGTTCTCCAGGGCCAGGTAGCAGTTGGCCAGCGTCTGGGCCTCGATGCCCTGGGCCGCGTCCACCAGCAAGATGACCGACTCGCAGGCGGCCAAAGACCGGCTCACCTCGTAGCCGAAGTCCACGTGGCCGGGGGTGTCGATGAGGTTGATCACGTATCCGTCGTGGTCGAGACGGACGCTCTGGAGCTTGATGGTGATTCCCCGCTCCCGTTCCAGGTCCATGGAGTCGAGATACTGGGCCCGCATATCTCGCGGGTCCACTGCTCCGCACAGCTCCAGCATGCGATCGGCCAGCGTCGACTTGCCGTGGTCGATGTGGGCGATGATCGAGGTATTGCGGATGTGAGAGAGATCCATGGGAACCGAGTAACGCTACCGCCCTTATTCACTAGGTTCCCATGTGGTTGCCGGGGTTTAAGGGACGGTAGAGTGGTCATTCTGTGGCAAACATCAAGAGCCAGATAAAGCGCAATCGCCAGAACGAGAAGCGCCGCCAGCGCAACCGTGCCGTTCGCTCGGAGATCATCACCCGCACCAGGAGCGCGGAGGCCGCCGCAGAATACGGCGATGCCGACGAGACCGCCGAAGCGGCCCGCATGGCCATCAAGCGCATCGACAAGGCCGCCAGCAAGGGCGTGCTGCACCCCAACACCGCGGCCCGGAAGAAGTCTCGCCTGATGAAGCGTCTGGCTCGCCTCCAGGCCGAGTAGTCCTCGCCGATATCCCAGCTACGAACGATTGAGCTGGGTCAGACGAGCCACCAGCACTTCTAGCACCGCTTCGGGGGGGATGGCGGTGGCTCCCCGCAAGTCCAAGTCGGCTTGGGCCAACAGTTCGATCGATCGGGCAACCTTCTTCGATCCCAGCTTCCTCACTTGGCGCAGCGCCTTGCGGGCCGGAAACGTGGAGCCCTTGATGCCCAGCAAATCAGCCGCCTCTTTCTCATCGGCGGCGTCGGCCCCGTCGAGGCGCAGCAGCCGGTGGTGGTGGTTGTAGAGCGTGGACAGCACTTGCATCTCGTTGCGGCCTCCGGCATGGAGCATGCGGCGCAGCTTGTCCAAGGCATCGGCGATGTTGCCTGACTCCACCGCGTCGGTCAGCTCCCAAGGGGGCACCGATCCGGCCTCCCAGATGAAGGGGACCACATCATCGGCCTCCAAGGCTCGATCTGGGCCATAGGCCGAGGCCAAGATGGTGAGCACCGCGGGCAGTCGACTCAAGTCCTCCCCGAGGTGGTCGGACAGCAGCCGCTTGGCCCCCGGCCGCAACCGCAAACCAGCGGCGGCAATCTGGGTATCCATCCACTGGGCGGCTCCATCGCGACCCCGGGGAACCCCGGCGCCGACCACCTCGCCACCCGCCGCAGCCACCGCCTCTGACAGGCGCTTTGGCACTGCGTTCAGCCTTTGAAGCGCCGGTCCTTTCTCCCACACCAGCACCAAATCGGTGGTGTCCAGGGGGTTCTCCAGATAGCCGAACAGGGGTCCAAGGGAATCAGCGGAGGAGAACCGACCCATCTCCCGGCCCACCACCACCCGCCGATCGGTAAGAAACGGCGGGGTCTGGGCCGCGTCCACTAATGGGGCGATCTCGTACTCCTCGCCTTCTAGGTAGGCAGCCTCGTTCAGCTCAGCCACCATCAGCGACCGGTCGCCGTCGCCCACCAGGTCGGCCACTCGGTCTCGCACCGCGTTGGACAACAGCACTTCGTCGTCGCCGTGAAAAAGAACAACGGTGGCGCTCATTGGGGGCTCCTCTGGTGTTGGAGGATGGCGCTCATGAAGTCGGCCACCCGGCGGGTGCCGACCACATCGTGGGCCCGCAAGACCCGACAGCCCAGCCCAACCCCGAGGGCATGGGCGGCCAGCGTGGCTTCTCGCCGGTCTCCCACCTCGGTGTCGGTCAGCGCCCCCAAGAACCCCTTGTTGGACACCGACAGGAATATCGGGTGTCCCAGGCCAACCAGCTCGTCGGCTCGGCGCAGTAACTCCGCAGACATCTGGGGGGTCTTGCCCAGATCATGGCCAGCATCGAGCATGATCCGCTGGGGAGGGATCCCCGCATCGACAGCCCACTGGGCCCGCTCCGACAAGAACCGGCTCACCTCGCCCATCAAGTCGTCGTAGACCGGCTCGGGATCGGCCACCCTGGGCGCCAGGCGTACATGGCAGGCCACCACCGAGGCACCCGCTTCGGCGGCCTCATAGAGGAAGTTTGGATCGGCGAACCCGCTGATGTCATTGCCCACCACCGCCCCGACGGCGTAGCTCTCCCGGGCTACCGAGGCCCGCCAGGTGTCAACCGATATGGGGAGATCGAAGCGCTTGCGCAACGCTTCGATGGCTGGCACCACCCGGTCCATCTCCTCATCCTCGGTCACATCGGGGCCGGGACCCGCTTTCACCCCGCCCACATCCAGGAAATCGGCCCCCTCAGCCACCAGCTTCTCGGCCTTGGCCAAAAAAGCGTCGAAATCCCAGTACTGGCCGGCGTCGTAGAACGAGTCAGGAGTGCGGTTCAAGATCCCCATGACCAGAGCCCGGGTGGTCACGTCGTAGCGATGCGGCCCGAGCTCCACGATCACGACGGCGACGCTACACCGCGCCAGCGACGATTTGGGATGCCGACGGAGTGACCGTCACCACGAGACGGGGGTCGTGGGACACCACCTCTACTGTCAGACCCCCGACTAGCACCTCCTGGCCGGTACGGATAGTGGCGGCGTCGCCGATGCGGTGGCCAGGCGGGGCGATGACCGTCCCCACCCACATCCGCTCTTTGAGCGAGAGAATCTGGTCGCGCTGGGCACGGGTGCCCCGGTCGGCCACAACCACATCCACCGCTTCAATCCCGGCCCGACGCAGGTCCTCTAGCAGCCGTTCGGTAGAGCGGCTGGCACCGAGCATGACCACCGTCGCGTGGTGATGGCGCCACACTTCGACGCCGGAGTCGAGCACGGTGTGAAACGGAGGATCGGCGATCCGCAGGGCCACCGCCGGTACCAGTAGCGCTATGGCCAATCCCCCGGCGGCCGCGGCCCGCAACAGTCGGCGCCGGGCCAGCCACCAGATGACCGCGCCGATGGCCACGGCAACCAGATGCGGGATTCGCAGCTCACCCAGCCGAGCCGACGCCGCCCAGCCAGCTACCGCCTGGATCCAGCCAATGCCCACGCTTGTGGGCCAATGGATTACTTGGGCCAGCGGACCGCCCACCAAACCTGCTGCGACCCCGGCCGACAGACTCCACATCATGATCGGCCCGGCTACCGGGGCAGCCAGGAGATTGGCCGGCAGGGAGGCCACCGGCACCCCGCCGAAAGTGGCGATCAGCAGCGGTGATACGGCCAACTGGGCTGAGACGGTCACGGCCATCGCATCGGCCAATATCCGAGGACCCGGCAGTCGCTCGGCCAGGCGGGGGGCCCACAAGATGATGCCCGTCGAAGCGGCCACTGACAGTCGAAAGGCCACCGAATGGACCAGCAGCGGATCTACCAGCACCAACAGGGCCACGGCCAGGGCTAGCACCCGGCGGCTAGAGGCCTCGCGCCCCATAAGGGTGGCGGTGGCGGCGATGGCCGCCATGACCGAGGCCCGCAGCACCGACGGCTCAAACCGGGTGACCAAAGCGAAAAAACCGATGGCCCCCAGGGTGAGCACCCAGCGGCCCCGGTAGTCGAATCGCTCGATCAGGGGTCGGGCCAAGATGAGCACGAAAGCCACGTTCTGGCCCGACACGGCCAGCAGATGGGTGAGGCCCGAGGCTCGAAAGTCGTCGGACACCACCGGCGACTGATAGCGGTCGTCTCCGTACGACAGCCCAGTGAACAGGGCGAGGCGGTCGCCGTCCATCGTCTGAGCGCCCCGGGCGATGGTTCGTCGCAGCCAATTGGCCAGCCAATAGGGAACAGGTCCATCCCGATGATCGTGGATGCGGTCGATGTTCAGCCGGTTGGCGATGTGGCGGGCCGCTTGGTAGTCGGGAAGCGGCAGGATCGGCCGGACGCTACCGGTGACGCTGACGCGGTCCCCGGCCAGACGGTCGCCCAGGTCTCGCGCGGCGCGGCCGTAGGCCCATGCCTCATAGCGCCGATCGTCCGCCCGCACGAACACCCGCATCCCCTCGCCGATCGGCACCGGATCGGACACCAGGGCGGCTTCCCCTTCGAAAGCCGAGGGCTCAAGGGGATCGAGGCCCGCCCAGGCCCGCGCCCCCAGCGACGAGCTCAACAGCACGACCGCGGCCACCAGCAGCCACGGCCGGCGGACGGCCAGGGCCACAACCCCCAGGACGATCGCCGGTACCAGCGGGACGGCCGCCGACCACCAAGCACCGACCATGGCGGCCACGGCCAGCGCCACCGTGTGACGATCGCTCATCGCGACCCGCTGCTCACACGGCTACCAAGTCGCGGATCAGCTCAAGCTTGCTGGGACCGATCCCCGACACCGCCAGCAACCCATCAACGGAGGCGAATCCGCCGATGCGCTGACGGTGCTCGACAATTGCCGCGGCAATAGCCGGCCCCACCCCCGGCAAAGACTCCAACTGCTCGGCAGTGGCGGTGTTGAGATTGAGGGGCCCAAAGCGGCCTACCTCGCCGCCCCCAGCCGGTCCGCTTCCCCCAATCGGAGCGGGCATTGTGACCTGGCCGATGCGAGGGAAGTACACCCATTGGCCATCTGACAGCGGTGCAGCCAGATTCACCCGGTCGAAGTCGGCGTCGGGGGTCAGTCCCCCGGCGGCGTTGACCAAGTCGTGGACTCGGGCTTCACCCTGAAAGAGGTACACCCCCGGGGTGTGGACCGCGCCGGCAGCATGAACCAGGATCGAGGTCGGCTCGGCTATAGAAGTCGCGCTGGCAGGCAAGGGCGTGGCCATGGGAATGATCGCCTCTGGTCGAGGGGCGCCATTGGCCCCGACCACCAGGTAGGCCGCGAGCACAATGGCAATCACGAGACCAGCCCCCGCCATTAGCAACCGGGGGCCGGTGATCAGATGGCGGTAGTCGTCACACGTCTCCCGGATCCGATCCGCAAGAGTCAACCGAGGAGGAGGAAGCGAGGGGTCTTCCATAGCCGTTTCCGGGCGCGCCGCGCCGTCTCAGCCAGAGGGGAAGCACGTTTAAGATATCAGAAATAAATGGGAATTACCGTAGATCAGTAAATCTGAGCCGTGAGTCGACGGCGGTAAATGGAGGTGCGGGGATCATCAGTGCCCATGATCTCCAAAAGATCCACGAACTCCTGGCGGGCGTCTGGATCGGCCTTGACCCGGCCGAGCAGATCCTCCAGCCGAGCCTCAATGTCGCCGTTGCCTTCTCCGCCGCCGGTTCGAGCCAGCGCAGCAACCCGGCGGACCTCGGCGGTCTCGGGAATCCGCTCCAACAAGTCCAGGGCTTCGTCACCCCGTCCGTCGGCCACCAACAGGTCGGCCAGCGCCACCACCGCGCCTTCGTGGTCGGCGTCCAACTCCAAGGCCTGCCGCAAAGAAGCCTCGTCACCGGCGATCACCAGCGCATCCAATTCGGTCTCCAGCTCGGTGGGCAACAGTCGCTGCACAAACTCGGCCACCGCCGCCTCACCCTGAGCGCCAATGAATCCGTCCACCACCTTGCCGTCGCGCAGGGCGTACACCGCGGGAATGCTCTGTACCTGGAAGGCCTGGGCGGTCTGCGGATTGTCGTCCACATTGACTTTGGCCAGCTCCACGGCACCGTTGGTGGCTGCAACCGCTTGTTCCAAGATCGGCCCCAGGGTCTTACACGGCCCGCACCATGGTGCCCACAGGTCCACTACCACGGGAACGGTGTTGGACCGCTCGACAACCGCGGTCGCAAACGTTGCGTCGCTTACATCGGCCATTGGCTACCTCTCATCAACCCAGATTGAACGCTACCCTCACCAGTTGCATGGACCACATCCGAGGCATCCAGCATGACGCGGTCAGCGCGTGGTTCGAGGCCCACGTACCCGATGTGGCTCTGCCGCTGACCTTCGAGCTGATCGCCGGCGGGCACTCCAACCTCACCTTCAAGGCCACCGGAGCCGACGGCCAGTCCTATGTGCTGCGCCGACCTCCGCTGTACCAGGTGCTGGCCACCGCTCACGACATGGGTCGGGAGCACAAGATCATTGACGCCCTGGAAAACACCGATGTGCCAGTACCCCAGGCGTTCGGGCTGTGCAACGACGAGGCCGTCAACGAGCGGCCCTTCTACGTCATGGACTTTGTGGACGGACTGGTGGTGCGCAACCAGAATCAGGCCGAGGCGCTGGCCCCTGAGGTTCGTAAAGCCGCCTCCAAGTCGATCGCCGAGACGCTGGCCCGCATCCACGCGGTGGATGTCGATCAAGTGGGACTGGGCGACTTGGGTCGCAAAGAGGACTACATCGCCCGCCAGCTGCGCCGCTGGCTGCGCCAGTTCGAGGAGTCCAAGACCCAGGACCGGCCCGAGATCCAGGCAGTGCACGATCATCTCGTGGCCCGCATCCCCGAGCAAGGCAAGGCCGGCATCGTTCACGGCGACTACCGCCTCGACAACTGCATGTTGGGCGATGATGGTCAAGTGGTGGCGGTGCTCGACTGGGAGCTGTGCACCCTGGGCGACCGCAACGCCGACGTGGCCCAGCTTCTGGTGTACTGGGCCGAGCCTGGCGATCCTGAATCCGCCCTCGACAGTCCCCCGACTGCGACACCGGGGTTCGCCAGCCGAGCCGAGATGCTGGACCTCTATTTGGAGGCTTCGGGGCGCGATCTGGACGACTTCGAGTTCTACATGGCGTTCGGTTACTGGAAGCTGGCCTGCATTCTCGAGGGCGTATACAGCCGATACGTCGGGGGGGCGATGGGCGACAAGGCCCCGCCTCAGGGAGCAGCCAGCTTCGCCGCCCGAGTTGATGCGCTCACCGAGATGGCCACGCATGCTGCGGAGCAGGTGGCATGAGCAGCGATCTGATCACCACCCATCAAATGCCTGATTTGGCTGATCCGGTGCTGGTGATGGCCCTCGACGGGTGGGTGGATGCCGGATACGGCATGCGCAACGCCGCCGAGATCATGACGCAGCCCAACGATGGCGTGCTGGTGGCCAGCTTCGATGTCGATCTGCTCATCGACCACCGAGCCCGCCGCCCCACCATGACCGTGCGGGACGGCCGAGTCGATCAAATCAGCTGGCCCGCCATCAGCCTCCGGGTGGTTCACGACCTCGACCAGCGAGAGTTCCTGATGCTCCACGGACCGGAGCCTGACTTCCGCTGGCAGGCGTTCATCACAGCCGTCGATGAGCTCGTGCAGCGGTTGGGGGTGTCCCGGGCGGTGACATTGGGGGCGTATCCGGCGGCCGTGCCCCATACCCGGCCGGTACGGCTGTCGGCCACCGGCACTTCCCAGAACCTCATCGAGCGATTCGGCTCCCCTCAGGGAACCTTGGAAGTTCCCGCGGGAATCGGGGCCGCTCTGTCCAAGCGGTTCGAGGCTGCGGGCTTGGAAACGGTGTCGGTGTGGGCCCAGGTCCCCCACTACGCAGCCGGTTCGCCATTCCCAGCCGCTACTGCCGCGCTGTTCCAAGGGCTGCGGGCCGTGGCCGATTTACGGTTCGATCCGGCCCCGCTGATTGCCGAGGGGCTGGAGGTGTCCCGCAAGTTGGACACCATGATCGCCCAGAATGCCAGCCACCAGCGGCTGGTTGGCCGACTAGAGAGCGCCTACGACACCAGCGCGGGGGAGCAGAACACCGAGATCCCTACCGGGGACGAACTGGCCGAAGAGCTTGAGCGATTCTTGCGCGACCAGGACGAGTCAAAATGACCACTAGGGAGGACCAGACATGAAACTCGACGGAGGACTCGTGGCCAGGGCGGCCCGAAAGGGGTCGGTCGGACCTCTGGCCGAAGTAGCCGATTCAGTCCGCAGCTTGGAGGCCGCCGGCTACGACGGGGTCTGGTCTGCTGAGCTCGACCACGACCCGTTCCTGCCACTGGTGCTGGCCGCCGAGCACACCAGCCGCATCCAGATCGGAACCTCCATTGCGGTGGCATTTGCCCGCAACCCCATGATCCTGGCCAACTTGGGGTGGGATCTTCAGGCCTATTCCAGCGGGCGCTTCATCCTCGGGCTGGGCTCGCAGATAAAGCCCCACATCACCAAGCGATTCTCCATGCCCTGGTCTCATCCCGCCGCCCGAATGAAGGAGATGATCGACGGCATCAAGGCCATTTGGGAAAGCTGGGAAACCGGAGAGCGCCTGTCATTCCGGGGCGAGTTCTACCAGCACACCCTCATGACCCCGATGTTCAGCCCCGGCGCCAATCCCTTCGGCCCACCCCCCATCCATCTGGCCGCGGTGGGCGACCTCATGACCGAGGTGGCCGGCGAGTCGGCCGACGGCTGGATCAGCCACGGGTTCACCACGCCCAGCTACGTGCGGGATGTGTCGTTGCCCGCCCTCGAGCGCGGGGCCGCCCGAGCGGGTCGCAATCCGATGGACATCGAAGTGTCGATGCCCGTGTTCATCGTCACCGGCGAGACCGAGGGGGAGATGGCGTCGTCGGCCCAGGCGGCCCGCCAGCAACTGGCTTTCTATGGCTCGACGCCCGCCTATCGCCCAGTGCTCGAGCACCACGGCTGGGGCGACGCCCAAGACGAGCTGAACCGCATGTCCAAACAGGGCCAGTGGGTGGAGATGGCCGACGTGATCGACGACACCATGCTGGGAACCTTCGGCGTTGTGGCCGAGCCCCAGAACCTGGCCACCGGCGTCGCGGCCAGCTACGGCGGGCTGATCGACCGCCTGTCATTCGGCCAGGGTCTCCGCCCCGACGGACCTTGGGCCGAGGTGCGCGAGGCGCTACGAGCCATTCCGGGGCGGTCGCCCGAATAGAGTGTCCAGCTATGGAGGCGCAGGACCCGTCGGACTTTCACGAGGGTTTGGCCCAGGCTGAAGAGGCGGCCATCAACCCCCACCGGGAGTGGGACCGGGGTCGGGCTGAGCCCCCGGAGGTTCGCGACGACGGTTTCGGCGGGCGCATCCTGAACCTCTATCGCCGCAACCACACCGAGTCGGTGCTACGCAACAGCGCGGTGTTCTCCACCCGGGTGGTGGCCGAGTCGATGGGCCCGTTCATGGGGCCGCTCATGCTGGGCATGGATGGTGACGAGCACACCGCCTACCGGGGACTGGTATCGCACGCCTTTCGATCCTCAGCGCTGGCCCGCTGGGAGACCGAGTTGGTGGCGCCCATCGTCAACGAGCTGCTGGACGACATCGCCCCCCGAGGGAAGGCCGACCTGGTGGCCGAGCTGACCCAGCGATTCCCCACCCAGGTGATCGCCGGGATCATGGGGGTGCCGCTGGACGACGCCGACCAGTTCCGGCTGTGGTCCGAGCAGGTGAGCGCTGGACCCCTCTACCCCGAGGAGGGCCACGCCGCCTCCCAGGCCATGCGCGATTACCTCCTCCCCATCGTGGAAGATCGCAAGCAGGCGCCTCAAGACGATCTGATCAGCGACATCATCCACGCCGAGATCGACGGGCAGCGCCTCGACGACGAGCACATCTACGGTTTCCTGCTGCTGCTCATGCCCGCCGGGGCGGAGACCACCTCCCGGGAGATGGGCATCGCGTTGACCGCGCTGTTGACCAACGAGGGCTGGATCGACCGACTGATGGCCGACTGGTCACTGCTCGACCAGGTGATCGAGGAGACCCTGCGGTGGGAGAGCTCGGCGCCGCTGGCCACCCGGGAGGCCACCGAGGACACCGAGGTGGACGGCTGTCCCATCCCGGCTGGCACCCGGCTGATGATGACCATGACATCGGCCAACCGGGACGAACAGGTGTACTCCGACGGCGATCGCTGGAACCCCGACCGCGAGCAGCCCGTGCCCCACATGGCGTTCGGCTGGGGCCGGCATCTGTGCTTGGGCATGCACCTGGCCCGCCTGGAAATGCGGGTGGCCCTGCGGACCATTTTCGAGCGGCTCCCGGGTCTGCGACTCGACCCCGACGCCGAACCCCCGCTCATTCGGGGGGTGGCCTTCCGTGGCCCCGACGAGCTCCACGTGGTTTGGGACGTCTGAATTGCGGCGAAAGCAGCCCGCTAGACCACCACGTTGACCAGCTTCGGTGGGCGGGCGATCACCCGCCGGGGCACGCCGCCGTCCAGATATTGCTGCACCCGCTCTGAGGCCAGCGCCAGCGCCTCAGCTTCGGCCTCGGCGACGTCGGCCGGCACCTCGATGCGGTCGCGCACCTTGCCGTTGACCTGCACCACCATGGTCACCGTCTCCAGCACCAGCTTGGCCTCGTCGGCGGTCGGCCACGGCTCGGCGTGGATGTTGCCGCCCCGGCGCATCTCCCACAGCTCGGCGCAGATGTGGGGAACCATGGGTGCCATCAACAGCAGCAGGGAGTCGACGGCGAAGGCCAGCGTGTCGTGATGGGGGCCGTCGTCGGACTGGACGTAGCGGTACAGCTCGTTGGTGAACTCCATGCAACCGGCCACTGCGGTGTTGTACGACCAGCGATCGAACTCCGAGGTGATGCGATGGATCAGCCGGTGCGTGGCGGCGTCGATGGCGAGATCGGCCTCGGACACAGAGCCTGATCGGGCTGGATTGGCCCGCTCAGCGGTGCCCGCGGCCAGCCGCCACAGCCGGCCCAAGAACCGGTTGCAACCCTCGAGCCCGAAGTCCTCCCAGTCCACATCCTCGGCGGGGGGCTTCACCTGCAAGATTGCCAACCGCAGCGCATCGGCGCCGTGGGCATCGATGATGTCCTCGGGGGCCACCAGGTTGCCCCGAGACTTGGACATCTTGCCTCCGCCCATTCGCACCATGCCCTGGGTGAACAGCCGCTGGAAGGGCTCTCTTAGTCCGGCGGGGGCCACCCCCAGATCGGACAGCGCCCGGGTAAAGAATCGGGCATACATCAGGTGCAAGATGGCGTGTTCCACCCCGCCGATGTACTGGTCCACCGGCAGCCATCGCTCCAGCGCCTCCGGGCTGAACGGCAGCTCGGAGTTGTGGGGATCGGCGAAGCGCAAGAAGTACCACGACGAGTCCACAAACGTGTCCATGGTGTCAGTCTCCCGCCGGGCCGGGCCGCCGCAGGCGGGGCAGGCGGTGTGCAGGAAGCCGGGGTGGTCCACCAGCGGGGAGCGGCCGGTGGGCATGAACGCCACGTCGTCGGGCAGGCCCACCGGCAAGTCCTCGTAGGGCACTGGGACTGCCCCGCACGCCTCGCAGTAAACGACGGGGATGGGGCATCCCCAGTAGCGCTGGCGGGATAGCAGCCAGTCGCGCAGCCGATAATTCACCTTGCGCTCGCCGATGCCCTGGTCTTCCAACCAGTCAATAGCTGCGGCCTTGGCCTCCTCCATCCACAGGCCGTCGAGCCACTCGCTGTTGATGGACGGCCCATCGCCGGTGTAGGCCTCGCCGTCGAAGTCCTCGGGGGGCTGCACGGTGCGGATGA
>JAPPAP010000039.1 GCA_026705465.1 bacterium | reverse complement strand
TCATCATTTGGCTCGCGGCCTGCTTGGCTCGCTCGCTTGCCGGTGGTCTGGGCTGTTTTGCCACGGTGCTCCTGTGTCCTCTTCCCTAGGTCCTGCTAGAGCTTGCTGGACTCTGCTCTGGGCGACTGTTTCATGTCCTCTGGTCCGTTCCGGGTCCTAGTTCTAGGTCAACCGCATGCCGTAGCCGTAGCCGTAGCTGGTCATTCGAGTATGCGGGTCGCCATCTCCTCCAGGATCGCCCAGCCGGCCCAGGGTGATCACGCCCGTGGGGCACCGGTCCACACACAGGGCGCAGCGGGTGCAGGCGTCTTCGTCGATGGTGAAGATCACGTGGTCGCTGGGGTCGATGCCAGGCTGTTCGGCACCCACTGCCACGTCCACCGCCTCGGGGGTGACCATGTGGATGCACTTCCACGGACAGATGTCCACGCACCCCTCGCACATGATGCACTCAGACTGATCGATGTGGATGAACTGCTTGGGCTTGACCTTGCTCTGGAGGTAGTCGTTGTCCACCTCCACCAGCACGTAGTCGTCGCGGAACTCCGGCATGGGGGGATTGGCGTCGCTGCTAGCCATCAGACTGTGCTCCCCTCTCTCATGATCGGTCGTCCATATTCGGACTTCTCCACCTCGACTGGAGCGGTCTTGCCCCGGTTCTGCCACACCATCCAACCGGCGATGTTCCCGGCCAAGGCCAAACCGTAGATCAACACCGCCACCACATCGCGCAATACCAGGTAGGGAAGGTCGAAGGGCAGGGCCCAGGCGATGATGCCCTGGTTGCCCACGTAGTAGCCCTCGATCAAGCGGTCTTTGCGCCAGCCGAGTTCGCTGTCGGCGTACACCAGCCACTGATGGGGCACCACGCCATAGATCCAGAAGAGCAGGAAGAAGACCAACGAGGCCCCCAGCATGGCCTCGCCCCAGGTGTGGTACTTGCCCACCGGGCGGCGACGGGCGTACTCCAAGAAGGCCACGATGCCCAGCACGGTGACCACCAACGAGGCCGTGAGCGCCACATTGAAGTACGGCGCACCCAATCCCTCGTCGTACTGGTGTACGGCGATGAATGCCCACAGTGCCAGATAGAGGACGAAGCATCCTCCGAGGGCCTTGTAGAAGTTGGTGACGGCGATGTCTATGGGCCTGTTCGCGGCCACGGTCCTCCCTTAAATGGGTGCGGTCGCGATTGATAGTAGTAGCCCCACCCTGCACTTCTACACATCAGAGTGACTGCTGCCCATGCCTCCCAACCAAGGCTCAAAGTCACTGTTCGCGTGGGTTGGGCCGTTAGCGTTGGGCGAGCGTAATGTGGCACGGGACCGGAGGCTGTTCCGGTCGAAAGTCACACCGGAGGAGCGTTGGTAGAAGTACCCGAGCATCTGCTGAAACGATCGCAAGATCGTCGCAAGGACCTCGGCGCGACCACCGGCGACGAGCCCGCCGCAGACGTTCCGCCATCGGAAACCGCCGCCGCTCCCGCAGTAGCCGAGGCTCAGGCCCCGGCAGCGGCAGCAGCCCCTTCGTTGCCCGAGCTCCCCGATCTGGAGCCAGAACCCGAGCCCCTGCCGGAGCCGGTCAAGCCTTGGGTGCAGGCCGCACTAAGCCGCAAGAAGATCCCGGTGTGGGCGGTGCCGGTGCTGATCTTCCTTCCATTCTGGGCCATCATCTTCGCCGGCACCTTGGAATCACCCGAGCGCGACAGCGAGATCATCGCCCTGGGCCGAGAGGTGTACGACGGCAGCGGTGGATGCGCCGGCTGCCACGGTGCTGAAGGCGGTGGTGGTGTCGGCCCCGCGCTCAGCAACGGCGAGGTTATGGCCACATTCGGCGACTGGAAAGAGCACGTCATTTGGATCGTCAACGGCTCTCCCGCCCAAGCCGGCACCTTGTACGGCGACAACAACGAAGTGTCGCTGGGTGCGGCTAACGGCATGCCCTCCTTCGGCGATGACCTGAGCGCCCGAGAGATTCTGGCCGTGACCTATTTCGAGCGGGTAGAGATCGGAGGCGCCGCCGAGGCCGATCTGCATGACCTCGAAGAGCTGTTCGATGCTCAAGACGTGGTTCCGCCCAATTTCGCTATCGGGCAAACCTTCCCCAGCACGTTGAACGGCCTTCTAGCCACCGCCGGAATCGGAGCGGGCTGACGTCTCGCCGCGACCTGCTGGTCGTCGGCGGCGGTCCGGCGGGAGCAGCCACCGCTTACTGGGCGGCCCTACACGGCCTCGACGTGGTGGTGGTGGAGCGCAAGGAGTTTCCCCGCGACAAGACTTGCGGTGATGGCCTGACCCCGCGGGCAGTCAAGTCATTAGACGACATGGGTTTGAGCGATGAACTCACCCGATACCACCGCTACGGGGGCCTGAGGGCGGTGGCCCACAAGCGCACCATGGAGCTGGCCTGGCCCCAGCACTCGGTGTTCCCCGACTACGGATACGTGGTTCGACGGCGGGATCTCGACAAGCTGGTGGCCGACCATGCGGTGGCCGCCGGGGCCGAGATGCTCCTGGGCACCGAGGCCACCCAACCACTCTTGGTCAACGGGCAGCTCGATGGAGCCGAGGTGGTGGACAAGGCCAGTGGGCAAACCACCCAGATCCAGGCCCGCTATGTGGCGGTGGCCGACGGAGCCAACTCCCGGTTTGGCCGGGCCCTGGGCACGGCCCGCGACCGGGCCTACCCCCAAGGCATGGCCATCCGCACCTATTTCGAGAGCCCGCTGCACGACACGCCGTGGATCGAGAGCGCCCTGGACATGCGGGACCGAAACGGCAACTCGCTGCCCGGATACGGCTGGATCTTCCCACTGGGCGACGGATGCGTGAACGTGGGCGCGGGACTGCTGTCCACGTTCCGCGACTACACCTCGGTAAACACCTCTCATTTGATGCGGGAGTTCGCGGCCACGCTGCCTCCCTACTGGGAGATCGACCCCAACAAACCGCTCATGGAACCAGTGGGAGGGCGACTGCCCATGGCCGGGTCGGTGAACCCCAAGGTGGGGCCGAACTACCTGGTGGTGGGGGATGCAGCCGGATCGGTAAATCCCTTCAACGGCGAGGGTATCGACTATGCCTACGAGACCGGGAAAATGGCCGCCGACTTGGTGTTTGAAGCCATCGCCACCGGCGACCGCGGGGTAATCGGGCGGTATCCAGAACTGCTGGAGGAGAACTACGGGGCTTACTTCCGGGTGGCCCGCGTATTCGCCCGACTGATCGGCAAGCCGACGCTGCTGCGGCAGCTGACTCGGATCGGCATGCAGTCTCGCTCGGCCATGGAGTGGGCATTGCGGATTATGGCCAACCTCATGGATCCTGACGACCCTGGTCCGGCCGAGTACATCTACAAGGCCGCGGCGAGAGTTTCCAGGGCAACCTCAGCGCGCTAACTGGCAGTAGGCTCTTGCTTCAAGGCGGCCGCGAACGCCTCCACCGTGGTGTCGATGTGGTCGTCGGCGTGGGCCAGGCTGGGAAACAGCGCCTCGTAGGGACCGGGAGCAAACGCCACTCCGGATTCGAGGAGGGCGTGGAACACCCGGGGATAGACCCCGTTTTCGGCGGCGGCCTTGGCCTGGTCGAAATCGGAGGGCGCGTCGGCGCAGAAGAACACTCCGAGCAGCGACCCCACTCGAGGCACGGTGCAGGCAACGCCAGCGGCTGCGGCGGCCGCGGTCATGCCGTCGGCCAGATGGGCGGCGGTGTCAGTCAGGGTGCGGTAGGCATCGGGGGTGAGCTGTTCCAAGGTGGCCAATCCGGCCGCGGTGGCCAGCGGGTTCCCCGACAGGGTTCCGGCCTGATACACGCCGCCCAGCGGGGCTAGATGCTCCATCAGGCTGGCTCGGCCGCCGAACACCCCGATGGGCAATCCGCCGCCCACCACCTTGCCGAAGCACCACAGGTCGGGGGTGACGCCGAACCATTCGGTGGCCCCGCCGGGGGCCAAGCGGAAACCGGTGATGACCTCGTCGAACACCAGCAGGGCCCCAGCCTCGTCACAGGCCGATCGCAGCCCTTCCAGGAATCCGGGTACCGGGGCTACCACTCCCATGTTGGCCGCCACCGGCTCCACCACCACCGCGGCCACCTCGTCGTCCACCGCAGGAACCTGGTTGTAGGGCGCCACCACGGTGTCGGCCACCGCTCCGGGGGTAACTCCAGCCGAATCGGCTAGCCCCTGGTTGGCCACCCCACTTCCCCCGGCGGCCAGCAACCCGTCGCTGTGGCCGTGATAGCAGCCGGCGAACTTGATGATCTTGGTACGGCCGGTGGCCCCTCGGGCCAGGCGGATGGCGGCCATCGCTGCCTCGGTGCCGCTCGAGGTGAGGCGGGTCCAGTCCATTGCCGGCACCCGGTCGCAAAGCAGCTCGGCCAACAGCACCTCGCGCTCGGTGGGGGCTCCGTAGCTGGTACCGTCGGCCGCGGCCTTGGCCACCGATTCGGTCACCGCCGGATGGGCATGGCCCAGAATGCCGGGGCCATAGCTCTGCACGTAGTCGATGTAGCGGCGCCCCTCCACATCCCACACATAGGGCCCCTCGGCCCGGGCCACGAAGTATGGGGTGCCCCCCACCGACCGGAACGAGCGCACCGGCGAGTTGACACCGCCGGGGATAACCCGCTGCGCTCGCTCAAACAAGCCCCGATTAGTGGCCATCCCCGCGATCGTAGTTATTGAGTTCTTCCAATTCGGCAGCGAGAACTCAGCGGGTGAAGAAAGCCTCGAGGGCGGCAATCAGGCCGGGCATGGTGTGCTCGGTGGCCTCGATGGCCACCTCAAGGCCCCGGTCGCGGGCAGCGGTGGTGGTGATGGGGCCGATGCTGGCCACCACCTCGGGCACCGCGTCGGCACCGTACATGTCCACAAAGTTGTTCACGGTGGACGACGAAGTGAAAGTGATGACCTCGGCATCAGCGAGCAGGGCGGCGGCCGCAGGATCGGCGCCGGGAGCCACGGTTCGATAGGCAGGAACCACGTCCACATCCCAGCCCATAGCGGCCAGACCATCGGGCAGCACATCGCGGGCCGTCTCGGCTCGGGGAATGAGCACCCGTCCCGCCCCGTCGGGTCCAACCTCACCAGACAGAGCCTCCAGCAGGGCTTCGGCCACATACTGCTCGGGAATAAGGTCGGCAACGACGTTGCGGTCAGCCAGCGCGGCGGCAGTACCTGGGCCGATGGCGGCCACTCGCACTCCTCCGAGGCTGCGGGCATCCCGCAAGTGCTCGAATAACCGGGCCACTCCGGTGGGAGAGGTGAAAATCACCCAGTCGTAGCGCCCAACCTCGTCGGCGGCCCTCACTAGTCGGTCAAGATCTCCAGGGGGCTCAAAGGCGATGGACGGAAGCTCAATGGCCTCGGCCCCCCGACGTAGAAGCTCGGCGGCCAGGGCGGCGGCTTGGGGCTGAGCCCGCGTCACCACAATGCGGCGGCCGAACAGAGGCCGGTTCTCAAACCAAGCCAGATCGGCCGCCGCTACCTCGCCAATCACGATGGTGGCGGGCGGCTGAGGGTCTGTGTCGGCCAGGGTGGACAGGGTGGCCCGCAGCGTGCGCTGATGGGGGCGAGTGCCCCATTGCACGGCGGCAGCCGGGGTGTCGGGCGCCATGCCCGCCGCGATCAGCCGGTCGCAGATGGTGCGGCAGCGGGCCGCACCCATGAGCACCACTACCGTGCCGCCCAGAGCGGAAACCGCCTCCCAGTTGACCGACCCCTCTCCCTTGGCCGGATCCTCATGGCCGGTGACCACCGTGAACGAGGTGGAGGAATACCGCATGGTCACGGGAATCCCTGCATAGGCGGGAACAGCCACCGCCGAGGTGATGCCGGGGACAACTTCAAAGGCGATCCCGGCTGCGGCCAGGGCGGCGGCCTCCTCACCGCCGCGTGCGAACACGAAGGGGTCGCCGCCTTTGAGCCGTACCACCTGCTGTCCGGCCCGGCCTCGGGCCACTAGCAGGGCGTTGATGTCCTCTTGGGAAGTGCGAGGCCCACCGGGCTGCTTGCCCACCGAGATGCGCTCGGCGTCGGGCGGGGCCAAGTCGAGCAACGAGGTCACCGACAGCCGGTCGTAGATCACCACATCGGCTCCGGCGAGAACCTCGGCCCCCCTCAAGGTCAAAAGAGCGGGATCCCCGGGCCCAGCGCCGACCAGATAGACGGTCACCAGGCCACCGTATCCAGCAATTGGCGGGCCAAGTCCCGTCCTAGGGCCTCCCCATCCTGGCCTTCGCCAACCACGGTGTGACACCGACCGTCGAGGCCGTCGGCCAGCACGGCCCGCATAACCAACGTGTCGCCCTCGATATGGGCGTGGGCGCCAGCGGGCAGGGTGCAGTCGCCGCCCAGAGTGGCCAGAAAGGCTCGCTCGGCATCCACTTCCCGGCGGGTGACCGGGTCTTGGATGGCGGCCAGCAGGGAGCTAATGCGGTCGTCTTCGGCGCGGCATTCCACTGCCAGGGCCCCCTGACCAACTTGAGGAACCATGGTCTCGCAACTCAGGACATCGACGACCGGCGGACTCTCGCCCAGGCGGTCTAACGCGGCCTTGGCCATCACCACCGCATCGAAGTCGGCAGCCTTGGCCAGTCGGGTACCGATATTGCCCCGCAGCTCGGCGAACCGCAGATCAGGACGGAGCTCACGAAGCTGGACCCGGCGGCGGGCTGATCCCGTGGCCACCAACCCGCCCTCGGGCAGATCGGACAGCCGACAGCCCACCAGCACGTCTCGGGGATCGGCGCGGCGGGGTACGGCGGCCAACACCAAGCCATCGGGGATAGCGGCAGGCAAGTCTTTGGCCGAGTGCACGGCAAAGTCGGCCCGCCCGTCAAGCACAGCAGCTTGCACTTCTTTGGCGAACACTCCCTTGCCGCCAATGGCTGAGATCGGCGATTCGGGCTCACGGTCGCCCGCGGTGGTTACCAGAAGCGGCTCGACGTCAGCGGTGCGGCCCAGCAGCTCAGTGATGTGGGCGGTCTGCCAACGGGCCAAGGCGCTGCCTCGGGTGGCGGCGCGCAGCATAGGGACGATTTTAGAGACCCTAGAGGTCAAATAGGTCCCGAAGCGCTTCAGCCAGACGGTCGCCCCGCGGCGAACCGGCCGCGTCCTTCAACCTGACGGTGGGCTCGTGCAGGAGCTTGCCCACCAGCCCCCGAGTGGCCGCCTCCACTGCCTCCCGCTCCGCAGGAGACAGCCCGGCGGCGTGGCGATCCAACTCCTCTTTGCGCAAGACCTCGGCCCGGGTCCGGAATGCGGCGATCAGCGGTGCCGCCTCCCGGGCTGAGCTGTGGTCCAGATAGCGGTTCAGCTCGTGGCCGATGATGTCGCGGACCCGCTCCAACTCGGCCCGGCGCTCCCGCAGGCCGCGATCGGCGAAGGCCCGCAAATCGTCCATGTCCAGCAGCGTCACCCCGTCCAGGTCGCCGGCCCTGGGGTCCACGTCGCGGGGCACGGCAACGTCAACGATCAGCAGGGGACGATTGCCCCTCTGGGCCATGATCTCGGCCACATCGCAATGCTCCAAAATCAGCGACGATGCCCCCGTCGAGGTCAAGAGAACATCCACAGCCGCCAACTCGGCAGCAATCTCGCCGAGGCCCACAGCCCGGCCCCCGATGCGCTCGGCCAACTCCGCAGCCCGACCGGTGGTGCGATTGGCCACGACAACCTCGGCCGCCCCGCTGCGGGCCAGACTGGTGGCCATTCCCTCGCCCATGTCACCGGCGCCGAGCACCATCAGCCGGCGGCCGGCCAGCCCCTCCAACCGCTCAGCGGCTAAAGCCACTGCGGCGTGGGAAACCGAGGTGATGTGGCGGGAGATACCGGTCTCGGTGCGAGCCCGCTTGCCTACTTCCACTGCGTGGCGGAAAAGGGTGCTCAGCGAAGAGCCGCAGGTGCCCTCCAGCCGAGCTGTCTCCCATGCGCTCTTCACCTGGCCTTGGATCTCGTGCTCGCCGAGCACAGCGGAGTCCAAGCCGCAGGCCACCGAGAACAAGTGCGACACGGCGTCAGCCTCGTAGTGGGCGTAGAGGGCATCACTGAATTGTTCAGGGGGCACATGGGCGGTCTCGGACAGAAAATCCCGCACGTTCTGGAATGCCCCGTGGAAGGTTTCGGCGAAAACGTAGACCTCGATGCGGTTGCAGGTGGACAACACCACGGCTTCGGATAGGTGCTCGCGGCCGATGAGGTCGCCCAACGCCTTGGGCAGGCTGGAATCGTCGATGGTCATCCGCTCCAGCAAACCGAGCGGTGCCGTTCGGTGGTTGAGGCCTATCGCAAGTACTGACACAGGTTCATCAGGGGTTGTCGACCAGCTGGTCGATCATCTCTTTTGCCCGTCCGGTTTCGCCGGAGCGGATCAACTCCAGCATTCCCGAATCCAGTACATCTTGCCAAGCCCGGTCCTCGGTGTGCATCCCCGTTGTTCGAATCTGTTCTCGCGCCTCGCTGAGCAGGCATAACAGGGTCTCGTATTCTGGGCCGATCTCTGCTTCCAAGCGCTGGCGGAGCCAGCGCGACAAAGCCGGACTGTGACCCCCTGTGGAACAGGTGACCATCAGCGGCCCTCGACGCAGTTTGCTGGGCAGAGTGAACGAGCAATTCTCAGGATCATCCGCGCTGTTGACCCATACGCCAGCCGACTCGCCGTCACGAAAAACCTCGGCGTTCACCTCTTGGCAGCCAGTGGCCGCCACCACCAGCCGGTAGCCCCTAACCTCACCGGAGCGATAGGCGCGGCGATGCACGGTGACCCCGGGGAGGGCTTCCAATTCGGGAATCACGTCGGGGGCGACCACATCCACCAGCGCCCCGGCTTCCAGCAGCCCGTCCACCTTGGCCAGCGCCACCTGGCCTCCTCCCACCACCAGGCAGCGGTGGCCGCGAACCCGGAGGTTCACCGGATAGAGAACTTCGTCGACGGGCATGGGCGACTAGCGGGCCAACACAAACAGCTGGACGACCGCGGCAATGAGAATGGCCGACAACAAGATGGCGATGGCGATGGTCGTACCCGGTCTCATGCCAATTAATCCGATCGTTTGGGTTGCAGCTGGACGGGGGTGGTCGATGCCGAACCTCCGAGCTCAACGGTGATCGAATCTCCCTCCATACAGCTCAACTCCAAAGCAGCTGATCCCCGGTTGACGGCGACGGCCACCAAGCCATAGGAGTCTACCAGCACCCCTAATTCGCCACTGTCCAGATCGCTGTAGCTGTTGACTCGACGGACGTTGCGGCCAACGTCGCCGGCAGTGAGCCGAAGGGCCGGGCCGAACAACTCGATTTCGGCCGGGTCCAGGTTGAGCTGCATATTGCCGAAGCGATCAACCCACAACACCTCGGCAAACACTCGCTCGCCCTCGACTCGGCTGACCGGCACCACGCCGGGAGTAAGCGAATGCACCGGGAGCGGCGTCCCCAGATCTTCGAGGTCGGTGCCCAAGCACAGGTGAGCGGCAGCAGGGGCGAACACATCGCGGCCGGCAAACGTCGGCCCGGGAGATTGAAGGTGATAGTGCTCAGCAGTGAGCTCAACCGCTCGAGAGGCGCCGCCCACCATGGCCACCGCCGGGGCCAGCAGACCGTTGTCGGGGCCGACCAGCACCGAGGCGCCGTCGCCCACCTCCACCGCTACCGCCCGCCGATTGCCGCCCACGCCGGGGTCGACCACCGCCAGCACGACCCCAGGGACGAGGTACTGGGCGCTGCGGGCCAGAGCCAAGCCTCCCGCCCTCACGTCGTGGGGAGCGACGTCGTGGGTCACGTCCACCACCGCCACCTCAGGGGCGATGGAGCGGATGACCGACTTCACTACCCCAACAAACTCATCGCCCAGCCCGTAGTCGGAAAGGAACGAGATGGTGTCGTACCGCAACGTCATCACTTGGCCACCACCTTGTTGAGGCCAAGAGGCAGTGGCAGAGTCAGCCTGCCTGGGTGTAGCGGCTGGCCAAGTATTGGTCGACGTCGCCCTCTCGCAATCGATACGACTTGCCGATCCTCACAGCAGGAAGGTCACGGGCTTTTATCAGCCGATAGACCGTCATTGTTGAGACTCTCATGAGGGCAGCAACCTCTGCCACGGTCATGAGTCTTTCCCGCCCATCAGATTTGGCCATGCCACAAACCCCTCACTCCGCTGTGCCCCGCTCACCTTACGCAACACCAGTAGTCGAGTGCCACCCCGCTACGACAAGCGGAGGAAATGCCTGGTTATTGGCGATCTACAGCCGCCCTCAGCCACTACCGAGTTCGCGGCTTCGTTGCGTCGCCGCAGCTACCGCAGCAATGAACGCTAAGGCCGTCTCACGGGCTTCCAGCTCAGCGATTCCCCGGGCGGTTGTGCCTCCCGGTGAGGCGACCGCAGCCCGCAGATCAGCCGGGGGCTCGCCAGACTCCGCTAGCAGCCGGGCTGCCCCCAGCAGAGTCTGGCGAGTGAGCGCATCGGCCATGTCGAGGGGAAGACCAACCTCCACACCGGCGGCCATCAAGGTCTCCGCCAACCAGAACACGTAGGCAGGCCCCGAGCCCGAGAGCCCGGTCACCGCGTCCAGCATCGACTCGTCGCACACCACCACGGTGCCCACCGCCTCAAGTACGCCACCGGCCCAATTCAGGTCCTCATGGGTGGCATAACGGCCAGCAGCTATTGCGGCCGCGCCCTCGCCAACCAGAGCCGGGGTGTTGGGCATAGCCCGAATCACCCGGGCGCCCTCCCCGAGAACGGCCTCCAGGGCCGCGGTGGTGACCCCAGCGGCAATGCTGAGTACTCGGCCAACGCCGGCTTCTTTGAGACTGGTCCCCGCCGAGGCGGCATCGTCGGGCTTGACGGCCAGCACCGCATCAGCATGGTCGAGGGGGTGGTCGGTCACCGTCACCTCGTCGAAGCGGCCAGCCAGCTCAGCTCGCCGATCCGAGACCTTCTCCACGACAGCCAGCTCGGCGGGCTGGGCCCACCCTCTGGCCAGGAGACCGCCGAGCAAAGCCTCGCCCATGCGGCCACCGCCAATGAGTTGCAGTCGAAACGCCACCTCACTGCTATAGCAGGCCGCTGCCATCGGTTTCTGGCAAAAAAACTCTGGTCGGTGGGACGACTTCCCCGATCACTCCCACCGACCAGGAGCACCACTCAGGCAATATATACTTCAATTACATTGAAATCAATGTAATATCCCTAAAGTTACTAATTCTTGAACCGAGTCTGATAGCCAATCCGCATGCAGGGGCGGAACCACCGCTCTGAGTAAGCGTAGAACGATCCCAAGAGCCGATCGATCTCGGCTTCGGTCACCATGTGGGCCGGCAGTTCAGTCACCAAGAACACGGCATCCTCAATCCCGATGGCGAAGCGCAAGCCGGTCAGCTCGCGGTTGCGGCGTAACAGGTACTCATAGAGCCTGCCCTGGTTTTCCTCGGGTGCGGGCATGAAATGGCACTCGCAATGCAGTTGACGCTGTCCGAGCGTGAACCAGACAGTGGACACCGTCTTCTCCTCCCCCACCATCCGCACGTACCAACGGCGCTGGCCGGGCTCACCCCGGTCCACGGTCAACACGGTGGGGTTGGTGTGAAGTTGATCGTCCAACCAGGCGTCGATGTCCGACTCCAACGCGGCCAACTCGTCGGCCCCCAGAATCATGTGTAGTCGATCATGTGCAGTCGACAAGGTCGTGGGTCGACAACCTTGTCATGTGCAATAGACGGGCACTCGGGATTGAACCCTTCGATAGACGGCTCGCAACGAGCGGGCCATGGCCGCCCACGAATACGAACGGGCCCGCTCGGCCGCGTTCATAGCCGTCTCGGCCGCCAGCAGCGGGTTGTCGATGAGTGTGGCCGCCTGTGCAGCAAACGCCTCGGCAGTGGGATCGTCCACCAGAAATCCGGTTCGGCCGTGCTCCACGATCGAGCGAAGACCGCCTACGGGAGCGGCCACCACCGGGGTGCCGCTGGCCGCAGCTTCGAGAGCCACCAGCCCGAAGGATTCGCTGCGGCTGGGAACCAGAACCACGTCCGCGGCCCGGTAGTAGGTGGACAACCAGTGGTGGGGACGGGGGGCGACCAAGATCACTTGGTCCTCGAGTCCCAAGGCCTCAATGCGGTCTTGGAGGCGCTGATACTCGACCTCGCCCTCGGTGCCACTCGGCCCTCCAACCACCAGCAGGCGGACGTCCTCGCGAGCGAGACAGGCCAGCGTCTCAACCGCGACGAGAGGCCGCTTTAGGGGCTGAACCCGGCCCACGAAGAGCAAAACCGGACCCCGGCCCAATCCCAGGGCGGTGCGGGCGCCATCGCGATCCCCCGGGGAGAACAGCGCATGCTCCACGCCCGGCGGAGCCAGCTCTATCCGCTCAGGTGGAGCGTCGTAGAACTCTCGAAGTTGCTGGGCTTCCGGCTCGCAGGAAGCAATAACCGCGTCGGCGCAGCCGATCACCTCGGTCTCGGCCTGGGCCCGGTGTTCAGACTCGGGGTCGCCGGTGGCCGCCTTCACCCGGGCCAGTGTGTGAAAGGTCACCGCCAGCGGCACTTCTACCGCGTGCTTGACCCGGTGGCCAGCCACCCCGGAAAGCCAGTAGTTGGCGTGGATCACATCGGGGCGCCGGTGCTGCCGAAAATCGGCCAGCACGCCATCGGCGAACGGGTCCAGCACCTCAACGAGCTCCTCTTTGCCCAAATCAGGAGGACCGGCGTCAATATGGACCACGGTCACGCCCGGTTCGATTGCCACCTCATCAGGCAGGCCGTGGCGGTCCCGCCGCACATAGACACGGCACTCACAGCCCGCGTGGGCCAATGCCGCGGCCATCTCTCGCACATAGACGTTCATGCCGCCGCTGTCGCCCACGCCGGGTTGGGTCAACGGCGACGTGTGCAGCGATAAGATCGCCACGGTCTGCGTCATCGCCCCAAACTCCTATTCATGGCGAAGTGGTCCAGCAAGCAGGGAACTGGCATGGACAAATAAGGCTACCCCCCAGAGACAGGAGGTAGCACGGCCACCTCGTCGCCGTCAGCCACCGGCTCAGACCCGGTGACCGGCTCGCCGTTCAGCCACACCCGACAAATCTGAAGCTGCTCGGCAAACGCCGTCCCGTAGCGGTCGGCGGCGGCGGCCAATACCTGGTCGACGGTGGCGCCGGGCACTTCGTCTCTTCCGGTGCCAGCCGCTTCCCTGACGTGCGCAAACAGGCGCAACGTGGCCATAGACAGAATTGTACGGGAATCCTCTGCCACTGCCGCAGTCCGAATTGGCGCGGCCATTACCGTGACAGCTGTGGCTCGTTTGCTGCTGATCCGACACGGGCAGTCGGAATGGAATGCGGCTCGGCGCTGGCAAGGCCAGGCCGACCCCCCACTGTCAGAGCTGGGGCGGCGACAGGCAGCTGAGGCGGCGGTCCGGCTCGAGTCAGTCGATGTGGTGGCCACTTCCACCCTGCAACGGTCCCGGGTCAGCGCGGAAATCATTGCCGAGGCACTGGGCTGCGACCCGCCAATCCCGGTTCCCGAGTTGATCGAGCGGGATGTGCGGGAGTTCTCCGGATTGACCCGGGTGCAGATTGAAGAGCGGTACCCCGGATTCCTGGAACACGGCCGCCGCCCGCCAGGCTGGGAGCAGGACGATGCCCTTTTGGCCCGGGTGCTGGCTGGCCTCGAAAAGCTGGCCGAGGTGGTGGGCGACCGATCAGCCATAGTGGTGACTCACGGGGGTGTCATCTACTCGCTGGAGGCCCACATGGGCTGCCCGCCGGGCCGGGTCACAAATATGAGCGGCCGATGGGTGACCATAAGCAACGGCCAACTGGTTGCCGGCGATCGGGTCCACCCCCTCGAAGGCGTGGATATCCAAGTGCCCGCAGCTGATCTGCTCTAGACCGCCGGCAAACCGCTAGATCTGCTCAGCGCAACGTTGGAGCACGGGGCGCTGATGGATGCTTCCGTCAACCTGGGCCGCGTGAACCCGATGGCGCAAGGCTTCGAGATCGTCGAGGTCAGCAAGCACCGCCTCCACGTCGATCAACTCGCTCTCAACGTCGTTTAGCAGGGATTCCCATGCCTCCACTGGAGGGGCATATTACCGACCAAACCAGCGGCGGAGGGCGATACAGTGACGGCGGGCCGCTAGCTCATCAGGTAGAGCAGGAGACTTTTAATCTCAAGGTGCTGGGTTCGAGTCCCAGGCGGCCTACAAGACACTTCCCGTTCGGCCTACTACGCTGAGGCCATGCGACGGTTGATTGCTTTGTTCGCCATATTGGTTCTCTTCCTTGCGGCCTGCGGGAACGACGACGAGTCCGGAGGGGAAGCTGATCCGGAGCCCACCGCCACCGAAGAACCAGCACCAGTGTCCACACCAGCCCCAGTAGACGACAGTCCGGCTGAGACACCCGGCGACGAGGAGCCAGCACCTGATCCGGTCGAGGAGTCCACACCAATCCCCGTCGAGGAACCAACACCGATCCCAATCTCGACAGCAGAGCCGGTGGAACGGCCCGAACCCGTCGACTTCAGCAATCCGGCCTTCACCAGCGACGACAAGCTCAGCACCGCGGGGCTTGGATCGATGTTCTTCGGGATGACCCCCGACGAGGCGGGCCAAGCCCTCCCCACCCTGTGGACCGGAGGCCCCGACGATGGCACTCCCCGCTGCTACCTACTCGCCCCGGCCAACGGGCCCTCCGGCGTGGTGGTCACCATCTATAACAGCTCTATTGAGCGGGTGGACGTCACCAACCCCAGCATCACCACCCGGTCGGGAGCCAGCGTGGGCAGCACCGAGGCCCAGCTCCACGAGCTGTTCGGGGAGCGCCTAGTGGTGACCCCCTATGCCGACGGCAGCGGCAACTCAATCCAGTTCGTCCCACAGGATGAGCCCGATGTCGACTACCGAGTGATCTGGGAGACCGACGGCACGTCGGTTACCTCGATGCGGGCGGGCCGGCTACCCGCCGTGGCACCAGCCGAACCCTGCACCTGATCTAATCCAAGTCGTTCGGCTCGGGCATCAGCACAAACTCGGGGTACGCCTCGAGCCCGAGTTCGCCGACGTCTTGGCCCATGCGCTCGACATCGGCAGAAACCCGCAGGCCCATCAGCACGTCCAGCACCTTCCACACCAACAGCGACGCGATGAACACGAAGGCCCCGATGGACACGATGCCTAGCAGCTGAATGTGGAATCGGCCCCCAGCGGCGATGGTCACGGCCAGGGTTCCCCAAATGCCAGCGATGAGGTGGGCGGGAATGGCGCCGACCACATCGTCGACCTTGACCATCTCCAACACCTTGATGCCCAGCGTGCAGAGCAGACCGCCGATGGCACCAATGACCATCGCCCACCAGTGGTCCACCATGGTGGGACCGGCGGTGATAGCAACAAGCCCGGCGATGGCGCCGTTCAGGCCGGCAAACAGATCGATCCTCCCCAGAATTGAGCGGGAGACGGCCAAGGCGGCGAGTACGCCGGCCGCCGCAGCCAGATTGGTGTTGACCAAAACGATGGTCATCGCTATCGCATCACCCGGGGTGCCTAGGGCCAGCTGGGACCCGCCGTTGAACCCGAACCATCCCAGCCACAGGATGAATACGCCCAGCGTCACCACCAACACGTTGGAGGGCGGGGTTGACCTCACACTGCCGTCCTTTTTGAACTTGCCCAGGCGGGGGCCCACCACCAGCACTCCGGCCAACGCCGCCCAACCGCCGGTGCCATGGACGATGGTAGAACCGGCGAAGTCCTGGAACCCTTCTTGGGCGAGCCAACCGCCACCCCAGGTCCATGAACCCACGATGGGGTAGATGAAGGCGGTCAAGACAAGGGTGAACGCAAAGAACGACCACAGCTTGATGCGCTCGGCAATGGCCCCCGACACGATGGATGCAGCGGTGGCCACAAAGACCATCTGGAAGAACCAGTCCGACATCTTTGCGTAAAAGGGACTCTCACTGGCATTCAAGTTGTCCAACAGAGTCGCGGTAGCGCCTGCCACGGCGTCCCCGGAGGCATCTAACAGGGATTTCTCGTCGCCCGAAGGCCCGTAGAGGAATTCGAAGGAGCCCCAAAGATCACCGACACCGGTGTACATCAGGTTGTAGCCGACGATGAAATAGGCCAGACCGGCAATGGAATAAATGCCGATGTTCTTGAGGCAGATCATGGAGGCGTTCTTGGTGCGGACCGCGCCCGACTCCAGCATCGTGAAGCCGGCGCACATCCACATCACCAGGGCGCCCCACACCAAGAAGGCAAAGGTGTTGAAAACAAATTGGTCCGACAGCTCGACCATGACATCCCCCAATCGCCCCGCTTGCCCGGCATCAGGCCTGCGGTTCCTAGGTCGTCAAGCTACCTAGACCCATCAAATCCATCAAGGATTACTTGTCTAAAGGAAGGAAACCGAGGGACGGCGAATGTCACCGACAGCCCGCAGCACCGAATAGGCGGTGACCGCGCTGGTGCGAGGGTTGTCGGGGGAGGCGGCATTCTCGAATGACAACTCGTAAGTGCCCGCCACCCCCGAGGCAGCCACCACATGGCGAACCCGGGTGGCGGCGGGATCGCCCACCATCTGCACCCGCACTTGGTCGAATCCGACGGTGGCCAGCGACAAAGTGGCGGTCACGTTGGCCGATTCTGGAAAGAGGGAGCACGCCTCCCGAGCCGGACCGTCGAATACCGTCACCGGCTCGGCGCCGTTGGCCAGCGAATTCTGTACGGCCTCGTCCATCCACGGGCGGCTCAGCGCGACCGCAGGCTTGGTGCTGGTGATGGCCACCTCTTCCAACGGCCCCAAGAGCATGGCCGCCCGCAGGATGTCGAACCCGCCAATGGCCCCGGTACACAAGAACAGCCGCCCGCCGTCGGCCTTTCGCAGCCGAGCCTCCAAGTCTCCATCGGCCAATGCCCCGATGCTCACCACCAGCAGATCGGTGCCTGCCTCCCGCACCGCCACTCCGTGCTCTCGGAGGGCCGCATGGCCGGCCGCCTCCACCACCACATCCGATCGGGACAGCAGCGAATCCCGATCAACTACTCGCAAGGGATGGTCGACAACGAGATCGAAAACCGCGGTCAGCTCAGCCCCTTCTACTGCCCCCTGCGACAGCTCGCGGGCCACCACGGAACCGATGGCCCCACAACCGATCAAGCCGACTCGAAGCATCGAGTCAGGATATATGCCGCGCTCATTTTTCAATGTTCTGTTGCTCGGTTGGTACCCTCAATACATGGGTCCGGCGAAGATGACCGACTGAGGACCGTGAGCGGCGGCGTACGAGTCGAGGTGCCTGCGGCTCAAAGGTATAGCCGCATGGCCGAGATTGCCGCCGTCCACGCGGCCGATCATCAGGGTTTCTCTCCCGATGAAATCGCCAACCTCAGCCAAGTCATCAAAGAAGCAGTGATGCTGCTGCTCGATCCGGAGCGGCCCGAGGGAACCATGGCGTTCGATTTCCAGAGCAAAGCCGGCATTGTCACCGTAGAAGCCCAGCTTGATCAACGGGGAGAAAAACCAATCCCCCACGACAGAATCGACCGGTTCGAGTCTTCGGCGGGATCGCTAGTGGACTCGTGGAAGCTCGACCCCGACGAGCACCGCCTGTGGCTCCAGAAGTCAACCAACGGCAACGCTTAGCCCGCTAGGCACCGGTAGAGCCGAAGCCTCCTGATCCCCGGGACGACGGGGGCAGTTCTTCCACTTCCACAAAGTCGGCTTGCTCCACCTTTTGCAGCACAAGCTGGGCGATCCGATCACCCCGGCGGACCAAAAACGGCTCTGCGGGGTCGGTGTTCACCAGCAGCACCTTGAGCTCTCCCCGGTAGCCGGAATCGATCAAGCCTGGAGTGTTCAGACAGGTGACGCCGTGGCGCAGAGCCAGGCCGCTGCGGGGCTGCACAAACCCGGCATACCCCTCGGGGATGGCGATGAACGTACCGGTGGGCACCAGGCCCCGGCCGCCTCCGGGGGCCAGCTCAACGTCTTCGCTGGCTACCAGGTCGGCGCCAGCATCGCCCTCGGTGGCGTAGCGGGGAAACGGCAGGTCAGGACGGCTGCGAACTATGGGAATCTCCAACACGGCGGTGACACTACCTGGCCTGAGCGGATACTTCTCCTGATCCGTGCCGATTACCCGCCGGTGCTGGTTCAACCTATGCAAGGCTCTAGGGTCAAACCAGCATGCTGGCGTGGATGGACTTGGAGATGACGGGGTTGGACCCGGCCACTGACGTGATCGTGGAAATCGCCACTCTCATCACCGACGACAACTTGGAGTTAGTTGCCGAGGGTCCTGACCTGGTGGTTTCGGCACCGCCGGAGGCGTTGGCCTCCATGCAACAGGTGGTGGTGGAGATGCACACCAAGAGCGGGCTGCTGGAGGAGATCAAAGCCTCCACCCTGAGCCTGGAGGCCGCGGGCGAAATGACCCTGGAGTTTCTCAAGACCCACATCGACAAACCCCGCAGCGTGCCGCTGTGCGGCAACTCCATCGGGGTAGACCGCCGTTTCCTGGCCGCCCAGCTCCCCGAGGTGGAGAACTTTCTGCACTACCGCTCCATCGACGTGTCCACCGTGAAAGAACTGGCTCGGCGGTGGAATCCCTCGGCATTTGGCAAGGCCCCCAAGAAAGCCAAGGGCCACCGGGCCCTCGACGACATCCGCGAAAGCCTCAACGAGTTGCGCCACTACCGGGACACGTTTTTTGCCCTCCCTCCAGGGGCGGGCCAATGACTGAGCGGCCCCACAAGCAGGAGCAGGAGGAGGCCACCACCGAGGTAACCGAGGTGGTACCCGGGGTGCTTCGCACCATGTTGCCGGTGAACCTGCCCGGGCTGGGCCACGTGAACTGCTACGTGATGGAAGACGAGCGGGGGGTGGCCGTGGTCGACCCCGGCCTTCCCGGCCCCGATTCCTGGAACGCCCTGATCGACCGGCTCGACCGGGCCGGCTACAAGGTGGGCGACGTACACACCGCCATCATCACCCACTCCCACTTCGACCACTTCGGCGGAGCCGAGCGGCTGCGAGAAGAGGCCGGCGCCGACATTCTGACTCACGAGAGCTTCCGCCCGATCTGGGAGCGCAACGAGACGAGGGAGGATCACGACGCCGAGGGAAACGCCTCTGAGGAGGAGGTTCTCGAGCGAATCGAGAACAGTTTCCGTGCTCTCACCCCGTGGGGAACCGAGCGTACTCCCCCCAGCCGGGAGTACATCCAGCGGTTCCGGGCCCGAGACAACTTCCATGCCCGCTGGTTCCAAACTCCCAAGCCGTCGGTGAAAGTGGTGGACAGCCAAGTGGTCCAATTCGCCCGACGGGAATGGGTGGCGCTCCACACCCCCGGCCACACCGGCGACCACCTGTGCCTCTACGATCCCGAGTACGGCGCAGTGTTCTCGGGCGACCACGTGCTGCCCACCATCACTCCCCACATCGCCGGCCGCAGCGACACCGATGACTCGCTGGCCGAGTTCTTCGACTCGCTGGAGCGCATGAAGACCCTGGAGGGCGCCACGGTGGCCCTGCCCGCCCACGGGCATCCGTTCTCTGATATCGGAGCCAGAGCCGACGACATCTGCGATCACCACCATGAGCGGCTGAACGTTTTGCGGCATGCCAGCGGAAGGCTGGGCTGCGCCACCGTGGAGGACTTCATGCAGGTGCTGTTCAGTGAGCGCGCCTGGGGCGACATGGCCGCAAGTGAGACCTTTGCCCACCTCATACACCTCAAGGTGATCGGTGAGGCCCACCAAGATGTCACATCCGATGGCCTGGTGACCTTTGAGATCAAGCCCGGGCTCTAGCGGTCCACCCCCAAATTGATCGGGAAATAAATTGACATCGCACTCAATACACTGTTGAGTAGTGGTCATGTTCGCCCAGAGCTATCTCGCATTCGGCCATCAAGGCCGTGCCGCGCGCGTAGCGATGGCCGAAACTGCCCGGATTAACCAGGGCTATTGGCCGACACCATGCGTGTTTGGTCACAAGACCGCCACCGGAAGGCCTCGGGGAGGGTCCACGTAGAGCACCTACAAGGATCAAATATCTGCCGAGGCCGCCGGAAAAATCCGGCGGCCTTTTCAGTTTGTAACCACCACTCAACCAACCATCAGGAAGCACCTAACCGAAGACCCCCGAAAGGAGAGAACAATGGAGGCCCTGCTCTTTGAAAACGCACCGTGGCGCTTGGAGGCCGCGTGCCGCACCATCGACGCCTCGCTTGGGGAGATCTTCTTCTCCGACGAGCTCCAGAACATCTCCCGGGCCAAGGCCATCTGCGCCGAGTGCCCGGTAATGGCCGAGTGCCTAGAGGGCGCCATCGCTCGCCGCGAGCCGTGGGGAGTGTGGGGCGGCCAGTTGTTCCGCAATGGCAGGGTGCTGACCAGCAAGCGTCGTCGGGGTCGTCCGGCCAAGGTGCCCCGCCCCGAGGACGAATTCGTCCAGGTGCCGGTGCCCGTACACCTGCGTGAGCGGCTCCGCTCGGCCTGATGGTCGATTTGGCCTGATGGCCGGACGGCGTCGGCCGCTGACCGCGGCCGCGCTAATCGCCGCCTCGGCGCTGATCGCCGTCGTCGCCGGCTCCTGTGGATCGGGAGCCGGCGACGACGTCCAAGCCACCGACATCGAGTTCGAGTTGCTGGATGGCGGCACCACCACGGTGGGTGCCTTCCTCGACCGTCCGGTTGTGCTCAACTTTTTCGCCTCGTGGTGTACACCGTGCATAACGGAGATGCCGGCCCTCGAATCCATCCAACAACAGCGGCCCGACATCGCCATCGTCGGCCTCGCTGTGAACGACACCCCCACCAGAGCCCGAGAAATCGTGGCCGACACCGGGGTGACCTATGCCACGGGGGTGGACCCGGGCTCGGCCATCGGGAATGCCTATGAGATTCTGGGCATGCCCACCACGTTGTTCATCGCCCCCGACGGCGAGGTCGTCTATCAGCACACCGGCGGCCTCACCGCCAACCAGATCACCGAACACATAAACACGCATCTGACCCCGTAACCTTCAGGTTGTGTTCGACCTCGATCTCACGGTTCCTTTCGGAGCCGGTCTGGTCGCCGCGGTCAATCCGTGTGGTTTCGCCATGCTCCCGGCCTATCTGGCCTACTTTTTGGGCATCGGCGGCGACGACCAGGCCACTGACACCGGTCGAAACGTGCTTCGCGGGCTGAAGGTCGGACTCACCCTCACCGCCGGGTTCGTGGCCTTCTTCGGCATTATCGGGGCGCTCACCTCGTCGCTGATCACCACCTCCACCATCGCCGACCGAGGCCCATGGATCACCCTGGTGATCAGCGGACTCATGGTGGTGCTGGGTATCGCCATGTTGGCCGGGTTCGAGCCCAAGATCTCCGTGCCTCGATTGTCCAAGGGAGGCGATAGCCAAGGCCTGGTCTCCATGTTCTTGTTCGGGGTCTCCTATGCAGTGGTGTCGCTGGGATGCGCCAGCCCGGTGTTCTTCGGCAGCGTGAGCGGTTCGTTCAGCACCGACGGGGTGTGGGAGGGAACCCTGCGGTTCTTGGCCTACGCGCTGGGGATGGGGCTGGTCATCACCTTCTTGACTTTGGCAGTGGCAATGGGACGCTCCGGGGTCACCGCCCACATGCGCCGTCTGCTCCCCCACATAAACAAGATCTCGGGTGGCTTCTTGGTAGTCGCTGGCGTGGTGTTGGGCTTCTACGGCTGGTGGGAGGTCCAGGTTCTATTGCGCGACGACTTCGAGGCCAACAACCCGTTTGTGGAGGCCTCCAATCGGGTGTCGGTCCGACTGGAAAATTGGATCATCGACGTAGGCGGTAACCGCTTCGGTCTGGCCACTGCATTTGTGGTGCTGGCCCTGCTGCTTTGGGCGTTCCGCCGCAGAATCCCCCAACCCCACCTCTTCGTCGTCTCCGCCATCGTGGCGGTGGGCTACGTGTTATCGGAAGCATTCCAATATCAGGGTGATCTCTTGGTGCTGCCGATTCTGCGAACCATCGCCGACATCCCCGAGCGAGTGGGCAACTGGTTCGCCGACCCCGCTCGCTGGCCAGTGCTCTGGGAGGCATTGGCCGCGCTGTTGGTGGCCCTGGTGCTGTGGGTGCGGTTGCGGTCTGGGCGCCGCGCTGAAGATCCGGTGCCCGAAAGTGTGAGCCCATAGCTTGTCGTTAACACCGAAAGCCGCAGCGGCGATCGGACTCGGCGGGCTAGCCGGGGCAGGAGCGCGCTGGGGATTGGTCGAGGTATTGCCCTCCACCGACACTTGGCCGTGGGGGGTGCTGACCGTCAATCTGTTCGGCTGCCTTGTGCTCGGATACCTGGCCGCGGCCGCATGGTCGGCCCGGGCCCACCTGCCGATGAGCCTCGGACTGGGAACCGGCTTCTGTGGCAGCCTGACCACCTTCTCAGCCCTGACCGTGGACGTGGCTGATATGGCCCGCGACGGCGACTGGGGATTTGCCGTCGGCTATCTAGCCGCTTCGGTAGCGGGCGGGGTGGCACTGGCGTTGGTTGGCGCTGCACTGCGGACAGTCCAGTTGAAGGAAGCCCAGTGACCGCCCTCGGTTTCGTGGTGCTGGCCGTGGCCGGAACCCTCCTTCGGGCTGCCACCGCTCAGCGCTTCAACTCGCCGACGTGGCCGTGGGGCACCCTAGGAGTGAACGTGCTCGGCAGCTTCGCGCTAGGCCTGCTGGTCGGGGCTGGCAACCCGGCAATGACCGCCGTAGGCGTCGGGGGCCTGGGGTCGCTGACCACGCTGTCCACCCTCGCAGTCGAGCTGACATCCTTAGGCCGCACCCGGGCCATCGCATATGTCGCCGCCAGCCTCACCCTCGGCCTCGCCGCCGCTTCCGGCGGATTGGCGATATCCAGCTGAGCAGATTCAGAGGATGTCGCGGCCGAGGTAAGGGCGAAGGGGTTCGGGGATGAACACCGAGCCGTCGGGCTGGCGGTGAGTCTCCACTAGGGCGGCCCACACCCGGGGAACAGCCAGTGCCGAGCCGTTGAGGGTGTGGAGGATGCGGGTGCCCTTTTCCCCCTCGGGCCGGTAGCGCAGGTTGGCCCGCCGAGCCTGGTAGTCGGAATACCAGGAAACCGACGACACCTCCAGCCACTGGTCGGCACCGGGGGCGTAGACCTCCACATCCCACGACCGGTGGTGGGCCTGGCCCAAATCGCCGGTGCAGATGTCCACGATGCGATAGGCCAAGCCCAGATCAGCCACCGCGGCTTCGGCCCGTTCCAAAATCTCGGCATGAATGGCAGGTGCCTGCTCAGGAGTGGCGTAGGCCAAGATCTCCACCTTGTCGAACTCGTGAACCCTCAGTAGGCCTCGAGTGTCACGGCCCGCGGCCCCGGCCTCCCGGCGATAACAGGGGGTGTAGGCCATCATCCTCATGGGCAGGTCGGCCTCATCCAGGATCTCGCCAGAAGCCAGCGAGGTGAGGGGCACCTCGGCGGTGGGGATGGCCCACAGGTCGTCTCGCTCCAGCCAGTAGGCGTCATCGGCAAACTTAGGGAGCTGGCCGGTGCTCACCATGACCTCGCTGTGAACCAGGGTGGGCGGGCGGATCTCCTCGTAGCGGTCGGCGTTGCGGTCGAGCCCGAATTGGACCATGGCCCGGGCCAAAGAAGCCCCCGGACCCCGGAGCATGGCGAACATGGACCCCGACAGCTTGGCCGCCCGCTCCATGTCCAACCAGCCAGCTTCCACCGCAAATTCCCAGTGGGGCACCCGCTGGTGCTGGCCGTAGGAATCGGGATCGAAGTTCTGCACTCGCAAGACCGGGTTTTCGCTCTCATCGGCGCCTTCGGGGGCATCGGCGGCGGGCAGGTTGGGAATGTGCAGCAGCAGTTCGTGGATTTCGGCGGCCACCGCGTCGGCCTCGGCCGCCAGCGTCTTTGCTTGCTCACCCCGCGTGCGGCTGATCACAAAGAGACCATCGGCCTCGTCGTCGCGCCCGTCTCGCTTGAGCTGGCCGACCTCTTGGGACAGCTCCTTGACCTCGTGGCGCGCTTCATCCCGTCGAGTAGTGAGATGGCGATGGCGCTCATCGAGCGCAGCAACCTGCTTAAGCTCCGACAGGTCGATCCGCCGACGGGCCATCGCCGCCGCTACCGCGTCGTAGTCGTTGCGCACCAGGCGCAGATCAATCATCGAGACCCATTGGTGGAGTTGGAGCCGTTAGAACCGGAAGTGACCGACACCCGGGTATCTGCGGCAATGGGCCCCGACGGAACGGTGGTCACTACCCGCATTTGGGAATTGGCCCGCTGCTGTTTGCCAGCCCAGCGGAAGAAGAGCACCCCGATCCACGTCCACAGGTACATGCCGCCCAGCAGCTTCATAATCAAACCGGCAGCCTGCTGGTCGGCCTGGAGGCCGATGCCCCACAAGCGGACGTCGTGGTCGTAGGCGCTGTAGACCGCCCCTTGGGCAAAGGTCAAGAATCCACCGGGCACTGTGGGCACCACCGACATCAAGAACAAGTAGACCATCTTGCCCGGCTCCTGCATATGCAATTCGCGTATCGGACCGCACACCGGCAGCCACATCAACATGGCGGAGGCGAACAACAGCAGGTGGACGAAGTAGTGCAGGGCGCCGCTATCCACCGACGTGTTGACCACCCAGGGAATGTGGCTCACCGCCACCATGAAGTTGAACAGCAACCCGGCAGCGACCGGCCGGGCCAAACGCCCAACCCACGCGCCGACACTGCCATCGCCGCTCAGCGCCAGCCGGGCCAGCCATTCGGGAATGGCGACCCACAACAGCGGGGGCACCACCAGGGTTATCAGCAGGTGCTGAATCATGTGGACCGAATACAGGTATTCCTCGGAGATGTCGTGCATGGGCCAGTCGCTAGCCACCCACAGCAAAACCATGGCCCCGACGAAGGCCAGCTTGTGGTAGCGGGCGAACGGGGCTTCGCCGGCCGGAGCGGCTTTGGGGGCGATAATCCGGGCCGCATACCAGGCCATGGCAATGGCGGCCAGCAGGATGATCCACACCTCGGCGTGGGGCTGGTACCGCCAGATGTCGGTGTCGGCCGCGAAGACCACGACGGCCAGTCCGTCTACCAGAAGCGGAACGCGGTCAACATGACCATGTACACCGCCATGGCCAAGATCAGACCGAAGACAAATAATCGCCAGAAGATAGGGGAGTCGAACTTCAGGTGCATGAAGAAGGCCACCACCAAGAAGAACTTCAGCAGCATCATGATCACGAGCATGATGATGATGGCGGTGTCGCCCCACCCGTGCACCGTCTCGAAATAGGTGAACACCTCGAACGCGGTGAGCAATGCGAGGTAGATGGCCACCTTGACGTAAAGCCAGTTCGATGGGTGGGCGTGCTCGTCGGCGGCGTGGGCCGTGTCAGGAGAATCGGGGGTGACGGTGGCCATAGCGGGTCCTACTGCGGGAAGAGGTACACGATCGTGAAGATCACGATCCAGACGATGTCAACAAAGTGCCAGTACAAGCCGATGATTTCCACGGTCTCGGCCCGCTCCGGGCCGAGGTTGCCCCGCACCGACATCACGTACAGCGACATCAGCATGATGATGCCTATGGTGACGTGAGCGCCGTGGAATCCGGTCAGGGCGTAGAAGGCCGACCCGAACAGGTTGGTGGTGAACCCGAGACCCTCGCTGTAGAAGGCGGTGAACTCGTACACCTGCCCGGCCACGAAGGTAGCGCCCAGCGCCGCAGTGGTGGCCAGCCAGATGCGGTTGCCCCGCAGATCGCCCCGGGCGATTGACGACACCGCGAACACCATGGTCAGTGAGCTCATCAGCAGCACGAAAGAGCTAACCGACGTGAACGGGATGTCGAACACGTCGTCGGGACCGACATCGTCGGGGCCGATGCGGCCCTTGTTGAACATGTAGGTGGAGATGAGCCCACCGAACAGCAGGCACTCCGAGCCCAGGAACACCCACATGGCCAGCTTCTCGTTGGAGATGCCGGTGCTGGTGTGGTGCCCCTCGGCGTGGGTGGCTGCCTCGGCGGCCGTCGTTTCGGAGGTCATGGTGTCAGCCAATGGTCGCAGCCTCCTCCTCGGTCTCGGCCGACTCGCTCTCGGGCTCCTCCGCCGAGGCCGACTCACCGTTACCGCTGGGCCCGCCGTTGCTGTCGGGGTCGCCGTGGTCGTCGCCGTCATCGTGGTCGTCGTGGTGGCCGGCGGCGTCGGGATCGTCGGCCGGCTCCAGAATCCAGCCGTAGATGGACGCCACCAAGAACACCAACCCGGCGGCGGCCAGCCACAGGTTGTAGATGATTCCGTAGCCCACCAGCAGGATGCCGCCGCCCAGAACGATGGGCCAGTACGACGGTGAAGGCAGGTGAACGTTGGTGTTGCTGCCGTCATGGGCGACCTCAGAGGTGGGAGCGGCCCTCACCACCCGGTGGTTCTCGTCAACGCCGTACTTGCGATGCCAGAAATGGTCGAGGCGGTCCACCTGGATGTCCTCGTCGAAGTTGTGCTCGGGCACCGGGGAGGCGGTCATCCACTCCAGCCCTCGGGCGTCCCACGGGTCGGGGCCCACATCGGGTCGACCGGCCCGCCGCCAGTTTCGAGTGCTCACGTACACGTTCCAGAAGAACATGGCCACCCCGACAGCGATGACAAACGCCCCGATCGTGGCCACCATGTTCCAGAAGGCAAAGCCCTCATCGCCCCGATAGGTGGCGATGCGCCGGGACATGCCCTGCAAGCCGAGGATGTGCATGGGGCCGAACGTGAAGTTGAACCCGATGAGCATCACCCAGAAGCTGGCCTTGCCCCACGCCTCGCTGAGCTTGTAGCCGAAGGCTTTGGGCCACCAGAAGTAGAAACCGCCGAACAGCCCGAGCAGCGCCCCGCCGAAGATCACATAGTGGAAGTGGGCCACGATGTAATAGGTGTCGGTCTGCTGAGTGTCAGACGGCGCGATGGAGTGGGTCACCCCCGACAAACCGCCGATGGTGAACATCGACACCACGCCCACGGCGTAGAGCATGGGGGTGGTAAATCGCAGCCGTCCCCGATACATGGTGGCCAGCCAGTTGAGGATCTTCACCCCGGTGGGCACAGCAATGAACATGGTGGATACCGAGAACGCGGCCACCGAAAGCGGCCCGACACCGGAGGTGAACATGTGGTGGGCCCACACGCCCCATCCCATAAAGCCGATGGCGATGCCGGAGGCAACCATGAAGTGGTAGCCGAACAGCGGCTTGCGGGCGAACGTGGGGATGATCTCCGACACGATCCCGAAGGCGGGCAATATCAGGATGTACACCTCGGGGTGGCCGAATATCCAGAACAGGTGCTGCCACAGCAGCGGGTCGGCCCCGGCCTCCACATTGAAGAAGTTGGCATCCCACAGCCGGTCGAACATCAACAGGAATAGGGCCACGGTGATCACCGGGAGGGCGAACAGCAGCAGGAACTGGGTGATGAGCAACATCCAGGTGAGAACCGGCATCCGGAAGAAACTCATCCCCTTAGTTCGCATATTCAACACGGTCACGATCAGGTTGATGGCGCTGACCAGCGAGGCGACGCCCAGGATCTGCAAGCCGACGGCGTAGAAGTCGATCCCCTTGGAGGGTGAGAAGAGCAGGCCGGTGTTGGGGGCGTAGGCGAACCAGCCGCCGTCAGGGGCGTTTTGGAACCAGCCGCCGATGAGGACCGACGAGGTGAGCAAGAGGCCGCCGGCCAAGAAACACCAGAAGCTGAACGCGTTCAGGCGCGGGAAAGCCACATCCCGGGCGCCCACTTGCAAAGGGAGCAGGTAGTTGGCAAAGGCTGCGGCCATGGGCATGATCACCAGGAACACCATGGTCACGCCGTGCATGGTGAACACGCCGTTGTAGGTACCCGCCCCGATGACCGAGCCGTTGGGGGTGGCCAGCTGGAGGCGGATGAACAGGGCCTCAGCGCCGCCCACGAGGAAGAAGAACAGAGCGGCCGCGCCGTACATAATGCCGATGCGCTTGTGGTCGACGGTGAAAAGCCAACTCGTCCAGCCCTCGCTGCCCTGGGGTCGGGTGAAGACACCGAGGGGGCGATGGGCAATGGTCGGGCCCGCCGGCAGCGCCAGAGTTTCCTCGGGGGCGGTGATAGTGCGATCAGTGATGGTCATCGGCTCTTCGCAATCACAATCAGTCGAGGGTGGACAGGAAGGCAACGACATTGTCGATGTCGTCCGGACTCAGTCCGGTGCGGGCGGGCATGCCCCGGAGGTCATCGGCATCGGCCGGCTTGCGCTCGGGGGCGTTGAATATCCAGGCCTCAAGTTCGCCCCGGTTGAGCGTTCCCCGGTCGGCCAGGTTGAGATACGGGATGTCTTCGCCGGCGTCGAGATAGAGATCGAACGCCGACCCGGCAAACGTGCTCCGGGTCATCAGGTGAGTCAGGTTGGGGGCCGCGCCGGCCACCAGGGTCTCGGCATCCAAATAGCCACCGGCATCGCCGCCGCTGGCATCGCCGTAAATACGCCAAGTGTCGGGCTTCCCACCTCTGGTGGTAAGCCCGACAATGACGTGGCAGCTCGCGCATTGAGTTTCAAAGGTCTCCCAACCTGCTGCCTCGTCGGTGCCTTCCTCTGGGGCGGTCGCCGCAGTCCTTTGGTTGTTTTTCCACTGGGCGAACTTGTCGGATGGGAGGGCCACGGCCACCATCTTCATGTAGCCGTGGGACAGTCCGCAGAACTCCGTACACTGCCCCCGGAAGCGGCCGGGCTCTTCGGCCTGGATCACCCAGTCGTGGCTGCGACCGGGAACGGCGTCTCGTTTGCCGTTCAGCTTGGGAATCCAGAAGGAGTGGATCACGTCGCGCGACTTGATGTCCAAGGCAACGTCCTGCCCCACGGGGATCACCAGTTCGTTGGCGGTCACGAAATCGGGCGGGGTGGAGGTGTCGCCGTCCAGGTGGTACTGGTACTCCCACCACCACTGCTGGCCGATCACCGTCACCACCAAGTCGTCTTCGGAGGCCTTCACATCGTCGAGCGCGAACAGCGCCACCAGGGTGAACACCGAGATGACGGCCAACAGCACGGTGGGCACAATGGTCCAGGCGATTTCAAGGCGGTTATTGCCGTGGGTCTGTTCGGGGAATTCGTCGTCGTCGTAGTAACCGAATTCGCCATCACCAGATTCGGAGCCCGCCACCCGATAGCGCCACCACAACGCCAGTACCGCTCCTTGAACCAGGAAGAAGACCACGCCGGCCACGATGAAAATGGGGTTGATGAGCTCAGCGATGTCGCGTCCTTGGCGGCCGACCGGCGACAGGGTGGACAGCGGGTGGTCTTTGTCGACCACGATGGCGACCACGATCAAGGCAATGGCGCCGAAGATCACCAACAGGCTCGACAGCCAGACCAGGCCCCTGGCTCGCCCGCTCATCGGGCACCGCCCCTAGTGGACTTCGGCGCCATGACTAGTGGCCTCCGTCCTCGGTCGCGGGTTCGCCGTGATCGCCCGCCGGCGCCTTGTGGTGGAAGTCGCGCGAGCCCATCGCCGCAGTGACCACACCGGCGACCAGTACGCCGACGCATACAACAGCCACCGTTCCGGCGATCACCGACCGGCTGATCTTGGGGCCGACGGCGAACACCACCGCGATAAAGAAGATCACGGTTGCCACTACCCCGGCCACAATCACCGCGCTGAACTGCGACACGGTCAAGAACACCCGCGAAAGGGCCAGCACCAGCACAGCCACGCCGAGCGCCGCGGTGATCGGGTATTCCACCGGCCGCATGATGCGATTGCGCAGATTGCGGTTGACCTCGGGGTCGGCGGTGGCCCGGTCGGCCCACGCCGCGAGCATCCACTCGAACAGCGCCGCTCCCACGATCACCAGTCCGATCACGAAGATGGTGGCGTGAGTAGCCAGCCCCACGATCATCGCCCCCGCTCCGAAGGCGGCCACGGCCGGCCAGTAGTTGGCTTCCAGATCGGCTTGGGTCTCGGGGGTCTGGCCGTCGTCCATCAGCTCGCCCACCGACTCGGCATCGGCGTCGCGGAAGGCCACCAAGAACAGGGCCACCAACGCGGACAGAACGGCGAAGCCCATCAGCACCACATAGCCCACGTGGTCGCCAATACCGCCCTTGTAGCCCAGGCTGAGCACTCCCACCCAGGTCTCCACGTTGAGCACTGCGAAGTACTCGGTTTCGCCCGCGCTGCCGCTGGCCACGCCATAGACGGCGGCCGCGGCCACCGCGGCGAGGGTGAAGCCGAAGAACAAACGGAAGCCGGGGGTGAACACTAGAAACCTGCTTGGATTCGATAGCGGGGAGTCAACTCAACAGTGAACACTGAGCGCCTACTTCAGCACGAAGATCGCCGTCCAAATGACGACATAGACGAATACAACGGCGTACCAGTAGATGGACGCGGCCACGAAGCCGTCGGTCTGGCGGCTGCTGTATTGGCCGGCCAGGGCCCGAAAGGCCATCAGGAGCAGGAACACCAAACCGATAGCGATCATGGCCAGGTGCGACGCCGAAATGGTGTAGATCAACACGGCCGCGATCGACTCGTCGGCCACCAAGCCCATCTCGGTGTACTGGAACGAGGTTGTGACCACCACGGAGAGGCCGAACAGGGTGGTCAGCGAGGTGGCCATGATGGCGTGGGTGCGGTCGTCGCGGGCGATGGAGTACACCGCCCACTGCATGGTGACCACCGACATGAGCATGGTCCACGCCGCCACAGTGGGCGGGGCCAGCTGGATGTTGGCACTCGACGGGATCCACTCCCCACCGCCGGTAAGTGCATCGGAGCGCTCCCGCAGGTACACCGCCAACAAAGCGGCGAAGTACATGAGGGAGGCGGCCGTGCCGAACACCGTGCCCACCAATAGGGTGCGCTGGCGGGGCAGCGGAGCGGCCAGGGGTGTTCCGACCGGGATGTCGGCCATCAGGCTTCCTCCCCTTGGTTGGCTTCCGCCATCGACGTCCCGGTGAGGCTGCGAGCGACGTTCAGGGCCACTAGCGCCAAACCGCCCAGCACGGCGATGTAGCCGATAAGCCCAATCACGTTCAGAGCCTCCACAAAGCCGAGGGCATCGATCTCATCGAAGTGGCCGGGCCCATAGGGCGGATTGCCAGCGCTATAGGGCTGGGCCGGTTGGTCGAAGAATCCACCCAGCGCATCGGTGGCACCGATCAAAATGGCGCCCCCGGCCAGCGGCAGCACCGACAAGAATCCCAGCGGCGCGTTGAGGGGACGGCCCAGCAGTCGAGGAGCCCAGTGGAAGAGGCCGGCCACCGCGGCCAGCAGTCCGCCCAGCACGGCGAAGTTCATAATCCCGGTGACCAGGCTGGAGCCCTCCAAGTCGTCCATGGCGTCAAAGAACCCTCGCCAGATATCGCCGTCGGCCTCCCGCAACACACCCAGGGCGGGTTCGGCCACCCGCAATACGCCGGCCACCACAGCCGCGGTCAGCAGAGCTCCGGAGACGATGACCAGGACGAACTGCGGGGTTATCTGGGGGCGCTGCCCGGCGGAATAGGCATTGAACGCCAGCCACCCACCGTAGGCCAACACCACCAGGGCAATGGCCAAGGCGAATGCAGTGAACACCACCTCGTTGGTCACGATGTGGGCGTCGGTGGCCAACGGGTCGCCGCTGTCGAAGAAGCTCTGGGCCCAAGCGCCGAAAGATAAGAGCCCGAAAGCGCCCACGATGAAGGCCATGGGCTCGAACAGCTTGGGGCTGCTGCGGTGGGCCGCAGTGAATACCTCGGCGGCGATGCCGAGCAGCGGGATCGTCCAGGCGTACACCTGGGGAGCGTCAAACGCCCAGGCCACCATGCCGAAGGGCGCGTCTCCCCCGCCGAATCCCAGTGCGTCGGCCCCTCGCATGTCCACCCAGGAAATGACCAGGTTGGCCAAAAGCACCGGCAGCGAGAACAGCCACACCCCGGTGGCCACCAGCATCGACCAGCTGAAGGCGGGCATCTGAAGCAAGTCCATCCCGGCAGAGCGCTGGGTGACCAAGGTGGTGAAGATCACTCCGGAGCCCACCAGCAGGCTCAGCCCAATCATGCCCAGCGACAGCACAGTGAGCTCCACCGACTGCCCGCGGGCGACTTCGGCTTGGAGCGAGCCCAGGCCGCCGTAGGAGAAGGTGGCGGCGATGTGAGCGATGGCGCCTACCAGCCAGGTCCAGAAGGCGGCGGCCGCGGCTCGGGGGAAGGCCACCGAGGACGCACCGAGCTGGTTGGGAATGACAGCAGTGGCCAAGCCCAAGAAGAGCGGTACCAGACCGCAGAGGATCAGCGTGGTCCGGTAGAGGCCGAATACCTGGAAGACCTCGTTGGCTTGTCCGAACACCCCGAAGCCGCCATCGATGTCGGCTTGTTCGATGCCGATCAGCATCCCCAGGGTGAGAGCAACTCCCGACAGGAGCAGGGAAAAGACGATATAGAGGCGCCCGATTACCCGGTGATCTCCAGTGCTGAGAACGCCGGCCAAGCCGGTGGGCGGGGTCCACTGGGGGGCCGACGACTGGGTCGCCGGCCTCGAGTCGTCGCCTGCCGCGACCGCTTCTGTTTCTGGCCTCGTTTCAGTGAGAGTCATCGTGTTCCACGAAGGCGGGTGTGGGTCGGAACTTTACACATCGCCTTCGGCGTTTCTCGCATCAGACAGCTTTGCCGAAGTAGCCGTTGATATCGGGTTTTTCCGCTAGACACCGGTGCGAACCACCTGGTCGATTGCCATTGCCGCGAACAGCAGGGTGATGTAGGTGATGGAGTAGGAAAACAGCCGCATTGCCGACGCGGTGGCTTGGGTGCGCAGCACTTGTACCGCGTAAAACAGAAAGAGGGCCCCCAGCACCACGGCGCTCACCAAGTACACCAGCCCCATCTCGCCCACCGCGCTGAATAGCACCGACAAACCCCACAAAACCACGGTGTAGCCAATCATCCGCACCGCAGTGGTGCGGGTGCTGGCCACCGCCGGCAGCATGGGCACGTTGGCCGCCTGATAGTCGTCCCGATAGCGGATGGCCAGCGCCCAGAAATGGGGTGGCGTCCAGTAGAAGATGACGCCGAACAGCACCAGCGGGGCCCAGTCGAGACTGTTGGTCACCGCCGCCCAGCCCACCAGCACCGGCACCGCTCCCGCAGCCCCGCCGATGATGATGTTGCGGGTAGAAGTGCGCTTGAGCCACAGCGTGTACACGAACACGTAGAAGGCGGTGGCCGACACCGCCAGCACCGCGCTGAGCAAGTTCACGAAGCCCCATAGCCACACAAAGGCCAGCGCCTCCAAGGCGATGGCAAAGACCAAGGCCCGCGGGGGAGCGATCTCCCCGGTGACCAGGGGGCGGTTCTTGGTGCGCTCCATGAGCCGATCGATATCGCGGTCGACGTACATGTTAATGGCGTTGGCCCCACCGGCAGCCAGTGTGCCGCCGATGACGGTGGCCGCCATCAGCCATACCGAGGGGATGCCCCGGTCGGCCACCACCATGGTGGGCACCGTGGTCACCAGCAGCAGCTCGATGATGCGGGGCTTGGTAAGTGCCACGTAGGCCCGCACGGTGCGCGTGCGGCTGCGAGGAGATTCACGAACAGGGCCGATGCCTGGGCTTGTGTTCGGTTCGGCAGCGCGCGTGCGGCTGCGAGGAGACAAGCGGGCAACACCCATGACCAGCCAAGAGTACGGTTTCGACGCTGGGCAGGCCAAGGTTTCGGGAATGGCCTTTGCCGCCGAAAATCGACTCGAAAACCCCCAGCTTGGGATGACCGACTGTCACAGGCGACCCGTACAATTCGAGGCGTGATCCAACCCCGGGTCTCCCCCGCCACCTACCGCAAGATCACCATCTGGGCGCTGGCCCTGCTGGCATTGATCATCGTGAGCGGGGGCGCGGTCCGGCTCACCGGATCAGGGCTGGGCTGCCCCGATTGGCCAGCGTGCGATAACGACCAACTAGTGGCTCCGCTGGAGACCCACGCCATGATCGAATTCATCAACCGGCTCATCACCGGGCTGGTGTCAGCCATCGTTATCGCGGCGGTGTTGGGCTCCCATTGGCGGGTGCCGCGGCGAGCTGACCTGGTGTGGCTGTCGTGGGGCCTGGTCGCTGGGGTGCTAGCTCAGATCGTGCTGGGCGGTCTGGTTGTGCTGTACGAGCTGCCCCCGGCGCTGGTGATCGGTCACTTCTTACTGTCGATGGTGCTCCTCTGGAATGCGGTGGTACTGCTGTGGCGGGCCTCGGAGGACTACGAGCGCCAACGCAAGCCGCGTCCCCGGCCCCATTGGCTGGGAAACGGGGTGGTGGCACTCACTTCTGTGGTGATCGTGACCGGCACCATTGTCACCGGCGCGGGTCCGCATAGCGGCGACGAGGATGCCGAGCGCATCGATGTGGCCGTGAGAGACGTGGCCCAGATTCATGGGAGCACGGTGGTGGCGCTGTTGGTGGTGTTGGCGGGGATGGTGTGGTGGCTGCGGCAGCGAGGCGCTCCCGAGCGAGCCCAGTGGTGGGGCCGGACCGTGCTGGTCGTGGCATTGGCCCAAGGGCTCATCGGATACGTGCAGTACTTCACAGGCGTGCCCGTTCTGCTGGTGGGCGCGCATATCGCCGGCGCCGCCCTACTGTGGATTGCCACCGTGTTCTTCTGGCTCAACGCACGAGGCCCGCTGATGCGGATCGAGGCCGAAATTGCCCAGGCGGTTCCGGCATGACTCCCCCTGCTCCGGTCGAGGTTGCTCCCACGGAGGTGAAACAGCCCACCGGCGACACCGACGTACGGCCCGACCGCCCGTGGAAGGTGATCGTGTGGAACGACCCCATCAACTTGATGTCGTACGTGACCTTCGTGTTCCAGAAGCTGTTCGGCTACAGCAAAGAGAAGGCCACCAAGCTGATGCTCGACGTCCACCACAAGGGCCGGGCGGTGGTGTCGGACGGCCCCAAGGAAAAGGCGGAGATGGATGTCTTCCGCCTGCATGAACACGGCCTGTGGGCCACCATGGAGCACGACGACTGATGTTTGCGCTGTCTGATCGGCCCGTCTGGGTGTCTAGGCCCGATTTGAAGGCAGGAACCTGATGCCGCCTCGACAGCCGGTGATGCCCAACGAGGACGGGACGTACCGCTTGGAACTACGGCGCGAGGAGCGGGCGCTGATCGCCGCCATCGTCCCCGATCTGCGATCGCTGTTGGCCGACGACCCCGGCGACGAGATGCTGACCCGGCTGTTCCCCACTGCTCGGCCCGACGATCCCGACGCCGAGGCCGAGTACCGAGAGTTGGTACGAGACGAGCTGGTGTCCAAACGGCTGGCCCGCTTGGACATCGTGGCCGAGCTGGCCGAGGCCACCGTCTTGGATCAAGAGCAATTGGCGGCGTGGATGGGGGCGGTCAATGACATTCGGCTGGTGCTGGGTACCCGCCTGGGAGTCACCGAGGACGACGAGTTTGAAGAAACCGACGAGGAGGACCCCGAAGCGGTGGCTCGGTCGGCCTACTGGTACCTGGGCTGGTTATTGGAGCACTTGGTGGAGGCATCGGCCTCCGAGCTGTGAGCGAACCGGCGTGGTGGCGGGTCCTGTCCCGGCCCAGCCCGCCGTCCTCCATAGAGTCCGGGCGGCGGGCGCCCTGAGCCGGGCCACCCCCCACCACGCCTACTCGCGCCTCGCACCCCCTTTATTCGGGTGAAGAAGAAGCCGGTTCGCCTTGGCCGGCGCGGGCGATCTCGGAGAGAGAGGCCATGGCGTTGGTGAGACCGCTGGTGTCGAGGGGCAAGAAGATCTTGGTGGCATTGCCGTCGGCCACGTTCTTCAGAGCCTCCAGGTAGCGGATGGCGATCAGATCTGGAGTGGGATCGCCGGTGTGGATGGCGGCGTACACCTGCTCGATGGCGCTGGCCTCGCCTTCGGCCACCGTCTCGAACTGATAGCGCTCGGCGTCAGCCACCCGCTTGATGGCCTCGGCCTCGCCTTCGGCTTCCAGAATCTGGCTCTCCTTTTGGCCTTCCGCCCGCAAGATGGCCGAGCGCTTCTCTCCCTCGGCCTCGGTGACGATGGCTCGGCGGTCCCGCTCGGCTTTCATCTGGCGGTGCATGGCCTCGGTGACATCGGGCGGCGGCTCGATGCGCTGAATCTCCACTCTCACCACTCGGGTGCCCCACTTGTCGGTGGCGTCGTCGAGGATCTGGCGCAGCTTGCCGTTGATCAGCTCCCGGGAGGTGAGGGCGGCGTCGAGATCGAGGTCGCCGATCACGTTACGAAGGTTGGTCTGGGCCAGCTTGGTGACTGCCAACTGGAAGTTGCCCACGTTGTACTTGAGCTTCACCGGGTCGGTTGCCTCGAAAAAGATCACCGCGTCCACGGTGACCACCACGTTGTCCTTGGTGATGACCTCTTGGGGGGGCACGTCGATGACCCGCTCCCGCATATCAACCTTGCTGATGCGCTGCACAAACGGGAGGATCCATCGCAAACCTGAGTCGACCGTGCGCTGGTAGCGGCCCAGCATCTCGATGAGGCCTCGCTCATAAGGGCGGATGATGCGAATACCCAGCGCGGCGATGAGGATGAGCGCCAGCGCGATGATGATGAATAGGGCGACTACAGCTTCCATGGCTGCTACCTAGCTTTCTGTGCTCTCTGTTGCTTGTTCTTGAGGGACGGGGATGACCACCAGGCGAGTACCGTCGATTTCGGTGACCATGACTCGGGTGTCCACTTCGATGATTTCGGCGGAGGTGGCCCGCCATTCCTCGCCCCCGATCCGGACCATTCCGGTCTGGAGGTCGTCATCCACCCGCTCGATCACTTTGCCTTTGGCGTCGAGGAGGCGGCTGGCGCCCACTCGGGGCTGCTCATCGTGGTCCAAACGGCGGACGAACCGGCGCAAGTAGACGAAGCTGACCGCGCTGCCCACGAAAAAGACCAGCCACTGCCAGAGGATGTGGGCGTCCACCCAGGCCAGCACCGCGGCTGCCGCGGCTCCGATGGCGAAGGGGAGCAGGAAGAACCCGGCGGTGAACACCTCGGCCAGCGAGAAGACCACCGCAGAGCAGGTCCACAGCCAGCGCCAGACTTCGTTCTCCACCTCGTGCTCCTTTCGCGGTTGAGTTCATGGTATCTGTTTTTCAATGCGGTTCCTCTAAGGAGGGCTGCTAACGTAAGTCGGCCTTCTCGGGCCGAGAGCCCCCATCGTCCAGCGGCCTAGGACGCCGCCCTTTCAAGGCGGTAACACGGGTTCGAATCCCGTTGGGGGTGCAAACAACCGGGTCCCGTGGTGCAGTTTGGAGTGCACGCCGGCCTGTCAAGCCGGAGGTCGCGGGTTCAAATCCCGTCGGGACCGCACAACAGAACATGGTCGGGTAGCTCAGTTGGCAGAGCGTCCGCCTGAAAAGCGGAAGGTCACCGGATCGACGCCGGTCCCGACCACCACCCACCCCCCAACGGCCCGGAGCGAAGCCCAACCCCGCTCCGGGCCGTGCCTTTTGCGGGATTCTTGTCTCAGCCGTAGTGGGTGGCGACGTTTTCGGGGTAGCTGCGGGAGAAGTAGTTCCAGAGCTGCTCGCCGTAGGTGGTGGGACGGTAGGAGCTGGACATGTCGGCCACACCGGCCTCGGTTTCAGCGATGCTGGCCATGAACCCGGCACTGTTGTGGTGGGGGCTAGCGGCCACCGCGGCGGCGAATTTCTCGTCGAGGGGCAGCGGGGCGAGGCAGACATCTAGCGAGGGGCCGTGGAAATAGCCCGCCGAGTAGCGCTCTTCGGTGGTGATCACCTGGTGGGCGGTGGCCACCAAGTAGTTGCCGGTCATGGCTTGGAGGGTCTCGCCCAGGTTGATCACGTACGAACCCTCCACGGCGGGCACATCGATCCACTCCCCCTCCTGGTTCTGCACTTGCAGCCCCGCGGTGGGGCCATGGTCCAGCACGGTCAGGAACCCAGTGTCGCGGTGGGCGTTGACTCCGGCCTCTCCTTCGGGAGTGGGGGGATAGTGGATGAACTTGGCCAGCGACATGGTTTGGGACCCGAAGAACCGCTCCAGGTAATCCTCCCCCAGCCCCAGCCCCAACGAGAGTGCCCCCAAGAGGCGGTTGGCCAAGCCCCCCAGTTCGTCGAACCACTGGTTGGTGAGCTCTCGGTGGCCGGGCAGAATCTCCTCGGGAAGCCACTGGTTGGGGCCCAGCAAGCGCCGGTAGTAGGGCTCGATGTCTAAGGGCTCAGCGGGCCACTCGGTCCACCAGTCGATCTGCTCCCGGATGTCGGGGCGGTTGTTGGTGTACTCCGCCCCCTCCGGTTCCCAGCCCCGGAAGTGGCGGGAGCGCCGTTTGTCGATCAATTTCTTCTGTTCACCGGATAGGGCGAAGAACCGGTGCATCATGTCGAAAATGCCACTGCTCAGGCTGCTGGACACCCCGTGATTCACCACCAGCAGGAAGCCGACCTCGTGGCAGATCCGACACAGCTCCTCGGCCAGGGTCTCCCGCTCCGCCTGCGAACCCGACAGCGGGTCCAGGTCCACCACCGGGATCTGATCGAACACGGCCGGAGCGGTCACCTGATCCAGCGTAGCGGTCATCGCCTCGTGATCAGCCGAAGTCGCCGCCCGCGAACCAGCGGTCGAAGGCGGGGCGCATGGCCACGTCGATCAGCTCGATCCTCATCCCCGCGGCGGGCGGCACCAGAAAGGCGAACCCCTCCAAACCGCCGTCCTCGGCGGCCCCGCCGTAGATCAGCTCGCAGCCCCCGGTCTGCAAGGCGGCGATGTCGCCACGAAGGTCTTCGGTCCAGTAGCCCATGTGGTTGAGCCCACCGTAGAGATCGGCATCCCAGAACGAACCCTTGGGGCCGTCGGCCACTTCAAGCTGCACCGGCCCCTCCACCGTGTAGGAGAAACGCACGCTGGTGGACACCACTTCGCCGTTTATCAAAAGATCTAGGTCTAGGGACTGCAAGGAGTGCCAGGTCAGCCCGGTGGAGGCCGAGATTTCGGCCATGGCCTCCTCGACATCGGCCACAACGATGCCGGTATGGAAGGGGTCGGTGATCAAAGCCATCCCGGCACGGTAGCCCGGTTAGAGCGAACCCGACTCCTCAAGGTCGTCGATGTCGGTGACGAACTCGCGGGCGTTCTCGTTGAACTGGGCCACTGCGCCAATGGTCTTGGCCTTGGCGGTGCCTCCCCGTAGGGCGGCCAGCGGGTCGGTTTGGTCGCCCACGTAGCCGAGGGCGAACGCGCCCTGGGTGTAGCCCATCATTCGCAGCAGATTGTCGTCGAGGGTGCGGGCGATCTCCGGTGGGCAGGCCAGGTATTGGTTCTCCTCCTGGCGCACCCAGCCCACCGCGTAGGTGATGTTCACCCCCTGACGCACCCCATCGCTGGTGTTGGCCCCGGCGCCGTGAAGCACCTTGCCGTCGTAGAACAGCACGCTGCCTCGGCCCATCTCGGCCTGGGCATCGGGTAGCGGGAAGGACTCTTCATCAGAGAGTCCCGATGAGCCGGCCAGGATGTGGGTGGCGCCGTTGTCTGCGGTGAAGTCGGTGAGCGCCCACATGGTGTTGCACTGCACGTGGTAGTCGGCGCCGAAGGGGAAGAAGTCGAAGGCCATCTCATCTCGATGCAGCTTCTGGCGGGTCTCCCCCGGCTCCACCGAGATGATCTGGGTCAGGTGAAGCTGTATTGCACTCACATGGCTGAGGAAGTGGCTGACGGTATCGACCGCCACTGGGTGCATGATCAATTCGCGGGCCGTCGGACAGCGGGCCACCAGGGCCCCGGTGCGGCGGGTGAAGCGACCGTCGTACTCGTCTCGCCCGGCGTCGGAAGCCTCGATGTAGGACATGGCCTCGGCTTCGAGTCGGTCCATGGTGGCCGCATCGGCCACGTCGTCCACGATGGCGTAGCCGAAGCGGCGCAAGTGATCGCTCACCTCGGCCGGGTCGGCGGTGGGCGGGAAATGACTTAGGGCCACGCCAAGATGGTAAGCGGACTAATTTCGAAACAGTGACTCGACTGGTGATACACGCCGACGACGTGGGCATGTGCCACGGGGCCAACCGGGCCTACGTCGAGCTGTCGCACTTCGGGACGATCACGTCGGGATCGGTGATGGTGCCATGTCCGTGGTTCACCGAAATCGCCGAAGCCGCCGCCCGCGACGACACCCTCGATTGCGGCATCCACCTCACGCTCAATGCCGAGAAGAAGCACTACCGCTGGGGCCCGGTGAGCGCGGCGGGCCCGTCGTCAGGGCTGCTCGATGATCACGGATTGTTGTGGCGCACCGTGGCCGAAGTGCGCCGCAACGCTCACCCCGATGCGGTAGAGGAGGAATGGCGGGCCCAGATCGACCGGGCCTTGACCGCTGGGATCAACGTGACCCACCTGGACGCCCACATGGGCTCGGCGCTGGCCCCGGAGTGGTGTGATCGCTATGTGGCGGTGGGCATCGACTACGGCGTGCCGGTTCTCATCTGCGACTCGCTGGCCGCCTACGGACCCAATCGTCACGTGGCCAGCCCTGCCGAGGCCCAAGCCGCCGACGAGGGCATTCGAGCGGCGGCGGCTACGGCGCGGGCGGCGGGAATGCCGGTGTTCGACTTGGTGCTGGAGACCGACTTCTCCCGGCCACCGCACCAGCCGGCCGACTATCAGACGATGCTCGGCAGCCTAAAAGATGACCTGGTGTTCTGCGCCTTCCATCCCAACGCGCCGGGAGGCGCCGAGATTGAGGTGATAGAGCCCGACTCCTTCCACGTCCGCACCGACGAGTACGAATTATTCGGCACGGCCGACTGGAAGGATTGGTTGACGAGCCAGCCCTACGAGCTGGCTTCCATGGCTGATCTGGCCTAACCGGTGGGGTGGGCGGCTAAGTGGCGTTGGCCTTGGCGGCGCATGAGGGTCCAGGTCTGCTCTAGGTAGCCGGCCTGGTCGTCTACCAGCTTCTTCAGCCCGAGCCGCAGATGCTCGGGAATCTCGGGTGCGTCGGTGGGCTCGAGGATCACGTCGAGCTGGGCCTGGTCTTCCAGGGTGGCGTGAAGGGCAGCGGCCCGGTCCAGGGTTGCCCCGACAGAGATGGCCCCGTGCCAGGGGATAATCACGGTGTGGTTGGTTTCGATGGCCGGCCCGATGGACTCGAAGCGGTCATCGGGGCTGAGCACCTGGTCGTCGTGGAAAATGCAGCACAGGTTATGGCGCATCTTCAGCGGCCGAGCCAAAGAGGCCAGCGCGGTGATCCACCGGCCGTGGCTGTGGACGATGGCGTTCACATCGTTGCGGTGCCGGTACACCCCGGCGTGGAACTCGAAGCCCAGGCTCACCTCCCGGTTGCCCTCCAGCAGATTGCCGTCGTAGTCCAGCTTCATCACGTCATCGGCGGTGATCTCGCCTAGCGTCCGGTCGAAGGCGTTGATCCAGAAGGCGTCCTCGTCGGTGGCCCGCACGCTGACATGGCCGCCGATGCCGGTGTCGCACCCCCGCACGGTGAGGGCCCGACAGGCCAGCACGATGTCGTTCACGATCTCCGGAGCAGTCATGGCTCTAGGGTATGGCACAGATGAGGGCAAGCCAATGACGAGTGTTGTGGTTCTGGGCGCTGGAGCGCTGGGGTCGGTGTACGGGGCGTGGTTCGCCGAAGCCGGGGCCGAGGTGACCCTGGTGGCCCGTCCGGCCCACGCCGATGCGGTGAACCGGGACGGCCTGCGCATCGACGACCAGCCGCCGGTGGCTGTTGAGGCCGTATCCGACCCCGCCGAGGCCGGGGACTGCGACATCTTGCTGCTGGCCAGCAAGGCGTTTGACAATGCCGAGTTGCTGAGCGGTTACCGGGGCAGTGCACAGGCCGCCTTCTCGGTGCAGAACGGGGTTCGCCAAGCTGAACCGCTGGTGGCCCGGTTCGGCCCTGCCGCGGTGGGCTGTGTGTCGCTGGTGGGGGGCACGTTGGGCGAGCCCGGACACGCCTCTCACTCCTTTGACGGCCCCACCCTGCTTGGCGATCTGTCCACCACCACGCCAGGAACGGCAACGGCCATCGCCCAGGCCCTGCCGGGGCGCAAGCTGGAGGTCCACGACGACATTGCCCCCGCACTGTGGTCCAAGGGGGTATTGGCCGCCGCGGCCATGGGGGTGGTGGGACTGACCCGGCTGGTGTACCACCGAATCTTCCTCATGCCCGAGACCCGGGACGTGTTCTACGACCTGGCCTGCGACGGCGCTGCCATCGCCGCCGCCGAGGGAGTGGAGTTGATCGACGGCCACGGGCCGTTCCAGATCCGGGCACTCACCAAGGAGAGCCGGGCCGATGCCCATGAGAGGCTGCGAGCGGTGGGGGAGGGCATGGAGGCGGCCGGGGAAACCGAGGTGCGGGTGTCCATCTTGCAGAGCATCGACCGAGGCCGGCCCTTCGAGGTGCAGGCGGTGTTCGGCGACCTAGTGGACGCCGCCGACGGCCACGGACTCGAGGTGCCCACGCTCCGAGCCGTTACCCGGCTGCTGACCGCGGCCATGCCCGGAGAGTCGGGAAGCCCATGAAGTTGCGCGCCCTGCCCGGGATGCTGGCCCGTGCCCCCAAAGGGGCTGGTCGATGGAACTCCTATGCCGACTTCAGGGAGGAGGCCCGCCGGCGGCTCCCCAAGATGGTGTTCGACTTCGTGGAGGGCGGCGCAGAGGGCGAGCTGACCATCGCCGCCAACCGGGCCGCCATCGACAAGGTGGAGCTGTCGCCCAGCTATCTGGTGGACGTGGCCAACCGGGACGTTTCCACCACCGTGCTGGGCCAGCCGGTGTCGCTGCCGTTCCTGCTGGCTCCAGCTGGATTGGCCACACTGGTGCATCGCGACGGCGAACTGGCCGCGGCCCAGGCCGCGGCCGCGGCGGGCACCGTTTTCGCGGTGAGCACCGGCTCGGGCTATTCCCTGGAGGACATCGCCGCGGCCGCACCCGACGGACGGCGGTGGTTCCAGCTCTATCTGTGGAAGAACCCCGAGGTGGTGCGCTCGCTGGTCAACCGGGCTCAAGACGCCGGCTACGAAGCGCTGGTGCTGACCGTGGATGTGCCGGTGGTGGGCAAGCGGGAGCGCGACCTGCGCAATGGCATGTCACTGCCCCCACGCATCCGCTGGAACAGCGCGCTGGACACCGCCCGGCGCCTGCGGTGGTTGCGGCAGTTAGTCACCGGCCCCGACATCACCTTCGGCAGCCTGGTGGAGTTGGGCATCGGCGACGACGCCAGCGCCATCGGGGCCTATGTCGATCGGGAGCTGGCCGACCCGTCCCGCACTTGGGACGACGTGGCTTGGCTGCGGCGGGAGTGGGACGGCCCGCTGCTAGTCAAGGGAGTGATCTCCGTGGCCGACGCTGAAGCGGCGGTGCGCTGGGGGGCCGATGGGGTGATTGTGTCGAACCACGGCGGGCGCCAACTTGACTCTGTGCCGGGGGCGTTCGCCGTGCTCCCCCAAATCGCCGAGGCAGTGGGCAACCGGGCCGAAGTGCTAGTGGACGGCGGCTGTCAGCGGGGTTCCGACGTGGTGAAGGCTCGGGCCCTGGGCGCACAGGCCGCCATGGGAGGGCGGAGCTGGTTCTGGGGACTGGCGGTGGCCGGCGAGGCTGGAGTGGCCCGCATACTCGACATATACCGCGCCGACATCGACCGCACACTGGCCCTGATCGGCCGGCCCCGCTTCGACGACATCGCTCCTGATCTATTGGCCTAACCAGCGCGAGAAGCCGGATATATTGGTGTCTCACATTTGAGCAACAAACGAGGAGGGGCAGCTATGAATCGGTTTGGATTCTTGAAAAGGTCACGAAAGAACCGCGGAGCATTGACCGTATTGCTCGCCATGGTGGCAGTGTTCTCACTGCTGGCGACGAGTTGCGGCAACGATGACGACGACGCGCCCGCGGCTCCGGAAGCCACTGCGGCTCCGGAAGCCACGGAAGAACCGGCGGCGCCCGAGCCCACCGAAGCCCCAGAGCCAGCTCCCGATCCCAGAGGTGATGCTTTGGGCGACGGCTCGCTCGGCGTCGTTACCGTCCCCGAGGGCGAGTCCATCCAGATTCGCTCGCTCAATGCCATCAGCGGTCCAGTTGCCTTCCTCGGTCTGCCCAACCAGCGTGGAGTCGAGTTGGCCATTGCCGACTACGGGGATATCCAAGGCTTCTCCGTTGACCTCGGCACCCCTCTCGACGACCTGTGCTCGGCCGAGGGTGGTCAGGCTGCGGCCCAGACCATCGTGGCCGACGAGCAAGTGATCGGTGTGGTCGGCACCTCGTGCAGCGGCGCGGCGGTGGCCGCCTCTCCGCTGGTCACCCAGGCGGGCATGGTCATGATCTCTCCGTCCAACACCTCTCCCGCCCTCACCTCCGACTTCGAGGGCAACGCCGGTGAGAGCTACAACGTGGGCTACTACCGCACCGCCCACAATGACTTGGTGCAGGGCGCGGCCATGGCCAACTTTGTGTACTCAGAACTGGGCATTTCCGCCGCCGCGGCCATGCATGATGGCGATCCCTACACCCAGGGACTAGCCCAGGCCTTCAGCAACGCCTATGAGGAAATCGGGGGCACAACCACCGGCATCGTCGGCATCAACAAGGGCGACACCGACATGGTGCCCGCCCTCACCGAGTTGGCCACCGGATCGCCCGGTGCGCTGTTCTTCCCCATCTTCCCGCCCGAAGGCGACCACGTGGCCGCCCAAGCTCCCACCGTCTCGGGCCTGGAGGGCACACAGCTGCTCGCCGCCGACGGCATGTTGGTGGACGGCTTCCTGGAGCTGGCCGACTCCGAGGGCATGTACTTCTCCGGTCCCGACCTGCGGTTCGGCACCAATGTCAACCAGGGCACCGGACGCAACGCCGACCAGATCTTGGACGCCTACCAGGCGGCCTACGGCGAGTTGCCGTCAGCCGCCTTCTGGGGCCATTCCTACGACGCCACCACGCTGCTGCTGGATGCCATCGCAGCCGCATCCTGGGTGGAGGACGGCGACCTGCACATCGACCGGGCCGGCGTCCGCCAGTACCTCAATGCGGTAAGCGGCTACAACGGCGTCACCGGCTCCCTGAGTTGCGACGAATTCGGAGACTGCGCCTCTCAGAAGATCACCGTGATCTTCCACCAGAGCGCAGCCAACATCGAGGCCAGCAAGAACAACGTCGTCTACGCGTACCCCTAGCAAAGCGCCGTAGTCGACACTCTGCGCTGCCGCTGCCCAAGGGCGGCGGTGGCGTAGGGTTGGCTGTCATTGGAGGACGAGCCATAGGCGAGTAGGCCAAGTCTGATGCAGCTGACCACCAAGCAACGCACTCGGGTCGACTGGTTCCTCACCTTCCTTCGGATTGCCGCTCTAGCACTCATTGGCGCGGGCCTGCTGGCGTTCATTGCCCAGGCCATCGACGCCAACAACCCGTTTGCCCGATGGGCCAACCCCGATGCCCTCAGCCTGACCGGGAAACAGTTTCGGGATCTGGTGGTAGCCGGACTGGCCCAGGGGGCCATGTACGGGCTCATCGCGCTGGGCTACTCGATGGTGTACGGGGTGCTGGGGTTCATCAACTTCGCCCACGGCGAAGTCTTCATGATCGGAGCGGTAACCGGGGCGGTCACCTCCAGCAAACTGGCCGAAGCGGGCGCCTGGGAGAGCAACTTCGTGCTCTGCCTGCTGTTGGTGGTGTTTCTCTCCATGGTGGTGTGCACGGTCACCGCGGTGATCATGGAGCGGGTGGCCTACCGCCCCTTGCGGGGCAAACCCCGGCTCATTCCGCTCATCACTTCGATCGGGGTGTCGTTCTTCCTCCAGAACTTCATCCTGGTCTTGCTGGGGCCGGGCACGAAGTCGTATGCGAAGATGCCCGACTGGCTCACCGAGAAACGGACGTTTCTGGAGATCCAAGGCACCCGGATCCTGGTGCTGGCGGTGGCTGCTGTGGCCATGGTCGGACTGTGGTACTTGGTGGAGCGGACCAAGACCGGCAAGGCCATGCGGGCGGTGGCCGAGGACGCTGAGATCGCTTCGCTCATGGGCATCGACGTGAACCGCATCATCGTGAAGACGTTTGCCGTCGGCGGGGCCATGGCCGGGGTGGCCGGCATTCTGTGGGGGCTGTTGTTCAACAGCGTGCTCCATACTGCCGGATTCCTGCCCGGCATCAAGGCATTCAGCGCCGCAGTGGTGGGAGGGATCGGCAACATCGGGGGGTCGATGGCCGGGGGTCTCACCATCGGGGTGGCCGAATCACTGGGTCCGCTGATGATCCTGGAGCCTCTGGGGGTGAGCGGGCCGTCGCAGCTGCGCGACGCGGTGGCCTTCGCCGTGCTCATCATCGTGTTGTTGGTGCGGCCCAGCGGCATCTTCGGCGAGCGGCTCCCCTCTGAGGAACGAACATGACCGTGACCGGGGACTTCCCCACCACTCAGGGCACATCGGCGGATGCCGCCAGTCGTCGGCGGCTGCTGGACCAAGACTGGCAGAAGTTGGTGCGGGCGGGGGGCATCTTGGCGCTGGGGCAGGTGTTCATCGCCCTCAGCGGTATGCCGGTGAACTTCGACCGGCGTCTGCTGATCGACCCGATCCTGAGCCTCGGCTATCTATCGCTGATATGGCTGCCGCTGGTGGTGAGCTACTGGGTTGGCCGCGAGCAGGTACTGGAGGGGATGACGGCGTACGCCAGAGGCGGACGCGACGTTTTGGCCGGGGCAATCGCCGGGGCATTGGGCAATGCCGGGCTCACCCTTTTGGTGGTGGGGATCACCCACTTCGATATCCGCGACCCGCTGGTGAACTGGAGTCCCCAGCTTCTGGCCATCTTGCACTTTGAGGAGTCGGTATGGCTGGGCGCGGTCATCTGGCCCGTTATCGGAGCAGCCACCGGGGCGCTGGGCGGAGGGATGCACTGTGCCAGCACCCGGATCACCCGAACGGCGGTGATCGCGGGGTTGACGGTGTTCGGCGCAGCAGTGCTGGAGAGCGTGATCACCGATTTGTCCCAGGGCTTCCATATCGAGGCGGTGTCCGATTGGCTTTATGGACCCAAACGCGGCCTCACCTACCCGGCAGCCATCGTGGTGGCCGTGGCCGCTATCGCGGTGATGGCCGGGATCTGGGCCTATCGGGACTCTGCTATGCGGGCTGGGTTGGTTGGCAGTCGACAGAGCCCAGCCGCACCCGGTGAATCCGACCGGAGTCGAACGGTATGGCGGCGGTTCATTTCCCGACGGCTGCTGGGTTACGCCCTCGTCATCGCCGCCGTTGTGGTGCTCCCGCTGTTCCTGGGGCGGCTCACCAACGAGCTGCTGGCCAACGTGGGGCTGTTCATCCTCTTGGCGCTGGGGCTCAACATCATCGTGGGGCTGGCCGGAATCCTCGATCTGGGCTACGTGGCCTTCTTCGCAGTGGGCGGCTACAGCGTGGCCGTGCTCACTTCTCCCGGATCACCCCGGTTCAGCCCCGAGATGCCGTGGTTCGGCGCCCTATTCATCGCCATGCTGTTGGCCGGGCTGGTGGGGCTGTTCATCGGCGCGCCGGTGATCCGAATGCGGGGCGACTATCTGGCCGTGGTCACTCTGGGATTCGGCGAGATCATCCGAATCCTGCTTCTGTCCGACTGGCTGTCGGGGACATTCAACGGCGCCCAGGGGATCACCAATATTCCCGGCGTGGAGGTGTTCGGACTGGCCACCGTGCGGGGGTTCGAGCCTCGGTCGGTGCTGTATCTGGTGCTGTTCTTCTGCGCCATCGCCATCTACGTCTCGTGGCGGCTGGAGAACTCCCGCATCGGCCGAGCCTGGATGGCCGTCCGTGAGGATGAGACCGTGGCTGAGGTCATGGGGGTGGACACGGTGAGCGCCAAGCTCATGGCGTTTGTCACCGGCGCGGTGCTGGGGTCGTTCAGCGGCGCCATCTTGTCGGCCAAAGTGGGGTCGGTCTTCCCCCACAGCTTCGCCATCATCGTGTCGATCGTGATTCTGGTAGTGGTGATCTTCGGGGGCATGGGCAACATCCCCGGCGTCATCGCCGGCGCGGTTGTGCTCATCGGCGTATTGGGCGGACCCAACCAACCGGGGCTACTCCAGGAGTTCGCCGAGTACAAGATCTTGATCTACGGCGCGTTGCTGGTGTGGATGATGCTTCAGCGGTCCGAGGGCCTGATACCCAGCGTGCGAAGAGCCCAGGAGCTGCACATCGACGAGATGAATCAGGATGCCTGGCTGCGGGCCCAAGCCGAGGCCGATGATGCCACCGGCGGCGGTGGCGGAAACAGCTCGGTAGGCGAGCAGCCATGAGCTCTGTGCCGATGTTGGAAATCACTGGACTGCACGTGGTGTTCGGCGGGCTGCACGCCATCAACGATTTGGACTTCACCGTGGATGAGGGCGAGATCGTGGCGGTAATCGGCCCCAACGGGGCGGGCAAGACCACCTTCTTCAACGCCATAAGCGGGATGGTGAAGCCCACCGAAGGGCAGATCGCATTCGAAGGCCGGTCGCTGCTGGGGCTCGACCCCAACAAGATCACCTCCCGAGGCATCGCCCGCACCTTCCAGAACGTGCGGCTGTTCGCCAACATGACGGTGTTGGAGAACGTGATGGTGTCCCAGCATTGCCGCACCGGCCAGCGGATGGTTGATGCCCTGCTCCAGACTCGCCGTTTCCGCACCGAGGAAGAGCAAGTGCGGGCCCGAGGCAAAGAGGTGTTGGGCTTCTTCGGCACTCGACTCACCGGCTACCGCTTCGACCAGCCGGCCTCGGTTCTGTCGTATGCCAACCGCCGCCGACTGGAGATCGCCCGGGCCATGGCCACCAGTCCCAAGCTGATCTTGTTGGACGAGCCGGTGGCAGGCATGAACCCGGTGGAATCGGCCGAGCTGACCGGCCTGATCGGCAAGCTCCGCGACGAGATGGGCTACACCATCGTGCTCATCGAACACGACATGTCGGTGGTGCGGGACATCTCCGACCGGGTGGTGGTGCTGGACCACGGCGAGGCCATCGCCCGGGGCACCTACGCCGAGGTGTCGGCCAACCCGCAGGTGATCGAGGCCTATCTGGGCCAATCGGCCAAGGGGAGTTGAGCAGCTGATGAGTCCGGACACCCCTGACGCCAACTCCCCGAGTTCAGCTCAGCCTGCATCCGCCCAATCTGAGCCAGTGCTCGAGCTGCGACGAGTGAACACCCACTACGGGGCGGTACACATCCTCAAGGATGTGGATCTGGCCATCTATTCCGGCGAACTGGTGTGCCTGCTGGGCGGCAACGCCAGCGGCAAGTCCACCACCCTCAAGACGCTGCTGGGAATGCTCAAGCCCACCTCCGGCGAGGTGGTGTTGGATGGCGAGGTGGTCAACGACCAGCCCACCAGCTACCGGGTGGCCCGGGGAGTAACGATGGTCCCGGAGAACCGCCGGCTGTTCAAGCGCCTGACGGTGCGGGAGAACCTGGAATTGGGAGCGTTTCTGCGCACCGACGCCGATGGAATCGCGGCCGACATGGAGCGGGTCTTCGAGCTGTTCCCCCGGGTCAAGGAGCGGCTCAATCAGAAATCGGGCACACTGTCGGGCGGCGAACAGCAGATGGTGGCTATCGGCCGGGCCCTCATGGCCAATCCGAGGGTGCTGTTGATGGACGAGCCATCCATGGGCCTGGCTCCCGCGCTGGTGCAGCAGAACTTCGAGCTGATCCAGCAGATCCACCAGGCCGGGCTGACCGTGTTCATGGTGGAGCAGAACGCCAACATGGCCCTGTCCATTGCCGACCGGGGCTGGGTGTTGCAAACCGGCCGGGTCGTGCTCGACGACACCGCCGAAAACCTCCGGACCCACCCCGATCTCCAAGCCTCCTACCTGGGTACTGCCGAACAGCATTAGCTCAATTCCCTTTCCCTCCCCATCTGGTGCCATTCGTGGGCACGAGCACCATCCAAGACTCCCCGGACGGGAATGGCCGTAGGCAGGGGAGTTCGTCAGGTACCATGTGGGTCGCCGCTTCGTAGGGGGTTCCTATCCGTTAGGTCGGGTTTGGACTAGGGCATGCGGACTTGGCGCTGCGTTGACGTGGTGCCAAAGCCCGTTGGAACCTCAAGGAGCCCTCGTTGCGAACTCGCCCTCGTCCCGGCCTAGACGGACTGGGTCGCCTGATCGGTGCCCGAGCCAGCCACTCCAAGCCCACGACCGGTTACATCGTGGCTCGGCTCGTCGGCATTGTTGCGCTGGTTGCAGTGGCATCTTCGTGCTTGCCAGTTGGAACGGCTTCGACCACCACGTACACGCTCACCACTGCCGAACCCGTCCGTGCCGATGATCCGGGCCCCAATTCGTCCACCACTCAACTCGCGGTGGCAACGACCTTGCGGGCCTCCTCGACAACCAGAATTAAGGCCGGTGTCAACATCGAACTGGTCGCGGGCGATCAGCCGGCAACGCCCCCACCCCCCGCGGTAGCTCCCGACCGCGTGTGGCTGGTGCCCGATGACGAACTGGCCGCGTCGCGGGTGGCCACCGGCCCCCAAGTGGGTGTCGAGGTGATCGTTGCCGCCGGCGACCTCCGGGCCCTTCCCCCGGAGGCAAGGGAGACGATCGTCGGCGCTTCCGAGATTGAGTTGTTCCCGGGGCTCGACGAGGACGCAGCCTGGCAGTTAGAGGTAATCCGTCGGGGCGACGAGATTCCCGGAGGCGGCCTGCTGATGTTCGAATCAGGCTTCGACCGCCGTTTGGTGGCGTTGTACGGCCACCCGGCTACGTCGGGTCTCGGGGTGCTGGGAGAACAGGGGCCCGATGCGGGCGTCGAGCGTATCCGATCCATCGCCGAGGGCTACGACGCCGACGGTTCAGTGGTGCTGCCCACCTTCGAGATCATCGCCACCGTTGCGTCGGCCAGCGCTGGCGCCGACGGCGACTATTCGGTTGGGACCTATCGGGATGACATCCGGCCTTGGATCGAGACCGCGGCCGCCAATGACATGTACGTGGTGTTGGACCTGCAACCGGGACGGACTGACTTCTTGACCCAGGCGAAAATTTACGAGGAGTTCCTCCGCCTCCCCCACGTCGGGCTTGCCCTTGATCCGGAGTGGAGGCTCAAGCCCCACCAGGTCCATTTGGAGCAGGTCGGTGCGGTGGACTCGGCCGAGATCAACCGGGTAGTGGAATGGCTGGCCGGCATAGTCCGCGAGGAAGCACTCCCCCAGAAGCTGCTGATCGTCCACCAATTCCAATTCTCCATGATCACCAACCGCGAGCACATCGACACTCCTCCCGAGCTGGCGGTGCTAATCCAAATGGACGGCCAGGGCTCAATGAGAGCCAAGTACGCCTCCTGGAACTCCTTGACCGGCGAGCCCGATGCCGACCAGTTCTACTGGGGCTGGAAGAACTTCTACGACGAAGACCACCCGAACGCCACCATAGAACAGGTGCTTGAGCTCACCCCCACGCCGGTCTTCGTCTCGTTCCAGTAAGGCCCGCAGAGGCTGCTAGCCAAAGTCGATTGTGTGGGCGTCGGCGATGGCGGAGAGGATGCGGCCAGGTTGGCGGGCGTCGCCGATGACGTGGACGTTGAGCCCTGCGGCTGTGAGATTTGCCGATAGCGGGTCGTGGGGCTGTTTGGCCACGGTGAGAGTGAGGTCGGCCTCGGGGGGGGTGTCGACTCTGGTTCGGATGTCGACATCGAGGGCTTGCAATCGCTCGAGGGCGGGTTGAACCACCAGATCGAGCAGAGCGTTGGCCGCCACCCGGCGGCCGGGGGTGATAAGTGTGACGGCTAGGCCCTGGGTGGCGAGCCATTCGGCCAAGCCGAGTGCTTCGTAGCCGCCGAAGCGGTCGTCGACCACGGCGGTGGCGCCCTCGGGCATGGTGCTGATGTCGGGGATTTCGGCGCCGGTGGCACCGGTGGCTACCACCACAAGTTCGGGGTGGGCTGCGGTGATTGATTCGACAGCGGCGGATTGGTTCAGCCGCACATCGACGCCGAGTCGGGCCAGCTCCCGTTCTTGCCAGTCGCAGATGTCGCCCAGCAAACCCCGGGTGGGCAGCTCTTGGGCCTGCCGAACGGCGCCGCCCAAGCGGTTGCGGGCCTCGAACAGCACCACAGAATGACCCTGCTCGGCAGCCAGTCGGGCCGCCTCCATGCCACCGGGTCCGCCGCCGACGACCACAATCCGTCGTTGGGGGCTCGGACCTGCGGGCGGGTGTTCCAGTTCGCGGCCCACTGCGGGGTTGACGGCACAGGAGAGGCGGCCCCGGTTGAGACCGCCAACGCAGCCGTCGTTGCCAGCGATGCAGGGGCGAACCTCGGCCTCTCGGCCTTCGATGCTCTTGACCACCAGATCGGGATCGGCAATGTGGGTTCGGGTGAGACCCACCATGTCGGCCACTCCCCCTGCGATCAGCTCCTCGGCCTCGGCCAGGGTGCGAAATCGGCCGGTGACGATGGCCGGCAATTCAACCGCAGCCACCACCGGAGCAGCCGCCTCCAGCTCGTAGCCGGGTGGCTCGTGCATTCCGCCCATGATCTTGTGGGGCCGAAGGCAACTGCCGTAGGTGAGGTTGACGTAGTCGATAAGGCCGTCGCCTTCGAGCACCTTCACCAGCTCGGCGCAGTCGTGCTCGGTCACTCCCCCGTCGCCTATCGCCTCTGACCCGATTCGAACTCCCATCACCACGTCGGGACCAACTGCATCCCGCACCGCGCCAACGACTTCGCGAGCCAATCGGACGCGGTTCTCCCATGAGCCGCCGTAGCGGTCGGTGCGCTGGTTGGTGGCTTGCGACATGAATTGCTGGAGCAGGTAGCCGTGGGCGATGTGGACCTCCACCCCATGAAGGCCGCCCTCGATGCTCCAATGGGCGGCTTGGGCGAAGGCATCGACCAACTCATCGATATCGTCTTGAGCCATGGCCTTGGCCGGGCGTCGAATGCTGGGACCGGCCAGCTCCGATGCCGACCACGGAGGCTCGCCGTCGGCAGTCACCCCCTCGTAACCCAGATGGCCGAGCTGCTGGAACACCGCCATGTGGTACGGGGCTAGGCGAGCCATCAGCCGGCGGTAGTCGTCCACCACCGAGGCATCGTGCAGCCACAGCGTGCCCATGTCGGTGGGATGCACCGATGCCGCCTCTAGAATGGTGAGCCCACACCCGCCCGCGGCGCGGGCCTCGTGGTAGGCGATCAGCTCGTCGGTGATGCGCCCCTGCCCGATGTTGGTGCCGTGCGCGGTGCGCACCACTCGGTTCTTGATCTCCAGCCCATTGATCTCAATCGGCGCCAGAACGTGCTCGTAGCTCATTGCCTCAACCTGGGAGCTTGGTCGTCGCCGCATCACCGATCAAGGCACGACGTCGCCCACCCGGTTGGCCCGGGCGAAGCATGCGGCCCCGACTCCGCTAGCCAGGGCCATGGCCAGCCAGGCCCAGGTGTAGGTGCCCAGCCAGTCGACTAAGGCCCCGAAACTCACCGGGGTGGCCAGCGCCCCCAAGTAGTAGCCGGTCATGGTGACCCCGGTAGCCCGGGCCACGGCGTGGGGCGCCCGGTCGACCACCGCGGCATGCATGATGCCGATGGCCGCCAACTGGGCGATGAAGCCGACGAACATTCCGATGGCGGCAATCGCTACGCCCAGCGTCAAGCCGCTCATAATGACCAGATTTTACGCGGCCAACACCGAACTCAGTCCGACGATGAGCGGCACCCTTCGGGTTCGACCGAGGTAGTCAGCCCGCAACGCGGTGAGCGACATGCAAATGGCGCCGACCCCCGCTGCGAGCCCCGAGATCACGCCAGCGACCGGCTTCGAGGTGCCCAACGCTTCGTCGAGATACGGCACTGTCCAGGAAAACAGCGGTTGCCCTGATCCGACCACGAAGCAAGCCGACACTGCGAACCACCAGAATCCCCTGGGTAGTACCGAAGCACCGGGCTGGGTCGGCTGTTGGGAGGCGCGGATGTCGGGAATGACCGCCGACGAGATAAGTGCTCCGGCCCCAGCCGCAGTCCCGGCAACCATCAAGATGAGGTTCCAGCTCCAACGATCGGACGCCCACGGCACCAAAGTCGCGCTGATCAAGGCGATCATCGGCACCCCCGACGTCTTGGCTGACAATGCCAAGGTTCGACGGGTCTCGGGCACCGCAGCAGCCACGGCCTCGTTGGTGGCCGCGTTGGCCAAGGCGTAGCCGAAGCCGGCGAACACCGCGGCTCCAACCAAGGCGGCGTAGCTGTCGAGAACCGCCGCGGTCCATGCGGCAACGGCCACGATCAATTGGTCGGTTATCACCGCGGTCCTGGTTCCGACTTTCTCAGTGATCCGGGCGCCAATGATCGAGCCCAATCCGGTGCAGCCGAAATGCAGGCTCACCAGCAGCCCTACTTGAGCCCGGGAAACGCCCAGGTCATCGCGCAATGCGGCTGCGAAGTACCCCGGGAAAAAGCCCAGGCTCGACCCGAACCCCAGCGCCAGCATGCTGGCCGCCACCACCGCGGGGCCGCGGCCAACCCCCCTTCTTGCTGTCATGCGTTGAGTCCGCTCACCACTCCGGGCGACGTTACTGGGCGACGGTACTGGTTCAGCGGTCTGAGGCTCATGGGTGGCCCGGTACGCTCCTTTGATGGATTTATCGCCCGCGACGGTGGGCCGTGCGGTATCCGAGGTGTTTGACGGAGTGGGTGCTACTCCCCGAATCGAGCGCCTGGACCGGGGGTTCTCGTGGGTGACGCTGGAGGTGGACGATGTGATCGTGCGGGTGGCTCCCCGAGGCGGATCGCTCGACCCTTACGATCCGGAAATCGAAGCCGCCAACCTCCGCCGAGTGGAGGGGATTGTGCCTGCGCCCCGGGTGCTGGCCGTGCAGCCCGGGGCCGACAACCCCATCGGCCGGCCCTTCGGCGTCCACACCCGGGTACCGGGCCAGGTGCTGCGACTCGACGACGTGACCGAGCGCCGCTCGGAGTACATCGCTGCCGCGGCCCAGTCGTTGGGCAAGCTCCACAATCTGACGGCGCCGATGACGGTGGCCGAGGCCTACGACGCCGAGCTCGACCGCACCGAGGCCGTCTACCGGCGGGCCGCCCCCAACCGGCACCCCGAATTCGAGGCTGCGCTGAGGTGGCTGCGAGCCCACCGCCCCGACTGCGACGAGCCCGCGGTGTGGTGCCACGGCGACTTTCGGTTCGCCAACCTGAGCTGGACCGGACCGGGAGAACTGGGCGGGATCTTGGACTGGGAGCGGGCTTGGGCCGGCGACCCCATGTGCGATGTCGCCTTCACCCACCGCTTCTCCGGCTGGTGCGTGATTGACGACTCCACCGACTACGGCCACCCAATTGACCAAGAGCGGCTGGCCTATGCGGCCCGTTTCGAACGAGTCCGCTCCTTCACGGCATCAATGCGGGCCATCCGAGCCTGGCTCGACGGACGCTCCGACGACCCCCGCCTGCTGACCATAGGCCGCCGCGGCGAGCAGGCCATGAAATCGGAGCTCGACTGGGCGACCGATTAGCTCAGGGCTCCTAGACCCGGCCCAGGACCATGACGTTGTGGTACTGGGCGCCAGAGCCGGCCCCGGTGACCAGGGCGGTCTCGGCATCGGCGACTTGACCGGGTCCGGCGGTGCCCCGCAGCTGCCGCACGGCCTCAACAATCTTCAGGGTGGGGCCGCCCCAGCCGATGTGGCTGTAGCTGAGCAACCCGCCGTCGGTGTTGAGGGGGTGGCGGCCATCGACGCCGATGCCCGCGTCCCACAAGTAGTCGGCCCCCTCGCCCTCGGCACATAACCCCAACATCTCGAACTGGCGTACCACCTCATAGGTGTTGATGTCGTAGAGCTCGAACACGTCTACGTCCTGCGGCCTGACCTCGGCCACCTCGAACGCCCGTCGGGCGGCGTCGGCCCCCAAGCCCCATACCTCGTCGTAGCGAGGTGGGTTGACGTACTGCTGACGGTGCCATTCCGCCCCTCCACCCATGATGGCCACCGGCGGCTGGGCCAGGTCTCGGGCCCGCTCGGCGGTGGTGATCACCATGGCTGCGGCCCCCTCGGTGGCCAGGCACAGATCCAGCAAGCGGAACGGTTCGGCCACCATGGGCGAGGCCAGCACATCGGCCGCGGTGTAAGGGCCGCGGCCAGCCATCACCGCAACCGGGTTTTCTGAACCGGCATTGCGAATGGCGGCAGCAATGGCCGCCACCCGCTCTGGGTCGGGGGCGAAGCGGTGCCGGTACACCTGGGCTACCAGGGCGAATTGGGCTGCGGTGAGCGATCCCCAGCAGGCGATGAACTCGTTATCGGGCCGGGTGTAGTCGGCCACGCTGGCCCCGCCCATGACCCCGGCCTGGCCGCCGAATACCAGCGCCACCTCGCACAAGCCAGCGGCCACTGCGGCGGCGGCGTCCAGCGCACCGGGTACGCCTTGGGGATAGGTGTCGCACACCCAGCGCAGCGGCTGGCCAAACACCTCGGCCCAGTCGGCTGAACCGGGTTGGAACACAGTGCCACCCGGTCCGGGCCAGCGGGCGGCCACCCCGTCGACATCGGCCACCGTCAGTCCGGCGTCGTCGAGCGCGGCCCGAGCAGCCCGCAGAGAGATCTCCGCCGAGGTGGTGTCGAGTTGGCGGGCCATCTCGGTGGCCGCCACGCCCACGATGGCCACTCGGTGAAGCGGATGCGGACTGCTCACACCCGCCGGCCCTCTCCCCAATACCGGGAGCGGAGCTCCTCCTTGGCGATCTTTCCAACCGCGTTCTTGGGCAGCGAGTCGGCGAACTCCACCCGCTCGGGAATTTTGATGGAGGTCAGCTCCGACTGGCGGCACCACAGCCGTAGCTCCTGGTCGTCGGCCGAAGCCCCTTGTTTGAGGGCCACCACCGCCACGATGGCCTCGCCCCACTCGGGGTCGGGCACGCCGATCACCGACGCTTCGAGCACAGCGGGGTGGCGGTACAGCACGTTCTCGATCTCGGTGGGGGCGATGTTGAGCCCGCCCCGGATGATGAGGTTCTTCATCCGATCGACGATGTAGATGAAGCCCTCCTCGTCGACCTCGGCCACATCCCCGCTGTGCATCCACCCATCCCGCAGCGCCTCGGCAGTGCGCTCGGGATCCCGGAAGTAGCCCTTCATCACGTGGGGGCCGCCGAAGATCACCTCGCCCCGCTCGCCCACCGCGACGTCTTGACCGTCTGGGTCCGCCACCCGAACGTCCACCGCATACGACGGCTGCCCGCAGGACGACAGCAGCTCCGGCCGCTCCTGCAAGCCCCGTACATGGTCTTCTTTGCGCAAGATGGTGCCGATGGAAGCGATCTCGGCCATTCCGTAGAGCTGGTTGAACACCGGGCCGAAGCGCTCCACCAGCTCGGCCAGGCGGTCGGGGGATATGGGCGACGAGCCGTAGCCCAAGGTGCGCAGCGACCCCAGCTTGTGGTCGTCGGTTCGTTCGAGGCGGTCGAGCAAGCGCATGAGCTGGGTGGGCACCAGAAACGAGTGGCTCACCCCGTGTTCTTCCACCAGGTGGACGTAGCGCACCGGGTCGAAGTTGCGGCTGTCGACAAACCCCTGGGCCGCGCCGATGAGCAGGCACGGCAGGATGGTGATGTTCACGCTGGAGTTGTGGGGAATCTGGATGAGGTAGCGACTGTGGCGGTCGATCTCGTACTCCAAGCAGGCCACGGTGGCGTGTTGAAGCACCCGGGCGTGGTCGAAATGCACCCCTTTGGGTCGCCCAGTGGTGCCACTGGTGTAGACGATGCAGAAATCGTCCTCAGCGCGGACCTGATGCAGCGTGTCGGGAGCAGTGGCCGATGCGGCGTCGGCCAAGGCGTCGAGGTCGTGGTCGATGTCGATAATGGGTAAGTCGAACCCGTCGAGCTGATCCCTGTGCTCAGCGTCGGTGATGGCCAGCACGGGGTCGGCGTTGTCGAAAACCTGCTCCAGCTCCACCGGGCCCAGTCGGAAGTTGAGCCCCACGTAGCAGCCGCCGGCCTTGGTGATGCCGCCCATCACCTCCACCACTTCGGGGCGATTGGCCACCAACAGCGCCACCCGGTGGCCCTTGGCTAGGCCATGGGCTCCGAGCAGGGCGTTGGCGATGCGGTTGGTGCGCTCATCGAGCTGTTGGTTATCCAACTCCCGCTCGCCGAAGATGGCGGTATCTCGGGGATGGCGGGCCGCGTTGCGGGCAAAGGCCAAGCCGACGTTCATCGGGCTGCCTCGTCAGGGGCGAAGGCCGGAAGCCGGTGGCCGTCGGGGCCGGTCACAAACCGCACGCTCACCGGCATGTCGATGCACACGTCGTCGGGCTCGCACCCCACGATCCAGGTGAGCAGGTGCCACCCCTCCTCCACATCCACGTCGGCCAGCACGAAGGGGGCGTCGAACTCAGGGGTGGGCGGGCGGTGGATGGTGGTGTGGCTGTACACCCGGCCCCGCCCGCTGCTGGGCTCATAGCTCCAGTTGGTGCTCTGACAGTGGGGACAGGCGAACTGGGGGACGAAGATACTCCGATGGCAATCACCGCACACCGGGCGGACCAGTTCGCCCCGGTCGACGGCAGCCCAGAATTCCCCGGTGAGCGGGCGCTGACTCCGGTCCTCAAGCTCGCCAGTCGGCCCGTCCATCAGTTATCTGCCTATCAGAACAGCACGGGGTACGTGCCCCACCAGACCCGGGCGATGTTGGGGTCTTGCTGGGGGGGATTGTCGGGGTCGGGCCGCGCCCCACGGGCCAGCAGTCCCCGCAGGATCAGCGCCACGGTACCCAGGAGGATGGGCGCCCCCGTGTTCTCGTCGGCGGGCACGCCGCCGTCGAGTTCCATACCGATGCAGGCGTGGCGTCCCCCGCCGAAGGTGTGGCCCCAGCGGGGCACGTCGTCTCGAATCGAGCGAAGCGGGTTGAAACTATCGGCATCGGCCCCAAACACTTCGGTGTCCCGATTGGCCGACCACAGGTCGAACATCACCGTGTCGCCCACTGCCATCTCGGTTCCGTCGCGCAGGGTAACCGGCTCCACCGCCTCGCGGCCGGCTACCGGGCTGGCTGGATGCAGACGCATTGACTCATGCACGCATTGCTGGAGGAACACCGAATCATCAATCATGCGCTGACGGTCGTCGGGGTGGTCGTCGAACCAGCCGAATGCGCCGTGGACGGCGTGAGTGGTGGCCGCGCCGGTGGAGTGCATGCCGGCCAGCATGTAGAAGGCCACCTCCCGACGAACCACGTCGCGGGGCAGATCCAGGGAGTCCTGGTTGCGGACCAGCACGGTGAGCACGTCTTTGGGGAGGTCGTCCTCGGAGATTTCCCCGGCGACGAACCGTTCGAACAGATCGGTGCGGCGGGCCAGTGACGGCGCGAAAAACTCCTCGTCCCAGCGCTCCAGGGCGTCGGCCACCTCCGCCCTCAGCTCTTCGGGGTCTCTGGTGCTGTGGACCGCGGTGGCCCCTTCGCTGAACTTGACCGCGTAGGAGTACAGCCGATCGGTCTCCTCCGCCGTGCCCTCCGAGTAGTCCACCCCTGCCGCGGCGGCAGTGAGGTTGACCACAATGCGTCGGGCCAGGGGCACCACATCGCCTCGGCCATCGGCTGCCGCTGGGTCCAGCACCGCGTCCACTGCGACGGGCAGCAGATCCCGTTCATAGTGCTCAAACGTCTCCCGGCGGAACAGCCGGTTCTCCAACCGGCGGCGACGACGGTGATCGTCTCCCCACAGGGTGAGCAGGGTGTCGGCCATGATCACCCCGGCGGCGTCGTACAGCGCTTGCTTGAGGCCCTTTTGCCGATAGCCGTCGCGAACGTCGTCGAATCGGGTGAGGGTGAACTCTGCCATCGGGTTTTGTCTCCTTGGATCAGGTCGGGTGAATCAGCCTTGTTCGTCGATGCCGTCTATGGAAGCGGGGCGAGGCATTCCAGCCAGCACGGTATGAACCACGCCGCCGTCCACCACCAGGTTGTGGCCGTTGACGTATTCGGCTTCGTCCGAGCACAGCCACAGCGCGGCCTGGGCGATATCGGCTGCGGTGCCCAAACGCTGGCTCGGGGTGCGGGCCGATCGGGTGGCCCGGACTTCGGGGTCGGCCAGGATGGGGGCCGACATGCCATCGTCGATGATGCCAGGGGCCACCGAGTTGACCCGGATGCCTGCCGAACCCCATTCGATGGCCATCTGCCTGGTGAGTTGGATCACCGCAGCCTTGGTTGGGCTGTAGGCCCCGGAATTGGGGCCGGGGGCGATGCCGTTGATGGAGGCGATGTTGACTATCGACCCTTTGCGGCCTTCAGCAATGAGCCGGCGGGCCAAGGCCCGACTGCACACAAACGGGCCGGTGAGGTTCACATCCACCACTGCCCGCCAGTCGTCCTCCGAATGGTCGACCAGCGGGGTGAAGCGCACGATGCCGGCGTTGTTGACCCACGCATCGGGGGTGCCGAAGGCATCCAATGCCGCTTCTACCGCATCCGAGTCGGTGCTTGAGGCCACCAGGGGCATTGCATCGGACAGCGACTGGGCAATCTGGTCGGCGGCCTCAGCGTTGATGTCGAGCACCCCCACCCGATAGCCGGAAGCGGCAGCCTGCCGGGCGATCTCCGCTCCAATCCCATGGCCCGCTCCGGTCACAATCATTGATTTCGTCACGAGCGCAAACCTTAGTGGTCCGTCTCCGAATCAGCGGTGGTCGCCATAAGCAGCGGTGACCCGGTTCTACTCCAGCAGGTTGCCGTTGTCGTCGAATACCTGGATAGCCCGGGAGGGGCAGTTGCGGGCGGCCCGGAGGAGCTGTTGGTCGGTGAGATTCCCTGCGGTGGGCAGCACGGTGGCCAACTCGTCGTCGTCGAAGGCGAAGGCGGCGGGATAGTCGGCCACGCATCGTCCCGAGCTCATGCACTCGTCCTGATCGATCTCCACTCGATAGGCCATGCCATGACCCTAGACGGGAGAACCACGCCCGATAAGTTTGCTAACCGATGAAGCCCATCGAAGGCATGTCCGTGTTGATCACCGGAGGTGGATCGGGGATCGGCGCAGGGGCAGCCGAGCGCTTGGCCGGGCGGGGGGCGCGGGTGACCATCACCGGTCGCCGCCCAGATCGGGTTGATGAGGTGTCCGCTCGGCTGGGCGACGGGTGTCGGGCCGTGGCCGGGGACGTGACGGTGGCCGCCGACCGCACCGCCATGATCGAGGCCGCAGTGGACCACGGCGGCGGGTTGGACGCCCTGATCAGCAACGCCGGGAACATGTATCGGGGTCCGGTGGATGAACTCGACGAACAGGCACTGCTCGACGTGTTTCACACCAACGTGGTTGCGGGGATGATGCTGGTGGGCGAGGCGCTGCCCCACTTGCGAGAGCGACAGGGATGCGTGCTGTTCGTGGGCTCGGTACACACCCAGCGGGCCTTTCCCGGTGTGGCCCCCTATGCCGCCACCAAGGGGGCGCTGGAGACGCTCACCGGTGTGCTGGCCGCAGAGCTAGGGCCCCAAGGGGTCCGGGTGGGCTGCGTGCGGCCGGGGGCGGTGTTCACCGAATTGAACCAGCGGGCCGGCCTGATGGGCGACGACGAGGCCAAAGCCCGGCTGGAAGGGCTGGGGTCGGCTCACGCTTTGGGCCGCATTGGCACCGTTTCCGAGATCGCCGAGGCGTTCGAGTACCTGATCGGCGCTGAGTGGACCACGGGATCAGTGCTCACGGTGGACGGTGGCCTCAGCCTCGGCATCACCAATGCGTGACCCGCTCACCACAGTCAAAGACCATCTCGACGCAGTGCACACCGGCGACCCGGAGGCCATGGCCGCCGACTACACCATCGATGCGGTGCTGGTGCGAGACGTGGTCTATCAGGGCAAAGACGCCATAGCCGACTACTTCACCACCGTGCCCCAGCGCCTGGGCAACGGCCGGGTGGAATTCGCCGAACCCCAACTAGAGGGCACCCTGGTGGCAGTGGCCTGGACCCTGGTGGGCGGCCCCGGCGACGGTACCTCGGGCACTGATCGCTTTGAGGTGGCCGACGGCATGATCGTCGGCCAGACGGTGACCCTTGACGGCGGGGATTTCTAGTGAACAGCTCACAGGGTTTCGACGAGACCTACGACATCGTGGTGGTGGGATTCGGCGCGGCGGGAGCGGCCGCGGCCATCACCGCCTGCGATGCCGGTGCCTCGGTGGTGTTGGTGGAAAAGAGCCCCGAACACTGCCACACCCCGTCTACTCGGATGTCGGGGGGCATGGTCATGACCGTCACCGATGTGGACGCCGGGGCCCGCTATCTGGATGTCTGCGCATCGGGCATGGTGCCCTTCGACGTTTCTCATGCCTGGGCTGAGCGAGCTGCGGGACTCATGGAGTGGTTTGACGACGTTATTGGCGGCCTGGACATGGTGGCTTCTGCCGGGGCTGAGCACCCTGGTTTCGAGGGTGCCGAGGCGATTGTGGCCGTGCAGCCCGGTGGGGTGGCCGAGCGGTTGGCCGCCGCGGCCGGGGCTGGACCTCGGTTCTTCGAAGGACTGGCTGCCGCGGTAGCCCGACGGGAGATCCCCATCCGGTGGGACACCGCGGCCTCCCGGCTAGTCCAAGACGCGGACGGGCGGGTGATCGGGCTGTCTGCGACTCAAAGCGGCCAATTAATTGCTCTGGGTGCCCGAAAAGGAGCGGTGCTGGCCTGCGGCGGCTACGAATTCGACGAGGATCTCAAGCGCGACCATCTGCGGGTCTACCCGGTCCACTTCTACGGCAACCCCAACAACACCGGCGATGGAGTGCGAATGGCCGCCGGGGCTGGGGCCTCCATGTGGCACATGAACCAGATGATCGGCCGAGCGATCGGCCACTTCGATTACGACGGACAGCCCTTGAATTTCATCATCGGCATCGACCCGCCCGGCTATGTGATCTGCGACCGGGCTGGAGACCGATTCGCCAACGAGCACAATCAAGCGCTGCTGCGCCACGACTTCTACTACGACCTGCTGGCCTACGATCCGGCCACCAACTCCCACCCCCGGGTGCCCTGCTATTGGTTCTTCGATGAATCCCGACGTCAAGCCGGGCCGCTCACCTACGCTCATTTCGGCGCGGTGGCAGTCGGGCTCTACGACTGGAGTGACGACAACTCAGCCGAAATCGAACAGGGCTGGATCGCCACTGGCGACACCATTACCGAAGCTGCCATTGCCGCGGGGATGACCGGAGAAGCCGCCCACCAAGCCGCAAGCACCGTGGCTGCCTACAACCAGTCGTGTGGCAACGGCGAACCCGATCCGTGGGGGCGCCCAGCCGACACCATGGTCCCCATCGATGAACCGCCCTACTACTGCGTGGTGCTGTGGCCAGGGGGATCGAACACCACCGGGGGTCCCCGCCGCGATCGCCACGGGCGCATCTTGGACGCCTTCGGCAACCCCATCAGCGGCCTGTACGGTGCCGGAGAACTCGGTCAAGCCTCCGGCCTGCTCTACCCCAGTGACGGTTCCAACCTGTCGGAGGCCCTGTGCTTCGGCCAGATCGCCGTCGAACACGCTTTGAAGCGCGAACAGAACTGATCAGCAGTCGGCGCTGACCTGACCAGCGATGGCCTGGCCGGCGATACGGCCCAGAGTGAGGGCGGCGGTGATCTTCACTCCTCCCAGGCCGATGGCGGGACTCACCCCGCCCACGCAGTCGCCCACCGCGAACAGGCCGGCAATCGGGTCGCCAAATACGTCGAGCACCTGCATATCGGCGTTGACCCGGAAGCCTCCAGCCGGGAAGTTGATGCCCACCACCATGGGGGCGGCCCACAGCGGCGGCTCGACGATGCCGGTTCGGGGCTGGCCGAAGATCACTCGGCCGAATTCGGGGTCGCGCTCGGTGCCCGATACCACGGTGTGATTCCAGCGACCCAGCGTTTGGGATAAGCCGTTGGCGTCGCACCCAATAGCCGCAGCCAGGCCAGCGGGGTCGGTCCCAGATACCGCCGGTTCGGGCATCTCGTCCACGAGCTGGGCCTTGGCCTGGGCGACGCGGTCGTCGAACACATACCAGGCCTGCTGATCGGGCTGGGCCTCCAGGGCCGCGACCCGATCGTCGTAGGGACCAGCCTCGTCGTGGAAGCGAAGGCCGCTGCGGTTCACCGCGATGGCATCCTCCACCAGCGCGGAACCCACCATGACCAGCGGGGGGATCATGGTCATGTTGATCAGGTCGCCGCCTACTGCCAGCCCCATTAGGTGTCCATCGCCCCGGCAGAGCTCGGTGCCCAAATAGGGGGTGGTGGCCTTGGCCTCGGGCTGGAAGCGAGTGCGTAGATCCGAGTTGGCCTGATAGCCGCCCGCGGCGAGGATGACCCCGTTAGCCGCCTCAAAGCGCCGGCGGGTATCGGTGTCCACCCCGGAGACTCGTTCGCCGTCGCTCCGCAAGCGAATCGCCCGACTCTTGTATCGGATATCCACTCCGGCATCGACAAGTGCAGGCTCGAAGCAGGTGGTGAACATGGTGGTATCGGCCACGCTGACCATCCGGTCCACGGTGTGCTGCACCGGGCGGGGCAGGAACCGGTCGAACCGGAAGCCAAGCTCGATGAGCTCCCGGTAGGTGGCCGCCGATTCCTCGGCGTAGCGCCGGGCCAGATCCTCGTCGAAAATCAGCCCGTAGCGGTGCTTTTGACGATCGATCTCAGCCTGCATGTCGGCCAAGAAGCCCTCTGGGGTGTCATTAGCCCCGTTGTCGGCCTGCATTTCGAAATCGGCGAAGGCCAGATATCCAGTGGAGCGGGCCGCGTTGCCTCCGAGCTGATTGTCGGCTTCCAACAGCACCACCGAGGCGCCGTCCCGGGCGGCGGCCAGAGCAGCCGCTGCGCCCCCCGGTCCCCCTCCTACGACGACTACATCGAAGGTTTCCATTGCAATTTCAGGCTATCGGCGGATTGTCGACTAGCGGTCAGTGGCAGCGGGGAAGTCGGCCCCGGCCAGCCAGTTGAGGAAGTCTTGGCGGCGGTTGGCGTCCACCAGCTCCACCCGGAGTCCGGTGGTGGGCAACCAGTGGTAGGTGAAGCCCAGCGGGCGACCGTCGGCCGCGTCGTAAGAGGCCAAGGGCTCGTAGCCGGCGTCGGCCAGTCGTTGGGCGTCGGACACTAGGTCATGGCTCCAGTAGCCCAGATGATGCACGCCGCCCGCAGTGGCCGGATCCCAAACGGTGCCGGGAGCTCCCCTGATCAGCTCAATGTGGGGTGGCCCGGCAATGGAGTAGGTGAACTGGAACTCAGCCAGCACCACCCCATTGGGCTGGCGCACCATGAATTCCCGGTTCTGGACGACTCCCCATTCGAAACCATGGATGGCGCTCCACTCGGCCATCGCCGCATCCAGGTCGGTAACCACAACGCCGAAGTGGTAGAAGTCGTCGAGGGGCACCAGCCCTGAAATCGAATTGGATGTTGAGTCAGGCATTTCCGTGCCACCCTCCGTCGGTGAATAGAACTTCGCCCGTGATGTAGGACGACTTGTCGCTTAGCAAGAACGAGATGACTTCGGCGATCTCGGCCGGTTCGGCCACCCGGCCCATCGGCACCCGGGCGTCCAGCCAGGCGGCCTGCTCCGGGTCGCCCAGCCGCTCTGCGGTCATGGGGGTGCGCACCGGCCCCGGTGCTACCGCATTTACCCGCACCCCCAGCGGAGCAGCCTCCACTGCCGCGGCCCGGGTCAGCGCCGACACCGCCCCTTTGGAAGCCACGTAGTGGGCCTGGTCGGGTACCGCGATCTCTGCGTTCACCGAAGACACGTTGACGATGGCCCCTGACTCGCCGGGCTGGTGGCGGCGCAAAAACCCCCGGATGCCCAGCCAGGTGCCGACCACATTCACCCGCATATGGCGTTGGAATTCCTCAACCGAAGTATCCGCAATCGAGCTGCGGGTGCGGATGCCGGCGCAATTCACCAGGCCGGCCAGCGGCCCCGCCTGGTCCAGCACCTGATCCCAGGCAACCTCATCGGTCACGTCTAGGCCGACAACCCCGTCGGCGGGAGCGATGTCGGTAGCCACTACGTCCCAACCCGTGCCCCCCAATACTCGGCAGGTGGCCGCACCGATACCCGACGCCCCGCCGGTTACCAGCACCAGGCCTGGCATCAGCGTCAGTGGCCGAGATAGGAGCGGACCAGATCGTGAGAGGCCCGCAACTCGGCCGACGGCCCACTGATGTCGTTGTTGCCGGTGCGCAGCACATAGGTGCGGTCGGACACCTCCAGCACGCCGGCGTTCTGCTCCACCAACAAGAAAGTGGTGCCGCCTCCTTCTCGAAGGTCCACCACCAGCTCGAACAGCTGGTCCACCAGGTTGGGGGCCAGGCCGAATGACAACTCGTCGATCATCAGCAGCTTGGGTCGGGTGATCATGGCCCGAGCCAGCGCCAGCATCTGCTGCTGTCCGCCCGATAGCGACGAAGCCTGCTCACCGATCTTCTCGGCCAGCGCGGGCAGCAGGTCAAACAGTCGATCGCGGTCTCTGCGAATAGCCGCTGCGCCGTCGGTCCGCAATCCCAGGCCCAGCTCCAAGTTCTCCTTCACCGACAGGTTCTGGAAGATGCCCCGCCCCTCGGGCAGATGGCCGAGCCCTCGCATGGCCCGGCGTTCTATGGCCAGGCTGCCCAGGTTCTCCCCGTCGAGCACCACCGATCCCGACCAGGTGTCGAGCACGCCGGAGATGGCCCGCAGCAGGGTGGTCTTCCCCGCACCGTTGGCCCCCAGCACCGACACAATCTCGCCCTCTTCCACCGACAGCGAGACGCCGTGCAGCACTTCCAGGCGGCCGTAGCCAGAAACCAGGTCGTTGATCTCAAGCAGCACTAGGACGGCTCTTCCTGCTCGGGGGCGTCGTCGTCGGTCCACACCTCTTCTAGGGTGCTCTCCTCCTCGACGTGGTCGATGTGGTGGTGCTCCGACAGCGGCCCCTCCACCTCGTGAATCTCGCCGCCTTCTTCCATCTCGAAGCCGTGGCCCAGATAGGCCTCGATCACCGCGGGATCGGAGGTGACGTGCTCAGGGCTGCCCTCGGAGATGATCTCGCCGAAATGCAGCACGCTGATCTTGGGACACAGGCTGGTCACCAGTTGCAGATCGTGCTCGATGATGATCACGCACAGATTGCGTTCCGCCTGGATCTCCCGCAATCCCCGCAAGAGCACAGTCACGTCATCGGCGCCCAACCCGGCGGCGGGCTCATCGAGCAGCACCACGGTAGGGTCGGCCACCAATGCCCGGGCCACCTCTACCAGCTTCTGGGAGCCCAGTGACAGCGCCCCAGCATCTTCGTGGGCCATATCGGCCAGGCCGAACCGGTCGAGCATGTTCATGCAGATCTGGCGGGCCTGGGTCTCCTCCCGCCGCTGCTGGGGCAAAAGCAACAGCTCGGCAAAGTGTCCCCAGCGGAACAGGTGGTGACGGCCCAACAGGGTGTTCTCCATCACGGTGGCGTCGAGAATCAGCCGCGGCGCTTGAAACGTGCGCCCGATGCCGGCCTTAACCCGCTGGGTGCGGGACATATGCAACACATCTTCGCCATGCAAACGAATGTTGCCCTGGTTATTGCGAACGTAGCCGGAGATCACATTGAATACGGTGGTCTTACCCGCCCCGTTGGGACCGATGAGCCCATTAAAGCCGGGGGTGAAACGCAAGTCGACGCCTTGGAGAACGTGGTTCCCCGCGAAGGCCACGTGCAGGTCGTCTACTGCCAATGAAGCGGCGGCATCGGCGGAATTGGCGCCCGGAGCAGCAGCTTCGACGACGCTCATAGTGAAAAGTCCGTCAACGTCTCCAGCCTTCGCTGGAGATCCTTCGCCCAACGACTGTCACGGAATCGTTTGGGAAGGGAAGCAACACCGCTAGGAAGTATAAGGACTGCCAACATCAGTATGATGCCTAATATCAAGAATAGAAGTTTCCGAGTGCTTTGCAGTTCCTGGCGTAGATACACAAAGATAATTGCACCAATGAGTGGTCCCCATTTATGAGACAAACCTCCTACAATCAAGACTACAAGTAAGAAGACCAGCATATCGGTTTCAAAAGTAGCAGGCTGGGCAAAAGAAATGTTCTGCGCCCACATTGCGCCACCCAAAGCCGCGGCAAATGCAGACAGTCCAAAAGCCACTAGCTTGTAATAGGTGGAGGAAATGCCTAATGGGCCGGTGGCAATATCGATGTCACGCACAGCCTTCAATGTACGACCCAAACGTCGATTGGTCAGTATTGCATAAGCAACCATGGCGACAAATAACGCCCCTAGTGACAACATATAATAGCTGAGCTCTCGATCCAGGCCAGGAATCCGAAACTGTGGAACCTGTTTGCCAGTACCACCATTAGTCTTTAGCCCGCTCCACACTTTCTCATCAAGACTAATGATCTTGATGATGAGATCCCCTAGAGCAAGCGTCGCAATAGCAAGAAAGAAGCCCTTTAGTCTTGCCGCCGGAAATCCTATTACGACTCCGATAATTGCTGCCGCGATACATACTACCGGGAGCGACAGAAAAAACGGCCAATCATAGCCAACCTGGGCTTCCCTTACGCCGCTGGGAGCAGTGAGTATGGCTGTGCCATAAGCGCCGATTGCAAAAAGGCCAGCAACTGCTAACCCTAAGGTTCCAGAGTATCCAACAAGAAGATTAAATCCTACGGCCGCGGCACCATAGGCGAAGACAAAGGCTAAATTGCCCCTTCCGAAGTTATTGCTAGTGTCGAATATATCAACCCACCCAAAAATAGGAATCCAAGGCAAGAACCCTAGAAAGAGGAATATTCCAAGAGTGGTGAATTGTTCCCGGTACCGAGCAATACCAGGGGGCGAGGGAGGGTATAGGGGACGGGGAGGAATAGTTGAGGTCGACATCGCCTACACCTCCCGAGTCCGAGCAGCGCGGCTGAAACCACCCGGCGCCACCAGCAGCACCACCACAACCACCAACAACGCGATGGTGGGCTGCAAGCTGGTGCTGATCTGTCCTCCGGCCAGTGCCTCCCCCAATCCGATGAGCAGGCCTCCGGCAAATGCTCCTCCCAGGGAGACGAACCCTCCCAGCACCGCGGCAATAAATCCGTTGATAATGAGGCCGTGAGCGCTCCCCGTTTCCAGAATCGTGGAACTGGTATTGAGGATCATGGCTGCCCCAGCCACGAAGATGCCGATGGCCCAGGCAATGAGCGACACCGCTCCGGCGTTGATGCCCAGCATTCGAGCGGTGGGGCCATCCTCGGCAATGGCCCGCATCCGCACCCCCCACTTGGACCGGAAGTACAGGGCCAATCCGATGGCGACGGCCAATCCCACCGCGATAGTTATGACCTGATCCCAGCCGATGCGAGTGCTACCTAGGTCGAAGGTTTCTCCTGACCATGGAGCATCGAAGCGGTGCGGGGTAGCCCCCCACCAGATCTCGATCAGCGCGCCGAGGGCGAACGTCAGTCCGATGGTCAGCAGCAGCAACGGGAAGTGATCTACCTTGATCAGGGGTTGCACCCACGCACGAAGCATGGTGTAGGTCAGCGCCACGGTGGCGATGGCCAAGATCACTGCCACATACAGCGGGAATCCTTCATCGGTAACAGGGAACCAATCCAAGAACGAAGGCAAGCCTTCCTTATTGAGGAAGAAGACGCTGACGGCACCCAGCCCAAGGGCAGTGCAAACCGCCAGTGGTTGGTTGGAAAGGCCAGTCAGCGGTCGGACCAGGAAATACTGGCTGACAGCCCCGAATACGGCGGAAAAGACCAAGGCGATCACGATGGCCAACCAGAATGGCCAACCCACGCCGCCCTTGTCGGGTTCGGCTGACAGGAACCAGGCCATGTAAGCAGCCACCAACCCCATCTCCGCTGTGGCGAAGTTGGGCACATCGGTTGCCTTCATGATGACCACAATGGCAATGCCGATGAGGCTGTAGCTTGAGCCGGCCTCCAAGCCAACCACAATTTGCTGGAGGAGTTGATCCACCTTTGTTCCCCCTCAGCCGCTCAAGGAAATTCGCTGAAGATCCGAATCTGGGGAGGCCGTGGGGCTAGCCGATCTCGGCTAGCCCCACGGCCTCCTCTAGATCAGGAATTCGGTTGTTGGAAGCTGCGGACTTGGGACCACGTTTCCGTGTCGGCATCGTACTGGGCTACGCCAGCACCAGAAGCGCAGCTGTGGCCGCCAGGAAGTGTCCCGCAGGCCACCGGCGGGATGGCGGGCACCAGAATCGGGTCGTTCACCAACGACTCGGCGGTGGCGTGGAAATTCTCATATGAGTAGTCGCCGTCCAGCCGGTCGAACAGCTCGAAGAACGCAGTGGCGATCGAATAGGTCTGAAGGCTGAAGTTGGGGGCACCACCTTCTTTGCCGGGGCCGTCGTAGGCGTCCCACAGCGCACGCCAGTGCAGGACAAACTCGTGGTCACCGTCGGGCAGTGCCACCTGAAGGGCACCGAGGTAGCCGTCGGCAGCCTCGGGGTTGGCCAAACCCACCGTGTTCTGGCCGCCAGCACCTGACGAGCCGGCATCGGAACACACCAGAGCATCAAAGCCAAACTCATGGAACTGGTCGAGCACCAAGCCGTTCTGGGCGTTGTCCAGTGCAGTCAGCACGGCCTCAGCACCAGAGTCGATCACCGCCAGCACGGCGGGGCCGACCACGTCGGAGAGCACCTCGACCTCTTCTTTGGCCGTGATCTCCATGCCGTTGATTGGCGCCTGAGCGTCAATAGCGTTGAACGCCTCCACGCCCAACTCGTTGTCTTGGCCGATGGCCGCCACCTTGGTCACACCCTGCTCGGCGAAGTAGTCGATGCAGATCTTGCCCTGCTCAGTGCGGGTCGGGTTGGTGAGGTACACCTCTTGAATGTCCTGGTCGGCAGGTGACACCGGACCCCACAGTGGGGTGCCAGCATCTTCGATATCGGGATAGGTGGACGGGATGGCCTGTGAGCCTGCGGTGCCCACAAACGCCCACACGTTGTCTTGCTCGATCAGCTTGCGGACGTTGATGACCATCTGCTCGATCTCGAAGCGGTCATCCTCCCAGGCCAGCTCAAAGGTGCAGCCGTCGATGCCGCCGGCGGCGTTTACCTCGTCCACGGTCATCTGGATGCCGGCCAGCAAGCCTTCGCCAGCCACAGCGGCCCGACCGCTGAAGGGCTGGGATGTGCCGATAGTGATCACGCCGTTCTCCTTGTCCACGCCGCGCACATCGCCGTCGGTGTTGGCGCCACAGCCTTCAACAACGACCTCCTCAGCCATATCGTCTTCTTCGACCATGTCGTCGTCTTCTTCGACCACGCCGGGCATCTCCTCGGCCATGCCCTCGTCTTCCTCGTGTTCGTGGTCGTCGTCGTCCTCGTGTTCGTGGTCGTGGTCGTCGTCGTCCTCGTGTTCGTGGTCGTGATCGTCGTCTCCCGCCGCCGGAGCAGGGGCTTCGGTGGCTGCCGGAGCGGGCGCTGCGCCGCTGCCGTCATCATCGTCGTTGCCGCATGCGGCAGCAACCAGAGCCGCTGCGAACAGCAGAGCCAGGACCTTAAAGAGCTTGGACATCATTTCCCCTCCGATAAATGGACGTACACAAGTTCGGGACCCTAACAGACATTTCGCTATGGCAAAATACCGGAGATGGCAGAAATCACCGTGACCACGTTCGCCGATGCCCGGGAGTGCTACCGGAACAAGAATCTTCGCCAAGCCCTGTACGACGCCGGAGAGGTGATCATGAGCGATGTGGTGGTGAACCTCCACGGCGATGAGCACCGAGACCGCCGCCGCTTGGAGAACCGCCTCTTCCGTCGGGACACCTTCATGTTGTACGAGCAGGATCTGTTCCCGCCCATCATCGAATCCACGCTGGCTCCCCATTTGACCGAGGGCAGGGCTGAACTGGTCAAGCTCGGCCATCAGCTGATGATGAACCTGGCTGCATTCACCGCTGGGGTGGATCGACCTCAGGGCACCCCGGAAGAGACCTTCCGGCTGTATGACTACCTCACCAAGTTCATTGAAGGGGCCACCCTGGCCCATTACACCGGTGACAAGGAAGCCAAGATCGCAGAAATTGAGGATGCGCTAGAGGCATTCGACGCCGAGTTCCTCTCCCCCGGCATGGCTCGGCGCCAGGCGTATCTCGACCAACTCGAAGCCGGAGAGGCCACCGCCGACGACCTGCCCAAGGACGTGCTGATGGTGCTGATGCACAACCAAGACCGCCTGGAGCTGAGCCACGAGACCATCCGCAGAGAGATCGCCTTCTACATGCTGGCCGGGGCCCACACCTCCGCCACCGCCTTCAACCGCGTTATTCACAACATCTTCGGTTGGTTAGTCGACCACCCCGAAGACGAGCACCGGGTGCGCGAAGACCGGCTCTTTGTGCAGCAGTGCACCCATGAGACAATCCGTCTCCAGCCCTCCAGCCCCACCGGGATGCGCTGGGCGCTGGCCGACATCGACCTGTCCAGCGGCGTGCGCATCGCCGAAGGTGACCGGGTCACGCTTGATCTCCTGTCGGTGAACCGGGACCCGTCGGTGTTTGGCGACGACGCCGCCGATTTCAACCCCGACCGAGTGTTGCCCGACGGCGTCGCCCCGTGGGGGCTGAGCTTCGGACAGGGAATGCACGCCTGCATTGGCCAAGACCTGGCCTCGGGCGTCTCGTTCGCGGACGGAGACGATATGGATGCCCACCTGTTCGGGCTGGTGCCGGCGGCGGTGCAGACCCTGTTCGACCACGGCTGTCGCCCCGACCCCGATGATCCGCCCGAAATGGACGCCTCCACCACCCGGCCCTATTTCGGCCGCTACCCGGTGGTGTTTGCCGCTTGAGCAGCAGTTAAGGTTCCGCAGTTCCAGTGGCCAGCCTTTTCCTGATAAAGTTTCGGACCTTTGCAAGTTCTGTTGAGCCAACCACACTAAGAATGATTATCCAGTACGTTGTATGCCATACCTTGTCCCCTAAATCAGATTTCTCATACGGCCATACATTAGACATAGTTAAGACATATGAAAGCGTTGCAAGAAGGCCCAACAACCAGAAAATGTACCGTACTAATGACCTCACTACCTTCCGAAAAGTAGCTATCTCTCCGGTTGCTTCCATATCTGATTCAACGCTCATATAGCTGTCGCTGTTACCACAAAGACCACTTGGTACATGTTATTCGACATTTATGGCCCTTCGCTTACTCACATAGCTGCACACGTCAGCACATAGGTCAGGCACAACAAATAGCGCCATAAAGACTGAACAAGCAATCTGAATCGGCACATCTACTTCATGAGCAATCCAGGCCTTTGACATAGTAATGCCATATAAGGAGAACATCATCAAGTAGATCGCAGCACCAACAACTAGCCCTACCCTTCTTTCAATTTGTCTGAACATAGAAATTACCCAAGAGTCTTGAGCAAAATACCCAATTAGCCCAACAAATCCCGGGTGAGGATCTGGGCGGCCCAGTTGGCCACCTTCTCACCGGGGATCGAAGCCCGGTTGGGCCAAGGACGATCCAAGTCCACTGGCTGGCCCCGGCTGATGACGCTGCGGAGATTGGAGCGGTCGGCCAGCACGGTGACGCCAGTGGCCGGGTCGCCGTCCACCACCAGCACATCGGCGGCCATACCGGGGGCCAGGGTGCCCACCTCGCCCTCCATGCGCAAGGCGATGGCCCCGTTGGCGGTGGCGCAGGAAATCGCCTGAAGCGGCGACAGCCCCACCGACTCCACCAGCACCTCCATCTCCCGGGCGTGCCAGTGGCCATACGGGGTGAGGGCGAACCCCGACTCTGAGCCGCACAGCAGCGGCACCCCGGCGTCGTGGGCCTTGGCCATCATCTTGGCGGTTGCCTCGATCTCGCCCCGGAACACGTCCTGCATGCCCTCGCCGGCGCCTACCAGGTGGCCGTAGTCGGCCAGGTTGGCCAGGAAGGTGAAGGTGGGCATGAGCGCAGCACCGGCATCCATCACCGCCTCCAGGCCGGCTTCGTCCATGAACGACGCATGGAGGATGAGATCGACTCCGGCCTCGGCACAGGCCCGGGTGCTGTCGGCTGAGCGGGCGTGGGCCATCACCGGGGTCTCCAGCTCGTGGGCGGTGTCGCACACCGCCTTCAGCTCCTCGGGCTTCCAGGCCAATAGCTCGCCCTTGTGGCGGGGGATCGAGCCGGTGGCGTGGATCTTGATCCAGTCGGCCCCGTACTTGATGTGGCGCCGGGTCATCTGGATCATCTCGTCGACGGTGGTCACCACCTGGGCGTACCCCACCACTCCTGTATCGGGAATAAGCCGTCCAGCGGTACCGCCCACTGAGGTGACTAGGGCCTGCACCCCAGTGGCCATGCGGGGGCCCTCCACCACGCCGGCGTCCACTGCATCGCGAAGCGACGGGCCCATGGAGAACAGAGTGTCGGGGTCGCAGAACCCGGTCACCCCGGCCATAAGCAGCTTTTGGAGGTTCTGGGCGGCGATAAGCGCGGCCAGGGTGTGGTCGCGGTGGAAGAACAGCTCGTCGTTGGATTGCACGTCGTCGAAGGTGCAGTGGACGTGGGCGTCGATGAGGCCGGGCATCACCGTGCATCCGGCGGCGTCGATGACGGTGGCGTTGGGCTGATCAGTACCAGCATCGGGGCCGACGGCGGCGATCCGGTCGCCATCCAACAGCACCGAGGTGTCGGGCTGGGGCGGGGTGCCGGTGCCGTCGATCACCGTTCCTCCGGTGATCAAGATGGGCGTCGGCTCAGACATGTGGTTCAGTCCTTCTCAATCTCCCAGCAGGGCCGCGGCGGCGTCCTTGACGGTCATGCCCACCTCGACACCCCGGTCGCGGGCCGGCTGGTTGCACGCGCTGATGATCCCCTCATCGTACGCCTTGAACGCGTCCCCTACCGGCGCACTCCATGCATCGCAGCACGCGCCGGCCAGTCCGTGGGCCTCGGTGATGGCCAATCCGGCGATGCCGGCGTCGTTCTTGCTGCGGCCTCCGTCGGAGCAGATGAAGCCGTGAGGGCTCACCTCCAAGAGGAAGTCGGCCCCGCTGCGCCCGGTGTGGCCGGCGGTGACCAGCACATTGCGGGAGTCCTCGGGCAGGGCGAACACGATGGAGTCGGTGACCACAATCTCGCGCCCGCTGTCTGAAGTGGCCTTGACCTCTCGGCGGATCTTGGTGCCCTCGTCCACCTCTCCGGGGTCGTTGTTCAACAGCAGCTGTGCTGCCTCCGACACCGCCATGCCCTCAACCACACCGCACCGTTCGGCGTAGATGTTGAGCCGAGAGATGACACCGGTCTCGTAGAGGTCGAGGCCGTTACCCAGCTCGGCGCTCATTCCATCGGCGGTGGCGGCGGGAATGCCCAGCGCCTCCAAGAACCAGAGTCCGGAGATGCCGGCGCCGTCTTTGCCGATGCAGCCGTCGTGGCCGATGACCCCCTTCGGGCGGTGGGGGGCCATGAGGCGGGCGGGCAGCACGCCCAGATACGACGATGGCACCACCACGTCGTTGTCGCGGTTGCGGGCATCCACATACCGGGCCGAGTCCATGGTCACGATCCGGCGCTCGCCGTCGGTGTAGACCACCTCTTGGGGATGGTCCTCCTCGTTGGCCAGCAATGGGGCTTCTTCGGGCACGGTGCGACGTTACTCCTTGATTGTTATTTCCACTTCGCCTAGAGCCCGGTGCGGCCGGCTTCGCGGATCATGGGGGCGTAGTCGGCGAAACCGGGGGCGTCGGCACGGGCTCCGGTGGTGAATCCGGCATCGACGCCCAGGGTGTGACCGCTGGTGTAGCCCGACTCGTCGGAGGCCAGCCACAAAGCGGCGTTGGCCACGTCGGTGGCCAGGCCGGGGCGGCCGATCAGCGGGGAGGACTCGGCAAGCTCGGCCCGAGTGCCCTCCATGTTGGTGTGGTCGCCGGAATGGGCGAAGGCCACCATCGGCGTGAGCATGGACGCGGGGGCGATGCAGTTCACCCGGATGCCGAAGCGGCACAGCTCGGCGGCGGCGTTCTTGGTCAGTCCCACCACGGCGTGCTTGGCCGCGGCGTAGGCGTGGGGGCCGAGGCCGCCCATCACCCCCGCAGTGCTCGACATGGAGATGATGGAGCCGCTCATGCGGGGCTTCATCGCTCGGGCTGCGTGCTTGACGCCGTAGAACACGCCATGGAGCAGCACGTCCATGGTGGCGTGCCACTCGTCGGCCGGAGTGGTGTCGACGGGCCCGACCGCGCCCACGATGCCGGCGTTGTTGTACATCACGTCGAGCTGGCCGAATTGGCCGGTCGCGGTGTCCACCAGCGCAGCCACGTCGTCTTCGGAGGTCACGTTGCAGTGGACGTAGACCGCCCCGTTCCCCAGTGAATCGGCCAACGCCTGTCCGGCGTCGTCCTGAATGTCGCCCAAGGCCACCTTGGCCCCCTCCTGCACGAACAGCTCGACCGCGGCTCGGCCGATGCCGCTGGACGCGCCGGTGATGGCCGCCACCCGTCCCACTAGTCGTCCGCTCATATCAACCTCCTGTGAATCACTGGCGACGGGCACCGTAACCTGACCGGCTTATGGACACCAGATCAGACGACACCCAAGCCCTCGACGTGGACCGTATGCAGGACCTGCTCGACCGCGACGCCATCCGCCACATCCAAATCCGCTACTCCTGGTCACTGGACAACCACCGCTGGGAGGCGCTGGGGGAGATCTTCCTGCCCGACGCGGTCGCCGACTTCCGGGGTGAGGTCTTCGAGGGCCTGGAGGCCATCGTGGCCAAGTGCGCCTCCTCGCTGGAGCCTCTGGATGGCGCCCAGCACATGAACGGCAGCCACTGGGCCCAGGTGAACGGCGATGAGGCCATAGCCGGGTGCTACTTCATCGCCACCAAGTACATCGCGGACACCCCCGGCGGAAACACCCATTCAATTGGCGGCAAGTACATCGACCAGATGGTCCGCACCCCCGACGGCTGGCGCATCGCCCACCGCCTGCTAGAGCCAACCTTCATCGACGGCAACCCTGAGATAGAAGCCATCGCCCAAGCCCGCTGGGCCGCCCGCCTGGAGGACTAAGGCTAAAGATCCGGTGCAATGTACGTATATACTCTGATATATTATACGTATGCCGAATCGGACCATCTATCTGCCCGACGAGCTCGACGAGGTCAGCCGTCGTGTCGGGCTCAATCTCTCCCGGCTAACCCAGCAGGCGATCCGAGACTTTGTTGCGGAGCATCATGAAAAGGCCCTCGAAGCCCGCATTGATGCCGTATCGGCCCGATGTCGGGAGTTGGGAATCGACTGGCCCAAGGACTATCTGGATGAGCAACGATCAGAAGCCGGAGAGCGATGACGATCGTTGTCGACGCCAACATCGCCATTGCGATCCTCGACCCTCAACATCAGTTCCATCGAGCCGCGGTTCAGCGCTGCCTAGAAGCCGACGGTGTCGCCATCTTGAACATCACCCACGCCGAGGCGTTGATCTATCCGAGTCGCATGGAAAAGCTCGAAGAGGCGACCGCGGTGCTTGATCAGCTTGGGTTCAGCCTAGAAACGCTCGACAACGGCGTCGCCGACCGGGCCAGGGATCTGCGAGCCGAATACGGCAATCGAAACTTCCCGATGGTTGACGCCGCCGTAGTCGCCCTAGGCATCGAACGGAGCTGGACCGTCGTGACTTGCGATACCAAATGGCCGAAGATCACTGAAGCAGACATCGAGATTCTCTACGTCTCATAACACAGGAGAATCGAAGCCATCGCCCAAGCCCGCTGAGTCGGTCAGTAGCGAAGCAGAAACTTGCCCTTACGGCATGTCCAGAAGGCTCCTATCGCCCCAGCACTCGAGAATCCCATCGAGCCGTATTCCGCAACTGTGGTTTGCTCCGGCTGACACTGCGGTGAACTCCCCGTCCGGATTCCTGACTTGCGGGAAAAAGCCGTCATAGACGGGCCAAATAATCCAGCAGTCCACAGATCCGTCGACAAGCAGCCAACACGAGTACAAATCGCCAGCTGAAACCGCCGAATACCGGCCGGGAGGAACATAAAGCGGGCCGTATTCGTTGTCGCCCCAACACTCAGTGGCCCCATTTGGTCGAAAACCACAGGAATGAGAGCCACCTGCCGATATCGCCGAGAACCCGCCATCAGGGGCATCTGACTGGCCGAACTCGTTATCGCCCCAACACACGGCTGTTCGGTCGACGCGTAACCCACACGAGTGCAACCCACCGGCAGACAAAACCAGAAATTCACCATCAGGCACTGCCAATTGGCCGAACTCGTTATCGCCCCAACACACGGCTGTTCGGTCGATGCGCAACCCACACGAGTGCAACCCACCGGCAGACACAGCCAAGAATTCACCCTCAGGCACGTCCAACTGGCCGAACTCGTTATCACCCCAACACTCCCCGATGTCGTCAGCACGCAATCCACAGGAATGCGACTGGGACAAGACCTCGTCCTGCTCAGTTCGCCACGAACCCCCTCCCGCCGAGACAGAAACGTACTTGCCATCGGGAACGTTTGAGTGTCCGTAGGCATCGCTACCCCAACACTCCACTTCCCCGCCGGGCCGCAAACCACACGTATGGCGACTGCCCGCTGAAACCTCCGTCCACATGCCTGTGGCTGCGTTCCGATAGGACGGCCAATAGTCGACGTATTCGATGGACATGGCTTCCCTTGATGTCAAGTAGCCCCAGCACTCGATGACTCCGTCTGTCCTGATGCCACACGAATGGAACCAGCCCACCGAAACTGATGCGAACTCGCCCTCCGGCACTATCGCCTCGCCATCTTCTACATACAGTCGCCCGACCCAGTTGCTACCCCGACACTTCAGCACCCCATCGACACGCAGGCCGCAGGCGCGAATTTCACGAGTTGATATCGCGGCAAATTCGCCTTCCAGCTCGGCGAACTGGCCGGAGGGCTCTGTCCCCCAGCATTCGATTGCCCCGTTAGCACGCAGCCCACACGCTTCATTTAGGCCAACCGATACCGTCACAAACCTTCCGGCAGGCTCATCCAGCATTTGATTCCGGCCGCGGCCCCAACACTCGACAGTTCCATCAACCCGCAATCCGCATGCATCGAATAAGCCAACCGACACCGCCGAGAACTCGCCCTCCGGCACATCCAAGACGACCTTGGAGCGGTAGTAACCCCAGCATTCGATCGCCCCATCTACCCGAACCGCACACGAGTGCTCGGTCGCCGTCGATACCGCTGAGAACTCGCCCTCCGGGGCATCCAACCGGCCGTAGAACGAGTCACCCCAACACTCGATTGACATGTCGATCCGCAGTCCGCAGGCATGGGTCTCCCCCGCCGAGATCGCGGAGAACTCACCCTCCGGAGCATCCAAACGGCCGTAGTAGTCGTTTTGGTCGATTCCCGGATTGGCCCAGCAATCGACGGTCCTGTTCGTGTGCAAACCACAGGAGTAGCCCGAGCCGGACGAGACCGCCGACCAAGAACCGTCCCTGGTAGCTGTCCAAGAACCAGTGACATTGTCGATGATTGTGACGTGGATTGGAACCGGATCGGACGCGGGAGTGGGAGAGGGCTCGGTATCGGGAGTTGATACCGGCACTGCTGTCGGTTCCGGGGTCGGCAACGGCGTGGGCGAAGGCAACGGCGTCGGGCTAGGAGTGTTAGGGGGCGATGGTGCTGGAACCGAAGAAGCATCGGCACCGAGGACTGCTACCGCAGTTGGAGTAAGGGTTGGCGCAGGACCCGGTGTCGCACTCTCAGTTGCTGTTGAAGGGGCAGTGGGAGTCACATGATCTTTTGCCCGGACAATGCCCTCCCCTTCGCTGCTATCGCTTGAGCAAGCCGTGGCCACTATGGCGACAACCAACATCAATGCAGTCCAGCGAATGCGCACCATCGCCCCCTTTCAAGCAATAGACGCTTCTCGACCCAACTTGGTTCCTCTTCTTCTGATTTAGAGCCTCAGCAAGCGGGTGGCGTTGGCGTTGAGGGTTTCGGCGAGGTCGGCCACGTCGGGGCCGGTGCCCCTGTCCCAGCCGCCGAAGTTTGTGCCGTAGACCAGCCGGTCGGTGCCGTATTGCTCGAGGGCCAGAGCTAGCTCGGCTTCGCCAGTGATGTGGCAGTCGAACCACAGGCGATTGAGGGCTCGGTCGAATGCCCCTGGCTCTTTGATCCACTCGGGGGCGGCGGGGCGCCGCTCGGCCAGCTTGCGGAGCTTGGACAACACCACCGGCGTGGTGCCGCCGCCGTGGGACAGGCACAGGTCCAGTTCGGGGTGGCGCTCGGTGACCCCGCCGAACACCAGGGTGGCTACCGCCACCGTCTCCTCGTAGGAGTACTCCAGCACCAAGTCGAGGTCCCAGCGGCGCAGCCGGGGGTCGAGCAGCGGGCCGTCGATGCCCGACTGGGTGGGGTGCAGGAAGTGGGGAACATCGAGCTCAGTACACAGCGACCAGAGCTGGTCGAGGGCCGGATCGTCGAGGGGGGTGCCGAAGTCGGTGCCGGTGTAGCCGGCCAGGAGGCCCAGATCTCGCACCGCCCGCTCGAGCTCAGCGCAGGCCGCGTCGACATCCTGCATAGGCAGCGCGGCCAATCCGACGAAGCGATCGGGATGGGCAGCCACCGCGGCAGCCAGGGCGTCGTTGTGGCGGCGGCAGAAGTCGACAGCCAACGGGGGCTCGATGAAGTGCAGATAGGTGAGCGGGTTGGGCGACAGGGCCTGCACCGAGATGCCCTGGGCGTCCATGGCCTCCAAGCGCATGTCCAGCTCGATAAACAGCGACCCCCGGTAGGCCACCCCGTCGAGCTGGTAGCCACCCACCCGGAACCAGGGGGTGCCGTCATCGTGGGCGCCGATCTCGGGGCCACACGGACCGGCCGCACCCATCGTGCCCTCCAGCACGATGTGGGCGTGGACGTCGATAAGCCCGCTCATGGGGGTGAGCCTCCGCTGCCTGCCTTGGAGGTGGCGGGCAACCCTATTGGCGGCCTTCCATGATCCCGTCGGCCCCCGGCAGCCAGGAGGCCACGCCAGAGATGGGAATGGCGCACACCACCGCCTCGGTGATCTCGGCTTCGGATGCCCCGGCGTTGCGGGCGCCATTGGCGTGGATGTTCACAAACCGGCTGGAGAACTCCGCGGCATTGATGGTGCACAGCAGCAGCTCCACGTGCTTGGCGTCGAGCATGTTCTCGGCCAAGGACCACTGCCGCATCAGTACGTAGCCCTCCAAGGCTCGGGGGGCGTTGTCGGCCATCACCTCGATGTAGTCAGGCACGAAGCCGAAATAGCTCTGGAAATAGTCCAGCGCCGCTTGGCGGTCGAGGGCGAAATCGGGAATCGGCTCGGAGGACTGATCGGCGGCAATGTCGAACGCTTGGTCGATGGCCCGGGCAAAGGCGTCGTAGGTGGCCTCGCCCCGGGAGATGAGCACCGCCAGCGATGCTCCCCGGGCGTCGCTCAGGCTCAACCCCAGCTCGCTGGACCGGGCCAGTTCCCGAAGGGTCATCTCCGGCTGGCCCCGCACCGCGGCGGCGCAGGCCATGTACAGCGCCTTGGCCCAGGCCGGACAGGCGCCATCGCGGTCGGTCACGTCGCGGATGCGAGCGTAGCCTTCGGCGAACTTCTGCGAGATGGCGGCCAACTCCCCGCCTGCCAGCGCGGGGCTGCCCAACTCGCTGTGAACTGCGTTGTTGGACCCAGCTCGCGCATCTTTTGCCGCAGTCTGCATCGTCATGGGTTGCTACCTCCGTATGGGTTCAGAAACTTACAAGGCCAGCGTCGGGCAGGTCAGAGTTTGGACACCTCGCCGCCGTCGATCACGAAACACGAACCGGTAACGAACCCGGACGCCTCCGACGCCAAATAGCACACCAGCGGGCCCAGTTCCTCGGGCTGGCCCATGCGCCGGGCGGGGATCTTGCGGAGCCGGGCTGCCAGTGTGTCGGGATCGCCCAGCACCGCGGCCTGGGCGTCGGTCTCGAACGCTCCCGGGGCGATCACGTTCACCCGGATGTTGTAGCGGGCCCACTCCCCGGCCAGGGCCTCGGTCAGCCGCAACAGCCCGCCTTTGGAAGCTGAATAGGCGGCCAGGGTCGGCTTGCCCTTGAGCCCTGAAGTTGAGGCCACGTTGATCACCGAGCCAGCTTGCCCCGCGTCGATCCAGTGTGAGGCGGCTCGTCGGGCCAGTGCTGCGGGAGCGGCCAGGTTCACGGCCAGCACCTCGTCGAACACATCGTCGGGCTGGTCGACAAACTTGGATGCCGGGGCGATGCCCGCGTTGTTGACGACCGAGTCGAGGCGGCCGAACCGGCTCAGCCCCTCATCCACCAGCCCGGCCACTGCGTCTCGGTCTCGCATATCGCACGACACCGCGGCCACCGCGTCGCCCAGCTCGTCGGCCAGCGCATCCAAGGCATCAATCGAGCGGGCGGCAGCCACCACCTGGGCCCCCTCAGCCACCATGGCCCGCACCGCGGCCTCTCCCAATCCTCGACTGGCCCCGGTCACCACCGTCACATGGCCATCGAGACCCCAATTCACTGCCATCAGCTACTCCTCGCCTTGCTGGTCAGCCACTTCGTCGCACAGTCGGGTGGCGATGCCCAGCCGGAGCACTTCAGAGGCGCCCTCGTAGATGCGCATGGGCCGGGCCTGGCGGTAGTAGCGCTCGATATCCGATCCCCGAATGAGCCCCCACCGGCCCATGACCTGCACGCAGCGGTCCACCACCCGAGTGGCCGCCTCGGTGGCGGCCAGTTTGGCCAGCGAAGAGCGGTCGAGGTGGGCCGACGGGTCGTCCCGGGCGGCCTCCGCGGTGGCATAGGCCAGCAGCCGGGTGGCCTCCAGCTCAGCCCAGGAGTCGGCCAGCAACCCGGCAACCGGCCCCAGCCGCACCAGCGGCCGGCCGAACTGCTCGCGGGTGGCCGCGTGGTTGGCTGCGCAAGTCAAGGCCCCGTCCATGAGCCCGACCGCGGCCCCGGCCACCGAGATGCGGAACACCGACAGGGTGGCCAGCACATGGCGGAACCCGGCGCCGGGTTCACCGAGTCGGGCTGAAGCCGGCAGGCGGACCCGGTCAAAGCTCACCTCCCCCAGCACATGGGGGGCGATGATCTCTGGAGAGGGTTCAACCGACACCCCCAGGGCATCGGCGGGCACCAGCACCAGCGAGAAGCGGTCGCCCTCTTTGGCCATGGTGGTGTAGAAACCGGCCGCCCCTGCGTTGGAGATGAACGATTTGGCCCCGTTCAGCTCCAACTCGTCGCCGTGGTCGGTGAGCGCTGTCTCAATCCCCCGCAGGTCCGATCCGGCCACCGGCTCGGTGAGGGCCAGGGCGGCCAGCACCTCGGCACTAGCCACTCGGGGGAGCCACTCCTCCCGCTGCTCGTCGGTGCCGGCCACGGCGATGGCGTAGCTTCCGATGCCCTGGAGGGCGAATACCGAGTCCAAATGGGCCGAGCCCCGCATGAACGCTTCTCTCACCACGCACACCGCCAGGGGATCCACTCGCTCGTGGCGGCCCCCGAAGGCCGCCGGGACCATCAGCGAGCACAGATCGCTGGCTCGCAGCACATCCAGGGTCGGCTGGTGGATATGGCTGCATTCGTCGGCCTCGGCGGCGAACGGCGCCACCTGCGCAGCCACCGCCCGGGCCTCCTGTTGGATGGCCAGCACGTCGTGGTCGAGCTCGAACGCCATACGATGCTGGACAGTATGCGGTATGGGGAAAGGACACCACCGTGAGCGACATCATCGTCGAGCGGCACGACCGAGTTGTGTGGCTGCGACTGAACCGGCCCGAGCGGCTGAACTCCTATGACCGCAACACTATTGACGAGATCATCGCTGCTTTCCGGGAGCACGTCGATGCCGGGGTGGTGGTGATCACCGGCCAGGGGCGGGCGTTCTGCGCCGGGGGGTACCTGGCCAATCTGGCCGAGGCCGACTTCTATGAGTTGCGGACGATGTTCTACGGATCGCTGGAGCTGTTCGACGCCATCCGCAACGCCCCCATGCCGGTGATCGCGGCGGTGAACGGCCCTGCCTTCGGCGGCGGCAACGAACTGGTGGTGGCCTGCGACTTCGCCATCGCCGCGGAATCGGCCGAGCTGGGCCAAACCGGGGTCAAAGTGGGCAGCGCCCCGGTGCTCGGGGGCACCAATCTCTTGGCTATGACCGTCGGTGAGAAGCGGGCTAAGGAAGTGGCCTTCCTGTGCCGCAAATACACCGCCCAACAGGCCTGTGACATGGGCTGGATCAATGCCGTGGTACCCGACGAGGAGCTCGAGGCCGAGGTGCAGCGGTGGTGCGAGGAGCTGCTGGCCATGAGCCCCCGCTATCTGGAGGCGGCCAAGATCAGCTCCAACGTGTACTGGAACCAGCTGCGGGACAACATGGCCTCGGGGCTGGGTATTCTGGCCCAGGCCATCGGATCGCCCGACATGATCGAGGGCGCCACCGCCTTCATGGAGAAGCGTCGTCCCCAATTTCCGCCTAGAACCGCACGATGAGCGCAGACTCCGACAAGCAGACCGAGGTGCTGGCCTCGGCTCGGGGCCGGGTGATGTGCATGGACTCGGCCTACGACGTGGACGAGACCAACCGAGATCGGGACGTGTGCGTCAACTCCTCGTACTGCGGGGTGCTGCCCGCCCGGTTCATCGCCGAGCACCGGCCCCGGGCCGCGATCGGAATGGACTGCGGGGTGGGCCCGGAGGGCTCGGCCATTGCCGGGTTGTGGTACTTGGAGGCGTTGGGCATTCCCGCTGCGGTGGCCGACGTGATGACCGCACACTTGGGCGATGGGATACACCTCTATGAACATGGGGTGGTCAGCTTCGTCAACCAGCTGGCCTTGGACTGCGGGGTGAGTACGGGCATGGCCGTGCGGGACGCGGCTGCGGTGCTGCTCGACAACGACCCAGTGGAGGCCGCCGCCTCAGAAATCACCAACCGCACGGTGATGGAGACCTCCCCCGACGGGCGCTGCGTGGTGGCGGCCGACTCCATCGCCTTTGGTACCAGCGAGGACACCGACCGCAATGTGCTGGTCACCGCCGGCCACACCGGACGCTCGGCGGTGCCCTACCTGCGCCGGTGCCGCCCGTTCGGGTTCATCTGCTCCGACGGCGGACGGGGCATGGACGACTCCGGGATGGCCGGGCTCTACATCGTGGAAGCCGACGGCCTGGCCGGCGCCACCGTGGACGCCCGCCGAGCCCGCATGGGAAGCGGCCTTTCGCACTATCACGACGGCATCATCTCCGCAGCCAACTCTCTTGCCGCCGCCGCCGGCGTGGAGATCGGCATGCCCTGCCCCCAGGCCGCCAGCCTGCTGCTGAACCGGTAGGGCGTCACTAGAGTGACGACGCAGTGACTATTGACGTACGAGCAGTGTTCTAATGACGATCTTCGCAGCCGCAGCTGATCTGCTGGCGCAGTCATCTGACGACTCGATTATTGACGACGCCCTGACCGTGTCCGACTGGATACAGGCCGGGATCATCGTGGCGGCCACGATTGTTGTGGCGGTGCTGGCCGCTCGCCTAGTACGCAGAGTGCTGATCCATGTGGTGGGGCCGGGCTTCGCGGCCATCGTGACCGCCAGGCTGGTGGGCTATCTCCTCTTTCTGATCGGACTGTTCTACGCGCTGACCAGCCTGGGGGTGCAGGTAGGGCCGCTGATCGGCGCCATCGGGCTGGGCGGCTTGGTGCTGGCGCTGGCACTGCAGAAGCTGGTGGAGAACTTCTTCTCCGGGCTGATCCTTCAGGCCCGTCGGCCCTTCAGGGTGGGCGACACGGTGCTGCTGGGCGACCACCTCGGAGTTGCCACCGACATCGATTCCCGCACAACCGTGCTGAGGGGCCTTGACGGTTCTGCGGTGCGGGTTCCCAACAGCGAGGTAGCGGCGGGGCCCATCGTCAACCTCACCAGCGAGTCCTTGCGGCGCAGCGAATTGGAAGTGGGGGTGGCCTACGACACCAACCTGCAAGCAGCCACGGAGTGTCTGATCGAAGCCCTCGGGCAGGTAGAACGGGTCAGCGCCGAGCCGCCGGCTCAGGCGCTGTTGACCCGCTTCGGGTCGTCCAGCATCGACTTCACGCTCTACTACTGGCACGGAAGCGACGTGCCCACGGAGCTGGCCACCCGTCACGACGTGATCCTCTCGGTACACCAGAGCTTTGCCGCCGCAGGCATAACCATCGCCTTCCCGCAGGTGGTGGTGTGGTCGGGAGACAACGAGGACACCCAGCCCTACCGCGGCCGGGCCGGAATCATCTCGGCGAGCCAAGGTCCAGGCACCCAGTCCACCATGCCGCCCGCCCTGGTTCGCCAGCTCTCCCGGTGGCGGGTCCGCTCCGGCATCCTGCGCCGCTTCAACCCTGGCGACTGACCTCGCCTGCCAATAATGCTGGTTGTCACCGATCTGGATCGAACGTTCTGGGGGCTGGACTGCGTCGCTCCGAAGGCCCACATGGAGGCACTGACCGAACTGGAGTCAGCGGGGCACGTGGTGTTGGCCGCCACCGGTCGGCGGTTGCGGAACATTTCCCGACTGTTCGACTTGAACGATCTCCAACTGCCCGCGGTGGCCCTAGACGGTTCGATCGGGATGGACTTCGCCACCAAGGAGCGCTTTCACCGCATCGCCTTCGACTCTGCGGCTTTGTGGAAGCTGCTGGACGTCCTCGACGACCACGGCATCCGACCCTGCCTGTACATCGACGACCGCGGCGATCCCGGTGGAGATGTGGTGATACCCAAGAACCCCTCCAGCGAACCCAACCACCTGAGATTCCTCGACGAAGACGTCAACCACGCCCTCAGCCCCAGCGACGTGGAAGACGATGTACTGGAGCTGGTGTTGACCGGACTGCCCTCCGATCTCGCACACTTGGCGGCCAAGGAAGTTCACTCGCAGTCGCTGGGTATCGCCCGAGTCGACGAACCCGATCCCCTCTACGGAGGAAGCCGGCTCACGGTGTCGCCCCCCGGAATATCCAAAGTGTCCGGCGTCGAGGCCTTCTGCCGCTGGAAAGGACTCGACATCGACTTCGCCGCCGTCGGCGACGGGGTAAACGACCTCGAACTTCTCGAAGCCGCCTCCATCAGCATCGCCATCGCCGGCAGCTACGCCAGCCAAGTCGCCAACGCTGACCACATCATCCCGCCCCCCGAACACTCCGGCTGGGCCACCGTCCCCAAGCTCGTGAGTTGAGGCCCTTTCCCCGCTTGCCTGAGCGGTGAATTCCAATTGGCCCACTAAGCGGGACGGGCGGTCCCCCTTGCGTTGGCCAGGATCACGGCTGCTTGGTCTTTGGCGAAGCGGGCTACGGCGACGAGGCTCACTTTGTCGGAAACCTTGTAGGCGAGGACGCCAGCGGTCACGCCGACCACTAGCGCCGCTCCGGCGGACGCGCCGGCTGAACCCGCTACGGCGATAGCAGCCAGGCTGGCTCCGGACGTCGCCGCGCCCTTGAAGGTCCCATCGACCAACTCGGCGAACTCATCGGCGCTGCTGGCCTTGTTGTAGGCCCGGGCCATGGACACCACCGAGACCACCATCAACGAGGGGTTGGTACTGAATGCGGCCGATGTTCCGATGACCGAGGCCAGCCTGGCGAATTCCTCGGTGTCCGCGCTGTTCCACCGATAAATCACCGACGCCACACCGATGGCCGCGCCCAACAGGTCAGCTGCGTCGTAGGTGTTCAGCTCGTAGAACCAGGCTTTGGGAATCCCGAACTTCGACTCTAGTGCCGCAGCCACAGAATCAAAGGTGGACTTGTCCCATGTGGCCAGCGGCAGACCTCGGGGCGTGGACGCATCTCGCAGCAGCGCCTTGATCGTTCCAAGCGCTTCTTGCACCACCGTGTCCTCGTCCGAAACCCCCCGTGCGGCTCTGAACGCCCCGGCGACTGTATGGCCTCCATCGAAGATCCGGTGATAGCTGCCACCTAGCCCAGTGCGCAGCGCCGGATCGAGGTAATTCGCATCCATGGCCCTGTCGTAAACCGTCGGGGCTCCCTTAACCGAAGCAGCCACCAACCGGTTGAGGTCCTCAGCCACATCGCTCCCTACCAGTGCCTGCGCCGCCGACAACACCTGCCCGGAGCGCTCTTTGGTCCCTTCAATCGCGGCTCTCCCACCAACCCGAACCCTCCATGCCGTCAGCATCCCGACCCCAGCCACCTTCACCAATCCCCGCCGACTACCCGCCGTCATCGCACTCTTGACCTTCTTCACTTTCGACTCCCCACGATCCTCCGCAACACGCCCCAAAGACCCTCCACCCCCCTGCCCAGTCACAACCGTGAACCGTATCTGCGTACGACAAAGGACAACCAAGAGGCCATGGTCTTGGCTGCCGCCGCGTCCCGTTTCCTAATGGACCGACTGGCTGGTGCATCTCTTGCCATCCTCTCCACTAGATGTTGTCACTGGCGTCAATAGACTAATGACATGGTTTCTGGGGTGTTGACCAGGGGATATGTCGGGGTTGGCGTGTATGTCGACGCGGTGGATTTGGCCGGGTTGGATGATGCTTCTCTGGATTTGCGACTGCGTGAGATTGGGAAGGCTCGCAACCGCCTGGACGGGTTTTTGGCCGAAGCAGTGGCAGAGAAGAAGCGCCGCACCACCCCCTACGACACTGCCGAAGCGCTCAAGGCCGAGTTGCGCCAGTCAGGCCAGCAGGCCCAGCGAACCATGCGCCAGGCCGAGCAGTTGGAGACCCTGCCAACTGCCCGGGGGGCGCTCTCAGACAGCCGCATCACCACCGAGCACGCCCGGATCCTGGGAGCAGCCGCGGCGAGCGGCCCCCTCGACGAAAAGAAGATGGTGGCCGCCGCCGAACACCAGACACCCGAGCAGCTGCGACGAACCGTGCGCGAGCACCAAGATGAACTAGCCGGTGACGACGACGGCGCCAAGCGGCTGGAGCGCCAACAGAAAGCACGCATGGCCAGCTTCACCGAGCAGGACGACGGCATGTGGCGCCTGTTCGCATTGTTCGACCCCGTCACCGCCCAGCGCATCCGCGCCGCGCTGAACCACAAGACCGACATGACCTGGCACGCCACTACAGGGCGCGAGCGGCTCGAGGCACGCCACCGCCGGGCCGACGCCATCGCCGAGCTTTTGACCCGGACCGGCGAAGGCGATTACCAGCAGCCCCAGCCCACCAGCTTGTTGATCCTCGCCGACTACGACGCCATCCACCGCCAACTCGGCAACCCCCGCCTGGCCGATGGCACGCCTCTTCCCCAAGGCGAGTTCCGCAAGCTGGCCTGCGACGCCGAAGTGCTCACCGGCATCTTCGACGCCGACCTGCAATGTCTCTCACTAGGACGCCAACGCCACCCCAGCCCCCAACTCCGAGCGGCCCTCGTAGCCAGAGACCAAGGATGCATCGGCTGCGGAGCCGAACACGAATGGTGCGTCTCCCACCACATCATCGAATGGCAACACGGCGGCCTCACCCAACAAGACAACCTCGTGCTGCTCTGCCACCCCTGCCACCACAAGGTCCACCACCGCAACTGGACAGTCGAACACCACCCCGATACCAGCCGCCCCTATCTCCGACCCCCCTGGCAACAACCCCCCGAGCCTCCTCCGAGACGGTGACTAGGAAACTTCAATTGGCGGCTTCAAGATTGACCAGCGGCTAGGAATCTCTCTAGGTGGGTGGTGAGAACTTCGGGTTGGTCGATGGGGATGAGGGTTCGGCTGTTGTCGATCCACACCAACTCTGAGTTTTTGAAGTGTTCTGCAAGCTGCTCGGCGTGGGCGGGGGGCATGAGCTTGTCTTCGCGGGCCCAAACGATGAGCACTCGTCCCTGAAATGAGCGCTGTTGCTCGGCCCACTCAAGCAACTGGCTTTTCGTGGGGACGTTCCGGAGGTACTTGTCCAGGTCGCGGCGAATCTTGCGGTTGTGGCGGAGCGGATGGATCCAACTCATGAACTGGTCGTTGGACACCCGCTTCTTGGTCATGTTGCCGCAGGTGAACGGGAGGTGGCGGATCCAGCGAGGCCGCAGTAGCTGAGAGGTCAAGAAGGTGCCGCCCGGCAAGGAGGCGTTGAGGCAGAGCAGTCGGCCGGGCAAACCGGGCGGGTAATTGTCGAACGCCTCACAGGAGACCAAGACCAGGTTCGCCATCCGATCCGAATCGCCCGGGCTGACCACTAGTTGTGCCCCACCCCAGTCGTTACACACCAGAGTCACATCGTGGAGGTCGAGCTCCACCAGAAACTCAGCCACCAGCTTGGCCAGCGACTCCAGATCGAGTTCGGCGTTATCGGGCATCGGGGTGCGGTGAGCGCCGAACGGCAGTTCCGGGACAATGCAGCGATACCGATCCCGCAGGCCACCGACAACCTCGTCCCACAGGGTGCCGTTCATCAGCACTCCGTGAAGTAACACCACTACCGGCCCATCGCCGCCGGTGTCTGAGTACATCAATCCGGCAGCGGTCGGCCCCTCAAGCCGCCCCGGCAAGTTGCTACTCATGGATGTCCTCCCCACCCTCCTGGCTGATCAATCCAGCAAGAGCATCGACGTGGTTGCGCCATTCGTCGGGGGAGAGAGCCAAGGGGACCAACAGCACATGCTCGAGGCCGGCGTCGATGTAGGGGGCCAAGGTGTCGACGACGTGGCCGATGTCGCCGATCACCATTTCTCGGTCGCCGTAGCCGTCGCCCACCACCGACCAACGACCAGCGCTGTCCAGCGGGTCGCCAAGTCTCAACTCCATGTGGATGGAGATGGTGGTTTCTCCGGGGGTGGGACCAAGGCGATCCTGCTCGGCCCGCAGCACCTCTAGGCGCTCGGCGAAGACTTCGGGCGGGGCCCAGGTGCCCATCCAGCCGTCGCAGCGGGCCGCCCGGCGCAGGGCTCCGGGCGATGAGCCCCCGATCCAAATCGGGATCGGTGCCGCCGGCTGGGGATTGATTCGCACACCAAAAAAGCTGAAGAACTCGCTCTGGAATTCGGTAGCCCCCGACCAGGCGGCCCGCCAGCCGTCGATGTAGTCGTCCAGCCGCTGAGCCCGGTGCACCATGGGCACGCCGCAGGCCTCGAACTCCGGCTCCAGCCACCCGGCCCCAACACCGAGGATGGTGCGGCCCGGTGCCAGCCAGTCGAGGGTGGCCCACTGCTTGGCGAACTGCATGGGGTTCCGGTAGGCGGGGATCAGCACCGACGTACCCAACCCCACCCGCTGGGTATGGGCCGCCACTGCCGAAAGCAGGGGCACCGGCTCAGGGAAGAACGACGGCATCCCCTCCAAGTCCACCGGCACCGCCACATGGTCGGCGGTCCACACGTCATCGAAGCCGGCGGCCTCTGCCTGCTGAGCAATCTCAACCAGCAACTCAAGCGAGGCAGACCGGCCCAATTGGGGCAGGTGGATGCCCCATCTCATCGGGTCATATTTCTGCCTATGAAGTCCACAGCTATCAGCCTACGAACCGGCTAGTACCGATACCGGGGCCAAGGCGGATGGATTGAGTACTCCACCACCCCGTAGCCCCGCTCGCCGGTCTCCAGCACCTCGAAGTCGAAGAACGGCTCGTGGCAATCCAGCCGAACCTCGGCGTCGTTCTCGTCGCGCATGAGCCCGTTGCGGGTGTGAGCGTGCTTGCGGCCGGTGCGCACGGTGAGCACCTCGCCGTCGGTGGTCTCAAAGGTCATGTCGAAGGCCATGGCGGTCCGCTGGTCCTCCTCCAAGCGAGGCACGCAGGAGGCTGATTTCAAGGGGCGGGTGCCATCGCCGTCGCCGATCCAGCCCCCCACCGACGGCGTGTCACCGGGCAGAGGCTGAGTCGGACTCATCCACCCAAACGAGTTGAGATGCCGGTCGGGAAGCTGCACCGAGGGCCAGAAGTGGCCCCACGACTCAGGTTGGGTCCGCCGATGGCGCACGTCCCAGGGGCCGGGTCGCTCGAACCGGTGGGTCCAGGAGTGGTCCCGATGCGACCAGCTCTCCACCGCCCGGCGCTCCCCCGCCCGAGGCCCTCCCCTGGTCTCCAACTCGCCCCGGCAGATCAGGGCCTGCTCATAGTGGCCGCCATATCCCTCATAGGCCCCCAGCGGGTTGCCGCCGAAGCAGTCGTTGTAGTCGAACACGCCGAAGCGGTCTTCAAACACCAGATCAAATCCGAAACGGGGCGCATCCAGCTGCCAGCGATAGCGGGCAAATGGCTCCTCCACCGAGTACGACAGCCGCCCGTCGCCCAGCGCCGAGAACTCCAATTCGGTGCCAAGCGGCTGGCGGGAGGCCCATTGCACCGGCACCCCGTCGATCACGTAGAAGGCGCTGGCCCGGACGTACCCGTGGGAAAGGCTGGCGTGAATGTGGTTGATGCCGTATACGTCGGCTTCCCGGTCGCACACCGAGAACCAGAAGTTGTCGCTCCACAGGGCATCGGTGCCCGGCGGTGGGGAGTGGAGGTATTCATCCGCGTTGCTCAGGGCCATCGGGGTTGACAATAGGCTTTGAACTCTCGGAGTGGGAAAACAGGCCCAAGCCGGATTCTTGGCCAACTCTGGGCGAAAACCGGATAGAAAAGACCCCGATGGCTGAACTGCCTGCAATCACACCGATGCCCCGAGTGGCCGACTGCGTGCTGCCCTGGGACGGACCGGTCAGCGACACCGTGGCCACCATCGGCGCCGCTCGATCCGCTTGCGGCGATACCTTCGTGATCGACGGCAACGACGATCGTTACTTGTTCTTGTTCTCGCCGACCGGCCTCAGGGACTTCTACGCCGTCCCCGAACAGCAGGCCAGCAAGGGCATCGCCGATTGGAAGATGCTGGTCCGCAAGCTGCCCGATGAGCTGTTCGACGGCCGGCGGACCCTGCCCCACGAACTGTTCACACGGCCCAACGTGACCGGCTACCTCGAGGCGCTGGAAATAGCGATCACGATGCAGCTCTCAGAACTGAGTCCGGGCGATGAGATCGACCTGTTCGATTTCACCCGCCGCCTCGGCCATCGCATGGGATTGGCCAGCTGGGGAGGCCGTGAGATCCTGCGCTCAGACAGATTCGAGGAGCTGATCGAGGCGCTGGATGAGCTCGACGGGTCCGAGGCATTCGTGGCTCCCACCCGGATGCAAGAAGTGGCCCAGTCTGAGAAGGCTGCCGAGCGCGAGGCCATGGCCATCGCCGAGCAGATCCTCGCCGACTCCATTGCAACCCGCCACCAGCCTGTCGGCGACCTGCTGGACATGATCCTGGAGCGGTGGGCCGATGCCTCCGGCTCAGAACGGCTAATCGGCGTGGCCCGAGACGTGATCCTGGTCCACCTCGGATCAATGTCCAACCTGTTCGCGGCACTGGGGTGGTCGCTGGTCCACTTGGTTCAACATCCCGATGTGCTGGCCCGAGTGCTGGCCAAACAGGATGGCGACCAAGACCTTGTGTCGCGCTGCGTGCTGGAATCCACCCGGATCGGCCAGCGATCCATCATGCTTCGCACGGTGCTGGAACCCGTGACCATCGACGACGGCTCGCAGACCTACGAAGTTTCCCCCGGGGCCTCGCTGGCAACGTTCCTGCCGCTGACGAACATGGAAGCCGGGCCGGGTTTGGACCGCTACGACCCCGACCGATGGAAGGGCCCCCGCCTGGTGTCGCCTCCGGGGCTGCCCTCCGAGCTGGTCATCACCTTTGGCGTCGGTCCCCACGCCTGTCCGGCCCGGCCCTTCTCGGTCACGGCGATGTCTCGAGTGATCGAACGTCTCTTCGGTACCTACGATCTCGAACCCCTGTTCGACCACCCCAGGCCGCGTCCCGATCAAATCGGCGGCGTAGCCCGGGCCGCCGATCCCTGCCCGGTGGTGGTTCGAGCCCGCTAAGGCTCCCCTTCTGCAAACTCCCCGGCAAGCCACACTTGGCCGTCGCCTTTCTCGATCTCCCCCACGATGGTGGCTCGATGCCCTCCAGTTCGCAGGAGGTCGATGGCCTTGGTGGCGTCCTTGTCTCTCACCGCCACGATCATGCCCAAGCCGAGGTTGAACACTTTGGCCATCTCCTCGTCGGCCACCTCGCCGATGCGCTGCAATTCGGCAAACACCGAGGGCAGCTCCCAGCTGCTTCGATCGACCACCGCGTCGACTTTGTCGGGCAGCACCCGCTCCAGATTGCCGACAATGCCTCCGCCGGTTACATGGGCGATGGCCTGGGCCTCCACCTTGGCCAGCATGTGCCGCACCGCGGGGGCGTAGATCACCGACGGGAGCAGCAGTTCGTCGGCCACCGAGTGGGAGCTTCCCTCCCAGGCCGGGTCGTCTAGTCCCCGCTTGGCCACCTCGAAGTACAGCCGACGGGCCAGGGAGTAACCGTTGCTGCGCAAGCCGGGCGAAGGCAGGCCAATGAGCGCGTCACCAGGGCGCACGTTGATCCCGGTGATGAGCCGAGACCGCTCCACCACCCCCACCGCGAACCCGACCAGCTCGAAGCCCTCGTCGGACTCATTGCCAGGATGCTCGGCCATCTCGCCGCCGATAAGTGCGCAGCCGGCCTGACGGCAGCCCTCCGCCACCCCCACCACGAGTTGCTCGATCCGCTCGGGGTCGAGCTTCCGCATCGAGATGTAGTCCAACATGAACAGCGGCTCGGCCCCCTGGCACACCAGATCGTCCACGCACATGGCCACCAAGTCGATGCCGATGGTGTTGTACCGGCCGGCCGCCGAGGCCACATACGCCTTGGTGCCCACCCCGTCGGTGGTCGACACCAGCACCGGCTTCTTGTAGCCGTGGCGGGCGAAGTCGAACAGCCCCCCGAACCCGCCGATCTCGCCAATGGCCTCAGGTCGAAACGTCGAGCGCACATGCTGCTTGATGCGCTGCACCGCCTCGTCGCCGGCAGCAATGTCCACCCCCGAGGATTCGTAGGTTTCAACCATGGGCGTTACCCATCAGCGGCTGCCTCCAACCCCGTCTCCGGCCCAACCCCCTCGCCAACTCCAGTCGCCCAAAGGGACAGCGAGGGCTGGTCTTCGGGGGCCACCTTCGCGGCCATGGATACTGGCGGGGCCACCGGCACTTCCACCGGATAGTCCCCGGTGAGGCAGGCGTTGCAGAATCCCGCCCCTACCGCTCCAGTGGCCTCGGTGAGCCCGTCGATATCGATGAACGCCAGCGTGTCGGCCCCCACGTAGTCGCACATCTCGGCCACGGTCAGGTGGGCGGCCAACAGCTCGGTGCGATCACCGGTGTCCATCCCGAAGTAGCAGGGCCACCGGTACGGCGGCGAGCTGATGCGAAGGTGCACCTCGGCGGCACCCGCCTCCCGCAGCATGGTGACCAAAGCCCTCGTAGTGGTGCCTCGCACGATGGAGTCGTCCACCACCACCAACCGGTTGCCTTCGATGCTGTCGCGCAGGGGGTTGAGCTTCATCCGCACCCCCATCGACCGCATCTGCTGGCTGGGCGCAATAAACGTTCGGCCGATGTAGCGATTCTTCACCAGCCCCTGGCCGTAGGGGATGCCGCTGGCCCGCGAGAAGCCCTCGGCGGCGGGCAGTCCTGACTCGGGCACTCCCATCACCAAATCGGCATCCACCGGGGACTGCTCAGCCAACAGCTCGCCCATGCGCACCCGGGCGTGGTGCACGCTCTGGCCGTAGATCACCGAGTCGGGTCGGGAGAAGTACACAAACTCGAAGATGCACAACCGGGGATCCACCTGCTCCTCGGGGAACGGTCGAATCGAGCGCACCCCGTCGCCGTTGATCACCACCATCTCCCCTGGAGCGAGTTCCCGCAGGAAGTGGGCCCCCACGATGTCGAGGGCCGGAGTCTCCGATGCCAGCACCCACCCCCGATCCAACCGGCCCAAGCACAGAGGGCGGAATCCGTTGGGGTCGCGCACGCCGATCACCCGCTTCTCGTCGGCCAGCACCAGCGAGAACGCCCCCTCCAGCCGGGGCAGCACCCTCTCCAACGCCCGCTCGAGAACCTTGCCCTCAGATCGGCTCGAAGGGGGCATGGCGGAGATCTCGATGGCCAGCAGCTCGGCAATCAAGTCGCTGTCCGAGCCCACCATGCCGGGCAAAATCGAGGTCTCCTCGGCCAATTTCGCGGTGTTGGTGAGGTTGCCGTTGTGGCCCAAAACGAACTGATGGTCACCAGTGCTGCGGTACACGGGCTGGGCGTTGCGCCACGAGCTCGACCCCGCGGTGGAATAGCGGGTGTGGCCGATGCCCAGACAGCCATCGAGGGTGGCCAGTGTGCGGTCGTCGAACACCGTGGCCACCAAGCCCATGTCTTTGACCACGGTGATGTTCTCGCCGTCGCTCACCGCAATGCCGGCCGACTCCTGGCCCCGGTGCTGCAACGCGTACAGGGCCAAATAGTTCAGATGGGCGACGGGATCATGAGGGGCATAGATGCCAACAACCCCGCAGGCCTCCCTGGGAGAGTCGTCCATGGGGTCAGCCACTGCTTAAGTCTGACATGTTGAGTCTCACCTATTGAGCCTGACCCGCGAAATCTGACATGGCCGAGCGCCAGTGGTCAGTTATCGCCGACATATCCAAATCCAGCAGACCCTTGATGGCGAAGCGGTCGCCGGTGGCCAGTCCGATTCGGGCGACGGTCACCCCGGTCGCCGCCGCCGCCGCCTCCACTTCGGGCAGCAACTCGGGATCCACCGCGGCCACCACCCGGGAGGGGGCCTCGCCGAACAAGTCGGCGTGGTTGTGAATGCGAGCGCCTCGGAAACCAATCCCGGAGACGGCGGCCATCTCGGCCAGAGCCACACCCAAACCCCCGCTGGACACGTCGTGGACTGCCGACAGCCGGTCGTCGGCCACCAGACCAGCCGCCAGGCCAGCCACCCGCCGATGCTGTTCGTAATCCAGCTCTGGTAGTCGTCCCCGTTTGTGTCCGGCAAGAGAGGCTGCCCATAGCGAGCCCGACAACTCGGCACTGCCCGCCCCCAGCACGATCACCCGGTCGCCCTCGCTCCACGCCAAACCGGGGGGAATGCGAATCAGGCTGTCGATCACCCCAAGCAGACCGATCACCGGGGTGGGGTCGATGTTGTGGCCGTTGGATTCGTTGTAGAGGCTCACATTGCCGCCCACCACCGGGATGCCAAAGGCGTCACAGGCCTCAGCCATCCCGTCCACGGCCTCGGAGAACTGCCACATCACCTCGGGATGCTCGGGATTGCCAAAGTTCAAGCAGTTGACCAAGGCCAGCGGGCGAGCCCCTACACAGGCCAGGTTGAGCACTGCCTCGGCCACAGTCATGGCGGTGCCAGCCCGGGGGTCCACCGCGCACCAGCGATGATTGCCATCTGTGGTCAGTGCCAATCCACGCCCAGTATCAGCGCCAGTGGCGGGATGCTTGAGTCGCAGCACAGTGGCGTCGCCCCCGGGTCCGACCACTGTGTTCAAGAACAGCATGTGGTCGTACTGGCGATACACCCACGACAGATCGGACAGCATGGCCAACAGATCGGCACCCACATCTTCGGGGGGCGGCAGCTGGTCGGCAGCGTCGGCTTTCAAATCTTCCCAATCTGCGGGGGGATGCCGAGGCCGGTCATACAAGGGAGCGTCTTCGTGGAGGGAGGCCGCGGGCAGCTCGGCCAACACCGGGCCGTCGATACCGTCCCGCACCCGTAGAAGTCCTCCCACGGTAACCCGGCCCACCACTGAGGCCTGTACGTCCCAGCGGTCGCAGATGGCCAACACATCGTCAAGCCCGTCAGGAAAGACGATGGCTAGCATCCGCTCCTGCGACTCGCTGGTGAGCACTTCGAAGGGCTCCATGCCCGGCTCTCGACGGGGGACAGCGGCCACGTCCACCTCCATGCCCGCCCCGCCCCGGGATGCGGTCTCGCTGGTGGCGCAGGTCAGCCCCGCGCCTCCGAGATCTTGGATCCCCACCACCAGTCCGGCATCCAGCAGGGCCAGGCAGGCTTCGATGAGCCGCTTCTCCTCAAATGGATCGCCCACCTGCACGCTGGGGCGCTTTTCGGCCTCCTCCTCATCGCCGAAGGAAGCCGACGCCAGCACGCTCACCCCGCCGATTCCATCACGCCCGGTGGACGCACCCAACAGCACAGCCAGGTTCCCCTCGCCGCTGGCCTGTCCCAGCACCAACCGATCAGCCGGCATCAAGCCGAGGCACAGAACATTCACCAGCGGATTGCCGGCATAGGTGTTGTCAAAGACTGTTTCGCCGCCCACGGTTGGCACTCCGACCGCGTTGCCATACCCGGAGATACCCGACACCACTCCTTCGGCGATCCAGCGGCTGCGGGGATCATCGGGGCGCCCGAACCTCAACGAATCCATGACTGCAATCGGGCGGGCGCCCATCGTGAAGATATCCCGCAGAATCCCGCCCACTCCGGTAGCGGCTCCCTGATAGGGCTCAATGGCCGAAGGATGGTTGTGGCTTTCTATTCGTATCGCAGCAGCAATGCCGTCGCCGACATCCACGACTCCGGCATTCTCGCCGGGACCGACCAACACCCAGGGGGCCTCAGTGGGCAATCTGCGCAAATGCAGCCGGGAGGACTTGTAAGAGCAATGCTCCGACCACATCACCGCATACATCGCCAATTCGAGATGATTGGGCGGGCGGTTCAATATCTCCTCAATCGCTTCGGCCTCTTCGTCTGTCAACCCCAAAGACCGGTGTAGTGGCTCATTCATTTCAGTCCACCCGAACTTCCAAATGGGATGAATGTCCAGAAAATTGACCTGATGAGTCTCTAAGTTTGAATAAGCGCGCCGAATATAGTTCTATATTGGCAATCAACAAGCTGATCAAACAGATCAAGGAGCGATGATGGTATCTGAAGAAGCCAAATCGGCACGGGCCCTCGGACAGGCTCAAGGGCGCACGGTCAGCCGCTACCTGAATGCGCTTGACCAGAGCAAGCCCAAGCGGGGACGCCAGCGCTCTCCCGAAAGAATGCAGGCTCGGGTTGCCGAACTTCCTAGTGAGATCGCCCAAGCCAAGCCGTTGAAGCGAGTTCATCTGATCCAAGAGCTCATGGACCTAGAAGCCGAACTCGAAAAAGAAGAGGAAACGATTGACATCAGCGGCATTGAGAGCGAATTCATCGCTATCGCCGCCGAGTACAGTGGCCGCAAAGGTATTTCCTATGCGGCATGGCGTGAGGTCGGGGTCCCGGCAAGTGTGCTGAAAGCAGCCGGAGTAGCCCGCACTCGTTCGACTGACTAGTCACCGCTGATCAACCCTTTCAGCAATAAAGCACCGTCGGTGCTTCCCAGCAACGGGTGAGCGGCGCGCTCAGGATGGGGCATCAGTCCCACCACGTTGCCGCTTTCGTTGCAAATCCCCGCAATATCCGCGGTTGCCCCATTGGGGTTGTCCCGATAAGTGAGCACTATCTGGTTTTTGTCGTGCAATTGGGCCAGTACTTGTTCTGAGCAAATGAAGTTGCCTTCGAAGTGGTTGATGGGGATGTTGAGTTCATCGCCAACAGATAAGCCCCGAGTCAGTACCGATCCCGTTGAATTAACCCGCAACATTGTGGGCTGACACAGGAATTTGAGTCCCCGATTCTTGTAGAGAGCTCCGGGCAACAATTGAGCCTCAGTCAGAATCTGGAATCCATTGCAGATTCCCACCACCGGTCCGCCGTCGCGGGCAAAGCGCCCAATCGGATCCATGATCGGGGAGAAACGGGCCATCGCCCCGGTACGGAGATAGTCACCATGGGCGAAGCCACCGGGCAGCACCACCGCGTCTACGTCCCCAAGGCCAGTGTCCTTATGCCACAAGAGCTCCCCAAATCCCCCGATCGTGTCCACCGCTTCCACCACATCCTGCTCGCAGTTTGAGCCGGGGAACACGACGACGCCGACCTTGGTGGTCATCGGTGCCTCCGAACGGAACAAGCGGCCAGAATTGTCATAACGCTGGACTGAGAGAAATGTCCACGTCTTCAATAACCGGATTGGCCAAAAAGCGCTCGCACATGGCCTCCACCTGTTGGCGGGCTTCGGCTTCGTCTGAGGCTTCCACCGCAAAGCGCAGGCTCTTTCCCACCCGAACGTCGCTTACGCCCTCAAAGCCCAGCGCGGGCAGCGCCCGCTCGATGGTCAGGCCCTCTGGGTCGGCTATCCCGTCACGGAGGCTCACCTCCACTGCTACATCGAACGCGGCGCTCATGAACCACCGGGCCAGTCGGCAAAGGTGCGGCCAGTGATGATCTCGTAGGCACTGACGTAGCGGGCCGCACTGGCTACCACCACCTCGTCGGGCAGCGGCGGCGGGGGGTACTGCTTGTCCCAGTCCAGGGTGCTGAGGTAGTCGCGTACTGGCTGCTTGTCGTATGACGGTGGAGTGGCCCCGGGCGCCCATCCCTCCACCGGCCAGAAGCGGGAGGAGTCGGGGGTGAGCACTTCGTCGGCCACCACCAAGATCCCGTCGACCAGACCCATCTCGAACTTGGTGTCGGCGATGATGATGCCCTTCTCCGCGGCCGCCTCGGACGCCCGGCGATACAGCTCCAGCGACGCCGATCGGGCCTGCTCGGCCAAGTCGGGGCCGACCAGCTCCACCGCCTGGTCGTAGGAGATGTTCTCGTCGTGACCCGACTCGGCCTTGGTGGAGGGGGTGAATACCGGTTCGGGCAGCTTGTCGGATTCCCGGAGTCCTTCGGGAAGCGCCTGGCCGTGCATCGTGCCCTGGGCCTTGTACTCCTTCCAGGCTGAACCGCTCAAGTACCCCCGCACGATGCACTCGATGGGCAGCATTTCGGCTCGACGGCACAGCATGGTCCGTCCAGCCACCCCATTCGTTTGGGCCTCGGACGGGAAGTCGGCCACATCGGTGGAGATGAGGTGACTGGGCAGCACGTCGGCCAATGTCTCAAACCAATAGGCCGACATGGCGGTCAGCACCCGCCCCTTCTCGGGGACAGGCTCGTTCATCACTACATCGAATGCCGAGATGCGGTCAGACGCGATCATCAACAGCCGGTCGTCGCCGGCGTCGAAGATGTCTCGGACCTTGCCGGAATGAACGGGGGGCAAATTGATGCCTTTGGTGCTCATAGGATCGACTCCGGTTGGTAGGCGGCAGTGTCGGGATTTTCGGTGGCCAGCTCTCGGGCCTTGGCCGCAAAGGCTCGGGCTTGCCCAGCGGCAGCACCGGTCAGTGCCAGGAGATCGCTCTTGATCTGGTCGACGTCGACAGAAGCAATCGGCAACCTCTCGTCGTCGGCAATGGCTGGGAAGAACCCTTCTCCCTTGGGGACGTGCTCAGAGATGACGCGATGGGCCTCTTCCCGGCCCGCTCCGGCGGCCACTGAGGCCATCAGAACCCGGGTGGCGGTGAGCGTCGGCAGGTTGGCGGCCAGCTCGGCGGCAACCGCGTCTTCGAATACCACAAGCTCATTGAGCACTACCAGCCCCGCCTCGAGCTGGCCGTCGAGAGCCATAAACGCCCCGGGCAGGGCCACCCGGCGAACCACCGAACAGCTCACGTCGCCCTCGTTCCACTGGTCGCCCACCAGGGAGGAAACCATGTCGGCGAAACCCCGCACCACCGCAGACAGCCCGCAGATGCGCTCGGAGGTGCGGGCGTTGCGTTTGCCGGGCATGGCCGACGAGCCCACCTGGCCGGCTTGGAACCCTTCGGAGATCAACCCGTGGCCGGCCATGAGCCGGATAGTGCGGGCCAGGTTGGCGGGCGCCGACGACGCCTGCACCAGGGCAGACACCACGTCGTAGTCCAGCGACCGGGGATAAACCTGCCCCACGCTGCCCATCGTGGCCGCAAACCCGAGGCTGGCAGCCATGCGCTGCTCCAGCTCAGCTACTTTGCCCGCATCGCCAAGAAACAGATCAAGCTGGTCCTGCTGGGTGCCCACCGGACCCTTGAGTCCCCGCAGGCGGTAACGGCCCAGCAAGTCGTCGATCCGCTCCAAGGCCGCCCGGGCCTCCTCGCCGTAGTTGGCGAACCGCTTGCCCAAGGTGGTGGCCTGAGCGGGCACGTTGTGGGAGCGGCCCACCATCACCAACTCGGCATGGGCGTCGGCCTGTCGGCCCAGAGCACACACCGCGGCCACCAACTTGTCCCGCACCAAGCGCAGCGAGTCGCGTACCTGGAGCTGCTCGATGTTCTCGGTGAGGTCGCGTGACGTCATGCCTTTGTGGATGTGCTCGTATCCGGCCAGCGCGCAGAACTCCTCGATGCGGGCCTTCACATCGTGGCGGGTGACCCGCTCCCGCTCCCGGATGGAGTCCAAGTCCACCTGATCGATCACAGTTCGATAGGCCTCGACTGCCTCGTCGGGAACCTCGATGCCAAGATCCCGCTGGGCCTCTAGCACAGCCACCCACAGGCGGCGCTCAGCTTTAACTTTGCCCTCCGGCGACCAGATGGCCGCCATCGTCGCGCTGGCGTAGCGATCGGCCAGAACGTCGGGGATCAAGTCCCTCTCAGCCACCGGCCATCTCAGCTCGATGGGCGGCCAGCCTCTCGGCCAGACCCGTATCGGTCACCGCCAGAATCTGAATGGCCAGCAGGGCCGCGTTCATGGCGCCATTAATGGCCACCGTGGCCACCGGGATCCCCTTGGGCATCTGCACCGTGGAATACAGGGAGTCCACCCCGTTCAATGCTCCCCCGGCCAAGGGGACGCCGATCACCGGCAAGGTGGTCTGGGCCGCGGTTGCACCGGCCAAGTGAGCGGCCATGCCCGCACCGCAGATGACGGCCCCGAACCCAGCATCGCGGGCCCCGGACACAAACTGGCGGACCTTCTCCGGCGTGCGATGGGCCGACATGACCTCCCAATGGCACTCCACCCCGAACTGCTCCAACGTGGTTCGGGCCGGAGCCATGGTGTCCTCGTCGCTGGACGAACCCATGATGACCGCGATTTTCAGACTCATGCTGATTCCCTCTGTGAAGCGCTCTCAACCGCCGCGGCGGCGATGTCAAAGCGAACGTAGCGGCCCGGCCAGTCAATGTGGGTGACCCCGGCGTAAGCCCGCTCCCGGGCAGTGGCCAAGTCGGGTCCCTGACCGGTGACATTGAGCACTCGACCCCCGGCGGTAACCAACCCTTGGCCATTCTGACCAGCCGAAATGGCGTCGAGTTGGCCCTCGTCGGCTGATGCCACCCCGGCACAGAACACCGTCACCCCCTCGACGGCATTGGCCGCCTCAATACCAGCGATGAGATCGCCGGTGCGGGGGGAGGTGGGATAGCCCTCGGAGGCGCACACGACCGTTACTGCGGCGTCGTCGCCGTACACCGGCGTTGTCGTCAAGTTGCCGGCTGCGGCCTCGGCCAGCAGGTCGGCCAGATCAGACCGCAGCCGGGGCAGCACCACCTGGGCTTCAGGATCGCCGAAGCGCACGTTGTACTCCAGCACTCTCAAGCCTTGGGGGGTCAGCATGAGCCCGGCATAGAGCACGCCTCGATAGTCAATGCCCTGCCGACGGAGCTCGCCCAGTGTGGGCACAACCGCCTGGTCCATCACCTCTTGCACCACGTCGGCTCCTGCCACCGGCACGGGGGAATACGCGCCCATGCCGCCGGTGTTGGGACCGACATCTCCCTCGCCGATGCGTTTGAAGTCCTGGGCCGGGGCCAGCGGCACGGCGCGACGGCCGTCGCATACCGCCAGCACCGACAGTTCGGGTCCGGTGAGACCCTCTTCGATCACCACCCGTCGCCCGGCGTCGCCGAAGGCCTCCCCCGAGAGGTAGGCCCGCACTGCGTCGTCGGCCTCCGCCCTATCCTCGGTGACCAGCACCCCCTTGCCCGCGGCCAGTCCATCGGTCTTGATCACAAACAGATCGCCCATGTCGTCCAGAAAGCGGAGGGCCGGTTCAATCTCGGTAAACGATCCGTGGCCCGCGGTTGGCACACTGGCGGCCACCAGCAGCTCCTTCATCCACGCTTTGGATCCCTCCAGGTGGGCGCCGTCGGCCCCGGGGCCGAAGACCAGCCGGCCTGCGGATCGCAGTTCGTCGGCCAGTCCGTCAACTAGGGGAGCCTCGGGGCCGATCACATACAGATCGGCATCGATTTCAGTGGCTGGGACGGGAGTCGAACCGGGAATGCCGGGATTTCCCGGGGTTACCACCACATCGCTCGACCGGGCCAGCACATGGGCCAGGGCGTGCTCCCGGCCCCCGCTGCCAACGACGCAGACCCTCACGGGACCGGGCTGAAGGAGATGTACTGATCCCGCCCAGGGCCCACGCTGACCAGGGTGGCGGGAACACCGGCCTGATCTTCGATGAACCGCAGATAGTCCTCAGCCTCTCGGGGCAGCTCTGAGCGATCACCAACCTCGCTCAGGTCGGTACACCATCCAGGCAGCTCCTCATAGATTGGCACCGCCCGGTGGATCTCCGACTGGTGGTAGGGCATCGAGGTGCGGCGCTCGCCGTCCACCTCATAGGCCACGCACACTTTGATCGGGTCAAGGGCATCCAGCACATCCAGCTTGGTGATGGCCAAATCCGACAGAGAATTCACCCGCACCGCCTGGCGCAGCATCACGGTGTCCAGCCAACCGCAGCGGCGGCGGCGCCTGGTATTGGTGCCGTACTCCCGGCCCACATCTACCAAGTGGTCGCCAATCTCGTCGGTCAGCTCGGAGGGGAACGGCCCCGACCCCACTCGGCTGATGTACGCCTTGGTGACCCCGATCACCCGGTCGATGTGGCGAGGGCCAACCCCCGCCCCGACGCAGACTCCGCCGGCCACCGGGTTTGACGAGGTGACGAAGGGATAGGTGCCGTGGTCCAGGTCCAAGAACATGGCCTGGGCCCCCTCGAACAGCACGTTCTGGCCCCCCTCCAGGGCATCGTGGAGCAACCCCACCGTGTCAGCAATGTGGGGTTCCAGACGTGGACGGCACTCCTCCAGGTACTGGTCGGCCAGTGTCTCGACGTCGAACGGCAGTCGGTTGTACACCTTGGCCAGCAGCGGGTTCTTCTCATGCAGCACCACGCCGAGCTTCTCCCGAAAGATCTTGGGATCGAGCAAGTCCTGCACCCGTAGTCCCACCCGAGCCGCCTTGTCGGCATAAGCCGGGCCGATACCCCGCTTTGTGGTCCCCAGTTTGTTGCGCCCCAGATGCCGCTCGGCCACCACGTCCAACGTCTGGTGGTAGGGCAAGATGAGGTGGGCGTTGCCGCTGATCTTGAGCCGCCCGCAGTCCACTCCCGCCTCAGACAGGCGGTCCATCTCGTTGATGAGCACCCTGGGATCGATCACCACGCCGTTGCCGATCATCGGGGTCACGTGGGGATAGAGAACCCCGCTGGGCACGAGCTGGAGCTTGAAAGTCTCGCCCTCCACTACCAGGGTGTGCCCGGCGTTGTGGCCGCCCTGGTAGCGCACCACCATGTTCATGTCGCGGGCTAGGAGGTCGGTGAACCTGCCCTTGCCCTCGTCACCCCATTGCGTCCCGACGACCACGGTTGCTGGCAAAGCGCTACCTCATCAGCGTGGCTTACGAATTGACACTACTCGCGCCCAGCCGGGGATTGACGAGCAATAAAGGGCATTTGGGCGGACGACGACGATCAGCCCCCGGAGGACTAGCGCCTTGCCACCATCCGGGACATGGTCAGCGCGTAGTCGCCTCGGGCGTCAGTCCACAAGCGCTCCATGGCCAAGCCGACACCGGCAAGCTCGGGGCCGATGTTCTCGGGCCGGAACTTGGCGCTGATCTCGGTCCGCATGCGCTCGCCATGGGCAAAGTCCACGGTCATTCCCAGTCCGCCAATGGTCACCTGCTGGTCGCAGCGCGACCGCAGCCACATCTCAATCCACTCTTCTTCAAGATCAAAGCGGGCTTCGTGCTCGAACTGCTCCAAATCGAAATCGGCGTCGAGGCGGTTGTTGACTACCGACAGCACGTTGCGGTTGAATGCCGCGGTCACGCCCTCGGGGTCGTCATAGGCCGCGATCAGTCGATCGAGATCCTTGACCAAGTCGAAACCCAAAAGGAATGTGTCGCCCGGCGCCATGGTGTTGGCCACCGCGGCCAGAAAGTCCTTGCGGGGGGCAGGGGGGAAGTTTCCGATGGTGCCGCCTAAGAGCATGATCAGCCGGCAGCCGCCATCGGGAATGTGGCCCAAGTGGTGCTCGAAGTCTCCTACCACACCGTGGACGGCCAGACCCTCGTAAGCTTCAGCCAACTCCGCGGCCGCGTTTCGCAGGGTGGCCTCGCTGTTATCGAACGGCACGTAGCGGCGGAGCCGCCCGGTAGCAGCCAGGGCGTTCAATACGATACGGGTCTTCTCTGAAGTGCCCGAGCCCAGTTCCACCACGGTGTCGGCCCCCGACCGCTCGGCGATCACGTCTATCTCCCGTTCGAGGATCTCCCGCTCTCGACGGGTGGGGTAGTAGTCGGGCAGTCGGGTGATCTGGTCGAATAGCTCGCTGCCCCGATCGTCGTAGAACCACTTGGGGGGCAGTTCCTTGGGCTGGGAGACGAGCCCCTCGGCCACATCGGCCCGCAGCGCTTGATCTATCCAAGCCCGATTCACATAGGTGTCGACAACCGGCTCGATCATCACGCGTCCCCAGCCAAGCGCATCCCGGAGAAGTGCCACCGGGTATGGGGATGGAAGAAGTTGCGGTAGGTAACTCGAATATGCCCCGGCGGAGTGACGCAGGCCCCACCCCTGAGCACGAACTGATTGACCATGAATTTGCCGTTGTACTCCCCGACCGCACCCGGAGCAGGACGGAACCCGGGATAGGGGCCGTACGGGCTGGCGGTCCACTCCCACACATCTCCGAAGAGTTGGCGGAGGCCGTTACCCGACGGGGCGGGAGCGGGGTGCCACCGGCCTTGGTCGCCAAGGTTGCCCTCCGGCTTCTGAGCGACGGCGGCGTGCTCCCACTCGGCTTCGGTGGGGAGCCGGGCACCGGCCCAGCGGGCAAAGGCATCGGCCTCATAGAACGAGAGGTGACACACCGGCTCTTCCAGCGCCAATGGTTGAAGCCCGTGCAGCGTGAACACCCGCCAGCCTTCCTCGGGATGGAAGTCCCAGTAGGAAGGGGCCTCCCAGCAGTGTTCCAGCCGCTGATACCAGCCGTCGGACAACCAAAGGGTGGGGGTGTCATAGCCTCCTTCGGCCATAAACTCCAGCCACTGTCCGCAAGTCACGAGCCGATCGGCGAGCTGATATGGAGGCAGGATGACCCGATGGCGGGGACTCTCATTGTCAAAGGCGAAACCGACGCCGTCGTGGCCGATCCACACCTCTCCGCCCTCAAAGCCAACCCAGCCGGTCGTCGGCTGTCCGTTGGGCGACATTGCCAACGACGAGGGGGGATCGTGGTAGGCGGGCCACAGCGCCTGATTGGTCGACAACACGTGCTTGATGTCCATGAGCAGCAACTCCTGGTGCTGTTGCTCATGGTGGAGGCCCAGAGCCACCAGCTCGGCGGTGCTGTCGACTATTGGACCGGCCAGTAGCTCGGCCATGGCCCGATCCACATAAGCACGGTAGGCAGCTACTTCATCGCACGACGGCCGGGAGAGATTGCCCCGCTCAGGTCGGGGGTGCCGGTCTCCCACCGCCTCGTAGTAGGAGTTGAACAGGTAGCCGAATGCCGGGTCATATTCGCGGTAGCCGGGCAAGCGGGGCTTGAGAAGAAAGGTCTCGAAGAACCACGTGACATGAGCCCGGTGCCACTTCGTGGGGCTGACATCAGGCATCGACTGTATGCACTGATCCTCGTTGCTCAAGGGAGCGGAAAGCGCGTCGGTGTGAGACCGGACAGCTTGATAGGCCACGGAGAGGTTGGAGAGATCGGGGGCGAGGGTCGGTGTCACAGTCACAAAGGCAGCAGGGCTGAACTCTATCCGCCTCGGCTCATTTTCTTCGATACAGAACGATGTCGGCCCGCTTGGACTCCAGCTCCCGAGTGAGGCGCGCCACTTGTTCCCTGAGTCGGGCTACTTCGGCTTCCAGGGCCAGCACCCGCTCGACACCGTCAAGGTTCATGCCCTCGCTGGTGAGCTCGTGTACCCGGCGGAGCTTCTCGATGTCGGCATCGCTGTAGCGCCGGCTGCCCCCACCGGTGCGGGCCGGCTGCACCAGGCCCCGGCGATCGTAGATCCGGAGGGTTTGGGGATGGATCCCGGCCAGCTCGGCGGCCACCGAGATGACATACACCGCCCGGTCGCGGCCTCGAGGGTCGATCATGGTCTTGCCTCCATCGCTTTCTGGAATGCTTCCAGGGCTCGGCGCTGCTCGTCGCTCAACTCGATGGGTACTTCCACGTCGATGGTCACCAGCAAGTCGCCAGTTCCTCTGCGGCCCTTCACCCCCCTGCCCCGCACCCGCAGAACCTGTCCGGGTTGGCTGCCGGGGGACAGGCGCAGCGTCACCGGGTCGCCTTCGAATGTGGGAACCGATATCTCTGAACCCAGAGCCGCCTGCGCAAACGACACAGGAACAGTAACGGTGAGGTTCTTGCCCTTACGGCCGAACACCGGATGGTGTTTGACCTTGACCTTGACATACAGGTCTCCAGGCGGTCCCCCATTAGCTCCTGGCTCTCCCTTGCCAGCCAGCTTGATCTTCTGACCGTCGCTGACTCCGGGCGGAATCCGAACTGAGATGGAGCGGCCGGCTTGGCCGGTGGCGCCAGCCAGCGTCACGTCGGTAGTCACGCCCTGCACGGCCTCGCCGAAGTCCAGAGTCAGGTGGGCTTGGAGGTCGTGGCCCCGCATAGCACGGGATTGACCGCTGAATGGCGGACCTCCCCGGTCAAAGCGGCCGCCGCCCATGAATGCCGAGAAGATGTCGGCCAGGTCGCCTTCCATGGTGAACCCGCCCGGCCCGGCCTGGAAGTTCATCGGCCCCATGTGGCGCACCTGGTCGTACTGGGCCCGGCGCTCGCCATCGCCCAACACGTCGTAGGCGGCCGAGACCTCTTTGAACCGCTCCTCTGCTTTGGCGTCGTCGGGGTTGGCGTCGGGGTGGAGCTTGCGGGCCAGCTTGCGGTAGGCCTTGGTGATCTCTTTGTCGGACGCGGAAGAGGAGACGCCGAGCACTTTGTAGTAGTCGGTCTCCAGCCACTCCCGTTTGACGTCCATGATCTTGGGCTACCCCTTTACCTTCACCATGGCTGGCCGTAACACCCGGCTGTTCCACTGGTAGCCAGCCCGCAAGACCTCGGCGATCACCGCCTCTCCGTCTCCGGGCTCGTGAACAACGGCCTCATGGCAATTGGGATCGAACGGCGCGCCAGGGTCGTCCAGGCGAACCAGACCCTCTTTCTCCAGCGCGCCATAGAGGGCGTCTCGAATCGGAATGACGTCCTCAATCCCCTGAGCCACCGCGGCCTCACAGGCATCAAGCACGGGCAGCATCTTCTCCACGATGCCCGCCTCGGCCCCAGCCGCCGTCTCCTGCTGGCGCTCAGCCGCCTTGCGGCGGTAGTTGGCGAATTCGGCCGTCACCCGCTGGAGGTCGTTGAGATAGCCGTCTCGCTGGGATAGCAGTTCCTCCACTGAGGGGGGCTCTTCGGGCTCGACAGCCGCATCAGGGTCGAACTCAAGCAGGTCCTCGGTGGACGAGCCGTCCGTTGCCTCGTCCGATTCGATCTGAGTCTGCTCTTCGGTGTCAGCCAGATCGCCCACCACGGGCTGGTCGCTCACTGGGGCTCTCCGTCGTCGTCCTCAACGATCTCGGCATCCACAATACCGTCGTCCTCATCAGGGGCATCGGCCGAGAAATCGCCCGGGGCATCCTCAGCCGCGGCAGCAGCCTGCTCGTACATGGCCGCGCCGATCTGCTGGCTGAGGGCCGACAGCGCCTCAGTGGCCGAGCGGATGCGGTCGAGGTCTTTCTCGTCGACGGCCGACTTCAGTTCGGCCAACTTGGCCTCGGCCTCAGACTTGGTGTCGGCGTCCATCGAGTCAGCAGCATCGGCCAGCAGCTTCTCCACCTGGTACACCAGGCTGTCGGCGTTGTTGAGCGCCTCGGCCTCCTCCCGGCGGCGGGCATCCTCAGCGGCGTGGGCCTCGGCATCAGCGATCATCTGATCGATGGTGCCCTTGTCCAGCGAGGTCTGTCCGGTGATGGTGATGGACTGCTCCTTGCTGGTGGCCCGGTCTTTGGCCGACACGTGGACGATGCCGTTGGCATCGATGTCGAAGGTCACCTCGATTTGGGGAACACCGCGGGGAGCGGGGGGCAGGTCCACCAGCTGGAACTTGCCCAGCGTCTTGTTGTAGGCGGCCATCTCGCGCTCCCCCTGGAGCACATGGATCTCCACCGTGGGCTGATTGTCGTCCGCGGTGGTGAACACCTCGGTACGACGGGTGGGGATGGTGGTGTTGCGTTCGATGAGGCGTGTCATCACGCCGCCCTTGGTCTCGATGCCCAGCGACAGAGGGGTCACGTCCAACAGCAGCACGTCTTTGACCTCGCCCTTGAGCACTCCGGCCTGGACCGCCGCACCCACTGCCACCACCTCGTCGGGGTTGACCCCCTGGTGGGGCTGGGTGCCGGTCATCCCGGTGACCAGATCAACCACCGCGGGCATCCGAGTGGAGCCGCCCACCAGGATCACGTGGTCTACGTCGCCCGCCGACAGGGCGGCATCGGAGAGAGCTTGCTCGAACGGCTTGCGGCACCGGTCCAGCAGGTCGCTGGTGAGGTCTTGGAACTTGGCCCGAGTCAGTTCGTAGTCCATGTGCAGGGGGCCGGCATCGGTGGCGGTGATGAACGGCAGATTCACGTTGGTGCTCTGAGCCTGCGACAGCTCGATCTTGGCCCGCTCCGCGCCCTCCTTGAGCCGCTGCATGGCCATGTTGTCCTTGCTCAAGTCCACTCCGTGGTCGTTGCGGAAGGAGTCCACCAACCATCCGATCACTCGATCGTCCCAGTCGTCGCCTCCGAGGGCGGTGTCACCGCTGGTGGACTTCACCTCGAAGACCCCATCGCCGATCTCCAGGACGGACACGTCGAAAGTTCCGCCGCCTAGGTCGAAAACCAAGATGGTCTGGTCGGTGTCGCCCTTGTCGAGGCCGTAGGCCAGCGCGGCCGCGGTGGGCTCGTTGATGATCCGCAGTACGTCGAGTCCGGCGATGGTGCCGGCTTCTTTGGTGGCGGTGCGCTGGGCGTCATCGAAGTAGGCCGGAACGGTGATCACCGCCTCGGTCACCTCGGTGCCCAGATAGGTCTCGGCGTCCCGCTTGAGCTTTTGCAGCACCCGGGCCGAGATCTCCTGACTGCTGTAGTCCTTGCCGTCGATGCCCACCGACCAGTCGGTGCCGACATGGCGTTTCACCGAGCGGATGGTGCGATCGGGGTTGGTAATGGCTTGGCGCTTGGCCACCTCTCCCACCAGTACCTCTCCTTCTTTGGAGAAGGCCACCACCGACGGAGTGGTGCGAGAACCTTCAGTGTTGGCGATGACCGTGGGCTCGCCGCCCTCGAGCACTGCAACCACGCTGTTGGTGGTGCCCAGATCGATGCCGACAACCTTTCCCATTGTGTTCGACTCCTTTTGAAGTTCGGTATTTTCGGCTTTCAGGATACCCCTCAATTACTAATATCCCAAAACTTGAGTGATATTCACTAAGGGTTGAAGCCGCTACGCTGCTCAGAGTGAATCCCGCAATACTGATCCTGCTTCGCCACGGGCAGAGCGAGTGGAACGCCTCGAATCAATTCACCGGCTGGTACGACTGCGACCTCACCGAAAAGGGGGAAGCTGAGGCCCGAGCTAGCGGGAGGGCGCTGGCCGAGGCCGGGCTGCTGCCCGATGTCGTACACACCTCGGTGCAGAGTCGGGCCATTCGCACTGCGGAACTGGCCTTAGCCGAAATGGGTCGGACATCAGTGCCCATGAAACAAGACTGGCGGCTGAATGAGCGCCACTATGGCGACCTCACCGGATTGGACAAGTTTGAGACCCGAGAGCGCTACGGCGACGAGCAGCTCAATGCCTGGCGCCGGGGCTATCGCACGCCGCCGCCGCCCATCTCCGACGACAACCCGTGGAACCCCAATACCGATCCCCGCTACGCCCACATTCCCCCGGAGCAGCTGCCCAAAGGCGAGTGCCTCGCCGACGTGGTGGAGCGGCTGATGCCCTACTGGTTTGACGAGGTGATCCCCGACTTGCGGGCCGGTCGATTGGTGCTGGTCTCGGCCCACGGCAACAGCCTGCGGGCGCTGGCCAAGCACCTCGACCAAATCGACGACGACGCCATCGCTACCCTCAACATCCCCACCGGTATGCCGCTGGTCTACGAACTCGGAATCGACATGATGCCCATCGAGGCCAAAGCGACACTCGCCCGCTCACTCGACCCCGCCGCGGCTGCCGAAGCGGCCGCAGCGGTGGCCAAGCAAGCGGGCTGAGCGCCTACGGGCTTGTGGTTAGTGGGCTGTAGGAGATCACCCCACAGATACGGAGGTGTCAGGGCCGTAGCCCGGCACTCCATGTTCATGGAGGTCGAGACCGCCGATCTCTTCCTCACGAGACACCCGTAGACCCATGGTCTTCTTCATCACCGCGAACAAGATGCCGGTGGTGACCGTCACCCACACGAATACCAGCACCACGCCGATGAGCTGCACAACCAGCTGGTCGATGCCTCCGCCGTAGAAGAGGCCAGCGTTGTCCTGGCCGACGAATGCATCGTCATAGCGGGAGAACAGGCCCACGGCCAGGGTCCCCCACACGCCGCAAACACCGTGGACCGAGATGGCACCTACCGGGTCGTCGATGCGGACCCGGTCGAAGAACAGCACCGAGTACACCACGATGACGCCGGCGATGGCGCCGGTCACCACTGCGCCCAATGGGTTCATGGTGCCGGTACCGGCGGTGATGCCAACCAACCCGGCCAGCACACCGTTGCCGGTCATGGCCACGTCCAGGGAGCCGGCCTTGCGCCAGATGATCGTCCCAGCAGCAACGCCTCCAGCAGCCGCGGCCAACAGCGTGGTGACCGCCGCTCGCATCACGAAATCATCTGCCGCCAGCTCCGAGCCGGGGTTGAACCCGAACCACCCGAACCACAGGATGAACACGCCCAGCACCACGAAGGCGATGTTGTGGCCGGGCATGGCCCGAGGGTTGCCGTTCTCGTCGTACTTGCCGATGCGGGGCCCGAGGAAAATGGCCCCCATCAGAGCAGCCCAGCCGCCGGTGCTGTGCACGATGGTGGAACCGGCGAAATCGCCGAACCGGGCGTCGCCGATCTTCAGATCGGAGAGCAGGCCGTCACCATGCCAGAAGGAGTGGACAACCACCGGGTAGATCAGCGCGGTCATGAAGAAGCTGAACACCAGATAGGCGGTGAACTTGGTCCGCTCGGCCATGGCGCCCGAGGCGATGGTCACCGCGGTGGCCGCGAACACCACCTGGAAGAAAAAGAAGGTGGGAGTGCTGAGCCCGTCACCGAATGTAGTGAACGTACCGCTCAAGAAGAAGCCGTCGGTGCCGATAAGCGACCCGCCGTCAGTGCCGAAGGCGATGCCGTAGCCGAATGCGAAGAAGGCCAGCGCGCCGATGCACATGTCGGCCAGGTTCTTGGCCATGATGTTCCCGACGTTCTTGGCCCGGGTCATCCCGGCCTCGACCATGCCGAAACCGGCCTGCATCAAGAACACCAAGATGCCGGCGATGAACACCCACAGGTTGTCCAACACCACTTGCACGGCCTCGGCGCCGCCTTCTTGGGCTGCTGCGGGAACGGCCCCGATCAGCACCGTTACGGCGGCAATCAGCGCTCCTATTCCGAATTTCCTTTTCATGGTTACCGGCCCTCCTTCGCCGAGTTCTGCGCCTGCGCCACTGCGGCTCTGGCGCAATCGGGAACACGGTAGAAAGGCCAAGTTTCACGATTGTTTCTGCGCTGTGAACTTCAAGCAGGCCCCGCCCATCTCGTCGTCCCTGCTTGAGTACGGAACCGGGCAGTGTCGGCCACTAGGTTGGGGACGCCATGGACCCAAAGCGCCTGCGTCCCTTCCACATTGTCCTCGGCCTCGGGCTGGGCTTCGCCGCCTTCACCATTGCCTCAGGCATCGCCTCCGCTATCACCGAATTCAAGAACCCGGCTGAGATCACCCGCCACCCCTGGGAGAACATCCCCAGCGGGTGGAAGGCTGCCTTCTACACCATCATCCCCATCTTCCTGGTGTGGGCATCCTGGGAATTCGCCAAGCGGGTGAAGAACTGGGAACGGGGCGGCCCTGACAACCGCCGCACCACTCTGGCCAACGCTAAGACCCGCCTCGAGGACCTCCGACGGGGCATGTACATGCGCACCCTGCTGCGGGAGCCCGGCGCTGGCGTCATGCACACCATGATCTACGTCGGGTTCATCATTTTGTTGGGCGTCACCACCACCCTGGAGATCGACGAGCAACTCCCTGACGGGGCCAAGTTCCTCCACGGCCGGGTGTACCAGGTGTACTCGGCGGTGGGCGACATCGCCGGAGCCATCTTCCTGGTCGGCGTGATGTGGGCCATCGTCCGCCGCTACGGCCCCCGGCGGCTGCGCCCCTATCGCATCCGCATCAAATCGCGGCCTGAACACGCGGTGATCTTGGGCACCTTCTTCGCCATCGGCGTCACCGGGTTCGGCGCCGAAGTCTTCCGCATCGCCAACCACGGGGTGCCCGACTACGAGAAGTGGTCGGTGCTCGGCTATCAGGTGGCCACCCAGATGCGGGGCCTCGAAGGCCTGGACCACTGGCATCAGATCTGGTGGGCCGGCCACGTGATCGCGTTTGTGGCCTTCTTGGTGCTGTTACCCATCACCATGCTGCGCCACATGTTCACCTCCCCGCTGAATATGTACCTGCGGGACAAAGACCGGCCCAAGGGCGCCATGAAGCCCATGCCCAACCTGATGGAGACCGACCTGGAGTCGTTCGGCGCCGCCACCGTGGAGGACTTCACCTGGAAGCAACTGCTGGACACCGATGCCTGCACCATGTGCGGGCGGTGTACGTCGGTATGCCCGGCCCATGCCACCGGCAAGCCGCTCGACCCCCGGGAGATCGTGCTCAAGACCGGCGAGGTCATGGCCGCCACCGGCGAGCCGGCCACCACCCCGCCACTGGGCGCGGTTCCGGAGATCAAAGTAGAGGCCAACTCGTTATTCGAGCGGATCACCGGCGAGGAAGTCTGGGCGTGTACCTCCTGCAAGGCGTGCGATGAGATCTGCCCGGTGAACATCGAGATTCTCGACAAGATCCTCGACATGCGCCGCTACCTGTCGCTGATGGAGTCCGACTTCCCCACCGAGTTGGGCCAGGCCTACCGGTCGATGGAGAACTCGGGGAACCCGTGGGGCATGTCCCAGGGCGATCGAGGGGCGTGGGCAGAGGAGTTTGAGGGCATCTCCGTACTCGACGGGGGCGACCCTCTGGAGTCCGAGTACCTCTACTGGGTGGGCTGTGCCGGATCTTTCGACGATAAGAACCGCAAGGTCACCCGGGCGGTAGCCAAGCTGCTCCAACGGGCTGGGATCAGCTTCTCCATATTGGGACCGGCCGAGAACTGCACCGGCGATCCGGCCCGGCGCTCGGGCAACGAGTACATCTTCCAGATGCTGGCCATGCAGAACATCGAGACCCTCAATGAAATGGGGGTCAAGAAGATCGTCACTCAGTGCCCCCACTGCTTCAACACGTTGGCCAACGAGTATCCCCAGCTCGGCGGTCACTATGAGGTGGTCCACCACACCCAGTTCCTCGAAGCGCTGATCGACGATGGACGCCTCGACATGACCGGTGCCCGCCTGGACGAGCGGGTCGTATACCACGACTCCTGCTATCTGGGCCGCCACAACGACGTGTACCTGGCCCCCCGCCGAGTGGTGGGATCGCTGGGCGGCGTCGAGGTGGTGGAGGCCGAGCGCAACGGAACCAAGGGAATGTGCTGCGGGGCTGGCGGTGCTCGCATGTGGATGGAGGAGACCATCGGCAAACAGGTCAACGTGGAGCGCTCGCAGGAGCTGCTGGCCACCGGGGCCGACCGCATCGCCACCGCCTGCCCGTTCTGCTACATCATGATCGACGACGGCATCAAGGCCGAGGGGGCCGATGACGACGTGGTGGTGGGCGACATCTCCATGCACCTGCTGGAGGCATTGGAGAACCGCGACGCCGCCCAAGACGCCGCCCGACAGTCCGACCTGCTCACCATCCGCACCCCCGCCCCCGAAGCCGTGGCGGTCGAGGTGCAAGAGCCGCATGCTGCGGTAGCCGTGGAGGCCCCGCCGGAAGCTGAACCGGAGCCGCAGACCGAAGCATCCGCGCCCAAAGAATCGGCAACTCCCGAAGCTGAGCCAGAGACCAAGGTTCCCGAAGCTGCGGCTCCTGCTGCCCCAGAGACTGAGCCGGAAGCAACGGCACCACCCCCCGTGGACACCCCGTCTTCAGCACCGACGCAGCGCCCGGACGACTTCACCCGCATCAAGGGCACCGACCCCGCGCTGGCCAGGGCGTTGCCTGAACACGGCATTGTCACCTATGAGGATTTGGCCGGCCTCGACGACGACGGCGTGCGCAACCTTGAGGCTGCCCTGGAAATCCCCGGTCGAATCAGCAAGTGGAAGTGGCCCACCCAGGCCGCCGCCCTTATCGCGGAGCGCGAAGAAAACGACTAACCGCTACGTAGGCTTCGGCATGCGGTAGCCAACGTGGGGCACCGTGACGATATAGCGGGGGTTGCGGGCATTATCTCCGAGCTTCTGCCGGAGGTTCTTGACCACGGTGCGCATCCGGCGAGCATCGCCCGGTTGGTCGGGACCCCACACCCGTTGCAGCAGGTAGTCGTGGTCCATTGCCGTGCCAGCTTTCGCAGATAGCTCGGCCAGCAGCCGGAATTCGGTGGGTGTCAACTCGACCACCTCTCCGGCGACGGTCACGGATCGCTCAGAGAAGTTGATCGTCAGGTCGTCCAACTCGAAGGACATCGGCTGATCTGGCCTTTTGCGCAACGCAGCTCGAACCCGTGCGTTCAACTCGGTGGGCGAGAAAGGCTTGACTATGTAGTCGACCGCGCCCATCTCGAAGGCCTTGGTGATCAGCTCATCCTGGTCGTAGCCCGACAGAAATATGACCGGTACATCGGAAATGGCGAGCACATCCTTCATCAGTTCAATGCCGTCTTTGCCGGGCAGCATCAGATCAAGGAGCACCACTTGGGGTTCGGTCTCCTCGATCAACGAGACCACCTCGTCAGGGTCGCCAGTCACCACCGGCTCGAATCCTGCCTTGGCCAACGAGTCACGAACGTGCTTGAGCGTCCTCGGATCGTCGTCCACGGCGAGGATCCGGGTCAGCTCGCTGCTAACCGTCCTTCGAGGCCGAGCCGCGGCTCTGGTTCTTTGAGGGGTGACGTGGGGTGTGCTCTGCTCAGAAACAGGAAGGGTGAACGTAAATGTGCTGCCCAGGCCGGGGCCGTCGCTCTCAGCCCAAATACGCCCGCCGTGCGCCTCCACGATCCCCTTGCAGATGGCCAAGCCCAGCCCGAGATCACGATTCTGGTCGGGGCCATCCGGCTGATAGAACTTGGCAAACAGGTGCGGTAACCGCTCGGCCGGAATGCCTCGGCCGGTGTCGGCCACCGAGACGGCGACGTGGACGTCTTGGACCCGGGCCTCCAAGCTGATTGTTGAATTTTCGTTGGAGTTGCGCGCCGCGTTGGTGAGAAGGTTGATGAACACCTGGACCATGCGCCGCTGATCGGCCATCACCAAGGGCAAGTCAGAGGGGAGATCGATTCGGATGTGCTCCCGGCCCCCAGTGCTCAAGAAAACATTGCGGGCCTCATCCACCAATCGAGCCAGCTCGAGGGGCACCGGATTGACCGCCAGCGTTCCCGACTCAATTCGCACAATGTCGGTGAGGTTGTTGATCAGATCGCGCATGTAATCGGCTTGCTCGTCGATGATGCGGTGGTACTCGATCATCTCAGCGGGGTCGAGTGAGAACTGGCCCTCCAGCAGCGTGGAAGTGGACCCCTTGATGGCGGTGAGCGGCGAGCGGAGCTCGTGTCCGACGATGCCCAAGAACTCGGTACGCAGCCGCTCCAACTCAGCGAGGGGGGCCAAGTCCTGCGCCGTCACGATCACCGACTCCACCGAACCGTCGGCGCCGCGAATGGGGGTGGCGTTCACACTGGCAACAAATTCCTGGCCATTGGGGTACTCGATGATGATCTCCTCTTCCCAAACGGTCTCCCCCGAATTCATCGTTTGTTCCAGGGGAATCCCATCCTTCGAGATCACCCGACCATCGGCGCGCCGATAAGTCGCGGCGCTGACTATCTGGTGCAGGGAGTCGCCCGTCAGGCCCAAGTCACCAATGATCCGCATCGCCTCCCGGTTGACCGATCTCAGCTCCCCCGTCTTGGCTTCAAAGACCAGGACAGCCATAGGGGCGATATTGACTAGGGCTTCCATGTCGGCCCTCGTCCGCTGCTCCTGCCGATACTGACGAGCATTGGAAATGGCCAGTGCCGCTTGGGAAGCGAACATGACCAGGGTTTCCTCGTCTTCGACAGAAAACCCCTCCTCCTTCTCGGCCATGAAGATGGCACCGACCCGCTGATCTTGGTACCGGATTGGCGCCCCCAGATAGGCCGTGGCCGGGCTAATCGGAAAAGGGGCGCGGAACTCAGAGAGTTCGCGCTCTTTGAGGTAGCTCTGGAAGCCGTCCAGCCGTAGTGGTTCTTCAATGCCGTAGAAGTGCTCGAAGAGCTCCCATTTGTTGGACAGCTGCTCAAGTTCGCCAGCCTGTTCGGGCGTCATGCCGGAGAACAAGAACTCCGCGGTCCTCTGCTGGTCGGTAACCAGCACAATCACGCCAACTTGAGCACCGGTGAGCGACCGGGCGCTGTCCAGTGTCTCCTGCAACACTGTGTCAAAGTCAAGGCTCTCGCTAATGCGCATGAATGCTTCAGATAGCTGCGAGAGTCGCTCCTTTAGCACGGCAGCCTCATTCGTGGCACTCACATCGCTCACCCTCAAGTTCTAGCCTATGGCCGCAATACTCACAAAAGAGACACGCTAGTAGTAGTTGCCACAATTTCATTTGGGCTGCTCCCCACTCCTCGTCAACCAAACCCGATGCCACCTTGAGGTCGAGCCAGTTGATTTCTGGGATTCCCTAGCCAGTATTTCTAAGTCCGGCGGCGATGCCGTTCACGGTAAGCAGCAGGGCTCGCTGAATGCGTCTGGCGTATTCGGGGGAATCAACCCCGGCCCGCGATCGAGCCAGGAGTTCTACCTGCAACACGCTTATGGGATCGAGATAAGCATCACGAACGGCCAGGGTCCTCTTGAGCACCGGAAGATCGTTGAGCAGATCGCCGCCGGTCAGCTTCGCGATGTGAGCCACCGTGAGGTCGTGCTCTTCGGCGATGGCGGCGAAGAAGTGATGGAGTTCGGGGACGACGAGGCGATTGACATAGTGGCCAGCGATGGCCAGATCGGTCTTCGCCAGGGTCATCTCCACGTTGGAGATGAATGTGCGGAAGAACTGCCAGCCTTCGTACATTGCCGGAAGCAGTTCGCCGCAATCCGCTCGGTGGGCCGCCTCGAGCGCGGTGCCCACCCCAAACCAACCGGGAATGATCTGGCGCGACTGGGTCCACCCGAAGACCCAGGGGATGGCTCTGAGATCATCGATACCAGCCTTCGACCCCAAGCGACGGGCTGGGCGCGAGCCGATGTTCATGGCGGTCAGCTCTTCTACGGGGGTCGAGGTTTGGAAGTACTCCACAAAACCAGGGGCATCCAGCAGTCTGCGGTACGCCTGATGGGCCTCCGTCGACATGATTTCCATGATGTCGTTCCAGGCGTCGATGCCACCATCGCCGTGGCGGGGGCTCTGATGGGCGACCGTGGCCTCCAGCACCGCCGACAGGGCCAGATCCAGGTTGCGCTGAGCCAGTCGGGGCAATCCATACTTGTCGGCGATCACCTCGCCCTGCTCGGTGATCTTCATCGCTCCGGCCACCACCCCGGCTGGTTGCGACAAGATGGCGGCATTCGTTGGGCCGCCGCCTCGCCCTACCGTGCCGCCCCGGCCGTGGAACACCACGACTTGGATGCCGGTCTCCGCCGAGACTTCGGCGATCTCCCGTAGCGCCTTGTGGATCTCCCACTGCGAGGTGGTTATGCCGCCGTCTTTGTTGGAGTCGGAATATCCGACCATCACCTCTTGCCGGTCGCCCCTGAGCTGCACCAGTTGACGGTAGGCAGGAACGGCGAATAGCTCCCGGAGCATGGGCCCGATTCCTCGGAGATCGTCGATGGTTTCAAATAGCGGCACGAAGCCCATTCGGGCGACGCCCCCGGGTATGTCCACCAAGCCGACCTCGCGGGCCAGCACCGCGGGGGCGAGCACATCGTCCACGCCCTGGGTCATGGAGACGATGTAGCTCTCGATGACGCCGTCGCCGTGGCGGTCGAGGGCTAATCGCAGGGCCGCGAACAGAGCCAGCGAGCCCTGGGCACTCGACCTCCCGGGGGGAGCCAGTGGGCGACGGCTGTCAAGCTCGGCGGCCAACAGCGCGGTGCGCTCCGAGCGGGCCAGCGAGCGGTAGTCGATGCCCAGTTCGGCAAAGAGCACACCAAGGGCATGGTGGTGGGCGGCGGCATTCTCACGGATGTCGAGGATGGCGAGGTGGAAGCCGATCATGGCCAGGATGCGTCGGACGCGGGCCAGACGGCCGCTTGCCATCAGCGATCCCCCGTTGACCTCGAGCGATCGGGCCATGACGGCCAGGTCGGCCTCCATGTCGGCGGGCGACCCATAAGCCCTCGGGCCGGGAGGCTGAGCGGTGGCTTCCAAGAGGCGCTGGTGGATCACCGAACAGCGCTGCCGGTAGGGCTCGCCCGCGCTCAGCTTGCTGAATCGGGATACCACGTCGGGAAAGTCATCCCGGTCGGCTTCGATTTGGGCCTGCAATTCAGGGGTGATGGCGGTAACGGCGGTGCTAACCGATAGTTCCGACGACAACTCCTCGACCTCGGCCACCAGCAGGCGCAGCGCCCGCCCCTGCTGAAAGTTCAGCACTTCCAGCGTCGTCTCGGGGGTGACATTGGGGTTGCCATCACGATCGCCGCCCACCCACGACCCGAAGCGGACCGGTACCTGGGGCCCGTCCAGCGACCCACCGATGCTTCGCAGCACAGCATCGACGTCGTCGAACAGCTCGGGAACCCCGTCGGCCGCGATCTCGGTGAGGAAGTAGAGGATGGAGCGGGCCTCGTCAACGGGATCGGGCCGCTCTCGGCGAAGCTCGTCGGTCTGCCAGATGGCATCGATGAGCTCATCGATGCGGCGATCGACTCGATTCCGGTCGGCCGGCCCGCTGCTGGCCTCGCTTCGGCGCTCGATGAGCACGGCGATCTCGTTGAGCTTGTCGAGTATCGACCGGCGGGAGGCCTCGGTGGGATGAGCAGTGAACACCGGTCGGAGGTCGGCACCTCGGGTGGCGGCCACGATCTCAGCCCGGTCGATACCAAGGTCTTGGAGCTTGGCCACCGTGTCAGCAAAGCGGAGGCTGCCGGCAAGTCCACCGGCGTTGAGATCCTCGATGCGGTGGACCTGCTCGGCGGTGTTGGCCAGGTGAAAGTAGACCGTGAATGCCCTTACCAGGCGGATGGCCTCCACCACATCCACATCGTCGAGCACCTCTGCCAGCGCCGCGCCCGACTCCTCGTCGCGCCGCAGGCCCCGGGCCATGGTCCGCACCTGCTCCACACGCTCGAGCAACTCAGGACCGTGCTGGCGTACCAGGGCATCGCCAAGTTGGTTGCCCAGCCGCCTGATGTCGTTGCGAAGCGCCGAGTCGATTTGGTCCAAATGGTCTGCCGAAGCCATGACTCTGAGACTCTTATTCTACGCGTAATGGGGTCAATGCTCTCCGCGGCGGCGGCAAATGATTCGGTGGTCAGCTCGGGGCCTGCCGCTGATGAGCAGCCGATGTGAGTATTGTTTTGCCAGTATTGATGCCAATACCTTATACCAGTGTTAGACGCAATTGATTTGGAGGATCGGCGATGCGAATCGGCGATGTGGTGAAGGCTCTCGGTTCAACGGCAGCGGCACCGCTTCGGGTGCGGCGCCACCCACCTAAGCCTCCGGTCGGAAGCGAGCACTACCTCCTGCCGGAGTTGGCGCCAGATCTCCAGTCGGCCTCTACCAAAGCGGTCGACTTGCCGGTTGTCCGAACGCCCCCCGGCCGGTGGCGGGAGTGGCCGCCGCTGGTACTGGCCGGTTGCGACGAGCCGCTGGCCGAAGGTGCCCCTGACCTTCGCGGGGTGTGGCAGGTATACCGGGGACCGCTGAGGGGCCACATCGAACGCAATGAGCAGGCGGGCAACCGAGTGGTAATCACCGCGGCTGGGATTATTCACGACATGTTCGCCGACGGCACCCTTGATAGAGGCGTGCGCGACGAGGGGGTCGGCGGCGGCCAAATCGAAGTGGCGGCCCGGTTCGAAGAGGGTCGTCTGAACCTCTATCTGGGGGGCAAGCGCCTGGTGGTCACCCGCTATCGCGACGGAGATGATCTCGTCTGGCGATATGGCCCCTACAGAAACCGTCTCCGCCGCCTGGCCTCGCCCGACGACGCGGCTTAGGCGGTCGCCCCAAACTATTGCCAGTGAAAGGCGCAATACTATAAGGTCCGCCCATGCCCCGGTATGGAGCGCTGAACGACACCTACGTGGCCTCCTGGTTCGAACGAGAGGATCCCGGCGGGCCGATGTGGGCGCTCAATCTGATGAAGTACCGAGCCGTCGCCGACTACGGGGATGGCCGGACCTCCACGCTCTCAGGCGTCGAGGCCGACAATGTCTACGCACCCCACGAGCAGTTGAGGGCGGTGGGCGCCCGCATCATCCTGCTCGCACCGGTGGTCCATCAGCTGCTTGGCGACGAAACCGAGTGGGATCGGATCGCCATCGCGCAGTACCCCTACCGCGCCGCCATAGCCGAGATGACCATGCGCGAGGACTTCCAAGAGTCTCACGTTCACAAGGACGCGGGAATGGAGTTCACCATCGTCATGGCGACCTTCCCGGCGGAAGACGACCCGATACCGCCCCAGGCGTCCGGAGCAGCCACCGACCAGCTCCTGCTTCTCCAAGTTGTGGCCGACGCCTCGTATCCCGATCTGGCCGAGGCCATCGAATCGACCCGCATCGGCCGGTTCTGGGTGGAAGACCGGTTCCTCGGCGATCACCGGACGTTTGCCGAAGCCCGATTCGACTTGATCTCCCCGGCAATGGCCGAAGAGCTGGCGACCGGCGGGACCGCCCACGACGAGGCCAACTACGCAGTGATCGCCGACCCGCTCCTCGACGACGTAGCCCGGTCGCTGACTGACCCCACCCGGGTGTTGTTCTAGTGCGCGTTCACCTCGTTGACACCGACGACTCCGACGCTCAAGTGACTGCTACCGTCAAACCGCGATGACCGACGTGGACCGCACCGACGCTTCGGTCGACGGGAGGGTCGCCCGCCGAGAGCGCAACATCAATACCGCTCTCGACACCGTCCTGGAAATGTTTGCCGAGGAGTCGCTGATTCCAACCATCGAGCAGGTCTCCAAGCGGTCCGGTCTTTCCCTGCGATCCCTCTACCGATACTTCGCCGACCCCGGCGAGCTCGTCGAATCTGCCATCAATCGCCATCGCGAGCTCATGAGAGACGCTGGCCGCCTCCACAAGATCGGCCAAGGACCGCTCGACCGCCGCATCGACGACTTCGCGGCCATGCGGCTTCGACTCTATGAGAGAGCCGGCTCGGTATACCGGGCTGCGGTACACAATGCTCCCAACCACCCCCGGGTTCGCGACTGGCTGGCCACAGCCCGCAACGACCTCCGCGACCAGTTCGAGCTCCAGTTTGCTTCCGAGTTGGCCGCGAGCAAGGCAGCTGATCGTCAAGCCGTTCTGTCCGCCGGCGACGTCCTCTTCCAGTTCGACACCATCGACTACCTGCGCCGCCATCGCCGATACACCATCGCCGAGACCGAGGCCGTGCTTCGGGCCGCGCTAGAGGCAATCCTCCGACCCTGAACAAGGAACCGCCATGGGCAACGTCGACACGCTGAACCTCATCCAAGACTCGCTCTTGCGCCGTATGCGAACCATGCACTCGCTCTACTACCAAGCGGTGAGCACCATGGAACTGCATCACGTGAACCACTTCGAACGGGAAGGGGTACTGCCCATCGCGTTCTCGCTTTTCCACTACACCAACATGCAAGACGCCACCTTCATGGGCATCTCCGGTGAACTGCCCATCTGGAATGACGGTTGGCAGGCCCGGGTGCAGATGGCCATAAACGACCACGGCAAGGAGCGGCCGGTCAGCGACATGATCCACCAGCGCATCGGCGACTTCGAGGCGTTCAAGGAGTACCAGCGGGCGGTGTTCAACCGGACTGAGGCCTACATCGAGCACATGGATCCCGCCGAATTCGAGCGGGTCATCGTCGCTCCGCCCTATCCGCCCCAGATCGCCAGCACCTACAGCGCGATGTGCGCTGGCCCCCAGGGCATCACCGTGCTCGACGCCTTCGAGTGCTGGCACTACCAACACGGGTTGCGCCACATGGGCGAGATCGAGCTGGCTCGGGGCCTGGTAGGCCTGGGCGGCATGACGTCTTGACCGCCCAGAGGATCCACCAGCGTTCTTCGAGCCCGACGATCCCCCCACAGCAAAGGAGCGAGAGATGGAAATCGTGTTGACGGGAACCGGATCCCCGTTGCCCGACGCCAATCGGGCCGGTCCATCCACTCTGGTGAAGGCGGGCGACACCCACGTACTGGTCGACGCCGGTCGTGGAGTGGTGATGCGCATGGCCGGGGGAGGATCGCTGCCGGCGTTCTTAGCTGCCGTCTTGGTGACCCACTTGCACAGCGATCACATCTGCGATCTCAACGACGTCATCACCACGCACTGGATCATGACTCAGGGCAACGTTGCCCTTCCGGTGTTCGGGCCACCGGGCACCGCCCAGTTCGTGGAACGCCAGATCCATGCTCTGGAAGCCGACATCGGCTACCGAATCGAGCACCACGAAGCCCTCACCAGGGGTCCGAATGTGGAGGTCACCGAGGTGGAGCCGGACGATCAGTTCACGGTCAACGATGTGCAGGTGTCCACCGCGGCCACGGTCCACGCGCCGGCGAGGCCCACCATCGGCTACCGGCTTGAGCACAACGGCTCGACGGTGGCGTTGGTGGGCGACACCCTTCCCTGTGAGGGCGTGGACGCTCTGGCCGCCGACGTCGATGCCTACGTGCAGACGGTGATTCGCCGGGATCTGGTGGAGCTCATCCCCAACGACATGGTCCAAGACATTCTCGACTATCACTCCGGCGTGGTGGAGGCGGCCCAAACCGCGGCCCGAGTCGGCGCCCGGCGCCTGGTATTGACCCACATGGTGCCCGCCCCCACCGCCGAGCAGTACCCCGAATGGATCGCCCGGGCCGCTGAGCACTTCGACGGCGAGATCGTGATCGGCGACGACCTGACCACGGTCGCCACAGCACAGAGCGACGCTCATGGCTGATTCACCGGCCAAACGCCCGTTCCCTGGCGTGATCGGCAAGACCCTGGCCGACTCCGAACCGTTCTTTGAGGAGCCTCCCCACCCTGGCGAGGATGCGCCCAACGTGGTCATCGTGCTGCTCGATGACACCGGCTTCGCCCAACTCGGCTGCTACGGCTCCGACATCGACACCGCCAATGTCGACCGGCTGGCCGCCGACGGACTCCAGTTCACCAACTTCCACGTCACCCCTCTGTGCTCGCCCACCCGGGCATCGCTTCTGACCGGTCGCTCGCAGCACACGGTGGGAATGCGGTCGGTATCGAACCACTGCACTGGCTTCCCCCACCAGCTCGGCCACATCACCAACCACGCCGCCACATTGGCCGAAGTTCTCAAAGCCGAGGGCTACGCCACGTTCTGCGCAGGCAAGTGGCACCTGGCGCCGTCCCAGGACGCATCGGCGGCTGGCCCGTTCGACCAGTGGCCCCTGGGTCGGGGATTCGACCGGTTTTACGGGTTCTTGGAAGGTGAGACCGACCAGTTTCACCCGGAACTCGTAGTCGACAACCACCACATCGACCCACCGGCGGGCCCCGAAGACGGCTATCACCTGAGCGAAGACCTGGTCGATCAGCTGCTCCAAATGATCCGGGACAGCAAGGGTGTTCGACCCGACCGCCCCTTCTTCGCCTATCTGCCCTTCGGTGCCACCCACGCCCCCCATCAAGCCCCGCCCGCCTACCTGGAGAAGTATCGGGGCCGCTACGACGAGGGCTGGGACGTGGTACGACAGCGCTGGTACCAGCGGCAGCTCGAGTCGGGAGTGATACCACCGGGCACCGAGCTGGCTCCCCGAAATGACGGGGTGGAGCCCTGGGACAGCCTGCCGGAGAATCAGAGACTGCTGGCCTGCCGACTCCAAGAGGCCTTTGCCGCATTTCTCGACCACACCGACGACCAGATCGGGCGATTTGTGGACGGCCTGCGCGACATCGGCCAACTCGACAACTCCATCCTGGTGGTGCTGGCCGACAACGGCGCCTCCCAAGAGGGCGGGCCATTCGGTGTCTTGCACGAGATGAAGTTCTTCACCGGCATACTCGAAAACCCCGATGAGGCCATCGAGCGCCTTGACGAAATAGGCGGTCCCCACAGCCATACCAACTACCCCTGGGGATGGGCCCAGTGCGGAAACTCGCCGTTCAAGTGGTACAAGCAGAACACCCACGAGGGCGGCGTCCACGTCCCGATGATCGTCCACTGGCCTGACGGCATCGCGGCCGACCAGTGCGGCACCAAGCGCCGCCAGTTCATCAACGTCTCCGATCTGGCTCCGACGCTGTACGACCTGCTGGGAATAGCCCCGCCCAACACGTTGAACGGCTATGAGCAGCTTCCGGTTACCGGCCACTCGTTCGCCACGGTGCTGGGCGACGCCGCCGCCCCGGCAACCAACCGACTCCAGTACTTCGAGATGTTCGGCTCGCGTGCGCTTGTGGTGGAACAGGACGGCAAGTGGTGGAAGGCCGTCACCCGCCATATCCATGGCCAGGACTTCGACGATGATCGATGGGAGCTCTACGACCTTTCCTCCGATCCCTCCGAGTGCTTCGACCGGGCCCACGACCAGCCGAAGGTATTGGAAGAGCTGATTGGCCTGTGGTGGGAGGAGGCCGAACGCCACGGAGTTCTCCCCCTGGACGACCGCACGATCGAGCTGTTCGCCGCGAGGCCGAACGACCGCTCGCCCCACCCCACCAGCCGGCGGTATGTATACCGGCCGCCGATCTCGCCGATCCCGTCGTCGGCCTCCCCGTCCCCGGGGGGACGGGCATGGGATTTGGCCGCGGAGATCACCAGGGCCGCCGGAGACGACGGGGTTATCTGGGCCTCGGGGAGCGCCAGCGCAGGGATAGCGGTGTTTGTTGAGAACGAACGGCTGGTGGTCGACTACAACGCCTTCATGGATCGCACCATCTTGGAGTCCGAACTGCCAGTGCCCCAGGGCCACAGCACTGTGGCGGTGAGCCTCCGTCGTACCAGCCGTACTAGTGGGGTAATGAGTGTCGCCATCGATGGAAGTGTCTGCGGTCGAGCCGAGCTGCCGCTCATGATGAGGTCGATTTCCCTGCTGAGCGACAGCATCGGATTCGATCATGGGTCGCCGGTCTCCGAGCGCTATGAGGGTCCGTTCCCATTCACCGGAGAAATCCATGAGGTGGTCATCGAGCTCGGCCGGCAATCAGCGGCCGATGTCGAGGCCGCGGCCCGCACCGAGATGGCCCGTCAATAAGAGCTGGCAATAGGAGAACCACGAAGAAGTCATGGCCGAGGTCACCTGCACCAGAGACATCACCGCCGAACCGGGGGCGGTGTGGGCCGTGCTGGCCGACTTCGGCGCCATAAGCGGGTGGGCATCCAACGTCGAACACTCTTGTCTGATGAGCGAGCAGGCTGAGGGCGTCGGCACCGTGCGCCGGGTGCAGGTAGGCCGCTCCTCACTGGTGGAGCGGGTGGTCGACTGGGCGCCGGGGGTAGCGCTGGCCTACTCCATCGAGGGTCTCCCGCCGGTGATCCGATCGGTGGCCAACACCTGGTCGTTGCGGGAGACGACACGGGGCACCCGGGTTTCGCTGACCAGCCGGGTCAACGCCGGGCCTCGACCACCTCAGCAGTTGATCGCCGAGATTGTGGCCCGGCGATTGGCCAAGGCATCGGAGACCATGCTCGCCGGACTCGATCAGCACATGGCCAAAACCGCAGGAGCGGGCCGATGACCGACCGCCCTGACGTGGTAGTGATCATGACCGACCAAGAGCGGGCGGTGCCGCCCTACGAGTCCGAGGAGCTGAGGGAGTGGCGTCGTCAATCCCTCGTCGGCACCCGGTGGTTCGACGACCACGGGGTCTCGTTCATGCGCCACTACACCGGCTCGCTGGCCTGCGTGCCCAGCCGACCCACCCTGTTCACCGGGCAGTACCCCGACGTGCACGGTGTGACCCAAACCGATGGCTTGGGGAAGATGTGGAACGACTCCCGGATGCGGTGGCTGCGCCCTGGTGAGGTGCCCACGCTGGGCCACTGGTTCCGGGCCGCGGGCTACGACACCCACTACCAGGGCAAGTGGCACATGAGCCACGCCGATCTGTTCAACCCGGCAACCGGCGATGCGCTGACCACCAACGACAGCGATGGAGCGGTCGACCAGATGGCGGTGGAGACCTACCTCGATGCCGACCCCCTGGATGCGTTTGGATTCTCAGGGTGGATCGGCCCCGAACCCCACGGTCCGTCGTTCGCCAACACCGGATTCGTGCGCGACCCGCTGATCGCCGACCGGGTGGTGGCCTGGCTCGAAGACCGGTATGCCCGGCGCCGTGCCGGCGACCCGGAGGCCGCTCGGCCGTTCTTGCTGGTGGCCAGCTTCGTGAACCCCCACGACATCGTGTTCGCGCCCGCGTGGCTGCGACGGGGCAGCCCCCGCACCGCCGGGGTCGAGGATCCACCGCCGGTGCCGCCGTCGCCGACCGATGGCGAGGACCTCTCGACCAAGCCAGCCGCCCAAATCGCCTTTCGGGCCTCGTATTTGTCGTGCTATGGGCCGCCGCCTCTTGTCGACCGGGCCTATCGGACGCGGGCCCAGGCCTACCGCGACCTCTATTACCGCCTTCATGCCGAGGTGGACGGCCCGCTGGACCGGGTTCGCCGGGCCGTCACCGAAGGAGGATCAGAGCACGCCGTTCTGGTGCGGACGGCCGACCACGGCGAGCTGCTGGGGGCCCACGGCGGGCTCCACCAGAAGTGGTTCAACCTGTACGACGAAGCCACCCGGATTCCGTTCACCATCGCCCGGGTCGGGCCTCAGGCGACCGGGGGCCGCCAGGTCGACGATGCCCCCACTTCCCATGTCGATCTCGTACCCACGCTGTTGGCCGCGGCCGGCATCGACCAGGAGTCCACCGCCGAGGTGCTTGGCAAGACCCACACCGAGGTTCATCCCCTGCCCGGTCGCGATCTCATGCCGGTTGTGGATGGCGCTTCGGCACCCGACGCCGATCGGCCGGTCTATCTGCTGACCCGCGACAACATGCCCGAGGGCGACTCGAATTTGAGCGCAATGGCTCGGCAAATGCTGCGGGCGGCGAGCCCGCCGGCACCACTGCGCATTCAGGTGCCCGCCCACGTCGCCGCCAACTTTGAGGGTCTCGTAGCCCGGGTGCCGGATGCCGACGCGGCCGGCGGTTCGGGCCATTTGTGGAAGATCGTGCGGAGCTTCGACGATCCGGCCACCTGGACCGAGCCCGGCGTCCGCCACTTGGCTGCCAACGGACCGGCTGGTCCGGTCCACCGATTCGAGCCGCTGCCCGATCAATGGGAGCTGTACGACCTCAATGCCGACCCGATCGAGGCCCAAAACCTGGCCAACGACTCTGCTGCCGAAGCCGTCTTCGCCCACCTCGCAGGCCAGTTGGCTGCCGAACGGAACCGGTGTGCTTCCGACCGCAATCAGCCCTGGCCCTACGTTGACCGCATCCCCTCGGAGGGTCCAATGAAGAACAATCCCCCACCTCCCGCCCGTTTGCTGCGCAAGGCGCTTCAGCAGGTCGGCTTGCACCCAGAAGACGACCGCCGCTTCGAGGCAGACCTCACCGGTCGCCGGGCCCTGATCGTGGCCACCAACCACGGCATGCTCGACATCGGCAAGCCCACCGGGGTGTTCTCCAGCGAGATGACCGTGCCCTACTACGCCTTCTTGGACGCAGGCATGGAGGTCCACGTGGCCAGTCCAGCGGGCGGCGAGATCCCCGTCGACCCCCAGTCGCTGAAACCGGTGATCCGCACCGAAGCCGACGATCGGTTTCTGGCTGATGACGACCTCCGCCAGAAGGTCACCGATTCGCTGGCCATCGGCGACCTCGACATGGCCGACTACGACATCGTCTACTTGGCTGGAGGTTGGGGGGCGGCCTTCGACTTCGGCTTCTCAGAGGTCCTCGGCACCCAAGTCACCGAGGCCAACCGGCTCAGCCGGGTGATCGGCGGCGTCTGCCACGGACCGCTCGGCTTACTGCTGGCCAAAGATGCCAATGGAGAACCGCTGGTGAAGGACCGGCGGGTGACCGGGGTGACCGATAAGCAGGTAAACGAGCTCGGCATCGAGAGCACTCCCCATCATCCCGAGACCGAACTGCGCCGGGCCGGGGCCATCTTCGAGAGCGCCACCCGGTTCCGCGACCCCCTGGCCAACCACTGGGTGGTCGACGGCAACCTGGTGACCGGCCAGAACCAGAACGCTGCTCCCATGGTGGCCCGGGAAATGATGCAACTCGTCACGGAGGCTCTTAAAGCCCACTGAAGGATCGGACCGGCCCTCAAGCTGGTCTTGTCGTCAGCTGGCAAGTCGATACAAGATGAGCTGGGTGGGGACCAGCCGCTGCTCGACCGGATCGACGGCGAGGGCTAGGCCCTCAAGGGTGTAGGCCCCCAGCAGCGCCGGGCCCTCGTCTTCGCCGAATACCACCAGGGTCACTTCGCTTTCCTCCTCCACCGTCACCCATGCTCGCCCGTATTCCATGACTGCTCGTCGGCCGTCGGCCAACAGAAATCGGCGTTGGCCAATGGGCGCCACTCCCATCTCGCGCAGCAACCGGCCGGGCAGGGTGGTGTAGGCGGCACCGGTGTCAACGATCGCCTCGATCTCCCTGGTCTCCCCGCCGTCCATGCCAGCAACCCGAATGGGCAGTGCAAAGGTTCCCACGCCGGAACTCTACCCGTCGCTCATTGAACTGTCAATCAATGAAATTGTTTTAAAATTACGGTTATAACCACGTGCTCAAATCTCGATGGCCAATTCCGACCGGGGGTCGCGCCGCCATCAGCTGACTCCCGGTGTACTGCCCGACCGAATGGAACCACCTCATCGCCCCTAGGGTGGGGCCATGGCTGATGAGCGGCGCTCGATTGAGCTAGAGGTGGAGGTCCCGGGCACACGCGAGGAGGTGTGGCGGGCAGTGGCCACGGGGCCGGGGATCTCATCGTGGTACGTGCCCCATACGGTGGAAGAGCGAGCTGGAGGCTCGGCTATGGCTTCGTTTGGCCCGGGGCCGGAGATGCAGATTCCCGGTCGGGTGGCGGTGTGGGAGCCGCCTCGGCGGATTTGCTTCGACGGCGGGGAGGGAGTGGACGGCCTGGAGTTCGAATGGACAGTGGAGCCCGCAGACGAAAACCGGTGTGTGGTGCGGCTGGTGAACTCCGGCTTCGGCGAAGGCAACGAGTGGGACGCCCAATATGACGCCATGGTTGAGGGTTGGGGCTTGTTCATGTCCAACCTCGGGCTGCACTTGGAGCACTTCGGAGGCCAGACGGCCGTTTCGGTGCTGCCCACCGCCATGGGAACCAGCTCCCGTGATGAGCAATGGGCCGAGCTCACAGCCGCACTGGGTATCTCGTCGGCCCCGAAGGTAGGCGAGCGGATCGAAGCCAGCTCGCCCGATGCTCCCCCGCTGGCCGGCACGGTGGTAGAAGCCGGACCGTACCGGATTGCCCTGCTGCTTGATGAGCCCGCGCTGGGCACCGCCTTTGTGGCGGTGGAGTCATTTGGCGAGCACGCCGGCGCATCGGTGTGGCTGTACCTCTACGGAGCCGATGGGGCCGAGGCCGCCGAGCGGGATGGACCCCTTTGGCAGGATTGGCTGATCGGCGCCTTGGGAGACGGAGGAGCAGATGGAAGCCCTGAGTGAGCGCAAGATCCTGGTGGTGGGAGCATCATCGGGACTGGGCCGGGCTACTGCCATCGCGCTTCAGCGCAATGGCGCCCACGTTGCGTTCGCCGCCCGTCGCCGCGACGTGTTGGACGAGGCGGTAGCCGAAGCCGGAGGCGGCCATGTGGTGGTCATAGACGCCCTCGACCCCTCCAGTATCGAAGAAGGGGTGGCCGAGGCCGCCACTGTGCTCGGCGGGCTCGACGGCATCGTCTACACCTCGGGTATGTCGCCTATGGCACCGATGGCCGAGTTGGCTCAAGACGACTGGCAAGCGGTCTTCGGAGTCAATACGTTCGGGCCGAACCTGATCATCAAGGCCGCCCTCCCCCATCTCAGCGAGGACGCGGTGGTGGCTGCGGTGTCGTCTGACTCCACGGAGATGCCCCGCCACTCGCTGGTCCCCTATGCCGCCTCCAAGCGAGCTCTGGAGGCAACCATGGAAGGTTGGCGCACTGAGACACTGGGAACTCGCCGATTCGTCACCGTCATCTTGGGACCCACCATGCCCACCGAGTTCGCCAATTCCTTCACCCCAGAGGCATTCGAAGCGGCCATCCCCCACTGGCAGCGCCAAGGGTTCCGCACCGGAATCATGAACGGCCATGAAGTGGCCCACGGACTGGTCTCTTGCTTCGCGGCACTGTTCGCCGCCCCCACCTTCGGGATCGAGTCGCTCCTGCTTCGATCGCCTGAACCCGAGGTAGCCATCGAATACTCCGCCGACGTCGACCAGGGGTGATGACCCCGCCGTCGAACGCTATTGAGTATCAGCTAGCGGGGCGGTGAAGGTGGTGGTCTCGACGCCGTTGACGAACACCCGGTAGGTCTGGCCGGGGGTGAGCTCCTCGCCGAAGCGGAGAACCTCTTCTACTACGACCCTCTCGGCGTCGCAGTCGATGGCCCATGGGGTGGGCGGCGGCACCATAAGGGTGATGGTGGCGTAGATGTCCGATCCTCTGATCTCAAACGACTGATTGCCCCGGCGAACGCAGTTCTCAACGGTCGACTGGTAGTGGTCCACCAGAATGATGACCTCGGGGTGGTACTCCACCACCTCGGCTCCGATCACCTCGACCTCTTCTTCGACGTATTGGCGGGAGTTCTCCTCGTTCCACTCACCGGTGGGATCGGGCGGCGGCTGCACGATCACCAGCACCATGTCGATCCTGGTGGGGTAGCCCCGGGTGATCACGTCGTAGGCGGTGTCGTTGATGAAGGCCAGCCGGCCGTCGGACTCGGTGATCCGGGCCTGGATGGAATAGGTGTTGCGGGGGTTGATGTCGTCCTCGTTGTAGCGCACTTCAAAGGCGATGGGCACCTGGCCCGGATTGGTGATGACCTGCTCGGCAATCAGCTCAGAGGCCACATCCATAAGGGACGTGTCCCGAAGCTGCACGGTGACCACCGCCCCCGGGGAAAGCGCGATCCGCTCCCGATAGGTGACGGTGCCGGTGACCGAGGCGGTGGCATCGGGATCGGCGGTGGGGGTGGCAACGGTTGTTGCCGTCGTTGCCTCGTCGGGAGGCTGTGGGGCGGTGCTGGTGGCCGTGGCATCTGGCTCTGAGCCCACCACGGCGATTGGCTCCTCGTCGGCGCCTCCAGAGCATCCGGCGGCGACAAGCAGAGCGATTGCCACTCCGATGGTGGCGATCAACTGGATCGTGCGTTTGGCCTTCATTGGCAAACCTCGCTCTCGGGAAAGTCTACGGCTGGATCGAAACCTCTTTGTTCGTCCTCACCTAATGAGACGAAGCAATGGCCGTTGAGGTTCCCGAATTCAGACAGATTTGGGGCGGCGGGGCACGAAAGCGCTGGTTCGCTGGATGTACTCCTCGTAGCCGGGGCGCTTCCGCTTCATGCGGTGCTCCACCATCGGAACGCCGGACACTCTGACCAATATCCAAGTTATGAGCGCCGGGGCGATCAGGCCCACAACCCCGATCGGAGTTGAGGCGGCGACCAGGCCGATCCCCCACCACGCCGTGGCGTCGCCGAAGTAATTGGGATGGCGGCTGTAGCGCCACAGCCCTCGGTTCATTACTTGGCCAGCGTTGGCCGAGTCAGCCTTGAACCGGGTGAGCTGCCAGTCGGAAATCGCTTCGAACCCAAACCCGACTAGGAATACAGCAGTCCCAATCACCCACAGCGGGGTCAACCCACGATCAGCGTCGCTGATCCCGATCATGAGGGGAAGCGACATCACCCACATGGCCGCGGCCTGCAACCCGAACACCCGCACCAGGCTGGTGATCCAGAATCGGTCGCCGGCCCGGCGGCGCATGGACTGGTAGCGGAAGTCCTCCTCTTGGCCGATGTTGCGAAATGCCAGATGGATGGCCAGCCGCAGCCCCCAGGCAGTGGCCATGAACACCAACAGCGCAGCTCGAACGTCGTGTCCGTCGGTGACCAGCCAGCTCACCCAGGCCACCACCACGAACCCGAAGCCCCACAGGATGTCGACAATGCCGGCGTCTCGAACCGCCACGCTGATGGCCCACACCGCCAGCATCATCCCGGCGATCACCACAGCAGCAACCCACAAGACCATCGGCGATCAGCGTACCGTGGTGGTTCGTGGACCCCGCCGACCGCCATGTGATGCTGGTCTTCACCAACCCGGTTATGGGCCGAGAGGACCAGTACCACCGGTGGTACGACGTCCATCTCCACGAAGTCGTGTCATGCGACGGGGTGGTCAATGGGCGGCGATACCGGATGAGCCCCGATCCCGACCTGCTGACTCCCGAGTGGATGCGCACCCATGCTGATCGCCGCGATCTGCCGATGCCGTTTGAGTTCTTGGCCGTCTATGAGATCGAAGGCGACCTGGCCGCGGCTGTCCAGGCCATCATGACCAAAGACGACTACTCCATTCGGTCCGGCGACAGTCTGGACCACGACACCGTAGCCATGTGGGCCTTCACCCAGACCGGTGCCCAAATCGGCGAGGCCAACCCCAGCGAGGTTGACCATCTCGGGATCTCGCTGGCCATTCCCACCAACGGGAACCTTGAGTGGTTCGAGCACTGGTACACCATCCACTATCGGGAAGTAATGGCGACTCCGGGCTTCCTCACCGGGCGGCGCTATTGGGCCGCGGCCAACATCCTCACCCCCCAATGGGCCATCGACCACGGCGAAATTGGCACCAACGGGATGCCGTTTCAGCACCTCGTCATGTACGAAGTCGGCTCCCCGTACGCCCAAGCCAAACCGGCGCTAGAGGAGCAGCGTAGAAAGTTCACCGTCTTCCCCGACGGCTCGATGGACTACGACGAGATCATCGCCTGGCGCTACACGCCACTAGCCTGAGTCGCCATGTCTGAGGAGATCCGTACCCTGTTGGCCCGCTATTCCGACGGGGTGTGTCGCTTCGATGCTGAGCAATGGGCGTCAACCTGGGCTGAGGACGCAGTGTGGGAGATGGGCCCGATGACCAAAACCGGTCGCGACGAGATTTCGTCTAGTTGGCAAGGCATGTTGGCCCGCCTCGACGGGGTGATCCACCTCTACCTCAACGGCTGGGCCGATCTGGACGAGGACACCGGCACCGGCTCCGGCCGCTGGTACGTGATCGAGCACTTCAAGCGTCCCGGCCAAGACCCCATGACCATGTACGGCTACTACGACGACGAGTACTGCCGGGAGGGCGGCGAATGGAAGTTCGCCCGCCGAGCCCTCAACCGCATCTACTACGGCCCTCCTGACATGTCCGGCGACTTCACCGGCTTCGGCCAGTAGGCCAGTACCGATAGGCTGCCACCTCGGTGTGGCTGATGGTGCCAGCACCGTAGAAGCCCACCTTGGAGGGACTCATTGCTTGCCAAGCTCGCCAAAATGCTGAAGGACAGGGAAGCGGCTTCAGGTGTCGACCCAACGATCAGCAAATACCAACACCGATTCAAGATGGCCAAGGAGAGCAAGACGGGCGGCGGAGAACACGACCACGAAGAGTTCAACAACCTCTACTACGACGTGGCAACGGACTTCTACGAATACGGATGGGGCAGGTCATTTCATTTTGCTCCCCGCGTCCCCGGTGAGAGCTTGGAGGCTTCCATCCGGCGCCACGAGCACTTTCTGGCCCACAAGCTCGCTCTTTCGCCCGGGATGGTGGTGGCCGACCTCGGTTGCGGCATTGGCGGGCCGCTCTTGGAGATTGCCCGATTTTCTGGGGCCAACATCGTCGGCGTGAACAGCAACGCCTACCAACTAAAACGGGCCCGGAAGCTGGCGGAAGAGGCAAAGCTCACCCATTTGGCCGACTTCCTGCACTGCGACTTCCTGAACGTCGACGCACCCGACGAGTCGTTCGACGCGGTGTACGGCATCGAAGCCACCTGCTGTGCCCCAGACAAAGTCAGCATCTACGGCGAGGCTTATCGATTGCTGAAGCCCGGCGCGTGCTTCGCCGCTTACGAATGGTGTCTGACGGATCGCTTCGACGCCGACAATCCCCACCACCTCAAGGTCAAGAACGACCTCCTATTGGGAACTGGCCTGACTGACCTCGACGATTTGCCAACCGTGGACCATGCGTTGAAATCGGTGGGCTTCGAGATCTTGGAGACGACGGACCTCGATGCCCAGGGTGGTCCATCGATTCCTTGGTATCAACCTCTGGTAAGCCCGGGCTTTTCCCTGACCGGCATACGTGCCTCAGCTGTAGGCCGATGGATCACCCACAATTCGCTGAGGGCCTTGGAAGCACTCCGAGTGGTGCCTCCTGGTGCGGTTCGGGTCTCAGAGACCTTGAATATTGGCGCTTCGGGCTTGGCCGAGGCCGGCAAGCTCGGCATCTTCACCCCGGCATACTTCTTCCTCGCCCGCAAGCCGGACTAGCGGGAGGCCCGTTCGACCAACCAGCCGAAGATGGGGTCGGTGGGGCGGGTGGGCATCATTTCGGGGTGCCATTGAACGGCAACCACGAGATCGCCCATCTCCAAGCCCTCGATGGCACCGTCGTCGGACTTCGCGGTGACGGTGAGATCGCGGCCGAGCTGATCCACCGTTTGGTGATGGAGGCTGTTTACCTCAGCAGACGGGCCGTACAGCTCGCCCAGGATCGATCCCTCGGCAAAGCTCACCTGGTGGATTGCGGTATCCCTGGGAAGATCGAAGCGGCCGTGTTCAGGGACGTGCTGGTGCAGCGTGCCGCCCTGGTGGACGTTGACCACCTGGATGCCCCGGCAGATGCCGAGGACGGGGATGTCGGCGTCCAGTGCAACCGATAGCAGCCCGAGCTCCAGGTCATCGCGCTCCTGTTCGGGGGTCAGCAGTTCGGGGTGGGGTTCGGCTCCGTAGCGAATCGGATCAATGTCAGTTCCCCCGGGCAGGACGATCCCGTCGAGACGCTCACTTACGACAGCCGGATCGACGTCGATGGGCAGATGAACGGGAATGCCCCCGGCCTCCATGACGCCACGGGCGTAGTCGGCCATATAGAGATCGACATCACGGTCGTCGAACACCTCGGGAAAGCCAGCTATCTCCGAGGCGCGCTTGCGCCGGCCCGGCAGTCCAATCAGAGGGGGTTTCGTGGCCATCGCTTCTACATCGAGCGGGGGGAGTCCATAGGAGCGGGGGCGGCTTTGGCCATGGAGTCTTGCTGAAACGTGGCCACCAGCTGGCCATCGGCGGTGAACATCTCGCCTTGGCCATAGACCCGGCCGTTGGCCGCCTTGGTGCCCAGCATCTGGATCAGCAGCCACTGGGAAACGTCGAGACGATCCAAGAAATGCAGGGTGTGGGCGATCACCCCGGTGGAGAGGGTCCGGTGAGCGTCCTCGATGCGGACCGTGCCCCGGTGAGGGCGCATGTTCAGCCCGATGATGTTGCCGCAGGTGGCCCAACCGGCGATGCCCTGGTTGGCCGCCTGGGACTCCACCCCCGGCTCATAACGGTGCCAGGCCCGCTCCACCGGCACGCCGTCGATCTCCGGCTCGCCGGGCACTGGACGCCATTGGGCACCGGGGAAGATGAAGGCAAACCCGGAATCCAAACCGTCGGGACCAGGCACATCGGGCATGGCGGGGTCGTGGCGCATGAGGTCGTCGTCCACCGTGCTCAGCAAGATCAGAGCCCGGCTGAGCAGCTTGCCCCCCTGGGTGGCGGTCACCGCATCGCTGGCCCAGGTACGACCGGCCTGCATGGAGTCGACGTCCACCTCGATGGGCAGGGTGTAGGTGCCAGCCCGGGCGAAGATGGCGTGAACTGAGCGAATGTCCTTGGCCCCGCCCGCCTCCCGGTCGGAGGCCATCATCATCTGGGCCATGAGCTGCCCGCTGAACACCACATCGCGCCCCTCGGCCGACTCCGCCGGCTGGAAGACGTGATACCGCCGCTCACCGACCTCGGTGAGCTCCAAGATGTCGGGCAATTCGCCGCTCATGGGGCGCTAGTGGTCATTCATCCATGCCGAACATGGCCGGATCGAACTCCATCATCCCGGCCATGACCTTCACAAACGGGTCGTCCCAAGCATCAATCAGCGATGCGTTGGTATGGCCTTGGTCCACCAGCATGTTGATCCCGTTGATGCCACTGGCCGCGTCGCTGCTCAGGAACAGCAGTGTGTCGCCCATCTGCTCGGGAACCAGGGTGGGCACATCGGCGGCCTCCCGGTAGCTGGCTCCAAACGCCAGCCACAGGTCGGCGTTGGCCCGGGCCAAGGGGGTGTCGGTGGGGCCAGGCATGATGGAATTGATCCGCATGCCCTTTTGGAGGAAGGGGAACGCCTGAGCGGCCACGTAGCCGTTGATGGCCTGCTTGCTGAACATGTAGCTGTCGGTGCCTTCGTTCTCATCAATCCACGCCGCGGCGGTGTCCCAATCGGGGGTGGCCAGAAAGTCCTTGACCTGGTCGAGGTTGTCGAGCCAGCCCATCCCGGCCGCGGAGGAGATAAAGCTCACCGAGCCGCCCCGGCCCAGCTTGCCACTCTTGATCAGCGCTTCGATGAGGTGGCGCTGCGAGGTGAAGTTGATCAGCATCAGATTCCCAGTCCCGTCGGCCACCCCGGCGCAGGCCAATACGGTATGAACCGGCCCTTCGATGGCCTCGACGGCGGTGTCCACGCTGTCCTGGTCGCCCAGGTTCACGTGGATGTACTGGCCGCATTCGTAAGTGACGTCGGCAATGTCCAACACAATGGTGTGGCCGCCCAGCGCAGCAGCCTTCTGGGCCGCAGCCGCCCCCATCCCGGTGGCGCCCCCCACCACCAGGACCCGCTTGCCCTCGTAGTTGACCAGATCTGCCATATCCGCTCCCCTTTCAGTCCTTGCTTGTGAATGGTCTAGCCGATATTGGGAGACTTCTGGCAATGAGCAGAGGGCAGCCCAACATCATCATTGCCCACTGGCCGGGCTTGGAGCTGTTTGGTGAGGCCGACCTCGATCGGCTGAGAGCGCTGGGAACAGTGCTCAACACCGAGCCCATCGGCGCTTGGGATGACGACGCCAGTGCCGTTCTGGCCGATGCCGAGGTGATTGTCGGCCACTGGGGATGCCCGCCACTGGACGCCGCCATGCTGGATCGGGCCCCCCGACTCGGTCTGTTCGCCTACGCGGCGGGAACGGTCAAGATGACCCTGACCGATGCGGTGTGGGATCGGAACATCAGGGTGACCAGCGGGGCCAACGCCAACGCCGAGCCGGTGGCCGAGTTCACCCTGGCCGCCATCTTGTTCGCCAACAAGGGGGTGCTGTGGCGCCGGGGTCCGGCGGACTACTCAGCTATGTCGGCCATGGGCGACCACCAGTGGGGCAATTACGGCCGCACTATCGGCATCGTTGGGGCGTCGCTGATCGGTCGCCGGGTTATCGAGCTGCTGAGAGCGTTCCCCCACTTGAAGGTAACGCTCTACGACCCCTATGTGACCTCAGAGGAAGCAACTTCGCTGGGGGTGGAGAAGCTTGAACTAGACGAGCTGTGCGCAAGCGCCGACGTGCTGTCCGTCCATGCGCCGGCCCTGCCCGAGACGATGCACATGATCGGCGCCGACCAGCTCTCGGCGTTGCCCGACGGCGCCACGGTGATCAATACCGCCCGCGGCCCGCTGATCGACCACGAGGCGCTCATGTCCCATCTGACGTCGGGGCGGCTCTACGCCATCTTGGATGTGACCGATCCCGAACCGCTGCCCGAAGACAGCCCGCTGCTGGCAATGCCCAACGTGTGGATCAGCCCCCATCTGGCCGGCAGCCAGGGCACCGAACTGGCCCGCATGACCGATTACGTCATTGAGGAGATTCGCCGATGGTCGGCGGGAGAGCCAGCCCTCAACGAGGTGACCCGCGACCGACTGGCCACCATGGCATGAGCCTGGACTTCCGCTTCCCCGAGCATCCTCTGGCTGAGGCCATTACCGCCGGGGCGCTGGCTGACCGCCTCGTGACGGCCACAGCCGAGAAGGTGGCCGAGTTCGAGCAGTCTGCCGCCCCCGGCTTCGAGCTGCCCGGCCTGTACGCCGGGCACCCTGTGCTCGATGACACCACCGCCGACCTCATGTACGTGCTGGGATTGCTCATCGAGTGCGGGGTCGACGAGGTCGCGGGGTGCGACCTGCGGGCCCGCATCCCGCCGCTTATCGCCTCGCTGGACCCTGCCGCCGTCGAGGGCTTCTACAGCTATCGGGTCGGGGAGACCGTGTTGCGGTTGGGCGGCCTGGATGCGCTGCCTGTGGACCTGCGCCAACCTGTGCTCGACGCCGTGCACTCCAAAGAGATCATTGCCCGGCTCGAGGACTCCGATGCCATCCCCCCCAACTTCGCGGTGGTGGCCACCCGATGTCTGCGGGCTCTGGCTCGCCTCCAGGGAGATGACGAGCCGGCCGAGCTTCCTCAGCTGCTGGAGCGGGTGCGCTCCATGTTCACCAGCCCCACCGGCTGGCTCAACGACGGCATGGGCAACTGGGTCCACTACGACATCTACACCCCCGACATGTACCTGTTCGCCGAGCCCCTCGTGGACCAACTCGGTCCCGGATGGGCCGACGGACTGTCCCAGGTGCTACGCGATCTCGACGAGGTGGCCCAGCCGGGTGGGTCCGTTGTGTGGGGGCGCTCCATCGGCGCGCTGGGCATGGCCATCACCATCGAACTGGCCGCTGTTGCGGCCGGGCGCGATCTGGACGCCCCCCAAGACCGCTGGCTGGCTCGGGCCGATGCCACACTCGACGATCTGCTGGAGTGGTTCCCCAACGGCGTCATCGCCGCCCACCAGAACCGGGCCACGATGTTCTACCGGGGCCCGGCCCGACGGCTTCAGATGACCTTGGACATCTATGGCAAGCTGCTCCTGTCGGCTCTGGAACTGCGGCGCAGACCAGAGGTGGTCGGCGCGCCACCCACCGATGCGTTTCTGCCCGCCGAGCGGTTCGTTCAATTCGACGATTCCGGGCGGGCCACCGTGTGGTCGCATCGCTCCAAATCGCTCTCGTTTGCCCTGCCTACCGTGTTCGGTTTCTCCGCCGACTACGGTCCCTCGCCGCGCGGCCCCAGCCTGTTGGAGCAGCCCACCTCCGGCCACCCGGTGATGCTGCCGGTGATCACGCCGCGGGGCCGAGACGACATGACCGGTTCCAGCAATGCCCCACTCATTCCCGCCGGCCTGCCCGTCTCGGTGGAGCACGCTCCCGGAGCAGTCACCTTGGTCCACGACGGATGGGCCCCAGCCGGCAGCAGCGATCCAGCGGTGGCCGGAAGCAGGACCGCCACCTACCGGGTGGAGGGACGTTCACTGGTGGTTTCTGAGCAGCTCCGTTTCGACGAACCCGGCAGTCTTCCCGGCCCCCTCACCTTGTCGGTGGCCGAGACCGCCAGTCGGCCGATTGACGTGGAGATCGATACCGGAACCATGCGGGCCATCGACACCGCGGGGATCACCGAGTGGCGCAGCTTCTGGGGTGAGCTGCCCCGGGTGTACCAGGCTGAGATGGCACCAGCGACATCGGTGGACTTCACCTGGAAGGTCACCCCCCGGCTGCGGGTGGCCAGCACCATCAACGGGCACCCCTACGACCGCTCGCTGTATGACCCTCTGGCCGATCGAGTGGTGGCAACCGGCGCAGGGATTCCCGACAACAAGCTGATCAGAAGGCTGCATGACATCGATGTGCTGCACATGGCCTGGCCTGAGTGGTGGAGCGGTGTCGACCCCGAGCGCACCGCCGAGGTGCTCAGTCAAGTGAAAGCCACCGGAACCGCCATCGTGTGGACCCAGCACAATCTGCTCCCCCACTTCTTCAAGACCGACGAAGCGGCGGCCAGCTACCAAATGTGGGCCGAAGCGGCCGACGCGGTGATCCATCACAGCGAAGTGGGTCAGGGGGTAGCCCTGGACACCTACCGCTACGGCGCCCACACCGAGCACCATGTCATCCCCCATGGCCACTGGGGCCGCGAGTACGAGACGGTGGCCGGCACCACCCGCGAAGACGTGGAGCTGGCCGAGGGATGGGCGCCGCGCGGTCTCCGGGTGGCGGTGATCGGCACTCCCCGGGTTGAGAAGGATCTGCAACTGGTGGTGGACGCCGTATCCGCCTGTGCCCGCGACGACATCCAACTCATCATCCGGGTGGACCTGTCGGTGGCCGTCCCCGACGATCCCCGCATCACCGCTGAACACGGCCACCTCGACTTCAACCAGTACCTCCGGCGCATGAAGGCCTTTGACGCCGTCATCCTCCCGTTCGCTCCCACCGGGATGCTCACCACCGGCACGGCGTTCGACTGCCTGGGAGCAGGCGTGCCGGCCATCACCAGCGACTGGGATTTCTTCGACGAGACCTTCGCCGGCGCCGATATCCGCTACGGCTCAACCGTCGAAGACCTCACCCGGTGCCTCGACGAACTCACCCCCGAGGATCTGGACCGCTCCCGCCAAGCTCTGATCGACCGCCGCCCAGCCTTTGACTGGGAGCCCATCGCCGAGCAAACCCTGGCCGTTCTGGAGGCCGCCGCTCTCAGCAAGGCCTAGCGCCGAGATCGTGGTAAAACTCCCATTTGCAAGCATCGGAAAAGGACACCTCATGGACGAATACAAGTACGTCGAGTACGAGACCGCTGACGCAGTGGCCACCATCACGCTGGCCCGACCTGAGAAGGCCAACGCCCAGAACGAGCGGATGCTCGACGAACTGCACCATCACTTTCTGGCCGCGGAGTACGACGACGATGTGAAGGTGATCGTGCTGCGGGGCGAGGGCAGGCACTTCTCCGCCGGCCACGATCTGGGCGGCGGCGCCCCCGATCCCGATGCCGTCTCACTGGCCGAGGCCGACGGCAGTTGGCAGCTGAACAAGATCTACCGCTGGGAGGCCCGCAAGTACCTGGGTTATTCGTGGCACTGGCGCAACATACCCAAGCCCACCATCGGCGCCATCCAGGGCAAGGCCATCGCCGGGGCTCTGAACCTGATCTGGCCGCTCGACCTGCTGGTGGTGGCCGACGATGTGGAGTTCTCCGATCCGGTGGTGTTGATGGCCATCGGCGGCGTGGAATACCACGGCCACACTTGGGAGCTGGGCGCCCGCCGGGCCAAGGATCTCCTGTTTACCCAGCGCTCACTGGGCGCCGAAGAGGCCCTTCAGATGGGACTGGCCCGAGAGGTCGTCCCCCGCGACCAGTTGTGGGAGCGCACCCATGAGCTGGCGGCGCACATTGCCAAGAACAACGCCTTCGGCTTGGCCCAGGCCAAACGGGCGGTGAACCAGACCCTCGACGTACAGGGCTACTACACGGCCCTCCAGTCGGTGTTCGACGTCCACCACACCGGCCACGGCAACGCCATCAGCGTCAGCGGCTATCCCATCTTGATGCAGCTCGACGAGATGAAGCAGAACCTCAAGAATCAGTAGCCCTCAATGCCCATAGTCCGTCCACACCAATAGCCCGTCAACCCGGCATGGCCACCGACTACGACGCCATCTTCAAGGCCTACGACGTGCGGGGCACCGTGGGCGACCAGATCGACGCCGACGGGGCCCGGGCCATCGGCGGGGCCTTCGCCCGTTTTGTGGCCTCGTCGGGAGCGCAATCGGTGCTGGTCGGGCGGGACATGCGCCCCGAAGGCGAGGAATACGCAGCGGCATTCGGCGACGGCGCGATGGACCACGGCATCGACGTGGTGGACGTGGGGCTGTGCGCCACCGACATGCTCTATTACGCATCGGGGAGCCTTGAGCTGCCCGGAGCGGTGCTCACCGCCTCCCACAACCCCGCCGGCTACAACGGGATCAAGATGTGCGGCGCTGGCGCCGCGCCAATCGGCGCCGGAACCGGGCTAGAGGCCATTAAATCCATGGCCATCTCCGGTCCTGATCCCGCCGGCGCCAAGGGCACTCGCTCCAGCCGGGACTTGCTGGACGACTACGTCGCCCACGTGCGCTCATTCGTAAACATGGACGCACTGGCCCCGTTGCTGGTGGTGGTCGACACCGCGAACGGCATGGGAGGCCTCGTGGTGCCAGCGGTGTTCGAGGGGCTGCCGTTGGTGCTCGACCACCTCTATCCCGAGTTGGATGGCACGTTCCCCAACCATCCGGCCGACCCTCTCCAGCCGGAGAATCAACGCGACCTTCAAGATCGGGTGCTGGAATTGGGTGCCGAAGTGGGGATGGCCTTCGACGGCGATGCCGACCGTATGTTCTTGGTGGATGAGAACGCCCGCCCCGTTTCGGGCTCGCTGACCACTGCCATCATCGCCCGCACCGTCTTGGAGAGCGACCCTGGCACCACCATCATTCACAACTTGATCTGCTCTAAGGCAGTGCCGGAGGTGATCGCCGAAGGTGGCGGTACGGCGGTGCGAACCAAAGTGGGCCACACCATCATCAAGCAGGCCATGGCTGAGACTGGCGCGATCTTCGGAGGCGAGCACTCGGGCCACTACTACTTCCGGGACAACTATCGGGCCGACAGCGGGCTGATCGCCGCTCTCGTTGTGCTGGAGGCCCTCAGCCGCCATCCGGCTGGCCTCTCTGATCTGGTGTCGGACTTGGACCGCTACGCAGCATCAGGTGAGCTCAATACCGAGGTGGCCGATACAACTGCAGTAATCGAACGGGTAGCCGCTGCGTTCTCCCATGCCAACCAAGACCGCCTCGACGGGCTCACCGTGGACCTGGGCGACTGGTGGTTCAACCTCCGCCCCTCCAACACCGAGCCCTTACTGCGCCTAAACCTTGAGGCACCCACCCCCGATGAAGTCCAACAGCGGGTGGCAGAGGTCCAAGCTCTCATCGCTTAGCGCACTCGCCCAAAAAAGGGCCACAAGATGCGCGCCGAACTCGTTGCTTTTTGGCAGTCGTCCCGAGAGGATGAAGTCACCAAAAGCAGGTCGCGGTTCGGGCCGGGGAGAGGATTGCCCCCCTCCCGTCCTCCTCTCCCCGGCTCGGCCGTAATTTAGACGCTGAGCACGAATTCCGCACGGCGGTCTGCGGCCGAAGGTGGATTCTCCTGCCAACAACTAACGTGCGATTCGTGGACCCCTTCCGCCATCTTCGGGTGCTCGACCTGTCGCCAAACCGGATTGGCGCCCAGGTCAGCCAGTTTTTCGCTGATTTTGGCGCTGACGTGGTGTGGGTGGAGCCGCCGGGGGGATCGGCGATGCGCCGGGAGGCGGCCTACCCGTTTTGGTGCCGGGGCAAGCGCAGCATTTCCTTGGACCTTCATAACGGCCAAGATCTCGAGGTCGTGCGCCGGCTTGCTACCCAGGCCGATGTGTTGATCGAGACATGTAAGCCGGGAGAACTCGACGCAATCGGCCTGTCCCATGACTCCTTGGCCGAAGTCAACCCCGGACTCATCCACACCTCGATCACCGCGTTCGGACGCCAGGGGCCCTATGTCGACGTACCCGTCGACGAGGATCTGGTCCTCGCGAAGCTGGGCGTCAACTATCTGTTCGGCCGAATGAGCCCGTACGACGCACCTCCCTTTGTGACTGCACCCTTCGCCGCCTTCTCAGCCAGCCAGGTGGCGCTGCACGGAACCTTGACGGCGCTGTACGAGCGGTCGCGAAGCGGGCGGGGGCAACTGGTCGAGGCCAACTTGGCCCAGGGTTTCGCCACCCTTGACCCTTGGGGGTGGTTTGAGTATCTGATCGCCCAACGCTGGCCCGACGCCTACTCCCCGACCGAGGCCTACGACGATCAGGGCTGCCCGATCAGCCCCCTCATCATCATGTTGATCGTGGCGCTCACCGCCGACGGGCACTGGTTGCAGTTCGCCTCGGTCGGCCCCCATCTCTTTGCCGCCAAGATGAAGGCGCTGGGCTTGGACTGGATGTTCGCCGACGAGGAGTGGCAGGGCATTCCGGTGCTGAGCGATGCCGACAAGCGCATGGAGTTGTGGACTCGGATGCTGGAAGCAGCCAAGCAGAAGACCTTGGCCGATTGGCATGAGGTGTTCGAACAAGACCACAACGTGTTCGCCGAACAATTTCGCAATGGGCCGGCGGTGCTGGAGCACCCGCAACTCATCCACGACCAGATGGTGGCCGATGTCCCCGATGCTGAGCGCGGACCGGTGCGCCAGCCCGGTGCACTGGTCAAGGCCGGGACAACGCCCGCTCGCCTGGGACGCAGCGCACCGGCATTGGACCAGCATCGCCAGGAGATCTTGGCCGAGCTGTCGGCAGCGGCCGATGGGCCAGCGCCAGTCAGCACAGCCCCGGCCAGTAGCGCATCGAACAGCCCGGGCGGGCTGCCGCTGGCCGGGGTGAAGATCCTCGAGCTCGCAGTGCTGTTCGCCGCCCCCCACGGCACCACCATGCTCACCGACCTCGGGGCCCGAGTCATCAAAGTGGAGCAGATGTCGGGTGACGTGATCCGCGCCATCATCCCATTCCCGGAAGCGGGTGGGGCCAAGGTGATGCAGGGCAAAGAGAGCATCTGCGTAGACCTCTCTACCGAAGAGGGGCGGGCTCTGGTGCAGGCAATCATCAAAGACGTCGATGTTGTCGTCCAGGGATTCCGAGCCGGAGCAGTCCAGCGGATGGAGCTCGACTACCAGAGCCTGAAGAAGCTGAACCCTGACCTCATCTATGTCAATGCGCCTGGCTACGGGGTAGACGGCCCCTTTGGCGACCGGCCCGCGTTCGCCCCCAGCATCGGGGCGGCCAGCGGCATTCCCCTGGCCAACGTCGGCACCACCGTGCCCGAGCACCCCGATCTCACCATCGAGCAGATCCGCGACGGCATGCGTCGTCTGTCAGCGGCCAATACTTCGGCCAACGCCCAAGCCGACGGGTTCGCCGCCCTCGGGGTGGCCTCGGCGATCCTTTTCGGACTGGTGGCACGGGATGCGGGGGCGGGGGGCCAGGAACTGTTTTCGTCGATGCTCAACACCGGCGCTCACGCCATGTCGGCCCACACCGTCACCTACGACGGCGCACCGCCGCCGCCGACCCCCGACGACCAGCTGCGGGGACTGGGCCCGCTGCATCGCATCTACGAAGCCGAGGACGGCTACGCGATGCTGGCCGCATCTGGTGACGACGACTGGGACCGGTTGGTTGCTGCATTGGGCGAACAGGACGGACTTGGGAGCGACGACCGGTTCGTCGACTCGGAGAGCCGAACGGCCAACGCCGAAGCTCTGCGCGAGGCGCTGGGCCGCGTATTCGCCCTCCGCCCGGCGGCGGCTTGGGAAACAGAGCTGTTGGCCCACGGCATCGGCTGCATGGAGCTGCACCTGGGCTTCTATGAGGAGATGATGCTGGCTGAGGACTTCGGCCGGGCCAGCGGCTACATCGTCGATGTTGTGCATCCAACCTTTGAGGAGCATCCCCGGCTGGCGCCGTTCGTGCGCTTCTCCCGCTCGGCCACCCAAGCCCAGCCCGGAGTGCTGGCCGGACAGTCCACCGACGCCATCCTGGCCGAGGTCGGGCACAGCGCAGACGAGATCGCCGGTCTGCGCGAGCGCGGAATCGTAGGCTGAGCGCCGTGACCATCAAAGACCAGGCCGCGGTTGTCGGCATCGGCCGAACGCCGTACTGGAAGCGGGGGCAGTCGTACCCCGAGACCGAGATGTCGATGGCCTGTACTGCGATCTTGGCAGCGTTGGACGATGCCGGGCTCGCCGTGACCGACGTCGACGGGTTCGCCATCTACGCCCACGCCTGCGATCCGGCGACGGTGGCCGCCACCCTCGGGATTCCCGAAATCCGCTACGCCGCCTCCATCACCTCCGGCGGCGGAGGAAGCGCCGGCGCCTTGGGACTGGCCGCCTCGGCCATAGCCGGAGGCATGGCCACCTGCTGCGTAACCCTGATGTCGCTCCAGCAACTCACCCGGCGATTGGGCGGGAGCGCGGTAGACGGCATGCTGGCCTACGCCACCATGAGCGAGGGGGGCGGCAGCGCCTACGGGCGAGGCGGCCTGCCTCCTTCCGTGGCCTTCACCGCCAACAATGGCGTGCTGTCGCCCGGCCATGGTTTTTCGCTGATCACCGCTCGCCACATGCACCTATACGGCACGCGGCGAGAGGCGTTCGCCGAAGTGTGCATCTCCCAGCGAAGCAACGCCGCAAAGCGGCCGATGTCGCTGCAACGAGAACCGCTGACTCTCGATGACTACTTCGATGCCCGCATGGTGTCCGATCCGTTGTGCCTGCTCGACTACACCATGGAAAGCGATGGCGCGGTGGCGGTGGTAACCGTGAGCGCGGATCGGGCCAAAGACCTCAAACAGCCGCCTGCCTACATCATGGGCTCGGCCCACGGAGGCAGCGGACGATGGGGTCCGGCCATCTTCCGGTACTGCCAAACCCCCGATGAGGAGTTCGCCTCTTCGGGGCATCGGCCGGTGGCCAGGCGCTTGTATGAGATGGCCGGGGTGAGGCCGGGGGACGTGGACGTAGCCCTGTTGTATGACCACTTCTCCCCGCTGGTGGTGTTGCAGCTGGAGGACTACGGGTTCTGCCCCATCGGCGAGGGCGGCCCGTTTGTCGAAGACGGCAACATCCGGTTTGGAACCGGGAAGATTCCGGTCAACACCCATGGCGGCAATCTGTCCGATGCCTACATCATCGGCATGACCCACATTGTCGAGGCGGTCGAACAGCTGCGGGGCACCGCCGTCAACCAGGTGGAAGACGCCGAAATAGCGCTGGTGACCGGCGGTCCGGCCAGTCTCCCGGTGAGCGGCACGCTGTTGAGGAGGTGAGATGACCGACAACCCGTTCGGAGATGTCCAGCCCGGTGTCTTTCCCACGATCCTGACCGAGACCCACGCCGATGAGAGCACGCAGCCGTTCTGGGATGCGGCCAAGCAAAATCGGCTGGTGGCCCCTCGATGCACCAACTGCGGCACTTTCCGGCTCCCCCCGGAAGCGATTTGCTTCGAATGCCAGCACCGCGAAGTGGAATGGGTCGAGCTCCCCGGCACCGGAACCATCTTCTCCCGCATCATCGTCCGCCACCCGCTGCACCCCGGCCTTGCCCCGGTGGTGCCCTACGTCGTGGGCGTGGTCGAACTCGACGGCACCCAAGGCGCAGGTGCGAGAATGTTGGTGAACATCATCGACTGCGATCCCGAAGCCATCGCCATCGGCGATCGGGTTCAGATCGCGTTTGAACACGTCAACGAGGAGATGTCCGTTCCCAGGTTCCGACCGACTGAACGGCAAGGGTGAGCCGACGAGGACAGCACATGACCACCAAGATCTGGGCCAATTCGGGCGACTCGCACCTCGTCGAACCTGACGATCTGTTCGAGCAGAGCTTGCCGCGGTCGCTGGCTGAGCGCATGCCCCACAGCGTGAAAGACCCCGATGGGGTCCACGAGACCATCCACGTCGACGGCCAGCAGTTCCGTCGGCCCATTCCCGCGGCCGCGAAATTCCTGACCGATGAGGAGGGTATGTCGGTAGGGGCACGCGCCCCCGGGTCAAACGACCAAGAATTGCGGCTCAAAGACCTCAACCAGGAGGGGATCTGGGCCGAGTTGATCTACCCGTCAATCGGCATCTGGTCGGGATCCATCAAAGACCCCGACCTGCTCGCGGCCGGAAGCCGGGCCATCAACGACTGGGCCATCGAATTCCAGCGGCATTCCCCCCGGTATGTCTGCACCGCCACCATCCCATTGCTCACCTCAGAGAGCGCAGTGGCGGAGATCCACCGGGCGAGCAATATCGGTTTCAAGGCTGCATACTTCCCAGTGGCCCCGCCGCTGGGCACCCGCGACTGGCACTATACCGATGACTGGGAGCCGGTGTGGTCGGCCATCCAGGAGACCGGCTTAGTGGTCGGCATTCACATCGGTACCGAGCCCCACGACGACTCCACCATGCACGGCGCCTATCTGCGAGGACCGGGCGGCGCGGTGCTGAACTATATGGAGACCACCTACGGCGGGCAGAGGGCAGTGTCGAAGATGATCGCCTCGGGAGTGTTCGACCGCCACCCCGACATCAAGGTGATCGTGTCGGAGGGGGGCGCCACCTGGGGTCCGTTTGTGGCCGACCGCCTCGATGAGGCCTATCGCCAGCACGCATCCATGGTGCGGCCCAAGCTGCACCGCCTGCCCAGCGAATATCTCTACGAGCACATCTACGCCTCCTTCCAGCACGACCGATCAGCGGTGGCCGCCCACACCGCAATGGGCTGGAAGAACGTGTGCTGGGGCAGCGACTACCCCCACCTCGAGGGCACCTACGGCCATACCCAGAAGACGCTGCACGAGTTGTTCGACGATGTGAGCCCAGAAGTCCGGCGGCGCATCACCATCGGCGTCTTCGAAGAGCTGTTCCCCCACGTTCCCCCTGCGCCCCAAGACGGCGAAGAGCTCGACTGACTACCTGAGCCCGGCTGCCTACCCGATCGTGATGAGGGTGGTGCCAGCCAGCACGGCGGCAATGCCCGCAGCCTGCCACCAGCGCAGGGTGTCGTCGTCGAGAATCACTGCGAGCGCGATGGTGACCACCGGGTAGAGCGAGCCGGCCACCGAGACTTCCCCCACCGGACCTCGCTGCACCCCGGCGATGAACGACGCCATGCCCAGACCTCCAGCGATGCCTCCAGCCAGTGCAGCCAACCGCAGCGATCGAGGCAGGATCTGGGGGATGCGGCTGGCCCGGGTGACCACCAGCATGGCCGCCAGGGCAGCCGCCCGCTGGGTGACCGCCGGCCACATCCCGCTATCCACGCTGGTTCGGTCCAACAGCACAATGAGCGCCGTGAAGGCAAGGCCGCCGAGGATGGCATAGGCAATGCCCGCGCCAACGTTTTCCACCGTTTGGGGCACGATCACCGCCAAGGGCAGGCCAGCCACCGCCACCGCGATGCCGATGGCGGCAGCGGTGGTGGGCCGCTCGCCGGTGGCGATCCCGTAGATGAGCGGCCCCAGCGCGGTGAAGGCAGCCACGATAGGCGAGGCGATGGCCGACGAAGAGACGGCCAGGCTGTGCCACATGCATGACAGGGCGATGGCGATAAGGACCCCCGAGGCCGCCCCCAGCAGCAGGTCGGCGGCGGTTATGGCACTGGGCACTACCAGGACCAGTATCAGCGACACCCCCAACCCACCCACGAAGGCGGTACCCACCGTGGTCATGGCATGGGCGCGCCGGCTGCAATAGCGCCCGAAATAGTCCGAGACCCCGATCAGCCCCGACGCCAAAGCCCCCAGCAACACCGGCATGCCACCCGCACGCTAGCCGTGGCCACCAACTATCTTCTGTTGGCCAAGGCAAAGACGGAGGTTCAACTGTGCCGACTCGAGAACCCACCATCCGAGAGATGCCGCCGCCTCCGCACATCGTGGGGCTTCAGCACTTTGTCACCTATGCCGAGATCGACGAGATCCTTCGGTCGCGGAGCTTCCGGCAGGGGTCGCATCAGGAGAGCCAGCCGTTCTTCGGTCGCTCCTTGTTGACCATCGACGGCGACGAGCACTTCGAGCGCCGCCGACTGGAAGCCCCGCTGTTCGCCAAGGCTGCGCTCGAGTATTACGAGCACACTGAGCTGATTCCGCTCATCGACAAGACCTTGGAAGAGTGCCGCGACGACCGGGGAGACGACGGTGTGGTGCGAGCCGACCTCTGCGTGCTGCTTCGCACCATGCTGGCCCGTATTGCCGCCGCCACCACGGGAATCGACGGGGTGGACACCCCGGAGCGAACCGCCGCATTCCGAGAGTACGTGGAGCAACTGGGCACCGGGGCCACCGTCGAATGGTCCACCGAGGACCATGGTGAGGTGATCAGGCGCATTTTGGAGGTCCGTGACGACTTCGACCGCGACTTTTTCGACGCGTCAGTGGCCCGCCGCCGAGCACTCATTGAGCGATTTCAGAAGGGCGAGATCGAAAGAGAAGAACTCCCCGTCGATCTGCTCACCATGCTCTATCTGCACTGGAACGATGACTGGGACGACGGTCTGCCCAAGCGGGAAGCCTGCTTGTTCTTGGTGGCGGCCACCCAGACCACTACCCACTCGGTGCCCCACCTGGTCGCCCATCTTGACGAGTGGTTCGACGCCCACCCTGAGGACCGGGCCAAGGTGTCCGACCGGGAGTACATCAAGCGGGCTGCCCATGAGGCCCTGCGGCTGCACCTGCCGTCACCTGCACTTCTGAGGATCGCCAATGAGGATGTGACGCTGAGCAACGGAAAGACCATCGCCGCCGATGAGCGGGTGGCCTGCCTGTTCACCCCGGCCAACCGGGACACAGATGTGTTCGGAACCGATGCCGGGGTGTTCGACCCCTACCGGGAGGTGGCCACAGTGAAGCCGTGGGGGCTCACTTTCGGAGGCGGCGAGCATATCTGCATCGGACGCACGCTGGTCACCGGCCTCTCGGCCCGCACCGACAACGACGAGGGCACCGACGGCACGCTGGTCAACATCGCCAGCGCGCTTTACGAGGCTGGCATCGAGATCGACCCCAACGATCCCCCGACCTATACCGAGGCTAGCCACCACGACGCTTACGGCCGTTTCCCGATCTTGCTGACCAAGTTGTAGGCCAGCTATGGGGGATGAGCGGTTGCACGTCACCGTCGACCACCAGCAGTGCCAGGGGGTGGGCTATTGCGAGCGGGTCGCGCCCCGAGTATTCCAGCTGGGCGACGATGCCCGGTCTCACGTCCTCGACAGCCATCCCCCCGAATCCGAGCGAGATGCTGTCGAGGAAGCGGCCACCCTCTGTCCCAGCCGGGCCATCCGATACTGACCGTCCCCGCAGTCGGGCCGCTCAGAAAGCAGCCCGAAGGGCGGCGAGGTCGCGTTGGGCGGATTGAAGGATGTAGGCCGGGTTATCAAGCTCGGCATCGTCTCGGCCGAAGCCCCACATGCCGTAGGAGAACTCGATAGTCCAGGTGGCGGTGGGGGATGCGGTTTGCATGGCATCGGCGGCAGGTCGCAGCACGTCGCTCAATTCGTCGGCGCTGGTGGTTTGGGGATACTCGGCGACTTGGACGTGAACGTGGCGGACCCGGTCGCCCAGAACTCCCAAGGGCTCCGACCACTCGTCACGGGCGCCGGGGTGAACGTGGACGATGGCGCCCAGCCGGTCGGCGCCAGCGATGGCGTCGAACATATCCCGGGCCACGTTGGGATCCTCGGCCACCGTGCCGAAGTGGCATTCGCACAGCAGCCGGGCGCCTTCGGGCACCTCGGCCTCGAACCGGCGGAGCCGCTCGATGTAGTTGGCTATGGCGTCGGGTTCGCTGCCCACGTTGAACTTGACCCCCTGCGCTCCCACCCGCTCGACCCATGCCGCGGTCTCCGTCCGATCGGCATCGTCGGGCTCATCCCAGCTGGTGTAGCAACTCAGGAGCTTGATCGGGACTTCCGAGGCCAGCAGCGCGTCGAGCTCCTCGTCGGGAACCGACCGGGCGTGGCGTTCCCACAGCTCCACGCCATCGAACCCCGCTTCGCTGATCGCAGGCAGCCATTCCGATACTCGGGTCAAAGGGTGCCCACCGGGTTCGGCCAAACCCCAGCGGTTTGGCTCGATGGCCACGGTGCCGAGGTAGATCTGCCCATTCATCGTGGAGCGGGTGACGAGAATCGAACTCGCGTCATCAGCTTGGGAAGCTGGGGTTCTACCACTGAACTACACCCGCAGGTGCCCGGAACTATAGCCAACCGCAATGGCGTCGGGCTGAGCGAGAATCAGGGTCCGTCAACTCACGGGAGAAGTACGACCTTGCCGAGCTTGCCTGGAGCGGCGAAGTAGTCATAGGCGGCAGGGGCCGCAGCCAAGGGGAAGGTGCGGGCGATGGGCACTTGGATTTGCCCCGCCTCCACCAGCGGCAGCACATGGCGCTCCAGCCGCCCGGCCACAGTGGCCCGCTGTTCCAGGGAGCGGGGGCGCAGCGTGGAGGCGAGCAGGCGCACTCGCTTGACCATGAGCAGGGCCAGGTTCAGCGACACCTCCGCTCCCGCGCCCACGCCAATAACCATGATGCGGCCCTCGGTGGCCAGCGCCTTCAGGTTGGCGGGCCAGTTGGGGGCGCCCACCAATTCCAGGATCACGTCGAATGGCCCAGCATCTACGAAATCGGCGGGATCGATGGCGATCGCCCCCAGTTCGGCCACTGCGCCGCGGGAGTCTGGGTTGCGCACGGTGGCGGTCACCTCTGCCCCTGCGGCCACGGCCAGTTGCACCGCGGCCACCCCCACTCCACCGGCGGCTCCATGGATGCATGCCCGCTCGCCCATGGCCAGACCGGCCTGGGTGAACAAGGCGTCGTGGGCGGTGGCGAACACCTCGGGGAATCCCCCAGCGCTCTCCCAGTCCAGCGATTCGGGAATCGGCATGGCCAGCGGCTCGTCCACCAAACAGAGTTCGGCCTGTCCGCCCCCCTGCACCACTGCCATCACGCGATCGCCCACCGAGAACCGCTGGCAGCCATCACCGGCAGCCACCACCTCGCCAGCCATCTCCAATCCGCCGGTGGCTGGCGCTCCCGGCGGCGGGGCGTAACCGCCTTTGGCCTGGGCTAAATCGGCGCCGTTCAGCCCCGCGGCCCGCACCGCCACCAGTAGCTGCCGGTGCCCCGGTTGGGGATCGGCAACCTCGCCGACAGTTGCCTGGCCGCCCTCAAACACCACCGCTCTCATCAGCACTGCAATCTAACGGTCAAGAGACGCCATTCGGGGCAGTGAAACCGCAATAGTTGGCGTAGGCTTCGGGCATGGCAACGCTGACTCAAGCCACGTTCACCCGCATGGACGAGTCCACCGCCGAGGACTGGGCGGCAACCGCTTCGGCCCACCATTACTTGGAGCAGGGACTGGCCGACCGGGTACTGCGGGAGATGCGGGATCTGGCCACCGGGCCCCAAGGCTTCGCTGTCGACCGGTTGACCCACAGCATCCAGACCGCCCACCGGGCCGAGAAGGCTGGGCGGGACGACGAGTACTTGGCGTGCGCGCTGGTCCACGACATCGGCGACCTGCTCAACCCCTACAACCACCCCGATCTGGCCGCGGCCATCCTCAAGCCGTTCGTGTCGGAGGAGAACCTCTGGATGGTGCAGATGCACGGCGTCTTCCAGGGCTACTACTTCTGGCACCACGTGGGCCTGGATCGCAACAGCCGCGACACCTACGCCGACCACCCCCACTACGACCGCTGCGCCGAGTTCTGCGCCGAATACGACATGCCGGCGTTCGACCCTTCTTACCCCACGCCGCCGCTAGAGCACTACGAGCCGCTGGTGCGCAGCTTCTTCGCCCCCAAAGCGTGATCCTCTCCGACGTATCCATCCGCAAGGAGCTTGCGGAAGGCCGCATCGAGATCGACCCGCTGGCCGACGACGCCATCCAGCCGTCGTCGGTGGACTTGCGCATCGACCGCTATTTCCGGGTGTTCCGCAACCACACCGAGGGGCTCATCGACGTCAAGAAGAACATGGACGCCCTCACCGAGCCGGTGGAGATCGAGCCCGACGGGGTGTTCATCCTCCACCCTGGAGAGTTCGTGTTGGGATCGACGCTTGAACGGGTGCGGATCCCCGATGACTTGGTGGCCCGGCTGGAGGGCAAGTCGTCTTTGGGCCGGCTCGGGCTGCTGATCCACTCCACCGCCGGGTTCGTGGACGCCGGTTGGAACGGCCGCCTCACCCTGGAACTGTCCAACGTGGCTACATTGCCCATCACCCTCTATGCCGGCATGAAGATCGGCCAGATTTCCTTCATCCGCATGACCACCCCCGCTGAGAACCCCTACGGATCAGCCGAGGCCGGCTCCAAGTATCAAGATCAAGCCGGCCCCGTCCCCTCCCGTTACTGGAAGAACTGGTAGGAGCGCCGCTGTCCGGCATCATCAGACTTGAGCCCATGCCGCCCTGGTTGATCGGTCGACTATTCGGGCGAGACGCCCGATGACACTGATCGACGAACTCACAGACTTGTTGGGCGATGACCTGCTTCTCGAGGACGATGCCCGCCACAGCCGGGCCCGCGACACGTGGCCCCGCTCGGAGTTCGACCAATGGCAGGGGCGGCTGGTGCTACCGGTTGTGGTGGCGGTGCCGTCAAGCACCGAGAAGTTGGCTGCAACCGTGCAGTTGTGCCGGTCCCACGGTGCCCCGATGATTCCCCGAGGGGCAGGATCGGGCTGCGTGGGTGGAGTCCTGGCCTCATCCGACTCGGTGGTGATCAGCACCGAGCGCCTGAGCGGCCTGTGCTGGCTCAACCCGGTGGACGGCCTGGCTGCATTCCGGTCAGGCACGATGGGGATCGACGCTGAAAGCCGGGTGCGCCAAGACGGATTCACTATCGGGCACTGGCCCCAGTCAATCGAGATCTCCTCGGTGGGCGGATGGGTGGCCACCCGGGCGTCAGGCCAGTACTCCACCGCCTACGGGAACATCGAGGACATCGTGTATGCGGTTGAGGCAGTGTTGCCCGACGGGTCTATCTACCGGTCGCGCCCCACTCCCCGGGCGTCAGCCGGGCCTGATCTGCGCGAGCTGCTGCTGGGCAGCGAGGGCACGCTCGGAATCATCACCGAGGTGACCTTCTCACTGCGCCCCCTCCCCGAACCGGGGGTTCGCCAGGCCTTCCACTTCGAGGACATGAGCGCGGGGATCGACGCGCTACGCAGCGTGATCGTCCCAGGCTGGCGGCCCCCGGTGGTGCGCCTCTACGACGCTGGCGAGTCGCGCCGCCACTTCCGCGACCATGTGCCCAAAGGCCGCTGCGTGGCCATCTTCTTGCACGAAGGTCCCCCCGGACACGCTGAGCTGGAGGCCGCCGCGGTGGCCGAGCTGTGCCAGGCGGGCGGTGGAGAACCGGCCGACCCCGGGGCGGTGGACCACTGGTTCGAGCACCGCAACACCGTGCCGACTTGGACTGAGCTGTTTGAACAGGGGCTAGTGGCCGACACCATCGAGGTAGCCACCAGCTGGCGCCATCTCGGCCAGCTGTACACCGCGGTTGTCGAGGCCATCAGCGCGGTGCCCACGGTGATCGCCGCCACCGCCCATACATCACACGCCTACCAATCCGGGGCCAACCTCTACTTCACCTTCGCCGCCCAACCGTCCGATCCCGACCAATACCAGTCGGTCTACGACGCCTGCTGGGCTGCGGCCATGCAGGCAGCCACTGATTGCGGTGCCGGCATCTCCCACCATCACGGCATCGGCCGCGTCCGCCGCCCCTGGATGGCCGACGAGCTCGGCGACACCGGCGCCAAGGTCTTGCGCACCGTCAAAACCGCCCTCGACCCCCACAACCTCATGAATCCCGGGGTCTTGATTCCAGACTGACCGCGGGCCGTCTAGGGGGCTCGCAGCATGGCCACTCCCATGCACCGTCCCGCCCGGCCCGACTGGCCGCGATGCGAGAAGAAGCGCTGAGCGTCCAGGGTGTCCATCCGACTGTCCTCGATGTTCTTGAGCCACACACCGGCATCCAGCAACTGCTGTTTGACCATGTACGGAATGTCCAGGTGCGGCTTGTCCCCGGCGTCGTAGAGCACCGCCGGTTGCTGGTGGAATTCCCCCTCGGCCTGCATGGCCTCGTTCATGGAGACTTCGAGGGAGAGCGGTTGCAGGCAAGGGCCGATGCCCGCCTGGATGTCGCGCGGACGAGAGCCGAATTCCTGAGCCATCTTCTCGACTGCCTTCTGGGCGATGCGTCCAATCGCCCCCCGCCATCCGACATGCACGATGCCGATGGCCGGTTGTGCCGGGTCGTAGAGCACCACCGGCGCGCAGTCGGCCACCAACACGGCCATAGGGATCATCGGCGTATTCGTCACCAGAGCATCACAGGCGGCCACCCCGGACTCCGATGAGTCGGAGCCGCGGCCTCTGTCATGCTCGCTGACGACCTTGACCCGAACCCCGTGTACTTGGCGTGGCACTACGAGGTCCCGAAAGTCAAAACCCAGGTTGTCACCCGCAACCTTGCGGTTGGCGATGACCCGTGCTGGGTCGTCCCCCACCTCAAAGCTCAGGTTGAGACTGGCCAAATCGCCCGTGCTCACACCACCTCCACGGCCGGTAGCCGCCGCCAAGGCCTGGTCTCCGTCAAAGCTGAAGCGAACCGAATCCATGCATGTCCCTCAATGCGAACCAGTCAGTGTCTCTCCGCCGGAAATGTCCACCACTCGACGCTCGGTGACGATGGCCGTGATGAGCTCTGCCCGAGTGACGTCGAACGCAGGATTGATCACTCGGGTCTCAGGCGGAGCCGTACCCTCAAGCGGGTAGGAGACAACTTCACGGGCCCCTCGGTCCTCGATCGGGATTGACGCGCCCGAGGTTGTTTCGAGGTCGATGGTCGATTCTGGTGCCACCACCACAAAGGGAACGCCAGCATCGGCTGCGGCGAGCGCAAGGCCGAAAGTTCCTATCTTGTTGGCGGTGTCGGCGTTGGCGGCGATCCGGTCAGCGCCGGTCAAGACAACGTCGACAAGGCCGCTGGCCAGGACCGATGCCGCTGCGCTGTCAACGATGAGCCGGTGCGGAGCGTCCATCTGGGCGAGTTCCCAGGCCGTCAGCCGGGCGCCTTGGAGCAGTGGGCGGGTCTCCAGCGCGACAACCTCCTCCAATAGGCCTCGCTTGTGGAGCTCCTCGGCGACCGCGAGCGCCGTGCCGCCCTCCACCGCGGCGAGCGCACCGGTGTTGCAGATCGTCATCACCGTCAGCGGCCGGCCATCCACGAACTGCGCCGCGAGATCGGCGCCTTGCCTTGCCATCCCGCGAGATGCCGCGATCTCCTCGTCCCGGACCTCAAAGGCTGCATTGACCACCGCGTCGAAGCCCTGGGGAGCGAATTCGGCGACGCGGCGGACCATACGCGCGAGGTTCACTGCCGTGGGTCGAGCGCTCTCCAAGTCGTTGAGCAATGCCTCCAGTTTTGCGAGATCACCGGCCGACTCACGGTGGGCGAGCGCAACGCCGAAACCACCGGCGACTCCCAGTGCGGGAGCTCCCCGAACGGAGAGCCGTCCTATGGCCGCCACCACGTCGGCCACTGTGGTGAGGCGAAGTACTTCTACCGCACCCGGAAGCAAGGTCTGGTCGATGATCTCCACCGCGTCTTCAACCCAATCCACAGTGCGCGTCAAGACCACGCCCTCCATTTGTCTGACAACTAGGGCCAAGGTACTCGCGCGGTCACAACTATCTCAACCCCAATGTTCGGTTGCTCACGGGCTGAGCAGCCTTGCACCCGATGTTGACATCATGTCAGACGAACGCCTAATTTGTCTGACAAGTAGGCATTGTTGGTCGGTCGCGAGGGCTTCATGGAGAACAGATGGACGTCGGCGAGCGCTGACGGTGAACACAGCGACGACCTTGATGCCTGCGTCCATGGGTCTCAGCTGCTGGGCAGCGACCCAGCTCTCGTTTTGCATGGTGGTGGGAACACGTCCGTCAAACAGCCGTTTCATGACCTCACGGGCCAGGAAATTGACTCGCTCTACGTGAAGGGGTCGGGTTGGGATCTGGCCACGATCGAGCGGGGGGGCTTTGCCCCGCTCCGACACGATCGCCTCCTGGAGCTGCTGGCCCTCGACTCGCTGAGCGACGTGGACATGATGCGAGAGCTCTCGGCCGCGTGCCTGGACCCCGCGGCCCCCGCGCCATCGGTTGAGACGCTCCTCCACGCCCTGATTCCCCACAAGGCAGTGCAACACAGCCACGCCGATGTGATTGTCACCCTTACCAATACTGCCGAAGGAGAGGACATAGTCGGGGACGTCTATGGACCGGACGTGCTCATCATCCCCTACGTCATGCCGGGCTTCGACCTCGCAAAGGTCGTGTCGCAGATGTGGGATGACGACGGCTACTCCGGGATGGTCCTGCTCAACCATGGTCTGTTCACCTTTGCCGACACAACGAGAGAAGCGTACGAGCGCCACGTGGAGCTCATCTCCCGCGCCGAAGCATGGCTCGATGAACATGCGCCGATGGTGGCGCCGTTATCCGAACCGCCACCTCCGTGCAGCTGCCTTCGCCTCGCCGAACTTCGACGGCAACTCTCAGAGGTCGCCGGCAAGCCGCTCATCGTGGGGCGACACTGGACGCCGCAAGTCGCCCGCTTCGTGGCCCGACCCGATCTTGAAAGCCTGGCCAACAGGGGTCCATTGACCCCGGACCATGTGTTGAGAACAAAACGAACAGCGTTGGTCGGCACAGACATCGAGGCCTATGCAGAGGCCTACCGGGGCTACTTCGGCGAAAACGCAGACCGCTCCGAGGAACCGCTCCAGATGCTTGACCCCGCGCCCCGGGTCCTGGTCGACCCCGAAATCGGCCTTCTCGGCATTGGCGACACCGCCAAGGCATCGGCCATCTCCGCTGAGATCTACGCCCACACCATGCCCGTGCTCGAACGAGCCGAAGACCACCTCGGCGGCTACGTCGCACTCCCGCCCGAAGATGTCTTCGACGTCGAGTACTGGTCGCTCGAGCAAGCCAAGCTGGCCCTCGACGGTCCCAAGGCGCGATTCACCGGCTGCACCGCGATCGTCACCGGGGCCGCATCAGGAATTGGCCGGGCCTGTGCCGACGCCCTCCTCTCACAGGGCTGCGCCGTGACCGGATTCGACTCCTCACCGGCTATCGAGTGCGCCTTCGAAGGCCCGAACTGGCTCGGGCGCGAGGTCGACGTCATCGACGCAGACGCCCAACAACGCGCCATCGACGACGCGGTTGAACGGTTCGGCGGGGTCGACATCGTCGTTGCCGCGGCAGGCATCTTCGGCCCGTCAGTGCCAATTCAACACCTCGCCTTCGAAGACTGGCGATCAGTCCAAGCCGTGAACGTCGACGCAATCGCGCAACTGCTCTCGTCGACTCACGACCTCTTGGCGCTCTCGCCCATCGGTGGGCGGGTCGTCATAATCGGGTCGAAGAACGTACCTGCCCCCGGACCCGGCGCAGCCGCCTACTCCGCCTCCAAGTCGGCCGTGACACAACTGGCGCGGGTCGCGGCGATTGAGTGGGCCGAAGCGGGCATCCGCGTGAACGTCGTCCACCCCGACGCCGTGTTCGACACCGGCCTTTGGGACGATGAGACCCTCGAAGCCCGGGCGGCACAGCATGGACTGACCGTCGAGGAGTACAAGTCTCGCAATCTGCTCAAGACAACGGTGACCTCGAAGACGGTCGCCGCGGTCGTCGCCGAGCTTTGCAGCGACACGTTCGCGGCGACAACCGGCGCACAAATCCCGATCGACGGCGGCAACATCCGAGTCGTATGACTGCGGGGCGACAACCACGTCATAGAGGATCGCGATGACCCAATCGGACCGCGTAGCGCGGGACCTGCGGGAACGGGTCGAGAGCGGCGAATGGCCAACCGGTAGACGCCTGCCGGGCGAGCATCAACTGGCCACCCACTACGGGGTGTCCCGAAGCACGGTTCGCACGGCCCTTCAAGACCTGGAGAGCCGCGGGCTAACGGTGACCCGGCATGGGTCGGGCACAGTCGTCGTCGCCACCGGACATGACCACCAGGCCGACATCCGTCGCCTCGAGTCGATGACCGAGACGATTCGTCGACGCGGCCTCGAACCGGGCATGCGCTATCGGAGCATTTCGATCAGAACTATCTCCAACGAAGAAGCCGAGGAGCTACAGCTCAGCCCTACGGCGGAGGTGGTGGAGATCGAGAGGGCATTGACCGCCGATGCCGAAGTCGTGGCCTTCTCGTACGATGTCATCCCGGTAGACCACCTTGGCGGTACGCCGGACCCCTCTGACATCACAGGGTCCGTCTTCGCGTTGCTCGGTCGACACGGTCATCATGTCGCGGTCGCAACTACCGAGCTCCATGCTGCACACGGCGATGACATCGGCTGGGGGGAACGGCCAGAGGACCCCTCCTATCTTGTGCTGGTGCAGAACCACTTAGACGGCGAGGGGCGCCCGGTGTTCTTATCGTCCACCTACTTCATCGAAGGCCGCTTCCCGTTCGGCCTCGTCCGCCACCGCTGAGGGTGCCGAGACCTCTTGCGCTCAGCGTTATGCGGACCCGTCAAAGCCGAACCGGACAAAGTCCACTGAGTCCTACCCTGGTAGTATTTCTGGTATGAAAGTAAGCGTCAGCCTTCCCAACGAAGACGTTGAATTCCTCGACGCCTATGCCCGCCACCACCAGATCGCCTCCCGATCAGCCACCTTGCACCGGGCTATCCGGCTCCTGCGGGCATCTGAGTTGGCGCAAGACTACGCCGAGGCATTCGCACAGTGGGACAACGAAGAGAGCCACCTTTGGGACTCAGCAGTTTCTGACGGGCTTGCATAGCTTCGATGCGGCGAGGAGAGATCCGCATCGTAAACCTCAGCCCCACGCTGGGCGCCGAGGCCACCCATTCCCGCCCCGCGGTAATTGTCAGCAACGATGGCGCCAACACCACGGCCGCCCGGTTGGGACAAGGAGTGGTCACCGTGGTCCCCATTACCTCCAACACCGAGCGGATCCACCCCTTCCAGGTTCTGCTCGTCGCCGCCGATACCGGCCTCGAACGCGACTCCAAAGCCCAAGCCGAGCAGATCCGATCGATCTCCGTTGAGAGAATCGGCCGCCTGATTGGCCAAGTCCCCTTCGACCTCATGGCCCACCTCGACGACGCCCTCCGACTCCATCTCGCCCTATGACGAATTCGCACCAACAGGAGCCAAACATGCCCGAATCCCCCGTGTGGTCGTCGTCTGTGCTGCGCTCGGTGCGCGGGGTGGTCGATCGCTCTCGACACGTCCACACCTCGATCGAGGCCATCGAGAAAGTGGCCTCATGGATGGCCTTCGAGGAGTTCGCCTTTCCGTCTGGCCCGGTTGACGGCGCCTTCAGCGACCGCACCGACCCGGAGGAGATCATCGATGTCTCCTTCTTCTATGCGGTCATGAACTTCGCCTTTACCGACTTCGAATCCGGGGTGAAGTTTTCCGCCGATTATCGGGGCCGCACCTGGTCGGACAGCGAGGGCATGTTCGCCTGCGTTGCCGGGGCGCTGGACGATGGCGTGCCATTGACCGATGGCGACTACCTGGCCGAGATCAATCGAGCCGAATTGGGCCGCGTGTTCAGCGGGAACATAGAAATCCCCATGCTGGATGAGCGGGTCGAGATACTCAACGCGGCGGGCCGCACCCTTGCGGATCACTACGACGGCAGTGCCCATCGCTTCGTGGCCGACTGCGCCCCCGCCATGTACGCCGACGGAAACGGCCTGCTGGAGCGGCTGGTGGTGGAGTTCCCGAGGTTTAACGACTTCAGCATCCACGATGGCCACGAGGTCCAGCTGCACAAGCTGGCCCAGTTGTGGCTTTGGCAATTGCACATGGCGCTGGCCAGCGCGGGTGAATTCGCAGTCGCCGATCTGGATCGGATGACGGCGTTCGCCGACTACATCGTCCCCGTCGCCCTGCGGCTGATGGGCATTTTGTCCTACTCCCCAGAGCTGGAAGCTTCCATCAACCACGGCGATCTGATCCCCGCCGACAGTCCCGAGGAAGTGGAGATCCGGGCCCACACCCTGTACGCCACCGCCCTACTCACCGACGCCATCAACCGCATTCGCCCACCCTCGCAGTCGCTAGTGGTGCCCCAGGTGGACTTTCGGCTCTGGAAGGCGTACCACGCCACCTTCTGGCCCCACCACCTAACCCGCACCATCATGTATTGATCATTGGAATCGGGTGAACGTTGGCCTGCGCGAACAGAGTGACCTAGACAAGAACCATGTCACTCGACTCCACATCTCTCCCTACCGGCATCGGACTTGGCTTTCGCTTTGACCATCTGGCCGTCAGGGAAGCGCAGGACCTTGCCAGACACAGCGAGGAACTCGGTTACAGGGCAATCTGGCTGACCGATTCCTTCGGACGAGACCCGCTCATCCATGCCGGCCAATTGCTCAGTGCCACCAACTCGCTCTCGGTGGGAACGGCAGTCCTCAACATCCATCTGAGAACGCCCGAATCTGTAGGCGGAGCCGCCAACACGCTTGCCGACCAGTCCGACGGTCGCTTCCTGCTCGGAATCGGCATGTCGCACCCCGAATTGATCGAAGATGCCCTCAAGCGGACATACACCTCACCGGTCGAGACCGTTACCCAATACCTTGAGGCCATCCGTGCGACCCTCTGGCTGGGCCCCGAAATCTCCGAAGCTCCGTCCGTAGTGCTCGGTGCGCTCGGCCCCAAGATGCTGGCAGCAGCAGGTGCGCACTTCGCCGGCGCAATCCCAGTTCAGATCCCGCCGGAGCTCGTTAGCCGAGCCCGAGGCATTCTCGGCCCCCAAGCCTGGCTCGGGGTCAAGCAGTATGCCTGCCTAACCCACGATCACGCAGCAGGTCTACAAGCCGCCCGTGCTCGGCTGGCCGGCTCCCTTGGGATGCGCAACTATCGGCGGCTCTTCGTCTCTGCCGGGTTCACCGACGACGACCTCGCCGAAGGGGGCAGCGACGAGTTGTGCGAAGCCATCGTGTCTGTCGGTTCGCCCGACGCAATCGCCCAGCGAGCAAGCGAGCACTTTGAGGCGGGCGCCAACCACGTGGTGATCGAGCCGATCAAAGTCGAAAATCCCCACCTCATTGATGAGGAGGCATTCGCGCCAATCGCCGCAGCCGCCCGCAGATTCAACTGACGATCCTAGGAGGTCAGCGGGTTGCTGCTGGCGGCAGTCTGGCTTGATAGGCATTGACGAGGCGGGGGAACCACCGTTGCCAAAAGGCGCCTGACGTCTCGGTGAGGGCGCGATCAATCTCGTGGATGTAGGACTGCATCAACTGGGAATTGCGGAATAGCTCACTATGGGCGCTGGCTGCTGAGTGAGCGGTCAAGAATGCCTGCCGCGCCTCAGCGCCAGACCAACGGTCAGGAAGGAGTTCGCATGGCAATTGTGGATCGTCGCGCATGACCTCTTCAGTGGCGACGATGGCCGAGAGCATCGAAGCGGCGATGTGGTCACCGTCTGTGACTGAGGCCCGCTCGGCTATGGATCCCAATTGCCGGGCAACCAGGTCGTATCGGCCCGTCAGGTCGGTCAATGGCCAAAGCCGATCGACAAGAAGTTCGTCGGACAATTCCTCCCCAATTCGGATCGTTCGGGAGGCGAAAGTCGTCACGGCGTCGGACACCTTGAGGTGGTTGGCAAGCTGCAAAACGAAGTCAGTCAGGTCGTAAGCGTGGACGTAGAGTCCCGACTGGAGTGGGGCAGCCCCAAACTCGACGAGGAGATTGCGAATCGCGTCACGGGCACCCCGACGCCTCTCTGGAATCCCGAATCCGACCAGCCGCCAATGTCGATCCCAGGGTTCGAGTCCGGCATCGACGCGGTGCGCGTAAGCAGACCAGCCGAGATCCACATCAAGCGCTGCCCGTCCCACTTCGGTTACCTGATATTCCGCCGAGCGGCCCCGTCCTCCGGATTGAGCCAGGAGACCCTCCCTGACGAGCCGGCCCAGGCAGTCGCGCATTGCCTTATCGGAATGACCGAGTAGGGAGGCCATGACAAACAACGGCTCAGCTGACACTTGACCGTCCTGGCCAATCCCCGACAGGACAAGGGCTCGAGTTGGAACAGTGCTCATAAGGCCGTTTTGCTCTTTCCCCACAGATTTACAACGATGTCGTATATTATCAACGACCGTTGGATTTATACGGCAATATTGCTATATTGAACCCTGTGAGTTCCACCACGCTGACGTTTGCTCCCGACCGTGCCCTACCCAACATCGCCTATCGGGACCCTTCTTTCCTCAAGGCCGAGATGGACGGCATCTGGCACGGAGATTGGGTGTTCGTCACCACCGAGGATCACGTAAGCGCTCACGGCGATCAGCTTCCGGTCATCATCGGCAGCCAGCCAGTCCTGCTGAGGCGCAATCAGCAGGGGGAATTGGCGGCGATGTCGAATCTCTGCGCTCACCGGGGAACCCTGCTCGTTGATCGGCCGTCAAACGCCAAGCGAATCCAATGCCCATACCATGCTTGGACCTACAACGACGACGGCCGGCTGTTGTCGGTTCCGTTCACGCCCAAGGACGCCATCGACAAGGCTGCGCACTGTTTGCCGAATTACCGAGTCGAGTCTTGGCACGGCTTGGTGTTTGTGAGCCTCAATCCTGATGTTGAGCCGCTTACCAAGCGTTTCGCAGCCATCGAGCCCCACGCGGTCGCACACGGGATCGACCAAATGGCCCACCGTTCAGATCAGCAGGACACCCAGGTGTGGGAATGCAACTGGAAGCTGGCGATTGTGAATGCAATGGAGAGCTACCACTTGTTCCAGGTGCACCCCAAGACGCTCGATCCCTACACGCCGACCAAAGACGCCTACTACATCGCAGGCTCGGCCAGGGCTACTGCCACCGGCGGCAAGGTGGAAAACCAGGACGACTACCTGCTGATCAGCCTGCCACCCAACTTCGTAGGCGTATTCAATGCCAGCGGCTTCTATTGGCAGACGGTTCACCCGATCGACACTCAGCGCTGCACAGTCCGAACTGGCGGGGCATTCGCCGCAGGCCCCAAAGACAGCAGTAGTGGCCGGTTCAGGCGCTGGACCAGCCAATTGGCCAGCAACGCAGCGGTCTACTCCCTCCCGGATTTCCTGCCCGAGGACAAGGCGATCTGCGAGAGGGGCCAGCGTGGTGCCATCGGCGACTTTGAGCCTGGACTTCTTGTTCACGCGGAGCGGGTAGTGGCCGACTTCGGCCACTACCTCAACTGGCGGATCAACGCCATCGAGCCGCCAGCTGTCCACACGGAGGCGATCCAGTGATCCCGATTTCTGCACGGCCAACTCAAACCAGATCCCTCCGGTTGTGGCCCACATGGATCGCCGTTGCCGCTTTGTGGGCATTTGCGCTAACCGAGCAGATCTGGCTCTTCGCCGTGCTGTTCTTGGCCTGGGCCGCATTTGATATCGCCACCGGGGAGAGCAGCTTCGTCCAACGCGTCACCCGCCGCGACCAACCGGTTACCTATTGGCTGGTGGTCTCCTCCTGGGTCCTGCTGTCGGTCTTGTGGCTTGCCTTTCCGAGTTGAGTTAGCTACCGAGTTCGGTGAGGAGGGCGTCGGCTAGGCGCTGGTAGTGCCACTCCTCGTTGTAGAGGTGGGCGGAGATGCGGAGCAGGCGGTCCGGGGGTTCGGGCCAGGTGAACACCGGCACCTGGATGTTGTGGTTGTCGGCCAGCGCGGCCATGAGCGGATCGAATATCTCCGAGCCGGAGTTGTCGGCGGGAGGCACGGGCACCGAGGCGATGGAGCCGATCATGTCCTCGGGTGCCGGCGGATCGATACCCAGGGCGTTGAGCAGGATCTTTCGGCCCGTCAAGCACAGCGCCCGGGTAGCAGCTCGGACTCCGGGCCAGCCGTCGGGATGCATTGCCGCCACCGTGTCGAGAGCGACGGGGACGGTGAGCCAGGCGCTCGGGTCCTGCGTTCCGGTCCAGTCGAACTGGGCGTGGAAGTGGCTGTCGCTGGACGGCCAGGCATCGTTGTAGCCGTGGCTGATCACTGAGGGGTACATGCCCTCGCGGCGGTCTTCTCGCACCCACAAGAATGCCGCGCCCTTGGCGGCGCACATCCACTTGTGGCAGTTGGCCGTCACATAGGAGGCCCCCAGCGCAGAAACGTCGAAGTCCAACATGCCGGGGCCATGGGCGGCGTCCACCAGCAGCGCCACTTCGGGCTCAAGGGCGGAGGCGAGTTCGGCAACCGGCATCACCAGCCCCGTCGCGGAGGTCACAGAATCGATCATCATGACCCGGGTGCGCTCGGTGACAGCCCCAAGCACAGCGTCAACCACCTGCTGGGGAGACTCCAGCGGAAACGGAACCTGCGCTGTAACGACACGGGCGTCAGCCCTCGCCGCCGAGACCAGCGCCGCGTTCACGCAGGCGTTGTACTCGTGGTCGGCCACCAGGATCTCGTCGCCCGGGGCAAGGCTGGGCTCAAGCGACCGAAAGACGGCGTTCACCCCGGTGGTGGCATTGTTCACGAACACCAGCCCCGCCTCATCAGCCCCCACGAAATCGGCCACCACTCGGCGGGCAGCATCCAGCTCATGCTGGTACTCGCCGCCCACGAAGTACTTGGTGGGGTTGGCCTCAAAGCGCTGGCGAATCCGCTCCTGTGCCTCCAAAACCGGAGCTGGCGTTGCCCCAAACGACCCGTGGTTCAGATGAAGTACGCCGTCTTCGAGTAGCCACGGACTGACAGAAGACACCGCAGAACCCTACAACGGCCCCCATCGAGACAAACCCGACATTTCGGCGACTGACGACTTCCACCACAGAAGCAACCCAGCCTTGCTCCTATCATTCGGCATCACAGGAGGACGCGACATGTCTGATCAACCCCTGGCAGTAGGCAGCCAGATCCATCTCGGCCACTCGATGATCACCTTCATCGAACCACACCGCGGCGATGGGTTGCACGAGTACAACCGCTGGTACGAGCACGACCATGCCTACGCGGCCATGACCGCCGCTCCCGGTTGCTTCGCCTATCGGCGCTACGTGGCCACGAGGCGACTCAAGGATCTGCGCTTCCCCGCCGATGGCGCGGTGGCCGATCCGATGGACAACGGCTCGTTCATCGCCCTCTATTGGATGGAGGAGGGGCGTGACGCCGACACCTTCGGCTACTCGTTTGCAGTCGGCCCCGACCTGTTCGCCTCTGGGCGTATGAACCCCAACCGCGACCACATCAGCACCGCCGCCTACGACCTTGTTGGCTCGGCGGGCCGGGGACCCGCCCCCATCCCGCCCGAGATCGCCCTCGACCATCCCTATGCGGGCATGGTGGTGGCCTGGATTCGAGGCGACAGCACCGACTCTGTGCTTGCTGCCGCCTCAGCCCTGCGCGCCGATCGCGACCCCGAACTCCTCGCCGAGGACAGCCCCATCGGCCAGATCATCGACTTCGTGCAAGTGGCAAAGGAAGGCGGCCTACCTCCCCTAACCGGCGAGCACCCCGAAGTGCTACGCCTCTACTTCTGCGACCAAGACCCCGAAGATTGCTGGGACTCTTTCGCCACTCTCGCCGACGACGTCGCCGCCCGCGGCGCCCGCCTCGAGCTCGTCGCCCCCTTCCTCCCCACCATCCCCGGCACCACCCAATACCTCGACGAACTCTGGTAGCAGGCCTATGGCGTGCTCGGGGTCATTATGCTGGTCCAGAAGGTCATCATGTCTTCGGCGAAGAGGGGGGCGAGGTCGGGGGTGCCGGCGATGTGGGCACCGCGGACTCCGAAGCCAGCTTTGGCGGCATAAAGGAAGCCGTCGAGGTCGACGAGGGCCGGGTCGGGCACATCCGAGGTGGGGAGGATGAAGGCGCCGTTGTCGGCGATATAGACAGTAGGTGCATTGGGAGCCACGGCGGCATCGGGTTCGTGCTCCAGGGGGGTTGTGCGGTCGAAGCTGTGGTGGGCGTTCGGCACGATTCGCACAGAGGCGTCGCCGCCTGCGACTCGGATGGCGTGTATGTGGGCCTGGACCTGAGTAGGTGAGCACCAGTCATCCAGATCGCCGATGATGGCGCGGACCCGGGTGCCCCCGACGGCGGGATTGAGGAACTGGTGGCCGCACCAAGGGTAGGCGGCGTACACCCCGGCGAGCTTCGGGGCGTCGGATGCCGCGGCCAGATGCACCGATGCGGCGCTCAGCACCGCGGAACCGCCACGGCTGTGCCCTTGTGCGCCGATCCGTGAAGCGTCGATTTCGGGTCGGGTCGCCAGAAGCTCAGCAGTGGCCAGAACATCCCAGGCGCTGGCCGCAAACGAGTACTGGATCTGGTTGTCCACCGTGGAAACGACATTCCGAGGGCCGAAAGGATCGATGGCGCATGCTGCGATGCCCGCATCGGCGATCGTCGATGCGTGGGCCAGGTGGTGAGACTGGAGCCCCAGGCTGCCGGGAACGACGATCACCACCGGGAACGGCCCATCCCCATCAGGCACAAAAAGCTTGGCCCAAAGGTCGAGGCGCGGCATCGCCGCCGTGTCGGAAATGGCCTGGTAGAAGTTCTTGGGATTGGCCGACGGGATGGTCAGCGCCTCACCCACCAGCCCATTGTCCAAGCAGAAGTCGCCGTTGTAGACAGCTCCGTCATGGTCCACTGAATGACCTTAGTGGCGGGGGCGGGATTTGAACCCGCGACCTTCGGGTTATGAGCCCGACGAGCTACCAGACTGCTCCACCCCGCGTCGAGTGGGTTGATTATCTTACCCCCCTCCTGCCGGGCTGTCACCTGGTTTTCCATGGTTCGGCGGTGACAGCCCGGCAGGTCGCCAGGGGGTTCGGCGACTGGGTCAGCCGGCCTCGTCGAAGCGACCGAGGGCTTGGATCTCGGCCACAGCGATAGGGCGAGGCGGAGCGGTACGCACTTGGGTAGGGACGGCGGGGGGCGGGTTGGTGCAAGGGCCGCCGTTAAACACGCATACCACTGAGACATCCCAGTAGGCGGCGAGCGCCACTCGGTAGCGGAGGTCGGGTTGGTCCACCGACGAGTAGCGGTAGTAGTGGAAGCAGTTGGAAGGCTGGTCCAGCGGATCCCGGGAGTGGTTGAAGGCCACCACTTCGTCGGCGTCGCACCACAGCGTGTTTCCGTCTCCCATGTCAACTCGCAGAAAGCCCAGCCGACGAGGAGAGGCGGTGGCGGTGAGGCTCAGCTCATGGCCATCCAGCGTGGTGGTCACCGTCTCAGACACCGGCGTGCGATCGGCGGCCGACACCCACACATAGGTGGGGAGCTGGACAATGGCGATCTCGGCCGGTGCCGTCATCGTGGTCGGCTCGGGGATGGCCAGCCGACCCCAGGCCTCGTTGCGCAGCCGGGTGGTTTCCTTCATCGTGGGTGGCGGAGGCTCTGGCGGAGGCGAGGGTTGGTACACCCAAAAGGTGATGAGCTCAACCCTTTCCTCGGTCCTGCAGAGCTTGAAGATGTACACCTCATCGGGATCGGGGGCGATGACAAAGTCGTTTTCCAGCCAAGCTTTCAGCTCGGTGTAGGTGCCCTGCTGGAAATAACAGGGCGGGCCCGATGGGTTGGTGGGCGCTGCGTCGGGCTCTGACGCGCCAGCAATCTCAACCTCGATCCATACCCCGATCTGCACCTCACCGTTGTCGATCTCAACCGAGGTGCCTTCGTCAGACATTTGCCATCCGACGGCCGTTTCTGAGCCGGACATGGCAAGGAGACAGACAGCCGCCGTGGCCAGCAGCAATGAGCCTCGCATTGAACTTCCCTTCGGATCATCGGAGGCGCGTCGCGCGCGAGAAAGGGGAAGTTCAGGGGGAAGGGGCCAACTCTCCTACGCCCAGCCCTGTGTGTCAATAGGCAACTCTCAGCTGCGGACGGACCAGGGTGCGGCTCACCACCAGTCCTAATAGCGACAGCGACCCACCAGCGAAGAAGGCCATCGAGTACGACGACACCTCCACCACGCCGCCCAGGATCAGTCCACCGAGCCCCACGGCTAGGTCGAAGGCGATGCTGAAGGTTCCGATGGCCTGACTGCGCTTGTTGGCCGGTGCCGACTGCACGGCCATGACGAACAGCGCAGGGAACAGGAACGTCTGGCCCATGGCCAAGATTGCGGTGCCGACGAACACGCCGGGGATCTGCGACCAGAATGCGATGATCCACAGGCCGGTGGCTGAGCACACGTACGACATGGTGCTGGTGCGCTGTGGTCCCAGCCGGTCGGGCAGGCGGGCCAGCAGGATGCGCAAGCTGATGACCATGACGGCGAAGGTGGCGAACACCGCTCCGGAGTGCTCAAAGCCGATGTCGTCTACATGCAGCTTGATGAAGGCCAAGAAGCCGGAGTAGCCGAGCAGTCCCAGCCCCAGCAGCAGGGCCGGGCGGGTTGCCGGCCAGTGGATGAACGAGGTCGGCCACCCCGTGGGAGCATCGGCGGGACGGCCGGGCATCGAGATTGCGCTCAGTGCAGTGGCAAGCGCCATCATGGCGCCACCCAGAATCCACACCGCATCGGCGTTGACCGCGGCCGCCAATCGCTCTCCAATGATCGGGCCGACCGCCAAACCCGAGTACACCGTGACCGAGAAGTACGAGGTTGCCTCCCCCCGACGGTGCTCGGGAGCCATGTCTTGGGCAGCAGCGGCGATTCCCACGAAATAGAAGGCCTCCCCCAAGCCGGTGACCAGCCGGAACATGACCGCCACGGCCACGTTGACGGCCCACAGATTGCCGAGGATGCCGAGGCCGGCCAGCACACACCCCCACAACACCACGAAGCGGCGGCCCTTGGAGTCGCCCAGCGGGGCGACGAGGGGACGGGCCACCGCGGCCGACAGCCCGAACCCGCCGACGGCCAAACCCACCGCCACCGGTCCCCCGCCCAAGTCGTTCTCCACGAAACCGGGCAGCACCGGATACACCAGTCCCAGCGCCATGAAGTAGGCCACGCCGCACAGGCACAGCACCACGAAGCGGAACGTCAGCAACGGCTGAGATTGGGGCACCGCCGGATTAGCGCCGGTCATTCAAGAACGGATAGCGGGACCGGACCTGTTCCAACCGGGCGAGGTCGATGTCGGCGTACAGCACGGCCTCTTCGCCCTCAGGGGCGCTGGCCACCTCCACCCCGAATGGGTCGATGACCACCGAGTCGCCCTGGTAATCGATGCCCCCTCCGGTGCCCACCCGGTTCACCCCCACCACGTAGGCCTGGTTCTCGATGGCCCGGGACATCAGCAGCGCCGACCAGTGGGCTCGGCGGGGCGCTGGCCAGTTGGCTACCACCACATAGCAGTCGGTGTCGTGGGCCAGCGTCCAGAACTCATCGGAAAACCGCAGGTCATAGCACACAAACGGGGTGATCCTCACCCCCTCGACAGCCACGGTCAGCCGTTCGGCCCCCGCGGCGTAGTGCTCGTGCTCACCGCCGTAGGAGAACGGGTGGATCTTGTCGTAGACCCCGGCCACTCCGTCGGGGCCGGCCAGCACGAATCGGTTGAAGGGCAGCTCGGCTTTCGACGGGTCCCGCACCGGCACCGACCCGCACACCCATACGCCGTGAGCGGCAGCCTGGTCGGCCAGAAAACCAACGCTGGGCCCATCCGGGGCTTCGGCCACCCGGTCAGAGGCCATGGAGAAACCGGTGGAGTACATCTCGGCCAGAACCACCAATCGGGCGCCGTCGGCCGCGGCCTGCGCCACCTTGGGCACCAGACGCTCGAAATTGCCCTCGGGATCCTCCCACACGATGTCGTGCTGGACGGCGGCGATCTTCATGAGCCGGTCCCCAGCTTGGCCAACCGCTCCACCGCCTCATCCAGCACCTCGGGGCGCTTGCAGAAGGCGAACCGCACCAGATGCCGCCCCTCATCCTCGTTGTCGTAGAACACCACGCTGGGCACGGCGACCACGCCGCACAGCTCGGGCAGCTTGCGACACAGGGCCATGCCGTCGTCGAAGCCCAGCGGCCGCACATCGGCGGTCACGAAGTAGGTGCCCGCCGGGCGGTACACCTCGAATCCGGCGGCGGCGAGCCCGTCGGTAAGCTGATCGCGCCGAGCCATCAGACCGGCCCGCAGATCGCCGAAGTAGTCGTCGCCCAGCCGCAGCCCCACCGCGATGGCGTGCTGGAACGGCGCCCCGTTCACGAAGGTCAAAAACTGCTTGGCAGTGGTCACCGCATCGCGTAGCTCGGGCACCGCGCACACCCAGCCGATCTTCCACCCGGTGAACGAGAACGTTTTGCCCCCCGACGACACGGTGATCGTGCGCTCCCGCATCCCCGGCAGCGTGGCCATGGGGATGTGCTCGCCGTCGTAGGCCAAGTGCTCGTACACCTCGTCGGTTACCGCCAACAGGTCGTGGCGGCGGCACAGCTCGGCGATCAGCTCCAGTTCCTCTCGGTCAAACACCTTGCCGGTGGGGTTGTGGGGCGAGTTCACCACGATCATCCGGGTGCGGGGGCCGATGGCCGCAGCTAGCTCGTCGGGGTCGAACCGGTAGTGGGGAGGCCGCAGGGTCACCAACCGACGCTGGGCCCCGGCCATGGAGATGCCAGCTATGTGAGAGTCGTAGTAGGGCTCGAACAGCACCACCTCGTCCCCCGGTTCCAGCAGCGACAGCATGACCGCGGCGATGGCCTCGGTGGCCCCAGCGGTGATGAGCACCTCGGTGTCGGGATCGAAGTCCAGGTCGTAGAACCGCTTCTGGTGCTCGGCCACCGCCAGCCGCAGATCGGCGATGCCCAGCCCCGGCGGATACTGGTTGTGCCCCGCACGAATGGCCGCCACCGCGGCATCAGCCACCTCCTGGGGCCCATCGGTGTCCGGAAACCCCTGTCCCAGGTTGATGGCCCCTGTAGCCAAAGCCAGCGCCGACATCTCAGCAAAAATCGTCGTCCCAAACTCCACCAACCGTTCGTTCAGCAGTCGCTCAGGCACGGCAGAATCCTACTTCCGCCCCCCTCCCCTTCCCCTCTCTCAAAAGAGAGGAGGAGCTAAAGCGTAGGCGGGGCGGCGGGCCACAAAATGGATCGTGGTGGGGGGTGGCCTTCTCTCTTTCCCAAACCGGTGTAGCCGGATTCGTAGGGCGGTTTGGGGGGTGGCCGGGCTCTGGGCGCCCGCCGCCCGGACTCCATGGAGGACGGCGGGCTGAGCCCGGACAGGACCCGCCAAACCGCCGGTGGATGGTATCAAGATGTGCTAGCAACACCGCATGACTTCACAACCCTACGGCGGCAAAGTCGGCAACACCGTCGCCGACTCCACCCCCTGGTGGCCCGATCCAGTAACCCCACCCCCTGGCAGCCCCAACATCGTCATGGTCGTCCTAGACGACGTCGGCTTCGCCGACCTGGGCTGCTACGGCTCCGAGATCGACACCCCGACTATGGACGCCCTCGCCGCCTCCGGCCTGCGCTACAACAACTTCCACACCACCTCCATCTGCTCCCCTACCCGGGCGTCCCTGCTCACCGGGCGCAACCACCACTCGGTGGGCATGGCGGTGGTCAGCAACTGGGACACCGGCTATCCCGGCTGCACCGGGCGCATCACCAACCGGGCAGCCACGCTGGCTGAGATTCTGCGCCCCGCGGGGTACTCCACCTTTGCGGTGGGCAAGTGGCACCTAGCCCCTATCGAAGACACCACCCCTGCCGGCCCCTTCGACCAGTGGCCCCTCCAGCGGGGCTTCGACCGCTACTACGGCTTCCTGGACGGTGCCACCAACCACTGGGATCCCGACCTGGTGGCCGACAACCACCACATCGACCGGCCCGACCAACCGGAATACCACGTCACCGAGGATTTGGTGGACCAGTCCATCGCCATGATCACCGCCCAGACGTCGGCGTGGCCCGAGCGGCCCTTCTTCCTGTACCTGTGCTTCGGCACCGGCCACTACCCGATCCACGTCCCCAAGCCCTACATCGACCGCTACAACGGCCGCTACGACGCTGGCTGGGGCGCCATTCGAGAAGAGCGGTACCACCGGCAGAAGGAAATCGGGATCGTCCCGGCCGACACCGAACTGCCCCCGTTCAACCCCGGCGTTCCCGACTGGAGCGAGTTGAGCGCCGATGAACAAAAGGTGGCCGCCCGGATGCAGCAGGCCTACGCCGGGATGCTCACCCACACCGACGAGCACTTAGGCCGGCTCATCGCCAAGCTCCAGGAGATCGGCCAGGCCGAGAACACGGTGTTCGTGCTGCTGTCCGACAACGGGGCCACCCAAGAGGGCGGCCCGTCTGGCCACGAGAACGCCATGCGCTACGTCAACGGCCTCGGCCCTCGGCCCATCGACCAACAGTTGGCCGACATCGACGAGATCGGCGGGCCCAACACCTGGGTGGTGTACCCGATGGGGTGGGCTATGGCCGGCAACACCCCGCTCAAGTGGTACAAGCAGAACACCCATGCCGGCGGGGTGCGCGACCCACTCATCATCTCCTGGGCCGACGGGATCGCCGACCAGGGCTCGGTGCGCCCCCAGTACCACCACGTGAGCGACATCACCCCCACGCTGTTGGAAGCGATCGGCCTGGAGCCACCCGCCGAGGTGGCCGGGGTCGATCAGATGCCCATGGAGGGCATCAGCATGGCGTATTCCTTCGCCGACGCCGACGCCCCCAGCGCCAAAGCCGAGCAGTACTACGAGATGTTCGGCCACCGGGCCATGTGGGTCGATGGGTGGAAGGCGGTGACCCGCCACATTCCCGGTGAGAACTTCGACGACGACCGCTGGGAGCTTTACCACCTCGATCAGGACTTCTCCGAAGCCCGGGATCTGGCTGACGACGAGCCCGAGCGGCTGGCCGCCCTCATCGACCGGTGGTGGGAGGCGGCCCGGGCCTACCAGGTATTGCCCTTGGACGACCGGATCCTGGAGCGGTTCCACGTACCCAAACCCCGGCCCATCACCGGCCGATCCCGATTCGCGTACTACGACGGGGCGTACATCCCCAGCGACGGATGCCCCGACCTCAAGAACGTGTCTTATTCGATCACCGTGGAACTCGACCGGGCCGGTGGCGACGACGGCACCCTGGTGGCCTGCGGCGACGTTGCCTCAGGCTTCGCGCTTTTCGTCCAAGATGGCCGCCTGGTTTGGGACTACAACATGGCCTGGGAGCACTACACCGCCGAAACCTCAGAGGCACTGCCCACCGGACCGGTCACGGTGGCCGCCGCCTTCGAGCGCACCAGCAGCTACGCCGGCACTGGACGATTGCTGGTAAATGGCGAAGAAGTTGCCTCGGTACCCATGCCCTACACCCACAACACCCACATCCACGCCGTGGGCATCAGCGTGGGCTTCACCAAGGCGCCGTCGCCTAGTCCGCGCTACAGCGGCCAATTCCCGTTCACCGGCACTCTCAGCCGCGTGGTGATCGACGTCGCCGACGACCGCGAGCTCCCCGACCAGCTCTTAGTTATTGACTGATTTCACCAAGTTTCAGTCATTTAGATGAATCGTCACCATAACCCGATAACGTAAAGAGTGGCCCCGGCCCGGCGATTCAAAACCGGACTCGGCCCAACCGGGCCGGGGCCACCTCGCCAATCAGCATAACAACCCCTGCCGTCGGTTGACAGCGCGATATTTTGGCCCCGTGGCTGCTGGCGACCAGAAGTGGAGCTTCGTCGTCGCGGCCAACCGGCTCCCGGTCAGGCGGGTGTGGGAGGGCGAAACGGCCAAGTGGGTGCCCAGTCCGGGTGGACTGGTGTCGGCGCTGCGGCCGGTGATGTCGGGCAATCCCGACGCGGTGTGGGCGGGCTGGACCGGCGTCCCTGGTCCGGGAACCGAGCCGTTCGAAGTCGACGGCTTCCAGTGTCACCCGGTCGGCGTCAGCCAGGGAGAGCTGCAACTCTTCTATGAGGGGTTTTCCAACGCCACCCTGTGGCCCCTGTTCCACGATGCCCTCGTGCCCCCCGAGTACCACCGCACCTGGTGGGACGCCTACCGAACCGTCAACCAGCGCTACGCCGCCACCGTGGCCGACCTGGCCACCCCTGGCGCCACCGTGTGGATCCACGACTACCATCTGTTGCTGGTTCCCGGCCTGCTGCGTGCGGCCCGGCCCGACCTGCGAATCGGATTCTTCCTCCACATTCCTTTCCCGGCCCGCGAGCTCTACATCCGAATGCCGTGGCGGGCCGAGATCATCAACGGCCTGCTGGGCGCCGATCTGATCGGCCTGCAAACGGCATTAGGCGCCGACAATTTCTGCCGGGCGGTGGCCCGCATCACCGGCGCCAAGACCACCGGCAAATTGATCCAGCACAACGGCCGAGCCACCCAAGTGGGTGCCTTCCCCATCGGCATCGACACCGACCGCATCGCCGGATTGGCCGCCGATCCTGCGGTACGGACAAGGGCGGCCGAGATCCGCCAGACCCTGGGCTCGCCGGCCACCGTGCTGCTGGGAGTCGACCGCCTGGACTACACCAAGGGCATCGAAGTCCGGCTGCGTGCCTTCCGGGAACTGTTGGCCGAGGGGCGGCTGTCGGTGGACGACTGCGTCTTGGTGCAGATCGCCGAGCCCAGCCGCTCCCAGGTCACCGGCTATGCCGAGGTCCGCCGAGAGGTAGAGCAGATGGTGGGCGACGTCAACGGGAACTTCGGGGTGATGGGCCGACCGGTGGTCCACTACCTGCACCAGAGCCACCCCATCGAGGAGTTGGTGGCCATGTACCTCATCGCCGATGTGATGCTGGTGACCCCGTTGCGCGACGGCATGAACCTGGTAGCCAAGGAATATGTGGCCTGTCGCCCCGACAACACCGGGGTGCTGGTGCTGTCGGAGTTCACCGGCGCAGCCCAAGAGCTGCGGACCGCCGAGTTGATCAACCCCCACGACATTGAGGGGCTGAAGTCCGCCATGGAGGCTGCGGCCCACCGCCCCAATGCCGAAGCCGAGCCGGCCATGCGGACCATGAGGCGACTCGTTCGGTCCAATACCGCCCAACGCTGGGCCGAGCGCTTCTTGGCCCGCTTGGAGGCCTGCGAATGACCGGGCGGTTCCCAACTCTCGTCGAGGCCAGTCCATGACCGAAGCAATGCCGGATGGGCCGATGATGTCCGCCCAGAAGGTGGACGCCCGGTTGCGGGAGCTGGCCCGGGTGCCAGTGCTGCTGGTGGCCTGCGACTACGACGGCACGCTGGCCCCCATCATCGACAACCCCGACGAGGCCCGGCCCCTCCGGGAGTCGGTGGCCGCGCTGCGCCAGTTGGCCGCCATGCCCGACACCCACGTGGCGGTGATCTCGGGGCGGGCTTTGCGGGACTTGGCCGCGTTGAGCCGCTTGCCCGAGGAGATCCACCTGGTGGGCAGCCACGGCACCGAGTTCGACGTGGGCTTCGCCAACGACCTGTCCCCCGAGCAAAGGGAGCAGCGCGACCGGGTGTTGGAGGCACTGAACGACATCGCCCGGCGCGACCACGGATTCATCATCGAGCCCAAACCGGCCGGAGTGGCCTTCCACTACCGCAAGGCCGACCCCGAGATCGCCGCCGTGGCGGTGGACGAAGTGCTGAACGGGCCGGGCCGATGGGATGGCGTACACGTCAAAGCCGGGAAGATGGTGGTGGAGCTGTCGGTGCTCAGCCTCAACAAGGGTGATGCCCTCGACCGGCTGAGAACTGACGTGTCGGCCGAGGCGGTGATGTTCGCGGGCGACGACGTGACCGACGAGGACGCCTTCGCTCGTCTTGCCGGCCCCGACTTCGGCCTGAAGGTGGGCGCCGGTCCCACCTTGGCCCACGCCCGATTGGACGACCCCCAGACAGTGGCCCAGATGCTGGCTCAATTGGCCGAGCGCCGGCGCGCCTGGCTGGTTGGCGAACACGCCCTGCCCATCGAGCGCCACAGCCTGCTCAGCGACCAGCGGACAGTGGCGCTGGTCACCGCCGATGCATCGGTGAATTGGATGTGCCACCCTCGGGCCGACTCCCCGGCGGTATTCGCCGAACTGCTGGGGGGCGCCAGAGCAGGGCACTTTTCCATCAGCCGCCATGACGACAGCCCGCCCATCTCCCACCGCTACCTGGACGGCACCATGATCACCGAAACGCGGTGGTCAGACGTGACGGTGACCGACTATCTGGACTGCTCCGACCAGCGCCCTTTCCAGCCGGCTGGGCGCACCAATTTGATCCGGGCCATCGTGGGCACGGGCCGGATTCGCATCGAATTCGCTCCCCGCTTGGACTTCGGACGAGCCCCCACCGGCCTGCACGCCATTGAAAACGGCCTAGAGGTGGTTGGAGCAGCCGAGACCATGATCCTGCTGTCGCCCGGGGTGCGCTGGGAGATCATCGGCGACGGCCCCCACCAGACGGCCATCGCCGACGTCCAGCTCGACGGCACGCCGCTGGAGATTGTGCTGCGCCTCGGCGTCCACTGGCGCCCGTATCGGTCGGACCTCACGGAGTCCGACCGCCGCAACGTCACCGCATCCCATTGGCAGAGTTGGGCCAAGGGCCTGACTCTCCCATCGGTTGCCTCCGAGGAGGTGGAGCGGTCGGCGCTGGTGCTCAAGGCCCTGTGCCACCAGCCCTCTGGCGCGATGTTGGCCGCGGCCACCACCAGCCTGCCCGAGGTACTGGGCGGCGTCCGCAACTGGGACTACCGCTACTGCTGGCCCCGCGACGCCAGCATGAGCGCAGCAGCCCTGCTGGCCTTGGGCAGCAGCCAGGAGGCCAGCGACCTGCTCGACTGGCTCCTCGACCGGGTGGAGCACCTCCCCAGCCCCGAGCAGCTTCGACCGGTGTACCCGCTGGTGGGCGACGAGGCCCTGCCCGAGGCTGTGCTGCCCGAGTTGGCCGGCTACGCGGGCAGCCGCCCGGTGCGGATCGGCAACGCGGCCGAACACCAGGTGCAGCTCGACGTGTTCGGCCCAGTGGTGGATCTGGCCTGGCGGATGTGCGAAGCCGAGATAACCCTCAGCGAACGGCACTGGGAGGTAGTCAAGGCGGTAGTGGGCGCAGTAGCGACTCGCTGGCAAGAGCCCGACCACGGAATCTGGGAGGAGCGCCGCCCACCCCGCCATCACGTCCACTCCAAAGTCATGTGCTGGATGGCGGTGGACCGAGCCGTCAAGATCGCCGAGCGCCTCGACCCGGAGCTGGCCTCCTACTGGCGCCCGCTGCGCCACCAGATCGCCGCCGATGTGGTGGAGAACGGCTGGAACGAGCACCGCCACTCCTATACCACCGCCTACGGATCGGATGAGCTCGATGCCAGCCTGCTGTGGATCGGTTTGAGCGGGCTATTGCCTCCCACCGACACCCGGTTCGTGTCCACACTCAAAGCAGTGGAAAGCGAGCTGCGCGACGGCCAGACGGTGTATCGCTACCGCCACGACGACGGGCTGCCCGGCACCGAGGGCGGCTTTCTGATCTGCGCGTCGTGGCTGATCGAGGCCTACGTTCTGATCGGCCAGCTAGAAGACGCCCGGGCCCTGTTCGATCGCTACCTCGACCTGTGCGGACCCACTGGCCTGCTCCCTGAGCAATACGACCCGGCCAGCGAGCGCCTCCTGGGCAACCACCCCCAGGCCTACTCCCACCTCGGCCTCATCAACGCCGCAATAGCTTTATCAAGAACAACTAGCGGATCGGAACACCGGTAGGGCGGGGGGTGGCGCCGGAGGCGGACTTGGCGCACGCGAAGCACGCCAAGCCGCCGTAGAGCGACAGGACCCGCCGCCCGGTTGAAAGTAGGCCAAATGCCTGCCCTACGACCCGGAGATCAATTCCCAGATCCGCTCGGGCGTGGCCGGCATCTCAACATCGTTGATCCCCAGGGGGGACAGCGCGTCGGCAATGGCGTTGATCACCGCCGGCGTGGAGGCGATGGTGCCGGCCTCGCCAATTCCCTTTACCCCCATGGGGTTGGTGGGGCTGGGGGTCACCGTTGAGTCGGTGCGGAACGACGGGGTCTCCGCCGGCGAGGGCACCAAGTAGTCGAGAAAGCTGACGTTGCGGGGCTGGCCTTCGGCATCGAATGCGGCCTCCTCCCAAAGAGCCTGAGCCACCCCCTGGAGGATGCCGCCGTGGATCTGGCCTTCCACCACCATGGGGTTGATCTGATTTCCGCAGTCGTCAACCGCCACGTAGTCCAGCATCTCCACATCACCAGTCTCGGCGTCCACCTCCACCACCGCTACGTGGGTCCCGAACGGGAAGGTGAAGTTGGGCGGGTCCCAGGTCATGTGGCCCTCCAGATTGGGCTCCATGCCATCGGGCAGGTTGTGGGCGGTGAACGCCTCGAAGGCCACCGCGGCCAGCGGCATCTCGGCATCGGGCTGGCCCTTCACCCGGAACGTGCCGTCGGAGAACTCCAAGTCCTCCACGTTGGCCTCCATCTGGTGGGCGGCGATGAGGCGGGCCTTGTCTATGACCTTGTCGGCGGCCATATACACCGCGGTGCCGCCCACCGACAGCGACCGGGAACCGTAGGAGTCCAAGCCCAGCGGGGAGATGGCGGTATCAGAGTGCAGCACCTCCACGTCGTCGGGATCGACACCCAGCTGGTCGGCCACGATCATCGACCAGCACGTCTCGTGGCCCTGGCCATGGGGCGAGGTGCCGGTCACCACTTGCACCTTGGCGGTGGGCAGCACCCGCACGGTGGCCGACTCCCAGCCGCCGGCGGCGTAGTTCAGCGAGGCCAGCACCCGGCTCGGGGCCAAACCGCACATCTCCACATAGCTTGACAGGCCTACGCCCAGATGGCGGGTGTCCCCCGCGGCCCGGCGCTCGGCCTGCTGGGCCCGCAAGCCCTCGTAGTCCACTACTTCCAGGGCCCGTTCCAGGGCCTGGGGGTAGTTGCCGCTGTCGAACACCAGCCCGGGGGCAGACGAATAGGGGAACTGCTCGGGGGCGATGAAGTTGCGCCGCCTGATCTCGGCCGGATCCACGCCCACGGCCGCGGCCAGCGAGTCCATGGCCCGCTCAATGGCGTAAGTGGCCTCGGGCCGGCCCGCCCCCCGGTAGGCGTCGGTGGGGGTCATGTTGGTGAACACGCCAGTGCACACGAAGGAATAATTCGGGATGTCGTAGCAGCCGTGGTACAAGAAGGCGCCCAAAAGCGGCACTCCGGGGGTGACCAGTTGGAGGTAGGCCCCCATGTCGGCCACCAGCTTGACCCGCACTGCGCTGATGCGGCCCTCGGCGTCGGCAGCCAGCTCGATGTCTTGGATCTGGCCCCGGCCCTGGATGGTGGAACCGGCGGCCTCGGAGCGGCCCTCGGTCCAGCGCACCGGTACGCCATGGCGCAGCGCCAGCGCAGTACACATGATCTCCTCGGCGTACACGTTCAGCTTGGAGCCGAACCCGCCTCCCACCGACGGGGCCACCACCCGCACCTTCTGCTCGGGCAGGCCCAGGGTGAGGGCCACCATGACCTTGAGGATGTGGGGGATCTGGGTGGCCGAGTAGATAGTGATATCGCCCCCGAAGGGCGCGGGCACCGCCACCACCCCTCGGGGTTCCATGGCCGCGGGGATGAGCCGTTGCTGGATGTAGCGCTCCGACACCACATGGTCAGCCGCCGAGAACGCGGCCTCCACCGCGTCGGCGTCGGGAGTCAGCTCCCAGGTGTAGGAGGCGTTGGTGCCGAGATCCTCGTGGATGACGGTGCTGTCGGCCAGGGCGTCCTCGAGGTCGACCACCGCGTCGAGCGGCTCGTAGTCCACCTCGACCAGGCCAGCAGCATCGACCGCCCCATAGCGATCAACAGCCAGCACCACCGCCACCACGTCGCCCACGTAGTTGGCCTTGTCCACCGCGATAGGCAGATGAGCCGGGTTCTTCATGTCGTCGGTCACCGGCCAAGCACACGGCAACGGCCCCCAAGATTCAGCCAGATCAGCCCCCGAGTACGCGGCCACCACGCCGTCGGCAGCTAGCGCGCCACTCAAGTCCACCGAATTGATGCGGGCATGCGCATGAGGACTCCGCACGCAAGCCACCCAAAGCGCCCCCGTGAGGTCGAGATCGTCCACAAACCGGGCCTCCCCGGTGAGCAGCTCGGGATCCTCCTTCCGAAGCAGCCTGGTCCCCACCACCGCCGTAGAGGATTCAGTCATCTCGCCACCTCCCGAAACTCCCCCTGAGCGTACCCCCCTCTTTTCGTGAGTGCAGCCGATCCTCCGCACCGCAAAAGGAAAAGGCAGACGGCTCTGCGGATGGAGGAAAGATGCAGGCGTCTGGGGGGTGGCCGGGCTCTGGGCGCCCGCCGCCCGGACTCCATGGAGGACGGCGGGCTGAGCCCGGACAGGACCCGCCAGACGCCTGAAGGCTTACTAAGCCCGCCGCCAACCGTGAACTAGTTAGAAGCGGCGGTGCGGAGGTCGGCCAACGTCTCCATCCACCAACGGTTCGTCACCGTGGTGCTGCCGGGAAGCGTGGCGAGGCAATCGTCGACTTGGGCGACCACGTCGGGGAGGTCGGTAGCAGCGAGACGCAGGTCCAACAGTCCGTCTACCACCCGGGAGCGGCTGGTGAGCTCTCCATCAATGGCGTCCAGCAGCCGATCCACCAACTCGGTGATCTCGATGAGGGCCGCTGGGTTGCGGACTGTTTCCAATGTCACTGGTCTCTCCTTGGCTAACGGTTGCAGACTACAACCGCCGGTCGCCCGTATGTGTTCCCTTCGGCCTCATGCTATCGGCCCCGGCGACAATTGGTGAAGAAGGTTCTTCAACCTGGCCCTTCCCGCTAGCGTGGCACGACGTGAAGAGGGAAATGCGACCGATCCATACCAATCGCTGGACGCGCGGGCTCGTCATCCTGCTGGCACTCGCACTGCTGGCCACCGCCTGCGGCAACGACGACTCGTCGACTCCAGCCTCCCAGCAGCCCCTGGCCCAAGAGCCCACGGCTGCTCCGGCAGCAACCGAAGCCCCCGCCCCGACCCCCGACGACAAGCCCACCAGCGTGGTCATCGGGCTGGAGCAAGAGCTCACCAACTTCAACAACCTGACCGCCGGCGACAACCTCCTGGCCGGCCGCCAGGTGATCCGAGCGGTGTGGCCCACCTGCGTGCGCACCATGCCCGACTTCTCCTTCGAGCCGTATTTCTGCGAATCCCTTCCCACCATCATCAACGAGGATCCCCTGGTGGTGGAGTACCGGCTGCGGGCCGACGCCACCTGGAGCGACGGCACCCCGGTGAGCTCCGACGACATGGTGTTCTATTTCGAGAACTGCAACGACCCCGAAGACGACTGCGCCAGCACATCGGGCTTCGACAGCGCCGAGTTGGAAGTGGTGGACGATAAGGCAGTCCGGCTGAGCTGGCCGGAGGGCCAGCCTTTCGTGGAGTACATTCTGCTGTTCTCCGGCCCGTTCCCGCCCGCCCACCTAGGACGGGATTGGAGCGACGGCTTCCGAACCGACGCCGGTTTGGGCGCCGGTCCCTACGTGGTGGACGAATACAACCCGGGCAGCGATCTGACCCT